>JBFWVM010000049.1:0-3370 GCA_050246735.1 Parvibaculaceae bacterium | reverse complement strand
CACGAGATCATCTCCTGGAAGCTCAGGATGTTCGTGCCGACCGATAGCGCCGGTCCCGCAGTGCTGGAGCGCGTGCTGGGCCGCTATCCGGTCCAGCGCATCGGCGAACGCGAGGCGGCGTGATGACCCGTCTCGACGCTTCCGATCTCGCGCAGCGTCTCGGCCGGGAGGCCGAGGCGGTGTGCCGCCACTATCTCGACGCCGGCCATCGTCAGGGCAATTACTGGCAGGTCGGCGATGCGCGCAACACGCCCGGCCGCTCGATGTTCGTCCGGCTCAAGGAGACGGCGAAGGGGCCGGCGGGCAAATGGACCGACGCCGCCACCGGCGAGCATGGCGATCTGCTCGACGTGATCCGGGAAAGCTGTGGCCTCACCGACTTCGCCGATGTCGTCGAGGAAGCCCGCAGCTTTCTCAGCCTGCCGCGTCCGAAACCCGCGCCGGCGACGAAGAAGCGACCGGGCACGCCTGCCCCGTCGGGCTCGGCCGAAGCGGCAAGGCGATTGTTCGCCATGTCGCAGCCGATCAGCGGCACCCCCGTAGAGACATATCTTCGCCATCGCGGCATTACGGCTTTGCACGGATCCGGAAACCTTCGCTTCCATCCACGCTGCTATTATCGGCCCGACGACCACGGCCCGACCGAAACCTGGCCGGCGATGATCGCCGCCGTCACCGATCTCAGGGGCGCGATCACCGGCGCGCATCGCACCTGGCTCGCCCCTGACGGCTCCGACAAGGCGCCGATCGAAACGCAGCGCAAGGCGATGGGCGACTTGCTCGGCCATGCCGTTCGCTTCGGGATCGCCGGCGAGGCGATGGCGGCGGGCGAAGGCATCGAAAGCGTCCTGTCGGCGCGTCAAACGATACCGCACATGGCGATGGCGGCGGCGCTGTCCGCAGCCCATCTGGCCGCCATCCTGTTCCCCGAGACGCTGCGCCGACTCTATATACTGCGCGACAACGACCCGGCAGGCGACGGCGCGCGGGACAACCTGGTCGAACGGGCGAACGCGGCCGGAATCGAGGCCATCGTGCTCTCGCCGGTGCTTGAGGACTTCAACGAAGATCTCCGGCGCCTCGGGCTCGATGCGCTCCGCGCCAGCCTGCGGGTGCAGCTCGCGCCGCAGGACGTCGCCCGCTTCATGGCTCAGGCGGCTTAGCCGCCCGCGACGGACGTCACGGCTGCCGTCATCATGCCCGCCGGCATGCGTCAACCATCGGAGAGGACCGCGCCTCGGCCTTCGAGAGGGCGATCGGCCCACAAACGGGCCAGGCCGGCAATGGCGGCGGCCGACTATTTTCCGGCGCGGCCCTGCGGGCCGCTTTCCATCGCGAGACAAAATAGCCGGCCTTGGCCATCAAGGCCCTCGCTTCGCTCGGACTGCCAGCCCGCCCCGCCCGTGGGCTTCGTCGCCATGAAGGCCGCGACGGTCGCGGTCCAACCGACGGAGCATCCCATGAGCGAGCACGACGACTACGAACCCGAACACGCCGCATCGCCGACCGACCAGATTGCGCAGGAGCTTCAGCTCTACGGCTACCGGCCCTCCGAAGACGAAGCCGATCCCAGGCCCGTGCCGGAAGACCGCATCATCGAAGGCGCCGTCGCCGACATCTTCGACGCCCTGATCTCCACCGTGGCCGATACGAGCCTCGATCCCGACCTCGACGATCTCCTCTGGTCCACCGTCAATACGTTCCACCGCGCCGTCGAGCGGGCCGACCGCAAACTCGACGATAACGAGCAGGCGCAAAAGCGCCTCCAGCGCGAACAGGATGGCTCGGAGGTCAAATCCGTCCAGCTCGAACGCCTGATCGACCTTGGGCAATCGCTGATCGAACGGCGCGACAGCCTGGAAGTCTTCCGCGACAGCGCCGCCGACCACTATCTTCGCGCCACCGGCTCACCCTGGTCTCAGCGCACCGGCTCGCGCGTCAACCATCGCCGCCTCACCGCCGCGATGATCGACAGCCGCGACTTCCTTGCCGCCAAGCGCCGCAGCGAAACCGAAGTGCTCGTGCCCGCAGGCCCGAAGATCGCCTTTTCCGGCGGCGACACCACCGATCACAAGCCGATCTGGGCCAAGCTCGACCAAGTCCACGCCAAGCACCCCGACATGGTGCTGATGCACGGCGGCTCCCCGAAAGGCGCCGAGAAGATCGCCGCACGTTGGGCGGAAACCCGCAAGGTGCCGCAGGTGGCCTTCAGACCCGACTGGACGAAACACGCCAAGGCCGCACCGTTCAAGCGCAACGACGCCATGCTGGCGGTCATGCCGATCGGCATCCTCATCTTCCCCGGCACCGGCATCCAGGACAATCTCGCCGACAAGGCCCGCAAGCTCGGCATCCCGGTCTATCGGTTCGCAACCGGCGGCGCGTGAGCGCCGCCGTCTCCACGGCAGGACACCGGCTCCTGCCGCAGAGCACCACCCCCGCTTCTTTGCGCTGATCCTCGGTCAGACTGATCGCCTGACGCCATCAACCCGTGAAGGGTCGGCTACGCCTTGCGTGCCGCCGCTCCGGCTCCGCCTGCGCGGTGATTGCAGCTCTCAGTCCGACACGTCGGGCGCCTGTCAGCGGGGGGTGGTCCTCCGCTCGAAACAGGAGCCGGATCGATGTCCTTCAACGACGCCCACGCCTTCGCCTTCAGCCTCGCCACCAGCCTGATGGCGGTCATCGTCATCTTCCGCGCCGGCGACGGCACGCTCTCGGTCACGCCCGCCAGCGAATATGACGGCGACCTGTCCCAGATCGTGCGCGAAATCAACCCCTTCGCGCCATGAAGGGGCGAAGATCATCGCCCACGGGGCTGAAACCTTGTCGGTTTCGGCTCCCGTTCGCGTCAATATTTTGCTATGATCCCCGACGCGCCGTGGTGGTGGTGGAAGGCGCGACCGTCAGAATCGTTCTTTCGGAGACACCGCCATGATCTTTCTCGGCATCATCCTTTCCATCGCGGCCATCGGCTTCTTCTGCTGGCTTCTGTTCACGCTCGCCGTCTTCGCGCTGCCCTTCTTCGCTGGCCTCACCACCGGCGGTTGGGCCTATCACACGGGCGCGGGCTGGATGGGCGCGATCCTGATCGGCGTAGTCGCGGCCGGGCTGACGCTCGGCCTCGGCCAGCTCCTGCTCGGGATTGTTCGCCCGCTCTGGGCTCGGCTGCTGATCGCGCTCGCCTTTGTCGCGCCCGCCGCCCTCGCCGGCTACCACGCCACGCACGGCATCGTGAAGCACACCATGCCGTCGGAAACCTGGCAGTTGGTGTTTTCCGTCATCGGTGCGGTCGCGGTCGGCGTCACCGCGTTCGCGCGCGTTACGGGCATGGCGGCCGCTGGCCCGGTCGGCTGGAGCCCCGCCGGAGCCT
>JBFWVM010000048.1:0-4501 GCA_050246735.1 Parvibaculaceae bacterium | reverse complement strand
TCGAGGCGACGATCTCGGCCAGGATCACATAGCTCCAGCACCAGCCGAGCGTGATGCGGAGATTGTCCACCATGGTCGGCAGGATGCTGCGCAGGATCACCAGGCCCAGCACGTGACGCTGCTTGGCGCCGAGCGTGTAGGCCGTCTCGACATATTCCTGCGGCACGCGCTTCGCGTCGTCGGCGATCAGGAGAACGAGCTGGAAGAAGGTACCCATCCAGAGCAGCGCGATCTTCGAGCCCTCGCCGATCCCGAGCCAGATAACCGTGAGCGGCACGAGCGCCGGGACCGGCAAATAGCGGATGAGATCGATGACCGGCTCGCCCAGCGCACCGAAGACACGGTAGCTGCCCATCAGGATCCCGATCGGAATGGCCATGACCGCCGCGATCGCGAAGGCGATCGCGACCCGGACCACGCTGATATAGATGTCCGCGGCGAAGTTGAAATCGACGAACAGGCTGTAGAGCGCCTCGCCGATCGAGAGCAGCGAGGGCATGTATTGCGGCTTGATCGAGCTCGTGGCGACCACGATCGCCCAGACCGCCAGCAGGAAAGCGAAGGCGAGAACGCCGAGTCCGATTTCGGTCGGACGGCTCAGCCGGGAGCGCAGCGTGAAGAGTCGCTTCCACAGGCCGGGTTCGCCGCCGGGATCGCGGGACATCAGCATTCCTTCCGATCGGGCAAGAAAGTCATTCTGCGCAAACGAACCGGGAGGGCGCGCCGGAGCGCGCCCTCCCGGGTGATCGACCCCTGCTCAGCGGGTGTGGCCTTCGAACAGGTTGCCGAGGAAAGAGGCATCGACCTGATTGCCGTATTTCAGCGGCTCGTCGGCGACGCCCTGCTCGACATTGAGCTGCATCACCGTGTCGAAGATCCCCTGGAAGCGACCCGGCGCCTCGTTGGTCCCGAAGAGATCGACCGACTCCTCATAGGTCGCAAGCTTGAGGCCCGCCATCGCCTCCTTCATCTCGGCCGGCGTGAGGTTGAAGGCCGGCGCCATGATCTCGAGTGCCTTGTCCGTCTCCTTGAAATAGTAGTCGGCGGCCCGATAGACGGCGCGCAGCATCCCGCGCACGAGCTCCGGATTCTTCTCCAGCAGCTCCTCGTGCAGGAAGATGATGTCGACGATCAGCTCCGGATAGTCTGCCGAATCCACAAGCTTGTAGGCGCCGGGCCGAACGTTCGCCGCCAGGATCTGGCTGAGCAGCGGCTCGTAGGATTCGATCACGTCGACCTTCGGATCCGCGAACACGGCGAGCCCATCGGCCGTCGCGATATGCAGGATGTTGAGGTCGTTCAGCGTCATGCCGCACTTCTCCCGGAGCTCGATCTGGAGCAGGAGATTGGCCGGCAGGGTCGGCTCCATCGCGAAGGTCTTGCCCTTGAGATCGCAGACATCCTTGATGTCGCCGCTGGCGATCACGCCGTCGCCGCCGCGCGAGAAATCCATGGCCGCGACAACCTTACCCTTGGTCTCGGCGTTGCGCGGGCGGCTCAAATACTCGCCGATGGTGCGCGAATTGCAGTTGATGTGGCCCGCTTCCATCGCCTCGGTCTGGATCTGGATGTCGTCCTCCTGGACGAACTCCATCTGCACGCCCTCTTCCTCGAAGTAGCCGAGCTTGTCGGCCAGGATGTAGACGCCCTGGCCCGGCCAGAAGGTGAAGGCGCAGACGAACTTGTCCGTATCGACCGCCTTGGCGGGCGATGCGGTTCCCGCCATCAGCGCAAAGCCGCCGATCGCCAGGCAACAGGCAATGAGTCGTTTCATCGAGTTCCCTCCCATGGGTGTTATGCCGCCCGGCGGTGCGACCTTGCCGGGCGGGTCCGTTTGAACGCGATCATAGGCGAAATGGCATCGAGCCGAAATCCGAATGCGTCGCAGCGCCGCGACCGCGAAACCTTGGCCATGCGGCGGCGTGTCACAGCGCGGTCGATCCTGCGGTCACGCCGCCATCGACCATCAGCGCCGTACCCGTGATGAAGGCCGCATCCTCAGATGCCAGAAAGAGAATTGCCCGTGCGATCTCGGCCGGCTTGCCGAGCCGTTTCATGGGCGTGTAGTTGCGAAGCGCCGCGCGATAGACGTTGGCATCGGGCAGCGCCGCAGCGGTATCGTCGAAGATCCGGGTATCGGTGGGGGCCGGACAGACGCACGTCACCCGCACGGCGCTCACCAGCTCCATGGCGAGCGCCCGGGTGAGGCCGACAATGCCGGCCTTCGACGCGGCGTAGGCGCCAATGTTCGGCGTGCCGATCACGCCCGCTTCCGAGGCGAGATTGACGATCACGCCGCGGCTCGCCCGCAGATGCGGAACGGCGGCGCGGCTCGCGAAGAAGGTACCCTTCAGATTGACGTCGATGATGCGGTCCCAGAGCGGCTCGTCGGTCGCTTCGATCGACGCCTCGCGATAGATCCCGGCATTGTTGACGAGCACGTCGAGGCCGCCGAGCCCCTCGACGGCACGGCGGACGATGGCCTCGCAATCGGCGACGGAGCCGACCGAACCGGGCGCTGCGACAAGGCTTTTGCCGCCAAGGGCGGCGATCGCGGCATCGACGGCGGCACCGCCGAGGTCATTGACCGCGACCGTCGCGCCTTCCTCGAGAAAGGCCTCGACCGTCGCCCGGCCGATACCGCGCGCAGCGCCGGTGACGAGCACCCGCTTGCCTACAAATCTCACCCCAGCCCCCTCGCTCGACCGGAATTCGTCCCACGCCGTTCCGGCGGCCCTGCCGGACCCGATCGTGACAGGAAACGCCCGCCAGACGGCAGCTTTCCTTGCCGGAAACGAGGCGGACGGCATTTCCGCGCTGTCACGGTCCGGCAAGAACGTCTCACATACAATTGAATATTTCTGGCGTTCTCTGTAAATAATGTTTGCGGGTCGGCAAGGCCCGCACGTCGATCCGAGGCTCCGCCTTCCCATGCCGATCCGCCGCCAGAATCTGCCGCTGAATGCGCTCCGCACCTTCGAAGTGCTGGGGCGCCACGGCCATATGCAGCGCGCCGCCGAGGAACTCGGCGTGACCCACGCAGCGGTCAGCCACCAGCTTCGGCTGCTCGAGGATCTCGTCGGCATCACGCTCTTCCGGCGCAAGGGCGGGCTTCGCCTGACGCCGGAGGGGAGTCGCCTGCTGCCGATCCTCTCCGCCTCCTTCGACAAGATGGAGGCGGCGCTCAATTTCATGAATCCGCTGTCGATGACGGGGCAGATCACCGTCGCCTCGACGACGACGCTCTGCGCGACCTGGCTCGCGCCGCATCTGCATCGCTTCCTAAACCGCCATCCGGAGATCGACATCCACCTCATCCCGACCGGCATTCCGGATACCGAGCAGCCGATGGAGGGAATTCCCGAGGCCGACCTCACCATCAATTACGGCGAGACCTTCGGACCGGGGCGGCGTACGGTGCTGCTCTCCAAGGTCGAGTTCTTTCCCGTCTGCAGCCCGAAGCTGCTCGCCTCGTCGCGGCCGCGCCGGCCCGCCGACCTGGTGAATTACGATCTCCTCTACGGCGAGTCGGACGAAGACTGGGAATGGTGGTTCAACCATGTCGGCCAGCCGCAGGTGCAACCGGCGCGGAAACTCATGCTGCGCGACACCCATATTGCGCTCGAATATGCACGATCCGGCCATGGCGTCGCGATGGGCGACCAGCTCACCGCCAAGGTGGGGCTCGAGGACGGATCGCTGGTGCCGCTGTTCGACTACCGCATTCCCGCTCCGCACGACGTCTACATCATCACGCACAACGAGGCGGAGATGTCGATCCGGACCAAGGAATTCGAGAACTGGCTGCGCAGCGACCTGCTGGCGCAATAGCCAGGTAGGTCGTTCAGCCGGGGTAGCGGGTTCCCGCGGGGGAGATGCCCGGGTCGCGTTCGAAGAGCTTCAGCCTGACGCCAAGGATGTTTTCCGTCGCCAGATAGGCGGCACGGCCGTTGGCGCCGTCCGCGGGCGCTATATCGATGTGGCGCGCCCGCAACTGTGCCAGGGTCCCCTCGTAGTCACGGCCGCTCACGCCGATGGAATGGGCGCTCGCGCCCGTGGCGTCGAGACGCTCGCGATAGGCGGAAGCCCCCTCGCCCGGCTCGACCAGCTCCCAGAGATAGCGGCCGATCCGCGCGGTGGCACGGCGCGCGATCGCCGGCGAAACGCGCTCCTCGACCGACCAGGGACCGATGCCGAGCTCGCCTGCATAGAAGGCGAGGCTCCGGAAGAGATCGCCCGTGACGAGGCCGGCCGAGACCGTCCGGTCGAAGAGCGGCGCGGCATCCGCTCCGTCGCTCTCCCCAGGGAAGCGGTAAAGCCTGTCGAGCATGGTTGCGTCGTGATCCTCGATCAGCTCGAAGATCAGATGCGCCGGCTCGCGGGTGTCGAGATAACAGAAGCGGCCGCAATAGTTGCCCTTCTGCACGACCGCATAGCCGCGGCGGCCGAACTCGCGAATGCAGTCCGCATAGCTCAACGGCTCATGCAGGAAGGCGACATG
>JBFWVM010000047.1:0-4688 GCA_050246735.1 Parvibaculaceae bacterium | reverse complement strand
CTTGCGCGACGCCATATCCGGCGAGGAACGCATCGCCGCCGACCCAGCCGGGATCGACGACCGCCGCCTCGAGCAGGGGCAGCACGACATGGCCGCCGCCGAACACCAAGGCGCCGGCGCGATAGAATGCATCGAAGAGGGTGACCGCCGGGTCCTTCGTCGCCACGACGAGAAGCGGCGCAAGCAGCAGCAAGGCGAGGAAGAGGAACAGCGCGATCACCCCCCGGCGGCGCGAAATCGGGTATCCCGGACGATCGGGCTCGAACGGGGCGTCGCGGCGGCATAACGCGAGGCCCGCGAGGGCGCCGAGCAGGATCGCGAGGATCTGCCCGGGCGCGCCGGCGAGCAGGAGCGCCACCGCCATCGCGACGAGAGCGATCCCGAGGCGGGAACGATCGGGCGTGAGCACACGACCCATGCCGTAGACGGCCTGCGCCACCACGGCGACGGCCGCGAGCTTCAGCCCCTCGACGAGACCGCCGGCGATCGGCCCGGTGAAGCGCGCGGCGGCGAGGGCGACGCCGAAGAGCATGAGCGCCGAAGGCAGGGTGAAGCCGAGCCAGGCGGCGATGCTGCCCGCCAATCCGCCGCGCCGCAGGCCGAGCGCGAAGCCGACCTGACTGGAAGCGGGGCCGGGGAGGAACTGACAGAGGGCCACGAGATCGGCATAGCCCGCCTCGTCGATCCAGCGACGACGCAAAACGAACTCGGTGCGGAAATAGCCGAGATGGGCGATAGGTCCGCCGAAGGAGGTCAGCCCCAGCCTGAGGAAGGCGCAGAATATTTCGAAGGACGTTCGCGCCTCGGCACCGAGCTTCATCGTCTCTCTCGTCGGGCAAAGCAACGGCGAATGCCGGCGTCGCGTCATGCCCCATCGAGAATGGACGCCGCGAAGCGTTACGAGCTTATGACCAAGGATCGGGATGCGCGCAAGCGCCGGACGTCACTTCTTCCGGTTGGTGAAACAGGCATTGCCGAGCCCGGTGCCGATCGTGAGCACGCCCCAGCGCCTGACGTCCGTCATGAAGGGCACCTCGCTCAGCCCTTGAACCACGGCATCGTTGTGCATGACGAGATGGGTTTCATGCTTGCCGATCTTTCCGATCGCTTTCCGGAGCGCAGAAGGCAGATGGAAGCGGTCGCTCTCCCAGTTCCCGGGCAGGTTCTGGGCGCCCTGTTCGATCGACCCGTTGGCGTCGATCTTGCCGGGGCAGCCGATGCCGATGAAGGGCGCGACCTTGATCCTGTTCTTCGCGCTCACCTTGACGAGCTTGGCCAGCATCCCGGCGAGCACTGCCACGGCATCGTCGCGCTTCAGCTTCTCCTCGTCGGCATGGCGCCAGACCTCGAGCTTCCAGACCGCGGCCTTGGCGAGATTCTTGGCGCGCTCGCGATTGAAGCAGACCACACCGGCCCGCATGTTGGTGCCGCCGATGTCGATGGCGAGAATCGCTTCGTAGCCCTCGAATATCCAGGACGGCGCCAGATGCACCGCGCCGACGAGCCCCGCTTCGTCGGGCTTGTTGCGGACGAGCGTGAGCGGCAGCGCCACCTCTTGCCCGCGCAGCAGGATCTCGGCGCGCCGGACCGTGAGTTCGCCGATCCGGCTTCGGCTCATGCCGCCGCCGACGACGATCCGCTCGACGTCGGCCCATGCCTTGAGCTTGAGGAAGCGGCGGATGACGCCCGCGAGCTCCTTGGCGAAGTCCTCGATCGCCGTCTGCACCAAGCTCGCCGCTTCCGTATCGCCGCTCTTCAGGATCTCGTCGAGCTTCTTCCGCGGCAGGGTTTCGAGCGACATGCCGCCGAAAGGATCGCGGCCGTTCTTCTTCGCGCGCTTGCGCCATTCCTCCAGAATATCGCGAAACGCACCCTTGCTCGCTTGATCGCCGACGAATCCCTCCTCGTCCTTGATCCGGGCGTTGTAGGAATCCACGGTCACCGACGGCAATTGCGCAGCGCCGTGGGCGGCGATCGGCGTTGCGACGATCGGTTCGCTCATTGCGTCATGTCCTCGCCGGCCGGCCGTGTTTCGCGCGGAGATGTCACGGCCGGTCCCCTTCCGCCGGGGCGCCGCCATTCGGCTCCCTCGTGCCGCCTGACTACTGAATGTCGGGCCAACTACTGAATGCCGGGAAGGCGCGACGGTTCCGCGAAAGCGCGAGGGAGGCGAACCCGGACGAAAGCTGCGCGGGCAGCCAACAGGCACCGCTCGGAGCTGAAAAGCGCTCGTTATCGCGATGGCGATGTCGGGCAGGGGTCGGTCTCGGCGGGATCAACCCGCCTTTACGCCGATTTCCGCTGCTCCGGCACGCGAGTGGCATCCCAGCGTCCGGCGCTATCCGCCGCCGCCTCGATCTCGGCTTCGGTCATGCGCCCGATCAGCGCCTCGTACCCGTTCATGGCGCGCTGGCGGTAGGCACCGATGGCGTTCCTGATGGCGATGAGAAACCAGCGGCAGGCCTCGGCATCGTCGCCCGAGGGCGTATCGTTCTCGGCATACATCTCCGCCAGCCTGATCTGCGCATGCGTCAGCCCCTGCTCGGCCGCCAGCAGAAGCCATTTCATAGCCTCCACGCGGTTGCCGCCGATGGCATGACCGTTATCGTCCAGCCGGTTGTCGTACATGACACCGAGATTGAACTGGGCGCCGGCATCGCCCTTTTCGGCCGCAATCAGGAGACGTTTCATGGCGGTGCTCATCGCACGGTCGGAAGTCTCGGCGCGAAGGCGCGCAGGAGACGAAGGAAGGGGAAAGAAATTCTCATGGTTATTAGTTGGGAATTAAATGAGTTGATTGCAAGGTCACAGGATTAGATTCCTGTATTGGGAGAAATCATCGACAGCACATCCGGAAATCCCGGGATCATTCGGGATCATGCTGAGGCGATGCTTGCGCGTCCGCAGCGGGACTACGCTGCCGGCGGATTGCCCGTGAAACCTTGCCGCCGTGACCCGGGTGCAGATATCCGGAGCCGATCGCTCAGAAATGATCGTATTCGTGCAGCGCGATCTTCACTTCGCAGGCGAACTTGTAGAGCGACACGCCGAGCAGGCTGACCGATACGATGAACAGCAGCGCCACGAAGGGCTCGTGGCTGACGCCGAGAAAGGCGCTCGCGAAGGCGATCATGATCAGCAGGGTCCCGCAAATGCCGCTGGCAAGGGCGAGATAGACCGCCTGGTTCAGCAGCCTGGTGCGACGCTTCAACCGCGGGATGTCGGCCTTGAGCGCGCCGCGCGCGGTATCGCCTTCCGCGATGGCGTTCAGGCTCCGGATACGGTCGATGATGCCGCCCATGCGCATGGTCAGGATCGAGATGAAGCCCGCGACCGCTCCCAGCAGAAAGGCGGTCGCCACGGCATGGGATATGACCTCGGCAAGACGATCGGCGGTCAGAAGATCGGGTTGCATTATGCACCTGCCAGGATCGCCGGCGGCCTTGGGTCGGGTCTGCAACTCGATCGACGCTCGGGACCTGGCGCGAAGCATAGCCGGCCACGGTCGCCAGGTCCAACCGGCATGTCGCACGGGCAGGGCGGCGAGGGCTGGAGGGGGCGCGGATGAAGGCGGTGCAGCGCGCATCCGCGCGCCGGCGCGCAAGCCGCCGTTCCGACTCTGCATATTCGTGGAGGCCCGGACCGGAATCGAACCGATGTACGAGGATTTGCAGTCCTCTGCATAGCCACTCTGCCACCGGGCCGGTGGGGCGGACCCTGGTCGGGTCGAGCGCCGGAGGCGATGTATAGGCTTGGGTCGGACGGGGGGTCAAGGGAGCCGGAAAGCCTTGCCCGACGGCCCTCGGCGCCGATTGTCAGCATGACGGCCCGCATAGTATATGGCTGGCCGAGGCTGACCTCGCAATGGACGGGATGCTCATGAAATTCGTGGCGACCAGGCAGCGGATGGTGGAGACGCAGCTCCGCACCAACCGGGTGACGGACGAGGCGGTGCTGGCTGCCCTTGCCGAAGTTCCGCGCGAGCTCTTCGTGCCCCGCGCGCTCCGCAGCGTCGCCTATGTGGACGATGATCTCGAGATCGAGCGCGGCCGCTATCTGATGGAGCCGATGGTGTTCGCGCGGCTCCTGCAGCTCGCCGGGATCGAGCCGAGCGACACGGTGCTCGATATCGGCTGCGGCACCGGCTATTCCGCCGTGGTCATCGGGCGCCTCGCCGGCAGCGTCGTGGCGGTGGAATCGAGCCCGACGCTCGCCCAGCGCGCCGAGGAGCTGTTTCGCGAGCTCGATGCCGGCAATGTCAGCCTGGTGCGCGGCCCGCTCGAGCAGGGCCATCCGGCGCAGGCGCCCTATGACGTGATCTTCTTCGACGGCGCCGTCGCGGAGATCCCGGCGGCGATCGGCGACCAGCTCGCCGAAGGCGGCCGTCTCGTCTGCGTGACGGTCGAAAGCGGCGTCGGCCGGGCGACCCTTGCGGTCCGAAGCGGCGGCGGCCTCTCCGACCGGCCGGCTTTCGACGCCGCGATTCGCCTGCTGCCGGGCTTTGCGCCGAAGCCCCGTTTCGTGTTCTGAGCGGCCCTGCCGCCCTTCGCCGGGCAGCCCTGTCCGCGCCAATCGGCAGGCTCCCCCCGAGTCTTCCTTTCGCCTCGTGCCGTCGCCGGTTTATGGTAAATTAAGGCCGTGCCGCTCATATCGGCGCGACCACTTCTCCCGGCGGATCGGGCCCCATG
>JBFWVM010000046.1:0-7090 GCA_050246735.1 Parvibaculaceae bacterium | reverse complement strand
GGCGACGAGCGCCTGCGGCGCTTCTTCGAGGACGACGAGGCGACCTACACGACGGCGCTGATGTTCGCCGCCGAGCGCTTCCAGCGCTTCCTCCATGAGGAGAGCTCCTACGGGGCGATCGTCCTCGACAGCCGCCGGCGCGAGGTCGACGACCGCATGCGCCGGTTCTTCGAGCGGATGCAGGACGAAGGCCGTTCACGGGGCTCGAGCGGATCGTCGACAGCCTCCTGCTCGGGCCCTCCCACTACTCGGTCGGGCTGCAGGTCGCTGACCTCGTCGTCGCCAGCGCGCTCGAGGGACGCAGACATCTCGGCGACGCGAGCCGCTGGCACAAAGCGCTCCTCCCACTTTTCGCCTCCCACCCGGCGACCGGCGAGATCGACGGCGTCGGGATCAAGGAATTCCCCTCGAAAGCGCGTGGCGAGGAGCCGCCGCCGGTGAAGCTCTTCGAGATGCGCTGAGGATCTGTCAGCTCGACGATGGGGGTCCCGACCCGATCGGGACATGAGCGAATACGAACCGTCAGCCCCCTTCCCGCGCGCGACCATCTGCCCGCAGACCGTGACCCTCAACCGGTGGAACCCGACCCTGATCGGCCTCGGTCCTCGTAACCGGCTGCTCGACGACCTCGACGACGAGATCGTGATCGCCGACCTGACGATCGAGCGCCGCGAGGACGCCAACGAGTTGATCGTCGCCCTGGTCGCAGGCCGTCTGGTCGACGAGACGCTCGCCCGTCTGGTGCGCTGGGCCCGGGACGCGGGCTACCAACGCGTCTGGTTGAGCGACCGTGTCGTCGACCTCGGCCCCGCCGACGCTCCCCTCGGCCCGACGACGACCTCCTGCCCGACCTGCGACATTACATGGAGCGACCGCTCGCCGGAGTTCCTGCTCGGCGTGCGCCGGAGCGGCTTCTTCCCTCCCGTCTGTCTGGCCTGCGGAGGATCGCTGCCGGAGTGGGAGGTGGAGCAGGAGTCGCCCGGAGTGATTCTCGCCTTCTGTCCAGCAGCAACTCAGAACGAAGGCTCGAACTTCGCCGCATCGCATAAGCGCGGGGTAGCGCTTCAGGAAGACGAGCTGTTCGGTACCGACGGGCCGGCTGCGGTGCTTGGCGATGATCAGATCCGCGAGGCCGTCGGGCTCCTCGTCTTTGTCGCGGTAATAGATAGAAGTCCTCCGCGACCAGGCGGACGTCCTCAATCACCCTCGCGACGGCGCCCTCGGATACGAGCATCGCGTCCGAGCACCGAGTCCTCGGCCTCGATGTTCTGCGGAGGGACCTGACCGGCAGGTGACACGGGGCGGGCCTCAGGCGCCCAGATCCGCGAGGGCGGAATCTATCGGCCCCAGGTCGGCCGCCGGGAGCCCCACCACCAGGCCCATGAGGATCGGCCCCGTCTGCCCTGAACGATCCGATCTCTCGAGTCCCTCGCGAAGGGCGAGTCGAGCCTCGTCGTCGATCCCTACAGAGGCCTGCAGACAGAGCACGGCGTCGGCTAGTCCTTCCGGGCCGGCACCATGCTGGACCGCCTCGAAATCGTTGATCCTCGCGAGTGCCTCTTCGATCCTCTCCGCCATTCGACTCATGGCTATGGGGTCGTCGTGGTGACCTCCTACCTGACGGCGCCCCCGCGGACCGTCGTCAAGCTCCACTCCATCCGACCGAACAGGTCATCGGACACACGGCCTTGACGTCCTGCCATCGTCTCAGTGCAGCCGGCGCTCACCGACCACGAAGCGCTTCGGTCGCAAGCGCGTCCGCTTCGTCATTCCACTTTCGCGGAATCCACGAAACCCTGATGTTCGGGAACTCCTCGAGCAGCGAGCACGCTTCCGCGTGCAAGGGCCTGATGTGCTCTTTGCCCACCTTCGCGCGGCCGTTTACCTGGTCGACCACGAGCTCCGAGTCGACGAACACCCGGATGCGTTGGATTCCGCGACCGCGGGCGAGCTTGAGTCCTTCGATGAGGGCCCGATACTCCGCAACGGTGTTGATGGCGGGTCCGATCGCTTCGGAGATCTGTTCGATCAACTGACCATCGGGGTCCCTGAGGACGACTCCGATCGCGCCTTCAGCTGGATTGTCGACGGTCCCCGTGCCGGACCCGTCTGTCTTCAGCAGATAGTTGCGCTTCGACGGCTCCGGATGGTCGCCTTCGTGGTCTTCTAGCACTGGCATGAAGCCAAGCTATCTCTCTCGCAGGACGTCCCTGAGGGCGCCTGCTCAGACCGTGCGACGGGACGCTCCCGAGGTGAATTAGGCGGCAATCCACTTCAACTTAGGTGAACTGCCGCACGATAAACCACATTATGTTGCCGCCCGACAGTGGGTCGTATGTAGACGCAGATGACCGCCGTTACGCGACCTCGCCGATCGGCGCCCTATCGGCGGCTTCGGCCCGGCGGACACGATCAGCGCTCGCTGGGATCTCCTCCCTGGCGGACCCATTCGAGGACTTCCGAGTCCCAGATTGTGAGGCTCATCCGACGACAGTCGATCACCTGGTAGGCGACATCCGGCCGGCCTCCGACCACGCTCGCCTCGCTGAGGAGAAAGCTGCCGAGCCGCCCGCCGTCGAGACCCTCCAGATGCACTTCCACGGCGTCGCCGTCCGTCCCCCGGTCCTCCTCGGGCACGTCGACGATGTCGGCGATCACGACATTCTTCAGTCGCAGCGATTCGCCCAAGCCTTCCTTCGGACGTACCTCGATCTCGCATGTCCTCCCTATCCGCGGGTGCAGGAGCGTGAGGAACTCGCGGAAGGTCACCTCGGATCTGCGCCCCGAGCCGCTTTCATCGGTCGACGGACCCCCGGCGACATCGGAGCCCACCCACACCCGCGCCGCCAGGGTCGTCGATCCGAACTCGAGTACGACGCCCAGGACGGTCTCATGCCAGGCCGAGAATGAATCCCGATCGAATCTGAGCTCCGACAGTCTCCGGCCGTCGGCACCCGTGAGTCGCAGGAAGACATCCCGATCGTCTGTCTCGATCTCGACGATCTCGACCCGATCGAAAGACATCGGGCTTCCTCCGCCACCGGTACCAGGGGTGACTTCGACCTCTGCCTCCTGACCGATGAGGGCCGTGAGCCGCATAAGTGCTTCGCGAAGGTCGTCTTCAGAGCCGGCGCCGGAAATGGGCATGGAGGTTCCTCTCTTCTCTCGCCCATGTGGAACCTCCGGATCGCCATTTTCGACGACGGATCAAGCTTCACATCACTCGCATGGGCTGTATTCGGTTGGCTTGGCGATAGTAGCCGTTGGGCGATCGAAGGCCAAGGGTCGTAGGGCGCGGCCGGGTACCCACATAATCCGGTCTCCGTGAAACCCGGGATGGTCCACAAGGACCACATGACGTGTTGCCCCCACACGCCACGGGGGACGCGCCCTGGATATGCGCCTCCCGTGCTTTCGCGCGCCGCCGCAGGGAATGCCCGATGCGATCCTTAAGTAAACCGAGGACATTTGTCGGGGCCGCCATCTTGTCCCTCCGGGCCGAAGGGGAATCCTCGGACTCTTTTGCGCTAAGCCTCGGAGAAAAGGGGGAATGTGAGGGGCGTCTCCAGAGACCAGGGAACGGCGGGTCAGGAGTCACTCAAAACGGGCGCGGGCCCGGCGTCCGCCCCCGAGTCGATCGGCACCGGCAGAACCTTGCGTCCTATTTGCGATCGTCCGGCGCCATGACGCCACTTCTTGAGGAAGCTGGCGGTTGCGACCGATTCGATTTTCGCTGACTGGAACCCGTCGGTTTGCAGGCACTTCACAGCGAAGAACGGAGGGGGTGGGATTCGAACCCACGAGCGCCTTGCGACGCCAACAGTTTTCGAGACTGTCCCGTTCAACCACTCCGGCACCCCTCCAGGTGTAGGGCGATCGGGATGGTACCGAGGAAGGTCACGAGAGGGCATCTGAACTTCGGCGAGCCGTGCCGAGGAGTGGATCGACAGCCTGCCGCGCGGGAGCTACCCGGCGGCCGGTCGGCAGCCGAGCAGGAGCGCCGCCGCCTCGCGGGCCGGCCGGCCGACCTCCACCCCACGTTCGCGGGCGGGCCCGTTGCAGGCGCTGATCACGCCGTCGAAGTAGGTGCTGAGGCCGTCGCCCATCCGCGCGGTCCGCGCGTCGACGGTCGCCCCGGCAAGCCCATCGGCAGCGACGATGTCGAGCCCGGCGATGCCGGAGTCGTCGAGGCCGCGCCCGCCGTCGGAGCAGATGAAGCCGAGTGGGGACACCTTGCGCAGGTAGGGGACGGCGCTCCGCCCGGTGTGTCCGGCGGTGCAGAGCACGTTGCGATCGCGATCCTCCTCGCTGCCGAAGGCGATCGAGTCGGTGCAGATCACGGCGCCGCCGTCGGGCGCGCTCAGCATCACGGTGCGGTTGGTGATCTCCGCGGGCGACCGCGGCTGCGGGTCGTTCTCGAGCATCGCCCGGGACGCCTCGGCGACAGTCATGCCGACCTCGACCCCGCACTGTGCGGCGGGATCGTTCACCCGGCTGATCACGCCCCTCCGGTACATCTCGACCCCGTTGCCGAGCACGACCGTCGCCACGTCGGCGGTCGCGGCGGGGATCTCGAGCGCCTCCAGGTACCAGAGGCCGGCGATCCCGGCCCCGTCCAGCCGGCACATCGTCGCCGACATCCACAAGGTGGCCAGCGTCGACGAGCAGGGGGTCCTGCAGGCCGGCGACCCGATCCTGGCGGCGCGGGCCGGCGTGACGATCGTCGTCGCGACCACCAAGCGGGAGCAGGGACGCTGAGATGACCGCGTCAAGGTCGCCGCAGACGTTGGTCGCATGGGTCGCCGCCGTCGCCCGGGCGCAAGCGGGCCGACCGGCCGTGTTCGGCGACGGACTGGTGTGGACCTACCGTGAGCTTTGGGAGCGCGCCGGGGGCATCGCCCGCCATCTGACGAAGACCCTCGGCCTGGCGCAAGGCGATCGGATCGGAATGATCGGCGCCAACGAGGCCGACTATCTCGCGGCCTACTTCGGAATCATGCGCGCCGGCTGCGTGGTGGTGCCGATCAACGCGATGCTCGACGTCTCGGCTGTCCGCGAGCAGCTGGCCTTGGTCGGCGCAAGCGGCCTGATCGCCGGCGCCATCGACGCCGACGTGCGCGAGGCTATCGCGCAAGACTTACCGGTGTGGTCGCTCAGAGGGTTGCCGGTCCAGGGGACGGAATACCTGCCTCGCCTTGGGCCTGGCACGCCCGCTTCGATCCTGCTGACCAGCGGCAGCACCGGTAGACCGAAGGGTGTCGTCCACTCCCAGGCCACCCTGCTGCACGCGGCGCTGCAGATGAGCTCGGCTCTTCCGTTCCGGCCCGGCGACCGGAACGTCGCCTTCCTTCCGTTCTACGCCTCGATTCCAGAGCAGGTGCTGCCGACCCTCTGCACCGGTGGCGCGCTCGACGTGCACCCCGGCTTCGACGCCGAGCGGGTGTCGGCGGCGGCCCGCGGCGCGACGACGCTGAACGCGGTCCCGACGGTGATGGCGCGGCTGCTCGACCAGGCGGCGCACGAGGATCTGGCGGGCCTGCAGTGGGTCTCCTTCGCCTCGGAGCCGATGCCGGTCAGCCTCCTCCAGCGCTGGTGGGACGCCCTGCCTGGCGTCGAGACCCACCAGTTCTACGGGATGACCGAGCTGCTGACGATCACGACCGCGAGCCACCGGCTCCTGCGCAGCGTGCCGGGCACGGTCGGCGTCCCCTTTCCGACCTCGCGCCTCTTCGCCATCGACAAGGCCGGCAACGAGATCCTGGACGGGGGCGCCGGCGAGCTCGTCTGCAGGAGCCCGGCGAAGATGCTCGGCTACGACGGTGACGCCGACGCCACCGCGGCGGCGAGGATGTCCGATGGGGCGATGCGCACGGGCGACATCGGACGCATCGACGAGGACGGCAGGGTCTTCCTCACCGGCCGGCTGAAGGACCTGATCATCAGCGGCGGCCTGAACATCGCACCGGCCGAGATCGAGGCCGTGGCCTGCCGGCACCCGGCGGTCACCACTGCCGCCGTCGTCGGCATTCCCGACGAGCGCTGGGGGGAGACGCCTGTGGTGGTCGTCGTCGCAGCCAACGGAAATCAGCTCGATGCGCTGACGATCCTGGAGCATTGCCGCCGCGACCTCAGCTCGTTCAAGCGCCCCTCCGGCGCCGCCGTCGTCGACGAGCTCCCGTCGACCGGGATCGGCAAGTCGGCGAAGGCGGTCATCCGGAAACAAATCCTCGACGGGGAGATCGAAATTGTACGGGCACGCTGATCTGGATTCACTGTTCGCCCGCCACGCCGAGGGCAGAGGGTGGGGCCCGCTGGCGCGGGCCATCACGCAGGTCGAGAACAGCCCCCCCTGGCGGGTCAAGCTGCCGCCGCCGGAGGAGCCGGTGCACGTGGTCGGGATCACCGGTCCTCCCGGTGCCGGGAAGAGCACGCTGACGGGGCGGTTGATCGAGTCCTATGCGAACGCGGGGGCGAGGGTCGCGGTCCTGGCGATCGATCCCTCGAGCCCGATCACTGGTGGCGCTGTGCTCGGTGACCGCCTCCGCATGGAGGCCCATCTGCTGGGGCGGGAGGACATCTTCGTGCGCAGCCTCGCCAGCCGCGGCTCGCATGGCGCGATCGCCGGCGCGACCCGCAACGTCGCCCGCCTGCTCGAGATCTCGGGCGCCTTCGACGTGATCTTGATCGAGACCGTCGGCGCGGGCCAGACCGAGGTCGCGATCGCCGAGCTCGCCGACACGATCGCGCTTGTCACCGTCCCCGGCCTCGGCGACGCCGTGCAGGCGATCAAGGCTGGCTTGATGGAGGTCGCCGACATGGTGGTCGTCAACATGGCCGACCGCCCCGGCGCCCCGGAGACGGTCCGCCATCTGCGCCTCACTCTCGGTCGCAGCTTCCCGGTGACGACCACGATCGCCACCGAAGGCATCGGCGTCGACAAGCTGCGCGAGCTGCTGGACGACCGCTGGCTCACCCTTCGTGAGCAGGGCGGGATCGATGGACTTCGAGCGCAAAAGCGGGCGAAGGAGGCGGCGCTCATCGCCGAAGCCTTCACCCGCGCCTGCGCCGATCAGATCCCGCAAGAACACCT
>JBFWVM010000045.1:0-8990 GCA_050246735.1 Parvibaculaceae bacterium | reverse complement strand
GAGCGGCCGGAATAGTCGACGCGCTTGCCGAGCAGGTTCTGGCGGAAGCGGCCCTGCTTGCCCTTCAGCATGTCGGCGAGCGACTTCAGCGGACGCTTGTTGGCGCCGGTGATGACGCGGCCGCGCCGGCCGTTGTCGAACAGGGCGTCGACCGCCTCCTGCAGCATGCGCTTCTCGTTGCGCACGATGATATCGGGCGCCCTGAGCTCGATCAGCCGCTTCAGGCGGTTGTTGCGGTTGATGACGCGGCGGTAGAGGTCGTTGAGGTCGGACGTCGCGAAGCGGCCGCCGTCGAGCGGGACCAGCGGACGCAGCTCCGGCGGGATGACCGGCACGACGGTCAGGATCATCCATTCCGGACGGTTGCCGGATTCGATGAACGACTCGACGATCTTGAGGCGCTTGGCGAGCTTCTTGGGCTTGAGGTCGCCGGTCGCGACCTTGAGCTCCTCGCGCAGCTCCTCGCGCAGCTTCTCCAGATTGATCGACATCAGCATCTCGCGCACGGCTTCGGCGCCGATGCCGGCCGTGAACGAATCCTCGCCGTAATCCTCCTGGGCCTTGAGGTACTCGCTCTCGGTCAGGAGCGAGTAAGGCTTGAGCGGGGTCAAGCCCGGCTCGAGCACGATATACTGCTCGAAATAGAGCACGCGCTCGATGTCCTTGAGCATCATATCGAGCAGGAGGCCGATGCGCGAGGGCAGCGACTTCAGGAACCAGATATGCGCGACGGGAGCGGCGAGCTCGATATGGCCCATGCGCTCGCGCCGGACCTTCGACAGCGTCACCTCGACGCCGCACTTCTCGCAGATGATGCCCTTGTACTTCATGCGCTTGTACTTGCCGCACAAGCACTCATAGTCCTTGATCGGGCCGAAGATGCGGGCGCAGAACAGCCCGTCCCGCTCCGGCTTGAAGGTGCGGTAGTTGATGGTCTCCGGCTTCTTGATCTCGCCGAAGGACCACGACAGGATCTTCTCGGGCGAAGCGATCGAGATGCGGATCTGATCGAAAGTCTGCGGCGGCGACGCCGGATTGAAGATGTTCATGACCTCTTGGTTCATGGGTCACTGTTCTCCTTTTTGCGGGGCTGGCCTCCCCCGCCGAGGGTGAATGTCTGAACGCGACGAAACTGGAACCGGGCAGGTCGGCTCTCGCCGCCCTGCCCCCGTCTGATTACGGCTGCTGCGAGTTCTGCAGCTCCACATTGAGGCTCAGCGAGCGCATTTCCTTGACCAGGACGTTGAAGCTTTCCGGTATGCCGGCTTCGAACGCATCGTCACCGCGCACGATCGCCTCGTAGACCTTGGTGCGGCCCGCCACGTCGTCCGACTTGACGGTCAGCATCTCCTGCAAGGTGTATGCGGCGCCGTAGGCTTCGAGCGCCCACACTTCCATTTCGCCGAAGCGCTGGCCGCCGAACTGCGCCTTGCCGCCCAGAGGCTGCTGGGTGACCAGGCTGTAGGGGCCGATGGAGCGGGCATGGATCTTGTCGTCGACGAGGTGATGCAGCTTGAGCATGTAGATGTAGCCCACCGTCACCTGGCGATCGAACGCCTCGCCGGTCTTGCCGTCATAGAGCCTGACCTGGCCGGACGAGGAAAGGCCCGCTTCCTTGAGCAGGTGGGCAATGTCTTCCTCGCGCGCCCCGTCGAACACCGGAGTTGCGATCGGCACGCCCCTGGTCAGGTTGCCGGCAAGCTCGATCACCTGATCGTCGTCGAGACCGTCGATCTCCTCGTTCTTGCCGTAGATCTCGTGAAGGTGGTCGCGCACCGGCTTGGCCTTGCCCGACTCGTGGTAGGCCTCGAGCATCTTGCCGATCCGCCGGCCGAGACCGGCGCAGGCCCAGCCGAGATGCGTCTCGAGGATCTGGCCCACATTCATGCGGCTTGGCACGCCCAGCGGGTTGAGCACGATGTCGACATGCGTCCCGTCCTCGAGGAACGGCATGTCCTCGATCGGAACGATCTTCGACACCACGCCCTTGTTGCCGTGCCGGCCGGCCATCTTGTCGCCCGGCTGGATCTTGCGCTTCACGGCGACGAAGACCTTGACCATCTTCATCACGCCGGGCGGCAGCTCGTCGCCGCGCTGCAGCTTCTCGACCTTGTCGAGGAAGCGGTTCTCGAGGCGCTTCTTCGACTCCTCGTATTGCTGCTTCATGGCCTCGAGCTCGGCGATCGCCTTCTCGTTCGACAGCGCGATGCTCCACCACTGCGAGCGCGGAATGTCCTCGAGGCCCTTCGGCGTGATCTTGCCTTCGAGCTTGTGGCCCTTCGGCCCGCCGGCGGCGAGCTTGTTGACCAGGAAGTCGTGCACGCGGCGATAGGAGTTGTTGTCGAGAATCTTCATTTCATCGTCGCGGTCCTTGGCCAGGCGCTCGATCTCCTCGCGCTCGATGGCGAGCGCGCGCTCGTCCTTGTCGACGCCGTGACGGTTGAAGACGCGCACCTCGACCACCGTGCCGGAAACGCCCGGCGGCAGCTTGAGCGAGGTGTCGCGGACGTCGGACGCCTTCTCGCCGAAGATGGCGCGCAGCAGCTTCTCTTCCGGCGTCATCGGGCTTTCGCCCTTGGGCGTGATCTTGCCGACCAGGATGTCGCCGGGCTTCACCTCGGCGCCGATATAGACGATGCCGGCCTCGTCGAGATTCTTCAGCGCTTCCTCGCCGACATTCGGGATGTCGCGCGTGATCTCTTCGGGCCCGAGCTTCGTGTCGCGCGCCATCACGTCGAATTCCTCGATGTGGATGGAGGTGAACACGTCGTCCTTGACGATGCGCTCGGAGAGCAGGATCGAGTCTTCGAAGTTGTAGCCGTTCCACGGCATGAACGCGACCAGCACGTTCTGGCCCAGCGCCAGGTCGCCGAGGTCGGTCGAGGGGCCGTCGGCGACGATGTCGCCGGCCTTCACCTGGTCGCCCACGCGCACCAGCGGCCGCTGGTTGATGCAGGTGTTCTGGTTCGAGCGCTGGAACTTCATCAGCGTGTAGATGTCGACGCCCGACTTGGTCGGATCGGTCTCCTCGGTGGCGCGGATGACGATGCGCTTGGCGTCGACCTGGTCGACCACGCCGGTGCGGCGCGCCGTGATGGCGGCGCCCGAGTCGCGCGCGACCACGGCCTCCATGCCGGTGCCGACGAGCGGCGCGTTGGTGCGCACCAGCGGCACCGCCTGGCGCTGCATGTTCGAGCCCATGAGGGCGCGGTTGGCGTCGTCGTTCTCGAGGAAGGGAATGAGCGCGGCGGCGACCGAGACGAGCTGCTTCGGCGACACGTCGACGAAATCGACCTTCTCGCGCGGCACCGTGAGGACGTCGCCGTGATGGCGCACGACGACCAGCTCGTCCTCGAACTTGCCGTCCTTGGTGAGCGGCACGTTGGCCTGGGCGATGTGGTGCTTGCCCTCCTCGATGGCGGAGAGATAGATCACCTCGTCCGTCACCTTGCCGTTCGTCACCTTGCGGTAGGGCGTCTCGATGAAGCCGTATTTGTTCACGCGCGCATAGGTGGCGAGCGAGTTGATGAGGCCGATATTCGGCCCTTCCGGCGTCTCGATCGGGCAGATGCGGCCGTAATGGGTCGGATGCACGTCGCGCACCTCGAAGCCGGCGCGCTCGCGCGTCAGGCCGCCCGGTCCGAGTGCCGACAGGCGGCGCTTGTGGGTGATCTCGGAGAGCGGGTTGGTCTGGTCCATGAACTGCGACAGCTGCGAGGAGCCGAAGAACTCGCGCACCGCCGAAGCCGCGGGCTTGGCGTTGATCAGGTCGTGCGGCATGACGGTGTCGATATCGACCGAGGACATGCGCTCCTTGATCGCGCGCTCCATGCGCACCAGGCCGAGCCGGTACTGGTTCTCCATGAGCTCGCCCACCGAGCGCACCCGGCGGTTGCCGAGATGGTCGATGTCGTCGACATCGCCCTTGCCGTCGCGCAGTTCGTGCAGGGTCTTGATGACCGCGAGTATGTCCTCCTTGCGCAGGACGCGCACCGTGTCGGCGGCGTCGAGCTCGAGGCGCATGTTCATCTTCACCCGGCCGACGGCCGACAGGTCGTAGCGCTCGGGATCGAAGAACAGGCCGTTGAACAGGGTTTCCGCCGTCTCGCGCGTCGGCGGCTCGCCGGGGCGCATGACGCGGTAGATCTCGATCAGCGCCTGCTCGTAGCTCTCGACCTTGTCGGCCTTGAGGGTGTTGCGGATATAGGCGCCGGTATTGATGTGGTCGATGTCGAGGATGTCGAGCTCGGCATAGCCCGCCTCGGTCAGGCCCTTCAGCAGCTTCTCGGAGATCTCGTCGCCCGCCTCGGCGAAGATCTCGCCGGTCCGCTCGTCGACGAGCTCGCGGGCGAGATAGAGACCGTAGAGATCCTCGTCGCGCACCAGGAGCTCCTTGACGCCGTCCTCGGCGATCTTGCGGGCAAGCCGCGGCGTGATCTTCTTGCCGGCCTCGACGACGACCTGCCTGGTCTTGGCGTCGATGAGGTCGACCGACGGCTTCTGGCCGCGATAGCGCTGCGGATCGAATGGCGTGCGCCAGCCTTCCTTGGTCTGGGTGTAGGGCACGGTCTTGTAGAAATAATTGAGGATCTGCTCGCTATCGAGGCCGAGCGCGTAGAGCAGCGTGGTGATCGGCAGCTTGCGGCGCCGGTCGATGCGCACATGGATGATGTCCTTGGCGTCGAACTCGAAGTCGAGCCAGGAGCCGCGATAGGGAATGATGCGCGCCGCGAACAGCAGCTTGCCCGAGGAATGGGTCTTGCCCTTGTCGTGGTCGAAGAAGACGCCCGGCGAGCGGTGCATCTGGGAGACGATGACGCGCTCGGTGCCGTTGACGACGAAGGTGCCGTTCGACGTCATGAAGGGCATGTCGCCCATATAGACGTCCTGCTCCTTGATGTCCTTGACCGACTTGGCGCCGGTGTCCTGGTCGACCTCGAACACGATCAGACGCAGCGTCACCTTGAGCGGCGCGGCGAAGGTCATGCCGCGCTGCTGGCATTCGTCGACGTCGTATTTCGGCGGCTCGAACTCGTAGCGGACGAATTCGAGCATGGCCTGGCCGGTGAAGTCGCTGATCGGGAAGACCGATTTGAAGACGGCCTGCAGGCCTTCGCTGGCCCGCCCGCCGGCCGGCTCCCTCACCTGCAGGAACTGGTCGTAGGATTCCTTCTGAACTTCGATGAGATTCGGCATTTCCGCGACTTCCGCGATCTTGCCGAAAAACTTACGAACCCTCTTGCGACTTGCGACAGTCTGCGCTTCAGTCATGTTTCTTCCTTCGTAAGCAAAGCTTTTTACAAGCCAATTCAACAGCTTACTTCAAGCCCTATTGCCAGGGCTTCAAGAAAGCTGCTGCATCACACCAGTTATGGATCACGGGGTCCGCATCACCGGACCCCGTGATATAGTCATTACTTGAGCTCGACGGAAGCCCCTACGGCTTCGAGCTTCTTTTTCATCTCTTCGGCGTCCTTCTTGTTGACCCCTTCCTTCACCGGCTTGGGGGCGCCTTCGACCAGGTCCTTGGCTTCCTTGAGGCCGAGGCCGGTGATCGCGCGGACTTCCTTGATGACTTCGATCTTCTTGTCGCCGGTCTTGGCGAGGACGACCGTGAACTCGGTCTTCTCCTCGACCGGCGCGGCGCCGGGCGCCGCGCCGCCGACGGCGGCGACCGCCACCGGAGCGGCGGCGGAGACGCCCCACTTCTCTTCCAGAAGCTTCGACAGCTCGGCGGCCTCGATGACCGTCAGGCTCGACAGCTCGTCAACGATTTTAGACAGATCAGCCATTTCAATTTCTCACTTTCAATCGGTTTGAACCAGGTTTGTTCGAGGCGAGCCGTCAGGCAGCCTTGTCTTTGGTGGCATAGGCGTTGAGCACGCGTGCCAACTGGCCGGCAGGCGCCTGGACCACGCCCGCGATGCGGGTGGCCGGCGTCTGGATCATGCCAATGAGCCTTGCCCTGAGCTGGTCGAGCGAGGGCAATTCCGCGAGTGCCTTGACCGCAGCGGCGTCCATGATGGTCTTGCCGAGCGCGCCGCCGAGAATGACGAATTTCTCATTCCCCTTGGCGAATTCGGCCGCGACCTTGGGCGCCGAGACCGGATCGGCGGCATAGGCCACCATCGTCGGACCGATGAACAGGTCCTTGATCCCGGCTGCGGGCGTGCCATCCAGAGCAAGCTTGGCTAGACGGTTCTTCGCGACCTTCACGGTCGCGCCCGCCTGGGCCATCCTGCCGCGCAGGTCGTTGACCTGATTGACAGTGAGGCCGTTATTGTGGGCCACGACGACAACAGCGGTGGTTTGGAACACCTTGTTGAGCGTCGTGACGAGCTCTTTCTTCTCAGCTCTTTCCACTTGCTCTCTCCTAAGTTGACGCCTCATCCGAAGACGAAGGCGCCGGTGGACCAACCGCCGAAACCCGGCTGCACAAGGCAGATGAGCTTCAGCGGCGCTCATATGCCTGTCCCCTCCGCCGCCCGAAGGGCGTGGGAGGCCTAGGTTCAAACCGACCACCGCTCCCCGGAGGGAACTTTGATCTTTTTGACACCCATCTCATGCGGGCTTTCACGTTTAAGCGGGAGGACATCCCACGCCAGCAATCTCGGACAGGTTCGCAGGAACAGTTAAGATTTCCTGCTAACCGACTGAAAACCTTAGGTTTCCAGCCGGAAACTCGTTTTCGCTTCTAGACCGTCAGGCTCGTGATGTCGAGCTTGACGCCGGGCCCCATAGTCGAAGAAATGGACACTTTCTTGACGAAGGTGCCTTTGGCGCCCTGCGGCTTCGCCTTGACCACGGCGTCATAGAAGGCCCTGACGTTGCCGGCGATCTGCTCTTCCGAGAAGCTCGCCTTGCCGACGCCGGCCTGGACGATGCCGGCCTTCTCGACGCGGAACTCGACCGCGCCGCCCTTGGCCGCCTTGACGGCCGCCGTCACGTCCATGGTCACGGTGCCGACCTTGGGGTTCGGCATCATGCCGCGCGGACCCAGGATCTTGCCCAGGCGGCCGACCAGGCCCATCATGTCGGGGGTCGCGACACAGCGGTCGAACTCGATCGTGCCCTTGTTGATCGTCTCGAAAAGGTCGTCGGCGCCGACGATGTCGGCCCCCGCCTTCTTCGCTTCCTCGGCCTTGGGGCCCTTGGCGAAGACCGCGACCCGGACCTTGCGGCCCGACCCGTTCGGCAGGTTGCAGACGCCGCGGACCATCTGGTCGGCATGGCGCGGATCGACCCCGAGATTCATCGCGACCTCGATCGTCTCGTCGAACTTGGCCGTGGACCGCGCCTTGACGAGCTTCACCGCCTCGCCGAGGCCGTAGAACTTCTCGCGGCTCAGGCCTTCCATGTTCTTCTTGATGCGCTTGGCAGTCTTGGCCATGTCAATCCCCCACCACTTCGAGGCCCATCGAGCGGGCGGAACCGGCAATCTCGCGGGCGGCGGCTTCGACGTCCCGCGCGTTCATGCCCTTGATCTTCTTCTCGGCGATCTCGCGGCACTGGGCCATGGTGACCTTGCCGACCGCGGCACCCTTGCCCGGGTCCTTCGAGCCGGCATTGATCTGGGCCGCCTTCTTCAGGAAGTAGGACGCCGGCGGCGCCTTCATCTCGAAGGTGAAGGACTTGTCCTGATAGGCGGTGATGACCACCGGCACCGGCGAGCCCGGCTCCATGCCTTGCGAGGCGGCGTTGAAGGCCTTGCAGAATTCCATGATGTTGAGGCCGCGCTGGCCGAGCGCGGGACCAATCGGCGGTGACGGATTGGCCTGTCCCGCCGGAACCTGCAATTTTACGTATCCGACTACTTTCTTAGCCATTTGCTTTCCCTCGCCGTCTTGCGACGGCAGTTGAGGTTAGTGGTCCGGCGCAATGCCTCCCACCGTCGACGGGCCTTCGATCCGATCAGCGGATCTTCTCGACCTGCCCGTATTCGAGCTCGACCGGCGTCGGCCGGCCGAAGATGGAAACCGCCACCTTGAGCCGTTCCCGCTGCTCGTCCACTTCCTCGACGAGACCGTTGAAGGAAGCGAACGGGCCGTCGGCGACGCGAACCTGCTCGCCGATCTCGAAACTGATCGATGTCTTCGGCCGCTCGATCCCTTCCTGGACCTGATTCAGGATGCGTGCGGCCTCGGCATCGGTGATCGGGATCGGCTTGTTGTCCGATCCCAGGAACCCCGTCACTTTCGGGGTATTCTTGATCAGGTGATAGGCCTGATCGGTGAGCTCCATCTTCACCAGCACATAGCCCGGGAAGAAGCGGCGCTCGCTCTTGAACTTGCGGCCGCGGCGGATCTCGACCACTTCTTCGGTCGGCACCAGGACCGCCTCGAACAGGTCGCCGAGCCCCTTGGCCACCGACTGTTCCTTGATCGATTCGGCGACCTTCTTCTCGAAGTTCGAATAAGCGTGAACGATGTACCAGCGTTTCGTCATGCGCCTACATCCCGAACAGCATCTTCTCGACGCCCCATTTGAGGACGGCGTCGACGACCAGGAAGAACACGGACGCCAGGACCACCATGATCAGCACCATGACGGTGGTGATCATCGTCTCCTTCCGGCTCGGCCAGGTGATCTTCCTGGTTTCCTGGCGGACTTCCTGAAGGAACTCGAGTGGGTTTGTCTTGGCCATCTCTCTATTTCGTTTCCGGATCACGATGACCCTGGGCGGCTGCCGTCCAGGATCATGAACGCGATCGCTTCTATGTTAAGAGCGGGATCGATGCGAAAAACCGGCTTCCACGTCTTCGCATCCCGCTCTTGGACTGGCAGGGGCGGAGGGTCTCGAACCCCCGGCCTGCGGTTTTGGAGACCGCCGCTCTACCAACTGAGCTACACCCCTAATCCTGCCTCCGTTATTCTACGATTTTGGCGACGACGCCGGCGCCGACGGTTCGGCCGCCTTCGCGGATCGCGAAACGCAGCTTCTCTTCCATCGCGATCGGCGTGATCAGCTCCACATCCATCGTCACATTGTC
>JBFWVM010000044.1:0-10244 GCA_050246735.1 Parvibaculaceae bacterium | reverse complement strand
TCGCACCTCCCGTCTCGGCCAGTATCTTCGTGATCGCCGCCGTCAAAGACGTCTTGCCATGATCGACATGACCTATCGTCCCGATATTGCAATGCGGCTTGTCGCGGTTGAACTTCTCTTTGGCCATCGGACTACTCCGTCTCTAGGTCTTAGACTTGATTAAGCGAATTTCTTCTGGACTTCCTGAGCAACCGCCTGCGGCACCTGCTCATAGTGATCGAACTGCATCGTGTAGCTGGCGCGCCCCTGGCTCATCGAGCGCAGGTTGTTGACATAGCCGAACATGTTGGCGAGCGGGACCATCGCATTGACGATCTGCGCGTTGCCGCGCGTGCCGGTGCCGACGATCTGGCCGCGCCGCGAATTGAGGTCGCCGATGACGCCGCCCAGATATTCCTCGGGCGTGGTGACCTCGACCTTCATGACGGGCTCGAGCAGGACCGATCCGGCCTTCTGCAAGCCTTCACGCAGCGCCGCGCGGGCGGCGATCTCGAAGGCGATCGCCGAGGAGTCGACCTCGTGATAGGCGCCGTCGACCAGGGCCACTTTCACGTCGAGAACCGGGAAGCCCGCGACCACGCCGGAAGACATGACCGAGTTGAGCCCCTTCTCGACGCCGGGGATGAATTCCTTGGGCACCGAACCGCCGACGATCTTGGATTCGAACTCGTAGCCCTTGCCCTTCTCGTTCGGCTCGATCTCGAGGATGACGCGCGCGAACTGTCCGGTGCCGCCGGTCTGCTTCTTGTGGGTGTAGTCGACTTCCGCCTTGCGGGTGATGGTCTCGCGGTAGGCCACCTGCGGAGCGCCGACCGTAACTTCGACCTTGTGGGTGCGCTTCAGGATGTCGACCTTGATGTCGAGGTGAAGCTCGCCCATGCCCTTGATGATGGTCTGGCCCGACTCGGCGTCGGTCGACACACGGAAGGAGGGATCCTCGGCCGCGAGCTTGTGCAGCGCGATCGCCATCTTCTCCTGGTCGCCCTTGGTCTTGGGCTCGATCGACATGTCGATGACCGGATCCGGAAACTCCATCTTCTCGAGGATCACCGGCCTCGCGGGATCGCACAGCGTGTCGCCGGTGCGGGTGTCCTTGAGGCCCACGAGCGCGACGATGTCGCCGGCATGGGCTTCCGAGATTTCCTCGCGGGTGTTGGCATGCATGAGCACCATGCGGCCGACGCGCTCGGTCTTCTCGCGGGTCGAGTTGAGGAGCGACGTGCCCTTCGACAGGACGCCCGAATAGAGGCGGCAGAAGGTCAGCACGCCATACTGGTCGTCCATCAGCTTGAAGGCGAGCATCGACATGGGCTCGGAATCCGATGCCTTGCGCACGGTCTCCTCTCCGGTCTTGACGTCGATGCCCTTGATCGACGGACGATCGACGGGCGACGGCAGATAGTCGACGACGGCGTCGAGCAGCGGCTGCACGCCCTTGTTCTTGAAGGCCGAGCCGCACAGCACCGGGAAGAAGGCGCCGGTGATCACCGCCTTGCGCAGGAGCTTCTTGATCGTCTCCTGCGTGAGCTCCTTGCCGTTGAGATAGTCCTCGGTCGCCTGCTCGTCGAGCTCGGCGCAGGCCTCGACCATCTCGGCGCGGGCGGCTTCCGCCGCGTCCTCGAGATCGGCCGGGATATCGGCGTCATGATACTTGGCGCCGAGGGATTCCTCCTCCCAGATCACCGCCCGCATGCGGACGAGGTCGATGATGCCTTTGAAATTGGCTTCCGAGCCGACGGGAAGCTGGATGGGAACCGGCTTGGCGCCGAGGCGCTCCTTGATGTCCTTGATGCACTGCTCGAAGGAAGCGCCGGTCTTGTCCATCTTGTTGCAGAACACGATGCGCGGCACATTGTACTTGTCGCCCTGGCGCCAGACCGTCTCGGTCTGCGGCTCGACGCCCTGGTTCGAATCGAGCACGCATACCGCGCCGTCGAGCACGCGCAGCGAGCGCTCCACCTCGATGGTGAAGTCGACATGACCGGGCGTGTCGATGATGTTGAGGCGCTTGCCGTTCCAGAAAGTGGTGGTGGCGGCCGAGGTGATGGTGATGCCGCGCTCCTGCTCCTGCTCCATGAAATCCATGGTCGCGGCGCCGTCATGCACTTCGCCGATCTTGTGGCTCTTGCCGGAATAATAGAGGATGCGCTCGGACGTCGTCGTCTTTCCGGCATCGATATGAGCCATGATGCCGAAATTGCGATAGTCTTCTATGGCGTGCGTGCGGGGCATGATCCAGATTCCTTGCGGGGCTTACCAGCGGTAGTGCGAGAAGGCGCGGTTCGCCTCAGCCATGCGGTGGGTGTCTTCGCGCTTCTTGACCGCGGTGCCGCGGTTGTTGGCGGCGTCCATGAGCTCGCCGGACAGACGGTCGATCATGGTGTTCTCGTTGCGGCCGCGCGCGGCGGTGATGATCCAGCGGATGGCGAGGGCCTGCCGGCGCTCGGTCCGCACTTCGACCGGAACCTGATAGGTGGCGCCGCCGACGCGGCGGGAGCGCACTTCGATCGCCGGGCTCACATTGTCGAGCGCCTGGTGGAACACGCCGAGCGGGTCCTGCTTGGTCTTGCCCTGGATCTTGTCGAAGGCGCCGTAGACGATCGATTCGGCGACCGACTTCTTGCCCTCATACATCAGGTTGTTCATGAATTTGGAAACGATGAGATCGCCGAACTTCGGATCCGGGTTGATCTCTCGCTTATCAGCGCGGTGACGGCGCGACATGTTCTCGATCTCCCCTTATTTCGGACGCTTGGCGCCGTATTTCGAACGGCGTTGACGGCGCTTGACGACACCTTGGGTATCGAGCACGCCGCGGATGATGTGATAGCGGACGCCCGGAAGGTCCTTCACGCGGCCGCCGCGGATCATGACCACCGAGTGCTCCTGCAGGTTATGGCCCTCGCCCGGGATGTAGCTCGTGACCTCGAAGCCGTTGGTCAGCCGGACGCGCGCGACTTTCCGCAACGCCGAGTTCGGCTTCTTCGGCGTGGTCGTGTAGACGCGCGTGCACACGCCGCGCTTCTGCGGGCATGCCTGCATCGCCGGAACCTTGCTGCGGTACGTGGGCGCGGAGCGCGGCTTGCGGATGAGCTGGTTGATCGTCGGCATCGGGCCTTGTCTCTACCTTCGCAAAACTGTTCTGAGCCCGAACGACGTTGGCATCGCACATGACAAAAGCGCTGGCGCACCCGGCTCATGAAGGTGCACAGCGCCTCAAAACCAGAGGACCACTGCCGGCAGGGCCTTGTGGTCGTGACCTTGAATGTTCAAAATGGTGTTTTCCGCCAGCGTTTAGGAGCGCGAAGCACCTACTGCCTGCCGCCTGAAAACGCGCGGAACATACTGGCGCGCCCCTACCCCGTCAACCCCCTGGAAGCAAGAAAATTACCCTATTTTGGCTGCGGCCAAATTGCCCCAATCATGCCACATCATCGCCCCTTACCCCTTCCATGATCGCTCCCGGACGGCGAACCAGACCTTCGAGAGGGAGATTATCGATGATGCTGGCGCAGCCCGCCTGGTGGCACGAACTCAATACCTGGGAGCCCGAGATCGCCTTGGCCTTCTATGGCCGCACCCTGGGGTGGAAATTCGACTCGACGACCCTGCCCGACGGCGGCAGCTACTGGATCGCCCGTAAGGACAACAAGCCCGTAGGCGGCGTTTTCGAGCTCACCTCTCCCCAATATTCCGATATTCCCTCGCATTGGATGACCTATCTTTCGGTGACCGACATCGAGAAGGCCGAGGAGGATACGGTCCGCCAGGGCGGCGAGGTCATGCGCTCCTCGGCCCGCGTCCCGGGTGTCGGCAAGCTTGCGGTGGTGACCGATTCGGCGGGAGCCCTCATTGGCCTGATCGAGCCCGAAGCGGCCATGGCGGCCGCCAATTGACGCAGAACTTTACCTTACGGGATGTAGGCAGGCCACTTCAGGTCGCAGCGACCTGAAGTGGTGGTCAGACGGAAAGCCGGCGCCAGCTTTCCCGATCGCCCGCCATGGTCCCGTTTTCACTTCGCTCTGGCCCTAGAATCCTTTCGCAAACCGGCGAAGACTGCCACCCGGCAAATCCGGAGGTCACCCATGGCAGAACTCGCAACCGACTGGTCGGGCGATGCGATCATCGCGCGGCGGGAAAAATACTATGCCGCGTCCCAGCGCGCTTTCGTCCCCTACAAGAAGCCGCTCATCTTCGCCCGCGGCGAGGGACAGTATCTCTGGGACGAGACCGGCAAGAGATATCTCGACCTCCTCGGCATGAACGTCTGCATATCGGTCGGACATGCCCATCCCACCGTGACCCGGGCCGTCGAGGAGCAGATTCGCGCACTCCAGCATTGCACCACGATGTTCTACCACCCGGTGCCGGCGCATTTCGCCGAGGAATTGGCCGCCCGCATGCCCGAAGGCCAGGACTGGGTGGTGCATTTCACCAATAGCGGTGCCGAGGCCATCGACCTCGCCCTCGTCATGGCCCAGACCTTCACCGGCAATATCGACATGCTGGCGCTGCGCAACGCCTATCACGGCGCCACGATCGGCGCCCAATCGCTGACCGGCATCTCGGGCTTCCGCCATTCGATCCCGCTGCTCGGCGGCATCCACCATGTCGCCAATCCCGATCCCTTTCGCGGCATCTTCGGCGACGACACCGAGGCCTATCTCGCCGAGATCGACCACACGATCCAGTATTCGACGCCGGGCAAGCTCGCCGGCATCATCATCGAGCCGATCCAGGGCTATGGCGGCATCGTCGAGCTCCCCCCGGGCTATCTCGAGGCGGCGGTGGGCAAGGTCCGCGCCGCGGGCGGCGTGTGCATCGTCGACGAGGTGCAGTCGGGCTTCGGCCGCACCGGCGACAATTTCTGGGCCTTCGAGCACCATGGCGTCCTCCCCGAGATCGTCGTCATGGCCAAGGGCATCGGCAACGGGTTCCCGCTCGCCGCCGTGGTGGCGCGCCGCGATGTCGCCGAAAGCCTGGCCAGGAAGTTCTTCTTCAACACCTATGGCGCGAGCCCGATGGCCTGTGCCGCCGGCCGCGCCGTGCTCCAGGTCATCGACGAGGAGAAGCTGCAGGAGAACTCGAAGATCGTCGGCGCCGAGCTCAAATCCGTGCTCCAGCGCCTGCACCAGAAATACGAGATCATCGGCGACGTCCGCGGCCATGGCCTCATGCTGGCGATCGAGCTCGTCACCGACCGCAAGAGCCGGGCGCCGGCGACGAAGGAAATGGTGGAGATTTTCGAGAGAACCCGCGAGAACGGCATCGTGCTCAGCAAGTCGGGCGCCAACCGCAATATCCTGCGCATGGTGCCCCCGATGTGCATCACCAAGGAGGACGTGGCCCTGGTCGAGGACGCGCTCGAGCGCTGCTTTGCCGGCTACTGAGCCCGCTCCGTGTCGCCCCTCGCTTTGGGCCTTGGATCGCTTTTCGTCTTCATCGCCGCCGTCGTCCGGGGCTATTCGGGCTTCGGCTTCTCACTGCTGGTCATCACGTCGCTCTCGTTGCTGATGGCGCCCGCCGTCTTCATCCCGGCGATCTTCATGCTCGAGATCGCCGCCAGCCTTCATCTCCTGCCCGGCATCTGGACGGACATCCATTGGCGCTCGCTCGCGCCCCTGATCGGCGGCTGCGCGATCGGCACGCCCCTCGGCGTATATTTCCTGGCCAACGTCCCGGTGCCGCCCATGCAGGTGGCGCTCGCCCTTTTCGTCCTGACCGCGGCCTGGCTCCTGTGGCGGGGTTTCGCGCTGAAGTCCATGCCCGGGGCGGCGATGTCATGTGCAACCGGGGCGGCGTCGGGCCTGGCCAATGGCGCCTTCGGCATCGGCGGCCCGCCGGCGATCCTGTTCTATTTCGCTTCGCCGGCCGGCAACGCGGCAGGCCGCGCTTCGCTTATCGCCTATTTCCCGGTGGCCGACCTGATCGGTCTCGCCTTCATGAGCCGCGAGGCGCTCGTCACCCGGAACACGCTTTATATGGCGCTGATCTTCCTGCCCGCCCTCCTTGTGGGCATCCGGATCGGCGCGCGCAGCTTCAAGTCGGCCGATCCGGCCACCTTCCGCAAATGGGTGCTGGCCCTCCTCGCCGTCCTGGCGGTGCTTTCCGCCGCCAAGGGCGTCATGGCCTGCTGGCGATGCTGACGAGAGACACGTCACAGGCCTTGCGTTTTCCGCTAGTCTCGCCCCCTCGCAAGGAGGACGCGAACATGAAGCTGAGCGATTTCAAGGCGCTGACATTCGATTGCTACGGAACGCTGATCGACTGGGAAACCGGCATATGGAATGCGCTCCAGCCGCTTTTGAGCGCCGCCCGGCTCACCGTCGGACGGGAGGAAGCGCTCAGTCTCTTTGGTCGCTTCGAGACGGAGCAGGAGATCGAGACGCCGTCGTTGCGCTATTCCACCCTGCTCGCGACCGTGCATGCCCGCCTGGCCAGGTCCTGGGGTGTCCGCTGCCACGCCGACCTGCACGACCGTTTCGGCGGCTCGATTGCCGACTGGCCGGCTTTTCCCGACTCCGCCGAAGCGCTTGCCTATCTCAAGCGCCACTACAGCCTGGTCATCCTCTCCAATGTCGACCGTGCGAGCTTCGCCGCCAGCAACAGGAAGCTGGGGGTGACCTTCGATGCCGTCTACACGGCCGAGGACGTCGGCGCCTACAAGCCCGATCCGCGCAATTTCAGCTTCATGCTCGAGCATCTCGAGGCCGACCTCGGCATCCGCAAATCGCAAGTGCTGCACACCGCCCAGAGCCTGCATCACGACCATGTGCCGGCCGAGCGCGCCGGCCTGGCCCGGGCCTGGATCGACCGCCGCTTCGGCAGGGAGGGCGGCGGCGCCACGGTCATGCCGGCCAATCCGCCCAAGGTCGACTTCCATTTCAAGAGCCTTGCCGAACTGGCCGAGGCGCACCGCGAGGAGCCGGGTATCTGATCCAGCCGCCATTCATGAATAAGCCCGGCGGATCGCTCCGCCGGGCCTGTCGATTTCGCTGCAATGCAGGCCGCCTATTCGGCGGCCGGCAGGACCTCGTTGCCCTTGGCCTGCTCTTCGAGGATGAGCGTGTCGCGGCGGTCGGCCACCTGCTTGAAGCGCGACAGCATGCCGCCGGTGCCGGCCGGTATGAGCCTGCCGACGATGACGTTCTCCTTGAGGCCCTCGAGCGTGTCGACCTTGCCGACGACCGAGGCTTCTGTAAGGACCCTGGTCGTCTCCTGGAACGACGCCGCCGAGATGAAGGAGCGGGTCTGCAGCGACGCCTTGGTGATGCCGAGCAGCACCGGGACGCCGGAGGCGGGCTTGCGGCCCTCCGCGATCAGCTTGTCGTTGATGTCGTCGAGCTCGACCTGGTCGAGCTGCTCGCCCGGCAGGAGGGTCGATTCCCCCGCGGCGGTGATCTCGACCTTCTGCAGCATCTGGCGGACGATCACCTCGATGTGCTTGTCGTTGATGCTCACGCCCTGCAGCCGGTAGACTTCCTGGATCTCGTTGACGAGATAGGAGGCGAGCTCCTCCACGCCCTTGATCGCCAGGATGTCGTGCGGCGCCGGATTGCCGTCGAGGATGTATTCGCCCTTCTCGATGAAGTCGCCTTCCTGGACCGGCAGATGCTTGCCCTTCGGGATCAGGTATTCGACCGGCTCGATCGAATCGTCCTGCGGGACGATGCGGATGCGCCGCTTGTTCTTGTAGTCGCGCCCGAATTCGACGCGGCCCGAGATCTCGGCGATGATCGCATGGTCCTTGGGCTTGCGCGCCTCGAAGAGCTCGGCGACGCGCGGCAGGCCGCCGGTGATGTCGCGGGTCTTGGCGCTCTCGAGCGGGATGCGCGCCAGGACGTCGCCGGCCTTCATCCTGGCGCCCGGATCGACCGACAGGATCGCGTCGACCGAGAGCAGATAGCGGGCCTCGCCGCCGCGGGCGAGCTTGGCCACCTTGCCGTCTGCGTCCTTGACCACGATGGCGGGCTTCAGCGACGAGCCGCGCTGGTTGCTGCGCCAGTCGATGATCACGCGGTTGGTGATGCCGGTCGCCTCGTCGGCGATCTCGTTCACCGACACGCCCTCGACGACGTCCTCGAACTCGACCGTGCCGTCGGCCTCGGTCATGATCGGACGCGTATAGGGGTCCCACTCGGCCAGCTTGGTGCCGCGCTTGACCTGGTCGCCTTCATCGACGAACAGCCGCGTGCCGTAAGTCACCTTGTGGACGGCGCGCTCGTTGCCCTTGGCATCCTCGATGAGGATGGCGACGTTGCGGCCCATGACGATGAGCTTGCCGGCCGAGTCCCTGACCACGTTCTTGTTGCGGAACCTGATCTTGCCCTCGTGATTGGACTCGACGAAGGACTGATCGAGCACCTGCGCCGTGCCGCCGATATGGAAGGTGCGCATGGTGAGCTGGGTGCCCGGCTCGCCGATCGACTGGGCGGCGATGACGCCGACCGCTTCGCCCATGTTGACGGGCGTGCCGCGGGCGAGATCGCGCCCGTAGCACTTGGCGCAGACGCCGAACTTGGTCTCGCAGGTCAGCACCGAACGGATGCGCGCCTCCTGGATGCCCGCCTTCTCGATCGCCTCGACATGCGCCTCCAGGATCTCGTCGCCGGCCGCGACGATGACGTCGCCCGACACCGGATCCTTGATGTCGTCGGCCGTGGTGCGGCCGAGAATGCGCAGGCCGAGCGAGGCGATGACCTCGCCCGCGTCGATGATCGGACGCGCGGTTATCGCGGACTTGGTGCCGCAATCTTCCGTCGTGATGATGCAGTCCTGCGCCACGTCGACGAGACGGCGGGTGAGATAGCCGGAATTGGCGGTCTTGAGCGCCGTGTCGGCGAGTCCCTTGCGGGCGCCGTGGGTCGAGTTGAAGTACTCGAGAACGGTGAGGCCTTCCTTGAAGTTCGAGATGATCGGGGTTTCGATGATCTCGCCCGAGGGCTTGGCCATGAGGCCGCGCATGCCGGCGAGCTGCTTCATCTGCGCCGGCGAGCCGCGCGCGCCCGAATGGCTCATCATGTAGATGGAGTTGATCGGCTTCTCGCGGCCGGTCCCCTTGTCCATCTGCACGGACGAGATCTGCTTCATCATCTCGTCGGCGACCCGGTCGGTGCACTTGGCCCAGGCATCGACGACCTTGTTGTACTTCTCGCCCTGGGTGATCAGGCCGTCGATATACTGCTGCTCGTACTCCGTCGCCAGCTCGCGCGTCTCGTTGACGAACTTCTCCTTCGTGCCCGGGATGACCATGTCGTCCTTGCCGAAGGAAATGCCCGCCTTGTAAGCGTTGTAGAAGCCGAGGCCCATGACGCGGTCGCAGAAGATGACCGTCTCCTTCTGGCCGCAATGGCGGTAGACGGCGTCGATCATGCGCGAGATGTCGCGCTTGGTCATCAGCCGGTTGCACAGATCGAAGGACACGCCCTTGTTCCTGGGCAGGAGCTCGCCGATCTTCATGCGGCCCGGCGTCGTCTCGACGATGCGCGTCTTGAGCCCGCCGTCGGCGTCCGCCTCCTTGACCCGGCCCTTGATCTTGGTGTGCAGCGTGATGACGCCTTCCGACAGCGCGTGGTCGATCTCCGCCATCGAGCCGAAGGCCTTGCCTTCGCCCGGCTCGTTCTGGCGCATGATCGACAGGTAGTAGAGGCCGAGGACGATGTCCTGCGACGGCACGATGATCGGCTGGCCGTTGGCCGGATGCAGGATGTTGTTCGTCGACATCATGAGGACGCGCGCTTCGAGCTGGGCTTCGAGCGACAGCGGCACGTGCACGGCCATCTGGTCGCCGTCGAAGTCAGCATTGAAGGCGGCGCAGACGAGCGGATGCAGCTGGATCGCCTTGCCCTCGATCAGCACCGGCTCGAAGGCCTGGATGCCGAGGCGGTGAAGGGTCGGGGCGCGGTTGAGGAGCACCGGATGCTCGCGGATGACCTCGTCGAGGATGTCCCAGACCTCCGGCTTTTCCTTCTCGACCAGCTTCTTGGCCTGCTTGACGGTGGCCGAGAGGCCCTTGGCGTCGAGGCGCGAATAGATGAACGGCTTGAACAGCTCGAGCGCCATCTTCTTGGGCAGGCCGCACTGATGCAGCTTGAGCTCGGGACCGACCACGATGACGGAGCGGCCGGAATAGTCGACGCGCTTGCCGAGCAGGTTCTGGCGGAAGCGGCCCTGCTTGCCCTTCAGCATGTCGGCGAGCGACTTCAGCGGACGCTTGTTGGCGCCGGTGATGACGCGGCCGCGCC
>JBFWVM010000043.1:0-11379 GCA_050246735.1 Parvibaculaceae bacterium | reverse complement strand
GCAGCCATTGGAGCATCGAAAACCAGCTCCATTGGGTGCTGGACGTGACCTTCAAGGAAGACCAGTCCCGCCTGCGCAAAGGCCATGGCGCAAAAAACATGGCCGTCGTCAGGCATTTCGCCATCAACCTCCTCACTAGCGCGCCCGAGCCGGTCAGACCGAAACCCTCGAAACCGCAGCGTAAGGCGACAAAACCCTCACACACCAGCATCAAGATGCGCAGAAAAATCGCCAGCTGGAACCCAGACTATCTCTCAGCCCTGCTCGGTGACACAACCCGTTAACCCAGATTCGGAGCCCTGCCGGGGGCACGCAGATGAAATTTCGGGTCCGTGGCGGATAAGCCACATTCGTCCCTAAGGTAAACTAGGCTTGGGGCGCCGCCATCAGCCGGTCGTCGACCGAGACGGACTTGACCAGGCAATGGACCGTGTCGCCGACACCGAGAGCGAGCTCGTCCACCGCCTTGCGGGTCACGGCGGCGGCCAGGACCTCGCCGCCGGCGAGCCTGACCTCGACCATGGCGACGGCGCCCGAAGGCTCCGAGATCCCGGCGACCTTGCCGCGCAAGGCGGTCCTGATGCTGATTTCCCGGGGCTTCGACAGGGCGAGCGTCACATCGGTGGCGCGGATCACCAGCCGGATCGGGCCCTCGCCCGGCGCGATGCGTACGGGCAGGGTGATGCGGCCGGCCGGGTGGCTCACCTGGGTGAGCTGATAGTCCGGATCGTAGGACGGGTCACCGCAGGTCAGGATCGATATCCGGGCGAAGCGGTCGTCGCCGGCGCCGGCCCTGGGACCGAGGACCTGCTGCGGCGGACCGTCGCTCACCACCTTGCCCTGCGCCATCAGGATGACGCGGTCGGCGAGCCTCGCCACTTCGTCGATCGCATGCGACACGTAGAGTATCGGCAGATGAAGCTCGTCGCGCAGCTTGCGGACATAGGGAATGATCTCGCGCTTGCGCTCCATGTCGAGGGCGGCGAGCGGTTCGTCCATGAGAAGGATATGCGGGGAGGCGAGGAGGGCGCGCCCGATCGCGACGCGCTGGCGCTCGCCGCCCGACAGCGTGGTCGGGCGGCGGCCGAGAAGGTTGGCGATGCCGAGAAGCTCGGTCACCTGGCCGAGGCTCACGGCGCCGGGCCCGGCCTTGACGAACCAGCGGCCATAGAGAAGGTTCCGGCGCACGCTCAGATGCGGAAAGAGCAGGGCGTCCTGGAACACATAGCCGACGCGGCGGCGATGCGGGGGCAGGAAGATGCCGGCCTCCCTGTCGGTGAACACCGCGCCGTCGACCGCGATCCGCCCGCGGTCGGGCCTGAGCAGCCCGGCGACGAGATGGAGCACGGTCGATTTGCCGGCGCCCGATTCGCCGAACAGCGCGGTGATGCCGGCGCCGGCGGAGAAGCCGACCTCGAGGGTGAAGCCCGGCCGGGCGAGGGCGACGTCGATCTCGATCATGAGAAGCTCGCCACCTGGCGGTTGAGGCGCCGCGCCAGGATCTCCGAGGCGATGAGGGCGACGAGCGAGATGGCGATCGAGACGGCGGTGAGGCGCAGCGCATTGGCATCGCCGCCCGGCACCTGGGTGAAAGTATAGATCGCCGCCGGAATGGTGCGCGTCTCGCCGGGAATGTTGGAGACGAAGGTGATGGTGGCGCCGAACTCGCCGAGCGCCTTGGCGAAGCTCAATATGCTTCCGGCCAGGATGCCGGGCGCGGCGAGCGGCAAGGTGACGGTCATGAAGACGAAGAAGGGGCGGGCGCCGAGCGTGCCCGCCGCCTGCTCGAGCCGGCGGTCGAGATTCTCGAGCGTCAGGCGGATGGCGCGCACCATCAGCGGCAGGCCCATCACGGCGGCGGCGAGCGCAGCACCCGTCCAGCGGAAAGAGAAGACGAGGCCGCAGCAGTCATCGAGGAAGGCGCCGACCGGTCCCTTGCGGCCGAAGGAGAGCAGAAGCAGATAGCCCGTCACCACCGGAGGCATGACCAGCGGCAGATGGATGAGGCCGTCGAGCAGGGTGCGGCCGGGAAAGCGGCAGCGCGCCAGGACATAGGCAAGGGCGATGCCCGCCGGCAGGGAGGCGAGCGTCGCCACGCTCGCCACGCGAAGGCTGAGAAGGATGGCGTCCCAATCCTCCGGGGAAAGGTCCGCCATCAATCAGGCTCACTTGAGAATGGTGAAGCCCTGCGCGGTGAAGATCTCCTGCGCCTTGGGCGAGGAGAGATAGGCGACGAAGGCTTCGGCATCCGGGTTCTGGGAGGAGACGACCACCGCCACAGGATAGACGATGGGAGGATGCGAGTCCTCGGGAAAAACGCCGGCGACCTCGACACCCGGCTCGATCCTGGCGTCGGTCGAATAGACGATGCCGAGCCGGGCCTCGCCGCGGGCGACGAGGGCGAGGGCGGCGCGGACGTTCTCGGCCTGCGCCAGGCTCGCCTCGACCGCGGACCACAGGCCCAGCTTCTCGAGCGCGGCCTTGGCGTATTTGCCGGCCGGCACGGCCTTCACGTCGCCGACCGCGAGCTTGCCGCCGGCCAGGGCGCCGGCGAGATCGGTGCCGGGCTTGAGCTCGATCCTGACGCCCGAATCCTTCGCCGCGACCAGCACCAGCGCGTTGCCCACCAGGACCTTGCGGGTATCGGGCTTGATGAGCTTCTTCTCCGCAAGATAGTCCATCCAGGCGAGGTCGGCCGAGACGAAGACGTCGGCCGGCGCCGCCTGCTCGATCTGCTTGGCGAGGGCGGAGGACGCGGCGAAGGTGTTCCTGGTCTCCTTGCCGGCTTCAGCCTTCCAGGCCGCCGATACCGCGTCGAGCGCGTTCTTGAGGCTCGCGGCGGCGAAGACGTTCACGGGCTCGGCGGAGGCTTGCGCGGCAAGACCCATCACCAGAGCGAGACTGAGCAGGATTCTCCTCACGGCGGACATGGTTCCCTCATCGTTTGACATCATTATATCCGTCTGAATATAACGAATGGAGCTGGCCTGCAAGACATCCGTTCCTCCCCGGGCATGTCTTCGCCGGCGCGGCCGGGGCATGCCGGCGCGTGATCAGGAAAGCCCGAGAACTGCCCTCAGTGCAAAGCCCTCACGGCGTCCGTGCCGTTCCAGCCGAGATCGACCAGCTCGCCGATCCGGGCCAGGACCTCCTGCGAGATCGAGAAGCACACCTCGAACCCGTCGGGGGTGCGGAGCGAGAGAATGTGGTGCGGGCTTCCGGCCGCCGCCTCGAGATCGCACTCCGCGAGCGGAAACACCAACCTGAGGCTCGGCTCCCGATTGCGCGCCCGCAGGGCGGCATTCAACAGGCGAGGCAGCGTCATGGCGAGCGATCCGGCCTGCTCGGCCGAGAGATTGAGCTGGCGGGCAGCGCCCGCCGCGTCGTGGAACTTCCCGATCCTCATGACGACGTGGAAGCTCGCGCCGGCGCTCGCCGCCGGCAATTCCGTCATCCTCAAGCCGGCCGAGCAGTCGCCGCTTTCCGCGCTCAGGATGGCTGAGCTCGCCGCCGAGGCCGGCATTCCCGACGGCGTGTTCAACGTCCTGCCGGGCTTCGGCGAAACCGCCGGCCAGGCGCTCGGGCGCCACATGGACGTCGACTGCGTCGGTTTCACCGGCTCGACCGAGGTCGGCAAGCTCTTCATGCGCTATTCGGCCGAAAGCAACCTCAAGCAGGTCTGGCTCGAGTGCGGCGGCAAATCCCCCAATCTCGTCTTCGCCGATTGCGACGACCTCGATGCCGCGGCCGATGCCTCCGCCTTCGGCATCTGGGGCAATCAGGGCGAGGTCTGCTCGGCCAATTCGCGCCTCCTGGTCGAGGACAGGATCAAGGACAGATTCCTCGCAAAGCTGGTGCAGCGGGCGAAAGGTTTCCAGCCGGGCGATCCTCTCGATCCCAAGACCGCCATGGGCGCCATCGTCGAGGAACGCCAGACCGAAAAGATCATGGGCTATATCGCCAAGGGCAAGGAGGCGGCCAATCTCGTCGAGGGCGGCAGGCGAATGACCATCACGGTCTCGCAAAACTACGTGACGCCGACGATCTTCGACAATGTGAGGAACGACATGGTGATCGCGCGCGAGGAGATCTTCGGGCCGGTGCTGTCCGTCATCCCCTTCACCAAGGAGGAGGAGGCGGTCGAGATCGCCAACGACACGATCTACGGCCTTGCCGCCTCGATCTGGTCGAACGATCTGAGGCGCGTCCACCGCCTCGCCGACCGGCTGCAGGCCAACACGGTCTCGGTGAACTGCGTCGACGCGGGGTCGAGCATGACGCCCTTCGGCGGGTTCAAGCAATCGGGCATCGGCCGCGACCTGTCGCTGCACGCCTTCGACAAATACACGAACCTCAAGACGGTGTGGATCAAGTACTGAGGGAGAAAGCCGATGGAGGCCAGGACAGTCGAGCGCGTTCTCGCCACCCCTCAGGCTCTCGAGCTCATCGGCAGGCTGGCGCAGAAGCATGGGCCGCTGATGTTCCATCAATCCGGCGGCTGCTGCGACGGCTCGGCTCCCATGTGCTATCCCTTGGGAGAGTTCCGGGTCGGCGGCAGCGACGTGAGGCTCGGCGCCATCGGCGGCTCGCCCTTCTACATGAGCGCCGCCCAGTTCGACTACTGGCGGCACACGCAGCTCGTCATCGACGTCGTCAAGGGGCGGGGCTCGGGATTCTCGCTCGAGGCGCCGGAAGGATACCGCTTCCTCGCCGCAGCCGGGTGTTCAGCGACGAGGAGGCCGCCCGGCTCGCTCCCGTCGCCCCCGGGGGCGGATTGACGCCGGCCCGATTGCCTGACAGGAGAGGCCGATGGTGCGCGAGAACGAGATCAGGGCGGGGGAAGTCGCCGTCGAATTTCCGGAGACGATGGATGACGGCATAGTCTTCATCGGCCGGATCGCCACGCCCTGGACGTCGCGGCTGACATGCCCGCGGCAAGGCCGCCTCGACGGCCCGGTCTGCACGATCACGGTGTTCGAGCCCTGGGTCGCAGCTCTCGACGGCGTCGCGGGCCTGGAAAGGCTTGAGGTCCTCTATTGGCTGAATCTGTCGCGGCGCGATCTCGTCCGCCAGAGTCCGGCCAATGACGGCACGACGCGCGGCACCTTCGCGCTGCGCTCGCCAGTCCGGCCCAATCCGATCGGCACGGCGGTCGTCAAGCTGGCGGGGCGGGAGGGCGCCATGCTGCGGGTGCAGGGCCTCGACTGCCTCGACGGCACGCCGCTTCTCGACCTCAAGCCCGAGCGGACATCGTTCAAGCCGATCGCGCCGCCGCAGGCGGGCGACTTCCAGACGGAATAGAACGGCGGTCCATGGCCCGGCGCCCCGGCGCGGCATTCCTATCGCACCGGCCGGACGGCCAGCTCGATCGCGGCAGCGGACGCGCTCGAAAGCTGGATCGCCAGCGGCGCTCGCTCGAATTCGAAACGCACGCTCTTGCGCAAGCCCGGACAGCCGCGGACGCCCGAAAATTCGAGCGCCGGCCGGTAGGCGCCGTCCTGGACGATGTCGATCCAGGCCTCGTCCGAGATCGTCACCTGATAGAGGCCGGGCGCCGCGACCGTCGCGAAAGACAGGACGGCGGCCATGGGCTTGCCGGGCCGGGGCTTGCCTTGCGGCGGCAGGACGAAACTCACCCCGGTCGAAGGCGCGAGCGAGACGGTGAAGGCGCCCGGGGCAAGAGTCCCCGCCGCGTCCCTCGATTTGAGCGCCTTCAGGTTTCCGGCCTCGAACCAGGATCTCTCGACCGTGAGCGGCCATTTGAACCCGTCGCACGCGGCGGGGTCCTCGGCCCTCGCCGCGGCGGCGAGAAAAGCGAGAGCGAGGGCCGCGGCGGCGACCCGGCCCGCCTCAATCGACGGCGACCATGACATCGGAGGCCTTGATGACCGCATAGGCGGTCATCCCCTTCTTCAATCCGAGATCCTCGACCGCTTCGTTGGTGATCGAGGAAGTCACGATATTGCCGCCGACGTCGAGCCGGACATGCGAGGTGACGGCGCCGGTGCCGATTTCGACGACGGTCCCCTTTAGGACGTTGCGCGCACTCAATTTCATGGGCAGAGTCTCCTTCGGTGGCTCGCTTATCCGTTGTATCGAAAATAGCATAACGCGGGCTGCGCATAACTGGCAATGTTTGGCTTATGCGTGCTTGACCGAATCGTGCGTTGAACCTGAGATGAGCAAACAGCCCGGGGCACCTCATCATGCCCGGCTGATCAGAAGGAAGCGTCAAATGGCTAGACGTGTTGCTAAGAAGAAGGCCGCGAAGAAAGCGAAGAAGGCCGCCAAGCGTCCATCGAAGAGACCGGCGAAGAGGAAGGCCGCCAAGAAGACGGCCGCGAAGAAGACAGCCCGTTCGGCGAGAGCGGTAAAGGCCCGGAAAGCCCGGCCGGCGAAAAGGAAAGCCACCAAAAGGAAGGCCGCCAAGAGGACGTCGGCAGGCCGGGTGAAGCGGGCCATGACCAAGGCGGTGAGCGGCATCAAGAGGATCGTCACGGCGCCGGTCACGGCGGTGACGGGATCATCGGCGCCCGAGAGCGCGCCCGCCCCCGAATCACGGCCGGCCGGCGACAGGGACTCCAGTTCCAGCTGAGAGCGCAGGCAGCCTCGACGACTGCAGCACGGCCGGATCTTCCATCCGGCCGTTGTCATTTGGCGATCGCTATTGCTGCGCCTGCGCGACGCGGGTGCCGGACGGCGCCACTTTCATCATGGCGATGATGCGGGTCTTCAGCGCCTGGAAGGACTTGAGGTCCTTGCCGGCGAGCTGGCGGCCGCCCGAGGCCTTGACGCGCATCGGATTCATCGGGCGGTTGCTCAGGCGGACTTCGTAGTGCAGGTGGGGGCCGGTCGCGCGGCCGGTCGCGCCGACATAGCCGATGACCTGGCCCTGACGGACCGAAACGCCCGGACGGATGCCCGCGGCAAGCCGGCTCATATGGCCGTAGAGGGTCTCGTACTTGCCGCTGTGCTGCAGCTTGACGGCGATGCCGTATGAGCCGAAGCGGCCGGCGACCTCGACCTTGCCGTTGCCGGCAGCGCGGATCGGCGTGCCATAGGGCGCTCCGAAATCGACTCCCGTATGCATCTTGTTATAGCCGAGGAGCGGGTGGCGGCGCATGCCGTAGCCCGAGGTCAGCTTGAAGCCCGAGACCGGCGTCTTGAGCAGCGACCTGGTGGCCGAGCGGCCCTTCTCGTCATAATAGTCGGTCTGCCCGTCGGCGGTGGTGAACCGGTAATAGGTCTTGGTCTTGCCGCCCAGCGTCAGCTGGGCATAGTGCAGGACCTTGCGCTTCTTCGACGAGCCGGTGAGCGGGTTGCCATAGAAGACCTCGAAGGTGTCGGAAGCCTTCACCTGGCGCTGGAAGTCGACGTCATAGGCGAAGACGCGCGTCAGCTCGGCGGTGATGTAGTCGGGAACCTTGTAGTCCTTGGCGGTGGCATAGAGGCTCGAGCCGACCCGCGCCTTGGTGCGGAAATGATCGTAATTGGCGTAGCGGGACGCGGTGCCTTCCTTCTCGCCGTCGATGCGGGCGGTGAAGTGGCCGTCCTCGTCGGACTCGACCAGGACGTTTTCGGTCGGGCCCGGCTTGAAGGCGAGCCGCACCGGGAAGATCACGTAGCGGCCGTAGAAGTCCTGCTGCTGCTCGAGGGTCAGCTCGAACTCGGTGCCTTTCTTGAACTGCTTGGTCGGGAAGATCGGCTCGATCGAGGCGACGAGAGCCTCGGCGGCGTCGCGGGCGACGCCGCGGCTCACGATCTCGTCGACGAGCGTGCGGCCCTCGGCCAGCCTGATGGTCTCGTCGACCGGCTCCGGCGGCGGCGTCTTGGAAATGGTGGTGATGTTCTCGGCATTGACCGAGGCGACCGCGAGCTCGGCGTCGAGAACCACCGTGCGCCCGCCGCCATAGGGCAGGTCGCCGGCGTTGATGCCGGGATAATTCGCTTCGCCCTGGAGACCCCGCTCGGGAACGACGAATTCGCCGCTGACCTCGGGCGTCACCTCGTCGCCGGCCTCGCCGAACGGCTTGAGGGCGACCGATTCGAGCAGCCCCGCGCTGGCGCCGCTGCCCTGCACGGTGTCGCGCGAATTGATCGAGGCATAGGCATCGCTCGAATAGCCGTTGCTGCCCATGAAGCCGAGAAGCGCCGCGCCGACGACGAGCGTCCCGGCGACACCGGCGATGCATGTGGTGAGAAGCCAGTGACTGCCGCGCGGCGTCTCGGAATCGAAGGGATTGTCGAAATCGGTGTCGAATTGCTCGACATGCACGGGCTGGCGGGCGCCGTTCGCGACAACCGGCAGCTTGCCGGCCTTTCTGCCACCTCGCGCGATCAATCCCGAATCCCCTAATCGTGCCGTTCGCTTCGCCGGCCAGTTGACCTTCCGCACCGAACCCGCCCCGGTGCCAATTTTGACTTAGTCGCGCCCGCGTCGCGTCCTCGGTCCCGCCTTGGACATGACGGTCGGAATTTGCCCTCCGGATCGGCCCAAGTCAACCGTCCTCAACCAGGCCGTCCTGAAGAAACCAATCGCGCCATGGGCTTAGGCACTCTTCCGGAAGGATTGTGACGATCAAGAGTTTCCGGAATGTTAACCAAAACACAGGCGCCGCCCCGTGATGATGGCGAAACTGGTGATAAAAAATGGCAGGAAGAGGGCGAGGCCCGAACTTCAGGACTCCCGGGCGGTCCGCCAGCCCGCCACGCAGCCGAGCGCAGCCAGCGGCAGAAACGCAACAAACAGCCAGACAGCGGCACCGGCGGCGGTCTCGGCGCTCAAGCCCTTCGAGAAGCCGCCGGCATTGGCGATGATGCCGGCGATGGCGGCTCCCACCGCATAGCCCAGGCGCTGCATGGTGGGCACGGCGGAAGAGGCGATGGTGCGCTCCGGCGGTGCGGCGGCGGCGACGATCATGCGCGTGACGAACGGCCAGGCGATGCCGAAGCCGCCGCCCTGGAGAACCGCGCAGGCGAGAATCAGCGGCAGGATGCCGCGCGGCACCGCAAGGGCGAAACCCATGATGCCGCCCGCGATCATGAAGGCGCCGGCGGTGATGATGAGGCGCTCGCGCCGCGGCGGCGCGTTGGCGACCAGGATCGAGAGCACCGACCAGGCGATCGATTCGGAGGCGATGATGTAGCCGGTGGTGATGAGCGACATGCCATGGAGGCTGGTCAGGATCAGCGGCGCATAGAGGCCGAAGGAAACGGTGGCGACGGAGAAGGCCGCGATCATGGTCATGCCGGTGCCCACCGGCGAGCGCCAGTCGAAGGGCCGCGAGGGAAAGAGGCGCGACCGGGGCTTGCGTGCATCGAGCCGGAAGACGAGGGCCAGTCCGGCGAGGCCGGCGAGGAGGAGGAGCGAGGAGCGCAAGATCTCGATGGCAAGTCCCGCCATGGCGATGAGGACGACGCTGAAGGCGAGGCAGGCCAGGACGTCGAAGGGAAAGGAAGGCGGCGAATGTCCGTCGGTACGGGCCGGCGTGAGCGCGGCCCGCACGCCGAGGACGACGAAGCTCGCCAGCGCGACGGCGATGCCGCCGAGCGCCGAAGCGGCAAAGGCCCAGCGCCAGGAGATCATCTGCGCGGCAAGCGCGCCGAGGAGCGGCCCGGCGAAGGCCGAAACGCCCCAGACCGCCGACATGACGGCGAAGAGCTGCGGCCAGATCCGGCGCGGGAAGAGACGCTCGACCGAGACGAAGGCGAGCGCCACGAGACCGCCGCCGCCGAAACCTTCGAGCAGGCGGCCGAGGAGGAACCAGGGCATGGAGGCGGCGAGCCCGCAGACGGCGCAGCCGGAAGCGAACAGGAGGGCGGCGATCACCATGTTGGCGCGCAGCGAGATGAACGACACGAGCCGTCCGGTCGCGGCGCCGGCGATGATCGAGCCGATCTCATAGACGGAGAAGGACCAGCCGACGAACTCGACGCCCTTTATCTCGCGCACCATCGCCGGCATGATCGTCGCCACCATCGTCTCGTTGGTCGCATGCAGGAAGATGCCGAGGCTGACGAAGCAGAAACGCGCGAGATCGCCAGAGCGCCACAAGGCCCGCCAGTCGACGGGCGGGTTCGCCGCTTCGCTCATGGCCGGGGACCCGAGATGCGATAGGCGCAGCGGCGCGCCCCGGCCAGGATGTGATCGACGCGCTCGACCTTGGCGGAAGAGCCCAGCGCGCGCCTGAAGACCTGAAGCTCGGAACGGCAGAAGCCCTGGCAGAGGCGGGCCGCGGCACAGATGGGACAGTGATTCTCGGCGAGCAGGAAAGTGCCGTCGGGCAGCGCCTGCCAGTCGGCCATATAGCCCTCCTCGCTGCGCAATTCGGCGAGCCTCGCCACTTTCCCGGCCATGTCGGCGATGCCGGAAAGCCGGGCGGCGTAGCGCTCCTCGGTCGCGCCCTCGCGCGCCGTGATCAGGCGGTCGAGGCCGTCTTCGCCGAAGACCTGGCGGACGGCGCCGATCATCTCGAGGGTGAGGACCGCATGGCTGTCGGGAAAGCGCCTGTCGGCAAGGGTGGTAAGCCGCCACGAGCGTTTCGGGCGGCCGACCGTGCCGGGCTCGTCGGCAAAGCCCACCAGCCCGGCGCCGAGAAGGGCGGCCAGGTGCTTGCGGGCGCCGGGCAGGGTCATCTTCAGGTGGCGGGCGACGGCGGCGGTCGTCTGCGGCCCGCGGAACTTGAGGAAATGCAGGATGCGCTCGCCGCTCGCGCCGGCCTCTTGCATTCGGAACCGCCTTCCACCATATAAAGAAACCAAAACGTTTCTAAAATAAACAAGGCTGGAAGGCAAGCGGAGCGTCGAGCGCCGAGGCGGGAAATCCGCGCAAAACCGGCGTGTCTGTGGATATGCAAAAATTTTGCGACAAGGCGCTTGACACCCGAAGCTGCCGCCTCATATAACCCCCGTCACTGAAGGGGCGCGCGCTGCTCGACAGCGCCCACGCTCCTTGACGCATCCTGATGCAGCTAGCGAATGAAGCTGGTACCGCCCAAAAGGGGGCCAGCTGATTTTCTTGTCTGCCCAGTATGGTCAGGAGGATGAAAATCCTCCCCGCTCTTTGACATCGTAGAAGAAAGAAAGAGAAACGCAGGCGGCGTGTGTCCTGGCGGTTCGTGGGGACACCCACGGACAACCGAAACATCGGTCGTTTGCGTTTTAGAGAAAGCCAAAGCTTCGATGGTTACATCGAAGTCACATGGCATCTCGTCAATGTACGCAATGCGATCATTCCGGTGAGCTTCGGCTCCGCCGGAGAGCTGTTTCAAACTTGAGAGTTTGATCCTGGCTCAGAACGAACGCTGGCGGCAGGCTTAACACATGCAAGTCGAACGGGTGTAGCAATACATCAGTGGCAGACGGGTGAGTAACACGTGG
>JBFWVM010000042.1:0-11655 GCA_050246735.1 Parvibaculaceae bacterium | reverse complement strand
ATCGTTGAGGGACATCGATCCGGCTCCTGTTGTGGAGGCGGGGGACCATCCCCCGCGCGACAGGCGCCCGATGTGTCCGGCCAAGGGCCGCAATCACCGCAGGGGCGTAGCCTCAAGGCCGCACGCTGGCGTAGCGGACCCTTTACGGGTTGATGGCGCCAGGCCCTCGGCCGGACCAAGGATCAGCGCAAGGAAGCGGGGGGTGGTGCGTCGCTTCCCGGAGATGGTAGGAATGATCTCTCAAAGAGCTCTGCCGCTCAGGACTCACGCCCGAATTGTGATCCGCCTCGTGCAGCCGGGGCAAATGACATGGGGATGGCGGCGGAGAGTGACTGACGGATTCTACATTCCAGACGGTAATGAGGCACTGCGGGACGACATCCCGGCGGTCGTGGAGCTGATCGAGCGAACCGCGCGGTGGGTCAATCCGGAGACATTTCGGCGCTTGCCGGTGTGGGCACCACACACCGCTCGCGGACGACCGCTCTACGATGCGGGATGGACCCGCCGCTATACCAACACCCGAAAGGCGACCGGGGTCACCGCAGAGAAGTTCGAAGGCAACGTCGCCGCGCTGCAGGCGCTGGTGGCCGCCCTCGACGTGGCGTCGCCCAAGCCCAAGAATTGGACCGTCTGCCATATCTGGGGATACGACGATCCGTCGTTCGCGCAGCAGAGCAGCGTCGTGCAAGATCCGCGATACTTCTCGTGCGTCGCCAACATGGTGTGGTTGCCGACACCGCTGAAAGGCTTCACCGACACGCTCCCCGAAATCAAGGCCATGCTCAGGGTCTGCGCCTTCCATCTCTATGGATGGGCTTGTGAGCATCCCTCGGTCGCCGAGCAGGCCGCCAAAGTGATGTCTGGATGGATTCCTGATGGGTATCCGAAGAGTTGGCCGACTCCTGATCGCCCCGGCGTGCTGCCGCCAGGCGCCGCGCCGTTCAGCGAGCGGATCGCGCGCGAGATCGCCAAGCGCAAACGGAAGATCAAGATCGATATCGAGAACGCGACCTTCCTGCATTATCCAAGGGAGGAGGTTCTCGGCGTGTTGAAATTCTGGGGCATCGAGCTGGGCTAGGCGGCGCTCACGCGCCGCCACTGCCGAACTTCCAGACCGGGATGCCGAACTTGCGCGCCTTGTCGGCGAGATTGTCCTGGATGCCGGTGCCGGGGAACACCATCACGCCGATCGGTAGGACGGCGAGCATCTGATCGTTGCGTTTGAACGGTGCGGCTTTGGCGTGCTTCGTCCAGTCGGGCTTGAATGCAATCTGCGGAATCTTGCGGTGGTCGGCCCAGCGAGCGGCGATGCGTTCGGCGCCCTTGGGCGATCCGCCGTGCAGCAGCACCATGTCGGGATGCTTGGCGTGAACTTGATCGAGCTTGGCCCAGATCAGTTGGTGATCGTTGAAGTCGAGCCCGCCGGTAACCGCGATCTTCGGACCCGCCGGGATCAGCACCTCGCTCTCGGCCCGGCGCTTGGCGGCGAGGAAATCGCGGCTGTCGATCATCGCTGAGGTCATGGCGCGGTGATTGACCATCGATCCGCTGCGTGGCCGCCAGGATGATCCGGTGTGGCGCTCGAAGTGTTCTGCGGCCTGATCGCGCATGAGCTCGAAGGCGTTGCGGCGCTCGATCATGGTCTGTCCCTCGGCGGTGAGACGTTCGAGTTCTACCGACTTCACCTCCGAGCCGTCCTGTTCGCGCTGGCTGCGGCGCTGCGCCTGCTCATTGTCATCGAGTTCGCGTTCGATCCGGTCGGTGGCGCGATGGAAGAGGTTGACGGTCGACCAGAGGAGGTCATCGAGGTCGGGTTCGAGGCGGGTGTCCTCGAGGGTGGCGATCAGGGCGTCGAAGATGTCGGCGATGGCCCCGGCGACCGCATCGCCTTCGGGAAGTGGCCTCGGATCGGGTTCGTCCTGAAAGGGACGAAAGCCGTAGAGTTGGAGTTCGGTCAGGACGTGGTCGGTTGGGGATGAGGCGTGGTGCGGTTCGAAGCCGTCGTCGTGCTCGCTCGCCATGGGATGCTCCTTCGTCGGTTTGACCGCGACCCTCGCGGCCTTCTGGCGACGAAAGCCGTCGGGCGGACCGGACCTGCACCCGGAGCGTCAGCGCAGGGCCAAGCATCGCGCCGGATGGCGAAGGCCGGCTATTTTGTTTCGCGATGGAAAGCGCTCCTCTGGAGCGCGCCGGAAAATAGCCGGGCGCAGCCATTGCCGGTCCGGGCCGCTTGACGGCCGATCGCCCTCTCGAAGGCCGGGTCGCGGTCCTCTCCGGCGCAACGGGATGCAGCCTCGTGCGAAACCGGTGACGGGCGCCGCTGCCCCGCGCTTGCCCCTTCCGGCTATGCCGCCAAGGCGAGAAAACGGGCGACGTCCTCCGGGGCGAGCTGCTGACGGATCGCTGCCCGCAGCGCGCCGATGCCGAGAGTGCGGAGATCCTCGTTGAAATCCCCAAGCGTCGGCGACAGCGCAATCGCCTCGATGCCGGCGTCCCGCGCCCGTTCGACCAGGCTATCGCGCGCGCCGTCACCGGCCGGATCGTCGTCGCGGGCGATGTAGAGTCGGCGAAGGGTCGCCGGGAACAGGATGGCGGCAAGGTGTGCGGCCGAGAGCGCAGCCGCCATTGGCAGGCCCGGTAGGGCCATGCGGAGTGACAGGATCGTCTCGATGCCTTCGCCGGCCGCCATCACATCGTGCGCCGTGCCGAGCCGGACCGCATGACCGAGGAGCTCGCCCATTGCCCGTCGCGGTGTGTCGATTGGCGCCTTGCCGCTCCCCTCGGGGCTGAGCCAAGTGCGATGTACGCCCGTGATCCGGCCGTCGAGATCGGTGACGGACGCGATCATCGCCGGCCAGGTCTCGGTCGGCGAATGGTCGTCCGGCCGATAGTAGCAGCGTGGATGGAAGCGGAGCGATCCGGTTCCGTGCAAAGCCGTGATGCCGCGTTTCCGTAGATACGTCTCTACGATAGTGCCCGTAATCGGCCGCGACATTGCGAAGAGCCGTCGTGCGGCCTCCGGAGACCCGGCGGGCGCCGATGCCGGGCGTCGTTGGTGGTCCGGGTCTGGCTCCGGGTGCGGCAGGCTCAGGAAGGTTCGGGCCTCCTCGGCGACGTCCTTGAAGTCGATCAGCCCGCAGCTTTCGCGAATGACATCGAGGAGATCGCCGTGTTCGCCTGTGGCCGCGTCGGTCCATTTACCCGCCGCGCCCCTGCCGGAATCGGCTCCCTTCAGGCGGACAAACATCGAGCGGCCCGGTGTGTTGCGGACGTCGCCGACCAGCCAGTAGCGGCCCTCGCGATATCCAGCCGAGAGATAGTGCCGGCACACAGCCTCGGCCTGTCGTCCAAGACGCTGTGCCAGTTCGGATGCGTCGCGGCGGGCCATTTACACGGCCTCCCGCTTGGCGATCCGCTGGACGGGATAGCGCTCCATGACCTTCGAAAGCACAGCCGAGCCACTCGTGTCCGTTGGCACGAACATGCGGAGCTTCCAGGAGATGATCTCATGGAAAAGGCCGTAAGCACTGAGGCGCTCGCGCATCGTGTCGGTGAAGCCGGAGAGTTCGATGCGGTTGGCGCCCATGACGCGGACGCGGCGGAGTTGGAGGTCCTCGGCGAGGTCGAGGATGGTCTTGCCGTCGATCAGGGCCGCGAAGGCGTCATCCGGTGCCAGCGTGCCGGCTCCCATTGCCAGCGCGCCTGCGACCCAGGCGGGCGAAACCTTGCGTCCGATGATGCGCTCGCCGTCGTCGGTCTGCAGCCGGTAGACGCGCGTCGACTCGTTCGGCAGGCGTTTCCAGATCGGCAGCAGCAGGCCGGCGACGACATGGATCGCGCTGTCGGAGAAAGCCGGTACGTCGGCGACCTCGCCGGTCCACGCCGATGCGAAGGCCGCGCGGTCGGCTTCGACCCAGTGGCTTTCCGCCATCATGGTCAGCGAGGCGTGATGCTGCTCCATCGGCCGGATCAGCCGGACGCGGCGCTCGATCTCGCCGTCATCCAACATCAGCGATGACGCCGGCACCTGAACGGCGGCGCGGCCGGAGCGATCGTTGACCAGCAGCATCGCCCGACGATCCGACAGTAGGTCCATCGCCTCGTCGAGCGTGACCGGCCGGTTGCGCTCCCGCTGCGTGATCGTCAGCAGGCGGGTTTCCGCACCCGTACCCGGGTGGACGTGAATGGTGCGCCGGTCGGTGACGACGAAGCTCTCCGCCCTCAGCGTTTCCAGTCCGACGTCGTAGGTGCCGCTGGCGATGGCGCCCTCGATCTTGGCGTTGAGGAGCTGCTCGAACGCCGCGAAGAGGATGCCCTGCAGTTCGATCGTCAGGGCGAGCAGGCGGTTGAGGAACGTCGTGATCGGTGGCAGCTCGTCCTTGATGCCATTTGAGTCCATCAGCGAAAGGCCGGTCGCGTCTTCGAACATCTGGAGCGTGCAGCCTTCGACCTTGCCGCGCACCAGCAGCAGGTAGAGCTGACGCAGCGCATCGCGCGCATAGTGGCTCTCCAAATTGTCCTCGGGGCGGAACAGGCCCTGGCCGCCGGTCTGGCGTTGGCCCCGCGTGATCGCGCCCAAAGTGTCGAGACGCCGGGCGATCGTGGAGAGGAAGCGCTTCTCGGCCTTCACGTCGGTCGCGATGGGGCGAAAGAGCGGCGGCTGCGCCTGGTTAGTGCGATTGGTGCGGCCGAGGCCCTGAATGGCGGCGTCGGCCTTCCAACCCGGCTCCAACAGATAGTGGACGCGCAGCCGGCGATTTCGGACGGAGAGCTCGGCGTGGTAGCTGCGACCTGTGCCGCCCGCGTCGGAGAAGACGAGGATCCGCTTCACGTCGTCCATGAAGGCGGCGGTCTCGGCGAGATTGGCCGATCCGGCACGGCTCTCGACAACAAGCCGGTCGCCTTTGCGCACGATACGGCGCGAACGGCCGGTGACCTCGGCGACGATGTCCGTGCCGAAGCGCTGAACGATCTGGTCGAGCGCGCCTGGAACCGGCGCCAACGACGCCAGGTGCTCGATCAGCCGATCGCGGCGAGCGACGGCTTCGCGGCTCTCGACGGGCTGGCCGTCGCGATAGACCGGGCGTGACGACAGGTTGCCTTCGGAATCCGTGAACGGCTCGTAGAGCTGCACCGGGAAGGAATGGGCGAGATAGTCGAGCACATATTCCCTCGGGGTGATGTCGACACGGACGTCGTTCCACTCGTCGGTCGGAATCTCAGCCAGGCGGCGCTCCATCAGCGCTTCGCCCGTCGAAACGATCTGGATGACGGCGGCATGGCTCTCCGCCAGATCGCGCTCGATGGAGCGGATCAGGGTCGGCGTCTTCATGCTGGTCAGGAGATGACCGAAGAAGCGCTGCTTGGCGGATTCGAAGGCCGATCGAGCGGCGGATTTGGCCTGCGCATTGAGCGTGCCCTTGTCGCCCGTGATGTTGGCGGCCTCCATCGCCGCCGACAGGTTGTTGTGGATGATGGAGAACGCCCCGGCATAGGCGTCATAGATGCGCGTCTGCTCGGGCGTGAGCTGGTGCTCGATCAGCTCGTATTCGACGCCGTCGTAGGAGAGCGAGCGGGCCGTGTAGAGCCCCAGCGCTCGCAGGTCGCGCGCGAGCACTTCCATGGCCGCCACGCCGCCGGCCTCGATCGCCTCCACGAACTCGGACCTGGTCGAGAACGGAAAATCCTCGCCGCCCCAGAGACCGAGCCGCTGCGCATAGGCCAGATTGTGGACCGTGGTCGCGCCGGTAGCGGATACGTAGACCACGCGCGCGTTCGGCAGCGCATGTTGAAGGCGCAGCCCGGCGCGCCCCTGTTGCGAGGCGGCCTGGTCGCCGCGTTCACCCTTGCCGCCGGCGGCGTTCTGCATGGCGTGGCTCTCGTCGAAAATGATCACTCCATCGAAATCGGAGCCCAACCAATCGACGATCTGACGGACGCGCGAAACCTTCTCGCCGCGTTCGTCGGAGCGCAGCGTGGCATAGGTGGTGAATAGGACGCCTTCCTCCAATCGGATCGGTGTCCCCTGGCGGAAGCGCGAGAGTGGCGTCACCAGCAGCCGCTCCATGCCGAGCGCGGACCAGTCGCGCTGCGCGTCTTCGATCAACTTGTCGGACTTCGAGATCCAGACGGCCTTGCGGCGGCCCTGCATCCAGTTGTCGAGAATGATGCCGGCGCTCTGACGGCCCTTGCCGGCGCCAGTGCCGTCGCCGAGCATGAAGCCACGCCGGAAGCGGACGGCGTTCGACGCATCCTCGCGCGCGAGCGAGATGACGTCGAAGGTCTCGTCCACCGTCCACGATCCGGCGAGATAGTCGCCGTGGGCCTCGCCGGCATAGATCACTGTCTCGAGCTGGGCGTCAGACAGCAGGCCATCGGCGAGAAGGTGTCCCGGCAAGCGTGGCCGGTAGCTCGGCTTGGGCGGCGCGACCGAGGCCATCGCGGCGGACTGCACCAGCTTCGTCGGATGGACGTGAGAGCCGGGAATACGGATCGACTGCAATCCGTATTCCTCATAAATCGCATCCGTGAGCCGAGTGCCCTCGGCCGGCTGCCAGTCGATGGTCTCATAGGCGAGATCGACGCCTTCGGGTTCGCTCAGAACGGTGGCATCGGACGCCGACGAACGTGGTCGGGCGAGGTAGCCGCGCACGGTGCGGGGAACTGCGGGACGCAACGCGGCCTGGGCCGCCGTGGATGCGGCGATCGGCAGCCGCCCGGGCATATCGCGGATCACCCAGCCGAGCAGCGTGGCGGCGTCCGGGGCGGTGCCGGCCGAGGTGGCGACGATCGTGGGATCGTCGGCCGGTCGCTTGTCGATGACAGTCAGCCGCGTGTCGATCGTCGTGCCATGCTTGGCGTAGACCGAGCCATCGACGGCGGCCGAGAACACGACGCGGCCATGCTCCTGAAGCCGAACGAAGGCCGCTGCCCACGCCGGCGCGTCGGGCGCGAAGCTGGCGCCCGTGATCGCGACGAGACGGCCGCCGTCGCAAAGACGCGCGAGCGCGGAGGCGATGTGGCGGTATGTGGCGTCGGCCATGCGGCCGGAGACGTTCGCCATCGCCGAGAACGGCGGGTTCATCAGCACCACGCTCGGCACGAAGCCGGCGTCGAGATGATCATGGATCTGCGCGGCGTCGAACCGGGTGACCGATGCCGAGGGGAAGAGGCAGTCGAGCAGTCCAGCGCGGGCAGTGGCGAGTTCGTTCAGCATGAGCGATCCGCTGGCCAATTCGGCGAGGACGGCGAGCAGACCCGTGCCAGCGGACGGCTCCAGAACGCGATCGGTCGCGGTGATCGCCGCGGCGGTGGCGGCCGCCAGACCCAGCGGGATGGGGGTCGAGAACTGCTGAAGGGCTTCGCTCTCCGCCGAGCGGCGGGTATGGGTCGGCAGAAGCTCCGCGATCTTCGCCAGCATCGGCAGCATGGCGGCCGGCGACGTGGCCTTGGCGCGGATTGCCGGGCCGAACTTGCGTAGGAACAGGACCGTCGCCGCCTCGCAAGCGTCATAGGCGGTTTTCCAATCCCAGGCACCGGATGCGTCGGAGGCGCCGAAGGTGGCGTCCATCGCACCGCGTAGCGTGGCGGCGTCGATCCGCGCGCCGCGTACGAGATGAGGCAGGAGGAAACGCGCCGCTTCGGCGATACGCGGCGATGGGTCAGCGGCGGGCACGAGCGGAAGGGCTGGGGCCAGGGCGGCCCCTGATGCGGGAAGATGCGTCATGGAGGGTCCTTCAGGAGAGCGGGAAAGGTCCGAGCCGCTCGGCGCTCTCTCTCGACCGCACCGGCTCAAACCCGTCCCGGCCATCCTCTCCCTCTGATTCCAAAGGCTTGACGCGCAGCGCTGCCGCACAAACCGCTCGGCACGGCGCGACCACGATGTGGGCGGGGTTTCGATCGCCGGGCGGCGTGGCTACACTCCGTCGACAATCTCAAGACGCGTATCCCGTCGGCCTCCGAGGCCTGTCCGCGTCTTCGGTGCAACGCGGTCGGATGGAGGCAAAGGATGAAAGCAAGCGCAGTCGGGATCGTCGCCGTGGTCGCCTTGACGGTGGGATTTGGTGCAGGGTTCGGCCTGCGGCCGATTCTCGTGCCCACGACCTCAACCGCTGCGGTCGCGGGAGTTGCTCAGCCGACCGAGCAGGAAGCGACGGACGCCGTCCGGCGTCACAAGCTCTTCACGGGTACGTCGCTGGCCAACGCGACGCTGAAGCTCGGCGATTGCTCTCCGGGCGGTGTCGGCCCCGGCGTCACGTGCATGACGCAGCTTACGATGGACCCGACGCGGGCCAATGCTGCGCCCCAGAACCGCCCGATCGGATTCGCGCGCGTCAACGGTCAATGGGAAGTGGCGGTCTGGTAGAGGGGGGAGGCATGCCGCCGGTCGGTAGGGCGTCAGCGTCAATCGCCAACAAAGAAAAAGCCCGGCTGATCCCTGTGGCGCAGGGGGGCCGGGCTCTAGCTTATCGGCATGTGGGAGCCGGCGGCGATTGCCGCCGGGTAGTGTCGGTCATTCCGCGGCGACCAGGTGCGCCGGGTCGTCCTCGCTGTCTGCCGAGACCTCGTCATCGCCCGCGAGGAAATCCGGCAGCGTCTCGGTCTCCCCATCGGCCTCGACCGACCCGGTGGCCGGTTCGACCTCGGTGAGGCGCAGCGGTTCGGGCAGCCAGCCACTGTCGGCGAGCAACCGTTCGGCTTCCTTGGCCATGTCGCCCTTCTTCAGATGGTCGATGAGCTGCGCGGCCCGCTCGCCAGCCCCTTCGCGCACGGCTTCGAGGATGCGCGGCTTGGTCACGCGGCCGAGATAGTTATCGACGGTAGGCGTCCAGCCGACCTCCACCATGTCGAGCCGAACCGCGCGGGCCAGCCGATCGGCCTGACCGAGGCGGCGTTCGAGGCTGTGCTGCGAGACGCCGGAGCCGCCATAGCGGTCGACCTTCTCGAACAGCGCGTTGACGCCGTAGCTGACGCAATGGGCGAGCAGCGCGAGACGGCTGGCCTCGTCCAGACCATCGAGCCAGTCCCACAGCGCCTGATCCTCCTGCGGGATGTCGGTCTTCCAGGCCTCCTGCCGCGCGTTGACCGCCTTGGCGGACGCGCTGTCCTTCAGGTCGGCGGCCTGCACGGGGAAGAAGACGTGCCGGACGCTGGCTTCGAGGCACCCGCCAGCGGTCGAGCTGCGCTGGAAGGTGTCGGTGACGAGCTTGTGCAGCAGCGCCGTCAGCGCGACATGGGGATTGTTCGCCAGCGCTTCGCGTAGTGCCAGCGTGCGATGCGCGGTCAGCTCCATCACGAGACGTTCGGGCAAGGGCTTGATCGTCTCCTCCTCCTCCTCGTCATCCTCCGCCTCGGCCGACGGGCCGCCGATGGTGATCACGGCCCGCTGCGCCGACGGAGGGGCCGGATCGGAGACCTCGGCGCCCTGGCTGGCGTCACCGCCGTCGGTCTCGATGGTCACCGGGGCTTCGTCCTCCGGGCGCACATAGCCGCGATCGATCGAGAGCGAGCCATCGGCGTCGACGCTGATGAAAACGCCGGCGCGGGCGATCTCGGCCGGATCATAGATGGCGGGCCGCTGGTCGAAGGCGTTCAGCGCCGTCTCGATCTCGCCAAGCCGCTCGTCCACATCGTCGGGCAGTTCGTCGGCGCCTTCATATTCGGCCTCCAGCTTGCCGTATTCGGCGTTGAGGGCCTCGAACGTCGCGCGCTCCTCGTCGGTCAGATCGGTAGGCGTGCCGGTGATCTCGCGCAGTCCACGCGCGACATCGTAGGGATGGCTGACATCGACCTCGATCCATTTCCAGCCTTCGCCCGCGACGTCGTCGGCGATGATCTGCAGCTTCTCGGAAACCAGGCGATCGAGCAGCGCCGGGTCCTGCAGCCATCCGCCGTCGTCGGCCTGGAACAGATCTCGCATGATGCCGCCGCCGGCGGCCTCATAGGCGTCGAGCCCGACGAAGATCGCCCGCTTGTCGGACGCGCGCACGGTGCTCTCGGTCAGCATGCGACGGATCTGATAGGGCTCCTTGGACCAGGAGTTGCGGATCGACTCCCAGACCTGGACCTGACGCGCCTCGTCGGCCGAGACGGTGAAGGCCATGAGCTGCTCCAGCGTCATGCCGTCCTCGGCATAGACATCGAGGAGCGACTGCGCGACCGCAACCAGGCGCAGGCGCTGCTTCACAACGTTGACAGGGATGAAGAAGGCTGCCGCGATGTCCTCCTCGGACTGGCCCTTCAGGCGCATGTCCTGAAACGCACGGAACTGGTCGAGGGGATGCAGTGGCGCGCGCTCGATATTCTCGGCGAGCGAATCCTCCTCGGCGAGGATGGCGGTCGATGGATCGCGCACCACGCAGGGCACCGGGGCGGTCTTGCCCAGGCGCTTCTGCTTCACCAGAAGCTCCAGCGCCCGGAAGCGGCGGCCGCCGGCCGGAACCTCGAACATCCCGGTCTCCTGGCCCTCGGCGTCGAGGACGGGGCGGACGTTGAGGCTCTGGATGAGGCCGCGGCGGGCGATCGAGGCCGCAAGTTCATCGATCGAGACGCCAGCCTTCACGCGCCGGACGTTCGACTGGCTCAGCACCAGCTTGTTGAATGGAATGTCGCGCGAGGACGACAGGGTGATCTTCTGAACGGCAGTAGCCATGGGGATTTACTCCGCGACGGGCGGCCGAAAGCCTCTCTCTCGGCCTCCAACCCGTCACGAAAACCCCTCGACCCTCTTCCTCTCAGGGGCTCCGTGACGAAGGCCCGCCGAGCCCGGAACCCTTGGGACAAGCGGCGCGGACATCGCTCAAGAGTTCCTCTGCCGCCTTGAGCGCCTGCTGCGGCGACAGGATCGCCGGCTCGTGCGCCGCGAGATCGCGAATGCGATGGCGGCAATAGTAGGGCGAGAGGATCGCGAGGAGCGGTGGCAGGTCTGGGTAGCTCGGATGGAAGCCGAGCCCTTCAGCGGCATCCAATGCCTTGGTCAGATCGTGCCGGATTTCGAGCCGGCACCGTTCATCGCTCCAACCTCGGAATTGCAGGAAGGATTTCAGCGACAGTTCGATCGCACAGGCGATGTGGTGAAGCAGGATTTCACGGGAGTGGTGGTGGTCATCCGCTGATAGGTGCCGGGCGCCGGCGAGGAATCCGGCGGCATTCTCGAGCAGATGCTCGGCATGGGCGCGCGTTGTCATCATGCCGCCTCCCGCTCGTCGATGTCGGCGGCCGCCGGCACGAGCCGTTCGTCCTCGGATAAGAAGCCGAGAATGTAGTCCGCCGCTTTGCTTGCCTGCGAGGCGGCGCGCACGATGGCGCGGTTGTCTTCGCGGAGCACCTCCAGCCAGGCGGCGATGTAATCCGCGTGGCGTACCGTCGGCACGATGCCGAGCGAGGCGCAGCAGAAGGCGGCGTTCATCTCGGCGACCAATTCCTCGAAGGCATATTTCTTCGTGCCGAAGGAGCCCGAGAGATCGCGGTTCAGCCGGTGCGGCGCCCCGCTGGCGTGGCCGTTATGCCGATATCGGCATAACGGTCATAATGCCGCGATCCGGATTATGCCGCGTCTGCTCGGCCGGGCGCAGTTGGCGGTATGATCGCGCGAATCCCATCCGGCATAATCTTCGTCGCTCCAACAACATGGAGCACGACGATCATGCCTCA
>JBFWVM010000041.1:0-13358 GCA_050246735.1 Parvibaculaceae bacterium | reverse complement strand
CGGCGATCATCGTCGCGCAGATCCTGGCGATCGTTCTGCCGCTGCTGCTGGCGGTCGCCTATCTCACCTATGCCGAGCGCAAGGTGATCGCCTCCATGCAGATGCGGCGCGGCCCGAACGTCGTCGGGCCGTTCGGGCTGCTGCAGCCGATCGCGGACGGGGTGAAGCTGCTCTTCAAGGAGACGATCATCCCGGCCGGCGCCAACCGCGTCGTGTTCGTCGCGGCGCCGATGATCACCTTCACGCTCAGCCTCGTCGCCTGGGCGGTCATTCCGTTCGGGGAGGGGATCGTGCTTGCCGACATCAATGTCGGCATCCTCTATCTCTTCGCGATCTCCTCGCTCGGCGTCTATGGCGTGGTCATGGCCGGCTGGGCCAGCAACTCGAAATATGCCTTCCTCGGCGCGCTCCGCTCGGCGGCGCAGATGGTTTCCTACGAGGTCTCCATCGGCTTCGTCATGGTGACGGTGCTGCTCTGCGTCGGGTCGCTCAACCTCAGCGACATCGTGAACGCGCAGCGGACCGTCTGGTTCGCCGTCCCGTTGCTGCCGATGTTCGTGATCTTCTTCATCTCGGCGCTCGCCGAGACCAACCGGTCGCCCTTCGACCTTCCGGAAGCGGAATCGGAGCTGGTGGCGGGATATTTCTCCGAATATTCCTCGATGACCTTCGCGCTCTTCTTCCTCGGCGAATACGCCAACATGATCCTGATGAGCGCGTCCACCACGATACTGTTCCTCGGCGGCTGGCTGCCGCCGCTGGATATCGCGCCGTTCAACTGGATTCCGGGGCCGATCTGGTTCGGCGCGAAGATCGCGCTGGTGCTGTTCGGCTTCCTCTGGGTGCGGGCGACCTTCCCGCGCTACCGCTACGACCAGCTCATGCGGCTCGGCTGGAAGGTGTTCCTGCCCTTCACCCTGTTCTGGCTGATGGTGACGGCCGGCGTGCTCGTCGCTTTCGACTGGCTGCCCAAGTGATCCCGAAGATCGGAGCCGGTCGGCTCCGGGGAAGAGAGACCTAAGCGATGTCGGTTCTTCAACGTGGCGCGAAAAGCCTACTCCTGTCCGAGCTCGTCGCCGGGCTCGGGCTGACCTTCCGCTACATCTTCAAGCCGAAGGTCACGCTCAACTACCCCTACGAGAAGGGCCCGCTTTCGCCGCGGTTCCGCGGCGAGCATGCGCTCCGCCGCTATCCGAACGGCGAGGAGCGCTGCATCGCCTGCAAGCTCTGCGAGGCGATCTGCCCGGCGCTCGCCATCACCATCGAGGCCGAACCCCGCGAGGACGGCAGCCGCCGCACCACGCGCTACGACATCGATATGACGAAATGCATCTATTGCGGCCTCTGCCAGGAGGCCTGCCCGGTGGACGCCATCGTCGAGGGACCGAACTTCGAGTTCGCGACCGAGACCCGCGAGGAGCTTTTCTACAACAAGGAGAAGCTGCTCGCGAACGGCGACCGCTGGGAACCGGAACTCGCCGCCAACCTCGCCGCCGACGCGCCGTACCGGTGAGCCGAAGCGCCGGTCAGGGGATCTAGGGAATGATCGTTCAGTCGCTTGCCTTCTATCTGTTCGCGGCCGTGACGCTCGCTTCGGGCGTGATGGTCATTTCGGCGCGCAATCCGGTCCATTCCGTGCTGTTCCTGATCCTCGCCTTCTTCAACTCGGCCGGGCTCTTCGTGCTGCTCGGCGCCGAGTTCCTGGCGATGATCCTGGTCGTGGTCTATGTCGGCGCGGTCGCGGTGCTGTTCCTTTTCGTCGTGATGATGCTCGACATCAACTTCGCCGAACTGCGCCAAGGCTTCATGACCTACCTCCCGGTCGGTGCGCTGGTCGGGCTCATCCTGGTGGTCGAGCTGCTGCTGGTGGTCGGAGGCTGGGCGGTCCATCCGACGGCGGCGATGATGTCGGGCGCACCCACAGCGCCGGGCAGCCTCACCAACACCGAAGCGATCGGGCAGGTGCTCTACACTCGCTATTTCTACCTCTTCCAGGCCGCCGGTCTCATCCTGCTGGTCGCCATGGTCGGCGCCATCGTGCTGACCCTCCGCCATCGCGAGGTGCGCCGGCAGTCGATCGGCCGGCAGGTCAGCCGCCGCGCCGGCGACACGCTGGAAGTGAAGGACGTGCCGACGGGGAGCGGCATCTGAAATGGAGATCGGCCTCAGCCACTATCTGACCGTCGCCGCGATCCTCTTCGCGCTCGGCATCTTCGGCATCTTCCTCAACCGGAAGAACGTCATCATCATCCTGATGTCGATCGAGCTCATGCTGCTCGCGGTCAACATCAACCTCGTCGCCTTCTCCGCCTTCCTCAACGATCTCGTGGGGCAGATCTTCGCCATGTTCGTCCTGACGGTCGCGGCCGCGGAAGCCGCGATCGGGCTTGCCGTCCTCGTCGTCTATTTCCGCAACCGCGGCTCGATCGCGGTCGAAGACATCAACATGATGAAGGGCTGAGCGGCCATGGATACCGCCATCGTCGTTCTGCCGCTGCTCGGCGCGATCCTCGCCGGGCTCTTCGGCCGCTGGCTGGGAGACAAGGGATCGCAGGCGGTGACCTGCGTTCCCATGCTGATCTCGCTCGCCCTCTCGATCGTCGTCTTCATCGACGTGGCCCTGCACGGCAATTCCCGCACGACCGAGCTATTCACCTGGTTCGCGTCGGGCGACTTCGAGATGAGCTGGGCCGTCCAGGTTGATACGCTCACCGCGGTGATGCTGATCGTGGTCACCGGCGTCTCGTCGATGGTGCATATCTATTCGATCGGCTACATGCACCACGATCCGTCGGTGCCGCGCTTCATGGCCTATCTCAGCCTCTTCACCTTCTGCATGCTGATGCTGGTCACGGCCGACAACTTCATGCAGATGTTCTTCGGCTGGGAAGGGGTGGGGCTCTGCTCCTACCTCCTGATCGGCTTCTGGTACGACCGGCCGACCGCCAACGCCGCCGCGATCAAGGCCTTCGTCGTCAACCGCGTCGGCGATTTCGGCTTCGCCCTCGGGATCATGGGCGTGTTCTACCTGTTCGGGACGGTCGATTTCGAGACGGTCTTCCAGGCGACGCCGGGGCAGGCGGGCGCCACCCTCCATTTCCTCGGCGCCGACTTCGATGCCCTCACGACGCTCTGCCTGCTGCTCTTCGTCGGCGCGATGGGCAAGTCGGCGCAGCTCGGCCTCCATACCTGGCTGCCGGACGCCATGGAGGGCCCGACGCCGGTCTCCGCCCTCATCCATGCCGCGACGATGGTGACCGCCGGCGTCTTCATGGTCTGCCGGCTGTCGCCGATGTTCGAGTATGCGCCGATCGCCCTCGACGTGGTTGCCTTCGTCGGCGCCTCGACCGCGATCTTCGCGGCCACGGTCGGGCTGGTGCAGAACGACATCAAACGGGTCATCGCCTATTCGACCTGCAGCCAGCTCGGCTACATGTTCTTCGCCGCCGGCGTGTCGGCCTATGGCGCGGCGATGTTCCATCTCTTCACCCACGCCTTCTTCAAGGCGCTGCTCTTCCTCGGGGCGGGCTCGGTAATCCATGCCATGTCCGGCGAGCAGGACATGCGCAAGATGGGCGGCATCTGGCGCCTCATCGTCGTCACCTATGTGCTGATGTGGATCGGCAGCCTCGCGCTGGCCGGCATCGGCATCCCGGGCGTCTTCGGCTTCGCCGGATTCTATTCGAAGGACATCATGGTGGAGGCCGCCTGGGCCGCGCACAGCCCGATCGGCCAATATGCCTTCTGGCTCGGCATCGTCGCCGCCTTCATGACGGCCTTCTATTCCTGGCGGGTCCTGTTCATGACCTTCCATGGCGAGCCGCGGGCGGATCACGACACCATGCATCACGTGCATGAATCGCCCTGGGTGATGCTGGCGCCGCTCGTCGTGCTCGCCGTCGGCGCCACCTTCGGCGGCATCGCCTTCTACGACCTCTTCGTGGGCGAGGCGATGCACGGGTTCTGGCGGGAGTCGATCCTCGTCCTCGAGGGGCACAACACCATCGAGGCTGCCCATCACTCGCCGCTCTGGGTGAAGCTGGCGCCCCTCGTCATGGGCATCGGCGGCATCGGTCTCGCCTGGGTGTTCTACATGCTGCGGCCGGACCTGCCGCGTCTGCTGGCCGAGCGCCTGCGCGCGATCTACCTCTTTTTCCTCAACAAGTGGTATTTCGACGAGCTCTACGACACGATCTTCGTACGGCCGCTCCTGGCGCTCGGCTACAACCTCTGGAAATCCGGCGACGGCGCCGTGATCGACGGCGTCGGTCCGGACGGCGTCGCTGCCGCCACGCGGAATCTGGCGCGGCGAGCCGGCCGGCTGCAGACCGGATATGTCTATCACTATGCCTTTGCCATGCTGATCGGGGTGGTCGCCATCGTGACCTGGTATCTGTTCGCAGGCGCGGAGTAGGGGACCATGCCGAGCGATTTTCCGATCCTTTCAGTCGTCACCTTCCTGCCGATCGCGGGCGCGCTTTTCATCCTGATCATCCGCGGCGACGGCGATCCGGCGATCGTCGCCCGCAACGCCCGCGGCGTGGCGCTGCTGGCCTCGACCATCACCTTCCTCCTGTCGCTCGAGCTCTGGTTCGGCTTCGACAAGACCACCGCCGACTTCCAGTTCGTCGAGCAGGCCGAATGGATCCCGACCTTCGGCATCTCGTACCACATGGGCGTGGACGGCATCTCGGTGCTGTTCGTGCTGCTCTCGACGCTGCTGACGCCGATCTGCGTGCTGGCGAGCTGGGAGGCGATCCAGACCCGCGTGAAGGAATACATGATCGCGTTCCTGGTGCTGGAAACGCTCATGATCGGCACCTTCTGCGCGCTCGACTTCATCGCTTTCTACATGTTCTTCGAGGGCGTGCTGATCCCGATGTTCCTCATCATCGGCGTCTGGGGCGGCGTGCGGCGGGTCTATTCCGCTTTCAAGTTCTTCCTCTATACGTTCCTCGGCTCGGTGCTGATGCTGCTCGCGATCCTCGCGATCTACTTCCAGCTCGGCACCACCGATATTCCGACGGCGCTGGAACACGGATTCCCGCCGGAGATGCAGACCTGGCTCTGGCTCGCCTTCTTCGCTTCCTTCGCGGTCAAGGTGCCGATGTGGCCGGTCCATACCTGGCTGCCCGACGCTCACGTCGAGGCGCCGACCGCAGGCTCGGTGATGTTGGCCGCCGTGCTCCTGAAGTTGGGCGCCTACGGGTTCATCCGCTTCTCGGTGCCGATGCTGCCGGACGCCACCGTGATGTTCACGCCCCTCGTCTATGCGCTCAGCATCGTGGCGGTGATCTATACCTCGCTGGTCGCGCTCGCCCAGCAGGACATGAAAAAGCTGATCGCCTACAGCTCTGTCGCGCATATGGGCTTCGTCACGGTAGGCATTTTCACCGTCAACCAGCAGGGTATCGAAGGCGCGCTCTTCCAGATGCTGAGCCACGGTATCGTCTCCGGCGCGCTCTTTCTCGTGGTGGGCGTGGTCTATGACCGCCTCCATAGCCGCGAGATCGCCCGCTATGGCGGGCTCGTACACCGGATGCCGCTCTACAGCGCCGCCTTCATGCTCTTCATGCTGGCCTCGGTCGGGCTGCCCGGCACCAGCGGCTTCGTCGGCGAGTTCCTGGTCATGGTCGGCGCCTTCCAGGCGAACAGCTGGGTGGCGCTGCTGATCTGTACCGGCATCATCCTCAGCGCGACCTACATGCTCTGGCTTTATCGCCGGATGATCTTCGGCAAGCTGGAGAAGGCGGACCTGATGGGTATCCTCGACCTGAACCGGCGCGAGATCCTGGTGTTCGCGCCGCTGGTCGTGCTCGTGCTCTGGATGGGCATCTATCCGAAACCGTTCCTGGAATTCATGTCGCCGACCGTCGAGCGGCTGATCGCTCGCCACCAGGCGGCGATCGCCGACACGCCTTCCAGCGGCCTTTCCTCGCTCGTCGGGGAATCCTGGCAGGCGATCGAGACGCGGCTGAGGTGATCCGATGATGAGCCAATCCTTCCATCTGGCGCTGCCGGAAATCGTCGTCGCCGGAGCCTGCATGGCCTTGATGCTGCTCGGCGCCTTCAGCCGCGCGGACCGCACCGCGCTGATCACCGGGTTGACGGTGGCGACGATGACGGTCGCCGGGATCCTCGTGCTCATGCTGCCGGAAGGCCGGCAGATCGCCTTCGGCGGACTCTTCGTCACCGACAGCTATGGCGCCTTCCTCAAGATCACCGTGCTGATCGCCGCGATCTTGAGCGTCCTGATGTCGATCGGGTATCTGCGGCGCGAGATGATGGCGCGCTACGAATATCCGCTGCTGCTGCTGTTTGCCGTGCTCGGCATGCTCATGATGGTCTCGGCGAACGACCTCATCTCGCTCTATGTCGGCATCGAGCTGCAGAGCCTTGCGCTCTACGTCATCGCCGCCTTCCGGCGCGACAACTTGCGGTCGACCGAAGCGGGCCTCAAATACTTCGTCCTGGGTGCGCTCGCCTCCGGCATGCTGCTCTACGGATCGTCGCTGATCTACGGCTTCCTCGGCACCACCAGCTTCGATTCCATCGCCGACAGCCTGGTCGGGGTGACGGCGCCGTCGCTCGGCCTCGTGATCGGCCTCGTTTTCGTGATCGCCGGCCTCGCCTTCAAGGTATCGGCGGTGCCGTTCCACATGTGGACTCCCGACGTCTATGAAGGCGCGCCGACGCCGGTCACCGCCTTCTTCTCGATCGCGCCGAAGGTGGCGGCGCTCGGCCTCTTCGGCCGCGTGCTGATCGGTCCGTTCGGCGAGATGCTGCCGCAATGGCAGCAGGTCATCACCTTCATCGCCATCGCGTCCATGGCGTTCGGCGCCTTCGCCGCGATCAACCAGAGCAACATCAAGCGGCTGATGGCCTACAGCGCCATCGCCAATGTGGGCTATGCGCTGGTCGGCCTCGCCGCGGGGACGGAGCAGGGGATGCGCGGCCTGCTCATCTACATGGCCATCTATGTGGTGACCAACGCCGGTACCTTCGCCTGCATCCTCGCCATGCGCCAGAAGGGCCGGATGGTCGAAGGCATCGCCGATCTCGCGGGCCTCGGCAAGACACAGCCGATGATGGCCTTCGCCTTCGGCGTCTTCATGTTCTCGCTCGCCGGCATCCCGCCGCTTGCCGGCTTCTTCGGCAAGCTCTTCGTGTTCCAGGCGGCGATCCAGGCGGAGCTCTACACCCTCGCCGTGATCGGCGTGGTGACCAGCGTGGTCGGCGCCTATTACTATCTGCGCATCGTGAAGATCATGTATTTCGACGAGCCGACGGAGAGCTTCGATCGCCCCGTGGGGATCGACATCGCGGGGGTGACCGCCGTCGCGGCCGCGCTGACCCTGCTCTTCTTCGTGCTTCCGGCACCGCTGCTCGGAAGCGCCGAAGCCGCCGCCGCCGCGCTCTTCGGCGGCTGAGCGGGCGGCCGGATCCGGTATGGCAGGCGCGCCGCTGGCGTTCCCCTCCTTCTACCGGGTTCTCGCCTTCGACAGCCTGCCCAGCACCATGGACGAGTGCCGGCGCCAGGCGGCGGCCGGCGCTGCCGAAGGCCTGCTGGTCTGGGCGCGGGAGCAGACCGCGGGGCGCGGTCGCCGCGGCCGCAACTTCGCCTCGCCGCCGGGCAATCTCTATCTTTCGCTGCTGCTGCGGCCCGACCGTCCGGCCGCGGAAGGCGCGCAGCTCGGCTTCGTGGCGGCCGTGGCGCTCGCCGAGGCGGTGAGCGGCCTGCTGCCCGACGGCGCGGGCCGGGTGAAGCTCAAATGGCCGAACGATCTGTTGATCGACCGTGCGAAGGCGAGCGGCACGCTGCTGGAAGGCCAGCCGGGCGCCGCCGGGCGGCTCGACTGGCTCATCCTCGGCATCGGCGTCAACGTGCTGAGCCATCCGCCCGACACGCCCTATCCGGCGACCTCGCTGAAGGCGGCAGGTTCGTCCGCCCGCGCCGACGACCTGCTGGCCGCTCTCGCCGACGCTTTCGTGGCCTGGCACGAGACCTGGCGCGACCGGGGCTTCGGGCCGGTCCGAACGGCCTGGCTCGACCGCGCGGCCGGGCTCGGCGAGCCCATCCGGGTCAATCTCGCGCAAGGCAGCCTGGAAGGGCGTTTCGCCGATCTCGACGAGACGGGCATACTCTGGCTCGACCTGCCCGCCGGCGGCCGCCGGGCGGTCGCCGCCGGCGATCTCTACTTTCCCGAGACGTGAGAAGGTTCACCCGCGATGCTGCTCGCCATCAATGCCAACAACACGAACGTCAAGTTCGCGATCTTCGACGGCAGCACCCTCAAGGGCGACTGGCGCCTCGCCACCAGCGCGCAGCGGACCGCCGACGAATACATGGTATGGCTGGACCATCTGATGGGCCTCGCGGGGCTCCGCGCACACGATATCGATGGCGCCATCATCGCGACCGTGGTGCCGCAGTCCCTGTTCAACCTGCGCCAGCTTTGCCGCCGCTATTTCGATACCGAGCCGCTCATCGTCGGAGACCCGTCGGTCAGGCTCGGCATCGATATCCGCATGGACCGGCCGAGCGACGTCGGCGCCGACCGGCTCGCCAACGCCGTCGGCGGGCATCTGATTCATCCGGGGCCGTTGATCGTGGTCGATTTCGGCACGGCGACCACCTTCGACGTCGTCTCCGCGGAGGGCGATTATTGCGGCGGGGTGATCGCGCCCGGGATCAATCTCAGCCTCGAGGCGCTGCATGGCGCGACCGCCATGCTCCCGCGCATCGCCGTGGAGCGGCCGCAGAAGGTCGTCGGCACCGACACGCTCTCCGCCATGCAGTCCGGCATCTACTGGGGCTATATCAGCCTGATCGAGGGGCTCGTCGCCCGCATCAAGGCGGAGCGGGGCGGGGCCATGGCGGTGATCGTGACCGGCGGACTTGCGCCGCTTTTCTTCGGCGCCTCGGACATCCTTGAACGGCTCGAGCCCGAGATCACCATGCGGGGACTGGTCGAGATCTATCGCCGCAACCGGGCCACGGCATGATCGAGGCCCCGAAACGGGACGAGCTGCTGTTCCTGGCGCTCGGCGGCGCCGGCGAGATCGGGATGAACCTCAATCTCTACGGCCATGCCGGCCGCTGGCTGATGGTGGATCTCGGCGTCACCTTCGGCGACGACAGCACGCCCGGCATCGACCTCATCATGCCGGACATCTCCTTCATCGAGCAGGAGCGGGCGAAGCTCGCGGGGCTGGTCCTCACCCACGCGCATGAGGACCATATCGGCGCCATGCCGTGGCTCTGGCCGCGGCTGCGTTGCCCGATCTATGCGACGCCCTTCACCGCCGCCGTGCTGCGCCGGAAGATGACCGAGTCCGACTTCGAGGGCGAACTGCCGCTGACCGAGATCCCGATGTCGGGCCGTTTCCGGATCCCGCCCTTCGAGCTCGAGCTCATCACGCTCACCCATTCGATCCCCGAGCCGAACGCGGTGGTGATCCGCACCGGCGCCGGCACGGTGCTCCATACCGGCGACTGGAAGCTCGATCCGGAGCCGCTCGTGGGGCCGGTCGCGGACGAGGCCGCTCTCAGGCGGCTCGGCGAGGAGGGCGTCCTCGCCATGGTCTGCGATTCCACCAACGCGCTGGTACCGGGCGAGTCCGGGTCGGAAGCGACCGTGCGGGACAGCCTCGACGCGCTGATCGGCCGTGCCAAGCAACGTATCGCCGTCGCCTGCTTCTCGAGCAACGTCGCCCGCCTGGAGAGCGTCGCCAAGGCGGCCGCCAAGCACGACCGGCAGGTGGCGCTGGTGGGGCGCTCGCTCTGGCGCATCAACCAGGCGGCGCGCGAAACCGGCTACCTTTCGGATGTGCCGGATTTCGTGAGCGAGCACGATGCCGACTTCCTCCCGCGCGACAAGCTGGTGCTGCTCTGCACGGGAAGCCAGGGCGAGCCGCGCTCGGCGCTGGCCCGCATCGCGCGGAACGAGCATCCGGCGGTGCAGCTCGAGCCGGGCGATACCGTGATCTTCTCCTCCCGCGTCATCCCCGGGAACGAGCGGGATATCGGCCGGCTGCAGAACGAGCTGGCGCGGCTCGGCGTGGAGATCGTCACCGAGCGCGACCACGATGTTCATGTGTCCGGCCATCCGGCCCAGGACGAGCTCGCGCAGATGTATCAGTGGGTGCGGCCGCGGATCGCCGTGCCGGTTCATGGCGAGGCCCGCCATATGATGGCGCATGCGCGGCTTGCCGAGGCTTGCCAGGTGCCGCAGGCGATCGTGCCGGCGAACGGCGCAGTGATCCGTCTCGCCCCGGGACCGGCCGAGCGGATCGCCGAGGTGCCCTCCGGCCGCTACGGGCTCGACGGATCGACCCTCATCCCGCTCCATGGCGAAACCATCCGCTTCCGCCATCGGATGCTCCACAACGGGGCTGCGGTCGCGATGCTCCTGCTGACCGGCAAGGGAAAGCTCGCCGCGGAGCCGGAGATCGCCATCCAGGGGTTGGGCGAGCCCGAGGAGATCGAGGCGGCGCGGACCGCGGCGGCCGCTGCGGTCAGAGCGGCCCTCGAGAAATTGCCGGCCGAGAGCCGGCGCTCCGAGGACGCGATCAAGGAGGCGGCGCGCATCGCGGTGCGCCGGAGCCTGCATGCGCGCTATGGCAAGAAGCCGCTGACCGAGGTCAGGATCCTGCGGCTTTCCTAGTATTGCGTCCTGCCGCAGACTGACCGAGTTTCGAGACCCAGGGAGAACAGCAGCCGTGATCGGTCGTTTGAATCATGTCGCCATTGCCGTGCCGGACCTGGCGGCGGCGACGGCCACCTATCGAGATACGCTCGGCGCCAGGGTGTCGGCGCCGCAGCCCGAGCCGGCCCATGGCGTCACAGTCGTGTTCGTGGAGCTGCCCAACACCAAGATCGAGCTGCTGCACCCGCTGGGAGCAAATTCGCCGATCGCGAGCTTTCTCGAGCGCAATCCATCGGGCGGCATCCACCATGTCTGCTACGAGGTACCGGACATCCTGGCTGCCCGCGACCGGCTCAAGGCCGCCGGCGCGCGGGTGCTCGGCGACGGCGAGCCCCGGATCGGCGCGCATGGCAAGCCGGTGCTGTTCCTGCATCCAAAGGATTTCTGCGGTACACTGGTCGAGCTGGAGCAGGCATGAGCTGGATTTCGGGCATCGTCGTCTATTTCCTGATCTGGTGGATGGTGCTGTTCGCGGTGCTGCCCTGGGGCATCCGGGTGGCCGAGGAGCCGGAGGCAGGACATGCGACGAGCGCGCCGGTCAGACCGCGGCTCTGGCTGAAGGCGGCCGTGACCACGGTAATCGCGGCCTTGCTGTGGCTCGTTTATTATTGGGTCTATCAGTCGGGCTGGATCGAGTTCCGGCCCGGCTCCTGATCTCCCGAACCCGGAACCCCGAGCCTGCCATGAGCTATTGCGACGCCGCCCCCGGCCATCCCTTCCACGGGCCCTATCATGAGGCGGAATACGGCTTCCCCCTCAAGGGCGACGCGGCCCTCTTCGAGCGGCTGGTGCTGGAGATCAACCAGGCGGGCCTCTCCTGGCTCACCATCCTGAAGAAGCGCGACGCGTTCCGCGCCGCCTATGCCGGGTTCGACATCGACAAGGTGGCGGCCTTCAAGGCCAAGGACCGCAATCGCCTGCTGAAGGATGCCGGCATCATCCGCAATCGGCTCAAGGTCGAGGCGGCGATCGAGAACGCCAGGCGCCTGCAGGCGATCCGCGAGAGCCATGGCTCGTTCGCAGGCTGGCTCGATGCCCACCATCCGCTCCCCAAGGAGCAGTGGGTGAAGCTCTTCAAGCAGACCTTCCGCTTCACCGGGGGCGAGATCGTCGGCGAGTTCCTGATGAGCACCGGCTATCTGCCGGGCGCGCACCGGGTGGACTGCCCCGTCTACCGGACGATCCAGCGGCTCAAGCCCGCCTGGATGCTGATCGAGCGGAAGAAATAGCTATTTGCCTTTCCGCTTGTTAAACTTCAACTCGTGCAATGAATTATAATGTAATTATATCAGAACCTCATGTGGCGTTCTTGATTTTTAAATCCGACCACATTTTTCGATAGGAGTCGCGGTCGAGACTCTCAGGCGTGGCTCGGCCGGAGGAGCGCGCGCTCGAATTCGGCCGCGCAGTCGGCCCAGTCCCGGCCCTGCTGCAATCGCAACGCGGCCAGATGCTGCCGGCGCCAGAGACTCTCGTCCGTCAGGAGCCTGACCGCCGCTTCCGCGAAGCCCTGGTCGTCCGCACGGATGAAGCCGGTTTCCCCGTCTCGCACCCGTTCCGGGAGAACGGCAACGGGGCGAATCACGGCCGGGGTTCCGAGTGCCTGGGCCTCGGCGACGGAAAGGCAGAACATCTCGCTGTGGTGGCCGCCATAGAGCATCGCGCGGCTGCTCCGCATCGCTTCCCACAGCATTTCCCGCGTCGCGATGGGTTGCGGCTTCAGCGACGCCCGGCCTGCCGCCGAGAGACCGGGCGGCAGGTGATGCTCGATCGGCGAGACTCCCGTCTGGCCATAGACCCACTGGGCGTCCCGGATCCCGTAGATATGGAGCTCGGCCCCCGGCACCTGGGGCAGGATCGCGCGGTCCCAGAGCTCGATCAGCCAGCGGAGGTTGCGGCTCGGGTTCGAGGCGAAGATCGCGCGCGGGGGCGGGGGCGTCTCCAGGGGCGTGCGGTTGCGCACCGTCTCCGGCAGGCCAAGATCGACGACCTGCCCGTCGAGGCGGGGAAAGGCGAGCCGGCGCAGGACGGTCGAGCGGTAGCCCTCATAGAGGGAGCACTGGTGCTTGCTGATGAAGATCGTCCGCGGGCGATAGCGCCAGATGCGCGCCAGCATGCCGTAATGCTTCAGGTGGTTCGGCTTCCACATCATCCAGAGCACCCGCCGGCGGGGCGCCCGGGCAAAGCTCAGGAGCGGAGGATGCTGGACCGCGACATAGACGTCCGCCCGCGAAGGACGCGGTCCGTCCAGAGGTCGCCAGGCCACGCCCTTATGCTCGATCGGCCCGTCGCAATTCGTGTAGCAGACGACCTCGTGGCCGCGCCGCGCGAGCTCTTCCGCCATATGGCAGACGGAGGATTCCGTGCCGCCCAGCGGACGGATCTCGAACGAGCGGCCGTCATAGCGGTTCGTCGAATCCGCGATGATGATTCGAGCCACAGGACGGCAATGGGCCGGGTCTCAGCCCCCGATGAAGGCGAATTTCACGATGAAGAGGATCGCCAGCACCGCCACGGCGGGATGAATCTGCTGCCAGCGCCCGCTGAGGAGCTTGACCGCGGCATAGGTGATGAAGCCGAACGCGATGCCGTTGGCGATGGAAAAGGTGAAGGGCATGGCGAGCGCGGTCACGACCGCGGGCGCATATT
>JBFWVM010000040.1:0-17708 GCA_050246735.1 Parvibaculaceae bacterium | reverse complement strand
TTCAGGACCAAGCCTTCAAGCTTCTCGGCCTCGATCCGATGCGTGTCCAGTAACCGAAAAACCCGATCGCCGAATTAACGTGTCGGATCAACACCTTGCACAAATCACATATAAAAACTTCGGTCTAAAGCCCGACATGCATCCGGTTCCCGGGAACCAAACCGCTCCGGATGGCATTTACCGGTGCCGCTTGTGGGAAAGACCGTCCGATGAATGCGCTGCTCGAAAAGCTCTATCGCTGGTTCCATTCCTTCGACGAGGAGGACGGGCCGCCGCCGGTCGTCGTCAAGACGCCGGAGGATGGCGCGCGCATCGGCATGGTCGGCTGGTATTGAGGCCCGGGCCTTATTCCCTCCTGCGTTCCCAGCGCGCCTCGATCCAGCCGATGACGGTCAGCGTGATCATGGCGAGGACCAGGACGATGCCGGCGATCACATATTCGGCAAGGCCGCAAGCGAGACCAAGGGCGCCGGCCAGCCACAGGCCGGCGCCCGTCGTGATGCCCTGGACGTTGCGGCCGCGCTGGACGATGGTTCCCGCCGCCAGGAACGACACTCCGACCGTGATCGCCTCGATGACGCGCAACGGATCGCCGCCCTGATGGTTCTGCGCCATGAGCTCCTTGTGCATCTCGGAGGTCACAACCGTGAACGTCGCGGCGGCCAGCGCCGTCAGCATATGGGTGCGCAAGCCGGCCTGGCGGCCGCGGGCCTCGCGATCGATGCCGAGGATCGCGCCCATGCCGGCCGCCGCCAGGAAGCGCAGGATGAAGTCGAGGACCAGGGCGCCGGAGTCGATCTGATCCATGCCGCCGCCCATGTCAGGGCCGGCCGCTCATCGGCCGGCTGCGCCACCAGACATAGGGCCGCAGGTCGAACTTCTGGTCGCGATGCTCGCCGCCCTGCACGGCCGCCCACCAGGCGGCGCCGGCGCTGACCGCCAGCGTCGCCGCGAGAGCGAAGGCCAGAAGGAGCGCGAATTTCCGCGCCTTTTCGGCGGCTTCCTGAGCCGCGGTCACGGCATTGCGATAGTCCGCCACGACGGTATCGACCCGCGTCTTGGCATCGGGCTCGGCAAGACCGGTCTGACGCGCGACGAGCTGGGTGAGATAGGTCTGATCGGCGGAGGCGATCTCGCCCGAGGGATTGCGCAGGAAGATGCGCATCACTTCGCCGCGGCGCAGCTCCGTCTCGGCGGGCGCGACGGCGGCCGGGTTGTTCGAGCGCAGCAGCGTATCGACGAAATACTCCGTCGGCGCGCCTCGCGCGGTGGCGGCCGTCGCGGCCCGGCCCGCGGCTTCGGCGCCGGTCCCGGCGACGCCGCCGGCGGTCCAGGCGGCGATCAAGGCGCCCAGCAGCACGCCCAGCCCCCAGGCCAGGGCGCCATGCATGCCGTCGCGCATCTCACGCTCGTGCTCGCCGAGCGCGCGCTGGCGCATCAACAGCCCGGTGAAATATCCCCCGATCAGAAAGCTCAGCACCGTTACCCACAGGATCCACAGGCCGAGAACGATCGCGAAAGTCGTCGCCGAGACGCTCTCGGATGGATAGGGCGAGGTGATCGACAAGCCGACCGCGGTGCCGAAGGCGAAGAGCACGAAGGAGATCGCCGAGGCGATTACGGCGCCGGCGACGACGGCCGGCCAATCGACATAAGCGCTCGAGTCATTGTTGATGGTGGTGGAAACAACGGCCAGTTCGGGGCCCGTATCAGCAGCAGCCATGTCAGCCTCCGTTCAGCGCAGGCCAAGCAGGGAGAGGACCGCCAGGATCACCACGACAAGCCCGATGAGATAAATGATCTGGTTCATGAGAAGCCTCGTTTCAGAACGCTGACCGGCAACGACCTAAGGTGAATAAAGTTCCTCGGCGTGCGGCAGGGAACCGAAGCCGGCGCCCGCACGTTCGAATGTCCGATGCGGGGCAGCGCGGTATCAGGCACACTCGATCTCAGGGGCGGCCGTTCCGTATGGGATGCATTGAGCGGGCACCCTGCCGTCTCCAGCCGGCTCACGGAAAGCCTGCACAGCCGGATCCTCATCATCGGCAGCGGGATCACCGGTTCGTTCATGGCGGAGCGCCTGTCACGCTTCACCTCGTCCATCATCGTCGTCGACAGGCACCGGCCGCAGACCGCGAGCACGGCCGCCAGCACCTCGCTGCTGCAATGGGAGCTGGACACGCCTCTGCGCGATCTTTCCGTCAGGCTGGGCGCAAGCCGGGCCGCCGCGATCTACCGCGCCGGCGCTCTCGCGGTGAGCGAGATCGTGGACCTGAGCCGCACGCTCGGCATTGCCTGCCAGTGCGCCGGGCGGCCTTCGCTCTATGTGGCCGGCAACCGGCTCGGACCCGACGAGCTCGAGGACGAGCAGCGGCAAAGGGAAGCGGCGGGACTTGCCTCGGCCTATGTCGGCGCAACCGAGCTCCAGCGCAGCTTCGGCCTGGCCGGCGCGGCGGCGCTCTACAGCGAAGGTGCTGCGGAAGCCAACCCCGTGGCCCTGGCGCGAGGCCTCATGGCCAAGGCGCTCGAGCGCGGCGCAAGGCTCCTTCATCCCGAGATGGTGACCGACTATGATCCGGGTCCGCGCGGCGCCTGCGTTCTCACCGCGAGCGGCCATGAGCTCAGCGCCGACATCCTCGTCCTCGCCAATGGCTATGAAATGCCGGGCTTCGTTCCGGCGGTCATCCATCGCGTCCTGTCCACCTGGGCGCTGGCGACCGAGCCCGGCGCTTCATCGTGGCCGCGGAACGCTCTGATATGGGAGGCCTCCTCCCCCTATCTCTACGCCCGGCACGATGCCGAAGGCCGGATCATTGTCGGCGGCGAGGACGAGAGGCTGACGGATGCCGGCCTCCGCGACGAAAGGATCCCGGCGAAGATCGCTGCGATCCGCCGCAAGTTCCGCCGGCTCCATCCCCGGTTTTGCGGCAAGACCGAATTTGCCTGGGCCGGATTCTTCGGGGTCACCGACGACGGGCTGCCGCTCATCGGTCCGCTGCCCGGTCATCCTCGCATATTCGCGGCCTTCGGCTATGGCGGCAACGGCATCACCTTCAGCGCCATGGCGGCCGGACTGATCGCCAAGGCCATCCACGGCCAGGCCGACCCGCTGCTCGACTGCTTCGCCGTCGATCGGAGCTGAGCGTCACCTGCGATGATCAGCACAGCTCCATCGTCCGACAGCTTGAAGTCCGGCACCTGAACATTCAGCTTCTGGACGACCCGAAGACAGAAATACTCATTGGCGGCAAGCTCAGGATAATCCGCCGGGTCCCGGAATTTCACGACGGGGGTCGCGCCATGGTTAACGGCATCGCTCGGATTTGGGGGGCCACGCTTGGTCGGCGTTAGCATCTTGCGCGGAAGATGCCTTGATCAGGAGGCTCCAACCATGAAAACGGCGGCCGTCGCCCGCTTCCAACATGCCGATCAGGAGGTCAGCAAGAGCGAGCACTTCGTCCGCATGCTGCAGTCCATCGAGCTGCTGCATCGGCGGTTCCTCGACGTCGTCACCGCCGAGCTCGGGCGGCGCGACAAGGCATTGAGTTCGGTGCAGGCTCTCATCCTCAGCCATGTTCAGGCGAAAGCCCTCTCGGTAGGCGAACTCCAGAGGCTCGGCCATTATGAAGGCACCAACCTCTCCTACAATGTCGGCAAGCTGGCGGAAGGCGGCTATATCACCCTGGCGCGTCCGCAATGGGACAGGAGATCGATCCTGATCGAGCTCACATCCGAAGGCCGCGATGTCGCCGGGCTCATATCCCGTCTCATCGACAGCCATGCCGGATCGCTGGCCGCGGCGGGGATCAGCGAAGCCGACCTTTCGCTCACCACTCGAGCGCTGAACGGCCTCAACCGCCTGTGGTCGGCGTAAGCGGCGCCTTCGTTCAGCGGCGCACCGCCGCGAGGCCGGCGATGACGTCGCGAGCCGTCGCCACGACGCCGAATATGCCGTCCTCGACCGTCACCATGTGGATCGCCGCCCGATGCGCATAGAGGTCGCCGCTGGCGCAGGCGTCCTCGATCAGCAGGTTCTGGAAGTTGCGATCCTAGGCTTCGCGCAAGGTCGTGTGAACGCACACATCCGTGGTGCAGCCGGCGAACAGGAGATGGGTGATGCCGCGGGCTCTGAGGACATGCTCGAGATCGGTATGGGTGAAGGCGCCGTTGGCCGTCTTGTCGATGATGATGTCGCCCGGCCCGACGTCGATCTCGGGCACGATGGCGTGGCCGGGCGACGAGCGCAGCAGGACGTCGGTGCCCTCGAGGCCGGCCCGGCGCCGGCGCCAGAGCTCGTAGGGCGTCATGTCGGCGCGATCGGCGCGGTAGCCCTGGCGGGTATGAACGATGGTGCAGCCGGCGCCGCGGGCGGCGGCGATGACGGCATTCACATTCGGGACGATCGCGCGCAAAGGCGAAGGGTCATAGCCCTTGCGGGCGAAATAGCCGTCGGGCGAGAGGAAGTCCACCTGCAGGTCGATGGCCAGCAAGGCGGTGACGGCCGGGACGAGATTGCCGTCATAGGGATAGTCGAAGGGCCTGGCGGCAATGGGCATGCGGGCTTCTCCACGAAGAACACGCCCAGGCTAGAGGGCGCCGCTCCCATGGGCAACCGGGTCAGGGATCGAGATCGCGCCTTCCCATGGTGATCACATCGCGCGGCTCGTAGCCCAGCGCCGCATAGAAGGCGCGAACGCCGGCATTCTCGCTGCGGATATTGAGATTGACGGCCCAGATGCCGCGCGCCTTGAGCCAGGCTTCGGCGGCGCGCACCGTGGCCTTGCCCAGGCCCCGGCCCCGGAAGGCCGGCGCCACCGCGACATAATAGAGCCAGCCGCGATGACCGTCATGGCCGACCATGACCGAGGCGACGACCCTGCCCCCGGCAAGGCCGACGAGGATGTCGGAGCCCGCCTTGCCGCGGGCGAATTCGATGTCGCGGCGGGCATCGTTCCACGGCCGCACCAGGCCGCATTCGGTCCACAGGGCAATCACCCCGACGACGTCGCCGTCGGCGAGCGGGCGCAACGCGATCATGCCGGCAGGACCTTGCCGGGATTGAGGATGCCCTTGGGGTCGAGGAGCCTCTTCACGCCGCGCATCATCTCGAGCTCGACGGGCGATTTGATCCTCGTCATCAGGTCGCGCTTCAGCCGGCCGATGCCGTGCTCGGCGCTGATCGAGCCGCCATGCCTCAGCACGACGTCGAAGACGACCTCGTTCATGGCCTGCCACTGATCGATAAAGGCCTTCTTGTCCATGCCGGGGGGCTGGCTGACGTTGAAATGCAGATTGCCGTCGCCGATATGCCCGAAGGGCATCGGGCGCGCTCCCGGCATGAACGCTTCGATGGCGGCGAAGGTCTCGTCGACGAAGGCGGGCAACTCGGAAAGCGGCACCGAGACGTCGTGCTTGATCGAGCCGCCCTCGCGCTTCTGTACTTCGACGATCGCCTGGCGGATGAACCAGAGATCCTTGCGCTGGGCCTCCGAGCGGGCGACCGTCGCGTCGAGCACCATGCTCTCACCGGCGGCCTCGCCGAGAATCTCCGTCATGAGGCCGTCGAGGTCGCCGGCGCCCGACAGCTCGATCAGCACATACCACGGCGCTTTCCCGGCGAAGGGATCGCGCACGGAGAAATGCTTCATGGTGAACTCGAAGCCGTTGCGCGGAAAGAGCTCGATCGCGGTGACGCGGCTGCCGCTTCTCTGCCGCGCCAGTCCCAGAAGATCGAGCGCCGCCTTGACCGACGGGAGAGCCGCGAAGGCGGTGGCGTGGCCGGCGGGCCGCGGAAACAGCTCGAGCACCGCGGCGGTGATGACGCCGAGCGTGCCCTCGGCGCCGATGAACAGGTTCTTCAGGTCGTAGCCGGTGTTGTCCTTGCGCAGGCTCTTGAGTCCGCTCCAGACGCGGCCGTCGGCCAGCACCACCTCCAGCCCCAGGCACAGGTGGCGGGCATTGCCATAGGCGAGAACACCGAGGCCGCCGGCATTGGTGGAGAGATTGCCGCCGATCCGGCACGAGCCTTCCGATTCGAGGCTCAGGGGAAAGAACCTTCCGGCCGCCTCGGCCGCCTCCTGCACATGTCTGAGGGTCACGCCGGCCTCGACCGTGATGCTGTCGTTCACCGGATCGACGGCGCGGACATGCGTCATGCGATCGAGCGACAGAAGCACCTCGTGACCGGTCTCGAACGGAATCTGGCCGCCGGCGAGACCCGTGTTGCCGCTCTGCGGCACGACCGCCGTCCCGGTCTCATGGGCGATGGCGAGGATCCGCGATACTTCCGCCGTCGAAGCCGGCCGCAGCACCAGAGGCGACCGGCCGGTCCAGATCTCGCGCCACTCGGTCATGTAGGCGGTCATCTCGCCCGGCTCGGTGATGGCATATCTGCCGCCGACCACGGCGGCAAGGCGGGCCAGGGTCTCGGCGGAAGGTTTGACGGTCATGGACGGCGCTTCATCAGGAGGGGGACCGAGGGGCGGCGGCGCGTTTCAGCCGGTCGTTGATGGCTTCGCCCAGGCCTTCGGCGGGGATGGGGGCCACGGCGACGGCCTCGACTCCCGCCGCGTCCAGCTCATGCAGCAGACGGAAGAGATTGGCGGCCGCCTCGGTGAGGTCGCGTCGGGGCGACAGGTCGAAGCGCGCATCGGGCGCGTTCCCGAATGCGAGATAGGCCTCGCCGGGTCTTGCCGCTTCGGCATCGAGGCGCAGCAGGGCGCGCGGCGCATAGTGGCTTTCGAGCTGTCCGGGCGCCGAAGGCTTTCTCGCATTGCCGCGCGAGTCCAGGCCGTGGCCGATCGCCCTTTCGATGTCCCGGCGCGACAGGCCGCCCGGCCTGAGGAGGACGGCCCGCCCGCCGGTGAAGCCGATGATGGTCGATTCGAGGCCGATGTCCGACGGGCCGCCGTCGAGGATGAGGCTCACCTTGTCGCCGAGGCCTTCCCGGACATGCGCCGCCGTGGTCGGGCTGATGCGGCCGGACGGATTGGCGCTCGGCGCCACCACCGGCAGGCGCGCCGCCTTGAGCAGGGCCTGCGCCAGCGGATGCCTGGGCACGCGCAGGGCGATGGTCGGCAGCCCGGCGGAAGCGAGAAGCGAGACGGCGCAGCCCTTGCGCCGCGGCACCACGAGGGTCAGCGGACCCGGCCAGAACAGCTTGGCAAGCTCGCTCGCCTCGCTGCCGAAATCGCCGAGCGCGGCTGCGTCCTCGAGCGAGGCGACATGCACGATCAGCGGATTGAAGCTCGGCCGGTCCTTGGCGGCGAAGACCCGCGCGACGGCCTTGTCCTGCGTCGCGTCGGCGCCGAGGCCATAGACGGTCTCGGTCGGAAAGGCGACGAGCCGGCCTTCGATCAGGGCCTCGGCGGCCTGGGTCACGGACTGGGTCAGGGCGACATTCCGGGTTGCATTTCAGGGAGGGTCTCTATAGCAGCTTGGGGAGGATGACGACACTCAAAGGTCGAACCTCGCTCATCATCGGCGCCGCGCGCGGCATCGGCCTCGCCATGGCGCTCAGGGCGGCGCGCGCGGGAGCCGGTGCAGCCATTGCCGCGAAGACGGCCGGCGCCCATGGCATGGCCCATTTCAGCCGCTGCGGACGTGACCCTTCCGCCGAGATCCAAGCCGCCCCATTCCCGAGCCGGTAGCCATGACGACATTGCTGATCCACCATCATGCGAGCCTGGAGCATGAAAATCCGCCGGGCCATCCCGAGCGGGTGGACCGCATCAAGGCCATCAACCAGATCCTCTCGCATTCCCATTTCAAGGCTCTGAGGCGCAGGCAGGCGCCGGTCGGGCGCGACGAGGACATCATGCGCGTCCATCCGGACGGCTATCTCGCGCAGATCCGCGAGGTCGCGCCTGAAGAAGGCTTCGCCCAGATCGACATGGACACTTTCATGTCGCCGGGCACGCTCGAGGCGGCCTTGCGCGGCGCCGGCGCTGCGGCGGCGGGCGTCGATGCGGTCTTCGGCGGCGAGGCGGACAATGCGTTCTGCGCCATGCGCCCGCCGGGCCATCACGCCGAATCGCGCCGGGCCATGGGCTTCTGCCTGTTCAACAACGCCGCCATCGCCGCGCTCCATGCCCGCGCGCGCTACGGCGCGGAGCGCGTCGCGGTGGTCGATTTCGACGTCCATCACGGCAATGGCACCCAGGAGATCTTCTGGTCCGACGGCGATCTGTTCTATGGCTCGACGCATCAGATGCCGCTCTATCCGGGCACCGGCGCGGCATCGGAGACCGGGGTGGGCAACATCTTCAACGCTCCCTTGCGCGAGGGTCATGGCGGGACGGAATTCCGCGACGCCATGTCGACCGTCATCCTGCCCGCCCTCGACGCCTTCGGCCCCGACCTCGTCATCATCTCGGCGGGCTTCGATGCCCACCGCGCCGATCCGCTCGGCGGCCTCAACCTCACCGAGGAGGATTTCGTCTGGGCGACGCTCAATGTCATGGAGATCGCCGACAGGCACGCCGAAAGCCGCGTTGTATCGGTGCTCGAGGGCGGCTATGACCTTCGCTCGCTGGCCGCTTCGGTCGCCGTCCATGTCCAGGCCCTGATCCGGGGCAGCGGCGACCTCCTGGCCCGGATTCCGGATGACGAGGATGACGACGATGGCCAATGAGAAGACCGCGATCGGCGCAATGAGCTTCGAGACGGCGCTGGCCGAGCTCGAGGACATCGTCGAGAAGCTCGAATCCGGCAAGGTCGACCTCGAATCCTCGATCTCCATCTATGAACGCGGCGAAGCGCTCAAGAAGCACTGCGAGAAGCTCCTGAAGGATGCCGAGGCGCGCATCGAGAAGATCACGCTCAGGGCGGACGGCACGCCCTCCGGCACGGAGCCCCTGGATCCCGATTGACGCGCCTCAGGCTCGACGAAGCGCTGGTCGCGCGCGGCCTTTATCCGACGCGCTCGCGGGCGCGCGATGCCGTCAAGCGCGGCGCCGTGACCGTCGACGGCGCGCCGGTCACGAAGCCGGCGCATCCGGTGGCCGGCGACGCCGCCATCGCCATTGCCGATCCGGCCCGCGACCATGTCTCGCGCGCCGCCCTCAAGCTCGAGCATGCGCTCGATCATTTCGCGCTCTCGCCCAGGGGACTCGATTGCCTCGATATCGGCGCCTCGACCGGCGGCTTCAGCGAAGTGCTCCTGGAACGGGGTGCCCGCCACGTCACCGCCATCGATGTCGGCCATGGCCAGCTCGCAGCCGTCCTCGCGCATGATCGCCGCATCACCCTGCGTGAAGGGCTCAATGCGCGCGATCTGGGCCCCGAACATCTGGCGGCGCCGCCGCAATTCATCGTCTGCGACGTGAGCTTCATCTCGCTCAAGCTGGCCTTGCCCGCGGCACTCGCTCTCGCGGGCCCCGGTGCTGCGCTCGTCGCCCTGGTCAAGCCGCAATTCGAAGCCGGACGCGCGGCGCTGGGCGGCGGCGGCGTGGTCAGGAGCGATGTTCAGCATCGGCGGGTTTGCGACGATATCGCCTCTTGGCTCGCGGCCCGAGGCTGGACTGTGATAGGCTTGACGCCGTCGCCGCTCGCCGGCGGCAGCGGCAACAAGGAGTTCCTGATCGCGGCGGAGAAGTCAGCATGACGCCCCTGGAGAGTTTCGCCTATGCCGGCCGGCAGGGCGCGCGCGTCGCCTGGTACATGGGGCACTATTTCGCTTCGCGGCGCTTCCGCGAGACCCGGGCCGAGCCCGAGCGCGGGACGAGCGGCGGCAAGGGGCCGGGCCGCAACTTCATCTTCGAGCGGATGGGCGTCCTCTTCGCGCGCGACCTCGCCAATGTCGAGAAGGGCCACTATCCGATGCCGCGCGACCGCGACGGCAATCTGGCGCGCCTCATCGGGACCAGCCGCCGCTTCTTCGCCGACCTGCCGCTCGCCGCCGGGAGGAAGGCGCGCGGCGAAGGCGCGGAGATCTATTCGGCCGAGCTCGCCGAGAAGTTCCCCGCCTATTTCCTGCAGAACTTCCATTTCCAGACGGGCGGCTACCTTACCGAGGGCTCGGCCCGGCTCTATGACATGCAGGTCGAGGTGCTGTTCGCCGGGACCGCCAATGCGATGCGCCGGCAATGTCTGGTGCCGATCGCGAAGTTCCTGCGCCACAAGGACCAGCGGCGCATGGCGCTGCTCGACGTCGCCTGCGGCACCGGCCGCTTCCTCAGATTCGTCGCCCAGGCCTTTCCACGCCTCGCCATCACCGGCAGCGACCTGTCCGAGGCCTATCTGGCGGAAGCGCGCGATCATCTCGAGCCGTACAAGGGCGCGTTCGAGCCCGGCCGGGCCGAGGCCCTGCCCTTCGCCGACGCCTCTTTCGACATCGTCACCTCGATCTATCTCTTCCATGAGGTGCCGCCGGAGGTCCGGCGCGCCATCGCCTGTGAGTTCGCCCGGGTGCTCAAGCCGGGCGGCCTTCTCGTCTTCATGGACTCGCTCCAGCCGGGCGACATGGCGCAGGTCGATGCGATGCTCGAGGCCTTTCCGGCCAACTTCCACGAGCCCTACTTTCCCTCCTATCTGCGCGAGGACCTCAAGGCCGTCTTCGAAGCGGCGGGCCTGGAGGAGGTCGCGGCCGAGCCCGTCTTCCTGTCCAAGCTGGTGACGGCGCGCAAGCCGCCGGAAAGCAGACCGTAGCAATCCCGCCATCCGACGTGCGGTTGACCATGGCATCACCCCCGCGCGCGTGCGGCATCCCACGCTTTTCGCCACGCCGCAAATTCCGACGGCCGAACGCGATAGCGGGCGAAATTCCCTTCGTGCAGCCCGAGAAGTTCGCGTTCCGCCAATTCGCGGAAGCGTTCGCGATCGGCCTGCTCTACCCTCTTCTCCGTCCAGGATGCGATGAAGCCGGCAGCGGTTTTTCGATCCACCCGCTCATGAATCACTTGCCCGATCAGGTCCCGCAGCGCTGCACGGTGCCTCAGGCGGAAGGGGTCGGGCTCACCGATCGATTGCCTCACGGCGGCATAGCGCGCGGCTGACCGCTCATAGGCCCAGATGAACACGTCTTTCAGGAGATCGACACGATTGAGCTCGTATACGCCGAGCACGGCATCGGTATAGATGCGGCGCGGCACGTCGGTGAAGGAAAGCGGACACAGGTTGCGCTTTATCATCGTTATGTTCGCTGCAAGGCGCGAGACGCGCTTGTTCACATCGTCAAAGGGTTGCAGGTAAGGCAGATGAACCATGGCGAAGAACGACTGCTCAAATGGATTCTCGATGGCCGCTGCCGTTGCAAGCAGCTGATCGAAAGACTCTTCGATCAGCCGCGGCGTTTCGAGCGGATGGAATGCAGACTTCTCTATGCCTACAGCCATGCGGCGCAAACGGCCGCCCGCACCTTCATCGGCGAGCAGGTTGTTGGCCAGCATGGCGTGAAGGTTGAGGATCGTATGGCGGTTGAAGCCGATCTCTTCCGCCGAACCGACAAGGAACTCGATGGCATCCTTGTGGTTCAGGATCATCTGCGCTTCCAACCTGTCCTTGCCTTCGGCTTCCTCGCCGAAATCTACCAGCCGCTTTGTATCGAGCAGGGAGTAGGTATTGCCTTCAAGACGGCTTGAGTTCCATGGCAGGTCGATCAGCAGGCGGTTCAATATCTGCCTGGCATACGTTCCCGCCGGCCGGTCTCCGCCCTCGACTGTGCCGACCCTGAAAAGATGGGCTTGTTCGTTGTTGGTGAGATAGTCAGTGACATTCGGCCTGTAGGACTCGAGGAACGGCCGGTTGTAGCCGACAGGCTTTCGCTTCTCCATCGGCTGGCGGACATAGTTTTTCACTTCCTTCCCGCCTTCGGATAGAGGAATTCCGAGTTCACCTTGAGCCGCCAAAGTGTCGTCGTCAGCGTTACCTGGCAGGCGGTACTTTGCCCAGCGGCGCTCGCCTTCCCGGACAAGCCTTCCGGAATCGGCCAAGGTCTTCAGCCGATGTTGCAGGGTGCGTGACGGCATCCTTCCTTTCAGGGCAGCCTCGATTTGTCCGAACCTGACGCCGCCGGGATAAGCGCGTACGATTGATTCGATTTCCGTCAGTTCCTGTTCCGGTCGGGGTCTGGCCATATCTTCGTTATTGCGCATATCCTTCCATGCGCCATTATATTCAATATATGCGCAATTATCAAGCATATACGCAACAATACTTGCGTTTACGGCTCGAATAATTGCGCATGGATCGGTGCCACGGCAGCGTGGCCCTGGACCGTTTCCGGTCCGCCCAAGCCTCAACGACAAAGGCGCGGAAGCCGGGCTCCCGCGCCTTCGCGGCAATCAACGGACGGCTGTCTCAGCGCTTGCCGAGGAAGCTCCAGGCAGCCGGGAAAGCGACGGCGGCCAGGACCGCCTTCAGCAGGTCGCCCCACAGGAAAGGATAGAGGCCGAGCTCCAGGACCTTGTCATAGCCGGTATAGTTCGCGAGCCACAGCAGACCCGGGACATAGAGCACCGCGGCGCCCAGCATCATCACGCCGAACATGGCGAGCACGCGGCGGTCGAGACCGCGCTCGGCAAACCAGCCGACGAGCGCGGCGGCCAGGACGAAGCCGACGAGATAGCCGCCGGTCGGACCCATCATCACGGCAGGCCCGGTGCTGAAGCCCTGGAAGACCGGCAGGCCCAGCGTTCCTTCCAGCAGATAAAGCGCCACCGTCGCCGCGCCGAGGCGCATGCCGAAGGCGCCGCCGACGGCGAGCACGGCGAAAGTCTGCATGGTCACCGGCACCAGCGGCAGCTCGATGCTGATCTGCGCGCAGACCGCGATGAAGAGACTGCCCAGGATCACGAGCAGGACCTGCTTCTTCCAGGATCCCGATATCTGCCAGACCCGGCTTGCCAGTGTCGTCGTCGGTGTGGTCATCTGTGCCCTCTGCTGCTTAGCCCCTGAATTTCGGCCCGGGACTATAGAGCGGGCCCGCCTCCGTCACAACCCGATCTTTAGGACTCATGGTTTCGCTCAAGTTCGACCGCGCATTCGACGTCCCGCCCGAGACCTCGGTCACCGTCTCGCCGCTCGTCCGCCGCGTGCTGGCGGACAATCCGGGCCCGTTCACATTCAAGGGCACGTCGAGCTTCGTCATCGGCCATGGCGAAGTGGCGGTCATCGATCCGGGGCCCGACAGCGACATTCATCTCTGCGCGCTCCTCGCCGCCGTCAGGGGCGAGACCGTCAGCCACATCTTCGTGACCCACAGCCATCTCGATCATTCGCCCCTGGCGGCAAGGCTCAAGCAGGCGACGGGTGCCGCCGTCGTCGGCTATGGGCCGGTGACGGACCGGCCGGCGCCTGAGGGCTTGCGGCTCGATGCCAGCATCGATGCGGATTTCGACCCCGACATCAGGCTCGCGCATGGCGAGGCGATCTCGGGCAGAGGCTGGAGCCTCGAAGGCGTGTTCACGCCGGGGCACATGTCCAACCATATGAGCTATGCGCTCAGGGAGGAGAAGGCGCTGTTCTGCGGCGATCACGTGATGGCCTGGTCGACCAGCGTCATAGCGCCTCCCGACGGCAATATGGGTGAGTATTTCGCCGCGCTCCGCCTGTTGCTCGGGCGCGATGACGAGATCTATCACCCGGCCCACGGACCGTCGCGGCCCGACCCGAAGCCCCTGGTCCGGGCCTATCTGATGCATCGGAAAATGCGCGAGGAGGCGATCATAGCCAGGCTCAAGGCGGGCGACCGCAGCATCGCGGAGATCGTCAGGGCCAACTATGCCGATATCGATCCGAAGCTCCATGCGGCGGCCGGACTCTCGACTCTTGCCCATATCGAGCATCTGATCGAGCGCGGCCTCGTCCGCGCGGCGCCCGGCGGCGCGGGCGTACAATATTTCGCAACATAAAGTGTCTGTCTTTAAATGTGGACCTCTGAAAGCATCTGTGCCAGAAACGCGCCGCCGGGGCGGCTTTCTCCCCGCGTCCCGCGATCAAGGTAAATCATGAGTGAATCCAGCGGCTTAATGGCCGGCAAGCGCGGCCTCATCATGGGTGTGGCCAACAACCGGTCGATCGGCTGGGGCATCGCCCAGGCGGTGGCGCGCCATGGGGCGGAGCTCGCTTTCACCTATCAGGGCGACGCGCTTAAGAAGCGGGTCGAGCCCTTGGCGGCAGGCATCGGATCGAAGCTCGTCCTGCCCTGCGACGTCACCGACATGGCCTCCGTCGACCAGACCTTCGCAGCCATCGGCAAAGCCTGGGGCGGCATCGATTTCGTCGTCCATGCCATCGCCTTCTCCGACAAGGACGAGCTCACCGGCCGCTATGTCGACACGAGCGCCGACAATTTCACCAGGACCATGTTCATCTCCTGCTACAGCTTCACCGCCGTCGCGCAACGCGCCGAGAAGCTGATGGACCAGGGCGGCGCGCTCCTCACCCTCACCTATTACGGGGCGGAGAAATGGATGCCGCATTACAATGTGATGGGCGTCGCCAAGGCGGCGCTCGAGGCCTCGGTGCGCTACATGGCGGCCGATCTCGGGCCGAAGAATATCCGCGTCAATGCCATCTCGGCCGGCCCGATCAAGACCCTCGCCGCCTCGGGGATCGGCGACTTCCGCTACATCCTCAAATGGAACGAATACAATTCACCCCTCAGGCGCACGGTGACCATCGACGAGGTCGGCGACTCCGGCCTCTATCTGCTCTCCGATCTCGGCCGCGGCGTCACCGGCGAGATCATGCATGTCGACGCCGGCTACCATATCGTCGGCATGAAGAACCCCGAAGCGCCCGACATCACGGTAGCGCAAAACGGTGATTGAACCCAATCCGCCGATCTATTTCATCCGTCACGGCGAGACCGACTGGAACCTCGAAGGCCGCATCCAGGGCCAGATCGACATCCCGCTCAACGAGACCGGCCACCGGCAGGCGGTCGCGATCTCGCGCGGGCTCAGGAATTTCCTGCGCAACATCAAGGTCGACCTCTTCGTCACCAGCCCGCTGACGCGCACGCGCCAGACCATGGGCTATCTGCTGCGCGAGTTCGACCTGCCGGAGAACCGGGCGGAGACGGAGCCCGCCATGCTCGAGCTCGGTTTCGGCGTCTGGGAAGGCCATTTCTTCAAGGACCTCAAGACGCATCCGCAATATCCCAAGGACCTCGAGCAACGATTCCGCTGGCGTCCCGAGGACGGCGAAAGCTACGAGGAGGGCCTCGAGCGGGTCAGGCAATGGATCGGCCGCATCGACGGCCCGACCGTGATCGTGGCGCATGGCGCGATCGGGCGCTGCCTGATCGGCCTCGTCAGCGACCTCGCTCCCGCCGTGCTGGTCAAGGCGCCCACACCGCAGGGCCATTTTTGCCGCCTCCAGGACGGACGCATCGACTGGTTCGACACCGAGGGCCATCCGGCGGGAGATTTCCAGGCGTAAGGGGAACGCCATTGCGCCTCGGCGCATCCCGGCAAAACGGACCCGTTTCGCCGAAAAAGATTGGAAGCTGGCATAAGTCGCCCACAACCCTCGCCCTGAGGCGCCCGCCGACCTTGCTCCGCCGAAGCGAAGCCTCGGCTTCGCGAAGGCGGGAGGCGGGCCTCGAAGGGCGGCAAGCGGCAGGCTCCTTGTGCCTGGACCATGCTTCGAGGCTCGCTTCACTCGCATCTCGCATGAGGGCAACAAGCGGAGCCAAATCCATATGCCGGGGCGAATCCTGGCCGAAGCCTTCAACTCCGGCGGGATTTGCTCTATGCAGTGGCCCATGTCGCACAACAGCTTCGGCCATATGTTCAGGATGACGACCTTCGGCGAAAGCCACGGGCCGGCGATCGGCTGTGTCGTCGATGGCTGTCCGCCCGGGATTGCGCTCGGCGAAGCCGACATCCAGGCCTGTCTCGACAAGCGCAGGCCCGGCCAGTCGCGCTTCACCACGCAGCGGCGCGAGCCCGACCAGGTGAAGATCCTCTCCGGCGTCTTCGCCGACGACCGCACCGGCGGACAGGTCACGACGGGCACGCCGATCGCGCTCGTCATCGAGAATGTCGACCAGCGCTCCAAGGACTACGGCGCCATCCGCGACAAGTTCCGCCCCGGCCATGCCGACTACACCTATCTCGCCAAATACGGCGTGCGCGACTATCGCGGCGGCGGGCGCTCCTCCGCGCGCGAGACGGCGGCGCGGGTCGCCGCCGGCGCCATCGCCCGCAAGGTCATCCCGGAGGTCACCGTGCGCGGCGCACTGATCCAGATCGGTCCGCACAGGATCGACCGCACCCACTGGAACTGGGACGAGGTCGAGCACAATCCCTTCTTCACGCCCGATGCTTCGGCCGTCGAGCCGTGGGCGGCCTATCTCGACGAGGTGCGCAAGGCCGGGTCGTCCTGCGGCGCCGTCATCGAGGTGGTGGCGAGCGGCGTCCCCGCCGGATGGGGAGCGCCCGTCTACGGCAAGCTCGACCAGGACATCGCGGCGGCGATGATGAGCATCAATGCGGTGAAGGGCGTCGAGATCGGCGCCGGCTTCGGCGCCGCACTGCTCTCCGGCGAGGAGAATGCCGACGAGATGCGCGTGCGCCACGGCAGGACGGAGTTCAGCACCAACAATGCCGGCGGCATCCTGGGCGGCATCTCGACCGGCCAGGAGATCGTGGTGCGCTTCGCCGTCAAGCCGACGTCCTCGATCCTGTCGCCGCGCAAGACGGTGACGGCGATGGGCGAGAACACCGACATCACGACGACCGGGCGGCACGATCCCTGCGTCGGCATCCGCGCCGTTCCGGTCGGCGAGGCGATGCTCGCGATCGTTCTCGCCGATCATTTCCTCAGGCATCGCGGCCAGATCGGGGCGTGATCACCGGCCGGCGCGCAAAGGCGCCGCCGCCCGCGAATGACGCGAGCGCCGGGACGAGATCACAGCAGCGTCAGCTGGCCTGTTTCCGCCGGCGCGGGCTTCGGCGGCGGCGCGCGGCGCTCGAGCTCGATCGGCTCGACGACCAGCATCCGATCGGTATGCGCGTTCACCGCGGCGAGCACTTTCCCGGCATCGGCGCTTTCATTGGCGAGCCATTCGCGGTGGAGATGGGGCGCGACGACCATCGGCATGCGCGGATGGACCGCTTCCATGGGCGGCAGGGCCGCGGTCGTGACGATCGCCGCCGTTTCGAGCTCGCTGCCGTCGGGTCTCAGCCAATGCTCCCAGAGGCCGGCAAACGCAAAGGGCCGGCCGTCGGCGCGCGTCACCAGATGGGCCTGCTTGCGTCCCTCGGCGCCCGACCATTCGTAATAGCCGTCGGCCGGGATGAGGCAGCGGCGGCGGCGCGCCGCATTCCTGAACGACGCCTTCTCCAGGAGCGTCTCGATGCGGGCATTGGTGAGGGGCTTGCCCGGCGCCACGCCCTTGGCCCATGACGGGACGAAGCCCCAGCGCACCAGGGCCAGATGCCGGATACCCCGGTCGGCCCGCACGATGGCGATCGGACTTCCCGGCGACACATGGGAGCGCGGCGGGAAATCGTGGTCCTCGACATATTGAAGCAGCTCGCGCAGATGATCGGGCCTGGCGCGAAGCCGGTAGAGATTGCACATGGCCCTTGTTGGCGGATGCGCCCGAGTCTGTCAAAGCCCGGCCAGGGTCCGCAGGGCCACGAATTCGGGTTAACGGGCTTTTGGGATTGCAGATTGGGTGATTCCATGGGTGCTTCATTGATTCGGAGCGCTTGCCATGGTCATTTCTGCCCTTGAAGGTTTCGAGAAGCCCCGCT
>JBFWVM010000039.1:0-19504 GCA_050246735.1 Parvibaculaceae bacterium | reverse complement strand
AACGTGAAGGGCGGGCGCTGCGAGACCTGCCAGGGCGACGGCGTCATCAAGATCGAGATGCACTTCCTTCCCGACGTATATGTCACCTGCGATGCCTGCCACGGCAAGCGCTATAACCGCGAGACGCTGGAGATCAGGTTCAAGGACAAGTCGATAGCCGACGTCCTCGACATGACCGTCGCGGAGGGTGCCGAATTCTTCCGTGCCGTGCCCCTGGTGCGCGACAAGCTCGAGACGCTCGAACGCGTGGGCCTCGGCTACATCCATATCGGCCAGCAGGCGACGACCCTCTCGGGCGGCGAGGCACAGCGCGTCAAGCTCGCCAAGGAGCTGTCGCGGCGTGCCACCGGACGCACCATCTATCTGCTCGACGAGCCGACGACGGGCCTGCATTTCCACGACGTGCGCAAGCTCCTCGAGGTGCTGCACCAGCTGGTCGACCAGGGCAACACGGTCGTCGTGATCGAGCACAATCTCGAAGTGATCAAGACCGCCGACTGGGTCATCGACATGGGCCCGGAAGGCGGCGACGGCGGTGGCGAGATCGTCTTCGCCGGCACGCCCGAGGATTGCGTGAAGGAGCCACGCTCCTATACCGGCCGGTTCCTCAGGGACGCGCTGCGCCGCGGGCGCGCCAAGACCGAAGCGGCGGAATAGTCTCATATCGAGAGTTTCTAATCACAGAAGAACTCGCGGAAATTGTACGGAAAGTTTTACAACTTGGCAGAGATTATCGCGTAAAACTCCAATTCTGGGTTTCATTCGCGACGGAAAACCGGCGGCAGAGCGTCTTGCACACCGGGGGATCGATTCTGCATGTCGAATTTACCTTTTGCCCTGGTCACCGGGGGCTCGCGGGGTCTCGGTTTCGAGACCGCGCGCCAGTTGGGAAAGCTGGGCTACCGGCTGTTCATCGCCAGCCGCACCGCTGCCCGCCTCGAGCAGGCGGCAAAGTCGCTGCGCGCCGAGGGCCATCTCGTCAGCTTTCACGCTTTCGACATGCAGGACCAGGACTCGATCCGGACGCTGGTCGAGGAAGTCAGGAAGAAGGATGCATCAATCGACGTCCTGATCAATTGCGCCGGCGTCATGTACGAGGCCGGCACCGGCGATGATCCTCTCACCGACATCGGCTCGAGCGCCAGCGTCCTGCGCAGTCCCGAGCGCAACGTCACCGATACGATCGCCATCAACATGATCGGCACCTGGAGCGTCACGCGTGCGCTCGCCCCTTGCCTGGCGCGCGGCGCCCGCATCGTGAACGTGTCGTCGAGCATGGCCTCGCTCGGCGAGATGGGTCCCGGCTATTACGGTTATCGCGCCTCGAAGGCCGGCATCAATGTCTTCACCCGCACCCTGGCCTACGAGATGCGGCCGCGCGGGATCCTGGTGAATTCGGTATGCCCTGGCTGGGTCAAGACCAACATGGGCGGTCCGGGCGCCACGCGCGACGTCGCCGATGGCGCCGCCGGCATCGTCTGGGCGGCGACCTTGCCGCCCGACGGGCCGACCGGCGGCTTCTTCCGGGACGGCCAGGCTATTCCCTGGTGACGCGGCGGCCTGACGGCGATGAGCCTAGCCCTCGCCGCGCTCGCGCCTGAGCCTCGCCCAGTAGTCCAGCCGCTTGCGGATCTCGCGCTCGAAGCCGCGGTCCGGTGGATCGTAATAGCGCTCGCGTGTCATCTGGTCGGGGAAATAGTTCTGCCCGGAAAAGGCATCGGGCTCGTCATGGTCATATTGATAGCCGGCGCCGTATTCCTGCTGCTTCATCAGACGCGTCGGCGCGTTGAGGATGATCTTGGGCGGCGACAGCGATCCGGTCTCCTTCGCCCGCTTCATCGCAGTATTGAACGCGGCATAGCCGGCATTGGACTTGGGTGCCGTCGCCAGATAGACGATCGCCTGCGCCAGGGCGAGCTCGCCTTCCGGGCTGCCGAGGAAATCGTAGGTCTCCTTCGCCGCCAGCGCCTGCTGCAACGCCTGCGGATCGGCGAGCCCGATGTCCTCAATGGCCATGCGCACCATCCGGCGTGCGATATAGAGCGGATTCTCGCCGGCCGTCAGCATGCGGGCGAGATAGTAGAGGGCGGCATCGGGATCGGATCCGCGCACCGTCTTGTGCAGTGCCGAGATCAGATTGTAGTGACCGTCCTGCGACTTGTCGTAAAGCGGCACGCGCTTCTGCACGACTTCGGCAAGCCTGGCGGTGTCGAGCGCGACGCCGTCCTCCGGCACCGTGGCGAAGATGTCTTCCACCAGGTTGAGCAGATAGCGCCCGTCGCCGTCGGCGAGGCCGATCAGGGCCTGCCGCGCCTCCTGGTCGACCGGCAGCGCGCGCCTCTCATGCATCTCGGCGCGGGCGATCAGCGCCTCGAGCGCCGCGGCGTCGAGCCGGTTCAGCACCAGGACCTGCGCCCGCGACAAGAGCGCGCCGTTCAGCTCGAAGGAGGGGTTTTCCGTGGTCGCGCCGACCAGGGTGATGGTGCCGTCCTCCATGACCGGCAGGAAGCTGTCCTGCTGCGAGCGGTTGAAGCGATGGATCTCGTCGACGAAGAGCAGCGTGCCCTTGCCCTGCTCGCGTCGCGAGCGCGCCACCTCGAAAGCCTTCTTGAGATCGGCGACGCCGGAGAAGATCGCCGACATCTGCTCGAAGACGAGACCTGTGGCGCCGGCGAGGAGCCGCGCTATGGTCGTCTTGCCGGTGCCGGGCGGGCCCCAGAAGATCACCGAGGGCACGCGCCCGGCGGCGATCATGCGCGTGAGGACGCCCTCCGGGCCGGTGATGTGCTCCTGGCCCACCACGTCGGACAGCTTTTGCGGCCGCAGGCGGTCGGCGAGCGGGCGCGGCGCATCCTTCTCGAGCCCCGCCGCCTGGAAGAGATTGGCCATTAACGTCCCCGGGCTGCTTTCACCATCATGCCGCTTTCCCGTCCGAAAGCCTGCGGCTTTTCGGGATCATGCTGTCATCTTCCGGGCCATGCCGTCAGCCGCCCAGCTGCATGCGGATGACGCGGCCGCTGCGATTGATCGCGAACTGCCAGAAGCCCTCGCCTTTTCCGATGGCTTCGTTGAGCGTGTCGACGGAATCGATCACCACCCCGTTCACCTCGAGGATGATATCGCCCTTGCGGAACAGGCGGCGCGCCGGTCCGCCCTTGATCGCCGACGCGACCACGCCCGTCGATCCGGAGGGCAGCCCGAGCTCGTCGGCGACCGCCGGCGACAGGTTGGCGACGACGAGGCCGGCGAAAGGCGTGTTGCCCTTCATCAGCGTTTCGTCGCGTGCCGTGGTCTCGGGCGCCGCCATGAGCTTTATGCGGGTCTCGCGCCGCTCCGACCCGCGCTGATATTCGATGATCGCGGAAGAGCCGACCTGCGCCGTGGCGACGCGGTAGCTCAGCTCCTTGGCGTTCTCGACCGGCTTGCCGTCGAGGCCGAGGATGACATCGCCGCGCTTCAGGCCGGCCTTCGCCAGGGGACTCTTCGGATGAAGGTTCGAGATGAGGGCGCCTTCCGGCCTGGCGAAGCCGAGCGAATCGGCGATCTCGGCGGTGACGTCCTGGGTTTCGGCCCCGATCCACGGCCGCTGGATGCGCCCGCCCGTCTCGGCCGATTGCACCACGGTCTTCACCATGTTGACCGGAATGGCGAAGCCGATGCCGATCGACCCGCCGGAGCGCGAGAAGATCGCGGTATTGATGCCGATGAGATTGCCGTTGAGATCGATGAGCGCGCCCCCGGAATTGCCCGGATTGATCGCCGCATCCGTCTGGATGAAGAACTGATAATCGGTGATGCCGACCTGGGTGCGCGCCAGCGCCGAGACGATGCCGCTGGTCACCGTCTGTCCGACGCCGAACGGATTGCCGATGGCCAGCACCAGGTCGCCGACTTCGAGATCGTCGGAATCGCCCATGACGAGAGTCGGCAGGTCCTCGTCGTCCGGATCGATCTTGAGCACGGCGAGATCGGTGCGCTCGTCGGCGAGCAGCAGCTTGGCCTCGAATTCGCGCCGGTCGGCGAGCACGACGCGGATGTCGCTGCCGCCCAGGATCACGTGGTTGTTGGTGACGATGAGGCCCCTGCCGTCGACGATGACACCGGAGCCCAGCGAATTCTGCACCCGTTCGCGCGGCGCGCCGAAGCCGTCGCCGCCGAAGAAGCGGCGGAAGAACGGATCGGAGAACGGCCCCCTCTCTCGCTGTGCCACCAGGCGTCGCGCATAGACGTTGACGACGGCGGGCGAGGTTTCCTTGACGACCGGCGCGAAGCTCATCTGGATGTCGGCGCGCGTCTTCGGAACCGTCTGGCCCTGCCCCAGGGCGGGCAGGACGAGGAGGCTCGACATAATGGCAGCGGCCAGCAGTTTCGACTTCATTGCCTGATCCTAACGCCGATCGATCTTGGTCGACAGTATAATGGCGGATTCTGTCCGTGTTACGCCCGGAATGAGACCGACGATGTCGAGCATCCGGTCCATGTCCTCGGCCGAGGACGTACGCGCCAGGGCGACGAGATCGAACTTGCCCGCCACCGTGTGGAGCGCCTCGATCTGAGCCAGCTTGCCCAGCGCCCGTCCGACCTCCACCTGCCGCCGCGCCTCGACAGAGATGGTGACATAGGCACGAATGCCGCCTTTGTCGACGGGGCTCGCGAGCCTGACGGCGTAGCCGGCGATCACGCCCTGCTCCTCGAGGCGCTTGATGCGGTCCTGGACTGTCGTACGGGAAAGCTTGAGCTTGCGGGCCAGCGAAGCCACGGGCTCGCGCGCATTGAGGCGCAGCAATGCCAGGAGGTCTTGGTCTTTTTGCGTCAGGGCAATCATCCGTCACCTTGCCGGGAAACTGGTCATTCCGACGACAAAACCGGCATTTGGCTGCATAACGCCGTCTGCGCTCCGGCGCAACCATGAAGGAGATTGAGGACAGTTTTTGCGTCCGTTGCCGGGACAGTGTGCCTATAAAGCAGGTGGCGTAAAACGAGAAAAGCGGGCCTTGCGTCCGCTTTTCGATTCTGGACTCCGCCCTGTTCTCGCGTGATCATCGCCAGCATGCCGCAGTTTTGCGACATCGGCCACGCGCTGTGATTATGCTGTGATTATCAAGAGGAGAGTCTCGCCCGGCAGAACCGATTGGCCTGGCCCCGATGCGCATGCTGAGCACGCCGCCAGCAAAAAAACGGGCCGAACGGCCCGCTTTCAATCTTGCTGCAAGAAGACCGGACTCAGGCGGCGGCGCTCTCGCTCGCCTCCTCCTCGCCCGTCTTCATGGTCGGACCCGAATCCTGGCCCTTGGCATTGACGTCGCGGTCGACGAATTCGATCACCGCGCGCGGCGCCGAGTCGCCATGGCGGAAGCCCGCCTTGAGGACGCGCGTGTAGCCGCCCTTGCGCTCGGCATAGCGCTTGGCGAGCACGTCGAAGAGCTTCCTGACCTGGGCCTCGTCGCCGATCTCGGCGACCGCCTGGCGGCGCGCCGCGAGACCGCCCTTCTTGCCGAGCGTCACGAGCTTCTCGACCACCGGACGCAGATCCTTGGCCTTGGGCAGCGTGGTGACGATCTGCTCGTGCTTGATCAGCGAGGCGGCCAGGTTGGCGAGCATCGCCTTCCTGTGGGAGGCCGATCGGTTGAACCGGCGGCCGGCAAATCCGTGACGCATGATGACGTCTCCTCAAATCTCAGTAATGCGTTTCGTATTTCTTGGCGAGCTCGTCGATATTCTCGGGCGGCCAGTTCGGCACTTCCATGCCGAGATGCAGGCCCATCTGGGCCAGCACTTCCTTGATCTCGTTGAGCGACTTGCGCCCGAAGTTCGGGGTACGGAGCATCTCCGCTTCGCTCTTCTGGATGAGATCGCCGATATAGACGATGTTGTCGTTCTTGAGACAGTTGGCCGAGCGCACCGAAAGCTCGAGCTCGTCGACCTTCTTGAGGAGCGCTGCATTGAACTCGAGCTCGGGACGGACGTCTTCGTGCACGATCTTGGACGGCTCGTCGAAATTGATGAATACCGAGAGCTGGTCCTGCAGGATGCGCGCGGCATAGGCGACGGCGTCTTCCGGGCTCATCGAGCCATTGGTCTCGACCGTCATGATCAGCTTGTCGTAATCGAGGATCTGGCCTTCGCGGGTGTTCTCGATCTTGTAGGATACGCGACGCACCGGGCTGTAGATGCTGTCGACCGGGATCAGGCCGATCGGCGCGTCCTCGGGGCGGTTGCGCTCGGAGGGCACATAGCCCTTGCCGGTGTTGACGGTGAACTCCATGCGCACTTCGGCACCCTCGTCGAGAGTGCAGATGACGTGCTCGGGATTGAGGATCTGGATGTCGGCGGTCTGCTGGATGTCGCCGGCCTTGACCACGCCCGGGCCTTCTTTGCGCAGGACCAGCCGCTTCGGCCCCTCCGCATGCATGGCAAGCGCGATTTCCTTGATGTTGATGACGATGTCGGTGACGTCCTCGCGCACGCCCGCGATCGAGGAGAATTCGTGCAGCACGCCGTCGATCTGCACCGAGCTCACCGCAGCTCCCTGCAGCGAGGAGAGAAGCACGCGGCGCAGCGCATTGCCGAGCGTCGTGCCGAAGCCCCGCTCCAGAGGTTCGGCGACGAGCGTCGCCACCCGCCTGCGCTCACGCCCGGCCGAGACTTCGAGCTTGCTCGGACGGATGAGTTCCTGCCAGTTCTTCTGATTCACGTGCATGGTGTCGTCCTGTTCAGAACCTTGGCGCCTCGCGGGCGTCGGGGTCGCTATTCACTCTCTTAGGGAAGCGTCGCCGCTTCCGGAAATCTCGTCAGACGCGGCGGCGCTTGGGCGGCCGGCAGCCATTGTGCGGGATCGGCGTCACATCGCGGATGGCGGTGACCTGGAGGCCGCAGGCCTGAAGGGCCCTGAGCGCCGATTCACGGCCCGAGCCCGGCCCGCTCACCTCCACCTCGACCGTCTTCATGCCGTGCTCCATGGCCGACTTGCCGGCCTGCTCGGCGGCGACCTGGGCGGCATAGGGCGTCGACTTGCGCGACCCCTTGAAGCCGAGCTTGCCGGCCGAGGCCCAGGAGATCGTGTTGCCCTGAACATCGGTGATGGTGATCATCGTGTTGTTGAACGACGCGTTCACATGCACCACGCCCGAAGTGATGTTCTTGCGCTCCTTGCGGCGCGGACGGACAGGCTCTTTCGACATATCGGTTCCTTATTTCTTCTTGCCGGCGATGGCCTTGGCCGGGCCTTTGCGGGTGCGGGCATTGGTGTGGGTGCGCTGGCCCCGCACCGGCAGGCTCTTGCGGTGGCGCAGGCCGCGATAGGTGCCGAGATCCATGAGCCGCTTGATGTTGATGGCCACTTCGCGGCGCAGGTCGCCTTCGACCACATAGTCGCGGTCGATGATCTCGCGGATCTGCAGCACCTCGGCGTCCGACAGCTCGTTCACCCGCTTGGAAATCGGGATGTTCACTTGCTTGCAGATCACCTTGGCGTTGACCGGCCCGATGCCATGGATATAGCGAAGGGCGATTTCAACGCGCTTATTGGTCGGAATGTTAACGCCTGCGATGCGGGCCACTTTGTTTTTCTCCTAAGCCTTACAAGGGCTTACGCCCATATTCCAAGTCCATGCTCACACGCGGTACTGGGCGCCTAAATGGCACAAGGCCGTGCCTCCAGAGGTTTTGCCCTCCTGAAGCCAGCCTTCATGTCGGTCTAATGGACGCTTATCTAGGGCTGAATCGCTCACGCGTCAACCGTCCGGATGGCGCATCCGACCGTCACGATCGTTCCAGCACGTCCTCGATCTGGCGGGTCACAAGAGCGATGTCCGCCATACCGTTCACCGTATGCAGAACCCCCGTCCGGCCGTAATAGTCGACCAGAGGGGCGGTCTGCTTATTGTAGATCTGAAGCCGGTCTCTCACCGTCTTCTCGTTGTCGTCGGCGCGCCTGACAAACTCGGTCGACCCGCAAACGTCGCAAATTCCTGGCTTTTCCGGCTTTTCGAAGCTGTCGTGATAGCCCTTGCCGCATTTGGCGCAGGTATAGCGTCCGGCGATGCGCTCGACCAGCGCCTCGTCGTCGACCTCCATCTCGATGACCGCGTCGAGCCTGAGGCCCTTGTCGTCGAGCATCCGGTCGAGGGCCTCCGCCTGCGCCCGGTTGCGCGGGAAGCCGTCCAGGATGAAGCCCTTCTTGACGTCCGGCTGGTCCAGGCGCTCGGCGATGATCGACACGACGATGTCGTCCGAGACGAGATCGCCGCGGTCCATGACCGCCTTGGCCTTCCTGCCCATCTCGCTGCCCGCGGCCACGGCGCCGCGCAGCATGTCGCCCGTCGAAAGCTGCTTCAGCCCGAGCTTTTCCTCGAGCAGCTTCGCCTGCGTGCCCTTGCCTGCTCCCGGCGGGCCGAGAAGGATCAGGTTCACCGGCGCGCCCCTCTGAGCTTCGCCTTCTTGACAAGACCTTCATATTGCTGGGCCAGGAGATGCCCTTGCACCTGCGCCACCGTGTCCATGGTGACGCTGACCACGATGAGGAGCGACGTGCCGCCGAAATAGAACGGCATGGCGGCATAGCCGATGAGGAACTCCGGCAGCAGACAGACCAGCGTCAGATAGAGGCCGCCGAGGACCGTGATGCGGGTCAGGACGTAGTCGATATATTCCGCCGTGCGCTCGCCCGGCCTGATGCCGGGGATGAAGCCGCCGTATTTCTTCAGGTTGTCGGCGGTCTCCTTGGGGTTGAACATGATTGAGGTGTAGAAGAAGGTGAAGAAGATGATCAGCGCCGCATAGAACACCAGGAACAGCGGCTGGCCGTGGCCGAGGAGCGCCGTGATGCGGTTGAGCCAGTCCGGCCCTTGCCCTTGCGTGAAGTTGGCGACCGTGATCGGCAGCAGCAGCAGCGAGGAGGCGAAGATCGGCGGGATGACGCCCGAGGTGTTGAGCTTCAGCGGCAGATGCGAGCTGTCACCCTGGGTCACCTTCATGCCCACCTGTCGCTTGGGATACTGGATCAGCAGGCGGCGCTGGGCGCGCTCGACGAAGACGATGAACAGGACGACGGCGAGCGCGATGAGGAAGATGCCGAGGATGACGAAGGTCGACATCTGGCCCGTGCGGCCGAGCTCGAGGAGAGCCGCGAGGCCGGACGGCAGCCCCGCCACGATGCCGGCGAAAATGATGAGCGAGGTGCCGTTGCCGATGCCGCGCGCGGTGATCTGCTCGCCGAGCCACATCAGGAACACGGTGCCGCCGGTCAGCGTAATGACCGTGCTGGCGCGGAAGAAGAGCCCGGGATCGATTACGATGCTGCCCTGCCCCTCGAGACCCGCCGCAATGCCGTAGGACTGCAGCGCCGCGATCAGCACGGTGCCGTAGCGGGTGTACTGGTTGATCTTCTTGCGCCCGGATTCGCCTTCCTTCTTGAGCTGTTCGAGATGGGGCGAGACCGTGGTCAGGAGCTGGATGATGATCGATGCCGAGATATACGGCATGATGTTGAGGGCGAAGATCGCCATGCGGCCGAGGGCGCCGCCGGCGAGCCCGTTGACCCAGCCGAGGATGCCGCTCGAATTCTGCGCCGCGAAGCGGGCGAGCTCGACCGTGTCGACGCCGGGCATGGGAATGTAGGTGCCGAGCCGATAGACGATCAGCGCGCCGAGCGTGAACCAAATGCGCTTCTTGAGATCCTCGGCCTTGGCCAGCGCCGAGAAATTGATGTTGGCTGCAAGTTGTTCAGCTGCCGATGCCATGTGCTTTCCTTAAGCCGGTCGCCCAAATCCCCTAGATGGGGTTCGGGCTGGGCGCCCGCAACCTCACTCCGGCTTGGCCGGTTTCTCTTTCCTGGCCGGCTTGGCCGCCTTCTCGTCCGTCCTGGCCTCGGCCTTGGCAGGCTTGGCTTCCGCCTTCGGGGTCTTTTCTCCGCCCTTTGGCGCCTTGCCCCCACCCTTCGCCGCCTTGGCATCGGCCTCGGGCTTTACGGGCTTCAGCATCTTGACGCTGCCGCCGGCCTTTTCCACCGCGGCGATGGCGCCCTTGGACGCATGATGCACTTCGAAGGCGAGCTTGGCCTTGAGCTCCCCGGTGCCGAGAAGGCGCAGGCCGGCACGGGCCTTGGACACGACCCCGGCCTTGACCAGGGCGTCGAGCGTCACCGGCGCCGCCGCGTCGATCTTGTTGGCGTCGACCGCCTGCTGGATGCGGTTGAGATTGATCTCGTTGTACTCGACCGGGAACGGATTCTTGAAGCCGCGCTTGGGCAGACGGCGATAGATCGGCATCTGGCCGCCTTCGAAGCCGGCCTTGGCGCCGCCGGAACGGGCCGTCTGGCCCTTGCCGCCGCGGCCGGCCGTCTTGCCAAGACCCGAACCGATGCCGCGGCCGAGACGCTTGCGTGGGCGCCGCGCCCCTTCGTTGTCGGAAATCTGATTGAGTCTCATCGTGAAATTCCTTTACTCGACGACGCGCACGAGGTGCTGGACCTTGGCGATCATGCCGCGGACCGCGGGCGTATCCTTGAGCGTGCTGCGCTTGTGGCGCTTGTTGAGGCCGAGGCCGATCAGGGTCGCCCGCTGGTCGGCCGGGCGGCGTGCCGGGCTGTAGATCTGTTCGATCGTCACGGTCTTGTCTGTCTGTGCTTTCGCCATGCTCACACCTGATTACTCGGCCGTCGCATCCAGGTCGCGGCGGCGGGAAAGAATGTCCGAAACCTTCTTGCCGCGCCGAGCCGCGACCGCGCGGGGGCTCGCCTGCTTCTTCAACGCATCGAAGGTGGCGCGCACCATGTTGTAGGGATTGGAGGATCCCTTCGACTTGGCGACGACGTCCTGCATGCCGAGCGATTCGAATACCGCGCGCATCGGACCGCCGGCGATGATGCCGGTGCCCGCAGGCGCCGAGCGCAGCACGACCTTGCCGGCTCCCCAGCGGCCGTCGACGTCGTGATGCAGCGTGCGGCCCTCGCGCAACGGCACGCGGACCAGGCCGCGCTTGGCGCTCTCTGTCGCCTTGCGCACCGCTTCCGGCACTTCGCGCGCCTTGCCGTGGCCGAATCCGACGCGGCCCTTCTGGTCGCCGACGACGACGAGTGCCGCGAAGCCGAAGCGCTTGCCGCCCTTCACCACCTTGGCGACGCGGTTGATGTGCACGAGCTTGTCAAGAAACTCGGAATCGCGGTCGTCACGGTCCCTGCCGCCGCGCTCTCCGCCATGTTCTCTCGGTGCCATGATCCTGCCTGCTCCTCGAAATTAGAACTTGAGACCGCCTTCGCGGGCTCCGTCGGCCAGCGCCTTGACGCGGCCATGGAAAAGATAGGCGCCCCGGTCGAAGACGACGTCGGCGACACCCGCCTTCACCGCGCGCTCGGCGACAAGCTTGCCGATGGCCTGAGCCGCCGCCTTGTCGGCGCCGGTCTTGCCGCCCTTCTTGAAGGATTCCTCCAGCGTCGAGGCGGCGGCGAGGGTGACGCCCTTCTGGTCGTCGATCACCTGCGCATAGATGTTCTTCGCCGAGCGGAACACCGAAAGCCGCGGGCGCAGCTTGCCGGCGGCCTTCAGCGCCTTGCGGACGCGCGACCGCCGGAATGCGATTTTTTCGAGCTTGGAAGCCATGATGACACCCGTTACTTCTTCTTGCCTTCCTTGCGGAAGATGCGTTCGTCCGAATATTTGATGCCCTTGCCCTTGTAGGGCTCGGGTTCGCGGAACCCGCGGATCTCGGCGGCGACCTGGCCGACGCGCTGCTTGTCGATCCCGCTGACGACGATCTCGGTGGGTTTCGGCGTCTTGATCTCGATGCCTTCCGGGATCGCGTAATTCACGTCATGGCTGTAGCCGAGGTTGAGCTGCAGCACCTTGCCCTGGACGTTGGCGCGGTAGCCGACGCCGTTGATCTCGAGCGAGCGGCTGTAGCCCTGGGTCACGCCTCTGATCATGTTGGAGACCATGGTGCGCGACATGCCCCAGCAGGAGCGGGCGAGCTTCGTCTTGTCGCGCGGATTGACCGCGACCTTGCCGTCCTCGAGCTTGGCCAGCACGTGCTCGACCAGAGCCAGCTTGAGCTCACCTTTGGGCCCCTTGACCGAAATGTTCTGCCCGGAAAGGTTGACGGTGACTCCCGTCGGAACCGGAACAGGTTTTTTGCCAATGCGCGACATCATTCAATCCTCAGAATACCGTGCAGATCACCTCGCCGCCCACGTTCTGGGCGCGCGCTTCCGCATCCGACATGACGCCCTTCGGCGTCGAAAGAATGGAGATGCCGAGACCGTTGTAGACGGTGGGAATGCCGCCGACCGAGACATAGACCCGGCGCGAGGGCTTCGACACCCGGTTGATCTCGTGGATCACCGGCGCTCCATCGAAATACTTGAGCTCGATTTCGATCTCGGGCCTCGCTCCGTCGTGCTGAACGGTGGCGAAGCCGCGGATGAAACCTTCCTGCTGCAGCACGCCCAGAACGCGCTCGCGCAGCCTCGAAGCCGGCGTCGTCACCTTCGACCTGCCGCGCTCCTGCGCATTGCGTATGCGGGCCAGCATGTCGCCGATCGGATCGGTAAAGCTCATTTGCCTGTTCTCCTTCTCCGCCCGCTCACCAGCTCGACTTGACCAGGCCGGGGATCAGGCCCTTGTTGCCAAGCTCGCGCAAAGCCATGCGCGACATCTTCATCTTGCGATAGTAGGCGCGCGGACGCCCGGTCAGCTCGCAGCGGTTGCGAATGCGGTTCGGCGCTGAATTGCGCGGCAGCTGCGCCAGCTTGAGCTGCGCCGCGAAACGCTCTTCCATCGAAAGCGTCTGGTTCTTGGTGATCGCCTTGAGACGCGCGCGCCGGGCGGCGAATTTCTTCGCCAGCTTGCGCCGCTTTTCGTTCTTCTCAACCGAACTCGTCTTCGCCATGGGGCTACCTCAGTTTATCCGGACCGTCACGCCGCCTGCCTGCGGGCAGACCGGCGGAACGGGAAATTGAATGCTTCGAGCAGTGCGCGGGCTTCGTCGTCGGTCCTGGCCGTCGTGCAGACGATGACGTCGAGGCCCCACACCCGGTCGATCTTGTCGTAGTCGATCTCCGGGAAGATGATGTGCTCCTTGATGCCCATCGCGTAGTTGCCGTTGCCGTCGAAGCTCTGGCCCGACAGGCCGCGGAAGTCGCGCACGCGCGGCAGCGCGATGGTGATCAGCCGGTCCAGGAACTCGTACATGCGCGTCTTGCGCAGCGTGACCTTGGCGCCGATGGCGAGGTTCTCGCGGATCTTGAAGGTCGCGATCGCCTTGCGCGCCTTGGTCACCACCGCCTTCTGGCCGGCGATCTTCTCGAGTTCCGCCACGGCTACCGGGACCAGCTTGGAATCGGCCGTCGCCTCGCCGATGCCCATGTTGAGCACGATCTTGTCGAGCTTCGGCACTTCCATCGGGTTCTTGTAGCCGAACTGCTCGGTCAGCTTCTTGACGATCGCCTCGTCATAGTGCTGCTTGAGCCGCGGCGTGTATTTGTCAGCCATCGATCACTTCTCCGGATTTCCTGGCGAACCGCACCTTCTTGCCGTCCTTCAGGACCTTGTAGCCGACCTTGACCGGCTTGCCGTCCTTGGGGTCGCGCAGCGCGATGTTCGAAATATGGATCGGCATCTCCTTGGAGATGATCCCGCCTTCCCGGCCGGGCGTCTGCTTCTGGTGCCGGCGCACGAGATTCACGCCCTGGACCAGCGCGCGGTTGTCTTCCGGGAAGATGCGCAGCACTTCTCCGACCTTGCCCTTGTCGCGGCCGGCGCGCACGATCACCTTGTCGCCCTTGCGGATCTTGAGCTTCAACGCCATCACAGCACCTCCGGCGCCAGCGAGATGATCTTCATCTGGTTCTTGGCGCGCAGCTCGCGCGGCACCGGTCCGAAGATGCGGGTGCCGACCGGCTCGCCCTGGTTGTTGATCAGCACCGCCGCGTTGCGGTCGAACCGGATGACCGATCCGTCCGGACGGCGGATGTCCTTGGCGGTCCTGACGACGATCGCCTTCATCACATTGCCCTTCTTCACGCGTCCGCGCGGAATGGCGTCCTTGACCGACACGACGATGACGTCGCCGACATGGGCGTATTTCCGCTTCGAGCCGCCCAGCACCTTGATGCATTGCACGCGCTTCGCGCCGGAGTTGTCGGCGACGTCGAGATTTGTTTCCTGCTGGATCATGGCTTCACCTGTCTTCTTCGGCGCGAGGCGAACTCGCGGCCCTTTCCCTTATCGATCCAATCTTCAGCCCTTGGCCGCCCCGGCCTTGTCGACCAGAAGCCAGCGCTTCTGCTTCGACAGGGGCTTGGTTTCTTCGATCCACACGATGTCGCCCACCTTGGCGGCGTTCTTCTCGTCATGCGCATGGTACTTCTTGGTCAGGCGCACGGTCTTCTTCAGAACCGGATGGGTCAGACGCCGCTCGACCTTGACCACGATGGTCTTGTCGTTCTTGTCGCTCACCACAACGCCTTCAAGGACGCGTTTCGGCATCACATCTCTCCGTTACTTCTGAGCGCTTTGGGCGCGCTGCTGCTGCGACGTCTTGATCCGCGCGATATCGCGGCGGATCTGACGGACGCGGGCGGTATTCTCGATCTGTCCCGTGGCCTTCTGGAAGCGCAGGTTGAACTGCTCCTTCTTCAGCTTGATCAGCTCGTCCTTGAGCTGGTCCGGGGTCATGGCTTTCACGTCACTGGCCTTCATGCGCAGCCCTCCTCGCTCACTCGCCGAGCCGCGCCACGAAGCGCGTCTTGATCGGCAGCTTCGCCGCCGCCAGAGCCAGCGCCTCCTCGGCCGTCTTGCGGTTCACGCCGTCGACCTCGAACAGCACCCGGCCCGGCTTCACCCGGCAGGCCCAATATTCGGTCGAGCCCTTGCCCGAGCCCATCCGCACCTCGGCCGGCTTCTTCGACACCGGGATATCCGGAAAGACGCGGATCCACACGCGCCCGGCGCGCTTCATGCCGCGGGTCAGCGCGCGACGGGCCGCCTCGATCTGGCGCGCGGTGAGACGGTCGGGCTCCTGGGCCTTGAGGCCGAAGGCGCCGAAATCCAGGTCGACGCAGCTCGTCGCCTTGCCGTGGATGCGGCCCTTATGGGCCTTGCGGAACTTGGTACGTTTCGGTTGCAGCATGGTTCGTTACCTTGATTCTCAGGCCGCCGTCGCTTCACGGTCGCGGCGCGGACGCTGGCCCTCCTGGCTCTCCTGATTGCGCTTGTCCTGCGCCATCGGATCGTGCTCGAGGATCTCGCCCTTGAATATCCACACCTTGACCCCGTTGGTGCCATAGGCGGTGACGGCGGTGGCGGTGCCGTAGTCGACGTCGGCGCGCAGCGTATGCAGCGGCACGCGGCCCTCGCGGTACCACTCGGTGCGCGCAATTTCCGCGCCGCCGAGGCGGCCGGCGCAGGTGATCTTGATGCCTTCGGCTCCCATGCGCTGCGCCGACTGAACGGCGCGCTTCATGGCGCGGCGGAACGCCACCCGGCGCTCGAGCTGCTGGGCGATGTTCTCGGCCACCAGCGTCGCGTCGATCTCGGGCTTGCGCACCTCGACGATGTTGAGATGCACTTCCGAGCTCGTCATCTCGGCGACCTTCTTGCGCAGCTTCTCGATGTCCGCGCCCTTCTTGCCGATGACCACGCCGGGGCGGGCCGAGAAGATGGTGACGCGGCACTTCTTGTGCGGCCGCTCGATCAGGACCTTGGACACGCCGGCCTGCTTGAGCTGCTCGCGCAGGTAGTTGCGGATATTCATGTCCTCGTGCAGCAGCTTGCCGTATTCGCGGCGGTTGGCGAACCAGCGCGAATCCCAGGTGCGGTTGATGCCGAGCCGGAAGCCGACCGGATTGACTTTCTGACCCATCAGGCGGCCTCCTTCTCTTCTTCACGCACTTCGCGCACGACGATCGTCAGCTGGCTGAAGAACTTTTCGATGCGGCCGACGCGGCCGCGGGCGCGCGGCGTCCACCGCTTCATCACGAGATTCTTTCCGACATGCGCCTCGGCGACGACCAGCTGGTTGATGTCGAGGTCATGATTGTTTTCGGCGTTGGCGATCGCCGATTCGAGAGTCTTCTTGATCGTGCCGGCGATCCTGCGGCGCGAGAAGGTGAGGTGCGCCAGCGCCTTGTCGACCTTCATGCCGCGAATGCCCGCCGCCACGTCGTTGAGCTTGCGCGGCGAGATGCGGATCGAGCAGGTGACCGCGCGCGCCTCGTTATCGGCAAGCGACCGCTTTCTCGATTTCTTGCTCATCTCTTCGCATCCTTACCTGGCGCCGCCCTCTTGTCGGCGACGCTGTGGCCGTGGAAAATACGGGTCGGCGCGAACTCGCCGAGCTTGTGGCCGACCATGTCTTCCGACACGAGCACCGGCACGAACTTGCTGCCGTTATGGACCTGGAAGGTCAGGCCAACGAACTGCGGCAGGATGGTCGACCGGCGGCTCCAGGTCTTGACCGGAGTGTTGCGGCCGCTCGAGCGCGCCGCATCCGCCTTCTTCAAGAGATACCCGTCGATGAACGGGCCTTTCCATAGCGAGCGTGACACCGGACTACCTCTTAAGCTTTCTTGGCATGACGGCTGCGCAGGATGAGCTTCTGCGTCGCCTTGTTGTTGCGGGTCTTCTTGCCCTTGGTCGGCTTGCCCCAGGGCGTCGCCCAGTGCTTGCCGCCATTGGTGCGGCCGCCATTGGGATGGTCGACCGGGTTGCGGGCGATGCCGCGCGAGACCGGACGCTCGCCTTTCCAGCGGGCGCGGCCGGCCTTGCCGACGATCTCGTTGACATGGTCGGGATTGGAGACCGCGCCGACGGTCGCCATGCATTCGGCGCGCACCATGCGGGTCTCGCCCGATTTGAGCTTGAGCAGCGCATAGCCCTGGTCGCGGCCGGCGAGCATCGCATAGGTGCCGGCGGCGCGCGCGAGCTGCCCGCCCTTGCCGGGCTTGGTCTCGATATTGTGGATGATGGTGCCGACCGGCATCGACGACAGCGGCATGGCGTTGCCGGGCTTCACGTCGGCCGACGCACCGGACATCACCGTGTCGCCGACCGCGAGGCGCTGCGGCGCCAGGATATAGGCCTGCTCGCCGTCGGCATACTTGATCAGAGCGATATAGGCGGTGCGGTTCGGATCATATTCGAGGCGCTCGACCGTCGCCGCGACGTCGATCTTGCTGCGCTGGAAGTCGACCAGGCGATAGGCCTGCTTGTGCCCGCCGCCCTTGCGGCGCGAGGTGATGCGGCCGGAATTGCTGCGTCCGCCGCTCTTGGTCAGGCCCTCGGTCAGGATCTTGACCGGCTTGCCCTTCCACAGATGGCTCCTGTCGACCATCACCATGTGGCGCTGGCCGGCGCTTGTCGGGTTATATGTCTTGAGTGCCATGTTTCAGCAATCCTTGAACCTTAGAGCCCCGTCGTCACATCGAGCTTCTGGCCTTCGGCCAGGGTCACGAAGGCCTTCTTGACGTCGCCGAGGCGCGCCCTCCTGCCCTTGAAATTCTTGAGCTTGCCTTTGCGCACCAACGTGTTGACGGCCTTGACCTTGACGCCGAAGAGGCCTTCGACGGCGGCCTTGATCTGCGGCTTCGTGGCACCCGATGCGACGTTGAAGACGACCTGGTTCCGCTCGGAGACCAGGGTACCCTTCTCGGTGATGGCGGGACCGCGGATGATGTCGAAGAAATGTTCCTTGCTCATTTGAACCGCGCCTCCAGCGCTTCCACGGCCGCTTTCGTCAGCACGAGCTTCTTGTGGCGCAGCACGTCATAGACATTGATGCCCTGCACCGGCAGCACGTCGATGTTCGGGATGTTGCGGGCCGCCGCGGCAAAACCCTTGTTAACCTCGACCCCGTCGATGATCAGCGCGTTGTCGAGGCCGAGCTTGACGAAGGCCGACTTCAGCGCCTTGGTCTTGGCTTCGGCCACTTCCGCCTTGTCGAGGATGACGAGCTCGGACGCCTTCACCTTGGAGGAGAGCGCATGACGCAGCCCCAGGGCCCTGACCTTCTTCGGCAGGTCCGTCTCATGGCTGTGCGAGCGCGGGCCGAAGGCTTTGCCGCCGCCGACGAAGATGCCGGAGCGGCGCGAGCCGTGGCGGGCGCCGCCGGAACCCTTCTGGTTGCCGTATTTCTTGCCGGTGCGGTTGATCTCGCCCCGGGTCTTGGCCTGATGCGTGCCGGCCTGGCGCTTGTTGAGCTGCCACTGGACGACGCGATGCAGGATGTCGGCGCGCGGCTCGAGTCCGAAGATATGCTCGGCGAGATCGACCGAGCCCGCCTTCTTGGCCTCGATGGTCTGGATGTCGGCTTTCATGACGGGCATCCCTTATTCCTTGGCCGCAGCTTCGGCCGCGGCAGCCTGTTGGACCGGAGCCTTGAACGCGCCGGGCTTGGGCGCCTGCTGCGGCAGCTTGCGCTTGACCGCATCGCGCACCGACACCCAGCCGCCCTTGACGCCCGGAACCGAGCCGCGGACCATGATGAGGCCGCGATCCTTGTCGGTCTTGACGACCTCGATATTCTGCGTCGTCACCCGCTCGTTGCCGAGATGGCCGGGCATCTTCTTGTTCTTGAACACCTTGCCCGGGTCCTGGCGGTTGCCGGTCGAGCCGATGGAGCGATGGCTGATCGACACGCCGTGCGTGGCCCTGAGGCCGCCGAAGTTCCAGCGCTTCATGCCGCCGGCGAAGCCCTTGCCCATGGAGGTGCCCGTCACGTCGACGAACTGGCCGGGAACGAAATGGTCGACGGTGATCTCGGCGCCGACCGCGATCAGGTTGTCGGGGCTCACGCGGAACTCCTGCACCTTGCGCTTCGGCTCGACCTTCGCCGCGGCGAAATGGCCGCGCTCGGCTGCGGTGAGGCGCTTGATCTTGGGTGTGCCCACGCCCAGTTGCAGCGCGGTATAGCCGTGCTTGTCGGCCGTCTTGTGGGCGACCACCTGGCAATTGTCCACCTTCAGCACGGTGACCGGCACCTGCGCGCCGTCATCCGTGTAAATGCGGGTCATGCCCAATTTCTGTGCGATGAGGCCAGAACGCATCGCTTCACTCCTCATAAGCCCGATCAGAGCTTGATCTCGACATCAACGCCCGCTGCCAGGTCGAGCTTCATCAGCGCATCGACCGTTTGCGGATTCCAATCCACGATATCCAGAAGACGCCGGTGCGTCCGCATCTCGAACTGCTCACGGCTCTTCTTGTCGACATGCGGCGAGCGGTTCACGGTGAAGCGCTCGATGCGGGTCGGCAGCGGAACGGGCCCGCGCACCTGCGCGCCCGTACGCTTCGCCGTGTTCACGATCTCGCGCGTCGACGTATCGAGAATACGATGGTCGAACGCCTTGAGACGGATGCGGATATTGTTCGTTTGCATCTTCCAGTATCCGTTATTCTACGATTTTGGCGACGACGCCGGCGCCGACGGTTCGGCCGCCTTCGCGGATCGCGAAACGCAGCTTCTCTTCCATCGCGATCGGCGTGATCAGCTCCACATCCATCGTCACATTGTC
>JBFWVM010000038.1:0-20147 GCA_050246735.1 Parvibaculaceae bacterium | reverse complement strand
CAGATCCGCTGACGCAAGGATCTCTGACCTCGCAGCGCCCCCCCCCGCGCAATCTTGATGGTTAATGGTCACCTTTCGCAACCTTTCTAATTTATTATTAGATTTCAGAGAGTTGCAGCGATAAACTGAACGCGATCTCAAAGCCCTGCCGGTAGTCTGACGCCCAACGATAAGGGGAATGGACGTCAAACGATGACTATCTTGGCAAGACTCGGGGGAGTTGCGCTCGGACTGGTCTGCATGATCGGCACGGCTCAGGCCGTCGAAGCAGACCTCGCCCGGGCAGAATCCGCGACCGGACAATTTGCGACCATCTACGGCAAGGCCTTGCCGCCGATCGGCTATGTGGAGATGTGTGCCCGCGAGCCGAAGGAGTGCCAGGCGCTCGGTGGCCGGAAGACCCGGCTGTCGCTTTCGCCCAAACGCTGGGACCTGCTCTACCAGGTCAATGCCTTCGTCAACGGCAAGATCGCGCCGGTGAGCGATGAGGAGCTTTATGGAAAGCCGGAATACTGGACCGTTCCCACCGACGCCGGCGACTGCGAGGACTATCTCCTTCTGAAGAAGCGCTATCTCGAGGGCATGGGATTCCCCTCGGCGGCGCTCCTGATCACCGTCGTGCTCGACGAGAAGCTGCAGGGCCATGCCGTGCTGACGGTCACGACCGACAAGGGCGATTTCGTCCTCGACAATCGCCGCAACGACGTCCTGCGCTGGAGCGATACCGGCTACACCTTCCTCAAGCGTCAATCGCCGGAGGATCCGCGCCAATGGGTCTCGCTCAACAAGAAGGCGCCCACCCATAACGGCACGGTCTCGGCCGGCGGCGCGCAACAGTGAACGGATGACCTTTGGGAGCTACGGCCCGGTCGGCGTCCCCCTCCCCCATCCCCCACCAGACCGGGTCTAGAGGAGCCGGCTCAGTCCCACCCTGAGCCGGCTCCGATTGCCTGGGACGAGCGCGTGACCCGGAGGGCGAACTCTATTCCTCGGATTGCCCGCGCATGCCGGTGGCGAAGCGGCGCCAGTTCTTCACATAGTTCCTGGCCGACTGCATCAGGCCTTCGGCCATTTCCGCCGATACTTCGCGCACGATCTTGCCGGGAGCTCCCATGACCAGCGAATTGTCGGGTATGGACTTGCCTTCCGGAATCAGCGCGTGGGCGCCGATCAGGCAGTTGCGGCCGATCCTGCTGTGGTTGAGGATCGTCGAGCCCATGCCGATCAGGGTGTTGTCGCCGATCGTGCATCCATGCAGGACGGCCCGGTGACCGATGGTGCAGTTGCGCCCGACCGTCAGCGGCGCCCCCATGTCGGTATGCAGCACGCAGCCATCCTGGATATTGCTGCATTCGCCGATATGGATGAGCTCGTTGTCGCCGCGCAGCACCGCGCCGAACCAGATGCCGACGTCGCGATCGAGCTTCACCTTGCCGACCACGACCGCATTGGGGGCGATCCAGTAGTCGTTCTCGGGTGGAAGTTCAGGCAGTATGCCGTCGAGCGAATAGACCGTCATGGGCCGTCTCTCTTTCCTTCGTGTGGAATCCACCAGGCGGCGAGCCGGAGATGAGGGCGTCCGTCGCCGCGACGATTCCTATTCCAGATCGAAATCGAGGATAGCCATGTTGAAATTATAGGAGAGCTCGCCGTCTTCCTCGTCGCGGAAGATCACGCCGATGAACTCGTCGCCGATATAGACTTCAGCCGAATCGTCCTTTTGCGGACGCTTGCGGACTTCGATGGTGGCGAGCTGGAACTTGCTCCGGAAGAATCGGGTGAGCTTCTTGATTTCATCGGGTTGCACGCAGGCATTCCTTGTCTGGGGCATCGCGGCCGAAACGGCATTTCGACGGCCCGACGCTCGATTGAAGGCGCCGGCCTCCGGGCCGACTTGCCGGACCCGGCGCTTCGGGCCCGCGCAAGCTGTACTCCGACCGAGAAAGGCAAGACAAGCCTATTCTGAATCGTGCCGGATTTCCGATTTGAGCTGGTGGTCCATCACCCGGGACGGCTCCTCGCAGCCCGCATAGCCTACGACCTTGGCCGGGACGCCGGCGACGGTGCGGTTGGGCGGCACGTCATGCAGGACGACGGAACCCGCGGCCACTCTGGAGCAATGACCGATTTCGATATTGCCGAGGATCTTGGCGCCCGCGCCGATGAGGACTCCGTGGCGGATCTTCGGGTGCCGGTCGCCGCTTTCCTTGCCGGTGCCGCCGAGCGTCACCTCCTGCATGAGCGAGACGTTGTCTTCGACGACCGCCGTCTCGCCGATGACGATGCCGTGGGCGTGATCGATGAAGATGCCGCGGCCGAGGCGGGCCGCCGGGTGGATGTCGACGCCATAGACGACCGACGAACGGCTCTGCAGGTAATAGGCGAAGTCGCGGCGGTCCATCTTCCACAACTGATGCGCCATGCGATGCGTCTGCACCGCCTGGAAGCCCTTGAAATAGAGCAGCGGCTCGAGATAGCGGTTGCAGGCGGGATCGCGGTCATGCACCGCCACCACATCGGCGCGCATCGCATCGCCGATCGAGGGATCGGCATCGAGCGCGTCCTCGAAGGCCTGCTGGATCAGCTCCACCGTGAGGGAATTGGCCATTCTCTGCGCCAGACGGTGCATCACCGCATGCTCGAAGCGCGGCTGGTTGATCACCGCGCCGAAGATGAAGCCGCCGAGGCTCGGATCCTTGCGCGCCGCTTCCTGCGCCTCGTCGCGGATGCGGTCCCATACCGGATCGAGGCTGACGACGGATTGCGGATGTGTCGATTGACGCGCCATCGCGGTTTCTCCATTTGAGATGGCCTGATCCTACGCCATTGGCGGGAAAATGGGGAGCATTCCCTGGAATGCAACAGCATTGCGTTAACGGCAGGGCTCTGATAGCGCGTTTTTCATGACCGAGTTCGCCTCCCCCAGTCCCTATGTGAAGGCTTGGCGTGACGGAATCGCAGGCCATGTGATGCTCGACCGGCCGCAGCGCCGCAATGCGCTCAACCGCGACATGTGGGCGGCTTTGCCGGCACTGGTCGCGGCCCTCGACGCAGCCCCGGAGACCCGCGTCCTGGTGGTCAGCGGCGCCGGATCGGAAGCCTTCGCGGCGGGCGCCGATATCGGCGAATTTGCCGCCGCACGCACCGACCCCGGCCAGGCGAAAGACTATGAGGAGTTGAGCGGCAGGGCCTTCGCCGCCTTGCGGAACACGGCCAAGCCCGTGATCGCCATGATCCAGGGCTTCTGCATCGGCGGCGGGCTCGCTTTGGCGCTTGCTGCGGATTTGCGGATCGCCGCCCGGACGGCGGTCTTCTCGCTGCCGCCGGCCCGGCTGGGTCTTGCCTATCCGGTCGAGGGCTTGCGCGACCTCCTGCATGCGGTCTCGCCCGCCTTCGCCAAGGAGATGCTGTTCACGGCGCGGCGCTTCACGGCGGACGAGGCTCTCCATGCCGGTCTGGTTCACAGGGTCGTCGCCACGGACCGGCTGGCCGATGAGGTGGCCGGGCTTTGCGCCGGGATCGGCGGCAACGCGCCTCTCACCATAACCGCCTCCAAGCGGGCCATCGACAGCCTGGCAGGCCGGCCGGTTCCCGACGACCCCGCCCGCCTGGCGGCTCTGTGCTTCGCCAGCGCGGACTATGCCGAGGGGCGGCGCGCCTTTCTCGAGAAGCGCAGGCCGCGCTTCACCGGCACCTGATTCCAGTTCTCCGGATACTGATCTAAGCTATTGAATTGAAAAAATTTATAACTGCCTCCTTGTGTTGGCGGTCGCCCACGGCATTCATATGGTTGCGCCGCGCCAGCACCACCCCCTGGGCGCCTGGAATGGCATCGACCAGGGGCTGCACCGCGCCGGCGATCTCGTCCGCCTCGCCGGCCACGACCAGGACCGGCACGCGGATTTCCTCGAGCTCGGCCGGCGTGATCTTCTGCCGCTCGGAGCGCATGCAGGCCGCCAGCGCCTTCAGGTCGCTCCTGGTCTGTTCGGCAAAGAGGCGGAAGACCCGGGCGCCCGGATCGCCGACGTCGTCGAGCGACGGCGCCTCGAGGGCTCGCGCGATGGGCTCCGACCCGCCGAAGCCTTTGATCATGTTTTCGGCGAGGCCGGCGAAGACGGCCGCGCGGACCCGCTCCGGGTGATTGACGGTGAGGAAAGCCGCGATCCGGGCCCCCATGGAATAGCCCATGACCAGGCCCCGGGAGATGCCGAGATGATCGAGAAGCCGGCGCGCATCTTCCGCTATCACCGGGGCCGGATAGGCCTCCTCGTCATAGAGCTTGGTGCTGGCGCCATGGCCTCGATTGTCGAAGGTGATGGCCTGGTAGCCTGCATCGTTCAGGCTTTTCACCCATCCCGTATCCCACCAGTTGACGCGGGCATTGGAAGCAAAGCCATGGATCAGGAGGACGGGCGGGCCCTCCCCCGTGACCTCATAGGAGATATCGACGATGTCTGAGCGGAAGCTCGGCATATGCCCTCATGCTTTGCGAGGGCCGCAAGATATGCTATTCGCCCGGCCTGACAAAAGAAATAAGGGACATCACATGGCGTCCGGCTCCACTCCGCACTTCCACAACAGCACCGGCGTGCCGGCGATCGAGATCGGCACCAGGGAATTCATGTGCATCGGCGCCATACCGCCGCAAGACCATCCGCACATCTTCATCGACATGGGCGACGATCGGGAAACCGTCTGCCCCTACTGCTCGACCCTCTATAAGTACAATTCCGGTCTCGCCGCGACGGAATCGAAGCCGGCTGACGCCTTGTGGACCGACGAAGCCGTCTGATCAGCGCGATGTGAGGCTGTCCGCGGCCGCAACCGGCTGAGCCGTTCCCGTTTTCGCGACCATGCCCTGATCGAGCCTGCTCTGGCCCGGCAGGCAGGCGGCGCAACCCGAAAGCACCGTCAGGCACAGAAGCGCAATGGGGACGCGGGGAGAGATCATGCTGCCGCAAACTGACATCGGGACTTGCGATTGTCCAGCTTGATTTCAGAAGGCTCTCACGGCACGGTCCCGCTCCCATGGTCCATATCAGGGAATATGAGGCGTCCGACACGCCTGCGCTGATCGCGCTGATTCGCGAATTGCAGGCGGCCGAGGTCGCACTCTATGACCGCATGAAGCCCGCCGCCGTCATGGGCGGCTGGTATGTCGACCTCCTCAGGAAGCAATGCGCCGAGGACGACGGCGTCATCCTCATCGCCGAGGAGGACGGCAGGGCGCTTGGCTATGCCGTCGTCCTGACCCGTTCCGTCGAGGACGGCACGCATGACGAGATCGCCTATGAATATGCCTATGTCGCGGATCTGGTGGTCGCGGGCGGGGCGCGCCGGCGCGGCATCGCCCGGATGCTGCTCGATGACTGCGAAAGACGGGCGCGCGAGGCCGGCCGCGACGATCTGCGCATCTCCGTGCTCGCCCGCAATGAGGGGGCCCGTGCGCTCTACCGCGGCTTCGGCTTCGACGACCTCCTGATCGGCATGCGCAAGCTCCTCAAATGACCAAAGGCGATGCCCTTTCCAATCTGCAGGCGCGCCGCCTCGCTCTGGTCGCGCAAGGCTTTGCCGGGCGCAGCCGCGAGGGCGCCGCCAATTGGACGCGCATCGAAAGCGCCATCGCCAGGATGAACCTCCTGCAGATCGACAGCGTCAACGTGCTGGTGCGCTCGCATTACCTTCCCGTCTTTGCGCGCGCCGGCCATTACAGCCACGACACGCTCGACCGGCGCACCTTCGGCAGGCGCAAGCGCCGGTTCTTCGAATATTGGGCGCATGAGGCGAGCCTCCTGCCGCTCGAATTCTACCCCTTGCTGCGCTGGAAGATGGAGCGCGCCCGCAACGGCGCCGGCGAGCACAGGTTCCTGGAGACGTTCGGCCGCGAGCAGAAGGCCTATGTCGATGAAGTCCGCAGCTTCGTCAGGGCCAACGGTCCGACCGCCGTCGGCGACCTGCCGGATCCCGGCGGACGCACCGGCAGCTGGTGGGGCTGGAACAAGGGCAAGATCGCCCTCGAATACCTCTTCCACACGGGCGAGGTGACGGCGGCGACACGGCGGGTCTTCGAGCGTCTCTACGACCTCCCCGAGCGCGTGCTCCCCGCCGAAACGCTGAACGCGCCGGCGGTGGCGGAGGCGGACGCGGTGCGCCACCTCATCGGACTTTCCGCCCGGGCCATGGGGGTCGCGAGCGAGGCGGACCTGCGCGATTATTTCCGGCTTCCCGTCGACGCCTTCAGGAAGGCCCTGCCCCAGGTGATCGAGGACGGGGTCATCGTGCCGGTGAAGGTCGAGGGCTGGACGGTCAAGGCCTATCGCCACCGCGATGCCGGAGCGCCGCGCAAGGCCGGCGGCCGCGCCCTCCTGTCGCCGTTCGATCCTCTGGTGTGGGAGCGTTCGCGCGCCGAGCGCCTGTTCGGTTTCCGCTACCGGATCGAAATCTACACGCCGCAGGAGAAGCGCGTCTACGGCTATTACGTGCTGCCCTTTCTCGAGGGCGACCGGCTGACGGCGCGCTTCTGCCTCAAGGCCGACCGCCAGGAGGGCGTGCTGCGGGTGAATGCCTCGCATGCCGAGGATGGCATCGATGTGGAGAGGACGGCCGAGGCCGCCGCTCCCGAACTGCGCCGCATGGCGCTCTGGCTGGGCCTTGGCGACGTCGAGGCATCGGCGAGGGGCTCGCTCGCCAGGCCCCTGCGCCGGGCGCTGAAGCGCGCATGAGGCGGGCGATCCTCAGCCGAGGCTTTTCGCGGCGCTCGTCGCCTTCTCGCGCGCCAGCTGGTCGGTGACCTTCCGGATCGCCGCGCCCAGCGTGTCGACGATGAAATCGACCTGTCCCTTCGTGATGATCAGAGGCGGCGACAGCACGTCGAGATGGCCGATCGGCCGCACCAGCAGCCCATGCGCCTCGCATTCGTTCGAGATGCGCTTGGAGATGTTCACCTCGTCGGCAAGCTTCTGCTTCGTCTTCTTGTCGGCGACATATTCGAGGCACATCATCAGGCGGCGTCCGCGCACGTCGCCGACGATCGGCAGGCCGGCGAGTTCGGCGAGACGCTGCTCGAGATAGTCGCCGACGCGCGCCGCGTTGCCGAGCAGGTCCTCGCGCTCGATGATCTCGATATTCTTGAGCGCCACCGCGCAGGCGACCGGATGTCCCGAATAGGTATAGCCGTGGGTGAACCACGCATCCGCGTCGGGCGCGCTGATCACCTCATGGACCTCGTCCGAATAGATCACCGCCGAAAGCGGGATATAGCCCGAGGTAAGGCCCTTCGCGGTCACGATGATATCGGGGACGATGCCGAATTCGGCTTGCGATGCGAACATGTGTCCGAGCCGGCCGAAGGCGGTCACGACCTCGTCGGCGATGAACAGGATGCCATTGTCCCGGCAAAGCTGGCGCATGCGCGGCAGGTAGTCGGGCGGCGGCATGGTGACGCCGCCCGAGGCCTGCGCCGGCTCGGCGATGAAGGCCGCGATCGTGCCGGCGCCCAGCGTCTCGATCTTGTGGCGGAACTCCTCGACCAGGAAGTCGCTGAACTCGGCAAGGCTCATGCCGTCCGGCCGGCGATAGGGATAAGGGGCCGACAGGTGATGCACGAGGTCGCTCACATAGCGGAAATGCGGCGACTGGTCGCCGTCGCGCAGCCCCACCGTCATGCCGAGATAGGTCGAGCCATGATAGGAGTTCTTGCGCGAGATGACGTATTTGCGGTCCTTCTGGCCGCGCCGCGACTGGTAGTAATGGGCGAGCCTGATCGCCGTGTCGATGCCGCAGGACCCCGACGTCGCGAAAGCGACGTGATTGAGCCCCGCCGGAGCCAGGCTTGCGAGCTTGGCGGCGAGCTCGGCCGCCGGCGCGTTGGTGACGTCGACGAAGGTGGTCGTGTAGCAGAGCTGGAGCGCCTGCTCGGCCATGGCCTGGGCGATCTCCTTGCGGCCATAGCCGGCATTGACGCACCACATGCCGCCGATGCCGTCGAAATATCGCCTTCCCTCGGCGTCCTTGACGTAGCAGCCCTCTCCCTCGACCAGAACGAGCGAGCCGTCCTCCTTGAAACTGTCGAAATGAGTATAGGGGTGAAGGAAATGGTCGTGGTCCTTCTGCCAGAGATCGTCCGGATTGAAGCGGTTGCTAGCCTGATGAAGCATGATTCCCTCATATTTTGATTGAATATTCATTCAATATGACGACGCGACAAAGGCCCCATTCCCCGTGTCGCGAACGCAGAGTAGCCGAGCCATTGCGGATCAACAAGGAGGCTCCTGTGCGCCTGCGAGAGCCTTGAATCTGACGCCAAGACAGAAGCGCCCCGCGCCAGATCATCTGTATACGGACGACATCGCGGTGGGAGTCGGTTTTCGGGTGGATACGAAGGAGGCCGGCGCCCAGATTGAGCGCAGCATCGAGGAGCCGCCGACATGACCTTGACCACATCTCCGACACACGCTCACAACGCCGTCTCCCGGAGCACGGACACAGGTCCGGTCGCCTTCGCCTTCGGCACGACCTCGCTGGGCGAGGTGCTGGTCGCCGCCACCGGGAAAGGTATTTGCGCCATCTTCATGGGAAGCCGCCGCGACAGGCTCGCCGCCGATCTCGGCCGGTATTTTCCCGAAGCCCGGCCGGCCCGGGAGGGTCGGCTCGCCGATGTGGTCGGCAGCGTCGTCGCCCTGATCGAGAGCCCGGCGAAGCCCGTGGATCTGTCGCTCGACCTTCAGGGCTCCGATTTCGAGATCGCGGTCTGGCGGGCCTTGCGCGCGATCCCGCCGGGCAAGACCCTGAGCTATTCCGGGCTTGCCCGGTCCATGGGCGTCACGGGCGGCCAGAAGGGGCCGGCCAAGGCGGTCGCCGATGCCTGCGCCGCCAACCGGATCGCGGTCGCGGTGCCGTGCCACCGCATCCTGCGCAAGGACGGCGCGATCTCCGGCTATCGCTGGGGCGCGCGGCGCAAGCGCGCTCTGCTCGAGCGGGAGGGTGTGCGATGACCGACGCCCTGCCCTCCTCCATGGCGCGGCGGGTCGCGTCGCGCGACTGGCCGGCGCTCGGCGGGGAGATCGACCGGCATGGCTGCGCGGTCGTCGAGGGCCTGCTCACCGCCGGGGAATGCCGCGAGCTCTCGGCATCCTATCCCGACGACGGGCATTTCCGCAGCCGCATCGTCATGAGCCGGCATGGCTTCGGCCGCGGCGAGTACAAGTATTTCGCCTATCCCCTGCCGCCGCTGGTCGCGGCCCTGCGCGGGGCGCTCTATCCGCCATTGGCCGCGATCGCCAATCGCTGGAACGAGGCGCTGGGCGAGACGCCGCGCTTTCCGCAGGAGCATGCGGCCTTTCTCGAGCGCTGTCACAAGGCCGGCCAGCGCCGGCCGACGCCGCTCCTCCTGCAATATGGCGAGGGCGATTACAACTGCCTGCACCAGGACATCTACGGCGCCCTGGTCTTTCCGCTCCAGGTCGCCTTCCTCCTGTCGGCGCCCAGCAGGGATTTCTCGGGCGGCGAGTTCGTGCTGACCGAGCAGCGGCCCCGGATGCAGTCGCGCGCCGAGGTGCCCCGGCTCGGCCGGGGCGACGGCGTGATCTTTCCCGTGCACCACCGTCCGGTGCGGGGCACGCGCGGCGTCTACCGGGTCAATCTGCGCCATGGCGTGAGCCGCCTGCAGTCCGGCCGTCGGCACACGCTCGGCATCATCTTCCACGACGCCGAGTGAGCCTATCGTCTGGACGGATGACGCGGCCGCGCGGGCGTCAGGGCTTGAGGAGATGTCCGCGCGCCGTGACGATCCGCTCGACCGCCGCGCAGAAGCCGTCGCAATGCTCGTCGCTCACGACCAGCGACAGGGCCATGTAGCCGCGGCCGGCGACATAGTATCCCTCCTCCAGGAGGTCGAGATAGATGAGCTGGCGCAGCCGCGGATCGGCCGCCGCGGTCTCTTCGGGCGTGCTGATCTCGCCCGTGAGCGGGTGGAGGTTGATGAGCGAGCCGATGCCGGTCGCCTTGAGCTTGACCTGATAGCGCATGAAGAGATCGTTGAGCCGCTCGCGCAGGCGCTCGCCGCGGCGGTTGAGATCGCGGCAGGCGTCGGCCGTGAAGATCTCGCTCATCGCCGCGTAGCCCGTCGTCATGGTGAGGGTGTTGTTGTTGAACGTGCCGGCATGCGGCAGGAATTGCGGCCGCGTCGGGTCGAACTGCTCCATGATGTCGCGGCGGCCGCCGAAGGCGCCGAAGGACATGCCCCCGCCGATATATTTGCCGAGCGTCTTGAGATCGGGAGAGATGCCGAGCTCCGCCGCGAGCCCGTGGGGAGCGAGCCTCGAGGTCATGACCTCGTCGAATATCAGGACGATCCCTCGCCGCCGCGTCTCCTCGCGCAGCATCGCCAGATAGCCGGGCTCGGCGGGAAGGCAGCCGCCGCCGCCGAGCATCGGCTCGATCAGGAGAGCGGCGAGATCGCCCGAATGCTCGGCGATGAGCCGGCGCGTGCCGTCGATGTCGTTGAAGGGCGCCAGCACGACGTCGAAGGGCGCGTTCACGGGCATGCCGCTGGGGGTGAAATAGAGCGTGCCCCCGTGATAGCCGCCCTTGACGCCCATGATCTTCGCGCGTTTCGTGAAGCTTCGCGCGGCGCCCAGCGCCATCATGTTGGCCTCGGTGCCGGAATTGGTGAAGCGCACCAGATCGAGGCCGAAGCGCCGGGTGACGGCCTCGGCGAGCTTGATCTCGAGCGGATGGTGGGCGCCGATATTGAGGCCCGTCGCCAGCGCCTCGCTCACCGCCCTGGCGATGCGCGGATGCGAATGGCCGTAGAGGCCGGCCGAATATTCGCCGAGCAGATCGACATAGGAATGCCCGTCGACGTCGGTGATGACCGCGCCTTCGGCCCTGGCGATGCGGACCGGGACGGGCGCCGTGAACAGCACGGTGCGGGTATTGCCGCCCGGCATGACGGCCTTCGCCTCTTCGTGCAGCGCCCGCGTCTTCGGCCGCGCCGCCAGGAAGCGGTCGGATGCCTGGGCGAGAGCCGTATCGACTTCATCGATGAGGGGCGCGTTCATTCCTGTCTCCGTCGGATCATGCCGGCGAATCATGCCTCAGGCGGAACTGTCGCGCAATCTCGAGCGGGGTCGCATGCGGAAGTGACGGCGACGATGGCGGCGGCGGCCGGAAACGGCTATTTTGTCTCCATGCAGGGGGGTGAGGGCAAGGTCGCGGCCGCGGACAGGCTTCCGGATCGGGGACGGCCGCCGGCGGCGCATGGCTGGAAGGCCAATCTCGTGGCGACCCTGCAACTCGCCTGGCCCATGGTCCTGACCAACATGGCCCAGACGGCGATGATCGTCACCGACGTGCTGTTCATCGGACGGCTGGGGCCGGAGGCGCTGGCGGCGAGCTCGCTCGCCGTGAACCTCTACCATACCTTCACCTTCTTCGCTTTCGGGCTGGTGAGCGCCGTGGCGCCCATGGTGGCGCGGGAAAAGGGCGCCCGCCGTCACGAGGTGCGCGAGATCAGGCGCATCGTGCGGCAGGGCCTGTGGACGGTGGCCGCGGTCTCGGTCCCGGCGATCGCCCTCCTCTGGCACGGCGATCTGTTCCTGATCGCGATCGGCCAGGATCCGGCGCTCACCGGCGAGGCCATCCGCTACCTGCGCGCCCTGGTCTGGGCGATGCCGTTCTTCCTGGCCTATGTCGTGCTGCGTTTCTTCATCTCGGCGCTCGAGCGTCCGCAATGGGCCTTCGTCATCGCCATTGCCGGCATCCTTCTCAACGCGTTCGGCAACTGGCTGCTGATCTTCGGCAACTGGGGGTTTCCGGCCCTGGGCATCGTCGGTTCGGGCTATGCCAGCGCCGTCACCACCTTGCTGATGTTCGCAGGCTTGGCGGCGGTCGTCATGCTCGACCGCCGCTTCCGCCGCTATCACGTGCTGGGGCGGTTCTGGCGGCCCGACTGGCCGAAATTCGGGGCGATCTGGGCGCTGGGCCTGCCCATCGGCGCGATCATCGCCTTCGAGACCACCGCCTTCAACGCCGCGGCCTTCCTCATGGGCTGGCTGGGGGCGGCCGAGCTTGCCGCCCACGCCATCGCCATCCAGGTCGTGGCCATCGCCTTCATGACGCCCCTGGGAATAGCGCAGGCGGCGACGGTGCGCGTCGGCCTCGCCTTCGGCGCGGGCGACCGGCTGGGCATCGCCCGCGCCGGATGGAGCGCCTTCCTCCTCGGCACCGCCTTCATGGTCGTGACCGCCGCGCTGATGTTCCTCGTCCCCCGTTTCCTCATCGGCCTTTTCATCGACATCCGGCGAGAGGGCAACGTGGCGGTGCTGACGCTGGCGACCTCCTTCCTTTTCGTCGCCGCCATCTTCCAGCTCGTCGATGCCGCCCAGGTGCTGGCCGCCGGCATGTTGCGCGGACTGCACGACACGCGCATCCCCATGCTCTATGCCGCGCTCGGCTATTGGGGCATCGGGCTGCCGCTGAGCTTCTATCTGTCGCAGTTCACGCTGCTCGCTGGCGAAGGCGTGTGGATCGGTCTTGCCGCGGGCCTCGCCGCGGTCAGCGCGCTGATGGTGCCGCGCTGGCTCCGGCGCGAGGCGCTCGGCCTCGTCCCCCGGCCGCTGCCGTGAGGTCCGCAAGAAAGGCGGTTTGCCCTTCGTCGGAGCCGCGCTAGAAGGGCGCGTGAGGCCCCCTTGGCGGAATTGGTAGACGCACAGGACTTAAAATCCTGAGCCCACAAGGCGTCCCGGTTCGATCCCGGGAGGGGGCACCATTTCAGGAAAAATATGTAATAAGATCAAAGACCTTTCAGTTCCGAAGGACATCGATGACTACTGCAAGCCGCAGTGACGCTCGACCTGTCTATACAATCTTGCGAGACTTCCCGTTTTGGGATGAAGCCTTCGGCCGTCGGCGGCCACTCGCACCGGGAGTACGCGGGAAAGTCGATCGAAGCCCCCCTCCGAATGCCGCTAAGACCTTGAGCACTGTAGACAGCTCCGGCTTGCCTTCCGCACTGAGGGTTTTATAGAGCTGCTCGCGTGCCAGACCCGTGATCCTGGCAATCTTAGTCATGCCGCGTGCGCGGGCTATGTCGCCAAGGGCTTCCGCGATGCGCGAGGTATCGCCGCTCTCAAATGCCGCATCCAGATAGACGGCAATCATCTCGTCGCTGTCGAGGTAATCGGCCACGTCGTATTTCCTGGCCTTGAGCTTCATGTCTATGTTCCTTTCACCATCGCAATGGCGCGGGCGATGTCTGCCTTCCGGGAAGACTTGTCGCCGCCACACAGCAGGAGCACGAACGCCCTGCCCCGCTGTGTGTAGTAGAGCCGATAGCCCGCCTCGTAGCTGATCCGCATTTCGCTGACGCCTTTGCCGGCCGGCTTCACATCGCCGGGATTGCCGCCGCGCAATCGCCGGATACGCTCAAGGATGCGCTCCTTGGCCTGCAAGTCGCGGAGCCCTTTAGGCCGCTTGTCAAACTCGTCCGTGACTTCGATTTGGGTCATGGACAAATGTAATCTATAAATTACATACTGGCCACCATTGTTCCGCGCGATTTGGCTTCCGCTTCCCGCAGCGGACTTAAAACCCGCTGTCTTTTCATGGACATGAGGGTTCGATCCCCTCCCGGCGCACCACCAGTAAGCGACCTGAACACAGGACTTGAAATCCTGAGCCCGCAAGGCGTCCCGGCCCGATCCCGGGAGGGGCACCAGACTACGAAGAGGCGGCGCCGAGCCGGCTGGCTGCGATGAAATTTCCGGCGGCACTGCGGAAGGCCGCTAGGCTCGCGCGGATCTATATGCGCCTGAATCTGCCCCTGGCGCGGGTCTCGCTCCAGCGCCTGTAGGGCCAGGCGATCAGGCGGATGATCCACCAGCCGGCGACGAAGCCGGCGAGCGCGCTGAACAGGCCCTCGACGGTCGTGGGGACCGCCGGCCGGTAGTCCTCGAGCGTCTTCCCGAGCAAGGCCGGATCCGCGTGGCCGAGGAAGTAGACGGCGCGGTCGAGATAGTCGCCGCCCATCCCCTCGCGCTGCTGCTTCAGCAAAGCGAGCCGCCGGATGTTGAGCTCCATGTCCACGCCTCGCTTGCGGACCAGGTCGTCGCCACTGGCGTGGAGCTGCGCCAGGGCCTGATCGCGGCTCATATCGCCGGCCGCCGCGTCCCGGTCGAATCGATCCACGATGCTCGCGACCTCGTCGGCGGCGCCGCCGAGCCGCTGCCGGTACTGCTGCATGACTTCCGGAAGCTGGGCGCCGGCGATTCCGCCGAGAACGGCTATCGCGAGCGAGATCGTGCGGATGAGCATGCTGTGATCGGCTCCGGCTCCATCTCCATAAAACGCCTGGGCGAGGTCAGCCCTTGGCGCCGTCGCGGATCGGCGGCGTGAAGGCGAGGCCCATGTCCCAGGGCAGATAGATCCAGGTGTCCTGGCTGACTTCCGTGACGAAGGTGTCGACCAGCGGCCGCCCTTCGGGCTTCGCATAGACGGTGGCGAAATGCGCGTTGGGCAGCATCGCCCGCACCGCGCGCGCCGTGGCGCCGGTGTCGACCAGGTCGTCGACGATCAGCACCTGCCTGCCGCCGTCGTTGCCAGCGATGCTCTCGCCCACCCGCTTCAGCACCTGGAGCTCGCCCTGCTTCTCGTATTCGTAGGAGGCGATGCAGACCGTCTCGATGACCCTGATGCCGAGCTCGCGCGCCACCACCGCGGCCGGCACGAGGCCGCCCCGGGTGATCGCCACCACGGCCGAGAACGGCCCCTCTCCGTGCAGCCGCCAGGCCAGCGCCCGCGCGTCGCGGTGAAACTGGTCCCAGGAGACCGGAAAGCTCTTCTGCCACTTCTCGTCCATATGCTCCCTCCCCGGTCCGGCCGCGCGCCGGCCCGATGAGTCCGCCCTTATGCCGCGTCCTCCGGACCGGCGCAATCGAAGCGCCCTGCCGTCCCGCCGTCATGATACCTTCACGGGAGTCGGGCCTAAGGTCGCCATGAGCAGGCAGCCCGGCCGATGAACGCACTCGCCAGACCGACGACCCGCTACCGCGCCATCTTCATCTCCGACGTCCATATGGGCACCAGGAGGGCGCAGGTCCGATACCTCCTCGACTTCCTGCGCGTCACCGAATCGGACTGGCTCTATATCGTCGGCGACCTCGTCGACAACTGGGCGCTGGAGAAGGCCTGGTACTGGGACCAGCTTCACAACGACCTGATCCAGAAGATCCTGCGCAAGGCGCGCAAGGGCACCAAGGTCGTCTATATCCCCGGCAATCACGACGACCGGTTCCGCGACTTCCGCAACCTGCGCATGGGCCGCGTCGCCGTCCTCGAGGACGCCATCCATCACGCCGCCAACGGCAAGCGCTATCTGGTGCTGCATGGCGACAAGTATGACGGCGTCGTGCGCTATGCGCCCTGGCTCGCGCGGCTCGGCGACCGCGCCTACGAAGGCTCGATGATGGTCAACGGCCTCGTCAACCGCGGCCGCCGGCTGTTCCGCCTGCCCTACTGGTCGCTCTCCGCCTATCTCAAGTTCAAGGTCAAGAAGGCGGTCGAGTTCATCTCGCATTTCGAGGACGCGGTGGTGCGCGAGGCCCGCCGGCGCGGCGCGCAGGGCGTCATCTGCGGCCACATCCACACGCCCGACGATCGCATGATCGCGGACATCCATTACCTGAACGACGGCGACTGGGTCGAAAGCTGCACCGCCCTCGTCGAGCACCATGACGGCCGCTTCGAGATCGTCGCATGTACGAAGCCGCGCGGCAGCCTGGAGCGCGACGCCGCAATGCCCGTGGCGCCTTCCGGGCCGCGCCACGTCGCAGCGCCCAGGGCTCGCCGATGCGGATAGCCGTCATAACCGATGCCTGGCATCCGCAGGTCAACGGCGTCGTCCGTACACTGAGCGCCGTCGCGGACGAGCTTGCGAGGCTGGGCCATGACGTCAGGATCGTCTCGCCGGAAGGCCGGCGGACTCTGCCGATGCCGCTCTATCCGGAGATCCCGCTTGCCCTCACCACCTCGGCGGTCCTCGGCCGCGAGCTCGCGGCGTTCGCCCCCGACGCCATCCATATCGCGACCGAGGGCCCGCTCGGCTGGGCCGCGCGGGCCTGGTGCCTCAGGCAGGGTCTCCCGTTCACCAGCGGCTTCCACACGCGTTTCGCCGACTACCTGTCCGTGCGCCTGCCGCTGCCCGGGCTCGAAGCCGCCTCCTGGGCGATGCTGCGCAGGTTCCACCGGAGCAGCCGCACGGTCCTCGTGCCGACCCCGAGCATCGCCCGCGATCTCGAACAGCGCGGATTCCGCAATGTCAGGACCTGGACGCGCGGCGTCGACCACACGCTCTTCCGGCCCCATGAGCGCACCGCTCTCGACCTGCCCCGCCCGGTCTCGCTCTATGTCGGCCGCCTGGCGCCGGAGAAGAACATCGAGGCCTTCCTGAGCCTCGATCTGCCCGGGACCAGGCTCGTGATCGGCGACGGTCCGCAGCGCGCCGGGCTCGAAAGGCGCTTTCCGGACGCTGTCTTCTTCGGCTACCGCTTCGGCGGAGAGCTGGCGCGCATGATGGCCTCGGCCGACGTCTTCGTCTTTCCGAGCCTGACCGACACTTTCGGCCTGGTGATGCTCGAAGCCATGGCCTGCGGCACGCCGGTCGCCGCCCATGACGTGCCGAGCCCCATCGACGTGGTCGAGGACGGCGTCACCGGCGCGCTCGACAGGCATCTGAAGCTGGCGATCCTGCGCGCCCTCACCCTCGACCGCGACGGCGTCCGTCGGGGAAGCCGGCGCTTCACCTGGGAGCGCACGGCGCGGATCCTCGAGGACTCGCTTGCGCCGGTCGGCCGGCGGCCGGCCGGTCCCGCCGGAGGCTTCAGAACCAGCCTCGCACCTTCCCGCCCCGGGTGAGTTCTTCGGCCATGTGCCGCACCTCGTCGAGCGCCGCCGCGAGGGCGTCCTCGTCGCGCGAGCGCAGCACCAGGCTGGTGGCGAAGCCCTGCTGGCTTTCGAAGGGATAGGATCCGATGACGACCAGGGGATGGCGCTCCTGGATCTCCTTGAGCGGCTTCGCCACGTCGCCTTCGCCGCCCTCGACCGTGACGGTCCGCGCGCCGACCGGCTTGCCGCGCTCGAGCCGCCCCGCCACGTCCTCCATCATCGCGTTCATGACCTTGGGAATGCCGGCCATGACGAAGACGTTGCCCATCTGGAAGCCCGGCGCCTTCGACACCGGATTGGCGATGAGCGTCGCTCCCTCGGGCGTGCGCGCCATGCGCAGACGCGCTTCGTTGGCCTCGCGCCCGATCTGCCTGAAATGCCCGAGCAGGATCTCGACCGCTTGCGGGTGATGGCCGATCGGAACGCCGAAGGCCTTGGCCACGGCGTCGGCCGTGATGTCGTCATGGGTGGGGCCGATGCCGCCGGTGGTGAAAACATAGGTGTAGCGCCGGCGCAGGGCGTTGACGGCATCGACGATCTCGTCCTCGCTGTCGGGCACGACGCGCGCCTCCTTGAGGTCGATGCCGAGAGCCGACAGATAATCCGCCAGGAAGCCGAGATTCCTGTCCTTGGTGCGGCCTGAAAGGATCTCGTCTCCGATCAGGAGGACGGCGGCGGTGGGGGATCGATCTGCCATGACGGCCCAAGCTCTGCCATCGCCCGGCGCCGCTGTCAAAGACCGCGGTCAGCCGGGCATCAGCGCTCGCTCCTGCGCCTGAGCTCGGCGACCACACCGGCAAGCTGGTCGAAGCCGGAATTGATGCCTTCCTCCATGCCGACGCCGACATATTCGTCGCGCATCGCCCTGGATTCGAAAAGCGTGTGCATCACGAGCCTCGTCTTGCCGCCCGCCTCCTCGAAGGTGACGGTCATGATCATCTTGCGCGGATTGGGCTCCTCGAAGCTGTTGTCGAAGACGATCTTCCTGTCGGGCACGATCTCCAGATACTCGCCACCGAACGGCGTGTTCTGCTTGCCGTCGGGCCCGGTCATGGCGAAGCGGAAGCGGCCGCCGACGCGGAAATCGACCTCGCACAAAGTGAGCGGATAGCCTTTCGGACCGAACCACCGCTTGAGGTGCTCGGGCCTGCTGTAGGCTTCGAACAGGAAGCGCGCCGGCACGTCGAATTCGCGGGTGACGACGAGTTCGCGCTCGGCGGTGGGTTCGCTGGCATTCATGACGCTCTCCTTGTGTTGCAGTTGCCTGGCATAGTCGTCGAGCCGGGCGAGGCTTTCGTCCCAGAATCGGCGATAGTCCCCGAACCACCGGGCAGCCCCGGCGAGCGGCGCCGGATTGAGGCGGACGGGGCGGAACTGGGCGCTGCGTCCGCGGGTCACGAGCCCGGCCCCCTCCAGCACCTTGATATGCTTCGAGATGGTCGGCTGGCTGAGCGCGAAAGGCGCCACGAGCTCGTTCACCGTGGCTTCTCCCCGGGCGAGCCTGGCCATGATCGCCCGTCGGGTCGGATCGGCCAAGGCCGCAAAAACCAGATCCAGCTGCTCCATAAATAGCTACTCGTCTATATTGCTGATTATCTATATACAGTGGAAATCGCGATGGTCAAGACCCAAAACTTGCCGGGCTCTCCGTTCCTTATTATGTGAGACGATCATGACCTATGTGAAAGCGCAGGACGCCGCCGAGGGCCGCACCGGCCAGATCAAGCTGCATGGTCCCGAGGGATTCGCGGCGATGCGCAAGGCCGGCCGACTGACCGCCGAGGCCCTCGATCTCCTCGTCCCCCTCGTCCGCCCCGGAGTCACCACCGAGGCGCTCGACCGCGTCGTCACCGAATTCTCCCGCGACCATGATGCGGTCCCCGCCTCACTCAACTATCGCGGCTTTCCCAAGTCCATCTGCACCTCGATCAATCATGTCGTCTGCCACGGCATCCCCAACGACAAGCCGCTGCGCGAGGGCGATATCGTCAATATCGACGTGACTTTGATCGTCGAGGGCTGGCACGGCGATGCGAGCCGCATGTATCGCGTCGGCGAGGTCACCCGCAAGGCCGAGCGCCTGATGGAGGTGACCTACGAAAGCCTGATGCGCGGCATCGCGGCGGTGAAGCCCGGCAACAGGACGGGCGATATCGGCCATGCCATCCAGGCCTATGCCGAGGGCGAACGCTGCTCGGTGGTGCGCGACTTCTGCGGCCATGGCCTGGGGCGCGAATTCCACGATCATCCGAACATCCTGCATTACGGCCGGCATGGCGAAGGCGTCGGTCTGAAGCCCGGCATGTTCTTCACCATCGAGCCGATGATCAATCTCGGCCGGCCGCATGTGAAGATCCTGAGCGACGGCTGGACGGCGGTCACCCGCGACCGCTCGCTCTCGGCCCAGTTCGAGCATACGGTCGGCGTCACCGAGACGGGCTGCGAGATCTTCACCCTGTCGCCCAAGGGCCTCGACTATCCGCCCGCCGCGCAGGCCTGACCGGCGATCGTCTTGCCGGGCATTCGTGTTCATGGTACGTTCCGCGTGTCATGACCCCGAAGGCTGTCAGCGCAGGCACGTCGCTCGATGAAGGTGCGGTCCGGATCGAACCGGGTGGCGCCCGGCCGGTGGACCTGTCTTTCGTCCTTCGGCCCCCCGGACCTGTCGGCCGCAAGACGGCCGGCGCTGCCGGAAAGCCCCACCATCTCGGTCATCGCGAACGCCTGCGCCAGCGCTTCCGCGCTGGCGGCGGCGATGCCCTACCCGACTATGAGCTGCTCGAGCTCGTCCTGTTCCGCGCCGTTCCGCGCCAGGACGTGAAGCCGCTCGCCAAGGCCCTCATCGCCCGTTTCGGGAGCTTTGCCGAAGCCGTCAGCGCTCCGCCCGAAAGGCTTAAGGAAGTGCCCGGCATCGGCGAGACGGTCGTGACCGAGATCAGGATCGTTCGCGAAGCGGGCTTGCGCCTGGCCAGGGCCCGGATCAGCCCGCGCACCTTGCTGTCGTCCTGGTCGGCGGTCCTCGACTACTGCCGGACCGCCATGGCCTTCGCCGAGCGTGAGCAGTTCCGCATCCTGTTCCTCGACAAGAAGAACGGCCTCATCGCCGACGAGGTCCAGGGCGAAGGCACGGTCGATCATACCCCTGTCTATCCGCGCGAGGTGATCAAGCGCGCGCTCGAGCTTGCGGCGAGCGCCGTCATCCTCGT
>JBFWVM010000037.1:0-20928 GCA_050246735.1 Parvibaculaceae bacterium | reverse complement strand
AGGCTCCATGCCTGTTTCCGCAGCATCGACGCTGCGGCCTCATTGAAGCCTGCGGGATTCGAGCTCCTCGAGACGCTCGCGATGAGGTTTCCGCAGCATCGACGCTGCGGCCTCATTGAAGCTCGTTTATTGCGTTTCCTGTTGGCGCCCTTGGCGAGGCGTTTCCGCAGCATCGACGCTGCGGCCTCATTGAAGCATGCCGGCGAGCTTCATGATGTTGAAGAGGCCCGCCGCCGTTTCCGCAGCATCGACGCTGCGGCCTCATTGAAGCTCGTCGTGGAGCGGCGCCCCGAAGGTCTGCAACATCTCGTTTCCGCAGCATCGACGCTGCGGCCTCATTGAAGCGTGGACGCGCTGCCCACGCTCACAATCATGAGCAACAGTTTCCGCAGCATCGACGCTGCGGCCTCATTGAAGCGAGCGGTAGGCGACCAAGAGGTCTCGCGAGATAACGTCGGGTTTCCGCAGCATCGACGCTGCGGCCTCATTGAAGCTAATCACTGGCGGACATGCCGTCGAAGGCGTCATAGTTTCCGCAGCATCGACGCTGCGGCCTCATTGAAGCAGGAACTGATAGCCCTGATAGCGGGTATAGGTTCCCGACGTTTCCGCAGCATCGACGCTGCGGCCTCATTGAAGCTGTCGAGGGCGGTAAGTCCCTCCCGGGTGAGGTGCCAGCGTTTCCGCAGCATCGACGCTGCGGCCTCATTGAAGCCTCGAATTCCTCGAGGAGAACTATCTCGACGTCATCGCGCCGTTTCCGCAGCATCGACGCTGCGGCCTCATTGAAGCGTTTCACATTGTGATCCTTTGCCTCCAGGGCGGAGGCCGTTTCCGCAGCATCGACGCTGCGGCCTCATTGAAGCAACAGGCTGTTAAACTGCGGCCAGTGTTTCGCGTGCCGGTTTCCGCAGCATCGACGCTGCGGCCTCATTGAAGCGCTTTTCTGCCAGGCCTGGAGGGCGACACCGTCGTCCTGTTTCCGCAGCATCGACGCTGCGGCCTCATTGAAGCGCCGATCCCGAAGTCCGCCAGCGGATGAGCGAGGCCCGTTTCCGCAGCATCGACGCTGCGGCCTCATTGAAGCTCGGACCTCGCGGTCGCGGTGAGCTTGAGCCCGCTGCGGTTTCCGCAGCATCGACGCTGCGGCCTCATTGAAGCCCGAAGGGCACGCCGACTCGTTCTCCAGCGGCCGGGTTTCCGCAGCATCGACGCTGCGGCCTCATTGAAGCCCGCGTCTCGCCACGAACATCCGATGATTGGGAGTGACGTTTCCGCAGCATCGACGCTGCGGCCTCATTGAAGCCAGTTCCGATCGTGGAGCCGCTTCCAACGGGTCTCGCCGGTATCCGCAGCATCGACGCTGCGGCCTCATTTAAGCGACGCCATGGTGTCGCTGAGCTTCAACATCGGCGCCGGGTTTCCGCAGCATCGACGCTGCGGCCTCAATGAAGCTCGGCGTGCCCGCGAGCCGGGTCAAGGCCGGCATGGCGTTTCCGCAGCATCGACGCTGCGGCCTCATTGAAGCGACACCCCAAGATTCGGATTGGCCTTGCGCCAGGTCTGTTTCCGCAGCATCGACGCTGCGGCCTCATTGAAGCGAAGACGTGGCCGATCGGCTCGTCGCTGTAATGCTGCCGTTTCCGCAGCATCGACGCTGCGGCCTCATTGAAGCGCCTTCAGCGCCTGGAGGAGAGAGCCCCGCGCGGACGGCGTTTCCGCAGCATCGACGCTGCGGCCTCATTGAAGCGACACCTACGCCGACCTGACGGCCATCGACGCCGTGGGTTTCCGCAGCATCGACGCTGCGGCCTCATTGAAGCGACACGCTCGAGCGCGAGATCGGCTCGATCGACGAGGTTTCCGCAGCATCGACGCTGCGGCCTCATTGAAGCAAAGCTTCGCTCAAAGCGCGCCACCGGATCCGGGCAGTTTCCGCAGCATCGACGCTGCGGCCTCATTGAAGCCCAAGGACAGGCGTGATCTCATCCTCGCCATGGCGCAGCAGGTTTCCGCAGCATCGACGCTGCGGCCTCATTGAAGCTTGACCGCAAGCCCCTCTCCCTGGCGTGCAGAACCGGCGTTTCCGCAGCATCGACGCTGCGGCCTCATTGAAGCAAGAGCCCGCAGAACGGCGGCGAATAGACCGAAAGGGTTTCCGCAGCATCGACGCTGCGGCCTCATTGAAGCGCTGATCGGGCCGGGATTGCCAGCAAGAGCGGAGCGCCGTTTCCGCAGCATCGACGCTGCGGCCTCATTGAAGCCGGCTCCTGCTTGTGGCGATAGGCGCCGCCGACGAAGTTTCCGCAGCATCGACGCTGCGGCCTCATTGAAGCTGCAAGTCCGTCTGGAACAGGGGCTCCTGGCCCCACGGTTTCCGCAGCATCGACGCTGCGGCCTCATTGAAGCCACGCTTCATTCAAGGAGTAGTCATCATGACTGCTGGTTTCCGCAGCATCGACGCTGCGGCCTCATTGAAGCTCGCCCTTGGGGCGCGGCTGGGCCGTTGAGCCGGTCTGTTTCCGCAGCATCGACGCTGCGGCCTCATTGAAGCTTGAGCAATTTCAATGGCGAACGTCCGCGAATGTTTGGTTTCCGCAGCATCGACGCTGCGGCCTCATTGAAGCCTTACGCGATCGTGGTGCGGAGGAACTTGATCGCGTCGGTTTCCGCAGCATCGACGCTGCGGCCTCATTGAAGCCAGTCCGGCGAGACGGGAGACCTGCTTGACCTCTGGGTTTCCGCAGCATCGACGCTGCGGCCTCATTGAAGCGGATGTTGTAGAGGGGGCTTTCTTCGACAACTGGTCGAGGTTTCCGCAGCATCGACGCTGCGGCCTCATTGAAGCATTCGCCGCCCTCGAAATCGAAGCTGCCTTGCGGCAGCGTTTCCGCAGCATCGACGCTGCGGCCTCATTGAAGCAACGGGCTTGCCCTGGAAGTCCGTCCAGACCTTCACCGTTTCCGCAGCATCGACGCTGCGGCCTCATTGAAGCATCGCTTTCAAGGTCGTCCCAGACCTCGGCAACAATCGTTTCCGCAGCATCGACGCTGCGGCCTCATTGAAGCCACCAAAGCCTCAGCCGCGCGCACAGCAGGCGCACTAGCGGTTTCCGCAGCATCGACGCTGCGGCCTCATTGAAGCAATTTGAGCTCGCCGCCTTGCAGCGAGAGACCCCTGCCGAGTTTCCGCAGCATCGACGCTGCGGCCTCATTGAAGCCCGTAATTGGCATTGTTGCTGAGCGGCTTCGGATGGTTTCCGCAGCATCGACGCTGCGGCCTCATTGAAGCCCACAGATTGGCGACAAACGGGTAATATCCCGTATAGCCGGTTTCCGCAGCATCGACGCTGCGGCCTCATTGAAGCGCCAGCCACACCCCGGAGACAATCCGCCAGTTCCCCCAAGTTTCCGCAGCATCGACGCTGCGGCCTCATTGAAGCGGAAATGGATTCACAGAAGGAGGAACTGGCAAGAGCCGTTTCCGCAGCATCGACGCTGCGGCCTTATTGAAGCCAGGTCAGCATCACGCGCTTGGATGATGGCAGGGCCTCGTTTCCGCAGCATCGACGCTGCGGCCTCATTGAAGCAATGGTGCCTTTCATGTGCGGTCGCCTCAGAAATAGCTGTTTCCGCAGCATCGACGCTGCGGCCTCATTGAAGCAAGGCTGAAATCGGGTTCCCCGATTTCGTGCAGCGCGTCGTTTCCGCAGCATCGACGCTGCGGCCTCATTGAAGCGAGGATCTGACGCTCAAGGCTGGTCCGGCGACGTGGGGGTTTCCGCAGCATCGACGCTGCGGCCTCATTGAAGCCCGTCATCGTCCAGATATGGGCTCGGGCCGTCAGGCACGTTTCCGCAGCATCGACGCTGCGGCCTCATTGAAGCACGTGAAATCCGCATGCTGACCGTCCTTCGTCGTCTAATGGTTTCCGCAGCATCGACGCTGCGGCCTCATTGAAGCAAAGCCTTCGACGCCGCGCAGCGGGAGGTCCTGGGCGGTTTCCGCAGCATCGACGCTGCGGCCTCATTGAAGCCACGGGGGCGGCAATCTTTTCCCGCAGTGCGCGGGCAGTTTCCGCAGCATCGGTGCTGCGGCCTCATTGAAGCATCGAAGCGAGCAAGACGACGCCCTTCTTCTTCGGTTTCCGCAGCATCGGTGCTGCGGCCTCATTGAAGCCGCAAGTGAGAATTAGTGGTGAGAAGCAGACGAGATAATCAGGTTTCCGCAGCATCGGTGCTGCGGCCTCATTGAAGCGCGCCCGGCCTCATTTTTCCCTTCATCGCGCATCGTCGTTTCCGCAGCATCGGTGCTGCGGCCTCATTGAAGCGGAGACGACGCCATCGGGGATAGTGTCGGGCGACGTGAGTTTCCGCAGCATCGGTGCTGCGGCCTCATTGAAGCTCGAAGCAATCCAGGATGACGTTTCGAGCATCCGGAGCGGTTTCCGCAGCATCGGTGCTGGGGCCTCATTGAAGCCCCCGTTGACGCCCACAATCGGGCGATCGCCGATTGTGTTTCCGCAGCATCGGTGCTGCGGCCTCATTGAAGCCCGCTGACAGCACTCAGTTCCTTGCTGAGCGCAGCAAGTTTCCGCAGCATCGGTGCTGCGGCCTCATTGAAGCGGCGAATGGTCAATCCCTTGTATCTGCTGCCGATTATGCGTTTCCGTAGCATCGGTGCTGCGGCCTCATTGAAGCGATTACCTGGGGCTCGATCGTGAAGGGCGCATCGAACGGAGTTTCCGCAGCATCGGTGCTGCGGCCTCATTGAAGCTTGGTGACGCCCAGATCGCGCAGCGCGAAGGCCTGCTGGTTTCCGCAGCATCGGTGCTGCGGCCTCATTGAAGCGCAGCGGTTTCGACCAACCCGGATATAGAGCCGATCGTTTCCGCAGCATCGGTGCTGCGGCCTCATTGAAGCGGCTTCGATCAGGCCGGCCGGCACGCGACAGCCGGGGTTTCCGCAGCATCGGTGCTGCGGTCTCATTGAAGCTCGACCGAATCGCCGCTGATGAGGGCAGGAGCGGATACAGTTTCCGCAGCATCAGTGCTGCGGCCTCATTGAAGGACGGACGGGACGTGATCCTGGTCGGACGAGGGGTGGGCTTCCGCAGCCTTTACGCTGCGGCCTCATTGAAGGGGCAGGTGAGCCCGGTCACCGTCGACATCGTCATGACTGATTTCCACAGCCTCTGCGCTGCGCCTCATTGAAGGATCACCGGCATTCGCTCCGATCTGCCCGGACAGATCATTTCCGCGGCCTTCGCGTCGCGGCCTCATTGAAGTCTCGATGCCATATGACGGCGGCGGCACTCGTCGGGAGGAAAAGGCCAGCGCGCCAGCCTTTCCGGCCGGGCGGAAGATGGAAAACCTAAGACGCGTGGATGGCGCGCGCCGCGCTGGTGACGTCGCCGATGCCGGTGAGCTTCTCGGCGTCGAGGACGAGACGGCGGGCGAGGGTGAGCGTCTTTAGCTCGCAGCGGGCGCGCATCTTCGCATCCTCGATGCTCTCCATGTCCTCGGTGTGGGCGAGGCCCAGTATGCGGCGGATCATCTTGATGCCGGCGAAGGCGACCGCATCGACGAAGAGATCGCGCATGAAGCGCTGCTTCTCGGCGGCGAAGACGGCGGCGCCCTCGGGCTCGCCGAAGAGCTCCGGCATGTAGGCGTCGCCCGACCGGCTCTTGTCCCAGAGCTCGACGAAGCGCCTGGCGAACAGCCGCCACACCTGCTCGACCTGCACCAGGATCCAGTGGCGGTAGGCGTTGCGGCCATAGAGCCGCGGCTCGTGGCCGTCCTGCGCGTAATAGGCGATCAGCAGGTTGCCGATGACCGCGCCGACGTCGAAGCCCATGGGCCCGACGAAGGCGAATTCCGGATCGATGACGCGGGTGTCCCTGGGCGTCAGCATGATCGAGCCGGTGTGCAGGTCGCCATGGATGAGCGCCTCGGCCGAGGTCAGGAAGCGCAGCTTGCGCCGCTGCACCGCGATCTTGAGCGGCTCGTCGCGGCGGAACCCGGCGGCGATCTCGTCGAGATCGGGCGAGGTCCAGCGGTTGAGGCTCGACACCCGGTAGGGGTCGGTGAACACCAGGTCCTCGGTGATCTTGCACAAGGCGACATTCTCGGAGAAGTCGCCGATCCGATGGCGGTGCTCGGCGGCCGGAACGGCGAGCGGCGAGGTGTTGAACAGCGTCTGCGCCATGAATTCGGCGATATGGCCGGCGAACAGCGGATATTCGATGCCGCGGATCAGCCCCTTGCGCATGACGATGTGCGATCGCAGATGCTCCATCACGATCACCGCCATGTTGCGGTCGAAATGATGGACGCGGGGCACCAGCTTCGGCGCGTGCCGCGCCTGCTCGGTCAGCGCCATATGCTCGAAATAGGCGCGCGACAGCGGCAAGGGCCAGGATTCGCCGACGAGCCGCACATAGGGCAGGGCCTGCTTGACCACGACGCCGGCCTTCGGGCTCCTGACGATGAAGACCAGGTTGAGATTGCCGTCGCCGACCTCCTCCACCGTCCAGCCCCGGGGCTCGCCGCCCAGGATGCCTTTCACCTCCGGCAGGTCGGCGAGGAAGTCAGCCAGGCTGCCGTCATTCAGGGCGCGATACAGGGCCATGGGTCTCTCAGGGTGCGGCCTGGCGCGACACGCGCAGGCGTTCGGCATAGATATTGATGATCAGGGCGGCGAGCAAGATCAGACCGCGGATCAGGATCTTGAGGAAGCTGTCGATATTGACGTGATCGAGGCCGTTGTTGAGGACGCCGAGGACGAAGAGGCCGATGATGGTGTTGGGGATGCCGCCCCTGCCGCCGAACAGGCTGGTGCCGCCGACCACGACGGCGGCGATGGCGTCGAGCAGGTAGGTGGTGAACTCGTTCTGCTGGGCGCTGCCGAAATAGGCGACGCCCAGCATGCCGGCGAGCCCCGAACAGAAGGCCGAGATCATCAGCACCGAGGCGATGACGAGCTTGACGTTGACGCCCGAATATTCAGCCGCCTCGCGGTTGCCGCCGACCATGTAGACGTAGCGGCCGAAGCGCGTATAGGTCAGAACCAGATGGCCCAGGGCCAGCGCCAGCGCGGCGACGATGATGAGCCAGGGAACGCCGAAGACCGAGCGCGAGCCCAAGGTCGTGATCAGGGACGGCACCGAATAGGCGATCTGGCCCCTGACCAGCATGGCGCTGATGCCGTCGCAGATCTGCATCATGGCGAGCGTCATGATGAAGGACGGTATGCCGATCCTGGTCACGCCGAGCGCCGTGATGCCGCCGAGCGCCAGGCAGGCGGCGATCGCCAGGATGATGGCAAATCCGCCGGCGAGCGGGATGTTGGCGATGTTGACGCTCGCATCCTGCAGCGTGAAGAAGGCCAGCACGATGCCGGTGGCGTTGGCGACGCTGGCGACGCTCAGGTCGATCTCGGCGGTCAGGATGACGAAGGTGAGCCCGACCGCGATGATGCCGGTGATCGACACCTGCTGGAGGATGTTCTGCAGGTTGCCGAGGGACACGAAGGAGGGGCTGGCGATCGAGAAGAAGGCGACGAGGAAGAGCAGCGTCAGGAAGGGCGCGATGTTGCTGAGCTGGTTGCGGAACCAGTGGGCGGCCGAGCGGTGCTGCGCTTTAGCTTCCGACGTCGATGTCATTCACTGCGTCCTCTCATGTTCCGTCGAATCTTTCCAAGTCTTCCCAGCGACACTCTCATCCGCCCTTCGGGCACCTTCTCCCGCAAGCGGGAGAAGGGGAATCCGGCATCAGGCGGCGGCCAGCAGGCGGTCCTTGCTGATCGTCTCATCGGCGAATTCCTGCGAGACCGCGCCCTTGCGCATCACCATGATCCGGTCGGCCAGCGACAGGACCGTCTCGGGCTCGGTCGAGATGACGATCACGCCGACGCCCTGGTCGCGCAGGCCGCGCACGATCTTCACCACGTCCTCCTTGGCGCCGACATCCATGCCGCGCGTCGGCTCGCTCAGGATCAGGACCTTGGGCAGATAGGTCAGCCATTTGGCGACGGCGACCTTCTGCTGGTTGCCGCCGGAGAGATTGCCGAGCAAAGCCTCCGTTCCCGGCGTCCTGATGCTCAGGCGCTCGATATGGCCGGCCGCGATGGCGCGCTCGGCGTCGGGCCTGAGCCACAGCCGCGACAGGCGCCCGAGAATGGCGATCGACATGTTCTTGTAGATCGGCTCGTGATGGAACAGCATGCTGCGCCGGCTCTCCGGAACATAGGCGATGCCGGCGCGGGCCGCCTGGGCGGTGCTGGCCAGCCGGCAGGGCCTGCCGTCGACCGCGAGCGTGCCTGCCTCGCAGCGCAGCTTGCCGAAGAGGGCGCGCGCCAGCTCGATCTGGCCGCAGCCCATGAAGCCGTAGATGCCGAGGATCTCGCCGCTCCTGACGGTGAGATCGACGCCGGAGAAGGCGCCCGCCTTGCTCAGGCCGCGCGCCTCGAGCACGGTCTTCGCATCCGGCGGGCTCGCCAAGGCGATGTCGCCCAGATAGCTCGATTCCAGCTCCTCGTGGCCCTTGCCGATCATGCGCTGGATGATCCAGGCCTTGTCGATCTCAGAGCCGACCGCCGCCGTCACCACCTTGCGGCCGTTGCGGAAGACGGTGATCCGGTCGGCGATCGACAGCACGTCCTCGAGGAAATGCGAGATGAAGACGAGGCTGCTGCCCGAGTCGCGCAGCGTGCGCAGCGAGCGGAACAGCCGCTCGATCTCGGGCGGCGACAGGGCCGAGGTCGGCTCGTCGAGGATGATGATGCTGGCGCCCGAGAACAGCACGCGCGACAGCTCGACCAGCTGCTGGATGCCGATCGGAAGCTCGCCCAGCGTGCTTTTCGGGTCGAGGTCGAGCCCGAGCTTCCTGAGCTGCCCGCGCGCACCCTCGGCCATGGCCGGCCAGTCGACGGCGCCCAGGCGGTTGACCGGCTGGACGCCCAGATAGACGTTCTCGGCCACGGTGAGCTGCGGCACGACGCTCAGCTCCTGATGCACCATGCCGATGCCGTGCTTCAGCGCGTCGCGGGCGGAATGGAAATGCACCGGCCGGCCGTCGAGCAGCATCTCGCCGTCGAAGCCCGAATGGACGCCGGCGATGATCTTCATCAGGGTGGACTTGCCGGCGCCGTTCTCGCCGACCAGGGCGTGGATCTCGCCGCGCCGCAAGGTGAAGTCCACGCCGCGCAGCGCTTCGACGCCGCCGAAGGACTTCGAGATGCGGGACATTTGCAGCCTTATGCTGGCGTCGGTCATATCTGACAACACTTGAAGACTCTTGTTCCCTTCTCCCGCGCGCGCAGGGCTGTCCGGGGAAAGATTCGCGGAAGATCAAAAGGTCCCCGAGAAGCAGGAGCGTATGCCGGACATCGCCATGCAGAACTCAGAAAAGCGCAAGTCTCTCGCAGACTTTCCCCCTCTCCCGCGCGCCAGAGCGGGAGAGGGTGCCCGAAGGGCGGGTGAGGGCTCTTTGCGCGAGCATTGCAGGACCTTGGATCATGTGCTGCCGGCGGATGTGCATGATGTGTCGTTCTTCGTCGGCTTTGGACCGCCCGAAGAGCCCTCACCCGGCCTTCGGCCACCCTCTCCCGTTGCTTCGCAACGGGAGAGGGGGAAAGTCGGAAAGATCCGGCGAGCCGCACCAATTTTCCCCGGACAGACCTGCCGCGCGCGGGAGAAGGGAACACCGTCACGGCATCAGATCAGGAACTGCTCCTCCATCCAGGCCATGCCGGGGGCGTTGGCCTTGGTGACGACGGGGCCGTCGGTGATGACGTGCTTGGGAATGCCCTCGCCGGTCTTGGTGCCGTGCACGACGGCGGCGACGCCGGCGATGATGGCGCCGCCATGGATGCGGCAGGACGGGTTGCGCACCGTCGCGAACATGCGCCCGTCCTGGACCGCGGCGATCGCCGGCGGCATGGCGTCGACGCCGCCGATCAGGATGCCCTCGCGGCCCTTGGCCTTCATCACATTGTGGGCGGCGAGCGCCATGTCGTCATTGTGGAAGAAGGCGGCGTCGATCTCAGGATATTTGGTGAGCAGCGTCTCCCAGATGCGCGCCACCTTGGTCACGTCCCAGTCGGCCGGCTGCTCGTCGAGGACCTCGATGCCGGGGAACTTCTCGACCACCGACTTGAAGCCCCTGGCGCGGCCCTGGGCGCCGGTATGGCCGAGCGCACCCTGCGTCATGACGACCTTGCCCTTGCCGCCGAGCTGGTTGACGAGGGCCTGGGTCACCGAGGCGCCCATGAACTCGTTGTCGGGGGCGAGGAAGGTGTGGACGTTGATCGAATCGAGCGGCGCGATCAGCGTGTCCATGTCGATGACGGGAACGCCGGCGTCGATCATCTTGTTCACCGGCGCGGTCAGCGTACCGATGCCGAAGGCCTGGATGGCGACGAAATCCCACTGCTGGGAGGCCATGTTGTCGATGGCGGCGCGCTGCTTGACCGCGTCGAGCTGGCCGTCGAACCAGGTCACCTCCACATTGAAGAGCTTGCCCCAGTATTCCGCCGCCTGCTTTCCCTGCGCGCACCACGTCGCCTGGAGACCCGCATTGGAGAACGCCGCCTTCAGCGGCTTCTCGGACTTGCCGGCCTCCTTGGCGAGAGCGGCGAGGCCCGGCGCGAACAGCCCGGCGGCGCCGGCGATGGATGCGAGCTTCAGAAGGTCACGGCGTGATTGCACTGCGTTGTCCGACATAGGGTTCCTCCATTGGCGTCAATGACATTTGTCATACTTTTATGATGCAGGTTTTTATAAAGTGACTTTTTCGCTTTGCCTAGCCGATATAAAAGCTCTCTTGAAAAACCTGACGCGCCGGTCTATCTCTTCTGTAACATTAATTGTTACCTATTGGAGAGAGACGATGGCCGTTCCGGCATCGGCGCCGACCGCGGCGGGCACGCGCATCGGCCATGTGCATCTGAAGGTCGCCGGGATCGAGCGCGCGCTCGGCTTCTATTGCGGCGTGCTGGGCTTCGAACTCATCCAGAGAATGGGCGATCAGGCCGCCTTCGTCTCGGCCGGCGGCTATCACCATCACATCGGCCTCAATACCTGGGAAAGTGCGGGCGGTTCGCCGCCGCCGCCCGGCTCGACCGGCCTCTACCATCTCGCCATCCTCTATCCGACCCGCGCCGATCTCGCCGACGCACTGAAGCGGCTCATCGCCCATGGCATAGCGCTCGACGGCGCCTCCGATCACGGCGTCAGCGAGGCGCTCTATCTGCGCGATCCCGACGACAACGGCGTCGAGCTTTATCGCGACCGGCCGCAGGCCGAATGGCCGCGCAACGAAGACGGGTCGCTCGCCATGTTCACGCGCCGGCTCGACCTCGACGACCTGCTCGGCGCCGCGAAATCCTGAATCCCGCAACCGATGAAGAAGAAGGTGTGTCCATGACCAAGGTCCTCGTGCTCTATTATTCGTCCTACGGCCATATCGAGCAGATGGCCTATGCCGCCGCCGAAGGCGCCAGGTCGGCCGGCGCCGACGTCGACGTCAAGCGCGTGCCGGAGCTCGTGCCGGAAGAGGTCGCGAAGAAGTCGGGCTTCAAGCTCGACCAGAAGGCGCCCGTCGCCAAGGTCGACGAATTGCCGAACTACGACGCGATCATCTTCGGATCGGGCACCCGCTTCGGCAATGTCACGGCGCAATTGCGCAACTTCATGGACCAGACCGGCGGCCTGTGGGCCAGGGGCGCCCTGGTCGGCAAGGTCGGCTCGGTCATCACCTCGTCCGCCACCCAGCATGGCGGGCAGGAATCGACCATCCTGTCCTTCATCCCGACGCTCCTGCATCAGGGCATGGTGGTGGTCGGCCTGCCCTATTCCTTCCAGGGCCAGTCGGGTCTCGACGAGATCAAGGGCGGCTCGCCCTATGGCGCATCGACCATCGCCGGCAGCGACGGCAGCCGCCAGCCTTCCGCGGTCGAGCTCGAGGGGGCGCGCTATCAGGGCCGCCACGTGGCCGAGATCGCCGGCAAGCTCGCAAGCAAGGGTTGACCGCCACAGTCTTCCCAAACAAACTCCCCATCAAAAATGGGGAGTTTTCTCATGCCGTCCTATATCCTGGCCGTCGACCAGGGCACCACGTCGACGCGCAGCATCCTGTTCCGGCCGGACCTTTCGGCCGCGGCCTCGGCCCAGCAGGAATTCCCGCAGCATTTTCCCTCGTCGGGCCTCGTCGAGCACGAGCCGGAGGACCTGTGGCGCACCACCGTCGACACGGTCAGGGCGGCGCTCGCCAAGGCCTCGGCGAGCGCCGCCGACATCGCCGCCATCGGCATCACCAACCAGCGCGAGACGACGCTCGTCTGGGACAGGAAGACCGGCAAGGCCATTCACCGGGCCATCGTCTGGCAGGACCGGCGCACCGCCGATCAGTGCGCCGCCCTCCGGCAGGCCGGACATGAAGCGATGTTCTCGCGGAAGACCGGCCTCGTCCTCGATCCCTATTTCTCCGGCACCAAGATCGCCTGGCTCCTCGACAATGTGGAGGGTGCCCGGCGGAAGGCGGAGGCGGGCGAGCTCGCCTTCGGCACCGTCGACACGTTCCTGCTGTGGCGGCTGACCGGCGGGAGGGTCCATGCGAGCGATGCGACCAACGCATCGCGCACCCTCCTGTTCGACATCCATCGCGGCCAGTGGGACGACGAGCTGTGCCGCATCCTGCGCGTGCCGAGATCGCTGCTGCCGGAGGTGCGCGATTCCTCGGGCGACTTCGGCCTGACCGAGGCCTCGCTGTTCGGCCGCGCCATACCGGTCATGGGCATCGCCGGCGACCAGCAGGCGGCGACGGTGGGGCAGGCGTGCTTCGCGCCCGGCATGATCAAGTCGACCTACGGCACCGGCTGCTTCGCGCTGCTCAATACCGGCTCAACGCCGGTCGCCTCGCGCAACCGCCTCCTCTCGACCATCGCCTATCAGCTCAAGGGCCGGCGCAGCTATGCGCTCGAAGGCGCCATCTTCATCGCCGGTGCCGCCGTGCAGTGGCTGCGCGACGGGCTCAAGGTCATCGACACGGCGAAGCGCACGGGCGAGCTGGCCGAGGCATCCGATCCCGGCCAGCAGGTCTATCTCGTCCCGGCCTTCGTCGGGCTGGGGGCGCCCTACTGGAAGCCCGACGTCAGGGGGGCACTCTTCGGCCTGACCCGCGCCACTGGACCCCGCGAGCTGGCGCGGGCGGCGCTCGAGGCGGTGTGCTACCAGACGCGCGACCTTCTCGAGGCCATGCGCGGCGACTGGGAGGCCGAGGCCGGCACCATCCTGCGCGTCGACGGCGGCATGGTCGCCTCCGACTGGACCATGCAGTGCCTCGCCGACATCCTCGACGCGCCGGTCGACCGGCCGCGGATCCTCGAGACCACCGCGGTGGGGGCTGCCTATCTCGCCGGCCTCGCCCGGGGCCTGTGCCCCGAGCCCGAAGAGTTCGCCAAGGACTGGCAGCTCGAGAGACGCTTCACGCCGGAGATGCCGGCGGCGCTCAGGGAGCAGAAATACGGCGGCTGGAAAGAGGCGATGCGCAAGCTCCTGAGCTGACCCCGTTCGCCTGCAAACATGCAGAAAGCTCTGAAATGAAGACCACGGTCGAACTCCCAGACGAATTGCACCGGCGCGCGAAGGCCGAGGCGGCGTTGCGCGGCCGAAAACTCAAGGATTTGATCGAGGAAGGACTGCGTCTCGTCCTGGCGATGCCGGGTAAGAAGCATCGTAAGACCAGTCTCGCCGGCCTGATGAAGCCGGCACGCGGAATAGTTAGTTCAGACCTTCTCGACCTGGCTTCGAATCCGAAGCATCTCGCAGGCTTCGGCCGGCGATGACAGCCGCCATCGTCGACACCGGACCTCTCGTCGCCTTTTTCGATCGGGCGGAACGGCACCACGGCTGGGTTGCCGAACGGGTCGAGGAACTCGATGCGCCTTTGCTCGTTTGCGAGCCGGTGCTGGCCGAGACGGACGGAAAGCGCTTTCGCCAGGAGCCGGCAGCTCGACAAGCGCTTCACGCCCCGGATGCCGGCGGCGCTCAGGGAGCAGAAATACGGCGGCTGGAAAGAGGCGATGCGCAAGCTCCTGAGCTGAAATTCCCCTTCTCCCGCTTGCGCAGGGCTGTCCGGGGAAAATTGGTGCAGCTTGCCGGATCTTTCCGACTTTCCCCCTCGCCCGTTGCGAAGCAACGGGAGAGGGTGGCCGAAGGCCGGGTGAGGGCTCTTCGGGCGGTCCAAAGTCGACGAACAACGACACATCATGCACATCCGCCGGCGGCACATGATCCAAGGTCCTGCAACGCTCGCGCAAAGAGCCCTCACCCGCCCTTCGGGCACCCTCTCCCGCGCTGTCGCGCGGGAGAGGGGAAAATCCTGCGAGAGTGTTGCGCTTTTCTGAGTCCCGCATGGCGATGTCCGGCATACGCTCCTGCTTCTCGGGGGCTCTTGATCTTCCGTGAATCTTTCTCCGGACAGCCCTGCCGCTTGCGGGAGAGGGTGGCCGACCTTGCTACGCCGAAGCGAAGCCCCGGCTTCGCGAAGGCGAGAGGGCGGATGAGGGTGTCGGTCCAGCTTGCAGTGTTGTGCAGAAGAAACGCCTCCGTGCGCGCTCGGAGCCACACCCTCATCCCGGCCTGCCCGCGGGGCGGGAGAAGGGAGAAGCCGTCCTGTCATATGGCGGTCATGGGAGCGCCGCATAGGCGGTGCCGACGGGACTGCGACGGAGAGATTCGGATATGACCGCCATGACCGCCGGCGCCCTCAGGGCGGCGGTGCATCAGCACCGGGCCGTGTCCTTCGACGGCGTCCTCGAGCGGCTCTTCACCATGGCCTTTGGCGGCCTCGTCTATCCGCAGATCTGGGAGGATCCGGTCGTCGACCTCGCGGCCATGGAGCTCACGCCCGACCATCGCGTGATCACCATCGCGTCGGGCGGCTGCAACGCGCTCTCCTACATGTCGGCGTCGCCGCACAGCCTCGTCGCCGTCGACCTCAACCCGGCGCATATCGCGCTGACGAAGCTCAAGATCGCCGCGGCGCTGCATCTGCCGGCCTATGAGCCGTTCCGCCGCTTCTTCGCCGACGCCGACAGCCATGCCAACACGGCCGCCTATCGCGCGTGGATCAAGCCGCATCTCGATCCTGCGACCGAGCGCTACTGGGACGGGGCGACGCTCGGCGGCCGGCGGCGGATCGACATGTTCGCGCGGCGCTTCTACCGCCACGGCCTCCTCGGCCGCTTCATCGGCCTCGCCCATCTGGTGGCGAGGCTCCACGGCGTGCGTCCGGAGGCGATCGTCAACATGGCCGGCCCCGCCGAGCAGCGGATCTTCTTCGACGATCACATAGCGCCCATCTTCGACAGGCGGCTGGTGCGCTGGCTCACCGGCCGCCGGCTCTCGCTCTACGGGCTCGGCATCCCGCCGGCGCAATATGAGAAGCTCGCCGGCGGGCGCTCCATGGCGGACGTCCTCATCGAGCGCCTGCGCCGGCTCGCCTGCGACTTCCCGCTCGAGGAGAACTACTTCGCCTGGCAGGCCTTCGCCCGGCGCTACGACACCGGCGAGGCGGCGGCCCTGCCGCTCTATCTGCAGCGCGGCAATTTCCCGGCGGTCAGGCGCGGCGCCGAGCGGATCACCCCCTGTCTCGGCTCCTTCACCCAGTGCCTCAAGGGCCATCCGGCCGGGAGCCTCGACCGCTATGTGCTGCTCGACGCGCAGGACTGGATGTCGGACGCGCAGCTCGGCGAACTGTGGAGCGAGATCACGCGCACCGCGCGGCCCGGCGCCCGGGTCGTCTTCCGCACCGCCGGCGAGGCGAGCCTCCTGCCCGGCCGGGTGGCGGCCGACATCCTGGAGCGCTGGACCTATGAGGCGGAGCGCTCGCGCAGCCTCGGCGGCCTGGACCGTTCGGCGATCTATGGCGGCTTCCACCTCTACCGGCTAAAGGCGGCCGGCTGACCCATGGACGCCGGCCATGGCGATCTCATGGACCGCGTCTACCGGCGCCAGCGCCACGTCTACGACCTGACGCGCAAATATTACCTCCTGGGCCGCGACGGGCTGATCGCCGGGCTCGACCCGCCTCCCGGCGGCACGGTGCTCGAGATCGGTTGCGGCACCGGGCGCAACCTCCTCGCCGTGCGCCGGCGCCATCCGGACGCGCGTCTCCACGGCCTCGACATATCGCAGGCGATGCTCGCCACCGCCACGGCCCGCTCGGCGGCCAGAGGCATCGCCTATGCACGGGGCGACGCCGCCGGTTTCGACCCGCTGACGCTCTTCGGCGTGGCGGAATTCGACCGCATCTTCCTGTCCTATGCGCTGTCGATGATCCCGTCCTGGCGGGAGGTGCTGGCTTCAGCCGTGAAGCTCCTGGCGCCGGAGGGCGAACTGCATATCGTCGATTTCGGCCAGCAGGAGCGCCTGCCCGCTGTCTTCCGCGCCGGCCTCGGCCTCTGGCTCGCCAGGTTCCACGTGACGCCCCGGGCGCAACTGCGCGCCGCGGTCGAAGACCTGGCGCGCCGGGAGGGTGCGGCCGTCGCCTTCACCTCCATCAAGGGCGGCTATGCCTGGCGGCTCACGCTCAGGAGGCGCGCCGGCCGGCTCCCGGCCGCCGCATGAGAGCCTCCTCCTTGCCACCCGCCGCGAATTCCTCTCTATTCGTGCCCGCATGTGGGTGTTCAACGGCACGGTCGAGAGCTTTCTCATCGCCTTTCCGGCGCTGTTCTCGATCGTCAACCCGCTCGGCATCGCGCTCATCTACTACCAGGTGACCGCCGGGCGCAGCCGCGCCGAACGTTCGGCACTCGCCTGGCGGGTCGCCGCCTATTCGCTCGGCGTCATGCTGGTGTCGCTGTGGGCCGGAGCGAGCCTGATCGGCTTCTTCGGCGTCTCGCTCGGCGCGCTCAGGGTGGCGGGCGGCCTCGTGGTCGCGGTCAGGGCCTGGGAGATGCTGGCGGCGCCCGAGCAGAACGAGGGCCGCAAGCAGGAGCAGGCCGCGGCCGCGAGCGGCAGCAGCGACGAGGCCTTCTTCCCGCTGACCATGCCGCTCACCACCGGCCCCGGCACCATATCGGTCGCCATCGCGCTCAGCGCCAGCCGGCCCCGCGACACGGTCGATCTCATCCCCTTCTTCGCCGGCATGTCGGGAGCGGCGCTCGCGGTGGCGCTCACCATCGGCTTTCTCTATGCCTCGGCCGACCGGGTCGTCTCGCTTCTCGGACGCCAGGGCTCGCGCGTGGTGACGCGCATGTCGGCCTTCCTCCTGCTCTGCATCGGCGTCCAGATCTGCCTGACCGGGGTCCAGGAGGCCCTGGTGCCGCTGTTCAACCAAAGAGGACCCGGATGATCTTTCCCCCCATCGCCGACTGGGACGACGCCTACACCAACAGCACCCATATCGCCGGCGGCGAAGCGTGGTTCGCGCGCTGGGCGGAGGCCGCGGAGGCGTTTCGCGGCCGCATCGGCGAATGGGGCAGCGCCCGGCTCGATCTCGCCTATGGCCCGGGCCCGCGCCACCGGCTCGACCTCTTCCTGCCCGAGGCGGAGCCCCGGGGCCTCGTCGTCTTCGTGCATGGCGGCTACTGGATGCGCTTCGACAAGAGTTCATGGTCGCATCTCGCGGAAGGCGCGCTCGGGCGCGGCTTCGCCGTCGCCCTGCCGTCCTACACGCTGTGCCCCGACATCCGCATCGCCGGCATCGCGCGCGAGGTCGCCGCCGCCATCGCCTTCGCCGCGCGCGAGGTCGGGGGGCCGCTGCGCCTCGCCGGCCATTCGGCGGGCGGCCAGATCGTCTGCCGCATGATGAGCCTCACCTCGCCGCTGGCCGAAGACGTGCGCCGCCGCGTCGTCCACGTCCTTTCGATATCGGGCGTGCACGACCTGCGCCCGCTGCTGAAGACGCGGATGAACAAGACGCTCGGGCTCGACCGCGAGGAGGCGCTGGCCGAAAGCCCGGCGCTCGACGAGCCCGCGGCCGATCTGCGCCTCACCTGCTGGGCGGGAGCGGGCGAGCGCGCCGAGTTCATCCGCCAGAACGCGCTCATGGCCAATGTCTGGCGGGGCCTCGGCGCCGCCACCCGGTGCGTCACGGAGGACAACCGGCACCATTACGACGTCGTCGAGGGCTTGCGCGATCCGCAGTCGCCCCTGACCAAGGCCTTATTCGACGCCTGATCGAGGCTTATCTTCAGGGGGTCGAGGAGGCGCCGCCATGAGCCACCCCAAGCCGCAAGGAACACCGCCCTCGGAACCCCGTCCGCTGCCGCGCCCCGAGCCGCCGCGGCCGGCCCCCGTGCCCGGGCCCGGGCACCCCGATCCGAAGCCGCCGCCGGAGTGACGCGTCGCTGACCTTCGAACCGGCTCACGCCCTGGCGGCGCCGCCGGCATCGGCGGGCGCCGGCGTGCGCGGCCGCAAGGGGGCGAGCGCCGCATGCCGCTCATAGGTCTCTTCCGGCAGCCGCTCCACCCGGTGCTGCGGCACATCCGCGAGGAGTGCGCGGATGCGCTCGAAGGACTGCCGCAGGGCGGCCTCGGGGACGGCGCCGTCCTTCAGCCCTTGAGTCATGTGGCCGATCATCTCGAGGATGAGCGCGGTGTCGGCCCAATAGGCGCACATGCACAGGAGATCGGCGCCGGCATTGACGATCTTCAGCGTCGTCTCCGGGTCCTTGAGCCTGTCCGACATGGCGCGCATGCCGAGATCGTCGGTGACGACGACGCCCGCGAAGCCCAGTTCGCCGCGCAGGATGTCGGTGAGGATGACGCGCGACATGGTGGCGGGCGTTGCCGGATCGATCGCCGGCACGACGATATGGGCGGTCATGAACAGCCGCGTCGCGGGATCGGTGAAGCGGCGGAAGGTCGCAAGCTCGCGCGCGCGGAAGGTCGCGGCATCGACGTCGATGACGGGCAGCGCATAATGCGAATCGACCCCGGCATCGCCATGGCCGGGGAAGTGCTTGGGGCAGCCGAGGACACCTTCCGCCTGGAGCGCGTCGAGGAAGCGCCGGGCCGGGGCGATGACCGCGTCGGGCGTCGTGCCGAAGGCGCGCGGGCCGATGACCGGATTGGCGGGGTTCGAATTGACGTCGAGGACGGGCGCGAAGTTCACGTTGAAGCCGAGATGGCGCAGTTCGATGCCCATGGCGTGCCCGACCGCCGCGGCCTCGCCTGGCCATTCGCGCGCATAGGCGAAGTTGGTGACGGGTGCGGGCGGGCGCAGAACGCCGCCGCCCTCATGGTCGATGGTGACCAGGATCTCGTCGCGCCCGATATATTCGCGCACATCCGCCAGGAGCTTCGCATGCGAGGCGAGCCATTCGTCATAGGGCGCTCCGCCCATGAAATTGGCGCGGAACAGCACCACGCCCGCGGGCCTGAGCAGCGACAGGAGCCGCTTGTCGTGATCGCCGAGAGTCGGGCTCTGCTGCAGGCCGATGAGGAAATGGTGGCCGAAGGCTGAAGGTCCGCGGCCGGGATCGAAGGTGATGGGCATGCGATTGTCCTAGTCTTAGCTGTTCTGCCCTATGCTGCAGGCCGCTTCGCCATTCAAGGGGCGCCGCCCGCCATGGGAAAGTATACTGCTGGAAGTAGAACCATCCATATTGTAACTGTTGAGTCGCAGCGAGGTTTGAAGTCAATGGCAGACGTCATACCCATAGGAATAGGATATTACACTGTTCCAGAGGCCTCCCGGCTTCTTTCTATACCGTCGATCAATATCCGGAGATGGTTGGGAGGATATTCATTTGGGAAAGGCGCGCAAAAACATCATATGGACCCGCTTTGGCAGCCGCAGCTTCCGAAAGTCGACGGCCACATGGAGCTCGGCTTCCGTGATCTGATCGAGCTCAGGTTCGTGCAGGCCTTCATCGAGGCAGGGCTGAACCTTTTCACCATTCGAAACTGCCTGAGCTATGCGCGTCAATTGGTGGACGATTCCCATCCTTTCTCGACACGGCGATTCCAGACGGACGGCAAAACGATCTTTCTCGACAGCGCCGAAAAAGCCGACGACACCGAGCTACTGGACCTGAGGAAGCGTCAATATGTCATCAAGCGCGTCATAGAGCGCAGCTTCAAGGATCTGGACATCGACAACGACACCGTGAGCAGATGGCGGCCGTTCAAAGGCAAATCTTCGATTGTCATCGATCCTGAAAGAGCGTTCGGTCAGCCCGTGGCAGCGAGATATGGCGTGCCTACGATCGTTCTTTCTCAAGCTGTTGTCGCCGAGGGTTCGGTGTCCGCAGTGGCGCGATTGTACGAAGTCTCAACGGCTGTTGTAAGAGACGCAGTGGCCTATGAAAAATCACTTCTTGCTGCGTGAAGGTCATTTTTGACCATAATCTTTCACCGCGACTTGCACGAGCACTTCATGCGTTTTTCTCCGGTGAGCATGAAATCATTTCTTTGAGAGACAGGTTTGATTCGTCGATCAAGGACGTCGACCTCATAAGAGCTTTGAGCAGCGAAGGAAATTGGGTGTTCGTTTCCGGAGATCGTCGGATCACCCGCAATAAGGCCGAGCGGGAAGCCTTCAGAAATTCAAGGTTGATAGGTCTGTTCATGTCGTCGGGCCTCTACAAGGCCCGCGAGATCAAAAAGCTCGAGCGTTTGCTCGCGCTTTGGGAAACGATAGAGAAAGCAGTCTCAATCGTGCAGCCTGGGGCAATGTTCGAGCTTCCGATGAAGGCTGTGCAACTCAAGCAGATCAAACTCTAAATAGAACTGCAACCTTGTCGCTCTCCAGAAAAGGAGCGATGAATTTCACGCATTCGTCCACAGCATTGCGTAACCATCCGCTCAGGACCGCGGGGGATGATGTGCTGCGAATGAGGCCTGAGATCGGTTCAGGCGGCGCGGTCTATACGCGCGAGGCGCCAATTCCACGGCAAGAGCTGTGCGAGATCAGTGATCT
>JBFWVM010000036.1:0-28136 GCA_050246735.1 Parvibaculaceae bacterium | reverse complement strand
GCATCCACTGGCAGCGCATGGGGATCTGGTACTGAGGCGAGATATAAATGAAGAGCCGCTCTGCTTGCCCTATTTCGGTGACAGTGCACTTAATTCTGATATGCCGCTTTTGATCGCAGTCGATTGAATTAAGTGCACTGTCACCGAAATCTTCTCGAAATTGTCGGGGGGGAGCTCGCCATCACCATTCTGATGGACTTATTGACATCACCCTTCTGCTGATGTAACTAACTCCATCAGTGACCGACGCTCGGAAAATCACGCGGACGCGGGTTGTCGTTGGATCGGGCTTTGCGGACCTGGTTGTGTGGCAAGTGCCTGAGGCGGTTCCAGGCAGCACGCACGGCTACAAATACCGGCTGGCCTATATCGTGAATGATGTTTGTCGCGTGCGCTACGACAACGAGCGCGGCAAGGGAGATCATCGCCATTTGGATGGCGTGGAAAAGCCCTATGTGTTTCGCAGCCTGGAGCGGCTGTTGGCGGATTTTTGGCGCGACGTGAACGAACGGAGATAGGCATGCGGACGGTTATCCTTGGCATCGAGACGCAGAATGACGTGACGCACCGCGTCCTGGCGACCGCGCGTGGACGGATCAAGGCCGGCAACGACCGGATTTCGTTCGAGAATGCGAGCGAGCTTTGGCGGGTGCTGGCACCCAAGCGCATGGAGATCGTGCGCGCCATGACGGGAACCGGCCCGCTGACGATCCGCGAAGTCGCGCGTCGTGTCGGCCGGGATTTCAAGGCGGTTCATTCGGACGTGACGCGGCTGGTCAATGCGGGGATTTTGGAACGGACGGAAAAGGGAGCGGTGGAGTTTCCCTACGACCGCGTGCATGTCGAGTTCGACCTGGTGGCGGCTGCATCGGCTTGAGCCTCCCCCATGTTCCTGACCTTCTTCCATGAGCTCAAGGCGTCCGGCGTTCCGGTCACGCTCAGGGAATATCTGACCTTGATGGAAGCCCTCGATGCCGGTCTCGCCCGCTTCGCGGTGGAGGATTTCTATCATCTCGCGCGCGCCGCCCTGGTGAAGGACGAGCGCAATCTCGACCGGTTCGACCGCGTCTTCGGCCATGTCTTCAAGGGCCTCGAGAGCAATGCCGGCATCCTTGCCGGAGAGATCCCGGAAGAATGGTTGCGCAAGCTCACCGAGAAGGTCCTGACCGAGGAGGAGAAGCGCCTCGTCCGGTCGCTGGGCGGCTGGGAGAAGATCATGGAGGAATTGCGCCGGCGCCTTGCCGAGCAGAAGGGCCGGCATCAGGGCGGGAACAAGTGGATCGGCACCGCCGGCACTTCGCCCTATGGCGCCTATGGCTACAATCCCGAGGGCGTCCGCATCGGCCAGGACCGCAACCGCAACAACCGCGCCGTCAAGATATGGGACCGGCGCGACTACCGGGACCTCGACGACACGGTCGAGCTCGGCACCCGCAATATCAAGCTGGCGCTCCGGCGCCTGCGCAGGTTCGCCCGTCAGGGCGCACCCGAGGAGCTCGATCTCGACGGCACGGTCAGGTCGACCGCCGGCAAGGGCTATCTCGACCTGCGCCTGGTGCCCGAGCGCCGCAACACGGTGAAGGTGCTCCTGTTCTTCGACGTCGGCGGCTCGATGGATCCTTTCGTCCGCGCCTGCGAGGAGCTGTTCTCCGCCGCCCGCGCCGAGTTCAGGCACATGGAGTATTTCTATTTCCACAACTGCCTCTACGAGAAGGTATGGAAGAGCAACCGCCGCCGGCATGACGAGCCGGTGGAGACCTGGAAGGTGCTGCACGCCTACCCTTCCGACTACAAGGTGATCTTCGTGGGCGATGCCGCCATGAGCCCCTATGAGATCACCCATCCCGGCGGCTCGGTCGAACATTTCAACGAAGAATCCGGACTGACCTGGCTCGAGCGGGTGAGCCATGCCTATCCGGGGCTCGTGTGGCTCAATCCGACGGCGGAGAGGCACTGGGCCTATGCGGCCTCGACCGATCTCATCCGCCGCCTGGTCGGGGGCCGCATGTTCCCTTTGACCCTGGGAGGCCTCGACCGGGCGATGCGCGAGCTGACGCGCTGATCACGAGGCGGTCATGAGCGACGGAATGGCGCCGGTGGCCCGTCTTCAGGTTGAATCACAATCACGGAGATCCGGATGCGCAACAAGACCAAACTCGCCCTCACCGCCCTCGCCTTCACCGGTTTGGGCCTGGGCGCGCTCGCGAGCCAGGCCATGGCCGACCGCGGCGGCTGGGGCGGCCATCATGGCTGGCGCCATGGCGGCGGCCTGCAGCACCTCATGCAGCGCTACGACGCCAACAAGGACGGCAAGGTGAGCCAGCAGGAGATCGACGCCAACCGCACCGAATGGCATGCGCGGTTCGACGCCGACAAGAACGGCAGCCTGAGCCTCAAGGAGTTCGAGGCACTGTGGCTCGAGGCGAAACGCCAGGAGATGATCCGCGAGTTCCAGCGCCTGGACCCGAATGGCGATGCCGCCCTGTCGCTCGACGAGTACAAGGAGCCCCTGTCGCGCCTTGTCGCAAATCGGGACCGCAACGGCGATGGACTGCTGAGCCGCGACGACCGCCGGCGCGAGGGCAGGCATCATTGGCGGCGCGACCGCGACCATGATCGCGATGGCGATCGCGACCGCGACGACAACCAGGACGACGATGGCGACGGGCCGAACCGGTAACAGGTCCGGGTGGACAGCCCGGGGAGCAGGCGTTTTCTGCTCTCCGGGCTGTTTTTCTTCACCATCCGCCAGGCTCCCGGGGCTTCATTGACCGCCCGGCGGGAGCTGGCAATCAAGTTGCAGTGATCATCGGATATGTGTCTCCACGGCACAGGGGGTCATGATCACTATGCAACCACAGAGCGAAAATTCGCTGACCGCCGTCGGAAGGGAAACGCGCCGGTCCTTTTTGCCCGTCCTGAGCATCCCGCGCGCCGGCCACATATCTCTCGCGGCCAGCATGGAGGCCCTCGAGGAGCTGGCACCCGGCTGGCGCGAGCTGCAGTCCGCCTCTGGCCATCCCCACGGGATCTTTCAGAGCGTCGACTGGTGTCTGAGCTGGGCGCGGATCTATGCGAGGCCCGAGCACGGCATCGAGCCCTGCGTCGTCACCGGCTATCGGGACGGCACTCTCGTCTTCCTGTGGCCGCTCATGAAGGTGAGGCAGGGCCCGCTCACGGTGCTGCGCTGGCTCACCGATCCCCTCGCCCAATATGGCGACGTCGTCGTCAGGGCCGGCGTCGATGCCCGTCCCTGGTGCCGCAGCGCCATGGCGTTCCTGCGCCAGCTCAAGGGCATCGATTGCCTGCGCCTGCGCCACGTCCGCGCCGATTCGGCGGTCTACCCCTTCCTTGCGGAGCATTTTCACCGTGCCGGCGAGGCCGACGAGGCTCCCTTCCTGGACCTGACGGCCTATCCCACCGAGGCCGATTACGACCGGCGCTACAGCCGCGAGCAGCGCAAGCGGCGCGGCAGGATCAGGAAGTCGCTCGCCGCCATGGGTGCGGTGGATTTCCAGATGCTGCCGCCCGGCAGCCTGATGGACCGCGCCATGGAGGAGGCCGTCGCTCACAAGCGCCGCTGGCTTGCCGAGCGCGGCCTCTACAGCAGGCCCTTGCACTGTCCTCATCTCGGCGCCTTCCTGCGCGAGCTGTCGCGCAATGGCGGCGGCATCGTCTCGCTCGTCACCTCCTGCCTCAAGGCCGGCAGCCGCCCGGTTTCCTGGGAGATCGGCCTGCGCTTCGGCCAGACGCATTTCGGCTTCATCACCGCCCATGACACGTCCCTGACCGATGCCTCGCCGGCCCGGCTGCATATGGACCTGTCCCAGCGGCAGGCCATCAGGGACGGCATGCGGATCTTCGACCTGATGATCCCGGGCGATGCCCACAAGCAGTCCTGGAGCAATGCGCGGATGGCGGTCCACGAGTTCCACGCGCCCTTGTCGCTGAGCGGCAGGCTTTACGGCCATGGCTACCTGTCGCTGATCCGTCCCATCGTCCGGCGCCTCTACTATTCGGCGCCGGTGGCGGTCCGCAGCCGCTGCACCCGCCTGTTCACGGCCTGACCGTCGCTGCGCGCATGCCGCATGCCGCCCGCCGGGCTGGCGGCGGCGCGCCGGCCATGACACACTCGCGCCCATCGGAAGCCCAGCAGAAGATTTGCGATGCCAGCCACCCTGATCCGCGCCAGCGACCCCCTCCTCCAGCCCTACACGATCAAGCATCTGACGCTCAAGAACCGGATCATGTCGACGGCGCACGAGCCGAACTATCATGAAGACGGCATGCCGAAGGACCGCTACCGGCTCTATCACGTCGAGAAGGCCAAGGGCGGCATCGCGCTCACCATGACGGCGGGATCGGCGGTGGTCTCGCGCGATTCGCCGCCCGCCTTCGGGAACCTCCTCGCCTACAGGGACGAGATCGTGCCCTGGCTGCGCAAGCTCGCCGACGAGTGCCACGAGCACGGCGCGGCCGTCATGATCCAGCTCACCCATCTCGGCCGGCGCACCAACTGGAACAAGGCCGACTGGCTGCCCGTCCTGTCCGCTTCGCCGGTGCGCGAGCCGGCGCATCGCGCCTTTCCCAAGGAAATGGAGGACTGGGACATCGAGCGCATCGTCGCCGACTATGCCGCGGCCGCGAGCCGCATGCAGGCGGCGGGCCTCGATGGCTTCGAGTTCGAGTGCTACGGCCATCTCATGGATTCCTTCTGGTCGCCGGCCACCAACCGGCGCGAGGACGCCTATAACGGGTCGATCGACGACCGCCTGCGCTTCACCTTCCGCGTCCTCGAGGCGGTGAGAAGCGCTGTCGGGCCCGATTTCATCGTCGGCTGCCGTCTGGTGGCCGACGAGGACTGGGACCAGGGCCTGTCGCGCGCCGACGGCCTCGAGATCTGCCGCCGCCTGAAGGAGTCGGGTCTCGTCGATTTCCTCAATGTCATCCGCGGCCATATCGAGCATGACGCGCCCCTGGCCAAGGTGATCCCGGTCCTCGGCATGCAGGCTTCGCCGCATCTCGATTTCGCCGGCGAGGTGCGGGCCCTGACCAGGTTCCCGGTCTTCCATGCCGCGCGCATCAACGATGTGGCGACGGCACGCCATGCCGTCGCCGAGGGCAAGCTCGACATGGTCGGGATGACCCGCGCCCATATCGCCGACCCGCATATCGTGAAGAAGATCATGGAGGGCCGCGAGGCCGAGATCAGGCCGTGCGTCGGCGCCACCTACTGCCTCGACCGCATCTATGAAGGCCACGAGGCGCTGTGCATCCACAATCCGGCGACCGGGCGCGAGGCCGTTTTGCCGCATGTGGTCGCGCGGACCGGCGGCGCGCGCAAGACGGTCGCGGTCGTCGGCGCCGGTCCGGCCGGTCTCGAGGCCGCCCGGGTCTCGGCCGAGCGCGGCCATGCGGTCGTCCTCCTCGAGGCCGCCAACGATCCGGGCGGCCAGGTCCGCCTCGCCACCCAGGTGAAGCGCCGGCGCGAGCTGATCGGCATCGTCGACTGGCGCGCCGAGCAATGCGCCAGGCTCGGCGTCGAGCTTAAGTTCAATGCCTTCGCCGAAGCCGCCGACATCCGCGCCCTCTCCCCCGATATCGTCGTCGTGGCCACCGGCGGCATGCCGCAGATGACCGGCATCGAGAGCGGCGCCGATCTCGCGGTCTCGAGCTGGGACATCCTGTCGGGCGAGGTGAAGCCCGCCGAGGACGTGCTGCTGTTCGACGACAATGGCGCTCATCCCGGCATGGCGGCGGCCGAATTCGTCGCCGAATCGGGCTCGGCGCTCGAGGTCGTGAGCCCCGAGCGCTTCTTCGCACCCGAGATGGGCGGCCTGAACCTGGTCCCCTATATGAAGATCTTCACCAGGCGCAATGTCAGGGTCACGACCATGACGCGCCTGCGCGCCCTCGAGCGCCAGGGCAACAAGATCAGGGCGGTGCTGTGGAGCCCCTATGCCGAGGCCGACTGCGACAGCCGGCTCGTCGATCAGGTCGTCGTCGAGAATGCCACCTCGCCGCTCGCCGATCTCTATTTTGACCTGAAGGAAGAAGCGAGCAATCGCGGCGAGGTCGACTACGAATCCCTGATCGCCGGCCGCCCGCAGGCGAGACGGGCCAATCCCGCCGGCGGGTTCCAGCTGTTCCGCATCGGCGACGCGGTGGCCTCGCGCAACATCCATGCGGCCATTTACGACGCCCTGAGGCTGTGCCGCACGTTCTGAGCGGAACTTCCGCCCGCTCGTTGCAACTTCGCATCGGCGATGAAGGAACGATTAACGGTAAACCGATGCTGACCGCCGCGCGGCACGGATAGGAATAATTCGATCTATTGTCTTAAGCCATATATCAGAAGCCGCTCATAGGTTGCGGTTCACCTGATATTAGCTTTTTGCAAGGACGGCCCCGGAAATGTCACGGAAGACAATGGGCGGCTTTCTCGCCGCTCTTCATACGGCGATCATTACCGTCTTCATGGGCACCGCCGCGCCGGCCGGCGCGGAGACGCTCAACACCTACTACAAGACGCTGATCGCGGTGCGCAAATGCGAGCTCTCCGTCGATGAGATCCAATTGGCGAAACTCCAGGAGATCATCGAGAACCGCGTCACCGACACCGACGCCTCCTCCGACACGATCAACGCCGTCTTCGACCAGATAGCGGCGGAGATCGGCGACGACACGCCGGCCTTCTGCGCGGCCTATGGCGAGACCGCGCTCTCCCTCCTGGCAACCCTCTGATTCCATTGGACCGCATCATGCCCGCCGCAAGATTCACCACCTGGCTGAAGCCGCGCCCGCCGCGCGGCGGATTTGCTTCCGACGACCGGGCGAATGTGGTGACCATGACCGCGCTCTGTGCCATCCCCCTCGTCCTGATCGCGGGCGTCGCCATCGATTCGAGCAGGCTGTCCTCGGCGCGGGTCGAGGCGCAGGCCGCGACCGACGCCGCAGCCCTGGCCGGCGCCGCCGCCTATGGCCTGGGCAACGACAGCTACGTGGACGTCGCCAACGCCAGCTTCGACCAGAATATCGCGCAGAACAGCGAGCTTGCCGCCGCCAACCTCGCCACGGACGTCCAGGTCAACCCGACCGACAACACCCTGACCATGACCGTCTCGGGCAATATCCCGACCACCCTGACGCGGATCGGCGGCTTCGAGCAGATGCCGCTCGGCACCCAGTCCACCGGCGAGGGCTCCGGCAAGACCATTTCCACCACCGTCACGCTTCCCGTCTTCTCCGACTATCACAAGGGCCAGATCGTCCTCGTGATGGACTATTCGAGCTCGATGACCGAGTATGTCGGCGGCCGGAAGAAATACCTGACGATGCGCGACGAGGCCAGGGATCTGGTCAAGACCTTGTCGCAGAACTACACCAACAAGGACGTCGAGTTCGGCCTGGTGCCGTTCTCGCACGCCGTGCGCGTCACCATGCCCAACAACTTCTACTACGGCAAGACCGGCACCAGCCAGTCGACCTACTGCATCGACGACCGCAACCACCCCTTGAACCTGAGCGCCGAGACGCCCGATACCGGCTCCAGGAACAACAGCACCAAGTTCTTCACGACGAGTTGCAGCTACTTCTCCGGAAACAACCTCAACGTCCGGCCGCTCTCGACCAATCATTCGGACACCGCCGAGCAGATCAGGGACATGGTGCCTTACGGCAACACCCATATCTCCCTCGGCATGGAGACCGCATGGCATCTCCTGACGCCGAACCTGCCTTACGCCGCGAAGGTGAACGAGGAAGAGACGCTGAAGGCGGTGGTGCTCCTGACCGACGGCAAGCAGACGAGCCCCGGCAGCGGCCCGAACAACATCCTTTCGGTGGCCCAGGCCGAGGCCAATCTCGAGCAGCAGTGCATCAACATGAAGGCGGCAGGCATCCGCATCGTCACGGTCTCGTTCGATCTCGACGACGTCAGGGACAGCGACACCGAGAAGCGGCTGCACGACTGCGCCTCCGACAATCTCGAGAAGAAGGTCGCGGCGGGCGAGCCGACGCCCAAATACTACTTCAACGTCGACAGCAATGAAGAGCTGGCCAGCGCTTTCGGCATCATCCGCGACAGCCTGGCCCACAACATGTTCATCTCGAAATAGCCCGGGCGTCTCCTCGGCGGGACGCTCGATACCCATCACATTGCCGGCATGACGGCGCTCGCCATGGGCCTCGCGCTCGTCGGCTGGCGTCTCCTTACTTTTCCGAAACCCCGTCGCGCCCGACGGAAATCCGGTCTATCATCCTTGCAAAGCGCGGCCTGCCGATGCATCAGGAGGAGATCATGGCCAGTCATCCCGATGTCCAGGGCTTCTTCGATGAAGCCACCAACACGGTGAGCTATGTGGTGAGCGATCCCGCCACGAAGATCTGCGCCATCGTCGATTCCGTGCTCGACTATGACCCGTCCGCCGGCCGCACCTCCTTCAAGTCGGCCGACGGGCTGATCGATCACGTCCGCCGCCAGGGTCTCACCCTCGACTGGATCCTCGAGACCCATGTCCATGCCGACCATCTTTCCGCCGCCCCCTATATCCAGGAGAAGCTCGGCGGCAAGCTCGGCATCGGCGGGAAGATCACCGTCGTGCAGGATACGTTCGGCAAGATCTTCAACGCCGGCACGGACTTCCAGCGCGACGGCAGCCAGTTCGACCGCCTGTTCGAGGACGGCGACCGCTTCACCCTCGGCTCGATCGAAGCCCATGTCATGCACACGCCCGGCCACACGCCGGCCTGCCTGACCTATGTCGTCGGCGATGCCGCCTTCATCGGCGACACCTTGTTCATGCCGGATTTCGGCACCGCGCGCGCCGATTTTCCCGGCGGCGACGCGCGCCAGCTCTATCGCTCGATCCAGAAGGTCCTGGCGCTGCCGCCCGAGACGCGATTGTTCCTGTGTCACGACTACAAGGCGCCGGGCCGCGATTTCTTCGCCTGGGAAACGACGGTCGCCGCCGAGCGCGCCGGCAACGTCCATGTCCGCGACGGCATCGGCGAGGACGAGTTCGTGGCCATGCGCACCGCGCGCGACAGGAAGCTCGGCGCGCCGCGGCTGATCATCCCTTCGATCCAGGTCAACATGAATGCCGGCCATTTCCCCGAGCCGGACCGGGACGGCAATGTCTATCTGAAAGTGCCGCTCAATCGCATCTGAGCATCGGACAAACAAGGAGACCCGCATGGCCGAGCAGTTGCGCGGCATCCACCATCTGACCGCGATAACCGCCGACGCCCCCGGCAACCTCGCTTTCTATACCGGGGTGCTGGGCCTGCGCCTGGTCAAGAAGACCGTCAACCAGGACGACACCAGCGCCTATCACCTCTTCTACGCCGACGGCAAGGCGAGCCCGGGCAGCGACGTCACCTTCTTCGACTGGCCGGTCGGGCGCGAAAGGCGCGGCACCCGTGCGATCGCGCGCACCGGCCTCAGGGTCGCAGGCGAGGCGAGCCTCGCCTGGTGGCGCGACCGGCTGCTCGCGGCCGGGGCGAAGACTGCCGAGATCGGCGACAGCGCCGGCTATCGATCGCTCGATTTCGAGGATCCGGAAGGCCAGCGTCTGCGACTCGTCGACGACGGGGGCGCCGGCGAGAGCCATCCCTGGGCGGAAAGCCCGGTCCCCGCCGCCCACCAGATCCGCGGCCTCGGGCCGATCACGCTCTCGGTGCCCGACGTGAAGCCGACCGCCGGCGTCCTGACCCGGGTCCTCGACATGCAAGAGGTCCGCACGCATCCTCTCGGCGACGGCAAGACGTCGCTTCATGTCTTCGCCATGGGCGAAGGCGGTCCCGCGGCCGAGCTCCATGTCGCCGTCGAGCCTCACCTGCCCGTGGCCGGACAAGGCGCCGGCGGCGTCCATCACGTCGCCTTCCGGACGCCGGGCGTCGAGACGCTGCATCGCTGGACCGAGCGTCTGGCGAGCTTCAGTCTTCCGTCGAGCGGCGAGGTCGAGCGCTATTATTTCCGCTCGCTCTATTTCCGCGAGCCCAACGGCATCCTGTTCGAGATCGCCACCGACGGGCCGGGCTTCGCGGTGGACGAGCCCCTGGAGAGCCTCGGCCGGCGCCTGTCCCTGCCGCCGTTCCTCGAGCCGCGCCGCGCCAGCATCGAAGCCGGGCTGAAGCCCCTGCAATGACGCTCCGCATCTCCGCAACCGGGGCGCGCCGCCTCGTCGAGGCGCACCGTCTCCTCGTGGCCGGCACGCCCCTCGCCGGGGCGTCGCGGGTGGCCCTCCTCGTTCACGGCCGTCATGCCTCGGCCGAGACCATCCTGCCGCTGGCCGGCCGGCTCGCCCTTCAGGGCCTGTGCTTTCTCGCTCCCAGCGCCGAGACCGGAAGCTGGTATCCCGGGCTCTTCATGGGACCTGTCGCCGCCAACGAGCCGTTCCTCGGCCGCTCCCTCGACCGGCTCGGCGCCATCCTGCATTCGGTGAGCGATCTCGGCTTCGGCATCGGCGAGGACGTGGCGCTCGTCGGCTTCTCGCAGGGCGCCTGCCTGGTGCTCGAATATGCCGCGCGCCATCCGCGCCGCTATGCCGGCGTCCTCGGCTTCACCGGCGGCCTCATCGGCCCCGATCCGCTGCGGCGGGAAGAGAGCGGCGGGTTCGACGGCACGCCGGTCTTCATCGGCTGCAGCGAGAACGACCCGTTCATTCCGGCCAGGCGGGTCGTGGAAACGGCCGCGCATCTCGCGGCCCACGGCGCCCGGGTGACCACGCGCTTCTACCCGGGCAGCGATCACGTCATCAACGACGATCAGATCGCCCACGGTCTGGATATATTGTCATATGGCGTCGTCGCCTGACGCCTGAACGCGAAGGAAGGTAACATGGATATCGGTATCATCGGTCTCGGGCGCATGGGCGGCAACATCGCGCGTCGCCTGATGGGCGGCGGGCATCGCTGCGTGGTTCTCGACCGCAATCCGGATGCGGTGAAGGACGTCGCGGCGGCGGGCGCGGCGGCGGCCGGGGACGCGGCCGGCATGCTGGCGAAGCTTGCCGCACCGCGCGCCGTCTGGCTGATGCTGCCGGCGGGCGCGGTCACCGAGAAGGTCCTGACCGAAGTTTCAGGCCTCATGCAGGAAGGCGACATCCTGATCGACGGCGGCAACAGCTTCTACAAGGACGACATCCGCCGCGCCAAGGCCTTGCGCCGGAAAGGCATCCACTATGTCGATGTCGGCACCTCGGGCGGCGTATGGGGTCTCGAGCGCGGCTATTGCCTGATGATCGGCGGCGATCAGTCGATCGTCGCCCATCTCGACCCCATCTTCGCCTGCCTCGCGCCGGGGCTGGGCGGAATCGAGCGCACGCCCGGCCGCGAGAGCCGCGACCCGCGCGCCGAGCACGGCTACATCCATTGCGGGCCCGCCGGCTCCGGCCATTTCGTGAAGATGATCCACAACGGCATCGAATACGGGCTGATGCAGGCCTATGCCGAGGGCTTCGACATCCTGCGCAACAAGTCGAGCGCCGAATTGCCGGATGACGAGCGCTTCGCCCTCGACATGGCCGACATCGCCGAGGTCTGGCGCCGCGGCAGCGTCGTGTCCTCCTGGCTTCTCGATCTGTGCGCCATCGCCCTCGCCCGCGACAGCGACCTCGAGGGCTTCACCGGCTCCGTCGCCGATTCGGGCGAGGGCCGCTGGACGGTGGAGGCGGCGATCGAGGAAGCCGTGCCGGCGGACGTCCTGTCGAGCGCGCTCTACACCCGCTTCCGCTCGCGCCGCGACCATACTTTCGCGGAGAAGCTGCTCTCCGCCATGCGCTTCCAGTTCGGCGGCCATGTCGAGCAGAAGAAGTGAGCGCTCGTCACGGCCGCTTCCCGGCCACGTCACGGTCGCCCTCCCTACCCCGCCATGGCCGCCCTTGAGGCGGCCATCCAGTCTCTGCCCGCAACAGCTCCGTGATGTCAGGTGAGTGACCCGGCCCTGCCTCGTCATGCCGCCCGCCCCCTTGCCGAGACCGGCAATCGGGATGATTCGAGATCGCCGTGCAGCGTGATCTGGAGGCCGCCGCGCATCGGTTCGCGTCCTTCTTTACGCGATCCTTATGCCGATCCTGCGCAATCCATCTGGAACGTTGATCGGCTTGCCGAATAGGATCCCGGCCGTTCGTTCGGGAGAAACCCATCGTGGCCGATTTCCTTTTCCTCTTCTCCGGCATCGCCGCCTTCGCTCTGTTCGGCTTCTATGCGCTTCTGCTGAGGCGCATCTGATCATGTGGACCGAAGCTCTATGGGCCTGCGGCGCGGCGGTAATCGCTTTCCATATGCTCGCCGCCCTGCTGCGGCCAGACCGCTTCTGACAGGACAATTCCATGAACTGGCAAGGTTGGGCGGAGATCGCCTTCACCCTCGGCCTCACCATCGCGCTCAGCTGGCCGTTGGGCCTCTATCTATGGCGGATTTGGAACGGGCAAAGGACTTGGCTCGATCCGATACTGCGGCCCATCGAGCGGTCGATCTATCGCGCCTGCGGCATCGATCCTGCGCAATCGCAGAGCTGGTGCGCCTATGCGTTGGCGTTGCTGGCATTCGGCGCGGCGAGCTTCGTCCTGCTCTACGCCATCCTGCGCCTCCAGGTATGGCTGCCGCTCAACCCGCAGGAATTCGGCAGCCTGCCGCCGCATCTCGCCTTCAACACGGCGGTGAGCTTCGTCACCAACACGAACTGGCAGTCCTACGTCCCCGAGACGACCGTCTCGACCTTCTCGCAGATGGCGGGCCTCACCGCGCACAATTTCCTGTCCGCCGCAGCCGGCATTGCGGTCGCGGCGGCCGTGGCGCGGGCCTTTGCCGCCGACAGGAGCGAGGGGCTCGGCAATTTCTGGGTCGATCTCACCCGCGTCAGCCTCTATCTCCTATTGCCTCTGTCGTTCGTGATCGCGCTCACCTTCGTCGCCCTCGGCCTGCCGCAGACCTTGTCCGCCCATGCCGTCGTGACCACGCTGGAAGGGGCCAGGCAGACCATCGCGCTCTTTCCCGCGGCCAGCCAGGAGGCGATCAAGCAGCTCGGCACCAATGGCGGCGGCGTCTTCAACGCCAACTCGGCGCATCCGTTCGAGAACCCCAACGCGATCACCAATTTGATCGAGATCGTCGAGATGAACGTGCTGGGATTCGCCTGCGTGGTAGCCTTCGGCCGCCAGGCCGGCGCGCACAAGGATGCCCGCGCCCTGGCCGCGGTCATGGCGATCTTCGTCGCGGCCACCGCCTCCACCATCTACTGGTCGGAGACGCGCCCGGCGCCGGCATTGGTCGCCGCCCATGTCGATGCCAGTGTCAATATGGAAGGCAAGGAAGTCCGCTTCGGCGCGCCGTCCACCGCGATCTGGGCGGCCGCCACCACCGGCGCGTCCGACGGCGGCGTCAACGCCATGCACGACAGTTTCATGCCGCTCGGCGGCGGCATGGCCATGCTCATGATTCAGTTCGGCGAGATATTGCCGGGCGGCGCCGGCTCGGGCCTCTATGGCATGGTCGTGCTGGCGCTGGTCGCCGTCTTCGTGGCGGGCCTGATGGTCGGGCGGACACCGGAATACATCGGCAAGAAGATCGAGGCGCGCGAGGTGCGCTACGCCATGCTGGCGGTGCTGATCCTGCCGCTCGCGATCCTCGGATTCGCGGCCGCGGCCGCGGTTTTGCCCAAGGCATTGCAGGGGCTCGCCAATCCGGGAGCGCACGGACTCTCGGAGATCCTCTACGCCTATTCGTCGGCGGCGGGAAACAACGGCTCGGCCTTTGCGGGACTGAGCGCCAACACGCCATGGTGGAACACCACGCTCGGCATCGCGATGCTGCTCGGCCGCTTCGCCTATGTCGTGCCCGTCCTCGCGATCGCCGGCTCACTCGCCGCAAAGCCCCGGCTCGCCGCTACGCACGGCACGTTTCCGACGGATGGGCTGCTGTTCATCGGCCTTCTGATCGGCGTGATCCTGATCCTCGGCGGCCTGCAATTCTTCCCGGCCCTCGCGCTCGGCCCGATCGTCGAGCATTTCCAGGCGCTGCATGGGCTCGGCGGCTGAACCGGGCCTCGCAAAAAAGGATACGCACAATGCCTCTTTCAAGCGCCGACGTTCGTCCGCTCGATTTCAAGCGCGCCGTCGTAGACGCCATCCGCAAGCTCGATCCCCGCGCGCTTGCCGGCAATCCGGTCATCCTGACGACAGAGATCGTAGCACTTCTCGCATCCGCATCGGCGGTTGCGGCCGTCTCCGCCGGCACCGACGTATCCTTCGTGATGCAGATCGCGCTTTGGCTATGGGCGACGGTCCTGTTCGCGAACTTCGCCGAAGCCGTCGCCGAAGGGCGCGGCAAGGCCCAGGCCGACGCGCTGCGCGAAAGCCGCGTCTCGACGAAAGCCAAGGTCGTTGTCGACGAAAAGACGGGACTCGTTGTGCCGCTTCCGGCGCATGAGCTGGAGCCGGGTACCGTCGTCCTGGTCGAGGCCGGCGACGTGATCCCGGCCGATGGCGAGATCATCGAAGGCATCGCGTCGGTCGACGAGGCCGCCGTCACCGGCGAATCGGCGCCCGTGATCCGCGAAAGCGGCGGCGACCGCTCTGCGGTGACCGGCGGCACCACCGTCGTCTCGGACTGGATCAAGGTGAAGATCACCTCGCAGCCCGGCGCCACCTTTCTCGACCGGATGATCGCGATGGTCGAAGGCGCCGACCGCCGCAAGACCCCCAACGAGATCGCGCTCACGGTGCTTCTCGCCGGTCTCACGCTCGTGTTTCTGATCGCCGTCGTGACGCTGGTCGGGCTCGGCTATTATTCCGGCGTCGATCTCAGCCCGCCCGTGCTGGGCGCCCTGTTCGTCACGCTGATCCCCACCACGATCGGCGGCCTCGTCAGCGCGGTCGGCATCGCCGGCATGGACCGCCTCCTCAAGTTCAATGTGCTGGCTATGTCCGGACGCGCGGTCGAGGCCGCGGGCGACGTCGATACGCTGCTGCTCGACAAGACGGGCACGATCACCTTCGGCAACCGCATGGCGGCCGAGATCGTTCCCGCCGCCGGCGTGCGCGCGGAGGTCGCGCTCAAGGCGGCGCTGATGGCATCGCTGGCGGACGAAACGCCGGAGGGACGCTCGATCGTCGATCTGGCGCGGCAACTCGGCCAGAGCGCCGAGGCGCCGCCTGACGCCAAGACGATCCCGTTCAGCGCGACCACACGCCAGTCGGGTCTCGACGCCGATGGAAAATCGTGGCGCAAGGGCGCGATCGACGCGGTGTTGCGGGATCTCCGTCTCGCGGATGAAGACGTGCCCCGAGAGTTCAATGCGGCCGTTGACCGGATCGCGCGCTCCGGCGGCACGCCGCTCGCCGTGAGCCAGGACGGCAAGCTGCTCGGCGTCATCCACCTCAAGGACGTGGTCAAGCCCGGCGTCAGGGAGCGGTTCGCCGATCTGAGGCGCATGGGCGTCCGCACCGTGATGATCACCGGCGACAATCCGGTGACGGCCGCAGCCATCGCGTCGGAGGCCGGCGTCGACGACTTTCTCGCCGAAGCGACGCCCGAGGACAAGCTGCGCATGATCCATGAGGAGCAGCGCAAGGGCCGCCTCGTCGCCATGTGCGGCGACGGCGCCAACGACGCGCCCGCGCTGGCCCAGGCCGATGTCGGAGTCGCAATGCAGACCGGCGCGCAGGCGGCGCGGGAGGCCGGCAACATGGTCGATCTCGACAGCGATCCCACCAAGATCATCGAGATCGTCGAAGTCGGCAAGCAGCTTCTCATCACCCGTGGCGCTCTGACCACGTTTTCCATCGCCAACGATGTTGCGAAATATTTCGCCATCATTCCGGCGATGTTCGTCGGCTCCCTGCCGGCGCTGGGGGCGCTGAACGTGATGGGGCTGTCGAGCCCGAGGAGCGCCATCCTCTCCGCCGTCATCTTCAATGCCCTGATCATCGTGCTGCTGATCCCGCTGGCGTTGAAGGGTGTTCGCTATCGCGCCATCGGCGCGGGCAGGCTTCTCTCGCGCAACCTGCTCATCTACGGGCTCGGCGGCCTTGCTGCTCCGTTTGCCGGCATCAAGATCGTCGATCTCGTCATCTCCGCCATCGGTCTGGCCTGAGGATCGGCGCCATGCTGCAGCACCTGCGTCCGGCTTTCGTTTCGGTGATCCTGTTCACCCTGCTGCTCGGCCTCGCTTATCCCCTGGCGGTGACCGGGATCGCGCAGATCGCCTTCCCTCGTCAGGCGTCGGGAAGCCTGATCCGTGAGGGCAACCGCGTCATCGGCTCGGCTCTGATCGGGCAGGATTTCAGCCGCCCGGAATACCTGCATCCACGCCCGTCGGCCGCGGGCGACGGCTACGACGCAGGCGCCTCGGCCGGCTCGAATCTCGGTCCGCTCAATCCCGACCTTGCGAAGCGCATTGCGGCGTCAACCGCGTCTGTTCGGTCTGAAAATCCGAATGCCGGGGGTCCTGTGCCTGCGGACGGCGTGACTGCATCGGCATCCGGGCTGGACGGCGACATATCGCCGGCCTATGCTTTCTATCAGGTCGGGAGGATTGCGGCCGCGCGCGGCGTCTCGGCCACCGAGGTAAGGCGGGTTATAGCGGATCGAGTCCGGCCGGCTTTTCTGGGTTTCATCGGCCAGCCGCGCGTCAATGTGCTTGAGACCAATCTTGCGCTCGACTTCCGCTTTCCCGTTCGGAAGCCATCCAGGCCATGAATGAACAGCCCGCGCCACGCGTTGCCGATGCCGCCGCCCGGCAAATGGGTGAAGCCGGCCGTGGGCGGTTGAAAGTATTTCTGGGCATGGCGCCCGGGGTCGGCAAGACCTACGAGATGCTTCGCGCGGCGCGCCGACGCAAAGCCGAGGGCGGGGACGTCGTTGTCGGGGTCGTCGAGACCCACGGGCGCCGCGAGACTGAGGCTTTGCTGCGCGGACTCGACGTTCTGCCGCGCCGGCCGATGGAGTATCGCGGCCGGACCCTCCTCGAGTTCGACATTGACGCGGCGCTGACCCGCAAGCCTGCCCTGCTGCTCATCGACGAACATGCGCACACGAACGCTCCGGGCTCGCGCCACCCGAAGCGATGGCAGGACGTGGAGGAGCTTCTCGGCGCCGGCGTCGATGTCTGGACGACGCTGAACGTCCAGCACCTGGAAAGTTTGGTCGATGTCGTCTGGAAGATCACGGGCGTGCGCCAGCGCGAGACGGTTCCGGACTCCGCGCTTGCCCGCGCCGACGAGATCGAGATGGTCGACGTCACGCCGAACGAACTGCGGCAGCGGCTGGCGGAAGGCAAGGTCTATGTGCCCGAAACGGCGCAGCTCGCCGCGGCGCGGTTCTTCAAGCCGGAAAACCTGACCGCCTTGCGGGAACTGGCGCTGCGGCGCGCCGCCCAGACCGTCGATGATCAACTCGTCGGGGAAATGCGGCGAGCCGGCGTCGAGGGACCCTGGGCTGCCGGCGAGCGCATCCTGGTTCTGATCGGCGCCGACGCAATGGCGAGCTCGCTGGTCCGGGCCGCACGGCGCCTGTCGGACATGATGATGGATGCGCCCTGGACAGTGGCGCATATCGAGTCACCTAACCGGCCACCGCCGGACGCCGCCGGTGCGGCGTGCCTCGGCGAGGGGTTCAAGCTCGCCGAGCAGCTCGGCGGCACGACGGCGGTTCTAACGGGCGACGATCTCGTCGCATGCGCGCTCGCCTATGCAAGGCAGAGCAACGTCACCCAGATCGTTCTCGGCAAATCGAAGATCGGCTGGTGGAAGCGCCTGCGCGGGCGCTCGCTGGCGCATGCGCTCATGGTCGAGGCGTCGGGCGCGGCGCTCCATATCGTCACCGACGGCGCGCCTGCACCGGCTGTTCCGCCGGTGCGGGCCCGCGCCGCCTCGATGAAGGGCTGGCGCGATTATGTTCTCGGAGCCGGCCTCGTGGGTATCGCCACGCTCGCATCATATCCGCTCGATCGCTATTTCGAGCGCATCAACCTCGGCATGATCTTTCTTTCGGCCGTCCTTGGCGCGGGCGTGCTGTTCGGCCTGGGGCCGGCGCTTCTTGCTGCGACCATCGCCTTCCTCACCTACAATTTCCTGTTTCTCGATCCGCGCTACAGCCTTGCGATCGGTTCGCCGGCCGACGTGCTGACGCTCGTCGTCTTCTGGGCGGTGGCGCTGGCGACCGGCGGTCTGGCCGGCCGCGTTCGTGACCAGGCCAGCGCCACGTCGCGGCGGGCCTCGGCCATCGCGGCGCTTCTCGCCGCCAGCCGGCGATTGTCGGCCGCCGCCACGAAGGACGAGGCGGCGGCGGCGCTGGCGGAGCAGGTCTCGGCCGCGGCCGGCGGAAGGACCGTCGTTCTGCTGCCGGCGGGCGACGTCATCGTCCCGGCGGCTGCCGTGCCCGACCCGGCTGCGCTGGGCGCGACGGAGATGGCGGCCGCCCGCTGGGCCTGGCAGAAGGGCGAGGTTGCCGGTGCTGGCACCGGCACGCTGCCGAACGCCATGTGGACGTTCCATCCGCTTCAGGGTCTGCGCACGCGCTCAGGCGTCGTCGGCATCGAAGCGCATTTTCCGGCGCCGCGGGACAGTGAGCGGTTCGTCGCCGCCCTGCTGGACCAGGGCGCCGTCGCCCTGGAACGCGCCGAACTTGCCGCCGCCGCCGCCGAGGCCGAGGCCTGGCGGCGATCCGACCAGCTCCGATCGGCGCTGCTCAACTCGATCAGCCACGACCTCAGGACACCGCTCTCCGCCGTGCTCGGCTCCGCGACCACGCTCATCGACTACGGTGCGACGCTGGAGCCGGCGGTCCGCGCCGACCTGCTCGACAGCATCCGCGAGGAGGCGGAGCGGCTGAACGGCTATGTCGGCAACCTCTTGGACATGACGCGCCTCGAAGGCGGCGCGCTCAACCCGAAGAGCGATTGGACCGACGTGCGCGACGTGCTGAACGCCGCGGCCGAGCGCGTCGCGCGCAGGCTCGGCCGGCGCAAGCTTGTCCGGGACTATCCCCCCGCGCTCTCCCTCGTCATGGCGGACCCGGCCCTTCTGGAACAGTCGGTCGTCAATATCCTCGAGAACGCGATTGCCTACAGTCCGGATGATACCGATGTGGAGATTGCGGTCTATGAGGACCCGCGCAATATCGTCATCAGCATCGAGGACGAAGGGCGCGGCATTCCGACCACGGAATTGGCACGCGTTTTCGAGAAGTTCCGGCGCATGGAAGAAACGACGGATCGCGGCAAGGGGGTGGGTCTCGGGCTCTCGATCTCGAAAGGCTTCGTGGAGGCTATGGGAGGACGGATCACGGCCGCGAGTCCGATCCACGGCGACAAGGGCACTCGCGTGCTCATCAGCCTGACGAAGTCGCCCACGGGAAGGAAGGTCGAGCCGTGACGGCGATCCGCCCCAGGATCCTGGTCGTCGACGATGAGCCGCAGATTCATCGCTTCCTTCGTCCGGCGCTGAACGCGGCGGGCTATGAGCCTGTCTTCACCGGAACGGCCGCGGAAGGTCTCAAGGAGATCGCCGGCATGGCGCCCGATGCCGTGGTGCTCGATCTCGGCCTGCCGGACATGGACGGCAAGGAGGCTCTGCGGGAAGCCCGCGCGTTCTATGCAGGTCCGATCATCATCCTCTCGGCGCGGGATCGCGAGACGGAGAAGATCGACGCGCTCGACATGGGTGCGGATGACTACGTGGAGAAGCCGTTCGGCGTCGGCGAGCTGCTGGCGCGGCTGCGCGTCGCGATGCGCCACCGGCTGATCCGCAGCGAGGCGCCGACGCTCGTGGAAGCAGGCGATATGTCTCTCGACCTGGTGAACCGGCTCGTCACCCGCGCCGGCGCTCCGGTTCGCCTGTCGCCAAAGGAATACGAGCTTCTGGTGAAGCTCGTCGAGGCGAATGGCAAGGTGGTGACGCACAAGCAGCTCCTGACAGCCGTCTGGGGACCGGCCCATGCTGAAGATGTGCAGTATCTGCGCGTCTTCGTCGGTCAGCTCAGGCAGAAGCTGGAGAGCGACCCGGCTTCTCCACGAATGATTGTGACGGAGCCCGGCGTCGGCTATCGCTTCCGCGTTTCGTGACGGGGCGCATGAAGCCGCATGCCCGGCCATGACGAGCGGGGAGAGCGGCCGGTCAGAGTCTCCCGAACTTTCTCATCACCTCGACCAGCCGGTCATGCGGCAGCGCCACGCATCTGTTGCCGTCGCGCCCGATCATGGTCTCGTTGGCGATCATGCTGTCGACGACCGCCTCCTCGGTCGCCTCGACCGCCGCCTGGAACAGCGGGTCGATGTCCTGGTTGGCGATCGCCTCCATGCGGCGCAGTTCGCCTGACGGGGCGGCGAAGGCCTCCTCATTGGCGGTCGAGAAGGCGAGGAAGATGTCGCCCGAGCTGTTGTGGCCGATGCCGCCGGTCCGCGCCAGGCCCATGGGCACGCGCCGGGCGATGCGCTTGAGCTGGTGCGCCTCGAGCGGCGCATCGGTCGCGATGACGACGATGATCGAGCCCGCGGGCCTGCCGCGCAGCTCGCCGCCCGTCAGATGCTGGCCGGCCGGGACGCCCAGTATGGTGCATTCGGGCCTCTGGCCGAAATTCGACTGCACCAGGGCGCCGACCGCATAGCGGCGTCCCGCGATCCTCGCCACCCGCGAGGCCGTGCCGGTGCCGCCCTTGAAGTCGTAGCAGATCATGCCGGTGCCGCCGCCGACGCTGCCCTGCTCCACCGGGCCGCCCCGCGCCCCTTCCAGCGCTTGAATCACATGCTCGGCCTTCACGTGGAAACCGTTGATATCGTTGAGGTCCCCATCATAGGTCTCGGCCGCGACCGGGAGTCCCCAATCCTGCACGTTGCCGCCGCCGTGGCGCACCAGCCACGCGATGGTCGCATCGCGCGCCACCCCGCAGGAATGGGTGTTGGTGATCGTGACGGGCGTCTGCAGCTCGCCCGATTCCTCGATCCAGATCGTCCCCGTCATCTCGCCATTGCCGTTGAGCGAATAGGACCCGGCCGCGCAGGGAATCCGCGCCTTGCCGCGGCCGCGCGGCAGGAGCGCGGTGACGCCGGTGCGCACCGGTCCCCGCCCGACGACGAGCCTGCCTTCGCCGGCGATCAGGGTCGTCGTCCCGACCTCGACTCCCGCCACGTCGGTGATGGCGTTGTTCTCGCCCGGCTCTCCCGGAAAGGGCAGCCTCAGGGCGCGGGCGCGCGTCTTTCCGGCCGGCGTGGCATGGTGAGGGTTCATGGACCGCCTCGAATCTGCTTTGCAAGCCGCGAGGCTTCGCACACACTGACGCCGGTGATCAACAAGGAAGAACATGGCATCTCCCGTCGATCCGAGCGCCTACAAGGAAGCCCTGATCTTCCTCGGCACCGCCGGCGTCGTCATCCCGATCTTCCGCCGGCTGGGCCTGAGCTCGATCCTGGGCTTCCTGATCGTCGGCGCGCTCATCGGCCCCAACATGCTGGGAAGGCTCGCCGGGACCCATCCCTGGCTCGCCAGTTTCGTCTTCACCGAGTCGGAGGGACTGTCCCGGCTTGCCGAGCTCGGCGTCGTGTTCCTGCTGTTCCTGATCGGCATCGAGCTTTCCTTCGAGCGCCTGATCACCATGCGCCGCCTCGTTTTCGGCCTGGGCGGGCTGCAGGTGCTGGTCACCACCGCCACGATCACCTTGATCGGCCTGTGGCTCGGCCTCGACGCGGCCGAGGCCCTGATCGCCGGCGCCGCCCTGTCGCTCTCCTCGACGGCGATCGTGGTGCAGCTTCTCTCCGACGAGAGGCGCCTCGGCACCCATACCGGGCGCGCCAGCTTCTCGGTGCTGCTGTTCCAGGACCTGGCGGTCATACCGATCCTGCTGCTCGTCAACGTGCTCGGCGGAAATGAATCGGGCCCCGCCTTTGCCGCCATCCTCACCGCCGTCGCCCAGGCGCTCGTCGCCATCGCGCTGATCGTCCTGGTCGGCCGGTTCCTGCTGCGCCCGCTGTTGCGCCTGGTGGCGCAGGCGCGCAGCGGCGACCTGTTCATGGCGACGACGCTGCTGATCGCCGTTGGTGCCGGCTATGTCGCGAGCCTGGCCGGCCTGTCCATGGCGCTCGGCGCCTTTCTCGCCGGCCTCCTCCTCGCCGAAACCGAGTTTCGCCGCGAGGTCGAAGCCATCATCGAGCCCTTCAAGGGGCTCCTGCTCGGCGCCTTCTTCCTCCTGGTCGGCATGGGCATAGATCTGAGCCAGGTCGCCGCCTATCCGAAGGTCTTCATCTTCTCCGCCGCCGCCCTCATCGCCATCAAGGCGGCTTTGTTCTGGCTCGTGGCGCAGCCCTTCGCCATCGAGCGCGCCGCCCGCGTCGAGGCGGCCCTGCTCCTCGGACCGGGCGGCGAGTTCGCCTTCGTCGCCATGGCGGCCGCGGTCTCGGCGGGCGTCGTCTCCCGGATCGTCTCGGACGCGCTCCTGATCATCGTGTCGCTGTCCATGGCCGCGATCCCCCTGCTCGACTATCTGGGCCGTCCGCTGTCGCGGAAGATCCTGAGCACGGATGCCGGCATGCCGATGGAGGCCCCGCCCGGCGACAGCGAGGCGCGCGTCATCATTGCCGGTTTCGGCCGCGTCGGCAGGCTCATCGGCAAGATGCTCGAGGAGCACGGCATCCCCTATATCGCCGTCGACACCGATCCCGGGCTCGTGGCTCAAGAGCGCAAATCCGGAAAGCCCATCTATTACGGCGATGCGTCGCGGCCGGAATTCCTGCGCGCCTGCAATATCGGGCAGGTCCAGGTCATCGCGGTCACCATGGACCAGCCGAAGAAGGTCGAGGAGGTGACCGTCGCGGCCAGGCTCGAACGCGCCGACATCAAGATCATCGCCCGGGCGCGCGACGACCGCCACGCCGTCAAGCTCTACGGGCTGGGCGTCACCGAGGCGGTGCCCGAGACGATCGAGGCGTCGCTGCAGCTGGGCGAGTCCGTCCTGGTCGGCGCGGGCGTCGCCATGGGCCTCGCCATCGCCTCGGTTCACGAGCAGCGCGACGTGTTCCGCAAGATGCTCGGCCGTCCCAACCGCAAGGAGGAGCTGGCGCTCCTGCGCCGCCGCAGGACGCGCGGCCTGAGCCGCAGCCGCGAGTGAGCTCAGGCCACGCCGAGCTTCTTCTGCAGGCTCGAGCTCGAGGTGGTGTACTGGAACAGCAGGCGCTCGCCGGGATGGATGTGATGGAACGCCTCCTGCGCCATCAGCGCCGCCTCGTGGAAGCCCGACAGGATGAGCTTGAGCTTGCCCGGATAGGTATTGATGTCGCCGATGGCGAAGATGCCGGGTTCCGAGGTCTCGAATTTCGCCGTATCGACCGGGATGAGGTTCTCATGCAGGTTGAGGCCCCATTCGGCCACCGGCCCGAGCTTCATGGTGAGGCCGAAGAACGGCAGCATCGCATTGGCGGCGATGTCGAAGGCGCCCTCCGTGCCCTTGACCTGGACCGACGACAGGACGCCGCCGGCGCCGGTCAGGCCGGTCACCTGGCCGAGCCTGAACTGCATCTTGCCCGCCGCCACCAGCTCGCGCATCTTCCTGACGCTGTCGGGCGCCGCGCGGAAGTCGTCGCGCCGGTGCAGCAGCGTCAGGCTCTTCGCCAGCGGCTGCAGGTTGAGCGTCCAGTCGAGGGCCGAATCGCCGCCGCCGACGATGAGGATGTCGCGGTCGCGCAACGCCTCCATCTTCTTGACCGAATAGAAGACCGACTGGTTCTCATAGGCATCGATGCCGGGGATCGGCGGCTTCTTCGGCTGGAACGAGCCGCCGCCCGCCGCGATCACCACCACCTTGGCATGGAAGACGAGACCGCCATCGGTCTTGAGCTCGAAGCGGCCGTCGGCGAGCTTCGCGAGCGCGGTGACCATCTGGTTGAAGTGGTATTCGGGCTTGAACGGCTTCGCCTGATCGAGAAGCCGCTGCGTGAGCTCCGAGCCGGTGACGATCGGCAGTGCTGGAATGTCGTAGATCGGCTTTTCCGGATAGAGCTCGGCGCACTGGCCGCCCGGCCTGTCGAGGATGTCCACCACATGGCATTTGATGTCCAGGAGCCCGAGCTCGAAGACCGCGAACAGCCCGCACGGGCCGGCGCCCACGATCACGGCATCGGTGGAGAACACCTCTTCGCTCATAGTCCACTCCAAATCGTCAGCTAGAACTGTTTTTCGGGAACCCGCACCCTGAGCCCGTCGAGCGCATCCGACACCTTGATCTGGCAGGACAGGCGGCTCTCTTCGCGCACGTCGAAGGCGAAATCGAGCATGTCCTCTTCCATCGGGTTGCGGGCCCCTGTCTTCTCGCGCCACTCAGGTTCGACATAGACATGGCAGGTGGCGCAGGCGCAGGCGCCGCCGCAATCGGCATCGATCCCCGGGACCATGTTCTTGACCGCCGTCTCCATGACTGTCATTCCCGTCTGGCCTTCGACGGTCTGTTCGCTGCCATTGTGTTGAATGAAGGTGATCTTCGCCATTCCGGGCCTTTTATGGCGCATCCCGGCGAGGTGGAACCACCTCGCCGAAAGGATTCGCGCCAAATCAATATGTTGGAGCAAATTCTTATCGCCGGAGTCTGCAACTTTGGCGGAATTTGCTTTAGTCGGGTATTTTGCGCCGCGTCTCTTTAAGGTATCGCAGCCGCGAACACAAGGAACGAGCCTGTCGCCGCAGCCATGCGGGACGCGCCTGCCGCGCGCGGGCTTTCGGACCTCGCTCACCCGGCGCTCGAGCCGGACGCCCCAAGCGCCCTCAACCAATGGCTTTTCTGGCCTCGCCGGCAAAGGCCGACATGGCCGCGTCGAGGGCGTCGAGAGCCTCTGTCCGGCTCTTTCCGGGGGCCGCGCTGCCCATGGCTTCGAGAGCCTCGGCGAGCGCTGCGATCTGCGGCGCCCCGATCGAGCGGGCCGATCCCTTGAGGCTGTGCGCGGCGAATTTCCAGTCCTGCGCCGAGCGGGCGGCCTCGAGCTGCCGGCGGACCGGCGCGAAGTGACCGAGGAACAGGCTCACCAGCTCGCGCTCGAGCTCCGCCTCGCCGCCCGTATACTGGCCGAGATGGGCGCGGTCGAAAATCGCCGGATCGGCCCCGGGGCTTCCGCCCTCTTCCGGTCCTGCGGGCTTACGCTTGGACAATGGACCTCCCTTGCTTGTTGACCTGCGGTTCTCCGGCGCCCGCACGATCACGTAAATAAGACTGCTTAAGATAGGATTTTAGATTTTGATTCAAAGCGAACCATAATTTTAACCAAAACTTTATTTAGCCGGATCGACAGGGTTAAGATGAGTTCAAGCGGGACTCTCAATGAGTTATCATGCAAGCTCTAAACGGACCGCCAGGCACGGCTTGGCGACGTCCGGCGCCCATGCGCGCGGTTGGGCCAGCAACGCGTAGACTGGGGGACGGGGGCCAACCGGGTGGGACTGGGGTCGGGCGGACAGAAGAGCCGTCGATGAACAGGGAATGGTGCGGGTACAGACATGGTGAACAATCCGAATGAACCTCGGCGTCCGCAGCGACGCCAGCAAGGTCGCGGCGACGCGGGCCGGCGCGATGCCGAGATCGGTGCGACGCGCGAGGCCCCCTTGCGCGGACGCCCCGCCAACGAGAACGAGCCTGTCTCCGCCGCCATGATCGCGAGCCTTCGCCGCCGGCCGTCCTTCGCTCCTTATTATGTCGCCTTCGTCCTCTCACTGCTCTGGGTCTTCCTGTGGTTCTGGAGCTTCAGCCCGGCCATTCTCGACAAGCCGAACCCCTTCGCCACGCCGGCCATGCCGCAGACCATGGTCGCCCTGGCGACCCTGCTCCTGCCGCTCTCGCTGATCTGGACGGCGGCGTGGTTCGTCTGGCGCGCCCACCAGATGCGCCAGGTGTCCGAGGTCCTGGTGCAGACGGCGATGCGCCTCGTCAGGCCGCAGGACATCGCGGCCGACGGGCTGGCCTCCATCGCCCAGGCGGTCCGCTCGGAGGTCGACATCCTGGTCGGCGGCGTCGAGCATGCGGTGCAGCGCGCCTCCGAGCTCGAAGGCCTGGTGCACAAGGAAATCTCCGCCATCGAGCGCGCCTTCGGCGGCAACGAGGAGCGCATCCGCACCCTCATCGCCGGCCTCGAGAACCAGCGCGCCGCGCTGCAGCAGGCGGGCGTGGTCATCGGCAGCGAGACCAACCCGGTCCTGGCGCGCCTCGAATCCAACACCCAGAATCTGGATTCGATCATCGCCAGCGCGCAATCCACCATCCAGCATCTGGAGCATGGGCTGAAGACGACGACCGTCGAGCTCGCCCGCACCATCGACGAGGTGGCCTCGCGCGCTTCCGTCGCCGGGTCGGAGATCTCGGGCCAGGCCGCCCATATGGAGCGCTCCTCCTCGATCTTCGTCACCGAGCTGCGCAAGTTCTCCGAGCATCTCTCCGAGCAGATCGGGATCCTCGCCAGCGCGACGGGCTCGCTCAACGCCGAATCGAGCAATTTCGGCATGCGCATCCAGGGCATGGAATCGAACGTCGTGCAGCTCCTGCGCTCGAGCATCGACGAGCTCACCACCATCAACGGCCAGATCGCCCAGACGATCGACCAGGCCACCGCCCAGTCGAGCGACCAGATCCGCACCGCCGGCACCCAGCTCACCGAGCTCATGCAGTCGGCGAGCGGCAATATCGTCTATCATCTCAAGTCGACGTCGCAGGAAGTCGCCGAGACGATCGAGAAGTCCGGCATCGTCGTCTCCCAGCAGATCGAGGCCAGCCGCACCGGCATGAGCGACGGGCTGGAAGGGGTCATCAAGGCCTATGTCGAACAGGTCGACCGGGCCCGCAACGAGCTCACGAGCTTCGTCGAGCAGGCCGGCTCCCAGATCTCCGGCCGGGTCGACGACTCGACCGGCCGCCTGTTCGCCAAGCTCGACGAAGCGGCGCGCAGCATCCATGTCGGCATCGAGGAGAACGGCAACAGCCTGGTCGAGCGCCTGACGGTTTCGACCGACTCCGCCGCCGCCGCCATCAGCGCATCGAGCGCCAGGCTGGTCAACCTGGTCGAGACCAGCCGCGCCGGCATGACCGACGGCCTCGAAGGCATCATCAAGAACTATGTCGAGCAGGTCGACAACGCCCGCAACAGCCTCGCCGCCTATGTCGAGCAGGCCGGCGGCGAGATCGCCAGCCGCGTCGACGACTCGACCAACCGCCTGTTCACCAAGCTCGACGCCGCCGCCCGCACCATCCATGTCGGCATCGAGGAGAACAGCAATGTCATGGTGGAGCGGCTCACCGCCTCCACCTCGGCCGCCGCCAACACGATCAGCCAGTCGAGCGCGCAACTGGTCAAGCTGGTCGAAGCCAGCCGCGCCGGCATGACCGACGGGCTCGAGGACATCGTCAAGACCTATGTCGAGCAGGTCGACAACGCCCGCACCAGCCTCGCCGCCTATGTCGAGCAGGCCGGCAACGAGATCGCCGGCCGGGTCGACGACTCGACCGGCCGCCTGTTCGCCAAGCTCGACGAAGCGTCGCGCACCATCCATGTCGGCATCGAGGAGAACAGCAACGTCATGGTGGAGCGGCTCGCCGCCTCCACCTCCTCCGCCGCCTCCGCCATCAGCCAGTCGAGCGCGCAATTGATCAAGCTGGTCGAGACCAGCCGCGCCGGCATGACCGACGGTCTCGAAGGCATCGTCAAGACCTATGTCGAGCAGGTCGACAACGCCCGCAACAGCCTCGCCGCCTATGTCGAGCAGGCCGGCAGCGAGATCGCCGGCCGCGTCGACGACTCGACCAACCGCCTGTTCGCCAAGCTCGACGACGCCGCCCGCACCATCCATGTCGGCATCGAGGAGAACGGCAATGTGATGGTGGAGCGGCTCAATGCGTCCACTTCCGCCACCGCCAATGCCATCAGCCAGTCCAGCGCGCAGCTGGTCAAGCTGATCGAGACCAGCCGTGCCGGCACGACCGACGGCCTCGAGGGCATCGTCAAGAACTATGTCGAGCAGGTCGACAACGCCCGCAACTGCCTCGCCGACTATGTCGAGCAGGCCGGCAACGAGATCGCCGGGCGCGTCGACGACTCGACCGGCCGCCTGTTCACCAGGCTCGACGAGGCGGCGCGCACCATCCATGTCGGCATCGAGGAGAACAGCAACGTGATG
>JBFWVM010000035.1:0-31850 GCA_050246735.1 Parvibaculaceae bacterium | reverse complement strand
GCAGCGTAAGGCGACAAAACCTCGACGCACCAGCATCAAGATGCGCAGAAAAATCGCCAGCTGGAACCCAGACTATCTCTCAGCCCTGCTCGGTGACACAACCCGTTAACCCAGATTCGGAGCCCTGGCGCTGTCGCCCGATAGCCTCCTTCATAGGCCGGAGAATATGACTTTGACGTAAACATCAATCATGCGCAGCTGACTGTGGACCATGGCGGGGCGGGCTCTGGCGGTGCTGAACTCGCTGAGCTATCAGTCTCGCCCGCCCCCCGGGAGGTGACGTTCCGGGCGAAATCCATCAAGATGCCGGCGACCCGCCGATCCCGCATTCCCCCGAGCCCAGAACAGGAGACGCTAAATGAAACTTCTCGCCATCAGCGGAGCGCTTCGCAAGGACAGCTTCAATACCGGGCTCCTGCGGGCGGTGAAGGAGCTGGCGCCGCCGGAGATGGAGATCGAGATCGTGACCCTGCACGGCGTGCCGCTCTATGACGGCGACGAGGAGGCGAGGCATGGCGTGCCGGCGAGCGTGAAGGCACTCCAGGCCAAGGTGAAGGAGGCCGACGGGGTCATCATCTCGACGCCCGAATACAATTTCTCCGTTCCCGGCGTCCTCAAGAACGGCCTCGACTGGATGTCGCGAGGCGGCAATCCGTTCAAGTGGAAGCGCGTCGGGGTGATGGGCGCCTCGGAGGGACCGGTCGGCACGGCGCGCTCGCAATATCACCTGCGGCAGAACCTGGTGGGGCTCGAGGCCATCACCATGCCGAAGCCAGAGATCTTCGTCGCCCTGGCGCCGACGAAATTCGCCGACGGCAAGCTCACCGACGAGACGACGAGGAAGCTCGTCGTGACCTGGCTCGCCGCCTTCGGGGACTGGGTGAAGCGGGGCTGATCCCGTCCTCACGGCACGACATAGAGGCAGGGCTTCGCCTTGACGATGCAGTAGAACTTCGTCCCGGTCCAATTGCACTTTTGCGATTTCGACGCGGCGATGTCCCACACCGACCAGGCGAGGCCGTATTTGTTCCTGGCCTCCGTCACCCAGAATGTCCTGGCCGTCCTGCGGGCCTTGACCTTGGGCGTGCCCAGGGATTCCGCCTGGATGAAGCTCGTCTTGCATTGATAGGCATCGGCGGTGCCTGGTGCCAGCGTGAGCGCGAGGAAAGTGGCGGCACAGGCGACCGCCCGATTGCAGGTCGGCATGGATGGTCCTCCAGCAGGGGGAAGCCGTCCGGCTTCCGGTCGGCGCGGCTTACCAGCCGCGAATGGCCGAAGCTTACGATTGCGCCGCTGTGCGGAGGCTGAAGCGGCGCTTCATCTGCGGTTCATGCGCACGCCGACACTTTCATCCGTCCCGCAAGCGGGAGAAGGGGGAAGGTTTGCGGATCGAAGTAGCCGACAGGCCCGATGAGGGTGTGGCTCCGGACGCGCATGGAGCTGTTTCATCTGCGCCACAGTGCGGACTGGACGACACCTTCATCCGGCGCTGCGCGCCACCTTCTTCCGCAAGCGGGAGAATGGGACGCGTTTCTCCCGTTTGCGGCTAGGCCGCGATCGTCGTGGACCGGGTGCGGATCGCGGCGATGTTGCGGGCATAGGCCTCAGGCCCGCCCGTGAACACGGCCGAGCCCGCGACCAGCGCATTGGCGCCCGCCTTCACCGCGAGCGGCGCCGTCTCCGGCGTGATCCCGCCATCGACCTCGATATCGATGTCGCGGCCCTGCACGAGGTCGCGCGCCGCGCGGATCTTGTCGATCATCGCCGGGATGAAGCTCTGGCCGCCGAAGCCCGGATTGACCGTCATGACGAGGATGAGGTCGAGCCGGTCGAGCACATGCCTGACATGCTCGACCGGCGTCGCCGGGTTGAGCGCGACGCCGGCCTTCCTGCCGAGCGCCTTCACCGTCTGCAGCGAGCGGTCGAGATGGGGCCCCGCCTCGGCATGGACGGTGATGACGTCGGCGCCGGCCTTGGCGAAGGCTTCCAGATAGCGATCGGCCGGCGCGATCATCAGATGGACGTCGAAGGTCTTCTTCGTCACCGGCCGGATCGCCGCCATCACCGGAGGGCCGAAGGTGATGTTGGGCACGAAATGCCCGTCCATCACATCGACATGGATCCAGTCGGCGCCCGCAGCGTCGACCGCCTGCACCTCCGCGCCGAGCCTGGCGAAATCGGCGGACAGGATCGACGGCGCGATGCGCAGCGGGCGGACCATGTCAGATGTGCTTGCTGAAGGCGACGGTGGTGTCGGCCATGCGGTTCGAGAAGCCCCATTCGTTGTCGTACCAGGCGAGCACGCGCACCAGGGTGCCGTCCATCACCTTGGTCTGGTCCATGTGGAAGGTGGCCGAATTGGCGTTGTGGTTGAAGTCGATCGAGACATTGGGATCGGTGGTGTAGCCGAGGATGCCCTTGAGCTGCTGTTCGGAAGCCCGCTTGATGGCACCGTTGACCTCCTCAATGCTGGTCGCCTTCTTCGCGACGAACTTGAAATCGACCACCGACACGTTGGGGGTCGGCACCCGGATCGAGACGCCGTCGAGCCTGCCCTTGAGCTCGGGGAGAACCAGGCCGACGGCCTTGGCCGCGCCCGTCGAGGTCGGGATCATCGACAGGGCGGCGGCGCGGGCGCGATAGAGGTCCTTGTGCATCGTGTCGAGCGTCGGCTGGTCGCCGGTATAGGCATGGATGGTGGTCATGAAGCCCTTGTCGATGCCGATCGCGTCATGCAGCACCTTGGCGACCGGCGCCAGGCAGTTGGTGGTGCACGACGCGTTGGAGACGACGATGTGGTCCCTGCTCAGCTTGTCGTGATTGACGCCATAGACGACGGTGAGGTCGGCATTGTCGGCCGGTGCCGAGACCAGCACGCGCTTGGCGCCCGCGGCGAGATGGGCCGACGCCTTCTCCTTCGAGGTGAAGATGCCGGTGCATTCGAGCGCGATGTCGATGCCGAGGTCCTTCCAGGGAAGCTGCGCCGGGTCCTTGATGGCGGTGACCTTGAACTTTTCCTTGCCGACCGCGATCGTGTCGCCCGCGACCGTGACGTCCCGCGGAAAGCGGCCATGGACGCTGTCATAGCGCAGGAGGTGGGCGTTGGTTTCGACGGGTCCCAGGTCGTTGACCGCCACCACGTCGATGTCCTTGCGTCCCGATTCGAAAATGGCCCTGACGATATTGCGGCCGATCCGGCCAAATCCGTTGATCGCGACGCGTACTGCCATGGGCTCTCTCCTGTTCGAAGCACGGGGAAATCAGGGCTCGCTTTATAGACGACTGACGGACCGGCGAAAGGGAAAACGCCCCGGTCGGGCGCGGGCGCGGCCTTGTGCTGCGGACCCTGGGAGAGGCATGCAAATCGATCATGGCTGAGCTTACATTAACTCACGTTATAGTAAGCTTGCTTATTATTATCGCCCGGCCTAGATACCCTCCGTCATGAAACCCGAACATGCATCCATCGGACTCCTGCTGATCGACGCGGGGCGCGTCCTGCGCAAGCGCTTCGAGCAGAATGTGCGCGGCACCGGCCTCACCCGGGCGCAGTGGCAGGTCCTCAAGGAAATCTACGTGAAGGAAGGCATCAACCAGGGGGCGCTCGCCGAGCTCCTCGAGGTCGAGCCCATCACGGTCGGCCGCCTGATCGACCGGCTGGAGAAGGCCGATCTCATCGAGCGCCGTCCCAATCCCGCCGACCGGCGCGCCTGGTCGCTCTATCTGCGGCCTGCCGCCCATCCGCTTCTCGAGACCCTCAAGGGCATCGCCGCCGGGACGCGAGCCGAGCTCCTCCGGGACATGAGCGATGCCGAGATCGACGAGGCCATGCGTCTCATCACGAGGATGAAGGACAATCTCACCGCCATCATGAGCGAGGCCGGCGAGGAGAGGAGGGTCGGCAATGGCCGTCGCTGAAGCGAAGCCGGAGACCGGCAAGGAGCCGAAGTCCGAAGCCTCGAAGGTGGTCGAGTTGCCGCGGGCGCCAAGAAAGCGTGACCGCCGCAGGCTTGTCCGCCTCGGCCTGCTCGTCCTGGGCCCCCTCGTGGCGCTGGCCGTCGCGGGCGAGATGTATCTGGCGGGCGGCCGCTATGTCGAGACCGACAACGCCTATGTTCGCGCGCCGATCATGAATGTCGCGGCCGACGTGCCGGGAACGGTCGCCAGGGTGGCCGTGCGCGAGAACCAGCATGTCGAGAAGGGCGATCTCCTGTTCACGCTCGACCAGGAGCCCTTCCGCATCGCGCTCGCCGGCGCCAAGGCGCAGCTCGGCATGGTGCGCAACGACCTCGTGGCGCTCCAGGCGACCTATCGCCAGAACCTCTCGGCGATCGATCAGGCCAGGTCGTCGCTCGATTACGCGCAGGCGACCTATGACCGCCAGCTCAGCCTGCAGAAGCGCGGCGTCGCCGCCCAGGCGTCCCTCGACGAGGCGCGCCGCGATCTCGACACCGCTCAGGAGCAGCTGCGCGGGGCGCAGCGCGCCGCCGACGCGACCCTGTCGCAGCTCGGCGGCAATGCCACGGGCCCCGTCGACGGCCACCCGCGCATGCTCGAGGCCCAGTCCGCCGTCGACAAGGCCGCGCGCGATCTCGCCCATGCCACCATTGTGGCCCCGTGGTCGGGCACAGTGGCCAATGTCGAGAATCTGCGCGCCGGAGCCTATGTGACCGCCGGCCAGCCGGCCATGAGCCTGGTCGCCAGCGGCGACCTGTGGGTCGAGGCCAATCCGAAGGAGACCGATCTCACCCATCTCAAGGTCGGCAACGCCGCGACCGTGACCGTCGACGCCTATCCGGCCTTCAGCTGGAAGGCCAGGGTGACGAGCCTCAGCCCCGCGACGGGCGCCGAATTCTCCGTGCTGCCGCCGCAGAATGCATCCGGTAACTGGGTGAAGGTCGTGCAGCGCGTCCCGGTGAAGCTCGCCCTCGAGCCGGCGCAGGGCGCCCCGCCGCTCACCTCCGGCATGAGCGTCGACGTCTCGATCGACACCGGCCATCGCCGCAGCCTGTGGTCGCTGTTCGGGGCGACCGCGAAGGCGGCCGACTGAGCGGGACGATGGACGAGCCCGTCTCCCATCGCGGCATCATCACCGTCTGCGTGATGCTCGCCACCATCATGCAGGCGCTCGACACGACCATCGCCAATGTCGCGCTGCCTTACATGATGGGCTCGCTCTCCGCGACCCTCGACCAGATCAACTGGGTTCTCACCTCCTATATCGTCGCCGCCGCCATCATGATCCCTGTCACCGGCTTCATGGTGACGCGTTTCGGGCGCAAGCCGGTCTTCGTCACCGCCGTGGCGGGCTTCACCGTCGCTTCCGTCCTGTGCGGGCTCGCCGCCTCGCTCGACCAGATGGTGCTCTACCGCCTGCTGCAGGGCGTGTTCGGGGCGCCGCTGGTGCCGCTGTCGCAATCGGTGCTGCTCGATTCCTACCCGCGCGAGCGCCACGGCTCGGCCATGGCGATCTGGGGAGTGGGCGTGATGGTGGGGCCGATCCTCGGGCCGACGCTCGGCGGCTGGCTGACCGAATACTACAACTGGCGCTGGGTGTTCTTCATCAACGTGCCGGTCGGCGTGGTCACCATCCTGGGCCTCATGACCTATCTGTCCGATTCCCTGCGCAACGCCAGGGCGACCTTCGACTGGACCGGCTTCCTGCTTCTGGCGCTCGCCATCGGCAGCTTCCAGATGATGCTCGACCGCGGCGAGAATCTCGACTGGTTCTCCTCGGCCGAGATCGTGATCGAGGCCGGTCTCGCCGCGACCGCCTTCTACATGTTCCTCGTCCACATGATGACGTCGGACAATCCGTTCATCGATCCCAAGATCTTCGCCGACCGGAATTTCTCGATAGGCCTCGTCGCCATCTTCGTCGTCGGCATCATCCTGCTCGCGACCATGGCGCTCCTGACGCCGTTCCTGCAGCAGGTCCTCGACTATCCGGTGCTCACCGCGGGGCTGGTCATGGCGCCGCGCGGCATCGGCACCATGATCGCCATGATGATCGTCGGCCGGGTGATCACCCGCATCGATCCGCGCCTACTCTTCGCCTTCGGCCTCTCCCTCATCGCCTTCACCCTCTGGGAGATGACCTATTTCACCACCGACGTCTCCCAGGCGACGGTCATCCGCACCGGCATAGTCCAGGGCGCGGGGCTCGGCTTCGTCTTCGTGCCCCTCTCGACCGTGACCTTCGCCACGCTCGACCCGCGCTATCGCACCCAGGCGACCTCGCTGTTCAGCCTGATGCGCAATATCGGCTCGAGCATCGGCATCTCGATCGTGATCTTCCTCCTGACCCGCAATACCGCGGTGATGCATGCCGATCTCGCCAGCCACGTGACGCCGTTCAATGTCGGCCTTCACCTGCCGGGCATCGGGCGCATCTGGGACATGACGACGCTCGCCGGCAAGGCGGCGCTCAACGGCGAGATCACCAGGCAGGCGAGCGTCATCGCCTATGCGAACGACTATCTCCTGATGATGTATGTGGCGCTGGCCTCGCTGCCGCTCGCCCTCCTGCTGTCGAAGCCCGGCAAGGGCCGGCCCGCCGCGCCCGCCGCCGCCATGGCGGATTGAGTCCCCACTCGTCATGGCCGGGCCCCCGACCCGGCCATCCAGTCTCGAAGTCGCGCAGCGCCAGAGCAGCGCACGAAGGGACCGACCGCTATCTGCCCTGCACCAGCCGGAGCTGCGCATCCTCGCCGGCGACCTTGGCCGGCTCCTCGACGTCGAGCTGCTCGATGCGCAGGCCCCGCTTGGCGATCTTGTCGGCGGAGAGGCCGAGCTTCTCGAGATCGCCGCTCGCCTGGCCGAAATGGCGCTGCAGGTCGAGCACCCTGTCCTTGAGCCGGCCGACGTCCTCGAGCAGCCGCGCCACCTCGATCTTGATGACGCCGGCCTGCTCGCGCATCCGCGCATCCTTGAAGATCGCCTGCATGGTCTGGATGAGGAGCATCAGGATGTTGGGCGAGGCGATGATGACCCGCTCGCGATGCGCCTTCTGGATGACGTCCTCGAAGCGCTCATAGAGATCGGCATAGATCGATTCCGACGGCACGAACATGACCGCCGGCTCCTGCGTCTCGCCGGCGATCAGGTATTTGCCGGCGATGTCCTTGACGTGATGGGTCACGTCGCGGCGCAGGCGCGTCTCGGCGGCGCGGATATCGGCCTCACCGGTCGCCGACTTGAGCGCATTGAAGGCCTCGAGCGGGAATTTGGCGTCGATCACCAGCCCGAGCTCGGAATCGGGCAGGCGGATCATGCAGTCGGGCCGCGAGCCGTTGGACAGCGTCGTCTGGAACGCATAGGCCCGGGCATGCAGGCCGTCGCGGATGATCGCCTCCATGCGGGCCTGCCCATAGGCGCCGCGCGCCTGCTTGTTGGCAAGGATGTCCTTGAGCGACACCATCTCCGAGGAGAGCTGGGTGAGATTGGCCTGTGCGCTGTCGATCACCGCCAGCCGCTCATAGAGATGCTTGAGCGACTGGTGGGTGCGCTCGGCCTGCTCGTTGAGGCCGCGGCCGAGCCGGTGGCCCACCTGGTCGAGCCGTTCGTCGAGCGTGCGGGCGAGATGCTGCTGGCCGCTCGCGGCCTGGTCGGTGAAGCTTCTGAGCTGGCCCGCCATTTCGGCGAGCCGGAATTCGAGCTCAGCCGCGCGCCGCATGGCCGCGAGGCTTTCCTCGCGCCGCTGCCGGTGGCCGCGCCAGGCGAGCACCGCCGTCGCGACGATGAGGAGCATGGCGAGAGCGGCGCCGGCGAGCAGGACCTGGCCGAGGCTGAAGGCCTGGCCGCCGAGCTGGAGTACGGTCTGGTCGAGGGTCATGCGTCCATACTATGCGATTCGCCGCCGGAAATACAAAACAAGAACGGGCCTCGCCACAAAGATGGCAGATTCCGGGACGACCATGACGTCGGGAGAATTAAGTCATGCGCTGCCTCTTGCCGATGATGCTGGCCGTCCTGCTGGCCGGGTCCGCCGCCACGGCGGCCGAGATCGCCGGCCGCTACGTGCTGGAGAAGGTCGAGCAGGGCTTCCTGCGGCTCGACACCGAGACCGGCGCCATGGCCCTGTGCGCCGCCCGCTCGGGCGTGTGGGAATGCCAGGCGATCAAGGATCAGGGCCTCGACCTGACGGCGGAGCTGGCCAGGACCAGGGCCGAGAACGAGAAGCTGAAGGCGCGCATCGCCGAGCTGGAGAAGGGCGGCGGGACGACGAAGCTGCCGACCGATCAGGAGGTCGACCGCATGATGGACGTCTTCGGCAGGATGTTCGACCGGTTTCTCGATTTCGCCCGCGAGATGGATGAGAAGACCAGGGGCGGCACCTCGCTTTAGCGAGGTCCTCCTTCTCTCCCGGACAGTGCCTGGACGTGGCGCCTGAAACACATGGCGCCTGAAACGATGAGACCCGTCCATCCGCACGGGATGGACGGGTCCTTGGCACACGCAAGCTCGGGACGGCGACAGGAGCCGCGCGCGCCAACTCGTTCAAGACGAAGGATCACAAACAGGAAGCTCCCGCTTCCCCGGCATATCAAGGCCCGGACGATCCCCCGCTGGATCGAGGGGCAGACTGATCTTCGTTCGTGGTCACTTCGGGGTGAGACTGTGGCAAACATCGGGCATATTCACGTCAGCACCAAGGACATTTGGTTGAATGTTCAACTAAAACCGTCCGTAGCGTTAATGAGCGCCGAGGCGAGCCCGGGCTCCGTGCCGGTATGTCCGGCATCGGCGACGATGTCGAGGCGGGCCCGTGGCCAGGCCTTGTGCAGGTCCCAGGCGCTGCGCGGAGGGGTCACGACGTCGTACCTGCCCTGAATGATGACGCCCGGGATCCGGGCCAGCCGGTCGCTGCGCCTGAGGAGCTCGCCGTCGCTCGCGAAGAAGCCGCGATTGACGAAATAGTGGTTCTCGATGCGGGCGAAAGCATAGGCGAAACGCTCGTCTGCGGCCTGCACGACGCGCTCGGCATTGGGCAGGAGCGACAGGCATGTGCTCTCCCACACGCTCCACGACCGCGCGCAGAGGCGCAACGATGCCTCATCGGCGCCGGTGAGCCGCTTGTGATAGGCCGCGATCATGTCGTGGCGCTCGCTTTTCGGGATAGGCGCCAGGAAGGCTTCCCAGGCATCGGGAAAGATCCAGCCGGCACCTCCCTGGTAGAACCAGGCGAGCTCCGACTGGCGCAGCAGGAAGACCGAGCGCAGGATGAGCTCGCTCACCCGCCCGGGATGGCTCTCGGCATAGGCGAGCGCCAGCGTCGATCCCCAGGAGCCGCCCAGCACCTGCCAGCGCTCGATGCCGAGCGCTTCGCGCAAGGCTTCCATGTCGGCCACCAGGTCCCAGGTGGTATTCTCGCGCAATTCGCCGAACGGCGTCGATTTCCCGCAGCCGCGCTGGTCGAAGAGCACGATGCGATGGGTGCGCGGATCGTGGAAGCGGCGCAGGAAGGGCACGATGCCGCCGCCGGGTCCGCCATGCAGCACGACGACCGGCTTGCCGCCGGGCGATCCGCATTCCTCGAAATGGATCTCGTGCAGATTGCCGACCTTGAGGCGGCCGGTGCGGTAGGGCTCGATTTCAGGATAGAGCTGGCGCGAGGCGTTCATGGGCGAGTCTTGGACTTTTCGGAGCGAGGCGATAGATTGCGGGCAACGATAAGAAGATGCCAGCTTGATCTGGCCAATGAAAGGGAGACCATGGCGGGCTACCGGGTCATCATCGTCGATGATCATCCTCTGTTCCGTGCCGCGTTGAAGCAGGCGCTGAGCGGCGCCTTCAAGGGCATCGAGCTCGACGAGGCGGGCACGCTCGATGCCGTGACCGGGCGTCTCGACCGCGACAGCGACGTCGACCTCGTCCTTCTCGACCTCAAGATGCCGGGCGTGCAGGGGCTGTCGGGCCTCATGTTCCTGAGAGCCCAGTATCCGGCGGTGCCGATCGCCGTCGTCTCGGCCAGCGACGAGCCTCATATCATCCGGCGCGCCCTCGATCTCGGCGCCTCGGGCTTCATCCCGAAGTCGCTCGCGGTCGAGGACATGCGCAAGGCGGTCACCGCGATCCTCGCGGGCGGCATATGGGCGCCGGAAGCCGCAAGTCCCGCCGCCGACGGCGAAACCGAAGCCCTGGCGCGGCGCGTCGCGACCCTGACCCCCCAGCAGATGCGGGTCCTCATGATGCTGAAGGAAGGCCTGCTCAACAAGCAGATCGCCTTCCAGCTCGGCGTCTCGGAAGCCACCGTCAAGGCGCATGTCTCGGCCATCCTGCAGAAGCTCGACGTTTCGAGCCGCACGCAGGCGGTCATCGCCGCCAGCCGCATCGACGGCGAGAGCCACGAATTGACGGAGTGATCCGCAAGCGGAGTCGCCGGTTGTTTCCTTTTCCGTCACCCCGACGAAAGTCGGCCACCGGAAGGAGCGCCGTCACTCCGCCGCCGGCGCCCGGGCGGCGAACTGCGCCAGCGCGGCGCGCAGGGCCGCCGGCCGCACGGGCTTGCGCAGATACTGGACGCCGCGCTCGCCGGCGCGCTCCTGGATCAGGCGCGAACGGTCGGCGGTGATGAGGATCGCCGGCACCGGGCGGCCGGCCATGGCGCGCAGCCGCTCGATGAGGGCCAGCCCGTCGCCGCGGTTGAGATGGTAGTCGGCGAGGACGACGTCGATGTCGTTCATCTCGGCGGCGAAGGCGGCGAGCGCTTCCGTGCCGCTGCGCGCGGTGACGACGCGCGCCTCCCATCCGCCGAGCAGCGTGTTCATGGCCTCGAGGATCTGCGGCTCGTTGTCGACGACGAGGACGCCGAGGCCGCCGATCCGGTTGGCGCGGCGTGAAGCCGTTGCCGGCCGGCGCGGGACGAGCTCGCTTTCGGGCGCGGTCGGCACGGTGATGGCGAAGCACGATCCGCGGCCGGGCGTCGAAGTGAGCCGCAGCGGGTGCCGCATCACCCGCGCGATGCGCTCGACGATCGACAGGCCGAGACCGAGGCCGGGCTCCGCCTCCCTGTCCCGCGACAGGCGCTCGAATTCCTGGAAGATGACGGCCTGGTTGTGCTCCGCGATGCCGGGACCGGTATCGTGCACCTCGATGCGCAGGCCGTCGCTGCGCCGCCGGCAGCCCATGAGCACGTGGCCGTCGCGCGTGTATTTGATCGCGTTGGAGACGAGGTTCTGCAGCACGCGGCGCAGGAGCTTGCGGTCGGACCTGACGGCGAGCGAGGAGGTGACGACGGTGAAGGTCAGGCCGCGTTCGGCCGCCCAGGGCGCGAATTCGCGCTCGAGGGCGAGCAGCAGCTCGTCGATGCGGAACACCGAGAATTCGGGCCGGAGCGCCCCGGCATCGAGGCGCGATATGTCGAGGAGCGCCGACAGGATGTCCTCGACGGCGCCGAGCGAGGCGTCGACGTTGCGCACCAGCTCGCCGTCCCTCCCCCGCGTCCGGCGCTCGACGAGGCTCGCAGTGAACAGCCACGCGGCGTTGAGCGGCTGCAGGATGTCGTGGCTCGCCGCGGCGATGAACCTGGTCTTGCCGAGATTGGCGGCGTCGGCTTCCGCCTTGGCGCGCTGGAGCTCGCTGTTGAGGCGGGTGAGCTCGGCGGTGCGCTCCTCGACGCGCCTCTCCAGCGTCTCGTTGGCGCGCTTGAGCTCCTGCGCCGCCTTGACCGACTGGGTGATGTCGGTGAAGGTCACCACATAGCCGCCATCCTCGGGCATCCTGCTCGAATGCAGATCGAGGACGATGTCGCGCGCGACCAGATGCTCGATGATGGGCTCGTGCGTCACGGTGATCTTGCGCAGGCGCTCGCGCCGCATCTCGGGCAGGAGCCACGCCTCCCTGCCGCCCGAGCGCAGCATCATGTCCACCACCTCCTCCAGCGGCGTCCCGATCCGGCTCATGTCGGGGGGCAGCGCCAGCAGGCCGCAGAAGCGCTCGTTCCAGCAGATGAGCTTGCCCTCGCTGTCGAACACGGCGATGCCCTGGCCGACATTGTCGATGGCCGACTGCAGGAGGTCGCGGTTGTACTGGATGGCGGCCGAGGCGTCGTCGAGAAGCTTCATGGCGCCGCGCGGGTTCTTCGAGTGGCGCTCGAGCAGGAGGCCCATCACCAGCCTCGACGAGGCGGTGCCGACGGCGCTGGCGAGCAGGTGCTCGGCGAGGCGCAGCATGCGGATGTCGGCCTCGGCCTTGGGATCGTGCGGCACGCGACGCTCGGCGGCGGCCTCGGCGAAGGCCTGGGCGGTGCGCTCGGCGCCGAGATAGCGCGCCACCGTCGCTTCCACCTCGCCGACCGTCACCGCCGTGCGCCACAGGCGGAAGCCGGGGGCGGCGCCGAGCGGGATGTCGCGGGTGACGAAGGTCGCGGCCTGCATCCGCTCGATCGGCGAGGGCGGGCGGATCAGCGAGACTGCCGCATAGACGGCCGAATTGGCGAGGAGGCTCCAGACGATGCCGTGGGTCAGGGGATCGAAGGCGAGATTGAACAGCATGCGCGGGCGCAGCAGGGCGATGCCGAACGGCCCGTCGGTGATGAGCCGCGCGTCGATCCATCCGGCGTCGGCGAAGGAGGGCAGGAACAGCGTATAGGCCCACAGCCCGAAGCCCGCGGTGATCCCCGCCATGGCGCCCTGCGCCGTGCCGCGCTTCCACAGGAGCCCGCCGAAGAAGACGGGGGCGAACTGGGCGACCGCTGCGAAGGAGATGAGGCCGATCTGGGCGAGGGCGGCGCTCGTGCCGATCATCCGGTAGTAGCTGTAGGCGAGGAGCAGGATCACCGCGATGGCGATGCGCCTGATCGTGATGAGGACGCGGCCCATGTCATGGTGGATCCGCGCCCGCTCCATGCGCCGCCTGAGGACGACGGGCATCACCAGGTTGTTGCAGACCATGATCGACAGCGCCACGGCCTCGACGATGACCATGGCGGTGGCGGCCGACAGCCCGCCGAGGAAGGCGATGAGAGCGAAGACGCGGCTGCCGGCGGCGACCGGCAGCGCCAGCACGAAAGTGTCGCCGTCGGTGACGCCGCGATCGAACAGCATGAGGCCGGCGACGGCGATCGGGACGACGAAGACGTTGATGGCGACGAGATAGAGGGGAAACAGCCAGGCGGCGCGCCGGAGGTCGCCGGCATGGGCGTTCTCGACCACCGTCACGTGGAACTGGCGCGGCAGCAGCATGATGGCGATCATGGCGAGCAGCGTCTGGGTGAGCCACGGGCCGCCGGCGAAGCCCTTGGTGAACAGGCCTGCGACGTCGGGAGCCTGGCGGACCCGCTCGAGCAGGGCCCAGGGTCCGCCCATCATCGCGAAGGTGACGAACAGGCCGATGGCGACGAAGGCCAGGAGCTTGACCACCGATTCGACCGCGACCGCCGTCATCAGCCCGTGCTGGTGCTCGGTCGTGTCGATATGGCGGGTGCCGAACAGCATGGCGAAGGCGGCCATGGCGACGGTCACGAAGAAGGCGATGTCCTCGCTGATCGGCAGGGGCCCGCCGCCCGGCATCGACCAGCCGGGCGTCACCATCATGGTCTCGAGCGCGAAGGACACGGCTTTGAGCTGGATCGAGATATAGGGGATGACGCCGACGGCGGCGATGAGCGCCACCAGCGCCCCCAGCATCTCGTTCTTGCCGTAGCGCGCCGCGATGAAATCGGCGATCGAGGTGATGTTCTGGCGCTTGGCGATCTCGACGATCCTTTCGAGGAGCTTCCAGCCGGCGGCGAAGACCAGGATGGGACCGATATAGATGGGCAGGAAATCAAGCCCCGACCGGGAGGCGACGCCGACGCTGCCGAAATAGGTCCAGGAGGTGCAGTAGACCCCGAGGGAGAGCGCATAGATGAGCGGGTGCGGCGAGCCCGGCGTCCGGCCGCGCGCCTTGCGGTCGCCGAAGCTCGCCACCGCGAACAGGGCGCCGACATAAGCGAGGCCGGCGAGCAGAACGGTCCAGCTGTAGAACATCGTGCGTTACACCATGGTCCAGTCTAGCGAGCCGCAGCCATGGCTTTCAACCGCCGCTTGTCTGGGTTACAAATCACCTGTTCCGGGCCGGGATTCGACCGGTCTTACTTCGCAGGACGAGGAGGAGGGGATACGAAATGTGGCAAGAGTTCAAGGAATTCGCGTTCAAGGGCAATGCGTTCGATCTGGCGGTCGGCGTCATCATCGGCGCCGCCTTCGGCAAGATCGTCGATTCGATCGTCAATGACCTGATCATGCCGATCGTCGGGGCCATTTTCGGCGGCCTCGATTTCAGCAACTACTTCTTCGGACTGTCCTCGGCGGTCACCGCGCCGACCCTGGCTGCCGCCAAGGAGCAGGGCGCGGTGTTCGCCTATGGCAATTTCATCACGGTCCTCATCAATTTCCTGATCATCGCCTTCATCCTGTTCCAGCTGGTGAAGATCTCGAACCGGATGCGCAAAGAGGCGCCGCCGGCGCCGCCTCCCGCACCCACGGCGACCGAGAAGCTCCTGGGCGAGATCCGCGACGCGCTGGTCGCCGGGAAATAGTCGATTATCTCATGGCTGCACCGCTGAACCCGGGTGTTCGACACCCGGGTTTCCTTTGCTAGGAAGCAACGCCATGACCCAGCCCGCCGCCTCTCTTCTCCAGGCCATCACCGCCGCCAGCCGCGACGAGCCCGATTCCGGCATCATCGCGGCCGTCAATCACGGCATCGCGGATCCGGGCGTCATTCCCCTGTGGTCGGGCGAGGGCAATGTGCCCACGCCGGAAGCCTTCTGCCGGCCGGCGGTCGAAAGCCTGCTCGGTGGCGAGACCTTCTACACCTGGCAGCGCGGCATCCCGCCTTTGCGCGAGGCGCTGGCGCGCTATCACGCCCGCCATTACGGCCGCGGCTTCGATCCGGAGAACTTCTTCGTCACCGGCGGCGGCATGCAGGCGATCCAGACCATCATCCAGATGATCGCCGGCGAAGGCGACGAGATCGTGCTGCCGACGCCGGCCTGGCCGAACTATGCCGGGCCGATGCGGCTCATGGGCGCCCGGCCGGTGGAAGTGCCGCTCGATTTCGCCAATGGCCGCTGGCATCTCGATCTCGACCGGCTGTTCGGCGCGATCACGCCGCGCAGCCGGGCCATCGTCATCAACTCGCCCTCCAATCCCCTGGGCTGGACGGCGAGCCTCGCCGATCTCAGGGCGGTGCGCGACGAATGCCGCAAACGCGGCCTGTGGATCGTCGCCGACGAGGTCTATGCGCGCTTCCACTACGGCGATGCGGGCGAGACCCGGGCGCCGTCATTCCTCGACATCTGCGATGACGAGGAGCGCATCCTGCTCGCCAACACCTTCTCGAAGAACTGGGCGATGACCGGCTGGCGCGTCGGCTGGCTGCAGGCGCCGAAGGCGCTGGGCTCCGTCATCGAGCGCATCATCCAGTACAACACCTCGGGCACCGCCGCCTTCCTGCAGCGGGGCTGCGTGGCGGCGCTCGACGAGGGCGAGGATTTCGTCGCCGCGCAGGTGAGGAAGGCGCGCGCCAACCGCGATTCCGTCGCGGCCGCCCTGGGCCGCCATCCCGCGATCCGCTTCGAGCTGCCGAAGGGCGCCTTCTACATGTTCTTCGCCATCGCGGGGATGACGGACTCCCTCGCCACGACCTTGCGCATCATCGACGAGGCGAAGGTCGGCTTCGCGCCCGGCGGCACGTTCGGGCCGGGCGGAGAGGGATATCTGCGCATGTGCTATCTGCGCGACGAGGCGAAGCTCGCCGAGGCGCTCGAGCGCTTCGGCCGGTGGCTCGAAACCTCGAAGCCCGTCTGATCGAGGATTGCGCAAGCAGACGCCAGTGCTGCCCGAATATGCGCCGCAGTGCACAATCCACGGGCGGAAGGCCATTGCACAGCTGCGCCGGCCGATGTGATTTCCTTTTGAATACAGATAGATAATGGAATTCCGCCATTCGGTTCGCGTCTGGCACGCGCATTGCTCGGAATATTGCACCGCAATGTACTCGATTGGGGTTCCTCCCATCTCCTCAAGAGAGATTGCGCAAACTTCAGGTGCTCGGGGGTCCCCTCCAATGCACCAGGGGGCAGGCAGGCCGCTGGTTGCGCCCGTCTGCTCCCGCCCATTTTTTCTCGAGGATCAGCCCGGCTGCCGCACCTGTCTGGCGGCCGCCTTTTGCGCATCGAAGGCGGCGCGGCGCCGGGCGATCTCCTCCGGCGTGAGCCGCGCGATGTTGCAGTAGTCGAGCTTCCATTCGGGTGACGCGCTCCAGCGCAGCGGCGACTGCACCGTGGTGCGCGCCGCGGGCGCCGATTCGAGAAGCCGCAGCGCCAGGCCGAAGGCGAGGTCCTGCGACGCCTCGTCATGCGGCCGGCCGGCGGAATTGCCGAGCGGGAAATCCGAGAACAGCAGGCGCGGCACGCCGACATGCTCGACGATGTCCTTGGCCGAGCCCATGACCACCGTGGCGATGCCTCGGCTCTCGAGCGCGCGCGCGGCGAGGCTCACCGTCTGGTGGCAGACCGGACAGTTGGGCACCAGGATCGCCGCATCGGCCTCGTCCTCGCGGCAGCGCCGCACCAGCTCGGGGCAATCGGTCTCGATCGTGACCCGGTGGCTGCGGTTGGTGGGCGCGCCGTGGAAGCGCCGGGCGAGGGCGCCGAAGAGGCCTCTTTCCTGCGCCCGCCGCGCCGCCGCCAGCGGGAAATAGCTGTTCTGGTCGCGGGCGCTGGTATGGGCGCGGTCGATGGCGATGTGCGAGATGCGCAGGTCATGGTCGAGCGCCGTGTCGCCGGAATAGACGGAAAAGAATTTCGCCGCCGCATTGTAGGACGCCCCCGGCCCCTGGTCGCCCTTGCCCGGCCGATAGGGTGCCGCGGTGGTGATGAGGGCGATGCGGCATCGCCGCAGGGGCCTGGCGAGCGGCGCGAACGGCACCTCCGCGTAATGCGCCCACCGGTAGGGTGCGCCGTAGCCCAGTGCCGCGTAATAGTCGCGCGTCCTCTGCATATAGGGGATCGGCGCGTCGGGCGGATCGGCGAAGCCGAATTCGGTCCGGCGGTCGTCCGTCATGCCGCCGGCCTAGCTCACGCTGTCGGGCAGTTCGCGCTCGCGCCGGGCGATGAAGTCGCGCAGCGCCTCGTCTACCGCCTCGTCGAGCCTGGGCTCCTCATATTGGCCGAGCATCGCGCGCGCCTTCTCGCCGCCGCGCTGGTCATGGTCCTTGGCGCCTTCCGCCGACCATTGCTCGAAGGAGTTGAAATCCATGAGGCTCGGCATGAAGAAGGCGCTCTCGAAATGCTCGAGCGTGTGCTGGGTGCCGAGGAAATGGCCGGCGGGACCGACCTCGCGCACCGCCTGCATGGCGTCCTTGAAGTCGCCGAAGGACAGCCCCTGGCCGTATTTGTACCATGAGGCGAGCTGCTCGGTGTCGGTCACGAACTTCGAATAGCCGGCGCACAGGCCGGCCTCGAGCCAGCCCGCCACGTGCCAGATGTAATGGGCGCCCGAAAGGATGGCCGCATGCATCAGCATGTTGGCCTCGTAGCCCGCCTGCGCGTCATTGACCTTGGAGCCGACATGGAAGCCCGAGGTGCGCCAGGGCAGCCGGTATTTCCGCGCCAGCGCGCCCATCAGATACATCATCTGCGCGGCCTCGGGCGTGCCGCCCATGGGCGCGCCCGATTTCATGTCGACGGTGACCATGAACTGGCCGTAGAGCTGGGGGCTTCCCGGGCGCACCAATTGGGTGAAGGCGAGGCCGGCCAGAGCCTCGGCATTGACCTGCGCCACCGCGCCCACCGAGGACGCCGAGGTCGAGGCGCCGCACAGGGCGAAGGGCGCCAGGATGCAGGGCTGGTTGTGCGCCGCATAGACCTTCAGCGCGTCGAGCATCGTCGCGTCCCAGACGAGCGGCGAGTTGCAGTTGGTGATCGAGACGACGACGGTGTTGTCGCGCACGAAATCGTCGCCGAACACGATGCCCGCCATCTTCATCACGTCTTCGGCGCGCTCCTTCGCGGTGACGATGCCCATGAACGGCTTGTCCGAATATTTGAGCGCCGAGTGGATGATGTGCAGATGCCGCTTCGGCACCGCGATCTCCATCGGCTCGCAGATGATCGAGCTCGAGGAGTGCAGCGTCGGCGACATGTAGCTGAGCTTGTGGAAGTTGTTGAGATCGCAGAGCGAGCCGTAGCGGCGCACATTGTCGAGATCGCGCACGTAGGGCGCGCCGTACATCGGCACGAAGACCGAGCTTCTGCCGCCGATGGTCACCGAGCGGTCCGGATTGCGCGCATGCTGGACGAATTCGGACGGGATCTTGCCGACGAGCTCCATCAGGAGGGCGCGTTCGATATGGACGCGGGTGTTCTCGACGCGCGCCCCGGCTGCTTTCCACAGGCCGATGGCCTCTGCGTCGCGGAACTCGCAGCCGACCTCTTCCAGGATCTTGAGCGACTCGTCGTGGATGAGCTCGATCGCCTCGTCCGGCACGATCTCGTAGACCGGGATGTTGCGGACCAGCGGCGGGAAGGACGGCACCGCCCTGGTGCGCAGGGACCGGCGGCCCTCGCGCCCGCCGGCGCGCCGGCCGTGGGCCGACACCTGCTTGGACATTTCATGCGTGTCGATGGCGGGGCGGGTGTTTTCCATGGGGCCGAGCCTAATGCTCTGGAGCGCGATGGGAAAGCACCCAAAACGACGGGAACGATCAGTTCCCGCCGTCCGGCGCCAGGTTGCCGGAGATCGAGGCGACGAAGCGGGAGAAGAGCTCGCCCTGCGACGAGATGCCGAGCTTCATGTATATGTTCTTCCGGTGGATGCGCACCGTGCCGGTGGCGATGCCGAGGCGCTTGCCGATCGCGTCGGACGAATTGCCCTTGAGCACCAGCTCGACGATCTCCGCCTCGCGGGCGGTGAGCCGGCCGGCGCCGAAGCGATGGAAGGCCGATGCAAGGAGCTCCTCCGCCCGCGGCGCGGCGCGGCGCCGGCCCCGGCCGGGAAAGCGGCCTTCGACGTCCTTCCAGTGCTGCGCCGACGCCGCAATGACGAGCGGCGCCACGAGGGCGAGCCGCTTGCGCTCCCTGAGCGAGAATGGCGGCAGCCTGGCGGCATCGCGCATCAGCGAGACGACGATGCGGGTCTCTCCCCTGATCGGCACGAAGAAGGCGATCTCTTCCGAAAGTCCGGTCTGTACGTAATAGGACTGGAAATACTGGCTTTGCGGGAACCGGTCGGGCGCCAGGTCGGCGACGCGATGGGGCCCCGGTCCCCAGGCGTCCGGCCTGGCGATGAACAGCGGATCGAGCAGATAGGGCCCGTCCTGGTAGTCGTCGACGAAGACGCGCCGTTTCGCGGCCGGGAAGTTGTCGAAGAGATCGACCGGCCGGGCGCTGCCGCAATAGGCGAAGATCACCGAATAATCGAAAGGCGCCACATGCATCAGCGCCGCGACGAGCGTGGCCGCGAAATCTCCCGTGTCGATGGCCTTGACGGTGAGCGCGAAGGCGTCGTTCCAGGCCTTGTCGCCGATCGCGGCGAGACTGGTCATGTGCGGGCTCTATCCCATTTAGGATATATACAGTTGGGCGTTCGGCTGCGATCATTTTACTATCTGTGGGATATAAAGCTAGTATCCGGATGCCGAATGCGGGCTGAGACCGCCATTCCCGATATCTCCTTTCGCGGCGTGTCGAAGCGCTATGGCGCGGTCACGGCCGTCGACAGGGTCGATCTCGACCTGCCCAGGGGCTCGTTCGTTTCGCTGCTGGGTCCCTCGGGCTGCGGCAAGACGACGTGCCTGCGCATGATGGCGGGCTTCGAGCAGCCGAGCGAAGGCCAGGTCTTCATCCGCGGCGACAATGTCACCGGCGTTCCTGCCTACCGGCGCCCGGTCAACATGGTGTTCCAGCACTATGCCCTGTTTCCGCATCTCGACGTCGCCGGCAATGTCTCCTACGGCCTGCGCCAGCGCGCGCCGAGGCCGCCGCGCGAGGCGATCGCCGGGGCGGTGGACGAGGCATTGGCGATGGTCAGGCTCGCGGGCTATGGCGCGCGCCGGATATGGGAACTGTCGGGCGGCCAGCAGCAGCGCGTGGCGCTCGCCCGCGCCCTGATCAACCGTCCCGCCGTCCTTCTCCTCGACGAGCCCCTGGCGGCGCTCGACCGCAAGCTCAGGCACGACATGCAGATCGAATTGCAGAACCTGCAGCGCGACGTCGGCATCACCTTTCTGCTCGTGACCCACGACCAGGAAGAGGCGCTCTCCATGTCGGACCGCGTCTGCATCATGAGAGACGGGCGCCTCGTCCAGGTGGGCACGCCGCGCGAGCTCTATGACGAGCCGGCCAACGGCTATGTCGCGGATTTCGTCGGCAAGTCGAATTTCTTCTCCGGCACCGCCGGCGCGACGCAGGCGGGGCTGATCGACGTCATGCTGGTGGACGGCATGAAGGCCTCGGGCCGCGCCTCGAAATCGATCGCGCGGCCCGCGCCCGGATCATCGGTGCTGGTGAGCGTGCGGCCGGAGCAGATCAGGCTCGCCGCGGCGACGCGCGACCTTCCCAACGGCGTCGCGTTCCGCGCCGAGGCGCGCGTGCTCAACCGCATCTTTCTCGGCGAGCAGACGGAATATCTCGTGGCGCATGAGAGGCTCGGCGAGTTCATGGTGAGGAGCCCGCGCCAGGGCAATGCCGCGACCGCTTTCGAGATCGGCGACAGGGTGGCGGTGGGCTGGCCGCCCGACGCGGCCCTCATACTGGGCAAGGACTGAAATCACGGCCGGGGAAACAACAGGAGGAACAGAGAGATGAAAGACGACAGGATCATCACGCCGCGGAAATTCCTTGACGAACTGCGGCGCTACCAGAAGGGGTCGGTCACCCGCCGGCATTTTCTCGGCGTCACCGGCCTCGGCCTCGCCACCGCCGTGCTCGGCCAGGCGGTTCCCGGAATGAGGCCCCGCAAGGCCTATGCCGCGCTCTCGGGCACGGTCAACCTCACCACCTGGCCGAACTACCACAATCAGGAGAATTTCGACGCCTTCACCAAGCAGACCGGCGTCACCGTCAACATGAACGTGTTCGGCTCGAACGAGGAGATGCTGGCCAAGCTCCAGGCGGGCTCGACCGGCTGGGACGCCTTCGTGCCGACCAACTACACCATCAGCACCTATAAGGGCCTCGATCTCATCGAGCCGCTCGACCTCAAGCTCCTGCCCAATTACGACCCCGCCGCGCAGGACCAGCGCTTCACCGCGGAGGGCACCATCGATGGCACCGTCTATGCGGTGCCGAAGAACTGGGGCACCACCGGCTTCGTCATCAACACCAAGCACGTGACGCAGAAGCCGACGAGCTGGAAGGAGTTCTGGGACCTGACCAAAGGCCCGCTCACCGGCCGCGTGATGGTGCATGACTACCAGCTCACCACCATCGGCAACGCCCTCAAGTATTTCGGCTATTCCTTCAATTCGAACGACGAGAAGGAGCTCGCCGAGGCCGAGAAGCTGCTGATCGAGGCCAAGCCGCATCTCTTCGCCATCAATTCCGACTACCAGCCCTCGATGCGCAACGGCGACGCCTGGATGTCGGTATGCTGGACGGGCGATGCGACCCAGCTCCATCGCGACCTGCCGGAGATGGAATATGTGCTCGGCAAGGAAGGCGGCGAGATCTGGACCGATTACTACGCCGTCCCCAGGGGCGCGCCGAACCGCGAAGCCGCCTATGCGCTGATCGACTGGCTGCTGACGCCCGAGAACAACGCCAAGGAGGTGAAGGCGCATGGCTATCCCCCGACCGACGCGCGCACCGACAAGCTCCTGCCGAAGGAGACGCTGGACAATCCGATCCTCTATCCGGCCAAGGAGCTTCTGGCCAACCTCGAATTCGGCGCCGCGGCGACCTTGACCAACCCGCTGCGCGCCGAGATCATGGCCCGCTTCAAGTCGGCCTGACGCCTGTTCCGTCCTCTCCGCCCGCGCCGAGCAGCGGAGAGGGCGGCCGAAGGCCGGGCGGAAATCAAGCTCATGTCCTCGTCCGCAGCCTCCCCGTCGAACCGGTCGAAGGCCGTCACCGCGCTGCTGGTGGCGCCGGCCGGCCTGTTCTTCTTCTTCCTGCTGATCCTGCCGCTGGTCATCGTCGTCGTCTATTCGTTCGGCGTCCGCGCCCCTGCCGGGGGCTATGCGCCGGGCTTCACGCTCGAGAACTACGCCAACCTGCCGGCGCGCGGCCAGCCCTTCATCAACACGCTGACGCTCGCCCCTCTCGGCACCTTGCTCACCGTGCTCGTCGCCTATCCGCTCGCCTATTTCCTGGCGGTGAAGGCGAATGAAAGAGTGCGCACCCTGCTGCTCGTCCTGGTGATCGTGCCGTTCTGGACCAGCCAGCTCTTGCGCTACTATGCCTGGATCATGATCCTGGGCTCGAAGGGGATCCCCAACCTGTTGAGCTTCATCGGCTTCGCCGATGTGCGCATCATCAACACGCCCTGGGCCGTGCTCATCGGCGCCGTCTACGGCTTCCTGCCGCTGATGGTGCTGCCGATCTATGTCAGCCTCGAGAAGCTCGACAAGCGGCTGCTCGAGGCGTCGGCCGATCTCGGCGCCGATGCCCGCCGCACCTTCTGGCAGGTGACGCTGCCGCTGTCGCTGCCGGGCGTCGCCACCGGCTCCATGCTGGTCTTCATCCTCCTGATGGGCGAATACATCCTCCCGCAGTTCCTGGGCGGCGGCAAGGTGTTCTTCATCGGCAACGCGCTGGTCGATCTTTTCCTGCAGTCGCGCAACTGGCCCTTCGGCGCCGCCGTCTCGGTGACGCTGGTCGCGATCATGTTCGTGACCGTCGCGCTCTACATGCGCTTCGTCCTGAGCCGCGGCGACGTGCGCCGCGCCGACCTGGTGTAGTCATGCGCCTCTACGCGGCCTTCATCTACGTCTTCCTCTATGCGCCGATCGCCCTCATCGTCGTCTTCTCCTTCAATTCCGGGCGCTACGCCATGGACTGGCAGGGCTTCTCGGTCGAATGGTACGGCCGGGCCTTCACCAATCCGGTCGTGACCAGGGCCCTGGTCACGAGCCTCATCGTCGCCGGCTCGACCGCCGTCATCGCGACCGTGGTCGGCACGCTGTGTGCGCTGGGGCTCGAGCGGATGCGGGGCTGGCTCCGCCGGGTCTTCGACGCCCTCGTCTACATCGCGATCATGGTGCCCGGCGTGGTGATCGGCATATCGACGCTGATCGCCTTCGTCACGCTTTTCGACGCCTTGAACCCGGCGCTCGAGGCGATGGGGCTGGCGCGCCTGCAGATGGGCCTGTGGACGGTGGTCTGCGCCCATGTGCTGTTCAACCTGGCCGTGGTCGTGCTCATCGTCAGGGCGCGCCTTGCCGGCATGGACCGCAGCCTGGTCGAGGCGTCGGAGGATCTCTATGCCACCCCGCTCGCCACGTTCCGGCAGGTGGTGCTGCCCGCGCTGATGCCCTCGATCCTGGCCGGCCTGCTTCTGTCCTTCACCTTCTCCTTCGAGGACTTCATCATCGCCTTCTTCGTCGCCGGGCCGAACACGACCTGGCCGATCTACGTGTTCTCCTCGATCAGGCGCGGCGTCACGCCCGAGATCAACGCCATCGGCACGGCCGTGCTGCTGACGTCGCTGGCGCTTCTGACGCTGGCCCAGCTCCTGCTGCGGACGCGGACGAACTCGCGCTGATCCGCTTGGCGGACGATAGCGCCGACCATCTTGAAAGAAAATTTCGGTGACAGTGCACTTAACTCATTCTCACCAAATTCGGTGACAGTGCATTTAATTAATTTATAGTTAAATGCACTGTCACCGAAATACGTCCATCACCGAAATAATGAGGCATGATTGACCTCGAATTCCGGCGCGGCCTATAAGCATCGCTCATGCAACGCGCCGTGTTGAACCTGGTCATCTTCCACAAGCCCGGCTGGCAGCGGGTGTCGGACTTCACCACGATCAAGGCGCTGATGCGGGAGCGCGCGCCAGAGATCAGGGTCCATATCGTCACTCCGACGTCGCTGCTGCCCCCCGGCTTCTGGCCGAGCTGCGCGGAGCATCCGACCGCGCTTTTCGCTTCGACCTTCATGAAGGTCGATCCGCAAGTCAGGGGCGCGCGGCTGATCCCGAAGGTTTACACCAAATTCGAAGAGATAACGGCACTTCGCGATGCCGGCCTGCCGGTGCCGGACTCGGTGCTTCTCACGCCCGGGACGGCGATCGATGAGCACGACTGGGGGCCGTTCGTCGTCATCAAGCCGAACCGCGGCCGGCAGGGCGATGGGGTCCGTCTGGTGAACGCCAAGGATGCGCGCTGGCGAGACACGGCGGCTCTGCCGGACGGCCACCTCTGGAAAGGTCGCGAGCTCGTGGTCCAGCGCTTCGTCGATACCGGGCCCCTGCCGGCCTGCTATCGCGTGATGACCGTCTTCGGCCGAAAGGTCTATTGCGTGCTGTCTGCCTCCACAGTCGAGACCCCGGCGCTCGACGCCGCCACGATACCTGAAGAGGGCATCCCCATCGCCGCGAACGGCAAGCACCGGGTGCGAAGCCTGGCATATGATGACGACGTCCTTTCCCTCGCGGAGGATGTCCACGGCAAGCTGACGCACACACCGGTCATGGGCATCGACATCATTCGAGAGCGTGAAACCGGCAAGCTCTACGTTCTCGAACTGAACTCGGGCGGACTGACCTGGCACATCTCGTCCGATTACGGTCTCCGGCAGCAAGCGGAAGACGGCGCCGACAAGATGGCTCAGTTCAACGCCCTCGAGGTCATCGCCGATGCTTTCATCGACGCCACGCGCAAGCACGCGATTTAGACCGGATGCCGAAGCGCGTGCGCGTCGTCTGGAGGATGGCGTCGAGTTCCGACAGTTTTACTTTCACATGGTTTGTGCCCTATAGTATCCGTTCCGTTCGCGGGCGTGGTTTGCGACGACTGTTCCCGCGAAATACCGGAAAGAGGCTGGAGTTACATATCTTGTTAAGCCGGCTTCCGTAGAGTTTCCGATGACCGGACTCACGGGGGTGAGTTGACTGAAGTGGTTGGGGACGAACCATGAACCGGCATGATCCTGAAGTGGCCGCGCGCGCGCCGGCGGCCGATCCCACCGGCGCTGGTCGGGCGCCCGGGCGAGACCACGGCGGCATTCAATCGGTCGACATCGGCATGACGGTGCTCAGGGCCCTGGCCGAGGCCGAGGGCCCGATGTCGCTCAAGGAGATCGGCGCCGCATGCGCCATGGCGCCGAGCAAGGCGCACCGCTATCTTCACAGCCTCGTCGCCGGCGGCCTCGTTGCCCAGCAGAAACGCTCCGGCAAGTACGATCTCGGCATGTTCGCCCTGCGCCTCGGCGCGTCGGCCATTCGCCGCATCGACGTCGTCAACCGGCTCAGCGACCATCTCGAGGAACTGGTGGACCAGCTGCAGATGCCCGCCCATGTCACGATATGGAACCAGGAAGGGCCGATCGCCGTGCGCTGGCAGCGTACCCCCTATGCGCCGGTCTCTCCCGACGTGCTGGGCTCGGTCTTCCCGCTGCTGCGTTCGGCGACCGGCAACGTGTTTCTGAGCCATTTGCCGGACCGGCTCACCCGGCCGCTGGTCGCCGCCGAGATCCGCAAGGAGCGCGAGCTCGAGAACCCGGTCGAGTTCGACGTGGCGGAGATCGCCCGCACGGTGCGCGAGCAGGGCTATGCCATGACGGCCGGCACGTTCGCTCCCCTCCATGTCGCGATAGCGGCGCCGGTGATCAACTGGGACGATGAGATCTGCGCCGCCGTGACGGTGGTCACCCGCGCCAACCGCGATCCCGAGCAGCGCCTCGCGGCGGCCGCCCGGCTCAGGATGTTCTGCAGGACCATGTCGGCGGCGACGCGCTGACGCCGCGGGCCGGCGGCTTCACTGGACCACGACGGCGTTCTTGCAGCGCACCCCGTGCACCGTGACGTCGGCTTCGCCGAGCCTGATGCCGAGCGTCGTCAGCGCGGTGTAGACGATGCGGTCGAGGACCGGCGTCACCGGAGCGACGAGGGTGCGCACCAGCGCCTTGAGCTGGTTGCCGACGAGCCCGAGCAGATCCGGAAGGCCGAGCACGTCGACATTGAGGGTGAGCTCGCCGACCAGCGACGACACGAGCGACTGGGTGTAGTTTTGCGTCACCGCCGTCTTGTAGCTGTGGCTGGCGATGTCGGACGCGCTGAACACCAGATCTTCCTCGTCGACATTGCCGACCTCGACATGGGCGCTGCCGGTGATGCGGGCGATCGTGAGGGCATCGACGAGGAGGGCCTGGTTGACGGTGGGCGTGTCGTTCACGGCGGTGAAATTGGCGACATCGCCGATCCAGGCGTTGAGGATGCCCGGCCGTGTCGCGACGGTGACCTCGTTGTCGGCAGGAGTGAGGCCGCAGGTGATCTCGGAAAGCCGCCCTTCCGCGTAGGCGACGTCGACGAAGATCGGCAGCCTGATCGCGACCCCGGCCAGAAGGCCGCTGCCGCCGATCTCGGCCAGGATCTCGAGCCGGGTCTGCGCGGTGCGCACGAAGGCGCCCTGTTCGCCGACCGTGATCCACGACGTGCCCTGCGGCGGCTCGCCGATCACCAGGCTGAGCTCGGTCCTGGCGAGACCGGGTATGGTGGTGCCGAGATCGACATCGACCTGATGCGTGTCGTTGGAAACGAGGGCCAGGGCGTTGACCAGCTGCAAGGCGTTGACGGCCGCCGCGAGGCCATACTGGGCGGAGGTCCCGATCTGGGCATTCGCCGCCTTGCCGATGTCGAGCATGCGGCTCAGATCGACCGTGGTCGAGCCGGAGATGGCGCTCGCCAGGTCCTCGAGCGCCTCGGCGGCGTCGAACTTGCTTTCCGAGCGCGCGGTATTGGCCATGGCGGTGAGGATCTTGCCGGCGGTGAGGTCGGCGTCGAGCACCTGCTGGTAGGTGCCGGCCTCGATATCGGCCTCGACCGCCAGGTCGTCGAGAAACTTCAAAAGATCGATGTCGGCATCCGCCAGCGAGCGGTAGTCCATCACCCGCAGGCTGACCTCGCTGCCCAGCATCTGGCCCAGTATCGCGTTGATGACGCCGCCTTCGAGCGACAGCAGCCGCGACCCGATCGAGAAGGCGGCTTCCGCCGGGCGGGTGGCGATCGCCGAAGCGGCGACTTCGACGTCGCCCTGGCCGCGGAAGATGCGGGCGAAATAGATGGGGGAGGCCGCCCTGGCCTCGACCCGCGCGGCGTTGACGGGCTGGCCATTGGCGACGAAGCGCTCGGCGAGGGGCTTCGCCGGATCGGGATCGTAATTGCCCATCTCGACATTCATCGCGCTCAGCGTCCAGCCGCCATTGTCGTCGAAGGTCGCCCGCGCGGCCTCGGTGGCATTGGCCGTGTTGCTGGCGGCGGCGAGCGCCGCCAGATCGGTGGCCCCTTGCAGGCGGCGGCTGTCATAGTGGATGGAGCCGACATCGACGGCAATGGCGGCGAAGCCGATCATGACCACCATCACGAGGGCGGAAATGATCGCAACACTCCCTTTCTCCGATCGCGGGAGCGATCCGAGCTTGCGCTGGAAGGTCATTCAGTAGCCTCCGATACGGACGACGGCCGTCCTTTCGATGATGGCCGAAGGCATCGGGAAAATGCCCGTGGTGCCCTGGAGCGGCAGATTGGAGATGTCGGTGCTGAGGGTAACAGTGTAGCGCGTCGGATCGCCGGGATAGGGATCGGCGGTCACGGTGATCGGATGCCGGCTGAGCAGGCGATAGCTCGGGCTCGACTGCGCGACATAGCTCGAGACGATCGTCTGCCGTTCGGCGTCGGAAACGCCCGCGACGGAGGCCCGGGCGGCGTCGGCGGTCAGCTCCTGCAGGCTGCTGATCGCGCTGAAATAGATGCCATAGGCGGCAATGCCCAGCAAAAGCATGAAGAAGACCGGCGCAACCAGGGCGAATTCGAGAGCGGCGACGCCTCGGGTGTCTTTTCTGATCTCGTCAAGCCTGGTCATTTCGATGCAAGTCCGTCCACATGCCCCGGTGCCTGCTCAGGGTAGTGGCCATCCGCTAACGAACGCCAAGCGAAACTTGGATAACCTTCCTCAAATGCTGTGAAAATTTGAACCGCCGAACGGGAGATCGGTCGAACGCGGTAAAATGAGACCGGAATCCGGAATTTTCCCGGCGAATACCCGCAATCTGTCCGGAAAACCGTGTCGATCGTGAATATTGCGGAGAAGATTCCGCACCGGTGAACGGGGCTTGCGGCGTTTGCGCCCGACCGCGCTGTCGGCTCATTTACGATAGCAGGAGAAAGGCTCCTTCCGACTGGCTGCTTGTGCGCGGCGCCGGAGCGTGCAAACTGGCGGCATGCAACCCACGCGGTTCCTGATCGTCGACGATCACCCGCTGTTCCTGGAGGCGCTGGAAGCGGCCCTGCACGAGGCCTTTCCCGGCGCCCCGGTGGACACCGCGGGTTCGATCGAAGGAGCCCGGCGCAGCCTTGCCGGAGGCGTGCGCCCCAACCTCGTGCTTCTCGATCTCAAGATGCCCGACAGCGCCGGTTTCGAGGGGGTCGTCGGCCTGCGCGCCGCCTATCCGCGCATCCCGCTCTGCATCATATCTTCCATGGCCGACGAGGAGGTCATCCGCCAGCTTCGCGATCTGGGCGCCGCGGGATTCATCAACAAGAGCGAGAAGCGCAAGAACATCATTGCCGCGGTGCGCCGGCTGATTGCCGGCGAGGATTGCTTTCCCGAAACCGCAGGGCCGGCCGGGCCTGCCGGCTCGCCCGCCGCGCGCGGCCGGGAGTCCGAGATCCTGGCGCGCCTGCGCGAGCTGACGCCGCAGCAGTACAAGGTCCTCAGCCTCATCTGCGAGGGCAAGCTCAACAAGCAGATCGCCTATGAGCTCGACATCGTCGAAACGACGGTCAAGGCCCACATCACCTCCATCTTCAAGAAGCTCTCCATCCACAACCGCACCCAGGCGGTGCTCATCATGCAGAAGCTCAAGCTGCAGGGCGTCCTCGTCGAGCATCAGGAGAACTTTGCCGCAGAGGAGCATCGCCATGCCGGCTAAGCAGGGCTTTTCCGCCGCCGCCGATCCGGCCGACGCGGTGCGAGAGCTGTTCAGCCAGATCGACCAGCCCGGCCTGGCGCTGGTCGTCTTCTTCGCCTCGCCGAGCTATGACCGCGCAAGTCTGGCGAACGCGATCCGGGCGCTGATGGCGGGCATCGACGTCATCGGCTGCACCACGGCCGGCGAGATCACCTGCGAGGGGTATCGCGAGAACACCATCACCGGGGTAAGCTTCGGCCGCGCCGACTACAAGGCCGGCATCCGGCTGATTCCGGACCTGAACCGCTTCCGCATGGAAACCGGCAGCCACGTGGTCCAGGAGCTCCTGACCGACCTCGGTCTCGGGCCGCTGACGGCGCGTTCCGTGCCGCACCAGGTCTTCGGCATGCTGCTGATCGATGGGCTGAGCCGTCAGGAAGAGGTCGTGGTGTCCGCGATCAGCCGCTTCCTCGATCCGGTGCCGCTGTTCGGCGGCTCAGCCGGAGACGGGCTTGATTTCGGCACCACCTGGGTCTTCGCCGGGGGCGTCTTCCATCCCAACGCCGCGGTGCTGGCGCTGATCGAGACCAACCACCCCTTCAGCGTGTTCAAGCTCGACCACTTCCACCCCACGCACAGGAAAATGGTGGTCACCGAAGCCGATCCGGTGCGCCGCCTCGTCATGGAGATCAACGCCGAACCCGCCGCCCCCGCCTATGCCAGGATGGTCGGGCTCGACGCCCATGAGCTGAGCCCGATGACCTTCGCCGCCTATCCGGTGGTGGTCAGGGTCGGCGGCGAATATCACGTCCGCTCGATCCAGAAAGTCGAGGAGGACGGGTCGCTGCGCTTCTATTGCGGCATCGATGAAGGCCTTGTCCTCACCGTCGCGAGCGGTGACGACATCGCCAGGAACCTCGACCAGGCCCTGAGCCGGGTCGCCGGCGAACTCGGATCGGTCGATCTCATCCTCGGCTTCGACTGCATCCTGCGCCGGCTCGAGGCCGAGCGGAAGCAGAAGAGCCTCGAGGTCTCGCAGGTTCTCAGGCGCCACGGCGTGGTCGGCTTCAACACCTATGGCGAGCAATATCGCTCGATGCATGTCAACCAGACCTTCACCGGCGTCGCCATCGGCGGGACCAGTCGCAAGCCGGAGGAACGCCGGGCCGCGTCATGACTCACGACCGTCATCCGCGCGATCCCGCCGAGCCTCTGGAAGAACGCCTGCGCAAGCTCGAGAAGATCAACCGCGCCCTGATGAGCCGCGTCGAGCGCTCCACCGATTTTTCCGGCAACGGCTTCTCGCTGTTTCAGACGGCGATCGTGCTCGAAGGCCAGGTCTCCGCCCGCACCAGCGACCTGAAGCGCACCCTCGAGGATCTCTCCGACGCCTATGCGCGCCTCGAGGACGCGCGCGACGATGCCGAGACCGCCAAGCAGAACCTGACATCGGCGATCGAGGCGGTGAGCGAGGGCTTCGCCTTGTTCAACGATGCCGAGGAATTGGTGATGTGCAACACGCCGTTCCGGGTCCTGCTGCCCGATATCGAAGCGAGGCTCATGCCCGGCACCTCCTTTCCGCGCATCGCCGAGCTCTTCTCGAAGAGCCGCCATATCGTCCTCGACCGGCAGGCGGACACCGACGCCTGGCGCGAGGGCCGCATCGAGCTGTTCCGCAAGCCCAATGCCGCCTTCATCCAGGAGCTGTCCGGCGACCGCTGGATCCAGGTCTCCAACAAGAAGACCGATGCCGGCGCCACCGTCGTCTTCCAGACCGACATCACCGACATCGTGCGCGGCGAAAGGCTGCGGCGGGAGCGCGAGCTCGACGAGCAGTCGCAGGTCCTGCAGGCGACCCTCGACCACCTGCCGCAGGGCATCGCCATGTTCTCGAAGGACCTGAGGCTGAAGGCGTGGAACCACCGGTTCATCGACCTCCTGAGCCTGCCCTTGCGCCTGGTCACGCCCTTCGCGGGATTCGAGCCCCTGTGGGAGTGGGCCCGCAAGACCGTCTTCGCCCGCGACCGCGCCGGCACTGAGAGGATCTCGGCCTGGATCGGCCGCCCGGTGGCCGATCTCGACGCGGTGGAACTGGCGAAGACCGACGGCTCGATCCTGAGCGTCAGCGGCAATGTCATGCCGGATGGCGGCATCGTGGTAAGCTTTGCCGACGTCACCGAGGAGCGCCGCGCCAGCGGTGCCCTGCGCGAGGCGAAGGAGACGCTCGAGCAGAGGGTGGAGGAGCGCACCGCCGAGCTCACCCGTGAAGTGATCGAGCGGCGCGCCATCGAGGTCGAGCTGATCAAGGCGCGCGACACGGCCGAGGAACTCACCAAGAGCAAGACCCGCTTTCTCGCCGCCGCGAGCCATGACGTCCTCCAGCCGCTCAACGCGGCGCGCATTTTCCTCTCGCTGCTCGACGGCACCGGACTCGATCCGCGCCAGCAGCATTTCGCCGGCAAGGTCGACAAGGCCTTCGGCTCGGTCGAGGAGGTGCTGGGCACGCTGCTCGACATCTCGCGCTATGACAGCGGCAGCGTCGAGGCCAATATCGTGCCCTTGTCGGTCGCCGAGATACTGACGACGCTCGCCGCCGAGTTCCAGCCGATCGCCGACCAGAAGAAGCTCGGGCTGCGCTGCCATCCTTCCGGCCTGTTCGCCCTCAGAGGCTGACCGAAAAATGGGTTGAGTGATCTCAGCCGACCGCGATTCCATCGGATTGTCTGATTCGCTGGAGATCACTGATGGTTTGGACTGAGATCACCCGCGCCAAGTATCGGCGTGATGGGAT
>JBFWVM010000034.1:0-42013 GCA_050246735.1 Parvibaculaceae bacterium | reverse complement strand
GTTAATCATCGCTCGGAAGGTCCCTCATTGCCGCATCGCGCCGGCGCGGCGCCGGCGAACTGTCGCTTCGCCAGTTTGATCCGGGAATGGTGAAGTTTCCCTTACAGGGGACCGAGCGCTCAAGCGCACCGGGTCCCGATGGCCTTGAATTTCCGCGTCTGGGCGATGAGGGCGCGTTCGGCCGGCAGGCGCTCCATGGAGGAGGCGCCGTAGAAGCCGTGGCAGCCGGGGCACGATCGCAGGATGAATTCGGCGTCCTCGGGCTCGGCGATCGGTCCGCCATGGCACAGCACGATGATGTCGTCGCGGACCCGGCGCGCCGCGGCGATCATCCCGGTGACGAGCCGGGCGCTGTCTTCGAGGCTGAGCGCGGTCGCGGCACCGATGGCGCCGCCCGTCGTCAGGCCCATATGGCAGACGAGGATGTCGGCGCCGGCCTCCGCCATGGCCACCGCCTCCTCCGCGGTGAAGGCATAGGGCGTCGTCAGCATGTTCTTCCGCCGGGCCAGGCGGACGAGGTCGACCTCGAGCCCGTAGCCCATGCCGGTCTCTTCGAGATTGGCCCGCATCCGGCCGTCGAACAGCCCGACGGTCGGGAAATTCTGGATGCCGGCGAAGCCGAGAGCCGCGAGCCGGTCGAGGAAGTCGTCGAACAGGCAGAAGGGATCGGTGCCGTTGACGCCGGCGAGCACCGGCGTCTTCTTCACGACCGGCAGCACCTCGCGCGCCATGTCGAGCACGATGTCGTTGGCGTTGCCATAGGCCAGCATGCCGGCGAGGGAGCCGCGGCCCGCCATGCGGTAGCGCCCGGAATTGTAGATGACGATGAGGTCGATGCCGCCAGCCTCCTCGCATTTGGCCGACAGTCCGGTGCCGGCACCGCCGCCGATGATGGGCTCGCCCTTGCGGATCATCGCGTGAAAGCGGGCGAGGAGTTCCTCTCTGCCGAACCGTCTCATGTGCCGGGACTCTCTTTCACGGTGATGTCGCGGAACGCCTGCACCAGGGCGTCGGCGAAGGCGGGATCGTTGATGTGATGCGGCAGCTTGATGAGCCGGTGCGTGTCGCTGGCCGCGAAATTGGCCTCGATCGCCGAGAACAGGGCGTGGTCGGCGGCCTCGTCGAAGAAGGGCTGGCCCTCGCGGTCGAGCGCCGACACGCCGGCGAGCGGCAGGAGGAAGCGCACCTCGCCCTTCATGCGGTTGAGCTTCCCGGCGATGAACCGGCCGATCTCCCCGTTCTCGGCGACGCTGGTGCGCATCAAGGTGACATTGGCATTGTGGATATGGAGCTTGCGGTCGCGCAGAGGCGCCGGCACCGTGTCCATGGCCCAGAAATTCGCCATGTCGAGCGCTCCCGCCGCGCCGACATAGGGAAGGGCGTGGCGGGCGAAGACGTCGAGGCGCGCCGGCCCCGCCGAGAGCACGCCGCCCGCGATCTCGTCGGCGATCTCGGTCGTGGTGATGTCGAGGACGCCGGCGAAGAAGCCCGACGCCGCCAGCGTCTCGAAGGACTGTCCGCCGCTTCCCGTCGCGTGGAAGACGACGCAGTCATAATCGGCCTCTAGCCGCTTCGCGACCGCGAGCACGCAGGCCGTCGTCACTCCGAACATGGTGAGGCCGACGGCCGGCTTCTCGGCCGCAGCCGTGATCGGCTCGGCCCGCATCATGCCGGCAAGCGCCCCCGCCGCATTGGCCAGCACCCGGCGCGAGATGCGGTTGAGGCCGGCAATGTCGGTGACCGGATGGATCATGGCGATGTCGCAGGCGCCGACATGCGCCCTGACGTCGCCGCTGGCGACGGTCGAGACCATGACCTTCGGGATGCCGACCGGCAGGGCGCGCATCGCGGGCGTCGCGAGCGCGGTGGCGCCCGAGCCGCCGGCCGCGATGATGCCGCCGAGATCGTCGCGGCCTTGGATGAACCGGACGAACGCTTCCGCCATCGCCGCGACGGCGCTGCCGCGCTCGCCGGTGAAGACGGTCCCTGCGCCCAGCGGATGACAGGCAGCGACGCTCCCGGCGCCGATGTCGGCCGCCGGTCCCGTCGCCGCATCACCCGAGGTCGACAGGTCGACGCTGATGACGGCGATCCCCTGGGCCCTCAGGCAGTCGCCGAGATAGAGGAGCTCGCGCGCCTTGGTGTCGAACGTGCCCGCCACATAGGCGACCTTGCCGGTCTTGCCGTTTCTTCCCATCGTCCGACTGTGCATGAGGGAAAGGCGATGGGCAATAGAGCGAAAGCCGCCTCCGCCATGGAATCGCCGCCGCGAGCCCTGCATGATGCTCCACGGCAGATCCAGAACGACGGATGCGACCAGATGAGCAGACATTCACTCTATCTCTTCCTGTCTCTCGCCCTCCTTGCGTCGCCGGCCCGGGCGGCGAGCTTCGACTGCGCCAGGGCGGCGCAGCCGGACGAGCGCGCCATTTGCGCGAACCCGGATCTCTCCGCCCTCGACAGCGAGATGGGCGGCCTGTGGTTCGCCTTCAGCAGGGTGCCGATGTTCATGGGCTCGAACGGCGCCCGTATGGACGACGCGCAAGCCTTCCTGCGGCTGCGCGCCGCCTGCGGAGCGAGTGTCGCCTGCCTGCGTCCACTCTACCGTGCCCGCATCGAGACGCTGAAGCAGGCCATCGTCCGCGCCATGGCGGACTATGCCCGGCTGCGGAACGCCGACCCGCCGCAGTGACGTTGCATATGAGCAACAGCGTGAGACGGACCGACACCTTCATCCGCCCTCTCGGCTTCGCGAAGGCGAGAGGCCGGGTGAGGGTGTGGCTCCGGCGTTTCTATGTACTCGAATTGTTGCGAAGTTGAACCATCCGCACACCTTATCCCCGAAAGCGAGAGGTGAAGGAAGAAAGTCATCCCGCCTTCTTCCCGTCGACGAACCTGATCGCCGCCCGGAGCGCTTCCTCGCGGGTCATGGCGGAGGTCTCGAGCACATAGGCGTCTTTCGCTGGCACCAGCGGCGCGTGGACGCGGCCGCGGTCGCGCTCGTCGCGCGCCGTGATCTCGGCGAGGACCGCCTCGAACGGCACCTCGTCGCCGCGCCCGGCAAGCTCGGCATGGCGGCGCCTGGCCCTGACCTCGGGACTGGCGGTCACGAAGATCTTCGCCTCGGCGTCCGGGCAGACCACGGTCCCGATGTCGCGCCCGTCGAGCACGGCACCCGGCGCGCGCCCGGCGAAGGCGCGCTGGAAGCCGAGCAGCGCCTCGCGCACCGCGAGGTTGGCGGCGACGATCGAGGCGGCTTCTCCGACCTTCTCGGCGCGCAGGTCCTGCTCGTGCATGAGGTCGGGCCTGAGCGACCTCGCGGCCTCATGCGCCGCCTCGGCGTCGCGCGGGTCGCGGCCCTGCGCCAGCAGCGCCAGCCCCACCATGCGATAGAGCGAGCCCGTGTCGAGGAAATGGTAGTCGTAGTGCCGCGCCAGGGCGCGCGCCAGCGTGCCCTTGCCCGCCGCCGCCGGTCCGTCGACCGCGATGATCATGCGACGGGCTCGATGCGGCAGCCCATGCCGTTCATGAGCGCGAGGAAGTCGGGGAAGCTCGTCGCGATCATGGCGCCGTCGTCGACCGCGACGCCCTGGCGCGCCGCGAGGCCCATCACCAGGAACGCCATGGCGATGCGATGGTCGAGATGGGTGGCGACCGTGCCGCCGCCCTGAGGCGCGCCGCCTTCGACCTCGAGCCAGTCCGGCCCCGACCGGGTGGCGACGCCATTGGCCGCGAGCCCCGCTTCCACCGCGGCGAGGCGGTCGCTCTCCTTCACCCGCAATTCCTCGAGCCCTTCCATATGGGTGACGCCCTGCGCGAAGGACGCCGCCACCGCGAGTATGGGATATTCGTCGATCATCGAGGGCGCGCGGTTCTTCGGCACGCGCACGCCCGCGAGCCGCGACGAGCGCACGCGCAGATCGCCCACCTCCTCGCCGCCCGCGGCCTTGCGATTCTCGATCGCGATGTCGCCGCCCATCTCGAGGAGCGTGGCGACGAGACCGGTGCGCGTCTCGTTCAGCATCACGTTCTCGATGGTGACGTCGGAGCCCTCGGTGATGAGGGCGGCGACCAGCGGGAAGGCGGCCGAGCTCGGATCGGCCGGCACGTCGATGGTCTGCGCCTTGAGCTCGCGCTGGCCCACGATATGGATGCGGCGGCCATCGTCTTTCTCCTCGATCGCGATCTCGGCGCCGAAGGCCTTGAGCATGCGTTCGGTGTGGTCGCGCGTGGCCTGGGGCTCGATGACGGTGGTCCGGCCGGGCGTATTGAGGCCGGCGAGCAGCACCGCCGATTTGACCTGCGCCGAGGCGACCGGGAGCCGGTAGATGATCGGCACAGCGTCGCGCGCGCCATGGATGGTGAGCGGCAGCCGGCCGCCTTCGGCCGTCTCGAAGCGGGCGCCGATCTGGCCGAGCGGCACGGTGACGCGGGCCATCGGCCGTTTCGACAGCGAGGCGTCGCCGATGCAGCGCGCGGTGAGCGGCGTCGAGGCCATGAGGCCGAGGGCGAGGCGCACGCCGGTGCCGGAATTGCCGAAATCGAGATCGCCTTTGGGGCTCGTCAGCCCCGAGACGCCGACACCCTGGATGCGCCAGACCCCGCTCTCGTCGCGGCCGACCCGGGCGCCCAGGGCCTGCATGGCTCTCGCGGTGTTGACCACGTCCTCGCCTTCGAGGAGGCCGGAGGCGCGGGTCTCGCCCACGGCGAGCGCGCCCAGCATGAGGGAACGGTGCGAGATCGACTTGTCGCCGGGGACGCGGATGCGGCCCTTGAGCGCCTGGGCGGTATTGGAGCGGAGCGGTGCGGGACTGGAACCGTGCACGGGAAGGTCCGGTTTTATGGGAATTGGTGCGTTGGCGTGGCCTCCTATCATGGGGGTTTCTCCCTGTCACCTTTGCTTTTGACAAGCGCGGCCGAGCGTGGCATGGAGCCCGCAATCACCGCAATTTGCAGCCCCTTGCAGAGGATCAACCGTGGTCAAGGCTGAACTCGGAACCAAGCGTATATGCCCGTCCTGCGGGTCGAAATTCTACGATCTGCTCAAGTCGCCGATCGTCTGCCCGAAATGCGGGGTGAGCTTCGTCGCCGCCCCCTTGCTGCCGTCCAAGGGCGACGTGCAGCAGCCCGCGCCGAAGCCCGTCCGTGAAGCCCCGCCGCCCAAGGCCGATTCCGAGGAGGTTTCCGACGTCGAGCTCGTCAGCCTCGAGGAGGTCGAGGAGGGAGGCGGCGAGGAGGACGAGACCGCCGCCATCGCCGATGTCGATCTGGGCGAGGAGGAGAACGCCGAGAGCGAGGAGGATTCGACCTTCCTGGTCGAGGACGAGGAAGAGAATTCCGACGTGTCGGGCTATCTCGACTCCGGCCCCGGCGGCGGCAAGGAAGGCGAGGAAGAAACCTGAGCGGCCCGCCGCGGCCGGGTCCTCTCCAAACTGCGGGGGCCCGGCAAGTTTTGCTTGCTAAATGCCGAGGGCGGTCCTAGTTTCCGCCCGCTTCGCGAGGCTCGCCCGAGCCCGCGCGGCATCCCAAGTCGATGGGCGCGAAAGCCGCCTTCTCGAAACCCGGTGTGGGGTCATAGCTCAGTTGGGAGAGCGCTTGAATGGCATTCAAGAGGTCGTCGGTTCGATTCCGTCTGGCTCCACCACTCACTCTCCGGCAGAGATCCTGCGAGGAACAGGACGGATGGGCGAACGAGCGTCAGCAGACAAGCGTCCCGTCAAGCCGAGCCTGCCCGGTTCCGCGGCACTACGAAACGGCAATCTGCACGTCGCCTCGCGCGAGCGGGCCGTGGCCAAGATCCTGAAGGCGGCCGAGATCGTCTTCGGCCGGCGTGGCTTCGATGGTGCGACGACAGCGGAGATCGCCAGGGAGGCCGGCGTCGCCAAGGCGACGGTGCATTATTATTTCAAGACCAAGGAAGAGCTGCATGCGGGCGTGCTCGATCGCATCCTCGTCATCTGGGCGGAAGCGCTGAACGAGATCAGGGACGATGTGGAGCCCGCCGAGGCGCTGCGTCGCTATATCGCCCGCAAGATGCGCTACTCGCGCGACTTGCCTGAGCTGACGCGCCTGTGGACGATGGAAGTCCTGTCGGGCGCCAAACGGATCGAACCTTTCCTGAGCGATCGCTGCCGCAAGATCATAGCGGAGAAGAGCACCGTGGTGCGTCATTGGATCGACGCGGGCAAGATGGATCCGATCGATCCTCCCCATCTCTTCTTCATGATCTGGGCTGCGACGCAGACATATGCCGAATCCGAAGCGCAGATATCGATGATCCTGGACAAGGACGCGCTCGGCGAGGATGTCCTCGCGCGCGCCACCGAAACCATTTCGCATATCCTCCTCAAGGGCCTGGGCCTCCGCTAGTTTTTCTCCATTGCGCGGGCGGCCATAGGCCGCCTGTTGACAGATGCTGACCAAACGGTCATGAATTACTGACCAAACGGTCTAAATATAAAATGGAGGAGTGACGCCATGACAGGGGAAGAATTCCGCGCAGCCTCGAACCGTCCAAGCCGTCGGACCGTGCTGGCGGTCACCGCCGGCGGCCTCGCGGCGGCTTTCGGAGGGACGGCGCAGGCGGCCGCCCGGATCAAGGTCGCGGCGGTCTATGTCGCTCCGGTCGAGCAGCAGTGGAACAGCCGTCTGCACAAGGCCCTGCGCGCTGCCCAGGAGCGCGGCGATATCGAATATGTCTATTCCGAAAGCGTCGCGATGACCGATCAGGAGCGAGTCATCCGCGAATATGCCGTCGGCGGCCAGCAGCTCATCGTTTCGGACTCCTTCTCGAACGAGGAGGGCTTCCGCGCCATGGCCAAGGACTATCCCGACACCAAGTTCCTGATGGCGTCGAGCTTCGGTCCTGAGGCCGGCAATTACGCGGTTTTCGACAACTTCATCCAGGACGCCTCCTATCTGACCGGCCTCATCGCGGGCGGCATCACCAAGTCGGGCGTCATCGGCATGGTGGGCGGCTATCCGATCCCCGAAGTCAACCGGCTGATGAACGCCTTCAAGGCCGGCGTCCTGGAGACGCGGCCCGATGCCAGATTCCTGGTGACGTTCATCGGCTCCTGGTTCGACCCGCCCAAGGCCAAGGAGGCCGCCTTCGCGCAGATCGATGCCGGTGCCGACGTGCTCTATGCCGAACGTTTCGGCGTGACCGACGCTGCGAAGGAACGCAAGGTGCTGGCCATTGGCAATGTCATCGACACGCAGGCCGACTATCCGGACACGATGGTGGCCTCTGCGATCTGGAACACCGAGCCGATGATCGACGCCGCGATCGCCAAGGTCCGCGACGGCACCTTCACCGGCGAGAGCTATGAGAGCTACGCGTCCTTGAAGGCGGGCGGCGCCGAGCTCGCTCCGCTCGGCACCTTCGAAGGCAAGCTGCCGGCCGAGCTCCTGGCGCGTATGCGCAAGCGCCAGGAGGAGATCCGATCCGGCGCGTTCAAGGTCACGCGCGACGACTCCGAGGTGAAGCCTTGATGCTCTGATCATCGTCTCCTCCCGCCATTGGTGAAAACCCGATCACGCCGAAGGACCGTCATGTTCGATCTGCTCGTCAAGAATGCAAACCTCCAGGATGGACGCCGCCGGATCGACATCGCCTGCGCCAAGGGTCTCATCGTGGCCGTCGAGCCGAATATCGACGGCGCGGCCCGCGAGACGATCGACGCGACGGGGAACCTGGTGGTCCCGCCTTTCGTCGATGCGCATTGGCATCTCGACGGCGCGCTGCTGCACGGCAATCCCTATTGCAATGAGAGCGGCACTCTCTATGAGGGCATCGACATCTGGACGAAGCTCAAGCGGACGGCGTCCGTCGAGGACTACAAGGAGCGTGCCCGGCGGGTTCTGTGCTGGGCGATCGCCAACGGCTCGCTTCATGTCCGCTGCCAGACCGACATCTGCGAGCCCGAGCTGCGCGCCGTGCAGGCCCTCATCGAGCTCCGCGACGAGTTGAAGCCCTTTATCGACCTGCAGCTCGTCGCCTTCCCGCAGGACGGATACCTGCGCGATCCGAACGCGCTCGCGCTGATGAAGCGCGCCCTCGACATGGGGATGGACGTCGTCGGCGGCATACCCGATTACGAACTGACGGCGCCGCTCGGCCATGAAGCCGTCCGCCAGCTCTGCGAGCTCGCCGACAAGCGCGGATTGCTGGTCGACATGCATGTCGACCAGACGACCGATCCGCAATCGCGGCAGATCGAGGCGATCACGCAGGAGTGCATTCGCCTCAAGATGGGCTCGCGGGTCAGCGCCTCCCATTGCCCATCGATGTTCAACTTCGACGACTACTATGCCGGGAAGCTGATCGCCCAGATCGCCGCGGCCGACATGAATATCTGTGTGCAGCCCCTGGTCGCCGCCACCTGCTGGGGCGTCATGGCGCGCGTCCGGCAGCTTCTGGAGGCCGGGGTGAATGTCGCCTTCGGGCAGGATTGCGTGATGGATCCCTGGTACCCGTTCGGGAAATGCGAGATGCTCGACGTCGCCCACATGGCGATCGTCTGGGGACGCATCCTGGCCGAGAAGACCAAGCTCCGGGTGTTCGACGGCATCACCTATGGCGGCGCCAAGGCGCTGAATATCGGCGGCTACGGCATCGCCAGGAACAATCATGCCGATCTGGTGGTGCTGCAGGCGCCGGATCCGATGGAGGCTGTCCGGCTCCGGCCGGTCCGCCTGGCCGTCATCCGCCGCGGCGCGGTGATTGCGCGGCAACCGGCGCAGCGCGCCGAACTCATGCTCGGGGGCCAGCGCCTGGCGGTCGACTTCACCCGCGACGACATCCTCGGCAGCGAGGGCGCCCGGCCGCGGGCGCATGCGCACCGTCACGCTCATTAGCCTTGGCGATCGGGATTCCCGCCCGACCCGTCCAATTTGAGGCGATCTCTTAAGCATCGGCTAATACCGTTCATCCTTACATAAGGTCAGCTTTCCGGGGGTGAGAGCAGAGGGAGAAAGCCTCGATGCCGAAGAAAGCCAGATCCGCGGCGGCGGCGACCACGCCTGCGCGCCGCAAGGCCGTCCTTGCCTTCACCGCGGGGCTGTTCCGCGACACCGCCGCCGCCATGGAGAGGGCGGAAAGTGCCGGGGCGCGCTTCCGCGTCCTGTCCGAGCGCCTGGCGGGCCACGGCTCCGAGCTGCGCGCCCTCGACCGCAGGACCGACCCCCGCCTGCTCGACGCCATCGCCGCCGGTGCCGGCCGGGTGGCGGCCCTGCTGTTGCAGGGAAACAACACGGACAGCGCGCCGCCGCGAGAGGCGGCGGAGCGCGCGGCGGACGGGCTCGACCGGCTGAGCGACGCCTTTCGCAGCGGCGCCGCCAGCCTGCATCTCTTGCCGGCGAAGGCGCGGGCGAAGAAGAGCAGGGTCGACATCCGGATCGAGGGCCTGCATGAGGAAGGCGTCGATGTCGCCCAGGACTGTTTCGGCAAGGCGCTGGCGCTGCGCCGGGCGGCCCAAGTCGAGCAGCCCGCCGAGCGCTGGTATTTTCGCCTGCCCGAACTCGCGCAATGCGATGACGGAAAAGGCGGCTGCGGCTGCGGCGGAACGCGCGTGATCCTGCCGGCGCCGGTTGTCCCGCCGGCGCCCGACGGGCGGCGGGGCCGGGCGCCCGCCGGGGCGAAGGCCGACCTGCCGTCGCTGATGGCGGGCCTCGACACCACCGGCCGGCTGGTGGCGACCCACCTCAGGGGCCTGGCCGGGCTCTTCGCCCTGGAGCTGTTCTCCGCCGGCATCACCTGCTCCGACAGCTGCGCGCCGGCCGGCGTCGTCCGGGTGACGCACTCCATGTCCTATGCCGTCAGGGGTGCCCAGGGAGACTATTTCCCCTCGATCGGCTTCGACTGGATCCTGTGCTGCGCCTGTCCCTGCTATTATGTCTTCACCGAGCAGCGCCGCGAGACCTGCCAATGGTGGGGCCAGATCACCGCGCTCACGCCCTTCGCCGAGCGCGAGGCCGCGATCCGCGAGGCGACGCGGCTCGGCCGCGAGATGGCGGGCGACTACAACACGGCGCTCACCAACGGCAAGCCCTACAGCCAGCCCGACGGCATCACGCCGCGCTTCGAGGCGCCTGAATGCAGCTGCTTCGTGCTGTGATCAGCCCTCGCGCGCGGTGAGAAGGGCGACGGGCGCGGCGCTCCCGGCGGCGAACACCGCCGCGCTCAGCACGCCGCCATAGACGCAGGCCGTGTCGATATTGATGCGGTTGGGCCTGATCTCGGGCCGGCCGTCGCGCGTCGGCGTGTGGCCGTGGACGACGAGCCGGCCGTAGTCCTGTGTCGAGCGGTGGAAGGGCTCGCGGATCCACAGCATCGTCTCGCGCTCCTGCCGGTCGAGCGGGCGGCCGGGATCGATCCCGGCATGGACGAAGAACCGCGCGCCGTCGTCGAAGGCGAGGCGCAGGACCCGCAGCCAGGCGACGTCGTCGCCCGGCAGCCGGACCGGATTGCGGACGCCGTAGCTCAGCAGCGTCTCGCCGCCGCCATTGCCGATCCACCAGGCGGGATCGCCCGAGTCCACCGCATCGAGCATCATCGCCTCGTGGTTGCCCATCAGGCAGACGACGGCGTCCGGCCCGTGCCGCCGCTCGAGCTCGCGCAGGGTCGCGACGACGGCACGGCTGTCCGGCCCGCGGTCGACATAGTCGCCGATGAAGACGAGGCGGTGGGCTTCGCCTTCGGCATAGGCGCGGCACTGGTCCAGGAGGTCGCAGAGCGCGCGCCGGCAGCCGTGTATGTCGCCGATGGCGAAGGTGAGAGCGGGGTGCATGGCGGTCCAGTAATAGGGAATTATTTTCGGAACAGGGAATAACAGCGAATAACAGGGAATTATCAGGGAATTTCGGTTTGACCACCTTTCCCATGCCCGTCATGCCGGCGAAAACCGGCGGCGCACCCTGATAGGAGCGGCGACTGCCCGTGAATTTTTTCCACGACGACAAACGCCCGCAAGCTTGGGCTCGCGGGCGCACATCGTCCGACCTCGGAACTTCCAAATACCACGATCATGCCGCGTCCCGCGGCAGCACCGGACCTTTTTGCACCCGGACGCGTTATGGCCTATCGTTAACCATCTCCGGTTCCGCGGGCGGGGGCGCCGGAGCCTCCGGACGGCACGACCACTGACGGCAGCCCACATGTGCAGCCTCAATTCCGAGGCATACTCACACGGAAAGTCCGCATAGATGATCAAACCTGCCTCCGCCTTCCGCCTCCTGGCCGCGACCTTGGCGCTCGCCGTCGCCCTCGCCTTTTCCACGTCGCCTTCGCGTGCGGCGAGCTGTCCGGCCGCCGGGGCTGTGAACAATGCGGCTTCCGCCTTCATGAATGCCGCCCGCAGCGGCTCGGCCGCGGCCTTTTCCTCGGCGCTGGCGCGGCATGCGGATGTGCGGGGCGCGGCGCTCTCGGCGCTCGGCCAGTATCGCCGCGAGCTGCCGCGCTCGCGCCAGCGCGAATATGTCGACCACGCGCATGCCTTCATGGCGCGCTTCCTGCTCGAGAACTCGCGGCCCTTCCGCGGGTCGCGCGACCTCAGGATCGAATCCTGCCGCGGCAATCTCGTCGAGACCTCGCTCGCCGGCCGCTCGCGCATGGTGTGGCGCGTGTCGGACGGGCGGATCCGCGACGTCCGGGTCGGCGGCGTGTGGCTGGCGCTCCAGCTGCGCTCGAAGTTCACCGGCATCATCCGCCGCCACAACGGCCGGGTCGAAGCCCTCCTCGATTATCTCGACGGCTCCGGCGATTAGCCGGCGCGCCGGCTCACCCGAGGACCTGTGCCAGCTTCGCTATTCCCTTCTGCGTCGCCTTCGCATCCGCCGCGGCGAAACCCATCAGCAATCCTTTCAGCTTCGGCTGGAAGCGGTATTGCAGCGACAGCGGCGAGACGTTGACGCCCTGGCGCCGCGCCTCGCGGGCGACCGCGGCGTCGTCGCGCGCCTGATCGCAAAACAGGCCGACGAGCTGGATGCCGCTGTCGGTGCGGCGCAGCATCATCGCCCGTGAAAGGTGCCGCTCGAACTGCTCCATGAACAGCAGGCGGCGCTCGGCATAGAGGCGGCGCATGCGGCGCAGATGGCGGGTGAGATGGCCCTCGGTGATGAAGTCGGCCAGCGCGGCCTGCGTGATGAGCGGCCCGAACTGGCCGGTCGCGTTGAGCGCCGCCTTGAGCCGGTCGCGCACGTCCATCGGCACCACCATGTAGCCGAGCCGCATCGCCGGAAACAGGATCTTGGCGAAGGTGCCGACGAAGATGACGCGCGCGCCGGGAGCCGTGCCCTGCAGCGCCGGGATGGGCTGGCCCTGGAAGCGGTATTCGCTGTCATAGTCGTCCTCGACGATCCATGCGTCCCATTCCGCCGCCATGCGTATGAGATCGAGACGCTGCGCCATGGTCATGGTGAGGCCGAGCGGATGGTGGCAGGAAGGGGTGACGAAGATCACCCGCGGACGCGCCGCGGGCGGGGTGAAGTCCCAGCCGGCGTCGCCGACACGCAAGGGCGCGAGCCGGGCGCCGGCCGAGAGGAAGGCCGCACCGGCGCCGTAATAGCCGGGCTCTTCCATCCACACCGTCTCGCCCGGATCGGTGAGGAGCCTGGCCAGGAGGTCGAAGGCCGCCTGCGCGCCGTTGGTGACGATCACCTGCTCGGGCGCGCAGACGACCCCGCGCGACGCGGTGAGATAGCGCGCGATCGCCTCGCAGAGCGGCGGATGGCCCATGATGTGATAGGAGCCGAAGAGGTCGGCGCGCGCATTCTTGGTGCGCCGCGCCACCAGCTTCGACCAGGTGTTGAAGGGGAAATTGTCGGCGTCCGGCAGGCCCGGATGGAAGGCGGTGATGCCGGGCTCGCCGTGATGGAAGGGCTGTCCGCTCATCACCCGACCGCGCCTCGACAGCGCGCTGCCGCCCTTGGGGCTTTCCGGTCTGGGCGCCGGCGGCGATGCCGGCAGGCCTTTCACCACCGGCGCCGCGCCGCGCGCGACCGCCACGAAGCCCTCGAGCGCCAATTGCTCATAGGCCGCGATCACCGTGTTGCGGCCGAGCCCCAGGTCGCGCGCCAGCATGCGCGTCGAGGGCAGAGTCGTGCCGGAAGTGAGCCGGCGCTGCTCGATCAGGTCGCGCAAGGCGCGATAGATCTGGCGATGGAGATTGACGGGCGACGCGCGGTCGATGCTGAGGCTTTCGAGGCGGAAGCCGAGGGTCATCGGTGGTTCCTGAAATTTATGACGATCTGGTTCTCTGCGGGGAACCAGTCTAGCGGTAGCGTGGGCTTGGTGGAAGGGGCAGGCCTGCGCGCCAGCGCGGGGCCTCGATCTTCCGGACCATGATCGCTGGCGAAAGGCGACGTTCGGGATGGGACGGATCAGGATCGGCGTGATCGGCGCTGGGCACATCGCCCAGATCGAGCACGTGCCCAACCTCCTGCGTCTCAGGGACCGCTTCGAGGTCAGGGGCGTGTGCGATCCCTCGCGCAGCGCGCGCGCCTTCATCGCCGAGCGCTACAGCCTCGCCACCTTCGAGAGCGTCGAGCAGCTCCTGCACCAGCCGCTCGACGCCGTGGTCGTCGCCTCGCCCGACCCTTTGCACAGGGAGCATGTGCTCAAGGCATTCGATCACCGGCTCCACGTCCTCTGCGAAAAGCCGCTCTGCTATTCGAGCCGCGACATCGACGAGCTGATCGCCGCCCGCGACAGGGCGGGGCGGGTGCTCCAGACGGGCTACATGAAGCGCTTCGATCCGAGCTACGAAGCGGCCCTCGATCTCCTGCCCAAGACCGCCTCCACCCTGCGCCACGTCTCCGTCGAGGTGAGCGATCCGGATGCCTGGCCGTTCGTGCGCCATCACGACTGGCGCAAGGGCGAGGACCTGCCGAGGGCGCTCGTCGAGGAGGTGATGGCGAAGCAGAAGGCGCTGGTTGCGCGCGCCATCGGCGAGGACGCCGACGAGACGACCTTTCGCGGTTTCTGCGCCGCCTATTCATCGGCGCTGGTGCATGACGTGAACGCCGTCCATGGCCTGCTCGAGCGCATGGGCGTGGCGGCGGGCGAGATCGTCGGCGCCGACCTCTATGCCGGCGGCGACGGCGGCCATGGCAGCGTCAGGCTGCTCGGCGGCCGGGCGCTGTGGACGATGACCCATCTCACCGTGCCGCGTCTGCCCGACTATCGCGAGCGCATCACGCTCTATTTCGACGACGCGGCGATCGAGCTCGAATTCCCGTCGCCCTGGCTCAATCACCAGCCGACCCGGCTGACCGTCAGGCGCGCCAGCAAGCACCGCCTGCATGTCGAGGACATCCGCACCGGCTATGCGGAAGCCTTCGTCGAGGAGCTGAAAGGCTTCGCCGACGGCGTGGCGCAGGGGCGGGCCTTGCGCAACAGCGCCGAGGAGGCCCGGCGCGACATGGACCTCATCTGCGGCCTGGCGCGCTTCCGGACGAGCCGTCTTTCGCCGTCGCCCCCAGCGCCATCGAGGAAGAGCTATGCGACGACTGTTCCTGGAGGTGCTTCCGCATGAGGGTCCGCATCGGCATCAACCCCATCACCTGGACGAATGACGACGTGCCGGAGCTCGGCGGCGGCACGCCGCTCGAGACCTGCCTGAGCGAGACGAAGCAGGCGGGCTATGCCGGCACCGAGCTCGGCGGCAAGTTCCCGCGGCAGGCGGAAGTCCTGAAGCCCCTCATGGCGCGGCACGGCCTCGCGGTGGTCTCGGGCTGGTATGACGGGCGCTGCGCGGAAAAGGATGTCGCGGCCGAGATGGCGGCGATCGGCCCGCATCTTGCGTTGCTGAAGGAGATGGGTGCCAGCCATGTCGTCTATGCCGACACCTCGTTCGGCCGCCATGGCGCCATCTGGGGACCGATCTCCGAGCGCCCGCGCCTCGCCGCCGGCGACTGGCCCTCTTACGGCCGCAAGCTCACCGGGCTCGCCGAGCGCATGGCCGATTTCGGCGTCGGCATGGCCTTCCATCATCACATGGGCACGATCGTCGAGACGGACGAGGAGGTGGGCCTCCTCATGCGCCACACCGGCCAGGCGGTGGGCCTGCTCTACGACACCGGCCATTCGGTCTTTTCGGGCGGCGATCCGCTGGCGCTCGTCAGGAGCCATGTCGCGCGCGTGGTCCATGTCCATTGCAAGGATGCGCGCAAGGACGTGCTCGAGAAGGCGCGGCGCGACGACATGAGCTTCATGGGCGCCGTCATGGAGGGCATCTTCACCGTGCCCGGCGACGGCTTCATCGACTATCGCGCCATCCTCGGCGTGCTGGCCGACAAGGGCTATTCCGGCTGGCTGGTGGTCGAGGCCGAGCAGGATCCGAAAAAGGCGCATCCGCTGACCTATGCGACGATGGGGTTCGAAAATCTGTCGCGCCTGGCCCGCGAGGCGGGATTCGAGGTGGTCGCGTGAAAAGAAGCCGGCCGCCGGCAAGGCGGCGGAACATAAAGAGAGTGAAGGAGGAAACATGATCTCGAAACTGATGAAACCATTGCTCGGCCTCATGGCCGCGCTGACGATCCTGGCGTCCGCGGCGTCGCTCGCCGCGGCCGACGAGACCCGCGTCGTCTTCGTCACCCATGGCCAGTCGGGCGATCCCTACTGGTCGGTGGTGAAGAACGGCATGGACGACGCCGCCAAGACGCTGGGCGTCAAGGCGGAGTATCTGGCGCCCGAGACCTTCGACATGGCCAAGATGGCGCAGATGATCGACGCCGCCGCGGCCTCGCGCCCCGACGGCCTCGTCGTGTCGATCGCCGATCCCGCGGCACTCAGCGGGCCGGTGAAGAACGCCGTCGCCTCCGGCATTCCGGTGATCGTGATCGATTCGGGCGGCAGCAAGCTCACCCGCGAGCTCGGCGGCCTGCTCTATCTCGGCCAGAGCGAATATGAAGCGGGCGTGATGGCGGGCGAGCGCGTCGCCAAGCTCGGACTGAAGAAGGCCGTCTGCGCCAATCACGAGGTCGGCAATGTCAGCCTCGACGACCGCTGCGCCGGCTTCGCCAAGGGCCTCGGCGTCGAGGTGCCGGTGCTCAACGGCGTGATGGACCCGACCGAGATGAAGAACCGCATCATCGGCTTCCTCAACGCCAATCAGGGGACCGAGTTCGTCCTGACGGTCGGCATCGGCGGCGCCGAGCCGGCGCTCATGGCGCTCGACGAACTGGGCCTCACCGGCAAGGTGAAGATCGGCACCTTCGACCTGTCGCCGACGATCCTCAAGGCGGTCGCCGACGGCAAGATGGAATGGGGCATCGACGCGCAGCAATATGCCATGGGCTACATCCCGGTGGTGATGTTCGACCTGTGGAAGAAATACAAGATCGCGCCGATCGCCGACTACCCGACCGGCCCGGGCTTCGTGACCAAGGAGACGGCGGCTTCGGTGATCGAGCTGTCGAAGCAGGGCAAGAGGTGACGGACGGGGGGGGCGGCAATATCCTCTCCGCCCTTCCATTCCCCTCCCCCTTGTGGGGAGGGGTCAGGGGTGGGGGTCGGCCGGTGTGGAACGGGCAATGGGCCGGATCGGGAAGACCGCCCGGCCCCCACCCCGACGCTGCGCGTCGACCCTCCCCACAAGGGGGAGGGCAGGTGCCTGAAAGGAGGAGAGCAGATGTCCATGACTTCGCATGCCGGCGACGAAAGGGTGCGCGCCGTGCCGCGGCTCGGCCGTCTGCTCAGCCGGCCGGAGCTCGGCGCGGTGGCGGGGACGTTGCTGGTGCTCGCCTTCTTCGCCCTGACCGCCGGCGGGTCGGGCCTCTTCAGCGCCAAGGGCATCGTCAATTTCCTCGAGGTCTCTGCCCAGCTCGGCATTCTCGCCGCACCGGTGGCGCTGCTGATGATCGCCGGCGAGTTCGACCTCTCGGTCGGATCGATGATCGGCTTCGCCGGCATCGTCATCGCCATCCCGACGGTGGCCTGGGGCTGGCCGATCGAGCTGGCGCTGCTCCTCACTTTCGTGCTGTGCGGCGTCTTCGGCTATCTCAACGGCCTCATCGTGGTGAAGACCGGCCTTCCCTCCTTCATCGTGACGCTCGGCAGCCTGTTCATGCTGCGCGGCCTCACCCTCGGCATCATGCGCGGCGTCACCGGCCGCACCCAGGCTTCCGGCATCCATGAATATTCGCAAGGATCGTGGATCGCGCCCCTGTTCTCGGGCCAGGTGCTGCAGACGCCGGTCGCCTGGCTCGCCGATCTCGGCATCGTGGGCAAGCGCGCCGACGGCCTTCCGATGATCGCGGGGATACCCATGTCGATCGTCTGGTGGCTGGTGCTCACGCTCCTCTGCACCTGGCTCCTCGCTCGCACGCGCTTCGGCAACTGGATCTTCGCCTCGGGCGGCGATGCCCATGCGGCGCGCAATCTCGGCGTCCCGGTGGCGCGCACCAAGATCACGCTCTTCGTCTTCACCGCGCTCGCCGCGGCCCTCTTCGCCGCGATCCAGGTGCTGGTGACGGGCTCGGCCGACACCCTGCGCGGCAACCTGAAGGAGTTCGAGGCGATCATCGCGGTGGTCATCGGCGGCACGCTGCTCACCGGCGGCTATGGCTCGGCGGTGGGCGCCCTGTTCGGCGCGCTCATCTTCGGCGTCGTGCAGATGGGCATCTTCTATACCGGCATCGACACCGACTGGTTCAAGCTCTTCATGGGCGCCATGATGGTGACGGCGGTGCTGTTCAATTCCTATGTGCGCAACCGCGCCATGCGGAGCCGCTGATGGCCGCCCCCCTGATCGCGCTCAGCAACGTCAGCAAGTATTTCGGCACCGTCATCGCGCTGAAGGACGTGTCCTTCGATCTCAGCGCCGGCGAGGTCCATTGCCTCCTCGGCGACAACGGCGCCGGCAAGTCGACGCTGATCAAGATCCTGTCGGGCGTGCACCGGCCGGACGAGGGTGCCATCAGCGTCGCCGGCGAGCCCGCGAGCTTCGGCTCGCCGCGCGAGACGCTCGACAAGGGCATCGCCACCGTCTACCAGGACCTGGCGCTGGTGCCGCTGATGAGCGTGGCGCGCAACTTCTTCTTAGGCAGAGAGCCGGTCAGGCGGATCGGCCCCTTCAAGCTCTTCGACGTCGACCAGGCCAACCGGACGGCCTATCGCGAATTGCGCGACATGGGGATCGAGCTGCGCGACGCCGAGCAGCCGGTGGGCACGCTGTCGGGCGGCGAGCGCCAGTGCCTCGCCATCGCGCGCGCCATCCATTTCGGCGCCCGGGTGCTGATCCTCGACGAGCCGACCTCGGCGCTCGGCGTGCACCAGGCCTCGATCGTGCTCAGGCTCATCGTCCAGTCGAAGGCGCGCGGCATCGGAGTCATCTTCATCTCGCACAATGTCCATCACGCCTATGTGGTGGGTGACCGCTTCACCATCCTGAAGCGCGGCAGGAGTGCGGGCACCTATGCCAGGAGCGACATCAGCCGCGATCAGCTCCTGAACCTGATGGCGGGCGGCAAGGAGCTGGTCGATCTCGAGGCCGAGATCGCCAGGCTGAACGGCCGCAAGGCCGGCGGGGCGTAGAGCATGATGAATGTCGAATATTGTCCGCGTCCGGATGTTGTCGCGCTCGCGACGCCCTCTCCGCCCGTCATGGCCGGCCTCACGCCTGGGTCCGGTGCCGATCACTCGGACGTGACGTTCCGTCTTCCCGTCATGGCCGGGCCCCGACCCGGCCATCCAGGCGTGACGCCGCACAGTCCTCGCCCGGAGAGGCTGGATGGCCGGGTCAAGCCCGGCCATGACGAGTGGGGTGAGGGCGGGCGCTTGGCCGGACTCACGCCTGGGTCCGGAGCCCGTCATTGGGATGTGACGTTCCTTCTTCCCGTCATGGCCGGGGTGACGGTGTAGCATGGAGCGCATCGGCGTCGGCCTGATCGGCACGGGATTCATGGGCAAGTGCCATGCCCTGGCCTATGGCGCGGTGAAGGCGGCGTTCGGCGACGTGCCGGCGGTCGACCGGATCGCGCTTTGCGACGTCGATCGCGCGCATGCGAGGAAAATGGCCGGGGAGTTCGGTTTCGCCAGGGTGACCATCGACTGGCGCGAACTCGTCGCCGACCCCGCGATCGCGCTTCTTTCGGTCACCTCGCCCAACGGCCTGCATCGCGAGATGGCCGTGGCGGCGCTCGCCGCCGGCAAGCATGTCTGGTGCGAGAAGCCGATGGCGCTGACGCTCGCCGACGCCGAAGCGATGGCGGCGGCCGCCGCCCGGGCGAAAGGCCAGGTCACGGCTCTCGGCTACGGCTATCTGCGCAATCCGGCGCTGCAATATGCCAGGCGGCTGATCGGCGAGGGCGCCATCGGCGAGGTCTTCGATTTCAGGGGCAGCGTGGACGAGGACTACATGGCCGATCCCCGGCTGCCCTGGTCGTGGCGGCTCACGCGGGAAGAGGCGGGGCTCGGCACGCTGGGCGATCTCACCGTGCATCTCGTCTCCCTGGCGCAGGAGCTGATGGGTCCGATCGCTCGCCTGACCGCGATGGTCGACGTGGTGCATGCGCAACGCCCCGTCCCGGGGAAGGCCGAGCAAGGCCGGGTCGAGAACGACGACATCGCCCATGCGCTGGTGCGCTTCGCTTCCGGCGCCCGCGGCGTCCTGGCATCGAGCCGCGTGGCGCACGGCCGCAAGAACGGCCTCAGGGTCGAGGTGCATGGCGCGCAGGGCATGCTGTGGCTCGACAACGAGCGGATGAACGAGCTCAATCTCTATATCGCCGAAGGCCCGCCCGAGCGGCGCGGCTTCCGCCGCATATTGTCGGCGCCGCATCACGCGGCTTACGGAAAACTCTGCCCGGCGCCCGGCCATGGCCTGGGCTTCAACGAGCTTAAGGTGATCGAGCTCGCCGAGCTTCTCCATGCGGTGACCGGAAAGCCTTCCGCGGCGGTCAGCTTCGCTCAGGGTCTGGCCATCGAGAAGGTGGTGCACGCTTTCGTCCGCTCGGCCGCATCGGGCGAATGGGTGAGCGTGGCGTGAGCCTCGGAACTCTCCCGCAGCGGCAGCCGTAACTTCCTTGTCCTTATGAGGCGCGCTCAATGGCCCATGCAGCCGCCGCGCGCTTGTCGCGCGGAAGCACCGTCACCAGATGAATAAGCAGGGCTGGGTCCTGTCTGCCGACTTACAGTCAAGGAACACCGCGATGCGAAAACTGATCATATCCACACTCATCGCCGTTCCGCTGCTGGCCGCTTCGGCGCTTGCCGCAAGCCACAGCGGGACGGTGAGCTATGTCAACGCCTATACCGGCACGGTCCGCCTGAGCGACGGTGGAACCTACTATGTGCCGAACCGGATCATGGCGAGCAGATTGCACCAGGGCGACGTCGTTCGCCTTCGCTATGAGCGCGAGGGCGCGAGCCGGGTCGTGCGCGACGTCGAGAAGACCGGCCGGTCCGAGGACACCGTCATCACGCCCGCCGGCGGCGGTGGCGTGAAGAAGAACTTCCTCGAGCGCAGGAGCACCATGTGCGACCCGCGTCCCGACGACCGCAACCCGTGCTACATTGGCAGCTGATGCGCCGGTAAGGCTTGAGCTCTCCGATTGCCCCTTCCCCCATTGCTTTGCGACGGGGGAAGGTAAATGCGTCATATGCGGCTCGCTGTTGTCGCGCCGCGGTCAGGCGGCGCGGGCCTGCGGTCTTTCCGCCTGCGCCAACGCCTGGTCGAGATCGGCGATGATGTCGTCGATATGCTCGATGCCGACCGAGAGCCGCACATAGCCCGGCGTGACGCCGGTCGCGTGCTGCTCGTCCTCCGTGAGCTGAGAATGCGTGGTCGAGGCCGGATGGATGGCGAGCGAGCGGGCATCACCGATATTGGCGACATGGTAGAAGAGCTTCAGCGCGTCGATGAAGTGCCGCCCGGCGGCCATGCCGCCGGCCAGCTCGAAGCCGACGAGGCCGCCGCGGCCGCCGGTGAGATAGGTGCCGGCGCGCCGGTCGATCTCCTTGTCGCGATGCAGGCCGGGATAGATGACGCGCGTCACCGCATCGTGACGTGAGAGATATTCCGCCACGGCTTCCGCGTTGCGGCAATGCTCGCGCATGCGCAGGGGAAGGGTCTCCAGCCCCTGGATGAACTGGAAGGCGCTGAACGGGCTCATGCAGGCGCCGATGTCGCGCTGCACCGTCGTGCGCGCCTTGACGATATAGGCGACCGGTCCCATGGGCTTCACCGCCTCGGTCCAGACGAGGCCGTGATAGCTGGGATCGGGGCTGGTCAGCATGGGGAAACGCGCGCCATGGGCCTCCCAGTCGAAATTGCCGCCGTCGATGATGGCACCGCCGATCGAGGTGCCATGGCCGCCGATATATTTCGTGGTCGAATAGACGACGATCGCCGCGCCATGGTCGAAGGGACGGCAGATGACGGGGGCTGCGGTATTGTCCATGATGAGCGGGATGCCGAGGCTGCGGCCGATGCGCGCCGCTTCCGCGATCGGGAAGACCGCGAGCTTGGGATTGGGCAGGGTCTCGGCATAATAGGCGCGGGTGCGGTCGTCGCTGGCGCGGCGGAAGGCTTCGGGATCGCGCGGGTCGACGAAGCGCACCTCGATGCCCATGGTGGCGAAGGTATGGGCGAAGAGATTCCACGAGCCGCCATAGAGATCGGTCGAGCTCACGATATTGTCGCCGGCATGGCAGATGTTCTGGACGGCGAGCGCCGTCGCCGCCTGTCCGGAGCTCACCGCCATCGCCGCCGCCCCGCCTTCGAGGGCCGCGAGCTTGAGCTCGAGCGCCTCGTTGGTCGGGTTGGTGATGCGGCTGTAGATATGCGCCACTTCCTTGAGCGCGAAGAGATTGGCGGCATGCTCCGTATCGCGGAACTGGTAGGAGGTCGTCTGGTAGATCGGCACCGCGACGGCGCCGGTGGCGGGCTCGCTGCGCGGGCCGGCGTGAAGTGCCAGAGTGGCGGCATGCTTCGATGAAGTCATGGATGGTCTCCTTGTGAATGGGCTCTGATGAATTAAGGCGGTGGGCGGCTAGACCAGGATCGGGGGCCGAAGATCTCGGCGATGGGGATCGGCTCCGGCATATGGATTTGGCGGGCTTCCCTTTCGGCGAGGCGGCCCCGCTTCGCCGGGATGCGCCCGAGGCTCGAAGGCCGGCGACTCCGCGGCAAGGACATGGGCGCCGACGAGCTTCGCCGCCGCGGCCGCATGCGTGACCGGCAGCAGGTGGCCGGCCGCCGCCACCGGCAGCACCTTGGCGCCCGTCATCGCGCCGGCGACGAGCCTCGTCAGATGCTGGGCGAGGAGCGGCGATGCCTCGCCATAGACGCCGAGCGTTGGGCAGGCCACCCGGGCGCAATCCGGGAGCGCCCAGGTTTCCCGGTCGAGGGCGGCGAAATGCGCCAGGATCAAAGGCATGCGCGCGATCATTTTCCGGCGTGTCTCCGGCGCATATACGTCGAAGGTCCCCGGCCCATTCCAGAAGTCGACGAAGCGGCGGACGCCCTCTGCCGGGCGGCCGTCTTCATCCGCCCGGCGCAGCTCCCGCGCGAGGCTGGCCATGTCCGCATGCATCTGCCGCTCGATCGGATGGCCGTCGCGCAGCAGATGGAACATCGCCGGCTCGAACATCGTCAGGCTACGGACGAGTCCCGGCCATTCGATGGCGATCCTGAGCGCCAGCGCCCCGCCATAGGAATGGCCGACGAGATGGAAGGGCCGGCCCAGGGCCCGCAGGCGATGCACGAGACTCTGCGCCTCCTGCGAAAGGCTTCGCTGCGCCGGGCGAAAGTCATGCGCGGCATGACCCGGCAGATCGAGCGTGTAGGTCTCGAACGCATGCGGCAGGCGGCCGATGAGATCATGCCACTGGCGCGGGCTCGCCGCCGTGCCGTGCAGGAAGACGACGGGCGCGGTCTGGCGACAGCTTCTATCGGTCATGGCGCCGCACCAGCCCATGCGCGGCCGGGAAGATGTCGGCGCGCGAGAGGCCGATATCCTTGAGCATGTGGTCGTCGAGCCGGGCCAGGGCTCGCGCGCCCTGGCGGGCGCGGATGCGTCGCGCCAGGGCGCGCAGAACCTTGCTGCCCATGACGAAGCCGTCGAGGTGAGCGGCCGAGCTCCCGGTGGAAGCTTTGCTCATTGCAATCTCCATTCGCTGTGATGTATCTGAAGGCGTAACCTGGTAACGACCCGCCCATCCGGGAGCGCCTTGCGGGCGCTCCGTTTCGCGGAAGCCGTTCTAGCCGAAGTGCCGGTCCGGCTGAATGATCGTGCCGCCGGATGAATTGACCGATCCGCCGCCGATGTGGAGCTTGTGCGTTGGAGGACACGCTTTCTGACATTCTGCGCAGCATGCGCCTGAAAGGCGGCATATTCCTCGATGCGCGCTTCACCGCGCCCTGGTGCGTGCTCTCGCATGTCACGCCGCAGGACGTCACGCCCTTCATGAAATCGCCGGCCGAGATCGTCACTCTGCATTATGTCGTCTCGGGTCGGACCTATGTCGGCATCGGCGACGACGAGCGCATGTCGGTGGAGGAAGGCGAGCTCGTTCTCCTGCCGCGCAACGACGCGCATGTCATGGGTTCGGGCCTCGACGGCACGCCGGTCAATTCTCGCCACCTGATCGAGGTCTCGGCCGATGGCGGCCTGGCGCGCGTCGTGCACGGCGGCGCGGGCGAGCTCACCCATATCATCTGCGGCTTCCTCGCCACAGAGGAGCATCGCAACCCGCTTCTCGCCTCGCTGCCGCGGCTTCTCAAGGTGAACATCCGCGAGGGCGTGGCGCGCGACTGGATCGAATCCTCGGTGCGCTATGCCGCGGAAGGCCTGCAGCAGGGCGCGGTCGCGGCATCGCCGGTCATGGGCCGTTTGTCGGAATTGCTTTTCGCCGAGGCGATCCGCGCCTATGCCATGAGCCTGCCGGAGAGCGAGCGCAGCTGGCTGAAGGGCCTGGGCGATCACTATGTGGGGCGCGCCATCGCGGCGCTCAACGACGACCTGGCGCATCCCTGGACGGTCGACGAGATCGCCGACAAAGCGGGCCTGTCGCGCTCGGCCTTCGTCGATCGCTTCTCGGCCGCGGTCGGCCTGCCGCCGATGAAGTATCTGACCCAGTCGCGTCTCGCTCTCGCCAAGCAGTTGCTGCTCGACCGCCGCCGGCCGGTGGCGCAGGTGGCGGCGAAGGTCGGCTATGAGGCGGAGGAAGCCTTCAACCGCGCCTTCAAGCGCGAATTCGGCCTGCCGCCCGCCAAGTGGCGGGACCTGCAGTAGGGGAGCAGATGACCGACCGCGGCCCGCAAGTCCTCATCGTCGGTGCGGGGCCTACCGGCCTCACCTTGGCCCTGTGGCTCAGGCGGCTCGGCGTCGGCATCCGCATCGTCGACAAGAGCTCAGGTCCCGGCGAGACCTCCCGCGCCATTGCGGTGCAGGCGCGCACGCTCGAATTCCACCGCCAGATCGGCGTCGTCGAGGATGTGCTGGCCGCCGGCGTCAGGCTCGAGCGGCTGACCATGCGCACGCCGAAGGGCATCGCCGCCGAGTTGCCGCTCGGCGCGTTCGGCGCCGGCGTGAGCCGCTACGCCTTTGCCTTCGCCCTGCCGCAGGACGTCCATGAGCGGGTTCTGCTCGAGGCCCTGCGGGAAGCGGCCGCCGCCGTCGAGCGCGACACCGAGCTCGTCGATTTCGAGGACAATGGCGACGCGGTCGCGGCGACACTGCGCCGGGACGGTGAAACGCGCACCATCCGCGTCGACTACCTCGTCGGCGCCGACGGCGCCCACAGCACGGTGCGTCACGGCATGAAGCTCGGCTTTCCGGGCGGGACCTACGAGCAGTCCTTCTATGTCGCCGACGTCCGCGGCCATGGGCCGGTGACGCCCGAGGGTCTCGACATCGTCCTCGGCGCCTATGGCTTCGCCATCATCATGCCGGTCCGCCAGTCGGGATCGCTCCGGCTCATCGGCGTGGTGCCGGAGCGCTTCGAGGCCGAGCCTCGGCTCACCTTCGACATGATCCGCGGCGACGTGGAGCGCGAGAGCCATGTGACGGTCGACGCGGTCAACTGGTTCTCGTCCTATCGCGTCCATCATCGCGTCGCCGACCATTTCCGCAAGGGACGCGTCTTCATCGCCGGCGATGCCGGACATATTCACAGCCCGGCCGGTGGCCAGGGCATGAACACCGGCATCGGCGATGCGGTCAACCTCGCCTGGAAGCTCGCCGCGGTGCTGCAGGGCCGGGCGAAGCCGGATCTCCTCGACAGCTATGAGCCGGAACGCATCGCCTTCGCGCATTCCCTGATCAGGGGCACCGACCAGGCCTTCCGCCTGGTGAGCGGCCGCTCGTGGCTTTCCGACCTGTGGCGGCGCTTCGTGATGCCGAACATCCTGGCGCGGCTGCTCAAGACGAAATGGGGCTCGCGCTTCTTCTTCGGGCTCGTCTCGCAGACGCGCATCACCTATCGCGGCGGCGCCGTCGGCGAGGGCGAGGCCGGAGCGGTCAGGGGCGGCGACCGCCTGCCCTGGGTGGCGCTCGACGAGGGCGACAATTTCGCGGCCCTCGCGTCGCTCGACTGGCAGGTGCATGTCTATGGCGCGGCGCAATCCGCCTTCGCGGCCCGCATCGATGCGCTGGGCATTCCGCTGCATCGTTTCGCCTGGACCGAGGCGATGGGCAAGGCCGGCCTCACGCGCGACGCCGCCTATCTGGTGAGGCCGGACGGGCATCTGGGCCTCGTCGCCCCGACCCAGGATGCGCAGGCCTTCGCGGCCTATGCCGCGCGCCTCGGCATCAGGCCGCGGCAGGAACGGGAAGGAGAACCGGCTGGTGCGTGAGGGCTTCGAGCTGGACCGCCCTCACGCTTCAGCATTTTGTTTGCGCATGGTCTTTTCGGAAAGCGGGTGCCCGTTTTTCCGGATCATGCGCTATTGCGCCCTGATCCGCGCGCCGGTCGCGCTGTCGAACAGGAAGACCGCTTCGTCCGGAAAGTCGATGCCGATCGGCTCGTCCATCGCGTATTGCGCCTGCTTCCCGGCCTTGACCGTCAGCGTCCGCTCGCCCACCTGCGCCGAGATCAGCGTGTGGTCGCCGATGAGCTCGAGCGCATAGACGCGCGCCTTGATCCTGCCCTTGTCGCTCGCCGTCACCCGGCAGTCCTCGGGCCTGAGCCCCAGGGTGACCTTGGGATGAGACCCGGCGATGCCGGCCGCCAACCGGCCGTCCGGCCAGACGAAGTTTCCGCCGGTGACGGCGCCTTCGAGGAAGTTCATCGGCGGCGAGCCGATGAAGCCCGCGACGAAGAGATTGGCGGGATCGTCATAGATATGCCGGGGCTCGGCGATCTGCTGGACGACGCCCTTGTTCATGATGGCGACGCGATGGGCGAGCGTCATCGCCTCGACCTGGTCATGGGTGACGTAGATGGTGGTGACGCCGAGCTCGGCCTGGAGCCGCTTCAGCTCCGAGCGCATGGCGCCGCGCAATTTGGCGTCGAGATTGGAGAGCGGCTCGTCCATGAGGAAGACGGACGGCCGGCGCACCATGGCGCGCGCCAGCGCCACGCGCTGGCGCTGGCCGCCCGAGAGCTGGCGCGGATAGCGCGCGAGGTATTCTCCCAGGTGTACCTTCGCGGCCGCCGTCCGGACCGCGGCGTCGCGCTCCGCCGGAGGCACTTTGCGCATCTTGAGCGGGTATCCGATATTCTCCGCCACCGTCATATGCGGATAGAGCGCATAGGACTGGAACACCATCGCGACGTCGCGGTATTTGGGCAGCACGTCGGTGACGTCGCGCTCGCCGATGAGGATGCGGCCCGAGGTGACCGATTCGAGTCCCGCCACCATGCGCAGCGCCGTCGTCTTGCCGCAGCCCGACGGGCCCAGCAGCACCAGGAACTCGCCGTCGGCGATGGTGAGGTCGAGGCCTTTCACCACTTCGACCGGCCCGAAGGATTTGTGGATCCGGGCGAGCGTGACCTTCATGCGGCGAACTCCATCCTCATCCTTTCACCGCGCCGACCAGGAGGCCCCGCGCTATGTGCTTCTGCAGCACGCTCGCGATCACGATCACCGGCGCGATCATGACGACGATCAGCACCGACATGTTCCACCATTGCGGTCCGCGCGTCGTGTTCTGCGCCGAGACCAGGACCGGCATGGTCTGCGCATTGGCGTTGGAAAGGAAGAGGGCGAGCAGATATTCGTTCCAGGCGAGGATCAGCACCAGGAGGAATGTGGCGACGAGGCCGGAGCGCACCAGGGGCAGCGCGATGGTGGCGAAGACGCGCAGCTTCGACGCGCCGTCGATCTCGGCGCTCTCCTCGAGATCGCGCGGGATGGCGGCGAAGAAGTCGCGCGTCAGCCACACGACGATCGGCAGGTTGACCGCGGTGTAGGTGGCGATCAGCGCCGCCTGCGTGTCGAGAAGGTGAAGGTGCTGGAACATCACATAGATCGGCAGCACCGCGACGATCGGCGGCATGATGCGGTTGGAGATGATCCAGAACTCGACGTCGCCGTTGCCGACCGCCGCCCGCGTGCGGCCGACCAGGGTGAAGAGCGAGATGACGAAGAGGCAGAGCGCCACGGCCGCGGCGACCGGCCAGTAGACGCGCAAGGCCGCCACCGCCACGATGACGGCGATAAGCAGCAGGATGAAGAGGGCGACGCCCGCGAGCTTCACCGCGAAGCGGATGCGCACCAGCGCATAGGCGGCGAGCGCGCCGATCAGCACCGCGAGGAGGGTGGAGACCAGCGCCACGACGACCGAATAGAGATAGGGCCCGAGCGTGTAGTTCTGGAGCAGCATGAAGTCCCAGGCGGCGAGCGAGGGCTTGAAATCGACGAAGGGGATGTAGAACGGCCCGTTGTCGACCTCGCCCGGCCCCTTGAAGGAGGTGATGAGCACCCAATAGAGCGGCACCAGCACGACGAGCGCCCACAGGAAGAGCAGCGCATGGGTGACGGCGAAGGCGAAGGGCGACTGCCTGTCGATCCGGGCGGGCTCGAACAGACGCTGCGCCAGGGTCCTTTCGGAGCGCGCGCTCATGCTTCATGCCTCCGGGCCGGGCGCACCACGAAGGTGAAGAACGACACGCAGAAGACCGTCGAAATGAACAGCAGCATATAGCCGACCGCCGCCGATCCGCCGAGATCCTGGGTACGCCAGGCGATGAAGGAATGGAGCGTCATGGATTCGGTCGCGAGCCCCGGGCCGCCGCCGGTCAGCACGTTCGGCAGGTCGACGATCTTGAAGGCCTCGATGAGGCGGATGAGGACGACGGTCGCCGCGACCGGCGCGATCGCCGGCCAGGTGATGTCGCGGAAGACCTGGAAGGAATTGGCGCCGTCCAGCTTCGCCGCCTCGACCTGGTCGCGCGGCTGGTTCTCGATCGCCGCGAGCAGCACGATGAACATGAAGGGCGTCCACTGCCAGGTGTCGCCGACGAGCACCATGAGCCTGGCCGACCAGGCCTCCGTCGCCCACGACCATTCCGAGAGCCCGAAGGCTTGCGTCAGCGGCGCGAACGGGCCTTTCTGCATGTCGGCCAGCATGCGGAAAGTGTAGGCGATGCCGACCGGCGTCACCATCAGCGGGATGAAGAACAGGACGCGGAAGAAATTGCGCCCATGGATCGGCTGGCCGCACAGGAGGGCGAGGCCCAGGCCGAGCGCGAACTGCACGGCGACGCCGATGACCACATAGAGGAGCGTGTTGACGATGGTCCCGGGCACGCCGCCCGGCGCCATGGTGAGGATCACGAGGAGGACGAGGCCCATGGCGGTCGCCGCCGCGACGAGCCGCCCGAGCGTGCCGATGACCGTCGCGCGGCCGCGGGTGAGATAACGATAGAGGAGGAAGAGCAGGACCGCCGCGGCGAGGCCGGCCAGCGCCCAGTGCACGGCGCCGAGCGACCCGAAGGCGCCGAGCAGGTGGTATTGCTGCGAGCCGGTGAGGAGCTTCCTGAAATTGGCGAGGCCGATGAAGCGCAAGGTGAAGCCGCCCGGCGCCAGGGCGAAGCGCGACAGCGCGAGATAGGCCGAGATGATCAGCGGGAAGAGGGCGAAGGCGAGGATGACGACGACCGCCGGCAGCACCATCACCGGCCCGCAATGGCGGTCGAGCCATTCCGCGAGGCCGCGGGATTCCACTTAATCCTTCCCCCTTGTGGGGAAGGTGGCTCTCCCGGCCTTGCGCCGGGGGAGACGGATGGGGGTCAACGCCGCCTGAACCGCGTCGATCACCCCGTCCATATTCCCGTCCACGTCACTGTTCCAAAAGCGCATGACTCTGAATCCGTCAGCCAAAAATGTGCGTCCCGGACGCGGTCCGCCGTCTCGCCTTTCTCGAAACCATGCTGTGAGCCGTCGACTTCGATGATGAGCTTCTGTCCGAACTCCGCGAAATCGACGATATATCGGCCCATCGGCACTTGCCGGCGGAAGTGGAAATCCCCGCCGATTGAAATGTTTCAGCTGCACCCACAATTTCACTTCTTGCGGTGTCATCGTCTTTCGCAGTTGGCGGGCTCTCAATTTCGGCACCGGTCCCCCATCCGGCTCCCCCGGCCCGGGGCCGGGGGAGCCACCTTCCCCACAAGGGGGAAGGATGGGACGATCGCTACTTCGCGCCGATCGTGGCCTTGTAGAATTCGAGCTGCTCGTCCTTGCCGATCTCGTCATTGAGCTCGTTCCAGCCGTCGGCGACCGCCTTGACCGTCGCCTCCTTGTCGATCTCGCCGGCGAGGAAGCGCGACACCGCCTCGTCGAGCACCACCTGCTGGTACTTCTGGTTCTGCGGGATGCGCAGGTCGAGGATCATGTTGGGGCTGCTCATGCTCTGGTTGATGGCGCCGAGATAGACCTTCGCCTCCTCCTCGCTCATGCCGGCGTTCTTCCACAGGTCGCTGTAGGAGAGCTGCGACGTGCGATAGGGATTGAAGCCGGTGCCGCCGATGGTCACGTCGGAATTGGACTGCGCCGGCTGCGTCATGTAGGAGAAATAGGCATAGGCCGCGTCCTTGACCTTGTCCTGGGCATGGGCGTTGATGCCGCCGCCCCAGCCGCCGAAGGCCGCGAAGGGCGCGTGGTTGACGCCGTCGATCGCATGCGGGCAGGTCTCGGCCGAGCAGGCTTCGAGCTTGCCCGTATCCCAGTTCAGGACTTCCTTCGAGCCCGGCATGATCGCCGCGCCCCACTTGCCCATGACCTTGGACTGTTTCGCATCGATGGCGATGGTGCCGACGTCGCCCCAGTCGAGATTGAGGGCGCAGCGTCCCGAGGCGAAGAGCGGCCGCGTGTCGCTGACGTCGAGATTGAGCTCGTCGGGCGGACCGTACCGGGTCGAGTCCTTCAGGAAGTCGAGCGCCCTGCGGAAGGCCTCGTTGTCGACGAGCGGCGTCATGTCCCTGGTGTTGAAGAAGGTGCCCTGGCTCGTGCCTTTCGACTGGACCATCGAGCCGACCACGTCGGTCACGAACCAGTAGCTCTGGGCGTTGCGCTTCTTGGCGATGCAGGAGCCGAAATCGGGCGTGCCGTCGCCGTTCATGTCCTTGCCGTGGGTGGCCTTGGCGACCGCCAGATATTCATCCCAGGTCGTCGGCACCTTCTGGCCGGCTTCCTCGAGGACGTCCTTCCTGTAGTACATCATGTGGAAGTCGCCATCGAGGGTGATCATGTAGGTCTTGCCGTTGTACTTCTCGGAGAAGTCGCGGAAGAACGCGCCGACGTCGTCCTGCGCGATCTCCTTGTCGGCCTCGACCCTGGGCGTGAGGTCCTCGAGGAACCCGCCGGCGATATAGTCGACCATCCATTGCGGCGCGAACACCGCGGCGTCGACCGAATTCGTGCCGCTCGACCAGTCGGTAAGGATCTTCTGATAGAGATCGGAGAACGGCACGGCGACGACGTTGATCTTGGCGCCGGTGAGCTTCTCGAAGTCGGGGGCGCGCCTCTGCAGCGGCTCCTGGATGGCGCCGGTCTGGGTGATGACGTTGACCGTCACGCCGGCAAAGGGCTTGTCCTGCGCCGTCGCGGGATTGACGGCGAAAGCGCACAGGGCCGAAATGCTGGCCAGCAACCATGCAAGTCTCATCTGAGCTCCTCCCATATGACGTGAATTGTCCAATGTTTATCATACAATATCGACATCCGCCGGCGAGTCCAGACCAAGATGCCTCGGGGGTTTCGCCGCCGCCACTCCGGTGCCGGGCGCATCGGCGCGATCCCTCTTGCCAGGCTCGACGGAAAGCCTGCAACATCGGCGCATGATCGATGGGCTGTTTTCGCTCGAGGGGAGGCGCGCGCTGGTCACCGGCGCCAGCCGCGGCATCGGCCGCGCTCTGGCCATCGGCCTCGCCGCGGCGGGAGCCGACATGGCGGTCGCCGCGCGCCGCCTCGATACGCTCGACGACACGCTCGGGCCGATCCGCGAGTTCGGCCGCAAGGCCGTGCCCGTCGCCATGGACGTCACCCAGCTCGCCGGCATCCGCGCCGGCGTGGCAGAGGCCGCCGTCACCCTTGGCGGGCTCGACATCCTCGTCAACAATGCCGGCGTCGAGCAGGTCGCGCCGGCGCTCGACATCGAGGAGGCGCATTGGGACCGCATCCTCGACACCAATCTCAAGGGCGCCTTCTTCACCGCGCAATCGGCGGCCCGCCTCATGAAGAAGGGCGGCGTCATCCTCAACATCTGCTCGCTCACCTCAGAGCGCGGCGTGCCGGCGGCCGTGCCCTACGGCTCGTCCAAATCGGGGCTACTCGGCGCCACCCGCGCGCTTGCCGCCGAATGGGCGCCGCTCGGCATCAGGGTCAATGCCCTGGCGCCCGGCTATTTCCGCACCGGGCTCACCGAGGTCTTCTATCAGAGCGAGGACTGGCAGGCGGCGATGCTGGGAAAGATTCCCATGGGCCGCTTCGGCGAGCTCGAGGATCTCATCGGCGCCGGCGTCTTCCTTTGCTCGGACGCCTCGCGCTATGTGACGGGCGTGTGCCTGCCCATCGACGGCGGCACGCTCGCCGCCCTCTAACCTTTGGATGTTCCATGACCGCCAAGATCAATTTCCACGAGCTTTCCCGTCTGTCGCCGGCCGAGCGCGGCAGGCTTCTGCAGCGCACCGAGGCCGATCTCTCCGCCTATGAAGAGAAGGCGCGCGCCATCATCGACGCCGTGCGCCGCGAGGGCGACGAGGCGCTCGCCCGGTTCGCGCGCGACCTCGACAGGGCGCCCGTGGAGCCCTCCGGAATCGCCGCGACGGAGGAGGATTTCGCCCGCGCCGAAAGCGCCCTCGATCCCGGCGTCAAGGCGGCCATGGACTATGCCGCCCGATCGATCCGCAAGTTCCACGAGGACCAGAAGCCAGGCGAGATGTGGCTTCACGAGATGCGCCCCGGCGCTTTCGCCGGCGAGCGGATGCGCGCCATTCCCTCCGCCGCCTGCTATGTGCCGCGCGGCAAGGGCGCCTTCCCTTCCGTCGCCCTGATGACGTCCATTCCGGCCCAGGTCGCGGGTGTCGCGGACCTGATCATCGTGACGCCGCCGGGTCCCGGCGGGAAGATCGACGACGCGACGCTGGTGGCGGCGCGCATGGCGGGTGTCGGCCGGGTGTTCAAGGCGGGCGGCGCGCAGGCCATCGCCGCCGTCGCCTATGGCACCGCGACGGTGCCCAGGGTCGCCAAGGTCGTCGGACCCGGCAGTCCCTGGGTGGCGGCGGCCAAGCGCCTGGTGAGCCATGTCATCGACGTCGGCACGCCCGCCGGCCCCAGCGAGGTGATCGTCCTCGCCGACGACACGATCGACGGCCGGCTGGCGGCGCTCGACCTGCTGATCGAATCCGAGCACGGGCCGGACAGCTCGGCCTATCTGGTGACCTGGAGCCGGCGCGTCGCCGAGGAGGCGCTCGCCGCCGTTCCGGGCTACTGGGCGAAGATGGGTGCGCAGCGCCGCGGCTTCTCCTCGGCGGTGCTCGGCGGCCCGGTCGGCGGCATCGTGCTGGCGCGCGACGAAGCGGAGGCGATCGCCTTCGTCAACGATTATGCGCCGGAGCATCTGGAGGTTCTGGCGAAGGAGCCGTTCAGGTATCTCGGCCGCCTCGACCATGCGGGCGAGATCCTGCTCGGCGAGCACACGCCGACGACGCTCGGCAATTTCGTGCTCGGCCCCAATCACGTCCTGCCGACGTCGGGCTGGGCCCGCACCGCCTCGCCGGTCTCGGTCTTCGATTTCATGAAGCGCACCTCGATCGCCTATGTGACGGGCAAGGCCTATCCGGAGCTTGCGAGGAACGCGAAGGTGCTTGCCGCCTATGAGGGTTTCGAAGGTCATGCCAATGCGGTGTCGGAATTGCGCGACGACATCCTCGGCCCGCCGCAAGACTGACCGACACCCTCATCCGGCCTCTCGCCTTCGCGAAGCCGAGGCTTCGCTTCGGCGGAGCAAGGTCGGCCACCTTCTCCCGCAGGCGGCAGGGCTGTCCGGGGAAAATTGGAGCGGCTGGTCGGATCTCCGGCTTTCCCCCTCTCCCGTTGCGAAGCAACGGGAGAGGGTGGCCGAAGGCCGGGTGAGGGTTCTTCGGGCGCTCCAAAGTCGACGAAGAACGACATATCATGCACATGGAGCAGCAGCACATGATCCAATGTCCTGCAACGTCGCGCAAAGGGCCCTCACCCGCCCTTCGGGCACCCTCTCCCGCGCTGTTGCGCGGGAGAGGGGGAAAAATCTGCGAGAGTGTCGCGCTTTTCTGAGTCGCGCATGGCGATGTCCGTCACATACGCTCTCATTTCTGGGGCCTTTTGATCTTCTGCGAATTTTCCCCGGACAGCCCTGCGCAGGCGGGAGCGATTATTGCGTCTCTTCATCGGTGCTTCCCGTGAAGCACTCCAAAGTAGGCAGTCTACCGCTTTTCTTTCGTGTAAGATGATGCTAGCGATTCCTCCAGATTTGGGGTTTACTAGCTTTGGCGCGCCAAACTTGCCCCCGACGGTTAAGCGCCCTCGGGAGCCCCAGATCAAATCTGGGGTTTTCGTGAGTTCGGAGCCCAATTTGCTTACAGCGACCACCTGCGCTCCGAGAGCGGTTCGAATCTCGCTACCTGGAGGGCAAGATATCAATCGGCGACGCTTGGAGAAACTCTCTCTAAAACAATGAGTTAGCCGAATTTGTCCCGACATTTCCGAGGCTTAGCCAAAAGATATGTACTCATTGTTCGAATCCCTCCCTCTCCGCCAGATCCTTCAGCCGCCGCCCGCTGGCGTCCGGAAGTGAAAATCAGCAGTAGTCGCCTCGTTCAACTCTTCCCCAGCGGTCACAATTTGATGCCAATATCGGTGCGAATGTTCGCTTGCCACCGAGCGGCGAATGCCGAGTTCTATAGGACAAATGCCTTTGGTCTTGCCGGAGACGCCCCTCTGTTGTGCGCACGCATCAGTCTCCTGCAGTCTTGTGGCCTTCAAAATGGAGCCGCAGTCCGTTGGTTGGCGGATGGCATTGCGCTGGACGCTGGCATCTTGCTGAAGGGAGATTCTAGATGAGCAAGCTGTGGGCGTTGAAGTGGCTCGGACTGACCGTGGTTTCGCTGTGGATGGCGTGCGCTCATGCCGAGGCTTCGGACAAGCGGGAGATTTATGCGTTACTGGTCGGCATCAACGATTATGTCGTGGCGAAGGACTCGCCCTATACCGTTACCCCGCTGAAGGGGGCACTCAATGACATCGAAATCGTGAAGGAGCTTCTGGTCGAGACTTACGGTGTCCCGAACGGCGAAGAGCATATCAAGGTTCTTCGCAACGAAAAGGCAACCCGCTCCGCCATCACTCGCGCATTCAACGATCATCTCATCGAGAAAGCGAAGTCGCATCACGACGCGACCTTTCTGTTCTATTTCAGCGGTCATGGCTCATCGATCCTCGATGAGAACAACGACGAGGGAGACGAGTTCGACGAGACGCTTCTGGCCTATGACAGCCGCGGTCCCAACGGAACGGATATTCGAGACGATGAAATCGAGCAATGGCTCGACAGGCTGAAGCAATCCACAAAGAACATAGTTCTCATTTTTGACAGCTGTCACTCGGGGACGTTGTCAAAAGATCCTCAGCTCATCAGCCGACAGGCCCCGCCTTCTGGAGTCAAGTCGACCGGGACAAGTTCGGCATCTGCCGGCCGCAACAAGGATGTGGGGTCGATTGCCGACCCGGATCGAGTTTATTCGATCATCGCCAGCTCGTTGGCCGAAGAGGTCTCCAACGAAGGCCTTGTGGAAACCGCGGATGGCCCCAAACACCACGGCTTCCTTACCTATTATCTGGTCCAGACGCTCAAGAGGTCTCCGCAGCTCACCTACCGCGAAGCTGTAAGTGAAGCCGAGAGTTTCGTTCACAAACACGCGCCGTCCCAGCATCCGCAAGCCGAAGGAGACTTCGACAGGGTCGTATTGGGTGGCATTGGAGCCAGGCAGATTCCCTATATTCCGGTTCTCGGCACAGCCGACGGTACTATCTCGGTGGCTGCGGGCCTCGCGCAGGGCATCCAGCCGGGCGCCTTGCTCGCAGTCTATTCGCATGAGGCGAGGGAGCTGGTCGGAGAAAAAGACAAGATCGCTGACGCGATCATCATCGAGGCCGACACCACCTCCGCCAGAGCAAAGCTCGTCAAACGGAGCACGGCTGTCTCGAAGAAGTCGAAGGTGCGACTGGTCTCGCCCTACTCCGTCAAGCATAGGCTGGATGTAGGATCGGGGATTTCGATTGCAAAGCCGCTAAAAGAAAGACTCGAGGGCAATACCTTGTTGCGGTTCGAGACCGATGCGCGCAAAGCCGCTGTTTCAGTAAGCGCCGGTTGCCTGGCCGACGGCCAGGTACGATCGGAAAGCAAATCTACACAAAGTAACAATCCTTGCAAGAAGGTTTATTACATCAGTCCGCGAGACCAGGATGGCGCTTTGCATGGCTTTCATGTTTCAGCCGGCAACGAAGCGGAGGCGCTCGACAGCATCGTTGCGGCCCTCGAGAAGATCGCGCGCCAGGAAAACATCCGCTCGCTGACCAACAAAGTCTCCCCGCTCGCTGAACTCATCAAAGCCTCGATGGTTCGTGTCGAGGTCGTCACAAGAGACGGCAAGAAGGTCGTCACGGGTGACAAGCTGATCACACCTTCAGGGATAATCCCATTGCAAGTTGGAGATTATTTCCGCTTCAAGATTGTCAATAAGAGCGACGTCGGCATCTATTATTCGATCATAAGCCTTGGATCGAGCGGCGCGGTTTCCGTTCTGGGAAGCGCAGCTGCGGGCGAGAGGATATTGCCCGGCGTTGGCGTGCTTACCAAGCCGGCGCTCAAGGTCGGCCCTCCTGCCGGCCTCGAATCCTATGTAATCGTCGTGACGACGTCACCGGCCAATTTTCGCTTTCTGCAACAGGCCGGCGTTGCCGCCAGGAACGACAACAGCTCGCTGGGGTGGCTTCTGGATGGCCTCACAAATCCCGGTTTCAAGGATTTCGTATCTGTTCCCGAGCTCGACCTCGATTCCTGGACGACCGTGCGGATAGATGTGGAAGTTCGGACATAGTCGATGACGAAAATCCGTTCCCTTGTGCTCGCTTTCGCATGGTTGTGCGCAGCTCTATTCATTTCCGAACAACCAGTGAGAGCGACAGAAGCCGAGCCGGCACTCGTTCCTACAATAGGGCACCGGTCAACCGTACGTGCCGTTGCCTACTCGCCCGATGACGATCGCGTGCTGACTGGTGGCAGTGACGGCACCATGAAACTATGGGACGTCGAAACTGGCCGTCTCATACGGACTTTCCCGGCGCATTTGGATGACGTGACTTCGCTTGCCTTCTTTGCCGACGGTAGTCGTGTGCTCTCCGGAAGCGGGGACAAAACAGTCAAGGTTTGGGACGTAAAGTCTGGACAACTGCTGCATACGTTTGACGACCATAGATCGGTCGTCACTTCTGTCGCGGTCTCGCGCGATGGCACGCTGATAGCCTCCGGCAGTGTCGAGGGGACCGTAAGGCTGTGGAGCGCGGTCACTTGGAAGCCAGTCCATACGCTTACCGAACACAAGTGCTGGGTAAACGCAGTTGCGTTCTCGCCCGACGGTCGCCGTGTCATATCCGGTGGTGGATCTCGTTACACCGACGTTCTTGAGCTGTGCGATGATAACAATTTGCGTGTCTGGGACGTTGCTACGGGAAGTTTGCTGCACACCCTTGGGCATGCTTGCCACGTGAATGCTGTAGCATTCTCAAATAATGGAAAGCTTATCGTTTCGGGCAGCGGAAACGACTCTAACGAAACCTGCGCGGACAATAGTCTAAAGATTTGGGACGCAAGCAGTGGAGAGATCCTGCGGACGATCGAGACCGGATACACGAACAAGGTAACCTCCGTTGCCTTCTCGAAGGACGACACGCGCATCGCTTCCGGCGGTGAACACAAGCATGATCTTTGGGTTGGCCTGGATAACGGAGTTAAGTTGTGGGACGCAACGACAGGCCGGCTCATTCGAACGTTCGAGGGCACGCGAGGGAAGAGCCAGAGACCAAGCAGCATGGAAAAGGTACCGGCGGTCGCGCTTTCGCATGATGGCGCCCGTCTTGTGGCGATCCATTGGTCTCGCGAGGTGAAGCTTTGGGATATTGAAAGCGGTCAGCTGATTCGCACCTTTCAAGGACGATCGGAGGGAGTCGCATCGCTCGCTCTTTCGCCGGACGGGAAGCGCGCACTGTCCAGTCATGGCGCAGATGTAAGGCTATGGGACACAATAACCGGAAAACTGCTGAAAACCCTTGAAAATCCTGCGAGATTCGGAATCGTTCTATCGGTTGCATTTTCTCCGGACGGAACGCACGCGGTCGTAGGAGAATGGGATGATATTACGCTGTGGGACATCGAAAGTGGGAGTCTGATACATACATTCAAAGGCCATTCAGCGGAAGTCAGATCCCTTATGTTCTCAGCAGATGGAAAAAAAGTATTGTCAGCCGGAGGGGATCACACTGCAAAAGTATGGGATGTGCAAAATAGAAGCATAATTGCTGAATTCTCCGGCCGGGACACCTTTTCGATATCGTCTGCAGCCTTATCGCATGATGGCACGCTCGTGCTTGCCCTCGACAATCCAGCAACGTTATGGAATGTGGCGAGCAAGGAACTGCTTCATACCTTCGACGAAGCGGCAGCAACCTTGGACTCCAGAACCGTCGCCTTTTCGCCATCAGATGATCAGTTGTTGGTGCCGTCTTGGAACGAGACCCTTCGGTTGTTCGATACGAAATCTGGTCGTCTCATAAGGGAATTTGGCACGCACCAGGATCAGATAAGCTCGGTGGCGTTTTCTCCGGATGGATCGCGTCTCCTGTCGGCGAGCGCCGACCGCACCATCAAGGTGTGGGATGTGAAAACCGGCCGTTTGATATACACCCTGGAAGGACAGTCGGGCACCATCTCATCGGTCGTATTCTCGCCTGACGGAACACGAGTTTTTTCAGGCTCCGATGATGGGACAATTGCGATCTGGGACATCGATACCGGGAAGAGATTGGCCACACTCGTCCCGAGCCCGGAGTCGGAATGGCTCGCTGTCACGCCCGCGGGACTTATCGACAATGCAACTGGAATAGATCAAGAGCTCGAGTTTTCCTGGATCATGCCGGACGATCCCCTTCGGCCTCAGTCTCCGGAAATTTTCTTGCGAGACTACTATGAACCCAACTTGTTGGCTCGGCTTTCGGCGTGCCACGATGCCGAAACGACCGGGAAGAACATCGATGCCTGCAAGGAGGCCTTCAAGCCGGTGCGGTCGCTGGTGGAGCTAAACCGGATCCAGCCGGATGTTCGGATCGTGAGCGTAAAGCAAGGACAGGCACCGGGTGTGGTGCTGGTCGAGGTTGAGGTGGCTGCGAAGGCGGACACCTCGCAGCCGAACGGCAAGACGAGTACCGGAATCTATGACGTCAGACTGTTCCGTAATGGGAGGCTGGTAGGCCAGTGGCCGGAGCCGCAGGATAATGGGGTCGCAGGAGACGATATCACCAGTTGGCGGCTTGCATCACGCGTGGCGATGGCGCCGGGAAAGGTTGTCGCGAGAAATGTTTTTACGGTCCGGCTGGCCGCCAGCGACAAGAGCAAGAAGGTGACGTTCACTGCTTACGGCTTCAACGAGGACCGGGTAAAGAGCGCGACGGCCATCAATGACAGCTTTACGGTCCCGGAGGCTTTACCGGCTGCCGCAAATCCGCGAGCCTATGTCATCACGGTGGGGGTGAACGACTACGACAATCGCGCTCTCAGACTCAATTTCGCGGTGGCGGACGCCGAGGCAATCAGGGCAGCTCTGCAAGGAATCCAAGGATATGACTTCGTACCTGTGGTGCTGACCTCGGATTACGCACGCAAAGAAGGAAACAAGAAAATTTCCGAGGTTGATCACGCCAGCAAGGCTAACATACGGGCCGTGCTTAACCTCCTCGCCGGCAAGGGCGAAACCGAGCGGCGTCGGCTTCGGCAGGAGATCGGTCCGATCGTCGACACGCTCGTGAAGGCGACGCCAGACGACATGGTGGTCCTGGCGTTTTCGGGCCATGGCCATACCAGGCAAGGCCGCTTCTATATCCTGCCATCGGATTCGGGCAAAAATCTCACGAACCTCGGCAAGCTGATCTCGAGCGAGGAATTGGCGGCGTGGCTGCGCGATGTCGATGCGGGTGAGATGGTGATGATTGTCGATGCCTGCCATTCGGCGGCGGGTGTTCCGGAGGGCTTCAAGCCCGGCCCGATGGGAGATCGCGGGCTTGGACAGTTGGCCTATGACAAGGGTATGCGAATACTCGCGGCCACCCAGGCATCCGATGTCGCCCTCGAAAGTGGGGCGCTCGGTCAAGGGCTTTTGACCTATGCTCTCAAGGAGGGGTTGAGCTCGATGGACGGCAAAGTCCTCGCTGATGCGGACGACAATGGTGTCACTCTCAAGGAGTGGCTCACCTATGCCGAGCGGCGTGTGCCGGGCCTTTATCAAGATGTGCTTGCCGGCAAGATCAGGAAGACGAAGGACTCAAGCCCCGATCTTGATCTGATCGAGGATGTCACCCGTTACGCCCAAACTCCGGTTCTATTCGATTTTGCGCGAGGGCAGGATCAGACGATTGTTCTGCGCAAGTGATCTGTGCTGCGGAGAGGTGGCTGAGCGGTTGAAAGCACCGCACTCGAAATGCGGCATACGGGTAACTGTATCGGGGGTTCGAATCCTTCCTCTCCGCCACTTAGTCGTCCGTGAAGAAGGCTGATTTCAAGCTGGGATGAGGCGAAGGGGGCGATCGCGGAGCGCTTCGGGCACGAGATCAGCATGGGCGAGAACGATCAACTGTGCCAGGATTTGGCACAATAAAAGCCTGAGCCATCGGATCAGGCGGCGGAAGTTGTAGCCGACGGCGGCAAGGACGGCATTGGTGGCATCGCCCTGGCTGTGCCAGAGATAGTTGCGGCCCATTCGATGTTCGGATTTGAGATGGCCGATGACCGGCTCGACGGCGGATCGCCGTCGCAGCTCGCGTTTGATCTTCGGCGTCATCCGCCGCTTCTGGCCTGAGGTGAAGACCCTGAACTTGTAATCGGGCGGCGCGTTGTGACCGCGATAACCCTTGTCGGCGAGGAGGCGCTCGATGGTGTTGCCGACGAGTGCCTCCATCTCCGGAATGACGGTTTTAAGGGTGTGACCATCATAGGGATTGCCGGGCAGCGCCTTCACATGGGTGACGAACTGGCCGCCCTTCGAGTGCTTGAGCGTTGTGGCGACCGAGACCTTCACGCCGAACTCATAAGGCCGGTGCGCCTTGCCCTTGCCGATGCACTCCACTTCGGGGGCGTGCAACGAATAGACCTTCGGACCACGCTGGCGCTGCTTCTGATCGAGCACCCGCCGGGCCAGCGCCAGCATGCGGCCAAGGGCAATCCTGCCGAGCAGGTCGACGGTGCCTTCGATCTTGCGGGCAATGTCGCGAATGACCCGTCCGAGATAGGTTCTGAGCTTGCGCAAGGCCCGGTTGGCGCGCTTGAACTGTTTGGCATGGGCGTAGCGCTGGTGCTGGATGAGAGCGAACTTGCCCACCCGCGCATAGGATTGGCTCAGCTTGATGCCGACCCTCTTGGCGAGCCGCACCAGGATCTCGCGGGCCCGGTTGAGAAGCCGCGCGTCGGTCGGGAACATGACATTCTTGGGCTGCACCGTGGTGTCGACGATGACACGGCTGAGGTCGGCGGGCTTGATCGCCTTGCTCCTGGCGGCGACCGACAGGCTCTCCTGCAGCAGCACCTGCAGCTTCTCCTCACCCATCCGCTGGCGCCATCCTTCGACAGGCTCAGGATGAAGGGGGTCAGCGAGGAGCGGTCGAACACCAGGCGGTACTTGAAGAACTCCTCGCCGCAGAAGAACTGGTAATAGGGGTTCTCCACCCAGCGTTCGCACAACACCTCATCGGAGAGGTCGTAGGTGTGCTTCAGGATGGCCAATCCCGCCATCAAGCGCGTCGGCAAGGGCGGCCGACCCGGCTTGTCCTCATAGACCGCGCCGAAGCGCTGCTCGAGAAACCGCCAGTCAACGGTTCGCGCCAGCTTCACCAGCGGATGGCTCATGTCGATGATCGCGTCAAGCCGCGAGCGCAGAAGATCCGTCTGCCCGCCGTCGCGTCGTTCCTGTGGTCGCATCGTCTCCTCCGATGCGACCACAGAATCACGGCAAGCGATTCGACGGAATCCCAATGGCTGCGCACCGCATCGCCCGCCTGGCTGGCGGAGAGAGCGGCCGAGGAGATGTAATAGCGCGTTTCGAAGCGGCAGCGCTCGGCAAGCTCGGCACGCGAGCGCACGCGGATGACCGTGGCTGCGTGTGGCAGACGCAGTTCGCCTGGAAAGCGGCGATCTCCTGTGAGCCAATCCACGTCCCTGGCGACGCAGACCGCCCGGCGCTCGATGCGGCCGTGGCCTTTATCATGGCCGACATCGCTCTCGACACGGCTTGTCGCATCGCAGAACAGGCATTCGATCTCGGCGC
>JBFWVM010000033.1:0-43607 GCA_050246735.1 Parvibaculaceae bacterium | reverse complement strand
GTGCTCTTCCGATCTGGCCGGGTGAAATGGTCTAGACCACGCGCCGGTCTTGCCGCGGAACGAAGGCTTTGAAGAAGGTCCATATCAAATCCTACGGCTGTCAGATGAACGTCTATGACAGCCAGCGCATGGGCGATCTCCTGGCGCCGCTGGGCTATGAGGCGGCGGGCGCGCCCGAGGACGCCGATCTCGTCATCCTCAACACCTGCCACATCCGCGAGAAGGCGGCCGAGAAGGTCTATTCCGAGCTCGGCAAGCTGCGCCGCCTCAAGGAGAAGCGCGGCGCGAGCGGACGAGCGCCGGTGATCGCGGTCGCGGGCTGCGTGGCGCAGGCCGAGGGCGAGGAGATCGTGCGCCGCCAGGGAGCCGTCGATCTTGTCTTCGGACCGCAGACCTATCACCGCCTGCCCGAGCTCCTGAAGGCCCATGCCGCGTCGGGCGGGCCCGTCGTCGAAACCGAGTTCCCGGCGGAAGACAAGTTCGGCCGCCTGGCGAAGGCGGCGCCGAAGCGCGGCGTCACCGCCTTCCTCACCGTCCAGGAGGGCTGCGACAAGTTCTGCACCTTCTGCGTCGTGCCCTATACCAGGGGGGCGGAGTTCTCGCGCCCCGTCGCCCAGATCGAGGCCGAGGCCCGCGCCCTGGCGGCGGCGGGCGTGCGCGAGGTGACGCTCCTCGGCCAGAATGTGAACGCCTATCATGGCGCCGGTCCCGACGGCGGGAACTGGTCGCTGGCGCGCCTCATCGCGCATCTGTCGCATATCGACGGCATCGAGCGCCTGCGCTTCACGACATCGCACCCGCGCGACATGTCCGACGACCTGATTGCCGCCCATGCCGGGAACCCGAAGCTCATGCCCTATCTGCACCTGCCGGTCCAGGCCGGCAGCGACCGCATCCTCAAGAGCATGAACCGCGGCCATCGCGCCGAGGACTATCTGAGGCTCGTCGGCCGCATCCGCGACAGGCGCCCCGACATCGCGCTGTCGGGCGATTTCATCGTCGGCTTCCCCGGCGAGAGCGAGACCGATTTCGAAGACACTCTCGCCGTCGTCCGCGAGGCCGCCTATGCCTCGGCCTTCTCCTTCAAATATTCGCCGCGGCCCGGCACTCCGGCTGCGGAAATGCCGGACCAGGTACCGGACGAAGTCAAGTCCGACCGTCTGGCGCGCCTCCAGGCGCTTCTCGGAACCCAGCAGCAGGCCTTCAACCGGGCCTGCCTGGGGCGCGCAATGCCTGTCCTTCTCGAGAAGCCCGGCCGCCACCCCGGCCAGCTGGTGGGCCGTTCACCCTATTTGCAGAGCGTTTATATTGACGCAGGGACACATGCTATTGGGGACATGGTGAACGTGACCATCGACGGTGTTGGATCGAACAGCCTTTCGGCCCATATTCAGTCCTAGATGCCAGTGATTCTCCCATCCCGCACCGGTCCCGAAGGAGCTCTCTCTCTTTGAGTTCGCGCGCCAATGCCCGTGACGTCGCCGGGTCCCGACCCGGCTCCATGGCGGAAGATCGTGACATCACCACGCTGGTTTTCGACGACAATCGCCTGCTGGCGCCTCTCTTCGGCGAGCATGACGAGCATCTGGCCCTGATCGAGCACCGTCTCGGCGTCGACATCACGCCGCGCGGCAACCGCATCTCGGTGAAGGGGCCGCAGGTCGCCCGCGACAACGCCCAGATGGTTCTGACGACGCTCTATGAGCGCGTGCGCCGCGGCCTCGAGGTGACCAGGGGCGACGTCGAGGGCGCCATCCGGATGAACCTGTCGAACGGCGGCGAAGGCCTCACCGACGAGACCGCGGTGCGCACGCGCCGCAAGCTGGTGACGCCGCGCACCCCGATGCAGAAGGCCTATGTCACCGCCATCCGCAAGCATGAGCTGGTCTTCGGCACCGGACCCGCCGGCACCGGCAAGACCTATCTGGCGGTGGCCTGCGCCGCCGCCGCGGTCATGAACGGCGAAGTCGACCGTATCGTCCTGTCGCGCCCGGCGGTCGAGGCCGGCGAGCGCCTGGGCTTCCTGCCGGGCGACATGAAGGAGAAGGTCGATCCCTATCTGCGCCCGCTCTACGACGCGCTCTACGACGTGATGCCCGCTCCCCTGGTGCAGAAGGGTCTCGCCGAGAACACGATCGAGATCGCGCCGCTCGCCTTCATGCGCGGGCGCACGCTCTCGTCCGCCTTCATCATCCTGGATGAGGCGCAGAACACGACGCCGCAGCAGATGAAGATGTTCCTGACCCGCCTCGGCGAGGGCAGCCGCATGGTGGTGACGGGCGATCCCTCGCAGGTCGATCTGCCGGCCGGCGTCAGCTCCGGCCTCGACGACGCGATCGCGATCCTGAAATCGGTCGAGGGCATCTCCCATATCGCCTTCACCGCGAGCGACATCGTGCGGCACGCGCTGGTCGGCCGCATCGTCTCCGCCTATGACCGGCACACCGGAAAGACCGCGCGCCAACGCCCGCAGAAATGATCGCCGCGATCGACATCGCCGACGACGCCTGGACGCGCGTCGCGGATCTCGAGGGGCTCACCGGCCGCGCCATCGCCGCCGCGCTCGATCATGCCAGGGCCGGCGGGAACGTCGAGGTGAGCGTGCTCTTTGCGGGCGATGCGGAGGCGGCTAGACTGAACGCCGAATGGCGCCGGAAGGACTATGCGCCCAACGTCCTGTCTTTCCCGGCGCCGCGGAGACGGGACGTGCCCGATGGCGAACCGACGCCTCTGGGCGATCTCGTCCTGGCCGCGGGAACGGTGGCCCGCGAAGCGGATGAACAAGGAAAGCCTTTGACGTCACATCTGACCCATCTCATCGTCCACGGAACCCTGCATCTGCTGGGTTTCGATCATCTGGAGGAAAGGGACGCCGCGCGCATGGAGGCCGCCGAGATCGCCATATTGGCCGGCCTCGGCCTGCCGGATCCCTATAGCTCATGAGCGAACCCGCCCCTACTCCCAAGCCCGACAGCCTGCTCGCCAGGCTGAAGGGCCTTTTCTCTCCCGAACGCGATCCGAGCCTGCGCGAGAGCCTCGAAGGCGTCATCGCCAGCCACGGCGCCCAGTCTCCCGTGGACGCCATGCGCCCCGAGGCGCGCTCGATGATGCTCAATCTCATCAAGTTCGCCGATCTCAGGGTCGACGACGTGATGGTGCCGCGCGCCGACATCGTCGCCATCGAGGCGAGCCAGTCGATCAGGGAGCTGCTCGAGCGCTTCATCGACGCCAACCATTCGCGCATGCCGGTCTATCGCGAGAGCCTCGACGATCTCTCCGGCATGGTCCACATCAAGGACCTCGTGCGCTGGCTGGCCGAGAGGGGCAACAAGGCGCGGCGGCGGAAGTCCGTGAAGGATACCGCCCTGAGCGCGCTCTCGCTCAGCACGGCCGATCTCGCCACCGAGGTCGGCACGGTCGGCATCGCGCGCGAGGTCCTGTTCGTGCCGCCCTCGATGCCGGCCGCCGACCTTCTGATCAAGATGCAGTCGACCCATATCCACATGGCGATCGTCGTCGACGAATATGGCGGCACCGACGGCCTCGTCTCGATCGAGGACCTGGTCGAAGAGATCGTCGGCGACATTTCCGACGAGCATGACCTGGACGAGGAGCTGGTCGTCAGGAACGGCGACGGCACCTTCACGGCGAGCGCCCGCGCCGATCTCGAGGAGCTCGAGCAGCTCCTGAACGTCGACTTCCTGCCGGAAGAGCGCGACGAGGAGACCGACACGCTCGGCGGCCTCATCTTCTCGATGTTCGGGCGCGTGCCGGTGCGCGGCGAGCTGCTGCGCCATGCCTCGGGGATCGAGTTCGAGGTCCTGGAAGCCGATCCGCGCCGGGTCAAGCGGGTGAAGATCCGCCCGCCGGGGCACGTGACGCCGGCGTCCGCCGCGGCTGCGAGCGAAAAGTCCGCCTGAGTCGGCCTTCCGCCGTCACAGCATGGCGGGCAGCACGCGGTCGGGCGGCTTGTGGCCGTCGACCCAGGTCTTGATGTTGATGATGACCTTCTCGCCCATGTCGATGCGGCCTTCGATCGTGGCCGAGCCCATATGGGGGAGAAGGACGGCGCGCTGCGCCTTGAGCAGCCGCGGATTGACGGCCGGCTCGTGCTCGAACACGTCGAGCCCGGCGCCGCCGAGCTCGCCCGCCTCCAGCATCCGCGCCAGCGCGTTCTCGTCGATCACCTCGCCGCGCGCCGTGTTCACGATGATCGCGTCCTTGCGCATCAGCTTGAGCCGCCGGGCGGAGAGGAGGTGATAGGTGGCGGGCGTGTGCGGGCAGTTGACCGAGACGATGTCCATGCGCGCCAGCATCTGATCGAGGCTTTCCCAATAGGTCGCGTCGAGCTCCTCGGAGATCTTGGGATGGACCGGCTTGCGGTTGTGATAGTGGATCTGGAGGCCGAAGGCCTTGGCGCGCCTGGCGACCGCCTGGCCGATGCGTCCCATGCCGATGATGCCGAGGCGCTTGCCCCAGATGCGGTGGCCCAGCATCCAGGTCGGCGACCAGCCCTGCCAGCTGTTGTCGGGACCGATGACGGCCGCACCCTCGGTGATGCGCCTGGCGACCGCCATGACGAGCGCCATGGTCATGTCGGCGGTGTCCTCGGTGAGGACGCCCGGCGTGTTGGTGACCGTGATGCCGCGGGCGATCGCCGTCTCGACGTCGATATTGTCGACCCCGGTGCCGAAATTGGCGATGAGCTTGAGCTGGTCCCCGGCCTGGCCGATCACCGCCTTGTCGATGCGGTCGGTGACCGTCGGCACCAGCACCTCGGCCTGCTTCACCGCCTCGACCAGGTCGGACCGGCCGAAGGGATGGTCGTCGGAATTGAGCCTGGCGTTGAACAGCTCCATCATCCGGGTCTCGACCACGTCGGGCAGCTTGCGGGTGACGATGACGAGGGGTTTGCGCTTGGACATGAAATGTAACTCCGCGAGGCCCGGCATTGAGATAATCTTAACCTTGCATAGCCAAGGCTAGGCGGTAGGTTTATAAGATCGTTGTCCGGCTCGTGTAGACGACACCTGCTGTCTAGCAGAGGGCATGGCAAAGACAAGCCCGGGGCCGGGACGGCCGTGCATCGACCGAGGGGAGTGCATATGGTCAAATCAGCTGCGAGGGGGCGCAGGATCGGATCGGCGATTCTGGGATCCGCCTGCATTGCCGTCGCCGTGGCGACGGCATGGTCCCTGATGGCCGGGCAATCGCGCGTTTCAGGCGCCTCCGCGCAGGTCGCAAGCGAGATCACGGGCTCGACCTCGGCCGTCGACAAGCTCGTCGGGCCTTCCGGCCTGCCTTTGCCGCGGTTCGTCTCCCTCAAGGCCGACAAGATCAATGTCAGGCGCGGGCCCTCGAGCGACCATCAGGTCGCCTGGGTCTATCAGCGCAAGGGGCTTCCCGTCGAGATCACCGCCGAATTCGAGAACTGGCGGCGCATCCGCGACAGCGACGGCGAGGAGGGCTGGGTCTATCAGAGCATGCTCTCCGGCAAGCGCATGGCGCTGGTGGCGCCCTGGCGCAAGCGGGAGGCGGTGCCGATGTATGCAAGCCCGGACGCCTCGTCCGGACTTGTCGCCCTGGTCAAGGCGGGCGTGGTGGCGTCCCTCGAGGATTGCACCGGCGACTGGTGCCAGGTGAGCGCTTCCGGCTATGAAGGCTGGATCGCCCAGCCCATGATCTGGGGCGCCTATCCCGGCGAGCGGGTCGAGGAATAGGGAATTAGTTCTGGCGCGCCTTGAGCCGGACGATGATGTCGATGCGGCCGACCTCCATGCCGGGCGGCGGCTCCGGCAGGCCCTTGATCGTCAGGTTGTCGGAGGCGATATCGAACAGCCGCCCCTCGCGCTCGACGTAATAATGATAGTGGTTGGACGTATTGGTATCGAAATAGGTGCGGTCGCCCTCGATGGCCACTTCGCGCAGGAGCCCGGCCGCGGTGAACTGGTTGAGGGTGTTGTAGACGGTGGCGAGCGACACCGGCACGCGCGCGGCGACCGCTTCCGCATGCAGCTGCTCCGCGGTGATATGCCGGTCGCCGGCGCCGAAGAGGATTTCGGCCAGGGCCAGGCGCTGGCGCGTCGGCCGCAGGCCCGCCCCGCGCAATCTGGTCGCAACAGTCTCCAAGTTCATCAAATGACCCATTAAACCCTGGCGTCCTATTATAGCGAATTCACACCCCGGCCTGCAATGGTGCCTGAAATGGGTATTTTGGTGGCCGAACCCTCCGTCTTTCAAGCCGCAGATCGGTATGTTAGGAAGCTCTTCGCGGTGCTGGAACATTGGGAGCGGGATTGCTGAACAATATGGCCGAACGGAAAACGCGTTTTTTCTACGATGACCTGATTGCCTGCGCCCGCGGCGACTTGTTCGGCCCGGGCAATGCCCAGCTGCCCTTGCCGCCCATGCTGATGTTCGACCGCATCACCCATATTTCCGACGATGGCGGCGATTTCGGCAAGGGCCAGATAGTCGCCGAGCTGGACGTGAAGCCCGATCTCTGGTTCTTTCCGCCGCATTTCCCGGGCGATCCCGTCATGCCGGGCTGCCTCGGCCTCGACGCGCTCTGGCAGATGCTCGGCTTCTTCATGGGCTGGCTCGGCGCCCCCGGCAAGGGCCGGGCGCTCGGCGTCGGCGAGGTGAAATTCACCGGCATGGTCGTGCCCACCGTCAAGAAGGTGGAATATGTCGTGAATCTGAAGCGCGTCATTCTGCGCAAGCTCAATCTCGGCATTGCCGATGGACTTCTCAAGGCGGATGGGGAGACTATCTATACAGCGGCCGATCTGCGCGTCGGCCTGTTCATGCCCGCAAAGGCCTGAAGGAGGCATAAAACCGTCATGCGCCGTGTCGTCGTCACCGGTCTCGGTATCGTTTCGAGCATTGGCAACAATGCCCAGGAAGTGCTGGCCTCGCTCAGGGAGGCCAGGTCCGGCGTCGTCAGGGCGGAGGACTATGCCCGGCTCGGCTTTCGCTGCCAGGTCCACGGCGCTCCGAAGCTCGATCTCGACGGCGCGGTCGACCGTCGCGTGCGCCGCTTCATGGGCGACGGCGCCGCCTGGAACTGGGTGGCGATGCGCCAGGCCATCGCCGATGCGGGCCTCGAGGACACCGACGTCAAGAACGAGCGCACCGGCATCATCATGGGCTCCGGCGGTCCGTCGACCCGCACCATCGTCGCCGCCGCCGATACCGCGCGCGAGAAGGGCCCGAAGCGCGTCGGCCCCTTCGCCGTTCCGGCCGCCATGTCGAGCACCAATTCGGCGACGCTTGCCACGCCCTTCGGCATCAAGGGCGTGAACTATTCGATCTCGTCCGCCTGCGCGACCTCGGCTCATTGCATCGGCAATTCCGCCGAGCTCATCCAGTGGGGCAAGCAGGACATCATGTTCGCCGGCGGCGGCGAGGAGCTCGACTGGACCCTGTCGGTGCTCTTCGACGCCATGGGCGCCATGTCGACCAGGTTCAACGCGACGCCGGAGAAGGCCTCGCGCGCCTATGACAAGAACCGCGACGGCTTCGTCATCGCCGGCGGCGCCGGCACGGTCGTGCTCGAGGAGCTCGAGCATGCCAAGGCGAGAGGGGCCAGGATCTACGGCGAGATCGTGGGCTACGGCGCCACGTCCGACGGCTACGACATGGTCCAGCCTTCGGGCGAGGGGGCGTCGCGCTGCATGCGCCAGGCGCTCGCCACCGTGAAGGAGAAGGTCGACTACATCAACCCGCACGCGACCTCGACGCCGATCGGGGACAAGAAGGAGATCGAGGCCATCCGCGAGATCTTCGGCAAGGACATCCCGGCGATCTCGGGAACCAAGTCGCTGACCGGCCATTCGCTGGGCGCGACCGGCGTCCAGGAGGCGATCTATTGCCTTTTGATGATGAAGAACGGCTTCATCTGCGAGAGCGCCAATATCGAGGAGCTCGATCCCGAATTCGCCGATATTCCCATCGTGCGCGAGCGCCGCGACAATGTGGAGGTCAATGTGGCGATCTCGAACAGTTTCGGGTTCGGCGGCACCAATGCCACCTTGGCCCTGCAACGCTACAACGGCTAGCGCGTGACCGAAGAAAATTTCAGCGACGACAGGCTTGGCGCTTGAGGCTGCATCCGGCCGCAAGCGGCGGGGAAGTTGAGGGAGTGATGACAAACGGGTTGATGAAGGGCCGCCGCGGCCTCGTCATGGGGGTGGCGAACGACCATTCGATCGCTTGGGGCATTGCCAAGACGCTCAACGACCATGGCGCCGAGCTTGCCTTCACCTACCAGGGCGAGGCCTTCGGGCGGCGCGTGAAGCCCCTGGCCGGGATGCTCGGCTCGCAGCTGGTCCTGCCCTGCGACGTCGAGAATCCCGCCACTGTGGACGAGGCCTTCGCCGCCATCGCCAAGGCCTGGGGCACGATCGATTTCGTCGTTCACGCGATCGCCTTTTCCGAGAAGGCCGAGCTCAAGGGCAAGTACGCCGACACCAGCCGCGACAATTTCGTCCGTACCATGATCATCTCGTGCTTCTCCTTCACCGAGGTGGCACGCCGGGCGGCCGCCCTCATGACCAAGGGCGGGTCGCTCCTGACCCTCACCTATGGCGGCTCGGTGCGGGTGATGCCGAACTACAATGTGATGGGGGTCGCCAAGGCGGCCCTCGAATCGTCGGTGCGCTATCTCGCCGCCGATTACGGCCCGCTGGGGGTCAGGGTGAACGCGATCTCGGCCGGGCCGATGCGCACGCTCGCGGGCGCCGGTATCGGCGACGCCCGGGCCATGTTCAATTTCCAGAAGCGCCATTCGCCCTTGCGCCGCACCGTGACTCTCGAGGAGGTCGGCGGCGCCGCCCTCTATCTGCTGTCGCCCTTGTCGGGCGGGGTCACCGGCGAGGTGCATTATGTCGATTCGGGCTACAACATCATCTCCGCGCCGCGCCCTGAGGATCTGAAGCGCGCCTTCGAGGAAGGCGACGACTGATTCGGTCCCTTGTATTTTTGGCAATCTGCCGCTATCTTTGCGGCAAATTGCCGTCGTCGAGGTTGTCGAATGCCGACCGTGGTGGAAGAAATGGCTCGCAAGCTCGGCGGCAAGCCCGTGCTGGGCCGGATCGTGCGCACGCAGGCGGACTTGGCGCTGGCGGTGCGGGAGCGCCTTCCACTCGCGGCGCTCAAGGGATTGGCACAAGCCGGCATGAGCGATGAGGAGATCGGGCGCTTCGTCATTCCCCCCCGGACGCGCCGCCATCGCGCCGACAGAAAGCAGCCCCTTACGGTCGATGAATCCGACCGCGCCGTGCGGCTTCTGCGGATCCAGACCGTTGCCGAGGATGTCTTCGCGGACACGGCCAAGGCCAATGCCTGGCTCAGGCGCCCCTTGGCCGAACTGAACGGCGAGGCGCCGCTCAATGTCGCGCAAACCGAAGCCGGCGCACGCCTCATCGAAATCATTCTGGCCAAGATCGCCTGGGGTGCCGCGGCCTGATGATCCTTTGGCGGCTGTCCGGTCATCGGCATGCGCGGATGTTCGACGGCGGCTACGGCCTGCTCCATGACGGCAGGTGGAACACCGCGGGACATCCAGTCACCTATTGCGCGACGTCGCCGGCGCTTTGCGTTCTCGAAAAGCTCGTACACGTCGAGGATCCCGATCTGCTGCCGGAGCTGGTCATGGTGCGGTACGAGGCGCCGGACGATCTCCACATCGACACGATCACGATCGCCGATCTGCCGCAAGACTGGCGGTTCCGGGAGAACATGACCCAGCAACGCGGCGACGACTGGCATGGCGCTCTCGGCGCGCCGCTGTTGCGTGTGCCCTCGGCGATCGTGCCGTTCGCCAGCTCTCCCGACGTGAATCTGCTGATCAACCATCGCCATCCGACGGCCGGCCGGATTTCGATCCTCGCGGCCGAACCGTTCGTGCTGGATCCGCGGCTGATGCGCGCCGCCCGCGACCCGAAGGGAAGGCCCGGAAAAGAATAATATGCCCGCTCGCAGTTCCTGTGCGATTAGCCTGGGAGGGGCATCGTTCGTCTGGAGGGCGGATCAATCATGCGCGACCCGCGTTACGACATTCTCTTCGAGCCCGTGCGGATCGGGCCGGTCACCGCGAAGAACCGGTTCTACCAGGTGCCGCATTGCAACGGCGGCGGCTATCGCGATCCCTCCGCCGCGGCCGAGATGCGGCGCACGAAATCGGAAGGCGGCTGGGGCGTCGTCTTCACCGAGCAGACCGAGCTTCATCACACATCCGAGATCACGCCCTTCATCGAGCTCAGGCTGTGGGACGACGCCGACCTTCCGGCGCTGGCGCGGATGGCGGACGCCATGCACGAGCACGGCGCGCTCGCCGGAATCCAGCTCGCCTATTCCGGCATCAACGGGCCCAATCTCTATACGAGGGAAGTGCCGCGCGGACCCACCGCCTTGCCGATCCGCACCTTCACCAACGATCCGGTCCAGGCGCGGGCCATGGACAGGGAGGATATCCGCGACCTGATCCGCTGGCACCGCAACGCCTTCAAGCGGGCGAGAAAAGCGGGCTTCGATCTCGTCTGCCTCTATGGCGCGCATGGCTTCGGCGTCATCCAGCATTTCCTGTCCCGGGCGACCAACCAGCGCAGCGACGACTATGGCGGCTCGCTCGAGAACCGCGCCCGGCTGATGCGCGAGCTGGTGACGGAAGCGAGGGATGCGATCGGCGACCGCTGCGGCATCACCTTGCGCCTGTCGCTCGACGAGACCGTGGGCGAGCTCGGCTTCGCCAATGCCGAGCTGCGCGATCTCATCGCCATGCATGCCGATCTTCCCGATCTGTGGGATCTCGCCCACGGCGCCTGGGAGGACTGCTCGGGCCCCTCGCGCTTCAAGGAAGAGGCGGCGCAGGAGGATCTCGTCCGCGACATCAGGAAGCTCACATCCAGGCCCGTCGTCGGCGTCGGCCGCTTCACGTCGCCAGACGTCATGGTGCGGATGATCAGGTCCGGCACGCTCGATCTCATCGGCTGCGCCCGGCCTTCCATCGCCGACCCCTTCCTGCCCAGGAAGGTGGAGGAAGGCCGCATCGAGGACATCCGCGAATGCATCGGCTGCAACATCTGCATCACCGGCGACATGACCATGTCGATCTCGCGCTGCACGCAGAACCCGACCTTCATGGAGGAATGGCGCAAGGGCTGGCATCCCGAGCGCATCAAGCGCAAGGGCGCATCGGAAAGCGTCCTGATCGTGGGCTCGGGCCCGGCCGGCCTCGAGGCGGCGCGCGCCTTGGGCCAGCGCGGCTACAAGGTGGCGCTCGCCGAGGCCACGACCGAGCTCGGCGGCCGGGTGGCGAAGGAAGCGCGGCTGCCGGGCCTCGCCGCCTGGGGACGGGTGCGCGACTACCGTGCCCAGCAGCTCAAGCGCATGGCGAATGTCGAGGTCTATTTCGACAGCCCGCTGTCGGCCGACGACATCCTGTCCTTCGGCTTCGAGCGGGTGGCGCTCGCGACCGGATCGACCTGGCGGCGCGACGGCGTGGCGCGCGCCCATGTCGTGCCGATGCCGAGCGACGGCACTCTGCCGGTTTTCACGCCCGACGACCTGATGGCCGGACGGGTCCCGAATGGACGGATCGTGCTGTTCGACGACGATCACTATTACATGGGCGGCGTCCTGGCCGAGCTCCTGGTCAGCCATGGGGCGAAGGTCGCCCTGGTGACGCCCTCCGCCTATGTCTCGGACTGGACGCGCAATACGCTCGAGCAGGCGGCCATTCACCGCCGCCTCGCGGGCCTTGGTGTCGAGATCGTGCTCAATCGCCGGGTGACCGGGCTGGCGTCGGGGGGCGTGGCGACGGCCTGCGTCTATGACGGCGGTCGGCGCGATCTCACCGCCGATGCCGTCGTCCTCGTCACGTCGCGGACGCCCGAGGACGGGCTGTGGCGCGCGCTCGGGTCGCGGCGGCCGGAATGGGCCGGCAGCGGCATTCGCGGCATAAGGGTGATCGGCGATGCCGAGGCGCCGGGCCCGATCGCCTGGGCGACCTATGCCGGCCACCGCTTCGCGCGCGAGCTCGACGAGGTCGATATCGGCGATGCGCTGCCCTTCCGCCGCGAGGTGGCGGCGCTGGCGCCCCTTTCGAGCCCGGCCGTCACGGCCTGGTGACGCGCCGCAGGGTGAGGCTGAGCCGGCCGCCGTGCTCGAGCAGGGTAGAGGTGCCGGAGAGCACGCGGTCTATGCCGTGATAGCGCAGGCGCGAGGCGCCGCCCATCACCATGACGTCGCCGGAAGCGAGCTTGAGCGTCTCGGTCCTGCCGCCCCGCTCGGTCCCGCCGATGCGGAAGATGGCCGTGTCGCCGAGCGAGATCGAGACGACGGGTGCCGAGAAATCCTCTTCGTCCGCATCGCGGTGGAGGCCCATCCTGGCGCCTTCGCGGTAGTAGTTGACAAGGCAGGCTTCCGGCTCGCGAGCGTAGTCCGAGACCCGGCGCCAGACCTCCATCACCATCTCGGGGATGGGAGGCCAGGACGCGCCCGTCTCGGGATGGGTCTGCTGGTAGCGATAGCCCTCCCGGTCCGACACCCAGCCGAGCGTGCCCAGATTGCTCATCCTGACGGTAAAGGGTCGTCCGCTCCTGGGCATGACCGGCGTATAGAATGGCGCATCGGCGATGGCGTCCCTCAGCGTCGCCACCAGGACTTCCTGAGCCCGTCTGTCGAAATAAGAGGGCAGATGCTTCAGTCCGCTCATATCTGGCTTCGGTCCCATCGCCGATCCGGTCGCGGCGGGCAGGTGCTTCGCGTGACGTCCCGCCGACGGCCGGTCCTTCGGGATAGAGGGCCGGACCCTGCCAGGCCACCCGAAACCGTCGGCATTTTTCGCATCACCAAAACTTGATAGGCCCTGATTCCAACCTTATATAGCCCACGAACGCCGGGCTTCCTGGAAATCGGGGCCTCCCGGCCAAACTTAAATCGGGGACCCGCACCCCCTGAAGTCCGGGGCGGAAGTGCCGCAGAGGGCTTCCACCAGGGTCTGCCGCAAGGAGGTTTTATAAATGGCAAAAGTCATCGGGATCGATCTCGGTACCACCAATTCCTGCGTCGCCGTGATGGAGGGCAAGCAGCCCAAGGTCATCGAGAACGCGGAAGGGGCGCGCACCACGCCGTCGATCGTCGCCTTCAACGCCGACGGCGAGCAGCTCGTCGGCCAGCCGGCCAAGCGCCAGGCCGTCACCAATCCGGAGAACACGTTCTTCGCCATCAAGCGCCTGATCGGACGGCGCTGGAACGACCCGATGGTCGAGAAGGACAAGAAGCTCGTCCCCTATCAGATCGTGAAGGCCGACAATGGCGATGCCTGGGTCGAGGCCCGCGGCCAGAAATACGCGCCCTCGCAGATCTCGGCCTATATCCTTCAGAAGATGAAGGAGACGGCGGAGCGCTATCTGGGCGAGCCGGTCAGCCAGGCGGTCATCACCGTTCCCGCCTATTTCAACGACAGCCAGCGCCAGGCGACCAAGGATGCCGGCAAGATCGCCGGCCTCGAGGTCCTGCGCATCATCAACGAGCCGACGGCCGCGGCGCTCGCTTATGGCCTCGACAAGAAGGAAGCCGGCACCATCGCGGTCTATGACCTGGGCGGCGGCACCTTCGACATCTCCGTCCTCGAGATCGGCGACGGCGTCTTCGAAGTGAAGTCGACCAACGGCGACACCTTCCTGGGCGGCGAAGACTTCGACATGCGCATCGTCGACTATCTCGCCGACGAGTTCAAGAAGGAGCAGGGCATCGATCTGCGCAAGGACAAGCTTGCCTTGCAGCGGTTGAAGGAAGCGGCCGAGAAAGCGAAGATCGAGCTGTCGTCCTCGACCCAGACCGAGATCAACCTGCCCTTCATCACCGCCGACCAGACGGGGCCGAAGCATCTCACGCTCAAGCTGACGCGCGCCAAGCTCGAAGCCCTGGTGGACGACCTGATCCAGAAGACGGTCGAGCCCTGCCGCCAGGCGCTCAAGGATGCCGGCATCACCGCCGGCAATATCGACGAGGTGGTTCTCGTCGGCGGCATGACCCGCATGCCGAGGGTCATCGAGGCGGTGAAGCAGTTCTTCGGCAAGGAGCCCCACAAGGGCGTCAACCCCGACGAGGTCGTCGCCATAGGCGCCGCGATCCAGGCCGGCGTGCTCAAGGGCGAAGTGAAGGACGTGCTCCTTCTCGACGTGACCCCGCTGTCTCTCGGCATCGAGACCCTGGGCGGCGTGTTCACCCGGCTCATCGAGCGCAACACGACCATCCCGACCAAGAAGAGCCAGGTCTTCTCGACGGCCGACGACAATCAGACCGCCGTGACGATCCGCGTCTTCCAGGGCGAGCGTGAGATGGCGGCCGACAACAAGCTGCTCGGCCAGTTCGATCTCATGGGCCTGCCGCCGTCGCCGCGCGGCGTGCCGCAGATCGAGGTCACCTTCGACATCGACGCCAACGGCATCGTCAACGTGTCGGCCAAGGACAAGGCGACCAACAAGGAGCAGCAGATCCGCATCCAGGCCTCCGGCGGTCTCTCCGATCAGGAGGTCGACAAGATGGTCAAGGAAGCGGAAGCCAACGCCGCCGAGGACAAGAAGCGCAAGGAGCTGGTCGAGGCCAAGAACCATGGCGAGAGCCTGGTCCATTCGACCGGCAAGTCGCTGGCCGAGCTCGGCGACAAGATCCCGGAGGCCGACAAGTCGACGATCGAGGCCGCCATCGCCGATCTCAAGACGGCCATGGAAGGCTCCGACGCCGAGGCGATCAAGGACAAGACCAATGCCTTGGCGCAGGCGGCGATGAAGCTGGGCGAGGCGCTCTACAAGGCGCAGAGCGCGCAGCAGCAGCAGCCGGGCGGCGAGGGCGCCGAGGCCGGCGCCTCCGGCGGCCAGGGCGGCGCCGACGATGTCGTCGATGCCGATTTCACCGAAGTCAAGGACGACGATCCCAAGAAGTCGGCCTGAGGCATGGCCTCGATCGGGCCGCAATATCTCCACCTTCTCCTCGCGCCGGGCGCGGGGAGAAGGTTGCATTTCAGGGCTAGGCGAAACCTGCGTTAGAAAGAGCTGGACGGACGGGTCAGCATGGCCAAGCGCGACTATTACGAGATTCTGGGCGTGCGCAAGGACGCCGACGAGCGGGAGGTGAAGGGCGCCTTCCGCAAGCTCGCCAAGCAATATCATCCCGACGCCAATCCCGGCGACCAGACGGCCGAGCACAAGTTCAAGGAAATCAACGAAGCCTATGACGTCCTGAAGGACCCGCAGAAGAAGGCGGCCTATGACCGCTTCGGCCATGCGGCTTTCGAAGGCGGCATGGGCGGACGTCCGGGCGGTGCCGGCTTCGGTCCCGAATTCACCTCCTCGATGTCGGACATCTTCGAGGATCTGTTCGGCGAGTTCATGGGCGGCGGCCGCGGCCGCGGCGGCCGCGCCGGCGGGAGAGGCTCCGGTGCCGCGCGCGGCTCGGACCTGCGCTACAACATGGAGATCAGCCTCACCGAGGCTTTTTCCGGCAAGACGGCCCAGATCCGGGTGCCGACCGCGGCCCAATGCGAGGTATGCAAGGGGACCGGCGCCAAGCCCGGCTCGCATCCCAAGACCTGCGGCACCTGCGGCGGCGCCGGCGCGGTCAGGGCGTCGCAGGGCTTCTTCACGGTGGAGCGCACCTGCCCGGCCTGCCACGGCAGCGGCCAGGTGATCTCCGACCCGTGCGGCAACTGCGCTGGCCAGGGCCGCGTCACGCGCGAGCGCACGCTGTCGGTCAACATCCCGGCGGGCGTCGAGGACGGCACCCGCATCAGGCTCGCCGGCGAGGGCGAGGCGGGCGTGCGCGGCGGCTCGGCCGGCGATCTCTACATCTTCCTGTCGGTGCGCCCGCACGAGTTCTTCCAGCGCGACGGCGCCGACCTCTTCTGCAAGGTGCCGGTCTCGATGATCGCGGCCTCGCTCGGCGGCGACATCGAGGTGCCGACCATCGACGGCAAGAAGGCGCGCGTCGCCATTCCGGAAGGCGCCCAGACCGGCAAGCAGTTCCGCCTGAAGGGCAAGGGCATGCCCGTCCTGCGCTCCAACCAGATGGGCGACATGTATATCCAGGTGACGGTCGAGACGCCGGTCAACCTGTCGCGCCGCCAGCGCGAGCTCCTCAGGGAGTTCGACAAGGAGGCGCGCAACAACTCGCCCGAATCGGAGGGCTTCTTCGCCAAGGCCCGCGCCTTCTGGGAGGGCTTCGGAAGCTAGTTTTCTGACGGCCGCTTGCCGGGATATCTGTTTTGCGATATATTGATATTCAAAGTAGATATACAAGGTGCCCCTTTTCATACGCGACGCTGAAGTCGACGCCTTGGCCGAGGAAGTGCAGAAACTCACCAAGGCCCGCACCAAGACCGAGGCCGTGCGGCGGGCCTTGCAGAACGAGCTTGCTCGCACGCGGCAAAACCTGCCTCTGAGGGAGAGGCTGGCGCCTGCGAAGGCCTTGGCCGACGCCATGGGCGGCAACGATCCTGATTTCGATATGAAATCCTTCATGGACGAGATGTGGGGCGGCACCTGATGTTCCTCGACGCCTCGGTCATTGTCGCCATTCTTGGCCGCGAGGCGGGGCATGAAGAAATAGAAAAGCGAATGGCAAGCACCGAGGGCGCCTTTACGTTTCGCCATTGGTGAGGTTCGAGGCATCTTTCGGGCTCGCACGGCTGAAGGCGGCCAAACCCAAAGGTGAGCGGTCATCCGTCTTGTTGCGCCAGGCCGTCGCGGCTGTGGATGCTTTCATCGAAGCCTTGGCGGCCGAAGAGGTGTCGATTTCACCCGAGATCGGAAAGGCTGCCATCGAAGCGGGCATCGTTTATGGCAGGGCGGCAGGTCATCCGGGCGATCTCAATTTTGGCGACTGCTTTTCCTACGCCTGTGCCAAGGCCCTGAATGTGACGCTGCTCTACAAGGGCGACGACTTTGCCCGCACCGATCTTGCGTAGCTTCCCGCATTCGCAACCACCAACGACCGGAAGAACACGACATGGCCGGGCTTTGGCGTCACACCGCGCCCTCGTCCTCGATGTTGAGCACGCGCCCGCAATGCTTGCAATGGACGGCGTCGGCGTCATGGCGCTTGAGACCGCAATCGGGGCATTTGTGCTCGACCTTGTGCGGCCGGAGCAGGATCTGGATGAGGCGCAGGAACAGCGACACCCCGAAGATCATGATGATGACCGAGATCATGCGGCCCCAATGGCCTTCGAGCGTGACGTCGCCGAAGCCCGTGGTGGTGAGGGTCGACACGGTGAAGTAGAGCGCGTCGGCGTAGTTGGCGATGCCTGCATTGAGGCCACGCTGGCTTTCATAGACGATGGCCGTCATGACGAAGATGAACAAGGCGAGATTGAGGGCGGCCATGACCGTCTGCTCGTTCTGCCGGAACAGGCGGGAATCCCGGCGCATCCGGCGGAGCACGATCGGCGAGCGCATGACGCGCAGCACCCTGACCACGCGCAGGAAGGCGAGCCCCTCTCCGGCGAGCGGCGCGAGCAGCGAGACGATGACGACGATGTCGGCGAGATTGGCGGGGTTCATGAGATCGGAGGCCGGGTCGCGGCTGATCCAGAAGCGCGCCAGGAAATCGGCCAGGATGATGAGGCCGATGACGACATCGACGATCCCGACGAATTGCGTCCTGGGCAGGAAGGAGGATACGATCAGGAAGACGATCGTGGCGATGTCGAAGCAGATGAGGGCGTAGCGGAAGCGATGCGCCCGGTTGCTGCCGCCTTCATAGAGTTCCCGAACGATAGTCTTGACCGCCATTGACCCTCCCGAGCCTTTCTCCTAGAGCCTTGCCGTCCGTTGCAGGGGAGATGGCAGCATGCCCAAAGCCTATTGGATAGCGCAAGTCACCGTGTCCAATCCCGATCAGTACAGGCTTTATGCCGAAAGCGCGCCGCTCGCCTTCAGGAAATATGGCGGGCTCGTCCTGGCGCGCGGCGGACGGTTCACGCAGATGGAGGGTGAAGGCCGTCCGCGCAATGTGATCATCGAATTTCCCTCCTATGAGGACGCGGTGTCCTGTTACAATTCACCCGAATATCAATCCGCCAGGGCCAGGCGCAAGGGTGCCGGCGAGGCCAGTATCGTCATCGTCGAAGGAGTCTGATCCATGCCGAAGGGCTATTGGATGGTGCGCGTCACGGTGAACGATCCCGAGCGCTACAAGGATTATGTCGCCGCCAACAAGGCGCCGCTCGAGAAATACGGCGCCAGGTTCATCGTGCGCGGCGGCGCCTATGAGGTGGTCAAGGGCGCATCGCGCGAGCGTCATGTGATCCTCGAATTCCCCTCCCTTGCCGCCGCCAGGGACTGCTTCTTCTCGCCCGAATATCAGGCGGCGCTCGCCATCTTCAAGAGCTGCGCGGAAAGCGACGTCGTCATCGTCGAGGGCGTGTCATGAAGATCGCCATCGCCGGCGCCTCGGGACGCATGGGCCGCGTGCTCACGCGCATCGCGCATGAGACGGAAGGCCTCGAGATCGCAGGCGGGCTCGAGCCGAAGGACTCGCCGTCCGTCGGCGCCGATATGGGCGAGCTTGCCGGCATCGGACCTCTGGGCGTTCCGGTCGGCGACGACCCGCTGCCGCTCTTCACCCGCATCGACGGCCTGATCGACTTCACCGTGCCGCAGGCGACCCTGGCGCTCGCCGAACTGTCGGCGCAGGCGCGCATCGTCCATGTGATCGGCACGACCGGCATCGACAAGGCGGGCGACGACAGGATCAGGGCGGCGGCGCGCCACGCCCGCATCGTGAAGTCGGGCAATATGAGCCTCGGCGTCAACCTGCTCGCGGCGCTCGTCCGCAGGGTCGCTCGGAGCCTCGATGAGGATTTCGACATCGAGATCCTCGAGGTGCATCACAGGCACAAGATCGACGCGCCTTCGGGCACCGCCCTGCTGCTCGGCCAGGCGGCGGCCGAGGGCCGCGCCCTCGATCTCGGAAAGTCGTCGGTGCGCTCGCGCGACGGCCATACCGGCTCGAGGCCCAGGGGCCATGTCGGCTTCGCCGCTCTGCGCGGCGGCAGCGTGGTGGGCGAGCATTCGGTCATCTTCGCCGGGCCGGCCGAGCGCATCGAGCTGACCCACAAGGCCGAGAGCCGCGATATCTTCGCCAGGGGCGCGGTGCGCGCCGCGCTGTGGGCCGGAGACAGGAAGCCGGGCCTCTATTCGATGGCCGATGTATTGGGACTGGAGTGACCGATGGATCGAATTCTGGTGCTCGTCCGCCACGGGCAGAGCGAGTGGAACCTGAAGAACCTGTTCACCGGCTGGAAGGATCCCGGTCTCACCGAGAAGGGCGTCGCCGAGGCGAAGGCCGCCGGACGGCGGCTGAAGCGCAAGGGTCTCAGATTCGATATCGCCTATACCAGCGTTCTGACTCGCGCCCAGCACACGCTCGATCTCATGCTGGCCGAGCTCGGCCAGGCCGGCCTCGAGACGGTGAGGGACCAGGCGCTCAACGAGCGCGACTATGGCGATCTGACCGGCCTCGACAAGGACGATGCGCGCAAGAGATGGGGCGAGGAGCAGGTGCATGTCTGGCGCCGTTCCTATGACGTGCCGCCTCCCGGCGGCGAAAGCCTCAAGGACACGCTGGCCCGGGCGCTGCCCTATTACATGGTGCATATCCAGCCCGACGTGCTGTCGGGCAGGAGCGTCCTGGTCTCGGCGCACGGCAACTCGCTGCGCGCCCTGATCATGGCCATCGAGGGGCTGACGCCGGAGCAGATCCTGAAGCGCGAGCTCGAGACCGGCATTCCGGTCATCTACCGGCTCAAGGCCGATTCGCGGCCCGAGACGATCGAGGTGCTGAGCTGAATCAGGCGGCCTTGCGCTTGCGCGCCGGCCGGACGTCTATTCTGACGTCCTGGCCGAGGCGCTCGAGAAACGCCATGAGCGTCTCGAGCGAGAAGAGGCCAACCTTTCCACGCTGCAGGTCGGACACACGGGGCCGGCTGATCTTCAGGATCCTGGCCGCTTCGGCCTGGGTATAGTTTACTTCGGCGATTGTCCTGCGGACCTTGAGCAGGAGATCAGATCGTCGCTCCATCGCCCGTGCGACGACCGGATCGTCCTCTATGGCATCCCAGACGCTCTTGAATGTCTCGGTCTTCATTTGGCCTCTCCATCAGCCAGCGAGAATCATCCGGTGGCGGGTTCTCGCAAGCTCTATGTCCTTTTGTGCCGTCTGCTGCGTTTTCTTCTTGAACGCATGGAGGACATGCACCTTGTCCTTGAGCTTGACGACATACATCACTCGATAAGCGCCGGTTCTATCCTTGATTCTGATCTCGCGAAGGCCGACGCCGATGGCGCTCATCGGTTTCCAGTCGGAAGATTCTTCATCGTTTTGCACGACCCAGAGTTCCAACCCTGCTTCACGGCGAGCGTCGCGGCGAAGTTCCGGAGGTCCTTTCGTAACTACGCCGCCTTCGCGGCGATCCCGGCCTCCCAGCCGAGGATGGCGCGCTTGCGCGTGAGCCCCCAGTGATAGCCGCACAGGCCCCCCGACTTGCCGAGCACGCGGTGGCACGGCACGACGAAGGAGACGGGATTGCGCCCGACCGCGGCACCCACCGCGCGCGCCGCTTTCGGCTTGCCGAGATGGGCGGCGACGTCGGAATAGGTCGAGCGCTTGCCCAGCGGGATGCGCAGGAGCGTTTCCCAGACCCGGATCTCGAAATCCGTCCCTATGAAGACGACGCGCAGCGGCTGGTCCCTGCGCCAGTTCTCCGGCCTGAAGATGCGGTCGGCATAGGGCTTGGTGGCGAGCCAGTCCTCGACATAGGCGGCACCCGGCCAGCGCGACTGCATGTCGACGAGCGTGTCCTTCTCCTGCCCGTCGTCGGCGAAGGCGAGGCCGGCCAGGCCCTGATCGGTGATCATGATCAGCGCCCGCCCGAAGGGACAGTCGTGGAAGCCGAAGCGCAAGGTGAGGCCCTTGCCGCCGGCCTTGTAGAAGCCGGGCGTCATGCCTTCGTGGGTGACGAAGAGATCGTGCAGCCGGCCCGGTCCCGAAAGCCCGACCTCATAGGCGGTGTCGAGGATCGAGGCGGAATCGCGCAGGAGGCCGCGGGCATGGTCGAGCGTCACCGCCTGCAGGAACGCCTTGGGGCTCAGCCCCGCCCAGCGCGTGAACAGCCGCTGCAGATGGGTGGGGCTCAGCCCGGCCTGCTCGGCAATGGCTTCGAGCGGGGGCTGCTCGCGCCAGTTCTCGTGAATGAAGGCGAGCGCCTTCTTCACGATCTCATAGTCGCGGGCGGGCGTGGAGAGGGTTACGATCTCGGGTGTCATGCGCGGAATCTAGGCAAGCCCCACGGCTGAAACCACCCGATTCTTGCCATGGCCGAATAATCGTCAGATATGGGGTTTGGCCAGCGCGCCGCGCAGCATGGTGGCGGCCTCCTTGCGGCCGTGGGCGCCGAGGAAGCGGCCGATCTCGGTGCGCTCGCCGCGGAAGCGCAGGAACAGGCCTCCGATCAGGTCGCGCTCCCTGTCCTCCTCGAGCTCGACCCTGACCCAGTCGCGGGTGAAGCGCAGCTCCTCGCGCGCCCTGTTGCGGTCGAAGCGCCTGAGGATGAGCTCATGCGCGGTGACCTCGATCCGCTCCTCCTTCAGCGCGTCCCTGTAGTTCTTGCGGAAGGCCCACCAGACGAGGGCGACGTCGAGGCCGAGGAACGGCGCGATCGGCCAGGCGCCGAGCAGGTAGAAGGCGCTGCCGGCCACGAAATTGAGGGCGATGAGCACCGCCATCAGGATGACGAAGCCCTCGCGGCCGAGCGAACGGTAGGGCCGCAGGGTGGCGCGAAACGTCTGGTCCGCATGTTCGTTCATGCTTGATCTTACCTGCTGGCTGGGCTCAGGTCACCCGGCGAGACAAGGATTCGGGAATCATGGCCAAGCGGCGGCTCAAGCCGGAACAGATCGAGGAAGTCTTCCGCCGGTTCAAAAAGGCCGATCCGCATCCCAGGGGCGAGCTCGACTATCTCAACCCCTATACGCTCCTGGTCGCCGTCGCGCTGTCCGCGCAGGCAACCGATGTCAGCGTCAACCGCGCCACCGGTCCCTTGTTCCGGCTCGCCGACACGCCCGCGAAGATGCTGGCGCTCGGCGAGGAGAGGCTCATCTCTCATATCCGCGCCATCGGCCTCTATCGCACCAAGGCCAGAAACGTGATGGCCCTTTCGAGGATGCTCATCGACAAATATGGCGGCGAAGTGCCGCGCCAGCGCTCAAGCCTCGAGGAGTTTCCGGGCGTCGGCCGCAAGACCGCCAATGTGGTGCTCAACATCGCCTTCGGCGAGCCGACGATCGCGGTCGACACGCATATATTCAGGGTCGGCAACCGCACCGGGCTCGCCCCCGGCAAGACGCCGCTCGAGGTCGAGCTCAAGCTCGAGAAGGCGGTGCCGCGGGACTACAAGCGCCATGCCCATCACTGGCTCATCCTGCATGGCCGCTATGTCTGCAAGGCGCGCAAGCCCGAATGCTGGCGCTGCCTGATCGCCGATCTCTGCCTGTTCACGCCGAAGACCGCTTCAGCCTCTTGAAGATGTGGACGAAATAGCTGGTCGAGAAGAGCGGCACGGCGAGATTGACGAACGGCACGAGCGCCAGGACGGCCGGAATGAAGCCCGCGGCGAAGATCCGGGTCGAATTCTCCCGGCGAAGGAGCTGCGCCTCCTCGGAGGGCATGTGGCGCATCGCCGCCATCTCGAAATACTCCCGGCTCAGGAGATAGGCATTGGCGACGAGGAGGGCGATGGCGCCGACGCCGAAAAAGAGCATCGGCAGCACCGCCAGGTTGACGACGAGAACGAGGAGGCCGAACTGCAGGCCGAGGAGTGCGGCCTTCACCGCCGGCAGCTCTCGCCCCGGCAGGTCCTGCGGATAATGCTTGCGCTCGACCAGGCCGGCGATGCGGTCGAGATAGAGGCCGGCGAACAGCGCGGTGACCGGCGGGATCATGAAGAAGGCGAGCACGGTCAGGCCGAGGCCGGCGGCGACCTCGATGACGTCGTTGCCCCAGCCCCAGGGAGCGAGCTTCAGCATGTCGAGCAGCACCAGGGCGCCGGCGACGACGGCGACGAGAAGCAGCACGGCGAGGCCGACCGCCTTGAACAGCACGCTGCGGAAATCGGGCGAGAACAGGTCGGCGAGCGCGGTGACGGCGGCTTTGATCATGACGTCATGAGGTAGTGGTCCCGGCTTGCGGGAGCAAGGGCGATCCTGTAGGGGCACGGACTTCCCCGTCCAGTTTCTCCGAAGGCCCTCATGACCAATCCGGATTTCGACGTCCTTGCCATCGGCAACGCCATCGTCGACGTGTTCTCGCGCGTCGAGGAGGACTTCCTCGCCCGCCACAATGTCACCAAGGGCATGATGCGGCTGGTTTCCGAAGAGGAGTCGGCGGCGCTGTTCGAGGACATGGGGCCGTCCACCCAGATTTCCGGCGGCTCGGGCGCCAATACCGCGGTCGGCATCGCGTCCTTCGGCGGCAAGGTCGGCTTCATCGGCAAGGTGAAGGCTGACAGGCTGGGCCAGGTCTTCACGCATGACACACGGTCCTCGGGCGTGCGGTTCTCGACCTTGCATGCGGCCTCCGGGCCGTCCACGGCGAGCTCTCTCATTCTCATCACGCCCGATGGCGAGCGCACCATGAACACGTTCCTCGGCGCCTGCGTCCATCTCGCCCCCGGCGATATCGACGAGACGGTGGTCGCCGCCGCCCGGGTGACCTATCTCGAAGGCTACCTCTGGGATCCGCCGCTCGCCAAGGAGGCCTTCAAGAAGGCGGCGCGCATCGCGCGCCAGGCCGGCCGGCTGGTGTCCATCACGCTCTCGGATTCTTTCTGCGTCGACCGTCACCGCGAGAGCTTTCTCGACCTGATCCGCAGCGACATCGACATTCTTTTCGCCAATGAGAAGGAGATCAAGTCGCTCTACCGGGTGGACGACTTCGATGCGGCCATGCAGCGCGCCCGCCATGACTGCGCGATCGTCGCGCTGACCCGTTCGGAAGCGGGATGCGTCATCGTCAAGGGCGCCGAGGTCCATGTCGTCGAGGCCCATCCGGTGGCCAGGGTGGTGGATGCGACGGGCGCCGGCGATCTCTTCGCCTCCGGCTTCCTCTATGGCTTCACCCGCGACCTGCCTCTGGCGCAATGTGCGCGGCTGGGCGCGCTGGCGGCGGCGGAGGTGATCTCGCATGTCGGCGCGCGTCCGCAGCTGTCGCTCAACGCTTACGCCAAGGAGCACGGCCTCCTGTAGCGGCGACGGTTCAGTCCTCGCCGCACGGCCAGTGTGTCGGCATGGTGAGGCCGGCCGGCAGCTTCGTCCGCTCGTCGCCGCAGGCGATGTCGATTTGCGCCTGGGTGAGATCGGTCACCTGGCTGAGGTCTATCCCTTCGAAGCGCGTCCAATAGAGATAGGCTCGCTTGAAGGAGGCGCCTGTGAGATTGGCCTCGCCGAAGGTGGCGCGTTGCAGCATGGCGCCGGAGAGATTGGCGCCCGAGAGGTTGGCCTTGACGAAGCTGTTGCGCGAGAACTCGCCGTCGGTGAGGTCGGCGCCGGTGAGGTCGGCGCCGTCGAAGGTCACCCGCAGGAATTCGGATTTCACCAGCCGGGCGCCCTTGAGCATGGCGCCGGTGAAGTCGGCTCGGCTGGACAGGCTCTTTTCGAGATTGGCGCCCGAGAGGTCGGCTTCATTGAAGGAGGTGCGCACGAGCTCGCTCATCTTGAGGTTGGCCTTGGGAAGCTTGGCGGAGGCGAGGCTCGTGCCCGACAGGAAGGCCCCCTGGAGGTTGGCTCCCGAAAGATCGTTGCCGTCGAGCTGCAGGAGCTGCTTGTTGCAGTTGGACCAGTCGACCGAAGGAGCGGCGGGGCTTTTGCATCCGGCTTCGGCCGCCGCCGCGAAAAGCCAGACGAACAGGAGAGAAAGGCCTATCCGGACCGCAGATGCATACACGCTGGCACCTCCCATCAGAGATCAGGCCGTGATTATACGCATGGAGCCCGAAAAAGCTCCATGCGTATCGTGACGACGGCGTGAGGAGGTCTAGCGGCGGCCGACATAGCGCAGCCTGAGGCCGGCGATGCCCGCCGCGATATTGAGGCCTTCCTGGCCCTGGACGCTGAGCGGCTGGAGTGCGATCGTCTTCTTGAAGCCGCCGACCAGCACATTGGCGCCGAGGCCCACGCCGACGGTCGCCTCGGCCGAGGCACCGCCATAGGATCCGGCGAGCGCGCCGCGATTGACCTTGCCCGGCGCAAAGACGGCCCAGGTCATATAGGCCTTCTTGGTGACGCCGATATCGATGCCGAGCCGGGATATCCGGCCGACATAGCGTTCGGTGCGCCCCGATCCGCGGAAGCGGCAGACCATCTCCTTCGAGGATCCGAGAATCAGGCCGACGCCGCCTTCGATCACGCAATTGAGCGAGCCGATCTTGACCCCGCTCCTGGCCGTGGCCGGGCTGGCCGCGAGAGCGAAGGCAAGTGCCGCGGCGCCTGCCGAAACGATCCATTTCTTCATGACGAAAGTCCTCTTTGTGAATTGCTGGTAGTCCCAACGTCCTCGGGGTCTGACCGGTTCCCGTAAGTTTCTCAATGATTACATAGCGTTACAATTCGTGATGACGAAGATCCCCGCGCCGGAACTTCCATCGACGTGACCAAACGGCCACACCTTGGCGGAATTGTGGGCAGGCCGGCCCGCCCGCATTGCCTTGCGGCGTGGGAGGTGTATCTTCCTTCAGGGAATTGGCTTGGCGCCTGGAACAGGCGTCCAGGGGGGTCTTCCATGAAGTACCTGGCGCAGAGCGGCATCATCATCACCGGAACCATGGCTGCGGGGCTCCTCGGCTCGACCGCCCTTGCCGCCGACATCGAGCCCGGTTGCGTGCCGGCGGTCTCCGCCCTGAACGGCAAGCTCGAAGGAGCGGGGGGCTATATCGAGGACCTCGACGAGGGCGGACGTTTCCACGGGGTGGGCACGCTCAGCCTGCCGCTCGGTTGTCTTTTCGGCGTCCAGATCGATGCCGGCGCCGGCGACCTCGACGGCACGGATTTCTGGGGTTTCGGCGGCCACGTCTTCATGCGCGATCCCGAAAGCTATCTCCTGGGCGTCCATGCCCAGTATATCGATCTCGACGGCTTCGATATTTTCCGCATCGGTCCCGAGGCCGAATTCTATTTCGGCAACTTCACCTTGAGCGCCTTTGCCGGACTCGAAGACGCCGAGGGCCTGAACGACGATGTCATCGCCGATATCGAAGCCGGATTCTACATCACCGAGGATTTCAGGATTTCGGGCGGCTATCGCCGCTTTCTCGACGTCGATGCGGGAGCATTGGGCTTCGAGGTCCAGCCGGGCTTCGGCTTCCCCGTCACGCTTTTCGCCGACGCCATGATCGGCTCGCACGACTACACCTCCATCATGGGCGGCATCCGCATCTATTTCGGCGGCGACGACAAGAGCCTGATGGCGCGCCATCGCGAGGACGACCCGCCGCACTTCTTCAATCTCCTGCGTCAGGTCGGCGAGGGCGGCATCGGCGACGACGATGACGGATTCGATTGCCCGACAGCGGTGGATGCAATCTGCAAGGAACTCCCGCCACAGGAAAAACCGTGATCAGTCGGCGGCGGCCGCTCCGTTCGCCCGACTGACAAAGGCGAGGAATTTGCCGCCGGCATTTCGTCCCAGGGCGGCGACCTCGCGGACGGTGACGGACATTTCCCGGCTGAGGAGGGACGCCACATAGCGTTCGGCCCCGGCGGCGTGGATGGTCTCATTCGCCGGAAAGCGCATGTAGCGCAGCTCGACATGGCTCGGCGACGTTTGAACGAGTTGCCAGCGACAGCCGGGCAGGTGCTTGTCCATCTCCGCGCTCGACGGCTCGGGCCGGCTCCAGTCCGATCCGCCGAGGCGCAGCAGGTTGGACGGCCGCCCGTAGAGCGGGTCGATCAGGGGGTGCTGCCGCCCGCAGCTGCAGGCCTGCTTGAGCTTTGCCCGGTCGCCGGTGTCGTATCTGATCAGCGGCATGGCGAAGTTGTAGAGCGGCGTCGCGACGACCCGGCCCCACTGCCCGGGTTCGACCGGGAGGTTGCGCTCGTCGAGGAGCTCGATGCGGGCCAGCTCGCTCTGCAGATGGTAGCCTTGCCGCGCAGGACATTCGCACCCCAGGATACCGAGCTCGGCATTGGAGATGATGTCGAAGCACGGACAGCCGAGGCCCGATTCCACTTCACGCCGCACGTCAGGCGTGATGGGCTCGCCGGCGGTGAGGACGGCGAGAAGCTTCGGCCGTGGCATGCCGGCGGCTTTGACATGCCGTGCCAGCGCCAGGGCATTGGACGGAAAGGTGTTGAGATAGACCTCGCCGAGATCGCTCAGCCAGGCGGACTGCTCCGCGAGCGGGGTGAAGACGCTGAGACGATGGACGGCGCCGAGCCGGTCGGGTGCGATCCAGCTCGGTCCCCATGACCCGCGTGCGCCTGCCGGCCGGGCCTTGCGAAAGCGTGCCAGGGCGGGATCGAACGCGCGGATCAGGGCCAGATCCTTGCCCCAGTCCACGCCCATGGCCCGAAAATGGCGATACTGGCTGCAGCTGGTGGCGAGCTCGTCGAGCTGGCTGCGATAGTAGTCCAGTGCCGGACCGGTCGTGCCCGAGCTCTGATAGCGGAAGATCCGTCCGTGCTCCTTGGGAATGCTGCGCGCGCGCAGCTCGTCATGGCGGGCGGCGACATCCTTCACCGTAAGAATGGGGATGTCGCGCCAATGGGTGAGGTCGACCTTGCCCTGCGCGTCGAGGACCGGCGCCAGGCGCTCGCGGTAGAAGGCGTTCTGCGCGCCGACATGCGCGAGAAGGTCGCGCAGCACATTGTCCTGAAAAACCGCCAGCGACCGGGCGGGCGCGGACTCGAGGGCGATGAGCGTGTCGAAGAACCTCCGCGCCAGGCTCGCGCTTGCGCCATCGGGCTTCGGGTGACTGTCCTCGGATTCCTCCATGGCCTGATAGAACCCGCAAACGGGCGCATCGGCAAGAGTCTTCGCTTGTGGAGCCGGAGTTCAAACGGTAGCTTTTTCGGCATGAGACCACGAAGCGGACGGTGAGATGGCGCGGCCACCCAACGGGATCGTCCTGTGCGGCCTGAACAGCTCCTATGCCGCCGAGGTCCTGGAGATTTTGGCGCGGCTCGACTGGCCCGTCGCCGCCGGCGTTCTGATGCACACCGGCAATTGGAGCATGCGCGGCTTTCACACCATCTTGCGCAAGGAGGAAGTCTCCGACCTGCTGACGAAGGAGCCCGCGGTGTTCGCCCTGGTCAATCCCGGGTCGCGGCGCCAGGCGGTGGACTGGGCTGAGACGAGAGGATTTCGCGGCTTCCCGCCTGTGATCGACCCGCTCGCTCATGTGGCGCCGTCGGCTTTCGTCGAGGAGGGCGTGTCGGTCGCCGCCCACAGCACCATCGGCGCGGCGGCCGAACTCGACCGCTTCGTCCTCGTCAACCGCCAGTCCTCCATCGGCCATCACACGGTGCTGGAGGAGTTCGTCACCGTCGGACCCGGCGTATCGGTCGCCTCGCACTGCCGCATCGAGAAAGACGTCATGATCGGCACCGGCGCCGTCATCGCGCCGTCGCTCACGGTCGGCGCCGGCGCGACCATCGGCGTCGGCGCGGTGGTGCTGCGGACGGTGCCGCCCGGCGTCACGATGATCGGCAATCCCGCCCGGATCGCCAGGGGCGACGCGGCGCCGGCCGACACGCCCCGCTTGCCGCACGAGCAGTAGCGCCTCGCCTCGGCCTATTTCAGGAGGACGACGCTCTCCTGCTCATTGGGATCGGTGCGCGCGATGAGCGCTTTCGCGACCGCGCCCGTCGGATTGAACGGCTGGTGCGGGACGCCGGCGGGGATGTAGATGAAATCGCCCGCTTCGACCCGGTCGTGATGCTCGAGGCGCGGGCCGTGGCGGAACTCGGCGGCGCCTTCGAGCATATAGATCGCGGTCTCGTGCGCCTCATGGTAGTGCGGCTTGGCCTCGGCGCCGGGCGGCATCTCGAGAAGATGCATGCAGATGGCCTTGGCCCCGGCCGACTCGGCCGATATGCCGGAAAAGTAGTCAAGCCCCTGTTTGCCGTGAAAGCCTTCGCCACGGCCGCGTCGGATGATCTTGCAGATGCTCATGCCGTCAATCTAGCGGCGAACGGCGCGGTTCTCAATCGCATCCGCCGGAGTCTTCCGGGAAACCGTGACGGCGCCCCAGAAACCGAAACGTCCGCCCACATGGCGCATCCCGGGCTGCGGCCTCTCATAGGACCAGGCGGCGCGCTCGTGGCGCCGGCCCTCGACGACCAGGTCGTAGAACTGCACGCCATGCGGACATTCGAGGTCGTCCGCCGTCTTCGGCGCCTTTTCGAGCCAGTCGAGCCGGACGGATGCCGGCGGAAAATAGGAATAGCCATGCGCTTCGGCGATATCGCCGCTCTCGGCGACGATGTGGCTGCCCAGGACTGCTTTCATCGCGATGCTCCTCATGCGGTCGTCTCTCCTCATATGGCATAGGCCTGGAATATTTCCAGAGCGGTCAGCGGCGTTTACCCAACGGGACATTGCGCATCACCGCAAGCGCCATGAGCTGATAGGCGGTCAGGCGGTTGCCGTTCACCCAGTAAAGCGAGACTTGTGTGGCGTCGGCGAACACGATGAAGCCGCGCCGGCGCAGGCCGGCGAAGGCTCTGCCGACCGCCGATCCGGGGCCGACATGCAGGTCCGTCACGATCCGGTCCATGATCCGCACACAGAGCTTTTCATGCCGTTTCCTGGACCATCGGATCGTCGGCTCCTGTCAGGAGCGGATCCGTCGTGAACCTGCGATGAACCGAAGGTTCAGCGATGCGAAAGCCGCGGCGGCATAGGATCGCATCGTTGCTGCGATCGTTCCGGGCTCTTGATGCCGTCTGTGATGGCCCTGGGCCGCGTCGGCGTGGAGATCGTGCAGGACCGTCAATGTCAGAGAAAGGTACGCACAATGGCCGCGCAGGCAAAAATGTTGGGTGTGTGGTTGAATGTCGAGAACCCAAACCGTTCCGCCGGCGATATCCTGAATCTCACCGTGGGCGGGACGATCATCCTGAATCCCGAGGCCGTCCGGCTGGTCGGCGAGGGACTGATGCGGGTGAAGATCAAGGTCATGGACAGCGACAGCTTCGACGACGATCTGCTGCTGACGAACGAGACCTTCCAGATCGGTGTCCATGACACATCGCCCAGGTGCTTCCACACCGGCGTGATCGTGCCGGCCGGCAGGCTCAATGACAGCGAGCCCTTCTGGGACGGCCGGGCGGAGGTCTATTGCCGCGTCTCGGCGAGGGGCGGCAGCGTCGAGACCAATGCCGCGAACTCGCAGACCGTGAGCGTCGCAATCGACTGACCGGCTCCGATGCCGTCGGCGGCTCGCGCCCGCCGCCGGCGGCCGTCCTTCCGGCGTGGTCTTGAATCCATCCGTCGATAAAGGACTCGCGCGGCGGCGCCGGGCACGCTTATTCTGAAGGCGCGGATGGAGTGTCGAGACATGAACGGGCGACGTCTGTTGGTTTTCGTGATTCTGGGAGGCTTCATTGCCGCCGGTCTGCCTGTTCAGGCCTGGCGGGCGGAGGCGGCCGAGACCATCGTCAAGAAGACGAAGAAAAAGAAGAAGGTCGAGCGGAAGGAGCGCTATCCGCATGGATTGAAGACATATCCATGGGGCGAGCCGACGGCTGGCTGGGATGACCGGTGCATCTTCTTTTTCGATACCTATGACGGCTGGATACCGCCTTTCTGCCGGCCCTATGGCCGCATGCACTGACGGATCGGAGACGGACGCGGCCCGGAAGAGCCAAATCTAGGGATCGCGTTAAGGCTATTCTAAGCCCGCCATGCCAGTTTCACCGGCGCATGCGGAATATCCGGTCGATCCTCGTCTTCCATCCGGTCCTGTGGGGCCTGGTTGCGCTGCAGAGCCTTCTCGCCGCGGCCTGGATCGCGATCGATCCGCGCATTTCCTTCAGCCCGGCAAAGGTGGACGAGACCGCCGTCACGCTCGGCGCCTGTCTGCTCGTGGCCGCCGTCGCCCTCGGCGTTCAGGCCTTCAAATGGCCGGTGATCGCCGAGCGCGTCAGGGTGATGGCCACCGGCATCCTCTTTCTGGTCCTGTCCTTCACCGGTGTGCGCTTCCTCAACTATCTGAGCATGTCGCTCGCCCTCCCTCTGGCCGACGACAGGCTCGATTCGTGGGACCGGGCCCTCGGCATCGACTGGCATGCCTATGCATCCTGGCTCGGCCGCCACACCGGCCTGCTCCCCTGTCTCGAGCAGTGCTACGGCCTGGCCGCTGTCGCCATTCCCTTCATCTTCATGGGGCTGGTCGCCTGCGGCAGGGCCGAGCGGGCCAGGGAGTTCGCGGCACTTCTCTATGTCGGGGTTCTCGTGACCATAGTCATCGCCGCCTTCTTTCCGGCCGAAGGCGCCATGGTCCGCTATATCGACGGCGGGCTGCCCGCGGGGACATTCGGCGACAAGGCGGGTGTCTTCTTCGTCGAGGCGCTGCGCCGGGTGCGCGAATCCGACGCGGTCGTTCTGAGTTTCGCGCCGCTGCCCGGCCTGGCGTCGTTTCCCTCCTTCCACACGGTGATCGGCCTGCTGATCGTCTATGCCTGCCGCGACAATATCGTCACGCTGCTGCTGGCCGCGCTCGGCGCCGGCGCCATCCTGCTGGCGACGCCGGTCTATGGCGGGCATTATTTCATCGACGTGATTGCCGGCTTCGCGCTCACTGTCGTGCTGGCCGCCGCCTGTGCGGCCGTCCGGGCCGCGGACCATCCCCGCATGAGCGCGGTGGCGGCGCGGGAAGCTCTGCCGTGACGATTGTGTCCTTCCGGCAACAGTGATGATTTATGTTCCGACGTTGCGCCGCCTGCAATTGACGCTCCGCAATCATCGGAGCAATTATCCCTCATGGGGATGAAGACGACGGTGGCTGGTGTGGCGCTGGCCATGGGAGTGAGCGCAGCTCAGGCGGCGGACATCGAGCCAGTGATTCCGGCGCCAAGCTGGTACGTGTCGCTCTTTGGCGGGGTTTCCTGGCTCGAGGATGTCCAGACACCGTATGGCCACGCAGGCGAAGAGCCCAACTACGACATCGACACGGCGTCCGATCCGGGCTTCATTGTCGGCGGCGCGGTGGGAACGCATCTGGCCGAAGCGGTCAGGGTCGAGTTCGAAGTCGCCTATTCGGAGAACGACGTCGACACGCTTCGCTATTCGGGTCCTTTCAATGACGGGACGAACTATGACGGCTCCGGGTCATTCGCAATCCTGACCTTCATGGGCAATCTCTGGTACGACATGCCGCTCGGCGAGACGGTATACCCCTATGTCGGCGGCGGCGCAGGCATTGCCGTCGTGGACGCCGACGATGTGATCTATGACGATCCAGCCGCCACTGGAGCGGTCTATGACAGCAGCGAAGTCGTATTCGCATTCCAGCTGGGCGCGGGGTTGCGGTGGAAGGCATTCGAGAACGTCACCTTCGACGTCGGCTATCGATTGCGCGCCATGGATGGCCCCACATTTGAGACTTCGGACGATAATACGACCGACTATGAGGCCGACTGGATCTGGAGCCACAACGTGGTTGGCGGTGTCAGCGTCGGCTTCTAGACCGAAGCTGGCAGGGCGACGACCTCGAGCTTGACACATCCGCCGAAAAGTTCCGGGGACGGAACGTCAGGAATGACAGCCGTCGGCAGTCCTCAGAAGTTATTCCGTCAGGTTAATCCGACTCTTGTGCCGGCACAGCGACATAGCACGATGATGCAGCTATGGCCATTCGGCAACGGTTGATCCTTAAGTTGAGTTGGAAGGCCATCACCGCTTGACCCGCACCACGGGATGATTCAATCTCGCCAAGGATCATAGCAAGGAGTCGGGGCAATGGGGAAGAAGCTCCTTTTGGGAACTGTTGCGGGCCTGGCGCTGGGCTTGGGCGTTTCTGCGGCTCAAGCGGCTGACATCGAGCCAATAGCCGAGTCACCTGCCTGGTATGTGACGCTTTTTGGCGGCGTCACCTGGATGGAGGATTTCGACACGGAATACTCCTATTCTTCTTCAGGAAACTACACGGCAGCGGTCGAGACCGATACGGGTTTTATCGTGGGCGGGGCGGTCGGCACGCATCTGACCGATGACCTCCGAGTGGAGGTCGAGGCCGCCTATTCCGAGAACGATGCAGACCAGTTCGATTTCGACGATGGCGGCTCGTACGACATCCACGGAGATATCGGCGTTCTGACCTTCATGGCCAATCTCTGGTATGACATGCCGCTGAGCGAGGAGTTCAAGCCCTATATCGGAGGGGGTGCCGGTATCGCGATTGTCGATGGGAAAATCGCATACGAACCCGACGACGGGGACGACACCATATTTGATTCGTCTGAGGTCACCTTCGCTTTCCAGGTGGGTGGCGGATTGCGATGGGCTTTGACCGACCGCATTGCCTTGGACGTAGGATACCGCCTGAAGGGCATAGACGGACCAGACTTCGGCGGCAGTGATTTCTCCGGGTCGTCGAAATATCACGCCGACTGGATCTGGAGCCACAATGTGATCGGCGGCGTCAGCTTCGGCTTCTGATTTCTGGAGGTCGGACCCACGTCGTCCTGGGAATGTACCCAACCTGAAACGATGGGGCAGGTCCCGCCTGTGATCTGGCTGGGTTTTCAAAGCAGGTTGAGCTGCTGCGCCTGCCTGCGTTTTCTTCCGCGTGCGCTCTCGCTGACCATCAGGTCCGCGGCGATCTGTCCGAGGAAAGGCGAGGGCGGCAGTGCGCGCACGGCACCGCGCCAGAACCGCTCGGCCGCGCGCACCAGGAACAGCCTGTCCCGGGCGCGGGTCATGGCGACGTAGAACAGCCGCCGCTCTCCGTCTTGTGTCGTCTCATCCTCCGGCGCCGAGGCGCCCCACGAGAACGGCACCAGCCCGGTCTCCATGCCGACGACGAACACGACCGGAAACTCCAGGCCCTTGGCCGCGTGCATTGTCAGCAGCGAAACGCGATCGGCGCGTGCGTCATGGAAATCCGCTTCGGTCGAAAGCGCGGCCACCTCGGCGAGCCGGGCCGGATCGCCGGCGACCGCGTCCGAGGCGGCGAGTGCGGTGAGCCAGCCCCTCGCCTCGGCAAGCGCGGTCGTGTCGGCGGTGATTGCCTTGCGGGCGGCTTCCGCCGCTTGAGCGATCCGCGCCGGCAGGTCTTCGTCCGGGCCCGTGGCCGTCTCATCGAGCATGCCGATGATTGCGACCACGCCGGGATGCCCGGCGATCGGCGCGGGAGAGCTTTTCATGAACGGGATGCCGGCGCGGTCGAAGGCGGCGCGAATTGCCGCCGCCTGCGCGTCGGTGCGGTAGAGCACGGCGCAGTCAGCGAAGCCGAGCGGCCTGCCGGCGGCTGAGGCGCTGCCGTTGCGGTTGGCCGCGATGAGGTCATGCCCGCCGAGCAGATCCTCGAGGATGGCCGCCACGCCCTCGGCCTCCGCCGCCTCGTTCGCCGCGATATGAGTCACAATCGGCCTGCCCATCGGGCGGGTAATTTCGGACGGCGTGCCAATGAAAGCCGAAGCGGCCCTCACGATGGTGCCGGCAGAGCGGTAGTTGCGCCGAAGCCGGAGGGTGCGGGCAGGGGGGAAATCCTGCCCGAAGCGCGTGAAGCAGGCGGCGTCGGCGCCGCGAAATCCGTAGATCGCCTGGTCGGGATCGCCGATGACGCAAAGATTGCCGCCGTCCCCGGCCAGCAGCCGCAGCAGGCGGTATTGCTGCTCGTCGACGTCCTGGAACTCGTCGGCGACGATGTGCGGGAAGCGCGCCCGCCATTCGGCCGCGATCTCCGCGTGACCGTCGAGAAGATCGGCCGCCAGCACGACGAGGTCGTCGAAGTCGATCCAGCCTTCGGCGCGGCCGATCCGGTCGAGGGCGGCGCGCGCGACGGCTTCCTCGTCCTTGCCCTTCGCGCCCGTGCGCTTGAGCACCGAGACGGCTTTGAGGAGACGGGCGGCGCGCGCCTCGCCGATGCCCAGCGCTTCGGTAAGCGCCGTCTTGCGCTCCGGCTCTCCGGCGATCCGGAAATCCGCGCCGAGGCCGGCACGGCCGGCATGCGCGCGCAGGATCGCGAGGCCGAGCGAATGAAAGCTGTGGACAGCCACCGCCCGCGCCGTCTTGCCGAGAAGCCCCGTGAGCCGCGTTCGCAGTTCCTCCGTCGCCTTGCGCGTGAAGGTGACGGCGAGGCACGTCCCAGCTGGCACGCCGCGCTCCAGAACGAGATGAGCGATGCGATAGGTGAGCATGCGTGTCTTGCCCGAGCCGGGTCCGGCGATCACCATCAGCGGTCCTTCCGCCTCAGCGGCGCTCGCCTGGTCGGCGTCGAGCCCGGCGAGAACGCCCGGGCCCGACGGCTTCGCTTCGACGGGCTCGAACGGCACCACCGGCTCTTCCGGCGCGTCCTCCTTCGCCCGGCGCTTCGATGCCCGCGCGCGGCTGACGAGCGGCGCGTCGAACAGCAATCGGCTTCCGGCGAGGCGATCCAGCTCGCCGTCCTCGAACAACCGGATGATGCCGTATTCCCCATCATAGCCAGCCTGCCGGATGACGTCGCCGGCGCGCAGCCGTGTCACCGCCTCGCCGAGCAGCGGATGCACCTTGGCGATGTCCTCCAGCGGCATGTCCTGCAACGCGGCAAGCTCCGGCCCGAGCGCGGCGACAGCGCGGTCGTGGGCGTGGGCGACGGCCTTCGAGGCGGCGCCGCTGCCGACGATTTCCGACAGGATCTCCGGCAGCGGAACGAGGCTCGACACCCTGCCTGCCGTCGGCGGCGGCACGGCCTCGCCGCGATCGGCCAGCGCTTCGACGCGGTGCGCCACGCCGACCGTGACCGGCCGCCCGCACACCGGGCAGCGGCCGCCCAGTTCGATCGTCTCCCTGGGGGCGAGCCGCACGCCGCAATCGCGGTGCCCGTCCATGTGGTACTTGCCTTCCTCGGGGAAGAACTCGACCGTGCCGGCGTAGCCTTCACCGCTCTCCAGCGCCCGTCGAATTGCGAAATAGTCGGGCGCGCAGGCAAAGCGCGTCGCCTCGCGGCCGAGCTTGCCGGGCGAATGCGCATCCGAATTGGAGGTAAGGCGGAAGCGGTCGAGCGAGGAAATGCGCCAGTTCATGGCCGGATCGGACGACAGGCCGGTCTCGACGGCGAAGATGTGCCCGGCGAGGTCGCCATAGCAGTCCTCGATGGAATCGAAGCCCGACTGCGAGCCGAGCGCGGCGAACCACGGCGTCCAGATATGGGCGGGGACGAGATAGGAATCGGGCCCCGACTCCAGCGCGATCTCCAGCAGATTGCGCGAATCGAGCCCGAGGATCGGGCGGCCGTCGGAAGCGATGTTGCCGATGCGCGCGAGGCTGGCCGCCAGCCGGTCGGCCGCGGCGATGTCGGCCGCATAGATCAGGTGATGGATTTTCCGGGTCTTGTCGCCCTTCTTGTAGATGGTCGATATCTCGGTGGAGAGCATGAAGGACACTGGTCGCCGGCAGGCGGGCGGAAGCGTCTCGCACAGCGCCGCCTCGATGTCGGGCCTCAGGCGAAACAGCCCGTTGCCCTCGGCAACCAGCTTGTCCTTGATCTCGGCGAGCCAGGCCGGATGCACGCAGTCGCCGGTGCCGACCACGCCGATTCCCTTGCGCGCCGCCCACCAGAACAGATGCTCGAGGTCCAGATCCCGGCTTGTGGCCCGGGAATATTTCGAGTGAACGTGGAGGTCGGCGTGAAAGGTCATGAAACAATGCCATTCATCTTGCGGACGGGATGCGACGGGTCCTCCAATCCGACATTGCTTGGATAGCAGGCGGAAACGGGACGGATCACAAGGAAAGCGCGCAAATCACAGCATTTGAACCGGTATGTTTGTTCGATCCGGCCGGCACGGCGCCAAGGTCGAATGCCAGCTGCATCCCGTCATCTTATGAGCAAAAAAAGAACATAGCACTACCGTGAAGACCTTGTGGTGGAGAATTCAGCAGCATGGCGAAGCTTGTCTTTGGAATGAATCTGTCCTTGGACGGCTATGTCGACCACGAGAAATTTGCGCCAGATCCCGCGCTCTTTCGCCACTGGATAGAGCATGTGCGCGGCCTGACCGGCAGCGTGTACGGTCGTCGCATGTACGAGATCATGCGCTATTGGGACGACGACCTTCCTGAGTGGAGTGCGGAGCGACACGAGTTCGCGGCGGCGTGGCGGCGCCAACCGAAGTGGGTCGCATCGAGCACGTTGGAGTCGGTTGGCCCCAACGCCACGCTCATCGAGGGTGACGTCGCGACGGTGATACGTGACCTGAAGGCTCGGCTCGCCGGGGAGATCGCCGTTTCCGGACCGGACCTGGCGCGAAGCCTGACCGACCTCGGTCTTATCGACGAGTATCGGCTCTATCTCCATCCCGTCGTGCTTGGTCACGGCAAGCCATTCTTCGCCGGCCCCCGGCCGCCGCTCCGCCTTGTGGCCAGTGATTTGATCGGCGAGCGCGTGATCAGGCTGACATACGTTCCTGCCTGATCACGCAACTCGCCCCGCTGCTCTCAAAATCAACACCGCTCCAGGAGGCGGCATTCCGGCTCCTCGACTCGAAGCGTGTCCAGTAACTGGAAAAGCCGATCGCTAAATTGGCGAGTCGGATCAAGCCTTTGTGTGATAAACCAATGAAAACTTCGGCCTAGACGTCGTCTTCTCCTACGATGCCTCCCTCATTCTCGAGCGTGCCGATCCGGCGGACTTCGGATGAATTGAACTTGAGCCGGACACCGACGCCACCGCCGTTCTCGGCAATGAAGTTGACGCCGAAATTTTTCAGCGTCTTCTCGACGGCGGAGATGGTATCGACAGGCGCGCTCGGCGGTCCGTTGCCGGCCTCCATGCGGCGTAGCATCGTTACGGGGATTCCCGCGAGGCGAGCGAGCCTTTCCTGACCAATTCCGGCGAGCACCCGCCCGGCGGCGATCTGTCGGCCTGTTATCGGACGTTTTTCGGCCAATGCTTTCTCCTTCTTTCAGCTCGGGACAGCCCGAACAACGGGGTCGAATTGGGCCGGCCGCTACGCAAGATCGGATCTTAGCCTGCGGTGATGTGAAAACCAAAGGAAGGCCCCGTGACCGGAAGCTGCAGCTCCTGCCCGGCACCGATGAGGCACGTGCTCGGGTTCGGGATAGGAGGCGTGATTTTAGGCTTCCTGATTGCTTGGCTTCTCGTTCGATAGGACACAAGGCAAGCCGAACAATACTACCTGAGCGAGTGAGGCACCGAGGGCAAACCCTAGTCAAAGCTCTTCGACAACCGCGTTGCGGCCTGGGCTGCCTCCCGAGCTGCTTTCAGGGAGACACGGCCGGCGGCGGCGGAGCCCAGGCCCAGCTCCTTTTCCTTGCCTTGCCAGCGATAGCGGAAGACCCATTGCCGGGTCTTGGCCTTGGTGATGACGAGATAGAGATTGCCGCCGTCCGCATACCGGCCGGGCTCCTTGAAGGCCGTCGAAATCGACGTTGAAATCCGCCCTCCAATAGATTACGTGTAGTCACATATGTCTACATATGGAGGCGCAACATGCTGACCATCAACCTCAGAGACGCCAAGGCTGGATTTTCCAGCCTGGTCGATGAAGCCGTCAAAGGAGAGATCGTGACCATCACCCGTCATGGCAAGCCCGTTGCGGCCCTGGTTTCGGTCGAGGCGGCGGAGATCGCGCGCAAGGCGCTGATGCGCAAACGGGCGGGCCTTGTCAGCTATCTCAGGACGTTCCCAGGCGGAGAGTTCCCGCGCAACCGCAAACCATCGCGGGATGTCGAGCTTTGAGCGGCTTCCTTCTCGACACCAACGTCGTCTCCTTGCTCGCGCCGTCGAAGGCGGAAGCATCCGCAGGCTTCCTTACCTGGCTGGATCGCATGGACGCTGATGGACGGCTATTTCTGTCGGTCGTCTCCATCCATGAGATCGAGAAGGGAATTGTGCTCCTCGACCACAAGGGGGCGACGACGAAAGCCGCGAGCCTGAAAGCATGGCTCAGTGGTCTCGTCTCCACATACGATGACAAGATCATTGGCTTCGACGCGCAGGCCGCCGCAATCGGCGGGCGGCTGGAGGCGAAGGCGCTTGCGGCCGGTCACGACCCCGGCATGGCCGATGCCGTGATTGCCGGTATCGCCGCAGCGCATGAACTCGTCGTCGTCACCCGCAACACGAAGCATTTCCTGCCGTTCGGCGTCGCCGTGTTGTCGCCTGACGAGGCGGCTGCACAATGAGGCCTGGCATGACCGCTTCCACAATCCCTCTGCGCGCCGCCCTCTACTTGCGCGTCTTGACGGTGCGGCAGGCCGAGCATGATGTTTCGATCCCCGACCAGAAGCGGCAGGGCGAAGCCTATTGCGCTTCGCGCGGCTATCAGCTCGTCGAGACCTATATGAGCCAGGGGCGCATCGGCGACCAATGATCGCCGCCCCGAGTTCCAGCGCATGATTGAGGCCGGGACCAGCAAACCCACGCCGTTCGACGTGGTGGTGGTCCACTCGTTTTCGCGGTTCTTCCGCGATCACTTTGAGCTTGGGTTCTACGTCCGCAAGCTGGCGAAGAACGGCGTGAAGTTGGTTTCGATCACGCAGGAGATGGGCGATGACCCCATGCACGTCATGATGCGGCAGATCATGGCGCTGTTCGACGAATACCAGTCGAAGGTTTTCATGGCCGAAGCCCGTGGCGATCCATTGCGCCATTTAGGGCGAAATGGCTCTTTTCGAGAATCAGGAATCGGCGGCGATTTCGGAGTAGCCGGGCGTAGGGGGACCGGGGGCAAGATAAAACGACGCAATGTGCGACTCGAAACGGTCGCGGTTTTTTCAATGAGTTACGAGGTGATTTCGCGATGTGCGCTATTTTCCAGCGAATGTGCGCGAGGACGCCGAGACAGATATTTTATAAATATAATCAATGAGATGGCCGCGATGTGCGATCCGCCCTTGTACGCTTGACTGCGCTATGCTTCGCCCGCCCTAATCAGGTGAAAATGGGTGGACAAACAGTTTGGGTTATCGCATAAGAATTGGGTGTTAATGGGTGAATAAACGATATGCCGCTCGACACCTCGACCCTTCGGATCACACCCGAAATCCTGTCGCTGATCGCTGAGATCGACGAGTTCAAAGGCGCCTGGCGGGCTATCGGCCGGATCGCGCCGGAACGCCTGTCGGGACTGCGCCGCGTCGCCACCATCGAGAGCATCGGCTCCTCGACCCGTATCGAGGGCGCCCGGCTCAGCGACCGGGAGGTCGAGGCGCTGCTGGCCAATATCCGCATCGGCTCCTTCACCACCCGCGATGAGCAGGAGATCGCGGGCTATGCCGAGGTGATGGAGACGATCTTCGGCGCCCATGACGCGATCCCGCTCACCGAGAACCACATCCGCCAGCTTCACCGCGACCTGCTGGTACATTCGACCAAGGACGAGCGGCATCGCGGCTCCTACAAGACGCTCCCCAACCATGTCGAAGCCTTCGACGAGACCGGCAGGAGCCTGGGCGTGGTGTTCGAGACCGCCACACCCTTCGACACGCCACGCCGCATGGCCGAGCTGGTCGAATGGGTGGCCGGGAAGGAGAAGGATAGGAGCTTTCACCCGCTGCTGGTCATAGCGGTCCTCGTCGTCGTGTTTCTGGAGATTCACCCCTTCCAGGACGGCAACGGCCGGCTGTCGCGTATCCTGACGACGCTGATGCTGCTGCGCGCGGGCTATGCCTACGTTCCTTACAGCTCCCTAGAGAGCGTGATCGAGCAGAGCAAGGAAGGCTATTACCTGTCGCTCAGGCGGACGCAGGGAACGATCCGCACCGAGTCGCCGGACTGGAACCCCTGGCTGGAGTACTTCCTGCGGGCCTTGCAGAGCCAGAAACAGCGGCTCGAAAAGAAGATGGAGCGCGAGCGGGTCATGCTCGCCGCCATGCCGGAACTGTCGGTGCTGATCCTGGAGCTGGCGCGCGAGCATGGCCGGGTCACGATGGCCGAGGCGGTGCGGGTCAGCGGCGCCAGCCGCAACACGATCAAGGAGCATCTGAGAGCGTTGGTCGAGCAGGGTCATCTGGTCTTGCACGGGGCCGGCCGGGGGGCGTGGTATGGCCTTGCCTGATACGCTCATGCGGGTGCAGCAGATGCCGTTCACCACAACACGCTCCGGCAAGTATTATTGCGCCAGAGTGCGAAGAGAGTTCTGGCGTAGAAAAAGGCTATTCTTTCAACGGCCGCGTTCGGCGATCCTGGCGCAATGGCCAGATTTCGCAAGGAACGCCCGCCGATCGCATCCGAGCAGCTTGAAGCGTTGCTCGGTCAGCCGTGGCCTTTTCCATGCCGACCACCGAAGCACGACCTTTCGACCTGGACCGTCACCGACGACTGGCCAGATCATATTCCCGTCACCGAGGCCGAGGTGGATGTGCTCGAGGCGTGGTTCGGCGACCTGTTCTATGAGTTGTTCGGGCCGTGCCGATGAGGTGAGAAGGAGACAGACGCCATGGCCGCGCCCAAGCCTGCGCCGTTTGACATGGTGATCGTCCACTCGTTCAGCCGCTTCTTCCGCGACGCCTTCGACATGGAGTTCTACGTCCGCAAGCTGGCGAAGAACGGCGTGAAGTTGGTTTCGATCACGCAGGAGATGGGAGATGACCTCATGCACGTCATGATGCGGCAGATCATGGCGCTGTTCGACGAACACCAGTCGAAGGAAAACGCCAAGCACGTCATGCGGGCCTTGAAGGAGAATGCGCGGCAAGGCTTCTGGAACGGCTCGCTTCCCCCTATCGCTATCGCACCGTCGCCGCCGAACAGCGCGGAGCCAAGAGCTAGAAGAAGCTGGAGATCGACCCGCACCACGCCGACACGGTGCGGCTGATCTATCGCCTTGCCTTGGAGGGCGACGGCACCACCGGCCAGATGGGCGTCAAGAACATCGTCTCCTATCTCAACAGCCGCCGCATCTTCACCCGCGACGGCGGGCATTGAGGCATCGGTCAGGTTCACCGCACCCTGACCCGCCGCACCTATATGGGCGAGCATGAGTTCAACAAACCCAGCAAGACCAAGGAATTGAAGCCGGTCAGCGAGATCGTGACGGTTCCTGTCCCGCCGATCATCGACAAGGAGACGTTCGAAATCCACGAAGTCGTCAGAAACGCAACGGCCATCCGAATAGCACTGTTTGCAGCGGATCGCCCAGCGCTGCATGGCCTCATAGCGCGAACGCCATCCCATTATATTCTCAATGCTCCACGGGGCGGCCCATTACACGCTGGCCAAACCCCGTAGCCCATGATAGGTTACATGTAACCTATCGGAGACATGTCATGGTCCCGGCATCAAAACCCAAGCCTTCCCGCACGAAGGTGCGACAACATCGCGAGCGGCTGCGCGCGCAGGGTCTGCGCCCGATCCAGATTTGGGTGCCGGACGTGCGCGCGCCGTCTTTCCGGTCTGAGGCGCATCGCCAGTCATTGGCCGTGGCCACGAGCGCGCATGCCCATGAGGATCAGGCGTTCATCGACGCGGTATCGGATTGGGGCGAATGAAGCGCGGCGACATCTGGACCGTCGCCGGCGGCAAGGACTACGCCGGGAAGCCACGCCCCGTCGTGATTGTTCAGGACGACAGCTTCGACGCAACCGGCTCGATCACGATTTGCGCCTTCACCACTGACGAGACCGAAGCACCCCTGTTCCGCCTGCCAGTCGAGCCGAACGAGCGCAACGGCTTGCGCATGGCGTGCCGCCTGATGGTGGATAAGATTACCACCGTCCCCAAGACCAAGGTTGGCGCGCGCGTCGGCAGGTTGGACGACGAGGATATCCTGAGGCTCAATCAGGCGGTGCTCGTGTTTCTCGGACTGGCCGTCTCACCGAAGACCAGGCAGGTGGCCTGACGAGCAATGGTGTCCAGCGTACTGGCGGTTAGGATTGGGACGTTCAGCTTGTTATCTATTCGCGCGATGCTGTCGGGATGTCTCGCCCGCGCGCCAGCCTGGGCATCTTGCCCGATGACCTCTACATTCCGATGGAGACTTGGCCTCGTATCGGTCGGCCAACGAAGCACGATCTGTCGACGTGGACGGTCACGGACGATTGGCCGGACCCAGTTCCGATCACGGACGCCGAGTTCGACGTGTTCGAGGCATGGTTCGGCGATCTTTTCGATGAGCTGTTCGGGCCGCACCGATGATCTGAGGAGACGCTAGCCATGACCGCGCCGCCCTGTACCTGCGCGTCTCGACGGCGCGGCAGGCCGAGCGCGATGTCTCGATTCCGGATCAGAAGGGGAAAGTGTTACTCATGTCTTAGAGGCTGACCGAAAAATGGGTTGAGTGATCTCAGCCGACCGCGATTCCATCGGATTGTCTGATTCGCTGGAGATCACTGATGGTTTGGACTGAGATCACCCGCGCCAAGTATCGGCGTGATGGGAT
>JBFWVM010000032.1:0-47595 GCA_050246735.1 Parvibaculaceae bacterium | reverse complement strand
AGGCCGGCCGCCAGCTCGGCATCTGGCAGCGCGCCTTCCGCCCGCACGATCCGCTGTTCGTCGCCGTCAACGTGTCGTCGAGCCAGTTCCTCGCCGCCGACCTCATCGACGACGTGAAGGCGCTGCTGACGCGCGAAGGCCTGGTGCGCGACACCTTGAAGATCGAGGTCACCGAGTCGATCGTGATGGAGAATCCGGCGCTGGTGATCCAGATCCTCGACCGGCTGAAGCAGATGGGCATCGGCGTGGCGTGCGATGATTTCGGCACCGGCTATTCCTCGCTGTCCAATCTGCGGCGGATGCCGTTCGACACGCTGAAGGTGGATCGCAGCTTCATCGAGGCGGACGCCGAGGACGCCAAGGCGTCGCTGATCCTCGAATCGATCGTCCTGCTCGCCCATGATCTGGGCCTGACCGTCGTCGCCGAAGGCATCCAGTCGCAGGACGACGTCGACCGGCTGGGCGGCCTCGCCTGCGATTTCGGGCAAGGCTATTTCATCGGCGAGCCGATGACGGCGAAGCAGGTCGTCGATGTGCTGAGCGGCGTGCCGCTGAGCGCCGCGAAGCACAAGACGACCATCGACTCGCTGTGGGAGCGCATGGCCGGAACGTCGAACGTGCGCGTGCCCGAGCCGTTGCGGGAAACGAAGCCCGCGCCGCAAAAGGCGCCGGCCAGGGAAGCAAAGCCATCGCCCGCTCCGGCCGGGGCGGCAAAACCGCAGCCCGTGCCGGCCAAGGAGGCATCGCCGCCGTCGGACTCAGGCAAGGAGCCGAAGCCTCCGGCCGCTCCGGCCAGGCCGTCGGCGCCGGAGCCCGTCCGCGACCAGCGGCCGCCGGAAGCGGCGCCGCCCCCGCCGCCGTCGGAAAGCAGGCTGGTCAAGCCCGGCAAGCCGCCGATCGTGCTTCTGCCGCCGCTGACGCCGCCGGTCTTTGCCAGGCCGGCTTCCGGCAGCCGCAAGCCGTCCGCCGAGGCTCCCTCCAGGCCGCCGCCGGCCGACGGCGCGGCCAGGCCGGCGGCGGCCGTGCCTGAAGCCGTTCACGAAGAGACGAATGATCTGGTCAGATCCGAGCCGTCGCAAGCCGGTCCCCCTCTGCCCGGTGGGGCTCCCATGGCGCCGCGCGCGCCGGGCCACGATGAGGGGGACGAGACGGAAGAAGTGGAAGGGTCGGGAGCGGCGGCCGAGCCGTCGGACGACGAGGCCGAGCCGTCGGATCAGGCCGACGACGAGATTGCGGCGCACAGGGCCAAGGCCGCCCGCCTCGGCAAGAAGCTGCGGCGCCGGACGGCGGGCAAGGAGCAATCTCCGGCCGAGACTTGAAGACTTGAGGAAGCGGCGTGGAGGGAATCAGGCATGCCCGGCTTCGGACGACAGCATGGCCGGATCGACGCCGATCTTGTGCAGCGCGTTGAGATACTTGCCGTCGAGATCGTGGCTGAACAGCAGGTCCTCGTCGGCCGAGCAGCTCAGCCAGCCATTGCGCTGGATCTCGTCCTCGAGCTGGCCCGGCGCCCATCCGGCATAGCCGAGCGCCAGGAGCGAGCGCCGCGGCCCCTGGCCGCCGGCGATGGCGCGCAGGATGTCGAGCGTCGCCGTCAACGCCACGCGCTCGTCGATCGGCAGCGACGTGTCGGCGGAGAAATAATCCGATGTGTGCAGAACGAAACCGCGCCCCGGCTCGACCGGCCCGCCGAACTGGACCAGCATGGACTGCACGTCGTCCGGCAGCCTGATGCGGTTTTCCTGCGGCAGGATGTCGAGCCGTTCCAGGAGCTCGCTGAAGGAAATCATCGGCGCCCGCTTGTTGACGATGATGCCCATGGCGCCGTTGTCGGAATGGGCGCACATGAAGACGACCGATCTGTCGAAGCGAGGGTCGCTCATGCCCGGCATCGCGATCAGCATCTGGCCGTCGAGAAAGGATGATTTTTTCATGGAACTCCACCCTTTGCTGCTGACCCCATAAGTTAGTGCGATTTGGCCCCGGCGCAAAGCAGTCAATCTGACATTAAATTGATTGCCCTGTTCGTCGAGTTGATTGGCCGGCGCAGCGGCCTTGGCCTATGGAACGGATTGTGATCATGCCGTTGATGAAGCGACGCGAGTTTCTACTGGCCGCTCTCGGACTGCCGGCTTACGGCGTCGCGGCGATGGCGGAGGCGGGTCCGCATTATTCGGCGCGGCTCATCGGCGGCGAGACGGCGATGGGCCGCTGGCGCGCCGGCCTCGACATCACGCTCGACAGGGGCTGGAAGACCTATTGGCGCATGCCGGGCGATGCCGGGGTGCCGCCGCAATTCGACTGGTCGCGCTCGCGCAATGTCGAATCGGCGACGGTGCTGTGGCCGGCGCCGAAGCGCTTCGTCGATCAAGGCGGCGAGACCGTCGGCTACAAGGACCGGATCGTCTTTCCGGTGGACGTCGTCGCCGCCGATCCGGCGCTCCCCATCGAGCTGGCGCTCGATGCCTTTCTCGGCGTCTGCGAGAACGTCTGCATCCCGGTCAAGCTCGACATGGCGCTCGCCCAGTCCGATCCGGCGCCCGCCGATGCGAGCCTCATTGCCGCCTTCGCCGCGCGGGTGCCGCGCAAGGTCGACGCGCAGTCGCGCTTCCGCGTCACCGGCGCCGCGCTCGCCGGGACGGGCGGAGGCTACGCTCTCGCCCTTCGCCTTGCGGGCGAAGGATTCGACAGCGGCCTCGACATTTTCGTCGAGGGCAGCGATTTCGTCTATTTCCACGGACCCCGGCCGGCCGGCGAAAAGGGGCTGTTCCGGTTGCGCATCGACGGTCTCGAGGATCCGAAGAAACTTCACGGCAGCGCTTTGACCTTGACCATGACGGCCGGCGATATTCGCCTTGAACAGGACGTCGTGGTCGACTAAGCCTCTTCCTCCTTTTCGAGGCGCTTTCCGTCCGGGCCCGGCTTTGCGACGGGAAGACGCCCCCCTGCCGAGACTGGAAGTGAGGAGCAATCATGATCAAGGTTGGCGATCGTCTGCCGGAAGCCGAATTCATCACCATGACCGCCGACGGCACCCAGAGGTTCACGACCGGCACGGTATTCGCCGGCCGCAAGGTGGTGCTCTTCGCGGTGCCGGGCGCCTTCACGCCGACCTGCAGCATGAATCACCTGCCCGGCTTCGTGAAGGAAGCCGATGCGATCAAGGCCAGGGGCGTCGACACGATCGCCTGCACGGCGGTGAACGACGTCCATGTCATGAACGCCTGGGCGCGCGCCACGGGCGCCGACGGCAAGCTCCTCATGCTGGCCGACGGCAATGGCGACTTCGCCAGGGCGGTCGGCCTCGAATTCGACCTCACCGCCAACAATATGGGCCGTCGCTCGAGGCGCTATTCGATGGTCGTCGAGGATGGTGTGGTGAAGGCGCTCAATGTCGAGGACAAGCCGGGCGTCAATGTCTCCGGCGCCGACACGGTGCTGAAGCAGCTTTGACGCCTGAAGCGTGATGGCTTCAAGCGGAATCGCCATCACGCATTATCGTTTGGTTTGCCCATGATCGTTTCGGAAAACCGGTGCCCGCCTTTCATGCGCTAAGAAAGCGGCCCCTTGCGCTTGAATGGCGCCATGCCCTGACGCGCCAGCTCGTCGGCGCGCTCGTTGTCGTCATGGCCGGCATGGCCCTTGACCCAGTGCCACGTCACCTGGTGGCGCTCGAGGGCGAGGTCGAGGCGCTGCCACAGCTCGGCGTTCTTCACCGGCTTCTTCTCGGCCGTCTTCCACCCGTTGCGCTTCCAGCCGTGGATCCATTTGCTGATGCCGTCCCTGAGATATTGCGAGTCGGTATGCATCTCGATGGCCGCCGGCCGGGTGAGCGCCTCGAGCGCCATGATCGCCGCCATGAGCTCCATGCGGTTGTTGGTGGTGAGGGCCTCGCCGCCCTTGAGCTCCTTTTCATGGGCGCCATAGCGCAGGATGGCGCCCCAGCCGCCCGGTCCCGGATTGCCGGAGCAGGCGCCGTCGGTATGGATGACGACCGTTTGCGCCGTCATGCGGCGGGCTTCGCTTCGCGCAACTCCCGCGGCAGCTTGAAGGAGACGTTCTCTTCGCGCAGCACGACGTTCTCGACCGTGACCTCGTAATGCGCGCGGAAGGCGTCGATGATCTCGTTGACCAGCACTTCCGGGGCCGAGGCGCCGGCGGTGAGGCCGACGCTGGTCAGGCCCCTGAGCTTCGGCCAGTCGAGATCCTGCGCCCTCTGCACCAGCTCCGCCGCCCGGCAGCCGTTCTTGAGGCCGACCTCGACCAGGCGCTTCGAGTTGGACGAGTTGGGAGCGCCCACCACCAGGAGCAGGTCGAGCCGGGCGGCGATCGACTTCACCGCCTCCTGGCGGTTGGTGGTGGCGTAGCAGATGTCTTCCCTGAGCGGTCCGCGAATCCCCGGGAAGCGGCGCTTCAGCGTCTCGACGATGTCGCGCGTGTCGTCGACCGACAAGGTGGTCTGCGTGACATAGGCGAGCCTGGCCGGGTCGCGCGGCGTGAAGCTCTCGGCCTCCGCGACCGTCTCGATGAGCGTGATGGCGCCGTCCGGAAGCTGTCCCATCGTGCCGATGACCTCGGGATGCCCCTTATGGCCGATGAGCACGATGGCGAGGCCTTCGTTGTGGTGGCGCTGCGCCTCCATATGGACCTTGGTGACGAGCGGGCAGGTGGCGTCGATCTGGAACATCCGGCGCCGGCGCGCCGCCTCGGGCACCGCCCTGGGCACGCCGTGGGCGGAGAAGACCACCGGGCTGTCGCCATCCGGGATCTCGTCGAGCTCGTCGACGAAAATCGCTCCCTTGGACCGGAGATCGTCGACCACGAATTTGTTGTGCACGATCTCGTGGCGCACATAGACCGGCGCGCCATAGAGCTTGAGCGCCCGCTCGACGATGTCGATGGCCCGCACCACGCCGGCGCAGAAGCCGCGCGGCGCGGCCAGCAGGATGGTCAGGGGCGGCTTGCTCATGAGAGCTAGATGGCGAGGGACGCCGAGGCTTGTCAAGGTCGCGGTGCGCCGGAACATAGGGCGAACCTATGCCGCGGCGAGCCATGCGTTCCGGTCGCGGCGACCCCGTGCCGGGGAACTCTTGCCTTTCTCGGGAGGCGCAACTACCTTGCGGCCGTTCGATGAGAACATGCGCGGGAGAGGCCGGTTCGATCCGGCGCCGAAGGAGCAACCGCCCCGGAAACTCTCAGGCAAAAGGACCGCGCGCGTTCGCCGACTCTGGAGAGCAGGGGACAACCCCTCACCGAAGGAGCCAAGCTCATGTGTCGGAGCGACATGGGCGAAATCTCTCAGGTTCTCTGACAGAGGGGGCAGGCTTGGCTGTGGCCGGGTCTCGCTCACTCTTGTCAGGACACGGATCTGAATGGCAACGCCCACGGAAAAGCTTCATCGCACCCCCTTCCACGATCTGCATGTGAAACTGGGCGCCCGCATGGTGCCCTTCGCCGGCTACGAGATGCCGGTGCAATATCCGACCGGGATCCTCGCCGAGCACAACTGGACGCGCGGCGCGGCGGGCCTGTTCGATGTCTCCCACATGGGTCAGGCCCATGTGACGGGCCCCGATCACGAGACGGTGGCCGGGGCTCTGGAGAAGCTCGTTCCGGGCGATGTGCTGGGCCTGGCGCCCGGACGCATCCGCTACTCGCAGATCACCAACCAGGCGGGCGGCATCATCGACGACCTGATGATCACCCGCACGAGCCGGGACGGGCGGCTCTATGTCGTGGTCAACGCCTCGCGCAAGGACGTCGACTATGCCTGGCTCGGCGAGCGTCTGCCGAAGGATGTGAGGCTCGAGCCGATGGAGGACCAGGCGCTCGTCGCCCTGCAGGGTCCCAAGGCGGCGGCGGTCCTGGCGCGCCATTGTCCCAAGGCCTCCGCCCTGGGCTTCATGGCCGCCAGCCCCGACCAGTTCGACGGCATCGCCTGCCACGTCGCGCGCTCGGGCTATACCGGCGAGGACGGCTTCGAGATATCGGTCGCCGCCAAGGATGCCCTGACCCTCGCCGAGACGTTGCTGGCCGACCCCGATGTCAGGCCGGTCGGCCTCGGCGCGCGTGATTCGCTGCGCCTCGAGGCGGGGCTCTGTCTCTACGGCCATGACATCGACGAGGAGACGAGCCCGGTCGAGGCCGATCTCGTCTGGTCCATCGGCAAAAGGCGGCGCGGCGAGGGCGGCTTCACCGGCGCCGAGCGCATCATCCGCGAGATTCGCGAGGGCGCGCGGCGCAAGCGCGTCGGCATCAGGCCGGAGGGCCGGGCGCCGGCACGCGAAGGCTCGGTCGTCCTCGATGCGCAAGGGCGCGCCGTCGGCCTCGTGACCTCCGGCGGCTTCGGCCCGACGGTCAATGGTCCGATCGCCATGGGCTATGTCGAGACGGCCTGTGCCGCTCCCGGCACCGCGATCAGCCTGGTCGTGCGCGACAGGCCGATGCCGGCCAGGGTCGCCGTCCTGCCGTTCACGCCGCACAACTACAAACGCTAACGCCGAGACAGGGAGAAGACCGATGAGCAGGCACTACACGAAAGAGCATGAATGGATCAGCGTCGACGGCGACATCGCGACGGTCGGCATCACCAACCATGCGCAGGAGCAGCTGGGCGACGTCGTCTTCGTCGAACTTCCGGCGATCGGCAAAGCGGTGACCAAGGGCGGCGATGCGGCCGTGGTCGAATCGGTCAAGGCGGCGAGCGAGGTCTATGCCCCGGTCTCGGGCGAGGTCGTCGAGGTGAACAAGGATCTCGAGGCCGACCCGGCCCTGGTCAACCGCGAGGCCGAGGGCGCCGCCTGGTTCATGAAGGTGAAGCTCAAGGACAAGGCCGAGCTCGCCGATCTGATGGACAAGGCCGCCTACGACAAGTTCGTGGCCGAGCAATAGGACCAGGCCTCCCCGGCGAGGGGGAGAGGACGGACAACGAGGAAAGTCATGATGTCGACCAAACGTGCAACGCTTGCCGAGCTCGAGCCGGACGCGAATTTCGTCCCGCGCCATATCGGCCCCAATGCGGCGGAGACCGCCGAGATGCTGAAGGTCCTCGGATGCGCGTCGCTCGACGACTTCATCGGCAAGGTGATCCCGAAGAAGATCAGGGCGGCAAAGCCCCTCGACCTGCCGAAGGGCAAGCCGGAGCGCACGACGCTGTCCCATCTGCGCCGGATGGCGTCGCGCAACGAGGTGTTCACCTCGATGATCGGCATGGGCTACTACGGCACCGTCACTCCCAAGGTCATCCTGCGCAACATCCTGGAGAACCCCGGCTGGTACACCGCCTACACGCCCTATCAGGCGGAAGTGAGCCAGGGCCGCCTCGAGGCACTGCTCAATTTCCAGCAGATGGTCGTCGACTTCACCGGGCTCGAGCTCGCCAGCGCCTCGCTCCTCGATGAAGGCACGGCGGCGGCGGAAGCGATGGCCATGGCCAGGCGCGTCGTCAAGACCTCGGCCGATACGTTCTTCATCGACCGCGACACGCATCCCCAGACCGTCGCCGTGGTGAAGACGCGCGCCGCCGCGTTCGGCTTCACCATCGTGGTCGGCGATCCGGCGAAGGATCTGAAGCCGGCCGAGGTCTTCGGCGCGCTCCTGTCCTATCCGGGCTCGTCGGGCGAGATCCGCGACTACCGCGCCGTCATCGACAGGCTGCACGGCGCGGGCGCGCTCGCCGTCATGGCGACCGATCTCCTCGCTCTGGCGCTGCTCACCCCGCCCGGCGAGCTGGGCGCCGACATCGCGCTCGGCTCGGCCCAGCGCTTCGGCGTGCCGATGGGCTATGGCGGTCCGCATGCCGCCTTCTTCGCGACCCGCGACGAATACAAGCGCGCCATGCCCGGACGCATCATCGGCGTCTCGGTCGATTCGCACGGCCACCAGGCCCTGCGCATGGCGATGCAGACGCGCGAGCAGCATATCCGGCGTGAGAAGGCGACCAGCAATATCTGCACCGCGCAGGTGCTGCTCGCCGTCATCGCCTCGATGTTCGCCGTCTATAACGGGCCGAAGGGCATCAGGAAGACGGCCGAGCGCACCCATCGCCTGACCCAGATCTTCGCGCAGGCCGTGAAGGGCTTCGGCTACGAGGTCGCGACCACGGCATTCTTCGACACCGTCACCATCGCCGCGCCCGGCCGCGCCCATGCGATCCTCGCCCGCGCCAGGGAGAAGCGCATCAACCTGCGCTTCGTCGACGCCGATCACGTCGGCATCTCCTTCGACCAGGCGACGCGCCGGCAGGAGCTCGAGCGCCTGCTTGGCGTGTTCCGGACCGGCGCCGACAGGCTCGACATCGACGCGCTCGACGCCGGGCTGGGCGAGGTGATCCCTCCGGCCTTGCAGCGCAGGTCGCCCTACCTCACCCATCCGGTCTTCGAGATGCATCACTCGGAAACCGAGATGCTGCGCTATATGCGCAGGCTCCAGGCCAAGGACGTGGCCCTCGACCGCTCGATGATCCCGCTGGGCTCCTGCACCATGAAGCTCAACGCCACGACCGAGATGATCCCGGTCACTTGGCGCGAATTCGCCCTGATCCATCCCTTCGCGCCGCTCGAGCAGGCGCAGGGCTACCAGCAGCTCTTCGAGGAGCTTGAAGGCATGCTGGCCGAGATCACCGGCTTCGACACCGTCTCGCTGCAGCCCAATGCCGGCAGCCAGGGCGAATATGCGGGCCTCCTCGCCATCCGCGGCTACCATCACGCGCGGGGCGAGGCCGATCGCGACGTCTGCCTCATCCCGGTTTCCGCGCATGGCACCAACCCGGCTTCCGCGGTCATGGCCGGCATGAAGGTGGTCGTCGTCGCCTGCGACGCGAACGGCAATGTCGACGTCGCCGATCTCGAAGCCAAGGCGAAGCAGCATGCCCGCAGCCTCGCCGCCCTGATGGTCACCTATCCTTCGACCCATGGCGTGTTCGAGGAGAGCATCAAGGATATCTGCGCCATCGTCCATGCCCATGGCGGCCAGGTCTATCTCGACGGCGCCAATCTCAACGCTCAGGTGGGTCTGGTGCGCCCGGCCGAGCTCGGCGCCGACGTCTGCCATATGAATCTGCACAAGACCTTCTGCATCCCGCATGGCGGCGGCGGTCCCGGCATGGGGCCGATCGGCGTCAAGGCGCATCTCGCTCCCTATCTGCCGGGCCACGCGGTCGTTCACGGCGTCAATCCGGCCGCCGGGCGCGACCAGTCGCAGGGCCAGGTCTCGTCGGCACCCTGGGGCTCGGCCTCGATCCTGCCGATCTCCTGGACCTATATCGCGATGATGGGCGGCGACGGCCTCAGGCAGGCGACGGTCATGGCGATCCTCAATGCCAACTACATCGCCAGGCGTCTCGCGCCGCATTTTCCCATCGTCTATTCGGGGCCGGGCGGCTTCATCGCCCATGAATGCATCATTGATCTGCGCTGGCTCAAGGAGCGCACCGGCCTCGCCGTCGAGGACGTCGCCAAGCGGCTGGTCGATTACGGCTTCCATGCGCCGACCATGTCCTTCCCCGTCGTCGATACCTTGATGATCGAGCCGACCGAATCGGAGGGCAAGCGCGAGCTCGACCGCTTCTGCGACGCGATGATCGAGATCAGGCGCGAGATTGCCGAGGTCGAGGAGGGCAAGGCCGACCGCACCGACAACGTGCTGAAGAATGCGCCGCACACGCATCAGCTCCTGCTCGCCGACTGGACGCGGCCCTATTCCAAGGAGAAGGCCTTCTTCCCGCTGAAATACATCAATGGCGACAAATACTGGCCGCCGGTCGGGCGCGTCGACAATGTCTTCGGCGACCGCAACCTGGTCTGCACCTGCCCGCCGCTGGAGGCCTACCAGGAAGCGGCGGAATAGCCCTTTTGTCTCACTCGTCATGACGGGGCTCGACCCGGTCATCCGGTCTCGACGCCGCTCAGTCGTCGCATGGAAGGGCTGGATGGTCGCCGCGAGTGCGGGATGACGTGCGGCCGGCCGGCATCATCGCAGGAGCTTGCTGCTCTCGATGAAGTTGAGCACGTGAACGAACTGATCTTCATGCAGCAATGTCGGAGGATGTCCGCCCGGCAAGTCGTCACGATAGCGGATATGTGGCGCCCGCGCGCACGCGGTCATGAACTCGAGCGGAAGGCGGTGGGGGCTTGCCGCCCCATACAGGAAGAGCGCGTTGAAGCGGATGCGCTTCAGGACGGAAAGATGGTCGAACTTCGCTGCGATAGCCGCGCTGAAGGCGGGCAGGATGGCCGGGTCGAATTTGAACCTGATCCGGCCGTCCTCGCGGGCGTAGCGCTCGTCGTCGAAATAGGTCCTGTAGTCGTCCGGCACCCGCGCGAATTCGGGCCGCTGGTTTTTCAGGAACACATTGGCATCGGTCACTGAGGCGAGTTCGATCTCGCTCTGTTCCCTGAACATGTCGAGGCTTCGTCCGAGCGACGGCGTGCTCCTGAGCGCCATGTCGACGAAGGTCACGGATCGCGGCAGGATTCTGTACCCCAGCAGGAAGAGAAAAAGGATGCTTGCGCCCCAGGAGGTGCCGACATAGTGGGTCGGCGGGGCGTGGCAGTGATGGGCGACGGCGGCCAGGCATTTGATGTAGGAATCCCAGCTATAGGCTTGCGGATCGCCGAAATACTCGCTGTCGCCATGCCCGATCCAGTCCGGCGCCACGACGTCGAAACCCGCCCGGTTGAGGCTCGCGGCCATCGGCGCATACTCGCAACCCGTCACGCCGAGGCCGTGCAGGCATATGACCCTGCCTGCCGGCTTGGCTATGCGCCACTCGCGCAGGCTGATGACCGCTGTCCTGCCGGCGATGGCAGTTTTGAGAGTTGTCTTGCGTTCAGGCACGCTCGGGCCGTCTGGCGGCGATGAAAAGCGCCAGGTTCCGCAAGGAACCCTGTTTGACCACGTCGGCCGGCTCGATGATGAGATCATAGCGGTCTTCGAGGGAGACGCAGATATCCATCAGCGTCAGGCTGTCGAGCTCGAGATCGGCGAAGGCGACGTCGTCCGCCACGTCGCCTTCGACCTTTGCCAGCCCCAGTTCATCCAACAGCTTGCGAAGTTCGGTTTCGATCTTTCCGCTCATGTCTCATGTCCGGTTTCTAGGCGGCGGGGAACGACGAAGAGGGTGCTTGGCTCGAACTCCACATCGACCGAGGTCACTCGACCCGAAAACCGGCGCAGCGTTCGGGTCAAGGCCCGCCACAGGTCGAGCGCAATGGGACGGCCCAGGCAGGAATGCGCGCCCGCGCCGAAAAGGTTCTGCCTGTGGACCGTGCTGTCCTCGGCGCTTATCGGCTGGTAGTACAATCTGACCCTGTCGCCTGCGGCGATCGTCTCGCCGTCGACCTCGATCGCTTCGGTGGCGATGCGTTCGGCAATGCCGACTCCGGTCTCCGGCGGATAGTCCGGGAAATCGATGGTGGCGAGGGGGCGATTGAGGTTCCGGCGCAGAATGTAAAGGAGCGACGTGCCCAGGGTACCGAGGGTGGGATCACGGCCGAGGACCAGGGCTGCGAACAGGGTCTCCTCGTCCAGATGGGGAACGTCCTTGGCTATCCGTTCTCTGAGCGCCGCGGCCTGCTTCTCGGCCTCCCCGAAGGCCGCCAGGCTGGCAAACCGGTCGAACACCCGGGTGATGACCAGCGTGGGAAATGGCAGTGGAGCCGGAAAATCGCACATTCGGCTGAACATGTCGGCAACCATCGGCGCCATGCAGCCCCTGATCCATTCCACCTGGCGCCGCCCGTTCAGAGGCTCGACATATTGCTCCATCAACCGGGGAAGGGCGGCAGTCGTTCTGACGCGCCCCTCGGTGAGGAACTCGGCCAGACGGCGCCTGATTTCCCGGTGTATGGAGCCCTCGACCAGCAAGGGTATGCAGCGTGCCGCGAAAGTCAGGTTGGGAAATGGTCTGTTGAAATGCGCTTCGAGCCGTTTGATCGCTTCGAGCGCGTCCGGAACAACAAGCCGCTTGTCGCGCAACAGGTCCAGCACGACCTCGGGATCGAACGAAATCCAGCATCGCAACTGCGGACTGTAGAACAGATTCCGGTCTTGGAACCTGGCGTGCCTATCCTCCGAAATATGCAGTGACAGAAGTTCCATGGACCGTCCGAACCCCGATTGTCTCCGATTATACGTCCGGTTATTTCCGATCAATACCCATGGCGCGAAGCCGCGTGAATTTTCATCCACTTACCCCGTGGGCTGAAGGCATGCTCGCCGCCGGCGGGCTGCGCTCGGCGGGTCGGCAGACAAGACGAAGACGGGTTTGGGCCTCGGGCGGTGGGCCGGCTTTGCGGCTCAATAGCCCGGCAGGACGATGAGCGTCGGCCGCTCGGGCAGACGGCCGGCCGACAGGATGACGGCCGGATCCGCCCGGTAGTCGACGTCGAGCGCGCCCGAGAGGCCGCCGATGAAGCGCGTCAGCGTCTGCGCGCGGAAATAGTGCATCGGGATGACGACGCGCGCCTTGAGCTCGTTCAGCACATTGAGCATCCCGGCCTGCGCCATGGTATAGGTGCCGTCGACCGGCACGAGCACGACGTCGAGCCGGCCGATCGAGCCCAGCTGCTCGGGGGTGAGCTCGTGATGCAGATGGCCGAGATGGCCGATGCACAATCCGGCGATCTCGAAGATGAAGATGGAATTGCCGTCGGGGATCCGCCCCTGTGCGCCGCCGCGGATGTCGGTCGTGACGTTGCGGATGCGCACGTCGCCGACCTGGAGGTCGTGGCGCGCCGGTCCGCCCTCCGGGTTCCAGCCGCGCAGCACGTGCTTGATCCCGGGATCGGGAAAGTCGGTGTAGTGCGTGCTGTGGGCGTGGTTCATGGTGACGACGTCCGGCACGATGCCGTTCGCATAGCCCGCATAGTCGGTCGCGATCGTGACTCCGCCGGGGCTTTCGATGAGAAAGGTCGAATGGCCGACGAAGGTGAAGCGCACTTCATCGGCTTCGAGCGCCGCCTCCACATATCGCGCGGGGCGAACGGCGCCCGGCGCCTCGGCCATGGCGAGGCACTCGCTGGCGGGCGCCTCAGCCCTCGCCGGAAGGGCGATGAGCGTCAGCAGGACAAGAACGAGGAGCGTGCGGGCGGCCATCTGTCGATGCTCCGGAGGCGATGCGTCCCGCGGGCAGACTAGCCGCTTATGCCTGTCGTCCGGATCAACTTTCCGTCAGCGATTTTCGGCTCAATGGGCTCGCGCGCTCAGTTGAGGCGGGACTTCACCGCGTCGATCGATTCCTCGATCAGCCTGGCGCCCTTGGCCCCTTCGACGGCGGCGCCGAGGAGTTCCGTCGCCGCGGTGATGGCGACATCGGTCGCCGCCGTGCGGACGTCCTTCACCGCCTGCTGCTCGGCCTGGGCGATCTTCTGCTCGGCCTGCCTGGTGCGCCGTTCCAGGGTTTCGGCGAGCTTGGTGCGTGTCTCATGCGCATAGGCCTCCGCCTCCTTGCGCGCCAGCGCCACGATGTTCTCGGCGTCCTTTTCGGCCTGGGCGCGCTTCTTCTTGTATTCGTCGAGAAGCGCTTGCGCCTCTTCGCGCAGCTTCTTGGCTTCGGCCAGCTCCTTGACGATGCGTGCGGTTCGCTCGTCGAGCATGGTGACGACCTTTGCCGGCACCTTCAGATAGATCAGCAATGCGACGAAGAGCACGAAGGCGACGGCAACCCAGGTTTCCGCTTGTGCGAACATGGTCAGTTTCCTTGCGCCTTGGCGACGGCCCTGGCGGCATCCGCCGCCGTCACGCTGGTGCCGGTGAGCCGGCTGACGATGTCGGCGGCGATGTCGGTGGCAACCTCGCTCACGCTGGCCAGCGCCTTGCTGCGCGTGGCCTGGATCGATTTCTCGGCCGCGGCGATCTTCGCGGCGAGCTCGGCGTCGAGCTTGCCGCGCTCCTTGTCGACCTCGGCATTGAGCCTGTCGCGCGTCTCGCGCGCGATGGTATGCGCCTTTCCGCGCGCCTCGGCCAGCGCCTTCTCATACTCGGCGACCGCCTTGTCCGTGTCCGCTTTGAAGCGCTGGGCCGACGCCAGGTCGTTCTCGATCTGGTTCCGGCGGCCCTCGATGACGCCGCCGGTGCGCGGGATCACGATCTTCGAGATGAGGAAATAGAGGACGAGGAAGGTCACCGCGAGCCAGAACAGCTGCGGCGGCCAGGTGTTGACGTCGAGTTGCGGCATGGCGCTGGCACCCTGTTGGTTTTCTGCCGCCGGCAGGGCCCGGCCCTGCCGATAGGCGAAACTTCGGCCTGTATCAGCTGAACAGGATGAGCATGGCCACCGCGAAGCCGATGAGGCCCGTCGCTTCGGCCAGTGCGAAGCCGAGGAACAGCGTGCCGCGCTGGCCGGCGGCGGCCGCCGGATTGCGCAGGGCGCCGGCGAGATAGTTGCCGAAGATGTGACCGATGCCGACACCGGCGCCGCCCAGCGCGACTGCCGCGATGCCCGCACCGATCATTCTGGCTGCGTCGAGTTCCATGGTTATTCTCCTCTTGAATGGAAAGCGTTGAGTTGTTGCTCAGTGATCGACATGCATCGCATCGCTGAGATAAAGGCACGTAAGCAGCGCGAACACATAGGCCTGCAGGATGGCCACCAGCAGCTCCAGCGCATAGAGCCCGATCATGGCGATGAGCGCGAACCAGCCGGCGGTCAGGCCCAGCACGACGACGAAGCCGGCCGCCACCTTCAGCATCATGTGCCCCGCCATCATGTTTGCGAAAAGCCGGATGGACAGCGAGAACGGCCGGATGAAATAGGAGATGACCTCGATCGGCACGAGAATGATCAGGAGCGGCCACGGCACGCCCGACGGCACGAACAGCTTGAGATAGCCGAAGCCGTTGCGGATGAAGCCGATGATGGTGGCGCTGATGAAGACGACGAGGGCCAGCCCCAGCGTGACGATGATGTGGCTGGTCACCGTGAAGGCGTAGGGCACGAGGCCCAGGACGTTGCAGAACAGGATGAAGGTGAAGAGCGTGAGGACGAAGGGAAAATAGGTGCGGCCGTTCTCGTGCAGCACTTCCTCCGTCATGTTCTCGATGAATTCGTAGATGCTCTCGGCGGCCGACTGCAGCCGGGTCGGGATCAGGTTCTTGGGCGCCAGGAGGAAGAGCAGGGCGACGCACGCCACCGCTATGATGGCCCACAGGCCGGAATTGGTGAGCGAGAACGGCCCGAGATCGATGATCGTGTGGATCTGGAACTGGTGGATCGGGTCGATGATCTTCTCGCCGTGCTCGGCTGCTGCGCCCGCTGCCGCTTCCGTTGTGCTCGTTGACACGCTCAATCCTCGTCGTCGTCCTTGACCGAAGGCGCCACCGGGCCTTTTCCGCCCAACGCCTCCTCGGCCTGTTTGCTCTTTGAGAGCCGCATCACATTGACGACCCCCGCGGCGATCCCGAACGGCATGAGGGCCAGCATGACCCACGGCGCCGTGCCGAAATACCTGTCCACCATCCAGCCGAGACCCATGCAGACCGCGATGCCGACCACGAGCTCGGTCACCGCGCGCATCGCGAGGCCTGCGGCCGACCCCTCGGTCGTGTCGGGCCCAACTCCTTTGCGCTGGCTCAGACTGGTGTTCAGCCGCTTTTCCAGATCTTTGAGCCGGTCATCGGACGTGTTCATGATCCTGCTCGAAAAAATGGTGGATGCGGCGTGAACGCCCCCTAAAAATCGCGCGCACCATAGAGATTGGGTGAAATGGTGTCAAGGAACGGATATGAGATTCAAGCTGTTGATTTGCCTGGCCTTTTGAAGGGGCGATGACGATGCGGCGATTCGCGCGCGGCGATTGCCGCGGCAGTCCGGGGAAAGGCGATTGTGGACGCCTCGCGCGCGAGTGCGTAACCATCGGCTCATGGCTTGGCCCTGAGTCGCCGGGCGCGAGCGAGAGGATCCCCGATGGCTGAAGCTGGTGTCGTGAAGAAGGACTGGTGGTCGGCCGTCCAGGTCTATCTCACGCCGCGCATGCTCATCATCCTGGCGATGGGCTTCGCTTCCGGCCTGCCCCTGCTCCTGACGCTCTCGACCCTCTCCTACTGGCTGTCCAGGCTCGGCGTCGACAAGACCACCATCGGTCTTTTCGCGCTGGTCGGCACGCCCTACACCTTCAAGTTCCTGTGGTCGCCGATCATGGACCAGGCGCCGCTGCCGGTCCTGACGCGGCTGCTCGGCCGGCGGCGCAGCTGGCTCGTCCTGACCCAGCTTTTGCTGGCGGTCGCGATCTTCGCCATGGGGCAGGTGGATCCGACCGTCAACCCCTGGGGCACCGCCCTCATCGCCGTCGTCATCGCCTTCCTCTCGGCCAGCCAGGACATCGTCATCGACGCCTACCGTATCGAGTTCCTGCCCGAGGCCGAGCAGGGCCATGGCGCCGCCGCCACCCAGGTCGGCTATCGCTTCGGCCTTTTGCTCGCCGGCGCGGGGGCGGTCGGGCTTTCCGATTTCTATTCCTGGCCGGTGGTGTTCGGTGTGCTCGCCGCCGCCATGGTCGCCTCGGCGGTGCTGACCTTGCTCGTGCCCGAGCCCAGGGCCGCGGTGGCTCGGCGCGGGCGCGGCTATATGCAGTGGGTCAGGGAATCGGTCGTCGACCCCTTCGCCGATTTCATGAGCCGCACCGGCTGGGTGGTGATCCTCCTGTTCGTGCTGTTCTACAAATTCGGCGATGCGCTGGGCGGCACGATGGCCAATCCCTTCTATGTGGAGATGGGCTATACCGGCCTCGAGATCGCCGGCATCAGCAAGGTCTGGGGCGTGTGGATGACGATCGTCGGCGCCCTCGCCGGCGGCATCGCGGTGGCGCGCTGGGGCGTGTTCAGGGCCCTCATGATCGGCGGCGTCCTGCAGGCCCTCACCAATTTCGCCTTCGCCTATGTCGCGGTCAGGGGCACGGACTACGGCCTGTGCGCCAGGGAGGCGCTCGCCGCCGATCCCGGCGCGCTCGTCGGCACCTTGTGCGCCGCCTATCCGCATGATCTGCCGGCGCTGGCGATCGCCATCACCGCCGACAACATCGCCGGCGGTGCTGCGGGGGCGGCGCTCGTCGCCTATCTGTCCGGCCTATGCAACGTCGCCTTCACGGCCACGCAATACGCCTTGCTGACGTCCTTCATGGCGCAGGGCCGAACCTGGCTGTCCTCGGGCAGCGGCTGGCTGGCCGACCACACCGACTGGTTCACCTTCTGGAGCCTGACCGCCTTCCTCGCCGTTCCGGGTCTTGTGCTTCTCCTGTGGATCATGCGGCTCTACCCGTCGGGCGCGGTGATCCAGCGCAGCGGCCAGGCCGGTCCGGGACAAACGGCCCAAGACGAGCGAGCGCCTTCAGGAAGCTGATGCAATTAAAGAGACCGCACGACCGCTTCTGGTGACGTGCGTCGCTCCGGCAATTATGTCCGGGCGACGTCAAGTCGATAGACGACGGCGTGATGGAAATGCGCTTTGCTTTCGGCCCCGGCTACCGGGTCTACTATGTGGTCCTCGCCAGGACCATCTTGCTGCTTGGGGGTGACAAGTCGAGCCAAAGGCGGGACATCCGCAAGGCAAAGGATTACGCTGAATATTGGAAAGGACAGAGGCTATGAGCAAGGCAGCGCGCAAGACCGGCGCCGATCCTGGCAAGGTCGCCGCTCCATATGATGCGGCTGACTACCTTCGCAGCCCGGAAGAGATAGCTGCCTATCTGGAGGCCGTGTTCGAAGACTATGGCGACGATGCCCGCGTGGTGGCCAAGGCGCTTGGCGATGTCGCCCGAGCCCGGGGCATGCAGAGAATTGCCCGAGAGACGGGTCTTAACCGAGAGGGCCTTTATAAGGCGCTTTCCGGCGCCGGCAATCCCAGCTTTGACACTATCCTGAAGGTGATGCGTGCAGTGGGCGTCGAGTTGAGGCCCAAGTCCATACCGCGGGAGAGTTCGCCGGGAAAGGGGAAGGGCCGCAGAGCGACCGCCAAGGGCCGGTCGGCGCCGTTCATTGGACGGAGGCCTGAGACGGACGAATTTGGCGGCCGGGGCGCTCAGGGACGCAAGCGGGCCTGATCGCGGCCCGGAATTCTGTCGATGCAGGTCTGGCCGTCACGGCCGTTCGAGGCGCATTGAGGTCAGCCCGCTTCGGCGAGCTGCTCGGCGGTCTCGAGGTCGACCGAGACGAGCTGTGACACGCCGCGCTCCATCATGGTGACGCCGAACAGGCGGTGCATGCGCGCCATGGTGAGCGGATGGTGGGTGATGATGAGGAAGCGCGTCTCGGTGCGCTCCAGCATCGCATCGAGCAGGTTGCAGAAGCGCTCGACATTGTGGTCGTCCAGCGGCGCGTCGACCTCGTCGAGCACGCAGATCGGCGACGGGTTGGTGAGGAACACCGCGAAGATGAGCGACATGGCGGTGAGCGTCTGCTCGCCGCCCGAGAGCAGCGACAGCACCGTCGGCTTCTTGCCCGGCGGATGCGCCAGGATCTCGAGGCCGGCTTCCAGCGGATCGTCCGATTCGATGAGCTGCAGTTCGGCCTTGCCGCCCCCGAACAGGGTGGTGAAGAGCTGGCCGAAATTCTCGTTCACCGTGCCGAAGGCGTCGAGCAGGCGCTGGCGGCCTTCGCGGTTGAGATTCTGGATGCCGCCGCGCAGCTTGGCGATGGCCTGGACCACGTCGTCGCGCTCCTTGACGAGGCCGTCGAGCTGCCCCGCGACCTCCTCGGCTTCTTCCTCGGCCCTGAGATTGACTCCGCCCAGCCTCTCGCGGTCGTCGCGCAGCGTGGCGAGCTTGCGCTCGACCTCATCGAGAGGCGGCATCTTGCCTTCTTCGAGGCCGGCGGTTTCGACGATCTCGGTCGGAGCGCAATGCAGGGCTTCCGCGATGCGCCGCTCGGCCTCGCCATGACGCTCGCGCGACGATTCGAGGCGCGCTTCGTGGCGCGCATGGTCCTCGCGCGAGCCGGAGGCTTGGTCCTGCGCGGCCCTGAGCGCCTGGTCGGCGGCGCGCACCGCGTTCTCGGCCCCGGCCAGGGCATCGGCGGCGGCCTTGCGCTCGCCTTCCGCTTCCGCCAGCGTATTCATCAGCCTGAGCCGCTTGTCGGCGAAAAGCTGCGGCAGGTCGGCCATCTCGGCGATCGCGCCGCGCGTCTCGTCGGCCCGCTTGCCCAGGGTTTCGATCTGGGCCGCGGCGCGCCGGGCGCGCTCCTGCCATTGCGACTGCTCGGCGAGGATCGCCTTCAGGCGCTCGGCGCGGCTCCTCGCCTCGCGCTCGATGCCGTCATGGCGGGCGCGCGCCTCGCCATAGAGGGCGCGCTCGTGATTGACCCGCTCGCGCAGGCCCGCGATCTCCTGCGTGAGGCCGTCGAGGCCGGGCAGCTCGGCGAGCTCGGTCTCGGCCGCGGCGAGGCGAGACTGGGCTTCGGCGAGATTCGCCTCGACGCGCCGCTTGGCCTCGTCGAACGCACCCGTCTGCTGCAGGCGCTCGGCCACCTGCCGCTCGTGCTGGCTGAGCGCGCGGCGCGCCACCTCGACCGCCGCCGTGGCGGCCCGCCAGGCCTCGCGGCGGTCGCGCTCGGCCAGCACCGCGCTCTCGGCGCTGCTGCGCGCGTTCTCGAACAGCGTCCTGGCATTCTCCATGGCCGCTTGCGCATCCGCCGTCCCGGCTTCGAGAGCCACGAGGCGGTTGCGCTCGGCGAGCCGCTTCGCCGCGGCGCTCGGCGCGTCGGCGGCGGCGGTGAAGCCGTCCCAGCGCCAGACGTCGCCTTCGCGGCTGACGAGCCGCTGGCCGGGCTTCAGTTCGCTCTGCAGCGCCTGGCCGAGCGCGCGGCTGACGATGCCGATATGCGCCAGGCGCCGCGCCAGCGCCGGCGGGGCGTCGACGAAACGGGCGAGCGGCTCGGCGCCGTCGGGCAGGGGCTCGCTCGCCGCGAGCGGCGGCAGGCCGCGCCAATGCACCGGTGCGGCCTCGTCGGCGGAAGCGTCGATGTCCTCGCCCAATGCCGCGCCGAGGGCCGTCTCGTAGCCGCGCTCGACCTTGACCGCATCGACCAAAGGCGGCCACAGATCGCCGTCACCGGCGCGCAGCAGGTTGCTCAGCGTGCGCATCTCGGTCGAGAGCTTCTCCCAGGCGCGCCGGCCGTCCTCGAAGGCCTGCCGGCTGTCGGTCTCGGTCTGCCGCGCCTGGCGCAGCTGCGTTTCCGCCTCGCCGGCCGATGCCTCGGCCTGCGCCACGACGGTCAGCGCCGTTTCGACCGCTTGCGCCAGGCGCTCGCCTTCCTCCGGCGGCGCCAGCTGCGCCATCAGCGCCTGGAAGCGGGCGGCGGTTTCCTCAGCCTCGCGCTCGAACCGAGCGATGCGCTGGCGCTGCTCGTCGATGACGCGCTGCGCGGCATTGCGCTTGGCGGTAAGGTCGGAAAGCCGAAGATTGGCCTGGTCGAGCCCTTCTTGCGCGCGGGCCAGGGCGTCGGCCGCCTCCTGCAGCTTGAGCGCCGCTTCGGCGCGATTCTCCGCATCGCTTTCCTGTGCCGCCCGCAGCTCGCTTTCCTCGCGGGCCAGCCGTTCGACGACGCCGTTGGTGTCGCGGATCGTCTCTTCCTCGCGGGCGAGATCGGCCACGGCCTGCACCAGGCGGGCTTCGAACTCCGTCCGGCGGGCTTCGGCGCGCTTCTCTTCCTCGTCGAGGCTGGCGCGCTCGATGGTGAGGCGCTGCAGCACCGCCGCGCGCACCGTCTCCTGCTCGCGCAAGGCGGGCAGCCTGTCGCCGAGCTCGTCGCGATGGCGCAGGGCCTCCGAGGCCGCTTGCGTGTGTTCGGCGAGAAGGCGGGTTGCCTCGTCGAGCGTTCCGGCGTCGCGCTCGGCGTGCTCGGCCGCCTCCTTCCAGGCGAGATAGAGGCCGGTCGCCTCGAGCCGCCTGATCTCGGCCGAGAGCGCCTTGTATTTCGCCGCCTGGCGCGCCTGGCGCTTGAGGCTGGACAATTGCGCCTGCAACTGGCCGATGACGTCCTCGAGCCGGGCCACGTTCTGCTCGGCCGCCTTGAGCTTGAGCTCGGCTTCGTGCCGGCGCGTATGGAGGCCGGTGATGCCGGCCGCTTCTTCGAGGATCAGCCGGCGCGCCTGCGGCTTGGCGCTGATGATCTCGCCGATCTGGCCCTGCCGCACGAGGGCGGGCGAGCGGGCGCCGGTCGAGGCGTCGGCGAACAGCAGCTGCACGTCACGCGCGCGCACGTCGCGGCCGTTGATGCGGTAGGCCGAGCCCGCCTCGCGCTCGATGCGCCGCGAGATCTCGAGCGTCTCGTCGTCGTTGAACTGGGGCGGTGCGGTGCGCTCCTGATTGTCGAGCGTCACCAGCACTTCCGCCATGTTGCGGGCGGGCCGTTGCGCCGTGCCGGAGAAGATGACGTCGTCCATGCCGGAGGCGCGCATGCTCTTGTAGGAGCTTTCGCCCATCACCCAGCGCAGCGCCTCGAGCAGGTTGGACTTGCCGCAGCCATTGGGCCCGACGACGCCGGTCAGGCCCTTTTCGATGACCAGTTCCGTCGGCTCGACGAACGACTTGAAGCCCGAAAGCCTGAGTCGCGAGAACTTCATTGCCCCACCCTTTGCAGTCCCAAGCGGAAGACGCCCGTTCCTCCTAGAGGAGCGGGTCGATCACCTTCCGGAATTCCTCTATCGAAGTCTCACCCTTGATCAACTCACCATTGACGAAGAAGGTCGGAATCGATTCGACCCCGAATTCGTTCGTCGCCTTGTCGCGCACCGCCAGGATGCCCTTCGCGACCGCCTCGTTCTTGAGGCAGGCATCGAAGCTCTCCTTGGTGAAGCCGGCGAGCTGGGCGATCTTCTGCAGGCCTTCCAGCGGCGCCTCGAGCCAGCTGTCCTGCTGCTCGAAGAACATGTCGATCAGCGGGAAGTATTTTTCCTTGGGCGCGCAGCGCGCCAGCATGAAGGCGGCGAGTGCCGGCTGGTTGTGCGGGAATTCCCGGAAGATGAAGCGGATCTTGCCGGTGTCGATATAGTCCTTCTTCAGCTCCTTGAAGGTCGTCTTGTAGAAATTGGCGCAATGCGGACAGGAGGCCGAGGCATATTCGACGACCGTGACCTTGGCGTTTTCAGGTCCCATGGCCATCTCGCCCTCGGCGGGCGGCGCATGGAGCGAGGCCAGGTCGACGGCGGCATGGCCGGTCGCGGGCAGGCCGGCCATGCCGGCAAGTGCCGTGGCCCCGAGAATCAGTTGGCGGCGATCTAGGTACATGTTGACTCCTGACTACTAGATATTGGGGCGTGTGACCAAGGGGTCATTTTGCCTGTGGAGAACGGGGACTTAGCACCCCCTGGCCCAGCCGCCTGAGGGCCTCCTTCAATTCGGGGTCGGCGATCCCGTCGAGCTCGGTATCGAGCGCTGCTGCCGCCTCGCCGCCGAGCGGCGGCGGGGCGGGGTTCGGCGCCTTTTTCCGGCTGAGCGCGCCCTGCCTGATCTTGACCTGGGTGATCGCGGAGAAGCCATGGAAGGCGTTGATCCGGTCGATGATGCGGGGCGTCTCGTGCTGGAGGTCGAGGCCCCGGCCGGGGGTCACCCGGATCACCAGGGTGCCGCCCTGCCGGCGCTCATCGGCGCCCGGCCGCGGCCATTTGATTCGCTCGGGCTCGCTCCATTGCGCCACGTCCTCGCCGACGATGGCGGGCCATTGCGTGATGAGATCGGCATAGGCAAAACCATAGCGGGCAAAAGCGGCGCGCGTGAGGGCGCGGAAGTCCTTGTCGAGCGTTCGCATGCGAGGGATCATGTCGCCACGAACCATGGCGGAACAAGGGCTTTCACCAAAGCGTGAAACGCAAGCCGACAGGCTTCTGGCCTGGTACGACCGGCATCGCCGCGACCTGCCCTGGCGCGCCAAGCCGGGCGAGGTGCCCGATCCCTATCGCGTCTGGCTCTCCGAGATCATGCTGCAGCAGACGACGGTGGCGGCGGTCGCCGGCTATTACCGGAAGTTCCTGGAGCTCTGGCCGTCGGTCGCGGCGCTGGCGGCGGCGCCCCGCGATGACGTTCTGAAGGCCTGGGCCGGGCTCGGCTACTATGCCCGCGCCCGCAATCTCCATGCCTGCGCCAGGGTCGTGGCGGGGGAACTGGGCGGGCGCTTCCCCGACACGGAGGAGGGCCTGGCGGCGCTTCCGGGCATCGGCCCCTATACCGCCGGCGCCATCGCCGCCATCGCCTTCGACCGCCCGGCCGCCGCCGTCGACGGCAATGTCGAGCGCGTCATGGCGCGCCTTCATGCCATCGAGACGCCTCTGCCCGACGCCAAGCCGCTCATCCGCGGGCTCGCCGCGGCGATGGTGCCGGAGCGCCGCGCCGGCGATTTCGCGCAAGGCCTCATGGACCTCGGCGCCACCGTCTGCACGCCGAAGCGCGTCAACTGCATGATCTGTCCGTGGACGCAGGACTGCGCCGGCCGGCGCGCCGGCATCGCCGGCGAGCTGCCGCGCCGCAAGGCGAAGGCCGCGCGTCCGCGCCGGGAGGGCGTCGCCTTCTGGATCGAGCGCGAGGACGGCGCGGTCCTGCTGCGCCGGCGGCCCGACCGCGGCCTGCTCGGCGGCATGATGGAGGTCCCCTCGAGCGGATGGCGGGCGCGGATCGGCAAGCCCGAGACCGAAGCGCCGCTCGCCGCGGGCTGGATGAAGACCGGCAAGCGGATCGAGCACACCTTCACCCATTTCCATCTCGAGCTCGAAATATGGTCGGCGCGCGTGCCGGCCGGCACGCCGCTTCCGGATCGCGCGGCGCGCTGGGTTCAGAAACGCGATCTCGCCGGCGAGGCCCTGCCGAGCGTCATGCGCAAGATCGTCGCGGCGATGAACTGATCACCGGCTTGCAAGGCGGCACGGTTTGAACAGGATTCTCGATCTCGTCGATCGGATCCGTCGGCTCGATCGGCCAGTGCCTGGCCTCGTAGGCCTCGATCAGGCTGGCCAGGACATCGAAACGCTCTGCGGCCTCTGTTCCAGGCGCGGGCTGGTTTTGGAAATAGCGCGCGATCTCGTTCAGCGCCCAGCCATAGTCGGCTTCGTTGCGTATCGCGCGAATATTCCTCATCATAGAATTGATCGTATCATATTCGGCATGCGTAGGCGACAAGGGGGATCGCCCCGATTATTCCGCTGCCCCCATCTCCTGGCGCAGCTGCTGGCGCAGGAGGTCGATCGGGATCAGCGCCTTGCCCTTGCGCAGGTGCCAGAAGGTCCAGCCGTTGCAGGCTTCGGCACCCTGAACATGGGCGCCGATCTTGTGGATCGAGCCGGAGGCGTCGCGGCAGGCGATCGAGCCGTCGGCCCTGACCCTGGCGGCGATGCGCTGCGCCGGGTCGGTGAGCGTGTCGCCGGCCTTGACCAGGCCGCGCTCGATGAGCGAGCCGAACGGGATGCGCGGCTCCGCGCGCTTGCCGGTCGAGACCTTCAGGGCCTCTGGCGGCAGCGCCTCGGTCGCGCCGATGCGCGTCTTGGCCGCCCTGGCATAGGCCTTGTCGCGCTCGATGCCGATGAAATGCCGGCCGAGCTGCTTGGCGACGACGCCGGTGGTGCCCGAGCCGAAGAACGGGTCGAGGACGAGATCGCCGGGCTGTGAGGACGACAGCAGCACGCGCCGCAGCAGCGCTTCGGGCTTCTGGGTCGGATGCAGCTTGCCGCCCTTGCCGTCCTTCAGCCGCTCCGGGCCGGCGCAGATCGGCAGGAGCCAGTCGGAGCGCATCTGCAGCTCCTCGTTGAGCGCCTTCATCGCGTCGTAGTTGAACGTATAGCGCGACGCCTGGCCGCGGCTCGCCCAGATCAGCGTCTCATGCGCGTTGGTGAAGCGCCGGCCGCGGAAGTTCGGCATCGGGTTGGTCTTGCGCCAGATCACGTCGTTGAGGATCCAGAAGCCGAGATCCTGGAGCAGGGTCCCGACCCGGAAGATGTTGTGATAGGAGCCGATCACCCACAGGGCGCCGTCGGGCTTGAGCGCGCGCCGGCATTCCTCGAGCCACCGGCGGGTGAAGGCGTCGTAGTCGGTGAAGGAGGCGAACTTGTCCCAGTCGTCGTCGACCGCATCGACCTTGCTCTGGTCGGGCCGGTGCAGATCGCCGTTGAGCTGGAGATTGTAGGGCGGGTCGGCGAAGACGAGATCGACCGACGCGGACGGGATCCTGCCCAGCTCGGCGAGGCAATCCCCGACCAAGACCGTGTCGTAAAGCGGCTTCAGATCAGGCCGCGACTCGAACCCCATGGACCACCCCGAACCCAACGCAACACACTCGATAGAATCCTTATGAATCAAAGGGATTCGCGGGTGAATCGAGTTCTGGGGAAATGGTTAACGGCGAGGTCAGCCCAGATAGCGCGTGGCGGCCTCGTAGAGGATGCGGATCGGCTCGAAGGAGCGCCGGTGATGCACCGAAGGGCCGAGGCGGCCGAGCGCCGCCTGATGCTCGGGCGTGCCATAGCCCTTGTGCTGGGCGAAGCCATAGCCCGGGCATTCGCGGTCGAGATCGATCATCATCCGGTCGCGCGTGACCTTGGCGACGACCGAGGCGGCGGCGATCGACAGGCACTGGCCGTCGCCCTCGACGATGGTCTCCGTGAGGCAGGCGAGCCTGGGCGCGCGGTTGCCGTCGACGAAGGCGATCTGCGGCGCGCGCTTGAGATTGGCGACCGCCTGGATCATCGCGGCATAAGTCGCCTGCAGGATGTTGTCGCGGTCGATCGCCGCGACATCCGATATGCCGATGCCGACTTCCGCGACCGAGAGGATGACGTCATAGAGTTCCGCGCGCTTCTCCGGGGTGAGCTTCTTCGAATCGTTGACTCCGAGCGGCAGGACGTCGGGATCGAGGATCACCGCGGCGGCGACGACCGGGCCCGCCCAGGGCCCACGGCCGGCTTCATCGATGCCGGCGATGCAGGCATGCCCGCGCGCCAGCGCGGCACGCTCGAAATCGAAATGCGGAAGACCCGAATCAGCACGGTTCATGCCGCCAGTCTGGCGAGCCCGGCCTTTGCCGGTCAACCAGTGTTTGGCTTTCCCACAGCCGGGAACCCTGCAGGCGGGTCAACTCTTCGGCCAGCCGGCGAAGATGGCGTTGAGCTCGCCATGCGGCGTCGCCTTCTCGGTGAACGAGAAGGTTCCGCTCGTCTGCACCTCGCGGGCCGCGGCGAGGAAGGCGCCGAGTGCTGCGCGGGTGAAGGCGCCGCCGACGCTGATGCGCCTGACGCCGAGCTGGCTTAAGTCCTCCACCGTGAGCCCGACGCCCCTCATGCCCATCAGCACGTTGACCGGCCTGTCGACCTCGCGGACCACGGTCTCGATGTCGTCCGGCCGCGCCAGTCCCGGCGCATAGAGGACGTCGGCGCCCGCGTCCTGATAGGCCTGCAGCCGCATGATCGTGTCGGCGAGGTTGGGCCGGTCGTGCAGGAAGTTCTCCGAGCGCGCCGTCAGCGTGAACTTGAAGGGAAGGCTCCGGGCCGCCTTGGCCGCCGCGGCGACGCGCGCGACCGCGGCGTCGAAGGCGTAGATCGGGTCGTCCTTGCGTCCGGTCGCGTCCTCGATCGATCCGCCGACCACGCCGGCCTCGGCGGCGAGCGCGATCGTCCTGGCGCAGTCCTCCGGCGCGTCGCCGAAGCCGCCTTCGAGATCGGCCGACACCGGCAGGCTCGTCGCCTGGGCGATCTGGCGGGCATTTTCGAGATGCTCCTCGCGGCTCACCGCCCCCATGCCGTCGGGCTTGCCGATGGTGAAGGCGAAGCCGGCGCTGGTCGTCGCCATGGCCTGGAAGCCCAGGCTCTGCAGGAGCCTGGCGCTGCCCGCGTCCCAGGCATTGGGGATGACGAAGGCGCCCGGCTCCTCGTGCAGGGCGGCGAAGCTGCGGCCTTTTTCATTTTGCGTGATCATGACGACCCCTCTCAGAAAAGCTTGAGCTGTTCTCCCGGCGCCGGCGGCCGCCTGAAGCCGTCGGTCGCGAGCTGCCGGCGCTCGCGATTATAGCCCAGTCTCTGCGCCGCCATCTCGAAGCGCCGTCCGATCGACCAGGCATAGGGACCGGTTCCGGTGAAGCGGCGGCCGAACGTCGAATCGTTCTCCCTGCCCTGCCGCGTCTGCCGGATGAGCGACATCACCCGCGCCGCCCGCTCGGGCAGCGTCGTCGCCAGCCAGTCCTTGAAGATGTCCTTCACTTCGAGCGGCAGCCTGAGCACGACATAGCCCGCCTCGCGCGCCCCGGCGGCATAAGCGGCCTTGAGGATGTTCTCGATCTCGCTGTCGTTGAGGCCCGGGATGATCGGCGCCGACATGACGACGGTCGCGATGCCGGCCTTCGATAGGGCCTCGATGGCGCCGAGCCGCTTCGGCGGCGTGGCGGCGCGCGGCTCCATGGCGCGCGCCAGCCCGGGGTCGAGCGAGGTCACCGACACCGCGACCTTGACCAGGTTGCGCTTCGCCATGTGGGTGAGGATGTCGAGGTCGCGCAGCACCAGCGCCGATTTGGTGACGATGCCGACCGGATGGTTGAACTCCGCCAGCACTTCGAGGATCTGCCGGGTGATGCGGTATTCGCGCTCGATCGGCTGGTAGGGATCGGTATTGGCGCCGAGCGCGATGGTGGCGGGCTCGTAGCCGGGATCGGACAGCTCGGCGCGCAGCAGTTGCGCCGCATTGGTCTTGGCGAACAGCTTGCTCTCGAAATCGAGCCCCGGCGACAGGCCCATATAGGCATGGGTGGGCCGCGCATAGCAGTAGGAGCAGCCATGCTCGCAGCCGCGATAGGGATTGATCGACTGCCGGAACGAGATGTCGGGCGAGTCGTTGGTGGTGATGATCTTCTTCGGCGTCTCCTCGAACACCGTCGTCCTGAGCGCAGGCAGATCGTCCAGAGTCTGCCAGCCGTCGTCGAAGAGCGCCTTGCCGTGCTTCTCGTAGCGCCCCGGCATGTTGAGATGGGCGCCGCGGCCGCGCTGCTGCTGCGGCAGGGTCGAATAGCGCCCGGCGCCGAGCGCCGAGGGATCGAGGCCGGTCGTCTGCCGTCTGTCGATGAGCGTGGTCATGGAGAGAGATATAGGCGCTCTCCTCGAACAAATCAAGAACAGACGGTATTGGGCCCTACGGCTTGGGCGTGGCGATGACGTCCTTGAGCTCGGGATATCCGGCGGTGATCCGGTCGAACCCGCCCGACTTCGCCACCTCCCTGATCGCGGCGTCGAGCTTGGCCTTGAGCGCCGTGTCGCCCTTGCGGATGCCGGCGCCGATGCCTTCGCCGACCACCGAGGGGTCGTCGACATTGGTCTTGTATTCGCAGCAGGCCGAGCTTTCGCTCGACTTGAGGAAGCCGCTCATCACCGCGGCACTGCCGATGGCGTAGTCGACCCGCCCGGCGGCCATGTCCTGGTTGACCTCGTCCTGGGTGCCGTAGGTCTTGATCGCCACGCCCGCCGGCCTGTACGTCTCCTCGGCATATTTCGACGAGACGGTGCCGCCCTGAACCCCGATCGTCTTGCCGGCGAGATGCCCGGGCGAGACGTCGGGATCGCCGTCCTTCGGCCCGACGATGAACAGGGTGGTGCGGTAATAGCTGTCGGAGAAGTCGATGACCTCGCGCCGCTTGGGATTGATCACCATGGCGCTCCAGATCACGTCGATCGTCTTGGCGTTGAGCGCCGGAATGATCCCGTCCCAGGCCACTTCGACATAGTCGCATTTCTCCTTCATCGCCTTGCAGACCGCAGCGATCGCCTCGACCTCCCAGCCGACCCATTTGCCCGTCGCGTCCTTGGAGCTGAAGGGCGGGAAGGGCTCGGCGGCGAAGCCGATCTTGAGCTCGGCATGGGCGAGCCCCGCCGGCATCATGGTGAGGCAGGCGGTCAGGACCAGGGCTGTGATCGTCTTGCGCATGAGCGGGCATTCCGTGAACGGATTCAACATAAGGCAGATGCGGCCTTGTAAAGGACAGTATCTCTACGGGTGGTTAAGCCGGCGGCCGGGCGCCGCCTTGGTTAAGAAAGCGGATATCAGCTCTTGCGCCGCCTGAGGTGCTCGGCGAGGCGCGGCATGATCTCGACGAAGTTGCACGGCATGTGCCGGTAGTCGAGCTGGCTCTTGAGGATATGGTCCCAGCCGTCGCGGCAGGCGCCGGGCGATCCCGGCAGGCAGAAGACGTACTTGCCCCGGGCGACGCCGGCGGTGGCGCGCGACTGCACCGTCGACACGCCGATCTTCTGAAAGGAGATCATGTGGAAGGCGACGCCGAAGCCCTCGATCTCCTTGTCGAACAGGGCGCGCATCGCCTCCACCGTCACGTCGCGCCCGGTGAGGCCGGTGCCGCCGGTCGAGACGACGGCGTCGACGTCCGCGCGCTCGAGCCAGCGCCGCACCTGCGCGCGGATGGCGCGCACCTCGTCCCTGACGATCCGGCGGTCGGCGAGCGTGTGCCCGGCCGCGGCGATCCGCTCGGCGAGCACCTGGCCCGACCTGTCGGTCTCGGGCGTGCGCGTGTCGGAGACGGTCAGCACCGCGATGCGCACCGGGATGAACGGGCGGGCCTGCGTGGCTTCGGTCATGTGGATCCTGCGGAGGGTTCCCGGTGGAGGTGCCCCACCCGTCCGCCCTTCGGGCGTCCACCCTCCCCGCGCTGCGCGCGGCGGAGGGAGATGTCATTGGCGCTCATCTTGCCGGTGCTTCTGCTTGAGGGAGATGAGGTCGCGCCAGGCGAGGCGCTTCTGCGCCGGCTGGCGCAGGAGATAGGCCGGATGCAGCGTGGCGAGAAGCGGGATGCTGTCCGGTCCGCAGGCGAGATCGAACCAGCGGCCCCTGAGCTTCAGGATCCCTTCCGACCTGCCGGTCAGGCGCTGCGTCGGCGTGGCGCCGAGGCACACGATGAGGCGCGGCCGCTTGATCTCGATGGCGCGCCGCACGAAGGGCAGGCACATCTGGGTTTCCTGGTCGGTGGGCGTGCGGTTGCCGGGCGGCCGCCAGAAGATGACGTTCGAGATGTAGACGGAATTCTCCGGGGCATCGCCGTGGCGCGACAGGCCGATCGCCTGGAGCATGCGGTCGAGAAGCTGGCCCGAGCGGCCGACGAAGGGCTTGCCCTGGATGTCCTCGTCGCGCCCCGGCGCCTCGCCGATCAGCATCACCTGGGCCTCGGGGTTGCCGTCGGCGAAGCACAGGTTGGTGGCGGTCTTCTTGAGCGGGCAGGCGTCGAAACGCCGGAGCGCCTGCTCGATGTCGGCGAGGCTCGCGCAGCCGGCCGCCATCCGGGCCGCATCGCCCGTCCCCTGCTGCGGGGCGGCCGGCGCGGCGCGGGACGGGGCGGCGGCGGGCTTCGGCCGGACGGCCGGCGCGGCGGGTCTCGCGGCCTCGGCCTCAGGCGGCGCGGCCGGCGCGACGAGCCGGTTCACCGGCGCATCGCCGACGATCTCGTCCGCTCCCATCTCGACCAGCCATTCGATCACGGCCGCTGCCTGTGCTGCCTTCATGTCTCGCTCTGTCCCAGGGGTGGCTTGCGCCCCGGTCTCCTGCCACTATAACAGGCCTGAAACCGCCCTAGCCATAGAAGCTTATGCGAAGATCGGGAGTGGAGAGACCGTGGAAGACGTCCAGCGCGAAGCCATGGAATATGACGTCGTCATCGTGGGCGCCGGCCCCGCCGGTCTCGCCGCGGCGATCCGGCTCAAGCAGCTTGCCGCCGAAGCCGGCCGCGAGGTCTCCGTCTGCGTCCTCGAGAAGGGCTCCGAGGTCGGCGCCCACATCCTCTCCGGCGCCGTGATCGACCCGATCGCCCTCGACGAGCTCATCCCCGACTGGAAGGCGAAAGGAGCGCCCCTCGACACCCCGGTGGTCGAGGACCGCTTCTATGTCCTGGGCCCCCAGGGCGCGGTGCGACTGCCCAATATCATGATGCCGCCTCTGATGGACAATCACGGCAATTACGCGGTGTCGCTCGGCAATGTCTGCCGCTGGCTGGCAGGGCAGGCCGAGGCGCTGGGCGTCGAGATCTATCCGGGCTTCGCCTGCTCCGAGGTCCTCTACCGCGAGGACGGATCGGTCAGGGGTGTGGTCGCCGGCGTCTTCGGCATCGCCAGGGACGGCTCGCGCAAGCCGGATTTCCAGCCCGGCATGGAGCTCAACGGCAAATACGTGTTCATCGCCGAGGGCGTGCGCGGCTCGCTCGCCAAGGAGATCATCGCCAGGTTCGGTCTCTCGGCCGGCCGTGAGCCGCAGAAATTCGGCCTCGGCATGAAGGAGCTGTGGGAGGTCCTGCCCGAGAACCACAAAGCCGGCCAGGTCACCCACACGATGGGCTGGCCGCTCGGCCTGAAGGTCGGCGGCGGCTCCTTCATGTACCATCTCGAGAACAACCTCGTGTCGGTCGGCTTCGTCGTCCACCTCAACTACGACAACCCGCATCTCTTCCCCTATATGGAGTTCCAGCGCTTCAAGCATCATCCGCTGATCGAGCCGGTGCTGCGCGGCGGACGGCGCGTCGCCTATGGGGCGCGCGCCATCACCGAGGGCGGGCTGCAGTCGGTGCCGAAGCTCTATTTCCCGGGCGGCGTCCTGATCGGCTGCTCGGCGGGCTTCGTCAACGTGCCGCGCATCAAGGGCTCGCACAATGCGATGAAGACGGGGATGCTGGCGGCGGAAGCGGCCTTCCGGGCGCTGGCGGAGGGGCGCTCCGGCGACGAGCTCGCCGCCTATGAGGCGGCCTATGAGACATCCTGGGTCCATGAGGATCTGAGCCGGGTGCGCAACGTCAAGCCGATGTGGTCGAAGCTCGGGCTGGTCGGCGGCCTGGCGCTGGGCGGCGCCGACATGTGGCTCAACCAGCTCTTCGGCTTCGGCCTCGGCACCTGGAGGCACGGCAAGCCGGACCATGCGACGCTGAGGCTCGCCGCCGAGATGAAGCCGATCGACTATCCCAAGCCCGACGGCGTCATCTCCTTCGACCGGCTCACCAACGTCGCCTTCTCGGCCACCAACCACGAGGAGGACGAGCCGCCGCATCTCAAGCTCCTCGATCCGGCGGTGCCGATCGCCGTCAACCTGCCGAAATGGGCCGAGCCCGCCCAGCGCTACTGCCCGGCCGGCGTCTATGAGGTGGTGGGCGATGAGGGCCGCGAGCCGCGCTTCCAGATCAACCACCAGAACTGCGTCCACTGCAAGACCTGCGACATCAAGGACCCCTCGCAGAACATCAACTGGGTGGTGCCGCAGGGCGGCGAGGGACCCAACTATCCGAACATGTAGCGGGAGGAGGGTGCTCCGACCCGGCCATCCAGCCTCGACGCCGTACAGCCGTTGCATGGAGGGGCTGGATGGCCGCCTCAAGGGCGGCCATGACGAAGGGGAGAGAGGCCCGCCCGGCCGCCGCACAGCCGTTGCTGCTGTGAGACCGGACGGCCGCCGCTCCCCCAACTCGTCATGGCCGGGCGCAGACCCGGCCATCCAGCCTCGACGCCGCATAGCCGTCGCATGGAGGGGCTGGATGGCCGCCTCAAGGGTCCTCAAGGGCGGCCATGACGAGTTGGGAGGCCCGATAGGAAAAGACTGAGAATCTTCTCGCGGGGCCTTTAAGGCCGTTTAGCCAAGGCTCCGAAGAATCCGCAGTTGATTAAAAGTTTAATCGAACCGGCAAGGTCCGGAGAACCGTCTCGTCGTAATTTGCCGCCATGCAAAGGGCAGGGACAGCGATGAGACGGAATCCGAAGACGATCGGGAGCGATGCGCGCGGCAATGTCGCCGTCATCACGGCCTTGTGCGCCGTCCCGCTGATGGCGGCGGGCGGCCTCGCCATCGACTATGCCAATGCGAGCTTCGTGCGCTCGTTCCTGCAGGCCGAGGCCGACGCCGCGGCGCTGGCGGCGGCCGCCGGCGGTCCCTCCGACGAAGACATGAAATGGGTGACCGCCGCCGAGGACCACACCGAGACGCGCTTCGGCTCGGGCGTCGCCGACGTCTCAGTCCAGGGCCGGTGGCTGACCGCCACCGACTTCGCCGTCGAGGCTCAGGCGGCGACCCCGGTGACGCTTCTGGCCGTGCTGCCCGGCATAGAGAAGAAGATGACGGTGAAGGTGGCCGCGGTGGCGCGCTATTCGGAGCCGGTGCTCGAATACAAGCCCCCGACCGTGGCCCAGCTCGATCCCGACGCCGCCGACTACAACCGCATGTATGTCTACTGCTTCAACGCCGAGAAGAAGGATAAGAAGGACAAGGGACGCACCCAGATGACCGCCGTCGCCGACAATGCCGGGACGAAGTACAAATACACCATGCCGGAATGCGGGCCCAAGGAGACGCTGAGCTTCCGCCTCCACAATGTGCGCAACGCGCGCACCGACAAGTCGAAGTGGGACAGCTCCAGGGCCGAGCACTACGAGCACTATACCGACACGGTCATGTCCGGCGGGGTCGAGACCTATGCCCTCGACTACAGCCTGGTCGAGACGATCCTGTGCGACAGCGAGAGCGAGTGCAAGCCCAAGAAGCAGGGCGGCATCATCCCCGAGGGCCCCAACCGCGTGCCGGAGGAGGCGGACGCCGCCTGCGTCCCCGGCAAGTACATGTATTACGGCTGGGAGGACCGCCCGCCGGAGCAGGGCGGCTCGGACCGCGACTACAACGACATCCGCATCGTCCTCGGCTGTCCGACGGTGAAGGCGAGCGGCAAGGAGCTCGTCGCTCTCATCAAATGACCGGTCGGCAAGTGACCCTATTCCACCACCTCAGGTCCGCTTGCATCCTGGGGGCGTTTCCTTCGCGGGAAACGCCCCTTTTTTTAAGGCCGGCCGGCCGCGCCGTCCGCATGCCTCTTGCGGCAATCCTGAAAAAACCTCATTTTACGTCCTGAATCGCGCTTCGGCCCTGATGCGATCGGAAAGAGTTCCGCCTTAATGAACAAGACCCTGTACCGGATGCTGCCGGCGCTCGCCGCGGGCCTCGTCTTCGCCGCCCTTCCCGCGCAGGCGGGCTATGAGGAGCTCGACCTTGAGGGGAGCTCGCTGTCGGGCAGCTATCTCGCCGGCCGCTTCGCCGGCAAGCAGCGCGACATGGACGCCGCCGCGCAATATTTCCAGCAGGCCCTGCGCGACGACCCCAACAATGCGGTGCTCATCGAGCGGGTGTTCATCTTCGACCTGTCGGAAGGCAAGATCGCCAGCGCCGAGGACTATGCCGAGCGCGTCCTGAGCTTCAACAGCCAGCACCGCATGGCGCGCTTCGTGCTGGGCCTGCGCGACGTCAGGCTGAAGCGCTACCAGCGGGCGCGCCAGAATTTCAGGAAGGCCGCCTATACGCCGATCGGCCAGCTGACCGCGGCACTCCTCACCGCCTGGACCTATGCCGCCCAGGGCAACCAGGCCGCCGCCTTCAACGCGCTCGACAGGCTCGACCGCAACGAGTCTCTAGAAAACTTCAAGTCCTATCACGGCGCCCTCATCGCCGACTATCTGGGCGCGTCGCTGCGCGCCGAGAGCTTCTACAAGAAGGCCTATGCCCAGGCCGGCAATTCGCTGCGCGTGGTGCAGGCCTATGGCAACCACCTCGCGCGCACCGGGCACAGGAACGAGGCGCGCAAGATCTACCAGCAGTTCCTCTCCACATCGGAGAAGAACCCGCTGGTCGGCCAGGCGCTCGCCGGTCTCGACAAGGGCGGCAAGCCCGAGCCCTTCATCAGGTCGCCGCAGGCCGGCATGAGCGAGGCGCTGTTCTCGGTGGCGAGCGCGCTCTCCGACGACCAGGGCCTCGACGTGGCGCTCGCCTATGCGCAGCTCGCTTTGTCGATCGAGGGCGACCGCGACATCAACCTGACGCTGCTCGGCGACATCTACGAGAGCATGAACAACTACCAGCGCTCGATCGACGCCTATGAGGCGATCGACAAGGCCTCCGTCCTCAAGCCCAATGCCGAGCTCGAGATCGCGGTCAACCTGCAAAGGCTCGAGCGCAAGGACGAGGCCAAGGCGAGGCTCGTGGCGCTGACCAAAGCGAACCCGAAGGACTATGACGCGCTGGTGACGCTCGGCAATCTCTACCGCAACAACGAGGAGTTCGCCGCCGCGGCCGGGACCTATGACGCCGCCATAGCGCTCATGGGCGAGCCCCGGCGCGACAACTGGACGGTCTTCTATTATCGCGGCATCTCCTTCGAGCGCACCGGTCACTGGGACAGGGCCGAGCCCGATTTCCGCAAAGCCCTCGAGCTCGAGCCCGACCAGCCGATGGTCCTCAACTATCTCGGCTATTCGATGATCGACAAGAAGCTCAACCTCAACGAGGCGATCGCCATGGTGAGGAAGGCGGTCGAGCTCAAGCCGAACGACGGCTATATCGTCGACAGCCTGGGCTGGGCGCATTACCGGCTGGGCGAATATGACGAGGCGGTCAGGCATCTCGAGCGCGCCGTCGAGCTCAAGCCCGCCGATCCGGTGATCGCCGACCATCTGGGCGACGCCTACTGGCGCGCCGGCCGCCGCCTCGAGGCGCGTTTCCAGTGGCAGCACGCCAAGGACAACGAGCCGGAGCCCGAAGACCTGGCGCGCATCGAGAAGAAGCTGAAGGAGGGCCTGCCCCCCGACGGGCCGGCGGTGACGCCGGCGCAGAACGGCCCGGCGGGCAACAACGGCTGACCCTTTGCCGCACACCGAGCTTGCGCCCGCCAAGGTCAACCTGGCGCTGCATGTGCTCGGCCGGCGGCCCGACGGCTATCACGAGCTCGACAGCATCGTGGCCTTCGCCGCTCTCGGCGACCGGCTGACCTTCGCCGAGGCCGAGGACTGGCGTCTCGACGTCACCGGGCCTTTCGCCGAAGGGCTGCCGCGGGGCGCCGACAATCTGGCGCTCGAGGCGGCGCTCTCCTTCGGGCGGGTCTTTCCCGCGGCCGCCCGCCGCTACCGCATCACGCTGGACAAGACCCTGCCCGTGGCCTCGGGCATCGGCGGCGGATCGGCAGACGCCGCGGCGGTCCTGCGGGCGCTGGCGAGGCTCGCCGGCGTGGCCGATCGCGGCAAGCTCGCCATCCTCGCCGCGATGCTCGGCGCCGACGTCCCGGTCTGCCTTCTCGGGCGCACCTGCCGCATGCGCGGAGTTGGCGAGCGCATCGAGATCGTCGAGGGTCTCGACCCGATGCCGGCGGTCCTGGTCAATCCGGGCGTCCCTCTGGCCACGGCGGAGGTCTTCGCCAGGCTCGACCTCAGGCCCGGGGACGAGGCCTTCCCCGGCCTCTCAGGTACCGCCGATCCGGCCGCCGGCCGCAACGACCTGACCGGGCCGGCCCTCGCTCTGGCGCCCGCGATCGGCGAGGTGATCGCAGCACTCGAAGCTCAAGGAGACCTGCGCTTCGCCCGCCTGTCGGGTTCGGGCGCCACCTGCTTCGGAATCTTCTCGTCGGCGCAAGCGGCCGCCGCCGCCGCCCGAACGATCTCCGCCGCCCATCCCGCCTGGTGGGTGGCCCCGACCACCCTCGGCTGACCGCCCCGCCGCTTACGTGGCGGAAGTGAAACATTCCCCTTCTCCCGCAGGGCGCTACCGGATTCACACAACTTATCCCTCCCCCTCGTGGGGAAAGTGTCTACCCGGCCCATGGCCGGGCAGACGGATGGGGGGCGGTGCAGCGAGGACAGCGTCGCCAGCCCAGGCATCTGACCGCCGCAGCGCTGAAGCATCGGCATACAAGTCTTCGGAACGTCGTCGCCTGGACCACCCCCATCCGGCGCTACGCGCCACCTTCCCCCCGCGAAGCGTGGGGAAGGAGGAAGGGGTGTGAGGGAACACCGGCGAGATCCATCAACTTCCCCTTCTCCCGCCTGCGGGAGAAGGTGGCCGACCTTGCTCCGCCGAAGCGAAGCCTCGGCTTCGCGAAGGCGAGAGGCCGCATGAGGGCGCCGGTCCGGCGCGCGGCGGATGTCCCGATAAGAGCCTCGAAGGAACATATCGAAGCGCCATTGGGTAGCGAAATTGAAACGTGCTCTCGTCACGATGATGCAGCGCCCGCATCACCGGCCGCAACTCGGGGACGGCCTCGCCGGCGGGCGCGTAGGCGCCGCCCCAGACATGCTCGGCCGTTATGGGATCGCGCGCATGGTCGGCCGCCTTCTCGCGGGCGAGCGCTTCGGGAAACCAGGGATTGTCCCGCCAGCCGACGGTGGCGAGGACGGCGTCGTCGCGCCGCTCTCCGCCGCGGAAGAAGCGGTCGACCGCGTCGGTCGCATGGCGCGGGGTCCAGCTGAACCACAGCTCCGAGCCCGGCTTGCGGAGTGCGGCGCGGAGCAGTCTGAACGAATTTTCCGACAGGGTCTGCGCGTCATCGGCCCAGGCGATGTCGCAGCCTGCGAGCGACGCGAAGGTCTGGGGGCTGCAGGACGCCATGTCCACGAAGACGATGAGCGAGCCGTTCTTCGCGCGGATGCCGCTCTCGTGCACGGTGAAGGAGGCGAGGCCCAGCGCGCCGATCCGCTCGATGAGGAGCCGCCGCACGGCGTCGCCCGCCGGATCCCGGGCCTCGCTGACGCATACGCAGCGCAGCCTGGCGCCGGCGCAGCGCCTGAGGAGCTCGCCGGCGAAGAAATGCGACTTACCGCCGCCTTTCCCGCCGCAGGCGCCCTTGTAGCGCCTGGGAAACAGCAGCGGCTTGAAGGCGCGCGCGACCTCAAGCCTGAGTGTGGTCTTTCGGATCGACAATGTGGACCTCGATTCCGGAAGGGGATTGCTCTTCCTCGGCTTCGCGCGGCGCCGCGCTGCCGGCGAAATCCGGCAGGATCTTCCTGAGCAGGCCGAAGGCGGTCGAGACCTGGGAGGGGGAAAGCTCCTTCTTGCCCCGCACATGGGCGAGCAGGATGTCGAGGACCCCGCCGTCGCTGATCTTCTGGCGGTCGGCGGCGATCCGCTCGCCGTTGCGTATCGGTCGCGGCGGCGGGCCCGGCCGCACCGGCGGGTCCGCGTGCCGATGGCCTGTCTCGGCCAGGGACGTCGGAACGGACGGGGTCCGGCCCCTGAAGCGATGGGCGATCATGGGTGCACCTTCGATATGTGAGGGAGACGATGCGGGCGGCATCCGTCATGGCGCCGCCGCCGGAAGTTTCGCCCGCGCCTTGCGGTCCGGCGCAAGCAGGGCTTCGGAATCGAAACGCCCGCGGGTCTGAGCCGCGGGCGCTTCTACTTCGAGCCTGATATTTCCCAACTATCAGAGTTCGGGTCAAAAGTCAAGCGAAAATTCAGATATGCAACGCTCGAGGCGCCGACCGACGTCGGAGTCGGTCTTCTCGGCGCCGCGAACGACCGAAGCCTATAGTCTCTCCAGCGCCTTGACCGCCGACGAACACCCGGTCCATATAGCGGGCCATGACCTCCTGATCTCTCCAGCACAGCTGGTGCGCCATCGTCGTCCGGACCTCCCGGGCGAGGCGCCGCCATTGGAGAGACCATATGGAATACGACACGGACAAGACCTGGACCGTCAGGGGCGAAGCCCGGCGGGGAGCCCATAATGCGCGATGCTTCCTTGCGGAGAACCCCACGCTCGACGCGCTGCTGATCACCTGGCATTGGACCTGGGATGACGGGGACCAGCACGAGCCTGGCAGCCCCGGCGCGGCCTACAACCGGGCCTATCGCGATGTCCTGCGGCCGCATATGCCGGCCTGGACTTCGCTGAGGGGCCGCTACGACCTCACCCGATAAGCGGCATGGGGGCCGCCGCCGAGGCGCCACCGCGCCATGCGGCGGCCTTTCCCGGTGAGCGACGGCAAGGCTCCGATCGCCCCTCGTCTGAAACAACAGGCCTGCCGAAGCCGCCTGCCGAGCTGGGCTCGTCATGGCCGCAGTTCGGCGACCACGGGAAACTCGTCCCAGGTACGGCCGTCGAGAATGCGGCCGGCTTTCTTCTTGTTGACGCCACCCCACTGCTTGAAATGGAAGGCGACCTCCGCATCGAAGCATTGATCCCGGATGCTTCGTATCCAGTCGGGCTCGACGGGTCTGGCATGAGGCCCGCTTTCACCGCCGGCGATGACCCAATCGATGCCGGTGAGATCGAGATCGTCGAGCGGCCCGAGCAGGGGCTCGAGGCTCAGGAACCTGACCGCCGCCCGTGTGCGGCGGAGGTGATCGAACCTGAACATATAGTCTTCGTTCTCGACGCTGACCCCCATCCAGACGTTCCAGGGCCAGGCCAGCTTCGGCGAAAGCTCCTCGAGCCGTTCCGCCCGCTTCGTCAAGATCTGGTAGGTGTGCTGCGGCGTTCTCCGCATCGTCGCGAACACGCGCTTTATGAAGGCCAGCGGCACGTTTTCGTGAAACAGGTCGGACATGGAGTTCACGAAGATCATCCGGCCGGTTTTCCACTGCGCCGGGAGCAACAGCGAGTCCTCGTCCATCCGCACGACGCCGTTCCACTTGGGGCGTCCGCCCGACATGCGCCTCGTGCCGGCATATTTGGGCTGGCCCATCGCTTCCAGCCGGCGCGCCATGCGCATCGCGTAGCAGTTCGTGCATCCGGGCGAAATGATCGTGCAGCCGACGACCGGGTTCCACGTCGCTTCCGTCCATTCGATCGAAGAGTTATTCGCCATCGCCGTTGCTCGCCGGGAAACTGACCAGCAGGTGGTCGGCAAACGTGCCCCTGCGACGGATGCCCCTGAGGCTTCGTACCGCAACCTTGCCGTCCGCTTCAAGCTGCTTCAGGGTCTCCTTGTAGTTCCTCATGACATACGGCGTATCGACGCTGTGGCGCTTAGATTTATTGGCGAAGCGCTACGATGAGGGTATCCGTGCACGCTCGCGATGATGCACGAGTCGCCGGCAATGCTTCTCGGTCAGCGGAATAGGAGAGGCCCAACGGAGTTCGGCACGCGCTTGGTCGCTGAGTGCGGGCGAAAACTCCGGCTCTCCAGCGTCGTCGAATGTGACGAGCGCGCGGTCGAAGGCGGCATCCCACAGTGCCGACAGCAGCAGGCCGTTATGCACGTCGAGCCGCTCTGCGTCACTTTCACACTCACTCCACGGGATGATGTGTGAAGCGCGCAGCAGAGCGGAGTCGGAGATCCCCGTCAGGGGGCAATGCCCCTGCCAGTAGTCCAGCAGGCGCTCGCGGAAGATGTCCTGCCCAATGCGCTGGACAACGAGCCTCTCGGCCTCGGTGGTTCGGGGCAGGCCTGCCACCTGGCGCTCAAACTCTTGGAGTGGCGCATCGGGCAGGCTGACACCCAGTTCGTAGGTCCGATGTAGCGCCGCGTAGAGCGCGCCAAGTGTGTCGAAGGCAAACCGGGCGCGGCCGGGACCGGAAACGGTGGCCGCGGGCAAACTCAGTTCCTGTATGACGCCGGGATGGTCGAGCGCGAGAAACCATGGCCCCTGCGGTCCGCTTGCAGCGAGATGGATCATCCCATGCGCTGTGGTCGAGCCGAAGGCCGCCCAACCTGCCTCCTCCCCCAGAATGCGGCGGAAGCCGTTCTGCGACGAGGCCTTCTGGCATTCCTCCCGGACGACAAAGGACTGAGGCGATTCGAGCACTGTCCGTCCCTCGCTATAGATCGCGCGCCATTAATCGCTCCGAGCCGGGCGCCCCCTTCAGGGTCAGCCTCAACCAGGGATCGCGGCGGAGATCGTCAGGGGGGCGGGTCGTCGTTGTCACGATGTACTGAAAGGCCGTCGTTTCCGTCAGCTCTTCAAGCTCGCGCATCAGGCGGAAAAGCTCGTCGTAGATGGAAAGGCCGAGATCGGCCTCACGGGGACTGTCGTGAACAAGGAATGCGGGAACGCGGGTCGCGCCCTCGATGCTCAGGCAAAGGCAAGCGAGATCGAACGCAAGAACCTTCAAGGACTCGATGGCAGCCGTGCGGCGATCGCCATCGACATCGACGGTCAATAGCAGCCTGTCTCCGCTCAGCGCGACTGCTCCCTTCGCGCTGTCGTTCACCAGGCGACGAATGATGGCCGAGAATTTTTCCGTTATTTTGCCGAACGTCAGGCCCTGCTTGTCGCGGAAGGCTCCAAGCCTTTCCCGCTCCTTGGTCAGCTTGTCCTCGAGACCCCGCAGCCGCTTTCGCACTTCCTCTCGCTCGGTCGATAGCTCGGCAAATCGCTCGACACCTTCCTTGAGTCGTGTCGCCGCCTGCCACGCAGATGTGCGCGCGTCGCGGACGCTTTCGATGGCCTGAACCCGCTTCTCCGCCTGATCGACCTGCTGGCGCACGAGGGCGGCGGCGGGCTGAAGTTCTTTCAGTCGAGATTCGAAACCGTCGATCTTTTGTTTCTGATTGCCGATTTCCTGACGTTTGGTGGCCAGCCGGGCTCGGCATTCCGTCTCGTTGTGCAGCTTGTGGGACAGACCGCATTTCTCGGCGAGCACCTTATCGATCGGCACTTCGCAAATCGGACATACCTGACTGGCCGCATTCTCCGCAGCGAATGACAGGCTTGGTATTTCACTGGAGAGCAGTCTGAGGACTTCTTTCTCGGCTGGTATCTTGCCCTCCAAGCGGATGCGCTCCTCGTCAGTGCGTCTCAATTCTTCTCGGGCGTCCTGCAACGCCTTCCGAGCCTTGCTCAGTTCTGCCATGTCTCCGATTGGGAGCTGAGCTGCGGCGGCAAGCTGTGCGTCGGCGGCCTTCTGGAACACCTCCAAGAGCAGGGGCATTTCCGGCAAGGTCTGCTCAGCAAGGCCAAGCTGACCGATCAATCGCGTGTGGCGTCTGCCGCGATCCCAATCGAGGTAGGATATTTCGCGCTCCGCATTGGCGACATCCGTTCGCAGCGCTTCCTCGGTGCGTCGAGTTTGCTGCTCCTCTTCAGTGATCGCTGTGAGGAAGGCTCGAAGCGCCTCGCGCCGAGGCCCGGTTTCGCGTCCGCTTGCCGGCAGCGGAGCATCAGAGCCGGATAAAGGAGATCGCCAGTCGAGAACGTCGTCGAAGCGGCACTCCTGATCGCGCGTGAGCCATGCGAGTGCAATCGGCCATGCCTTTTGGCCCGGCTGAAGGCGGGCTAGGTCCGCGATGCCTAGCGTCACAATACTCTGTTCGATGGCTTCGATCAGCGGGTCTATGCTCGTGGTCGCGCCATCGCCGGCGGCGATCTCGTCAAGATTGCCGTTGGCGATCGCGACATGCCGACGCCGGATGCCCAGTGGCCGCACGACGGCCCAGCATATACCGTCGAGCATCACCTCCGCGCCGACGATCCCGTTCGGAAAGGCGACCGCGATCCGTTCTCGCTGGGATTCATCGGCGAAGCGCTGCTCGCCGATGCAGTAGCGCAGCAGGCGGCAGAATAAGGTCTTGCCGCTGCCGTGACCGATGGCGCGAACACCGCTACCGCTGTCATCATCAAAGCCGTCCGGCGACCAGATGATGTTGAGCCCCGGCCGAAGCGCGATGTCGCGGATTTTCTGGCCGCCGGGCGCTTCCCAGATCGCCAGGCGCCGCACCCAAAGGCGTGGCTCTTTCAGACCTGCCGGAACGGTCAGGCTGAGCTTGGGAGGATCGAACATCTCATGCTGCTGCGGCATGCGTGATCCAGTCCCGAACCTCGTCCGGCATGGCGGTGACAGTCGTATCCAGGTCGAGTGCGGCCAGTGTTTCCAGCACAAATCCCGCCCGGCCATCCGGCCAACCGGCTGTCTCGAAAGCATTGAGGCCTGGCCCCGGCGCCCATGTCCCTGCCGACAGGTTTTCGATCAGGCGGCCATTGCCGCGATGGTTCGAGACGGCTGTACCCCAGCCCTGGTTGGTGCGCGCCGCGAAGCCGACCACATTGCCCGTGCGCGGTTCCGCTTCCTGTCCAATCAGCCGCCGCCACTCCCGCGCTCGAGGCTCCGGGAGCAGCGACGTCAGAAGGTACGGCTCCAGCATCATCGCAGCAGCGAGGCGGATGGTCCGGCTCGGCGTTGGCCTGTTGATCGCCTTCAGGATAGCGGTCAGGGCGGCGCCGGCGTCGTTTGGTTGCTGCACTGCGCGCGCCCAAGCTCCGTCCGCAAGGCGGGCAAAATCGATAGTGCCTTCAATTTCAGCCAGAAGATCAATCGTTCGGTCCTTTTCGAGGAAAGTACCCCACACTTCCGTAGATTTTTCTTTCCATATCGGGAAGGAGTCAAAGACGTAGCTAACTTCCTCAGTCTCAAACTCAAAGAGGTTGAAGTATAGTGCGTCTACCCAAGACCGAACTTCCAGCCGCTCACGCAAACCAGTCGTGCTAAGATGCCCACGCCCTAATGCGTCGCAGAACCCTTTAACGCTATCAGATGTATTGGTTAGACCTGCGACAGCGTCGAGAAGTCTAGCTTCATATTTCTTCAAAGCCGACCTGCTAACAACAAATGTCTGCATGAGCATCGACTTGGTAAGATTCGCGCCATAAAACTTCTGCCGCAGCAGGTAGTCGTATGGAACGGAATTGAACATCGACAAAAATAGCGCCGAGGCAATCGGATCGCCCGCGTCGATTATGACATTCGGGCACTTATAATTGAATGCGGTAGGGCCGACGATGCACCCGACTGCTGTCCGAAAATTGCTAATAACGTTAGTCGTATCCCTGAATGCGATATTCCAATCACGACCAACGTTCCGCGCTAGCGTGTTCTCTTCGAAAAATTCCCGTCGCACCCAATAGCGTGGGACGATCTCGAAATCGCGTCGAGATTTCTCAAGTTCTGTCGGATTATTAGTTGCAGCCTTGATGCCAAACCGTTTATCGATGGGAATGCCGTCGAATGTAGCAAATCGATGGTCGTACTGGTGAATAAACTTCCCTTCATAGACTGGCGCAAAAGCCTCACCGTCTCGGAAAAACCACGAGCCACGCAGTTCAAATCGCTCCATTTCCAGAGACTCTCGGTCGCGTAGCTCTGCTGCATCGCCCGTCATGTGGAGCCCGCTAGTGTATCGAGCGTTCCAATTAGACTGCCCCAATGTCGGGAAGCACTCTGCAACACGCGAAAGAATGCGTAGATCGTCCGGAGTCTCGCATTGAGGAAGCGTCCCTGTTTCGGGGTTCACACGACGGGGAAACGCTCTGTCAACTTCAATGACGGACCTTTCATTTGCAAGTTGAGAGGGGTTGGTCAGGCCCACTGCAACTTGAATGCGAGAGTCTTCCTGTGCCGGTCCCATTGTTGCAAGCGAGTATCGCTCATGAAATCCAACCGATGAGAACAGCATTTCCCAATTTTTGAAATCGAAGACGGAGCGCAGCTTCCCGCTTGTCACGAGATAGTCTGTAAATCCCTTCCAAGTAGAGCCCGTGAACATTAGAGATTTGAGAATAAGACCAACCCAGCCACCGTTCGTAGCGGAGGCAATTCCCAGTTCGGCGAAGAGTGGATAGAGGTTGAGTTCTCCGACCCCAGATTGCGGGAACCTACCAGAGTCACGGACGAACTCGCCTTTTGCGGATGCTTCTCTTTGGGCATCGTTCCACGCTTGCGCGAGTGCGGGCGACCGCTTGAGTACTGCTTCAATAATCTTGCGTCGCTTGGCGGCATTCGGCTCAGCAGCAATTTCTTCGACGTTGGCAAAGAATTCACGATCCAGGATGGTGTATTTTTCCCACGGCGGGTTGCCGATCACCACGTCAAAGCCGCCGCCCTGCATCACATCGGGAAATTCGAGCGGCCAATGGAAGGCGCGTGCGGTACGGGCAGAGTCGACGGCCACGCCAAACAAGGGACCGAAGGGCTGGACGCCCCGCAGCCATTCCCAGAGCGTGCCCGAGGTCGGCACGATCTCAGCTCCCCGGCACGGCATCCCGTCAGGCCCTGCGTGCGGCCCGCCCTTCTTCTTGGGCAGCAAGAAGGCCGCGACATAGAGATCGCAGGTCGTCTCGAGTTGCCAGGCTGATGCGCCTTGCGCGGTCAGAGCATGCAAGCGCGCAGCCTTTGCTTCAATTTGCTCGACCGTACTCTCCGGCATGGCGCGGAGCGTCTCGAAATCCCGCATAAGGTCGCGTGCGCGATCAAAGCCAAAACCCTTCGCGATGCGGTCCTTCTCAGCCTTCTCGCGCTTGTTCTTCTGCGCGTAATGCTTCGCCACCTCCTTGTCGTCGCCGGTCAGCGGCTTGTAGGCGGCATCTGGAATGCCCTGTTCCAGCACCTTCAAGTCGAACACGCCAAGGAGCGAGTCGCCGCAACGGATCTGCGCGTCGAAGAAGCCGAGCGGAAGGCCGGGGTCCACCGTCTCGATCCAGAGGGCGACCTTGGTCAGCTCCACCGCCATCGGGTTGCGGTCCACCCCATAGATGCAACAGCGGGCGACGTCGCGCAGCGCATGCCGGAAATCGGCAAGTGAGGGCGTGCCCTCGGCGCGGATGCGGGCCAGCCGCGTGGCAATGCGGCGGGCAGCCGCCAGCAGGAAGTGGCCCGATCCGCAGGCTGGATCGACGACGCTGAGCTTCAGCAGGGCCTGAGCCGGATCGGCAGCTTCTGCCTCCGTCTTGTTGAGAACGGGATCGAGCGCGGTATCGAGGAGCGCCTGCACGAGGCTGTCCGGCGTGTAGTAGGAGCCGGTGGTCTTGCGCTGGTTGCCTTTCTGCTCGGCGGCTTCCGATGCGAAGACGAGCGTTCTGCCGTCGTCACCGAGCTGCGGCTGGAGTTCAAGCAGGGATTCGTAGACCGAGCCCAGTTCCTCGGTTTCCATCGCGCGCCAGTTCACCGGCACCATGCCGGTTTTGTCGGCGAGCCAGGACAGGCGGTACAGCGCCTCCATGAAGGCACGGTTGCGCAGGCGAGCGGTTTCGAGATGCGGCAGCTTATCGGCGCTGAACAGGCCGCCAAGCGCCGGCAGCCCAAGCGCCGCCTGCCCATGCGCAAGAGCGCGGAAGACAACCTTGATCCCCTCGTAGCGGTCGTGGTGCTTGTCCCACGTGGCAGCACGCGCCGCTTGCGCCCGAAGCGCGGCAAGGCTGTAGCCTTCGGTATAGAGCTTTCGGGCGTCCGGCCTTGCGGCCTCCGGATGAAGCAGGTTCCGGTCTTCGGCCACCATCAGGAAGATGAGCCGGTAGACGAGGCGCAGAAGTTCGTTGAACCACTCAGTCAGATTAACCTCGCCGGATTTCAGGCGCGCGGCGAGGTCGGGATTTGCTTCAAGGAAACCGGAGCCCAACACCTTGAGCGCGGTTTCGACCTGGGCCGCCAGCCGGTTGCGGGCAGCCTCACCCTCGCGCGAACCGGCTTCGCGCCACCGTTCGAGCGCGCAGTCTGTTATGGGTGTTCCGGCGACACCGAACCGCGTCCGCTGGATCAGCGACCACAGAACCGCGAAGGAGGCGGCATCCTCGTTGGTGAAGATCGCGGCCAGGTCTGCCTCGATATAGGCCGGCCTGGTCAGTGAGGCATTGTCCCGTATGAGGCGGAGGACTGCGCCGTTCGTGACCAGGCCCCATAGTGCGTCGTCGCTGTCGTTGAGATAGTCCTGAAGCGCGAAGGCCGGAGATCGCGAACGGTCGGTCGATAACGTCGGACTGCGCCGGTCGAGCTTTTCCTCGGAAGGCGGCACGATCACGATGGGAACGCGGCCGCCAGCAAGGAAGGCGATCACGCCATCGGCTGAGGTGAGATCATCGAAACCAAAGGTTTCCGCCAGGAAGGCCCGCACGAAGCGCCGCGTCGCCTCGACCGACGGATTCTCCAGCTTCGCAAAGGCATCGAAATGGGACTGGCCGACACGGAAGGCGGTCGAGATCTCTTCCCGGATCGTCAGCCCCTTGCGAATCCGGTAGTCCTCCTCCGTCTGTTCGGAGGCCTGCCGGCGGTCAATGCTGGCGACCATCGCAGGGGCGATGAGGTTGCCCTCCAGTATGAGCGAGGGCCAGGCCGACATATCGGTAACGGGCTTACGCGCCATGGCTCAGGCATCCCCCGGCACGAGCACGAACAGGCCGATCACATCCGGTGGTAGGACAGCCTCCACGGTGACACGGGAGGCGGAGCCCGATGCAGCGCGCAGGCGGGCATGATCCTGCATGAGCTCTTGCGCGCGCGATCGGACGAAGTTGGCGATCGGCCCGTCGAGCAAGTCGGCCAGGTCCTCCTTCGCCTTCGCGATAAACCTGTCGCGTGCGACGGGCGCGAGATCGGACGTGGCTGGCGTACTGAGCCATTCCCGGGCGGTTTCACCGACCGCCACGATCCGGTTGCCCTGGATCGCAACGAGAGCCGCTTCCTCCGCCAGCAGCAGCCGCTCCTTCCGAGCATGGACAGTCAGCTTGAACCGAATACGCAGCAGAACAAGGCGAGTCAGTTGCTGGACAGCAGCGGTCGGCCAGGCGCCAACCCGGCCAATGCCCAGACCCGACAGGGATTCCGGATCGAGCGAAGCCTCGACCAGCGCTTCGGCAAGGGTGGCCGTCAGGGGATGCGTCCGAGTGAGCAGCGCCGTGCCAGACGGCGCCGGCTCGACCGTCGCCAGACGCACCGATCCGGTCAGATGATGTTCGGCCAAACGCCCGCGCAGGCCAGCATCAAGGGCGTCGATATGGGCCAGGAGCACGGTCTTCCTGGCTTCAAGAGGCACGCCGAAGCGAGCCATCGCCCGTTCGACGAAGAGCCTCGCTTCCGCCGGGGAGCCGAGGAGCGTGCGCACCTTCTCCCATTCCGGGGCGACTTCCTGCGGCTTCATCGCATTCTGGGCGA
>JBFWVM010000031.1:0-48507 GCA_050246735.1 Parvibaculaceae bacterium | reverse complement strand
AGCGGGGCTTCTCGAAACCTTCAAGGGCAGAAATGACCATGGCAAGCGCTCCGAATCAATGAAGCACCCATGGAATCACCCAATCTGCAATCCCAAAAGCCCGTTAACCCGAATTCGTGGCCCTGCGACAGCGCCGAACGACTTGACAGGCCGGGGCCTTGCGGGCGAGGTTTCGGGTGTGATCGAGCTCACCCAGTCGGATTTCCATGCGCAGGTGGAGACGAGCGCCATCCTCGTCGTCGACTTCGCGCCGTCATCATCCGCCGCCGGGGGCCCGCATCCGCTGACGCAGCGCTTTCCGGGCGTCACATTCGCGCGCGTCGATCCGCTGCGCGAATCCGGCATAGCCGCGATGTTCGGGCTCGCCGCGGCGCCCGCCCTCCTGATCTTTCGCGAAGGCATCGTGCTTTATCTGGAGTCCGGCGAGCACCCGCCGGAGCGGATCGAAGGGCTTCTCGCCAGGATCACCGCCCTCGACCTCGACCGGGTCCGCGCCGCGATCGAGAAGGAGCGCGCCGAAACCGCGGTCCATATGCGGCGCATGTGTCCGGCAGCACGGCGCGGTCCTTTCGAATCCTGATCTCGGCCGCGAGGGTCGCATCGGCGCCCGCGACCGGCGGATTGCAGCCGCCATGACCGCTCACAACACTGTGACCGCACGGCCGGCGCCGGATTTTATGATGCCCGCCGGCGTAGACAAGCTGTCCACCATCACAAGGGAGATTCCGACATGCATCGCCGTGCCATGCTGCTGGGCGCAAGCGCCATCGCCGTCTCGTCCCTCGCCATTCCGGCCGTCGCCCGGGCCGCCGCTCCCGCGGCCGGCTCCCTGGGCGCGCCCTTCATGCGCTACAGGGTCGGCGACTTCGAGATCACCGCCTTCAACGACGGCACCCGCGCGGTCGGCAATCCGGAGAAGATCTTCGGCATCGATCGGAAGCCCGAGGACGTCGCCGCCGCGGCCGAGGCGAACTTCCTGCCGAGCGACAGGATGGTCAACGGCTTCACGCCGGTCCTGGTCAATACCGGCAGGGAGCTCGTGCTCTTCGACAGCGGCAACGGCGCCGGGGGCCGGCCCGCCACCGGGCAACTCGCCCATCAGATGAAGGCGGCCGGCGTCGCCCCCGACGAGATCGACGTGGTCGTCATCACCCACTGTCATCCCGACCATATCGGCGGGCTCATGGACGAGGGCAGACCGCTGGCGCCCAATGCGCGCTATGTGATCGGCGAGACGGAATACCGGTTCTGGTCGTCGCCCGACCGCGCCGGCGGCCCGACGGCCAATGCCGCCAGGCTCGTCCAGTCCAACGTCGTGCCGCTCGAGGACAGGATGACCTTCGTGAAGGACGACGGCGAAGTGGTCTCCGGCATCCGCGCCGTCGAGGCCTTCGGCCACACGCCCGGACACATGGCGTGGCACGTGGAAAGCGCCGGCAAGCGGCTCTTCATCGGCGCCGATTTCTGCAACCACTATGTGCTGTCGCTGCGCCATCCCAGATGGCATGTGAGCTTCGACGCCGACAAGGACCAGGCGGTGGCGACGCGCCTGAGGCTGCTCGACATGCTGAGCGCCGAGCGCCTCCCTTTCACCAGCTATCACATGCCGTTCCCGGCGGTGGGCTTCGTGGAGAAGGGCGCCGACGGCGGCTACCGCTTCGTGGCGGCAAGCTATCAGCTCATGCTGTAAGCGCCATGCGCGCGCCTTCTCCCGCCTGCGGGAGAAGGCGGCGCGCAGGGCCCGGATGAGGGTGTCGGTCCGGCCTGCACTGTCGCGTAGATGAAACAAAGCCATGCACGCCCGAGTCGCGCGCTGCGAAAGCAAATCCTGCGTGGCGCGATCTATGCGTTCGCCTTGTCCGTGGCGGCGCGCTTCTCGAGCAGGCGCGTCAGCCAGTCGGGGTCCATTTCCGGGACCGAGGAAAGGAGGAGTTCCGTATAGGGCGGATGCGGCGGCGACAGGACCTCGGTCTTGAGCCCCTGTTGCACCACGCGGCCCTGATACATCACCACGATCTCGTCGGCGATGGCGCGCACCGTCGCGATGTCGTGGGTGATGAAGAGATAGGAGACGTTCGTCTCCTTCTGCAGCTTGAGCAGGAGCCTCAGGATGCCCTCCTGGACGATCTGGTCGAGGGCCGAGGTCACCTCGTCGCAGATGATGAGCTCGGGATCGGCGGCAAGGGCGCGCGCGATGCAGATGCGCTGCTTCTGGCCGCCCGACAGCTCGCCCGGCAGGCGGTCGATCAGATCCTCGCCGAGCTCGATCTGCTCCAGGAGCTCGACCACCTTGCGGTCGCGCTCCTGGCCCTTGAGGCCGAGATAGAATTCGAGCGGCCGGCCGATCACGTCACGCACGCGCTGGCGCGGGTTGAGTGCCGTGTCGGCCGACTGGTAGATCATCTGGATGCGCCTGAGCGTCTCCTTGTCGCGCTCCCTGAGCGCGCGCGGCAGCGGCTTGCCGTTGAAATAGACCTCGCCCTTGCGCGGCGGCAGAAGCCCGGTGATGGCGCGCGCCAGGGTGGACTTGCCCGATCCCGATTCGCCCACCACCGCCACGGTGCGGCCGCGCGGCACCTGGACCGTCACGTTCTCCAGCACCTTGACGACGCCGCCATAGGTCGCATCGACGTCGTGGACGCGCAGCACGACCTCCTTGGCCGCGCGCTCCGGCATGGCGAGGCTGCGCACCGCCCACAAGGTCCTGGTATAGGCCTCCCTGGGATTCTTCAGCATCTCGCGCGTCGGCGCTTCCTCGACCAGCTTGCCGTGGCGCAGCACCATGATGCGATGCGCCATCTGGGCGACGACCGCCAGGTCGTGGGTGATGTAGATGGCGGCGGTGTCGAACTGCTCGACGATGTCGCGCATCGCCGCCAGGACGTCGACCTGGGTGGTGACGTCGAGCGCGGTCGTCGGCTCGTCGAAGATGATGAGGTCGGGCCGGCAGGACATCGCCATGGCGGTCATGGCGCGCTGCAACTGGCCGCCCGATACCTGATGCGGATAGCGGCTGCCGATCGTCGCCGGATCGGGCAGCTTGAGGCGGCCATAGAGGTCCCTGGCGTCCGCTTCCGCCTTGCCGCGGTCGAGGATGTCGTGGCCGACCGCCGTCTCCACCGTCTGGTCGATGAGGCGGTGCGCCGGATTGAACGAGGCGGCGGCGCTCTGCGCCACATAGGCGATGCGCGAGCCGCGCAAGGCGCGCCGCTCCTCCTCGCTCGCCTGACGCAGGTCCTTGCCATCGAAGACGATGCTGCCATGCGTGATGCGGCAGCCCGGCCGGGCGAAGCCCATGGCGGCGAGACCTATGGTCGACTTGCCGGCGCCGGACTCGCCGATGAGCCCCAGGACCTCGCCGCGCCTCAGCGTCAGGTCGACGCCCTTGACGATCTCGTGCCAGACGTCGTCGCTCTGGCCCTCGATCCTGAGATCCCTGATCTCGAGCAGCGTATCGCCCTTGACGCGCCCGGTCTCACTTCTCATCGCGCAATCCGCTCGTCTTGTGCAGGAACCAGTCGACCACGAAATTGACGGCGACCGTCAGCAGCGCGATGGCGCCGGCCGGCAGCAGCGGCGTGATGTCGCCATAGGTGATGAGGGTCGCGTTCTCGCGCACCATCGACCCCCAGTCGGCGGTCGGCGGCTGGATGCCGAGCCCGAGGAAGGAGAGCGCGCTGATGGTGAGGAACACGAAGCAGAAGCGCAGGCCGAATTCGGAGACCAGGGTCGGCATGATGTTGGGCAGCACCTCCTTGAACAGGATCCAGCCCAGCTTCTCGCCGCGCAGCTTCGCCGCCTCGACATAGTCCATCACGACGACGTTCATGGCGACCGAGCGGGCGAGACGGAAGACCCGGGTCGAATCGAGGACCGCGATGATGATGATCAGGTTCTTGACCGAGGAGCCGAAGATCGACAGCAGGATGAGCGCGAAGATGAGCTGCGGGATCGCCATCAGGGTGTCGACGGCGCGCGACAGCAGCTGGTCGGTCCAGCCGCGGAAGATCGCGGCGATGATGCCGAGGCCGCCGCCGATGGCGAAGGCGAGCAGCGTCGTGGCGAGCGCTATGCCCAGCGTGTTGCGCGCCCCGAAGAGAAGGCGCGTGAGCATGTCGCGGCCGAGCTGGTCGGTCCCGAACCAGTGGGTCGAGCTCCACAGCTCGAAGGGCGTCTGGCTGACCACCTCGGCCTCGCCATAGGGCGCGATCCACGGCGCGAACAGGGCGACGAAGACATAGACCGCGATGACGATCATGCCGAACCAGGCGCTGAGCGGAGCCTTCTTCAGCGTGCGCCAGACGTTCTGCGCGACCGTGCGGCGGGCCTTTACGCTGCGCGGTGCCGCAGGCTCGATTGTCCGGTCCACGCTCATCTGGGATGCAGAAGCCTCGGATTGGTGGCGATCGAGATCACGTCGGCCAGGAGATTGAGCAGGATATAGGTGGCGGCGAAGATGAGCGCGCAGGCCTGCACCACCGGAATGTCGCGCGAGCGCACCGCATCGACCATGGCCTGGCCGATGCCCGGATAGACGAAGACCACCTCCACGACCACCGCGCCGACGACCAGATAGGCGAGGTTGAAGGCGATGACGTTGGCGATCGGCGCCCAGGCGTTGGGGAGCGCGTGGCGCAGGATCACCTGCCCCGGCGACACGCCCTTGAGCCGCGCCATCTCGATATAGGGGCTGGCGAGCAGGCCGATGATGGCGGCGCGCGTCATGCGCATCATATGGGCGAGGATGACCAGCGTCAGCGTGAGCACCGGCAGCGCGGTGCGCTCCAGCCGGTCGAGGAACGGCATGTCGGGCGAGACGTTGGACAGCGAATGGAAGATCGGGAACTTCACCGCCAGGAACAGCATCAGGATATAGGCGACGAAGAACTCCGGAAAGGAGATGGTGGTCAGGGTCAGGGCGTTCACCGCCCGGTCGAAGAGGCTGTTGCGGTAGAGCGCCGCAAGCAGGCCGAGACCCAGTGCCAGAGGTATCGCGATGAGCGCCGTGATGCCGGCGAGGAACAGGGTGTTCCACAGGCGCGGTGCGATGATGTCGAGGACGGTGCGGCGGAAGCCCACGCGCGAGGAGAAGGACGAGCCGAAGTCGCCCTGGAGGATGCCCGAGATCCAGGTGATGTAGCGTTCGACCGGCGGCTTGTCGAGGCCGATCTCCTTCTGGAAGGCCTCGACGGTCTCGGGCGTGGCCGACTGGCCGAGGATCGCCTTGGCGAAATCGCCGGGCAGGAACTCGATCGCCGAGAAGATGATCAGAGACACGACGAAAAGCGTGATGAGGCCGAGACCCAGACGCTGCAATACCGTTCTCAGAAGTGGATGCATCAATACGTTCCAATGGCCGGGCCGCCCTTGCGGGCGGCCCGCGACGTCCAGTCTAGGCCAGCCACCAACGTTCGGCAATTTTCAGCCCGTCGTTCTCCCAGTTGGGAGCGACGTCGCCATGGGCGAGCTTCTTGGAGTTGGCGGTGACGAAGTTGTTGAAGACGAGGACGATGGTGCCGCCGTCGTCATGGACGAGCTGCTGCATCTCGGCATAGATGGCGGCGCGCTTGGTCTCGTCCAGCTCGGCGCGGCCCTGGATGAGGAGCTCGTTGAAGCGCTTGTTGTTCCAGTAGGTCTCGTTCCAGGCGGCGCCCGCCGCATAGGCGATGGAGAAGCACCAGTCGCAGGTCGGCCGGCCGCTCCAGTAGGAGGCGCACCACGGCTTCTTGAGCCAGACATTGTCCCAGTAGGCGTCCTCCGCCTCGCGCACGACGTTGATGTCGATGCCGCATTTGGCCGCCGTCTCCTTGATCAGCACGCCCGCGTCGATGGCGCCGGCGAAGGCCGCGTCGGCCACCGAAAGGTCGACCTTCAGCGTCTCGTAGCCCGCCTTCTTCAGGTGGAACTTGGACTTGTCCGGATCGTATCTGTACTTCGGCTCCGGATCGATCGAGTACTTGACGGCCTTGGCGATCGGGTTGTCGTTGCCGACCGTCGCGTGGTCGAGGAAGATCTTCTTCTGGATCTCGTCGCGGTCGATCGCATATTTGATGGCGGTGCGCACGTCGTTGTTGTCGAAAGGCGCCATAGTCGTGTTCATGGGCAGCACGTAATGGCCGTAGCCCGCGAGCTCGAGGATCTCGATATTGGGATTGCGTTTCAGGAGATCGAGCGTCTTCATGTCGGCGCGGCCGATCCAGTCGACGTCGCCGGTGGTCAGAGCGTTGGTGCGCGCCGCGACGTCGGTGATGGCGATGAACTCCACCTCGTCGAGATAGGGCTTGTCGGGCTTGAAGTAGTTGGGGTTACGCTTCAGCTTGGCCGACACGCCGGGCTCGAACTTCTCGAGCACGAAGGGGCCGGTGCGCACGCCCGACTGCCAGTCGGACTTGCCGTCCTTGGTCGGCATGATGGGGATATGGTAGTCGCTGGCCAGATAGGGGAAATCGGCGCTGCCGTCCTTCAGGGTGAAGACGACGGTCTCGGGGCCGTCGGCCTTGATGTCGGTGATCGGCTCGAGCAGCGACTTGGCGGCGGACTTGGAATCGGGCCCCATGTGATGGCGGAACGAGGCGACGACGTCGTCGGCGGTCACCGTCTTGCCGTCATGGAAGGTCGAGCCCTTGCGCAGCTTGAACACCCATTTCTTCGCGCCGTCCGAAGGCTCGTAGGATTCGGCGAGATCGGGACCGACGTCGCCCTTGGCATCGACCTCGGTGAGGCTGTTCGACAGCGCGCCCCAGAAAGCGGTCTGGGTGAAGGTGTCGGGATAGCCGACCGGATCGAGCGTGTCGGTGGTGGCGCCATGCGCCAGGCCGAAGCGGGCGCTGCCGCCTTTCTTCGGCTCGGCGCGCACCGCCTTCACGAACAGGGCGTTGCCGGCGGCGACGGTGAAGCCGGCCGCGACGGCGAGCTGGATGAAGTCGCGGCGCGAGACCTTGCCCCTACCGGCCAGGGTCGTCGCCAGTTTCAGTTTATGCTCGAGTTCGCTCATGCTGGTGTCTCCTTCGAATCCCTGTCCATTTTCGAGAAGGAGCGGCGGCGGCAATGCGCCTCGGCAAACGGTCCCCGCACTCGAATGCCTCACAAGCGGCGCGCAGTTGCCGTCCTCCTCCCCGGGTTGTCCTCAAAGCCCATGTCGTTTTTGTTATATTCGGCATTCAAAACTGTCACGCCGTCAGCACGCCGTCAATGGTCATCGCGAGGTGCCGCCTGCGGCAAGACGGTCAATTCCGCCGATCCGCGGACATTGCGTCCAATACCGACATAATAGAGCAAATCCCGTCAAAGCCCATCCGGATTGATGGCCGGTGACGAAGACGGAGGAAGGCACGTCCTCTCCCAGATCGCCATGGCCGTCCTCCGAGGCGGCCATCCAGCCGCTTCATGCACCGGCCGGGCAACGCCATGACGAGAGGGAGGTTGCGCTCCCCGCAACCACTGAAACCGACACTCCCGAGCCCGCCCGGCCGGAAGTGTTCTGCTTCTGCGTCACCCATTCGAGGATCGTGCCCAGATTGCCGTGCAGTGTGGCTGCGATCTCGCCGCGACTGGGCGCAGGGCGTGAGTGTGATGCGGTCGATCAGAGCGCGGATGGCATCCGCCGCTTCGTCACGCTCCTGCGGACGCTGCAGCGCCTCGGCAAGGCGCTCCGCCTTCTGACGATAGATGCCGGCGACGTTGGGATGAATGTCCGGGATGTCTACCGGCACGCGCGACAGCCGCTCCGTCAACTCGTCCTGCCTCGCCTCCAGCTCGCGCGGCCGCATCATGAGCGGTCAGCTGTAGCCGCGACATCAACCGCCGGGTCGCCAATGCCGCCGGATGGCGGCCGCGCGGCGAGTTCGATTTCGACGACTTCTGACAGCGAGGGCAATGACGGGAAACAAAGACCGGCGAATGCCAACCGCCCGCCCCGTGGGCAAGCCCGGTGGGAACGAGGCCGATGCCACCGAGCCGCTGGACGCCGTGGTGTCCACCATCGTCCGGCTGACCGGCAGGCAGATGGCGCGAGAGCATTTCGAGGCGTTGCAGGCCGCAAACGATAATGACGGGCCAGCGGAGAAAGGATGACAGTGACGCCTTGTGCCGTCCGCCGCATAGGACATACGCGATGTATATACACTGTTGACACGGACGCGTAGTGCGCTATTGTATCTACATCATCGACACAGGAGGCGCACCATGCGCGTGAACATCAAGAAGTGGGGCAATAGCGCCTCGATACGGATTCCGCATTCGGTGATGACCGCCGCTCACCTTCACGTCGATCAGGCGGTGGAGGTGCGCGAGGAAGATGGCCGGGTCGTCATCGAACCTGTCCAGGGCCTTTCCTATGATCTCGACAAGCTGTTGTCCGAGATGACGCCCGACACCTTCCATGACGAGGTGGATTTCGGCGCTCCGGTCGGCAAGGAAGTCTGGTGATGGCGACATGGGTGCCTGACAGCGGGGATATCGTATGGTTGAATTTCGATCCGCAGGCCGGGCACGAGCAGGCTGGTCATCGCCCCGCTCTGGTGCTGTCGCCCGCCCGCTACAACGGTCTGCGGGGGATGATGCTGTGCTGTCCGCTGACAACGAAGCTCAAAGGATACCCTTTTGAGGTCGTCATCAGCCAGAACCCGCCAAGCGCTGCTCTGGCCGACCAGATCAGGAGCCTCGATTGGCGCGCTCGCAAGGCTAGGCACAAGGGCAAGGTGACTGCCGTGGTGCTGGCCGACGTTCGCGCCCGGCTCAAGGCATTGCTTCAAATCTAGGGAGACCGCGATGACCCGCGCAGCCCTTTCCGCCCGCTATTCGTTCGACAACCAGCGCGAGGCATCCATCGAGGACCAGTTCCGGCTCTGCCGGGAACATGCGGCGCGGGAGCGGTGGCAGATCGTCGGCCTCAGCGGCTCGAAACACTTCTCCTCGGCGACGCGGCGGGGAAGATTGCCGGCTATTACAGCCTGAGCGCCGCCAGTTCGAGAAGGGAAGAATTGCCGCCGGCCTTGGCAAAACGGCTCCCGCATTATCCCGTGCCGGCCGCGATCCTGGGGCGTCTCGCCGTCGGTCGCGCATGCCAAGGCCAGGGCCTCGGTGAAACTCTGCTGCTGGATGCCGTCCGGCGTGTCGTCCGGGCGAGCGCGACGCTCATGGTCCATGCCGTCATCGTGGATGCCAAGACCGATCGCGCGGAGGCGTTCTACGAGCGTTATGGCTTCCGAACTTTTGCCAGCATACAACGCCGCCTCTTCCTGCCGCTGGAAACTTTCGAGAAACTCGGGCTGTAGCGGGATCATGCAGGACTTCTCCAAGCCCTGATTTTCCATCTGTGATCGGCTAGGCAGGCAGCAGCGCCCTGACCGCGTCCAGGGTCTCGGCCTCGCCGGCCGGCTTGTCCCAGCGGATGCGATGGACGCGCGGGAAGCGCAGGGCGACGCCGGATTTGTGCCGCGTCGAGGGCTGGACGGCGTCGAAGGCGATCTCCAGCACCAGAGCCGGCGCCACTTGGCGCACCGGACCGAAACGCTCGACGGTGTTGGTCCTGATCCAGCGGTCGAGGCGCAGGAGCTCCTCGTCGGTGAAGCCCGAATAGGCCTTGCCGACCGGGACCAGTTCGTCGGACGTCTTCCACACGCCGAAAGTATAGTCGGAATAATAGGACGAGCGCTTGCCGGAGCCGCGCTGGGCATACATGAGAACGCAGTCGATGGTGAGGGCGGCGCGCTTCCACTTGTACCAATGGCCTTTGGGGCGGCCGGCGAGATAGGGACTGTCCTTGCGCTTCAGCATCAGCCCCTCGATGCCGTTCTCGCGCGCCGCCTGCCATTTCTCCTCCAGCTCGCCGAAAGCGGCGAAGGGCACGAGCGCGCTCACATCGGCAAGGCTCGGCGTGAAGCGTTCGTACCAGGCCTCGAGCCGCGCCCGGCGTTCGAGGAAGGTCAGGCCGCGCACGTCCTCGGCGCGGTCGAACAGGATGTCGTAGAGGCGGATATGGGCCGGATAGTCCTGGAGCATCCGGCCCGTCACCGCCTTGCGGTTGAGGCGCTGCTGCAGGTCGTTGAAGGACGCGACGACGCCGTCGCGCAGGACCAGGAGCTCGCCGTCGAGCACGCCTTCGGTGTGGGCGAAGGCCTGGACGATGTCGGGAAAGGCGCCCGAGATATCGTCGCCGGCGCGCGAGAACAGGCGGATGTCGGCGGGGCGCGCGGAGAGCTGCACCCTGATGCCGTCCCATTTCCATTCGGCCACGACGTCCCCCGGCGCAAAAGCCTGCCAGTCGCCCGCCTCGACCGGATGCGCCAGCATGACCGGCCGGAAGGTCGCCCTGCGGCCGGGATCGGGCCTCTCTCCCCTGCCGTCGAGCCAGGCGAACATGTCGGGATAGGGCGGGGTCACGCCATGCCAGACCTCCTCGATCTCCTCGACCGTGCGCGCGAAGGCCTGGGCGATGCCGGTCTTGGCGAGGCGCGCCGACACGCCGACGCGCAGGGCGCCGCTCAGGAGCTTGAGGAGCGCGAAGCGGCCCTTGGCGTCGAGCCGGTCGAGCAGGCGCTCGAGGACGCGCGGAAACTCGCGGCTCGAGGCGGCGCTGACTTCCGCCACCACCTCGCCGATGCGCGGCGGCGGGCCGTCCCGCGGACGATCGGGCCACAGCAGGGAGACGGTCTCGGCAGTGTCGCCGACATAGTCGCGCGACAGACGGTAGAGCAGCGGGTCGACATGCGGCTCGAGAATGGTCGCGAGCGTCTTGCGCAGCGGCAGCCGCCAGGCAAGGCCGTCGGTCAGGGCGGCGAGCGCCCAGCCGCGATCGGGGTCGGGCGTGGCGCGGAAATAGTCCTCGAGCAGCTTCAGCTTGGCGTTGCGCGCCGTTGTGTAGACGAGCCGGTCCAGAAGCTCGGCGAAATCCTGCATCAGACGCACTCACGATGACGGCGATGGAAAGCCTGCACTTCCAATATAAGCGAGATCTTCCTCCGCCGCGCGCAGCGCGGGGAGGGTGGACGCCCGAAGGGCGGACGGGTGGGGTGTCTCCGCCGGGAACCGTCCGCAGGATCTCCCTCCCCGCCTTCGGCGGCGGAGGGAGGATAGACGATGGCACGCGACGCGAATGCTAATCTCCCTCATCCTCGAATCCGACGAGCGCCAAAGCGCGGCCGCGCCTGCCCATGAGGTCGATCTGGTGCACCAGCGCGTCCTCGCGGCCATGGGTGACCCAGATCTCTTCGGCACCGGTTTCCTCGATGGTGGCCAGAAGCTCCGGCCAGTCGCAATGATCGGACACGACGAGCGGCAGCTCGACGCCATGCTGGCGGGCACGGCCCCTGACCCGCATCCAGCCAGAGGCATAGCAGGTCAGAGGGTCGGCGAGGCGTCTCGACCAGCGGTCGGCGAGCGCGCCCGGCGGACACAGGACGAGCGCGCCCTTGAGCTCGGCCGGCGTCGAGTCCATGACGTCGCGCAGGTCGCCGAGACCGACGCCGAGGCGGACATAGAGATCGCACAGGCCGCGCAGGGCCCCATGGAGATAGACGGGCCGGTCATAGCCCGCCTGGCGGACGAGCGCGATCATGCGCTGGCATTTGCCGAGATTGTAGGCGCCGAGAAGGTGGGTGCGGCCGGGATTGGCCGACATCGAGGCGAGGAGCCGGCGCGCCTCCTTCCCGGCCGGCTCGTGGCGGAAGACCGGCAGGCCGAAGGTCGCCTCGGTGACGAAGAGATCGCAAGGGACGAGCTCGAAGGCGGCACAGGTCGGATCGGACGTCCGCTTGTAGTCGCCCGAGACGACGGCGCGCGTGCCCTGCCATTCGAGCACGATCTGGGCCGAGCCCAGTATATGGCCGGCCGGGACGAGCCTGACCCGGACGCCATCGATCGTCTGGCCGTCATGGGCGGCGGCAGTGAAGCTGCCGGCGCAATCGGGGCCATAGCGCACCTTCATGATCTCTATGGTCTCATGGGTGGCGAGCACCGAGCCGTGGCCCGAACGGGCATGATCGCCGTGGCCATGGGTGATCACGGCCCGGTCGACGGGCAGATGCGGGTCGATATGGAACCGGCCGGGCTCGCAATAGAGCCCGCGCTCGGTCGGATAGAGCCAGCTTTCGGGACGCGATTTCTGCATGGGACCTCTTATATAGGGTGGTCCCATATAAGTCCGAGCCGATGTCAGCCCATGTCAGGAAGGTCACGTTGCTTTACGGCGAGCCCAACGGTTCTTCAACCCTGATGGGATTCGCCGCAGCTATTTCAGCTCGGAAAGAAGCCCTCCAAACACCCGCGCGCGCGGGACAAGTGAGGAGACGAGGATGTATTCGCGATGGGTATGGAAGCCCTCTCCGCAAAGCCCGAGTCCATCAAGCGTAGGTATTCCCAAAGCCCCCGTAAAGTTACCATCGCTCCCGCCGCCGACACTGCCGTGCTCCACCTCGAAACCCACCTCGCGAGCCAGCCGCTGAGCAAGCTCGCAAAGGCGGAGCGTTCCATCTCGGCACTCGAACAGCGGCCTCACCGGCCCCTCAGTGACGCTGAACTCGACCCCTTCCCGTGTCGGCCTGAGCGCAAGCATATTGTCTCGGACTTGTTTCAGATACGCTCCGGTCGGCGCGATCGCTAGGACTTCCGCGCTGCATTCCATCGGGACGACATTGACGAAGGTCCCGCCCGCTATTTTTCCTACACTGTAGGTGACATCGTCGTCGGGGCGCGACATCTCTTCGATACGGATGATCTGCTCAGCCATCTCGCGAATGGCACTAAGCCCGGTCCTGGTGTTCGCCCCCGCATGAGCAGGACGTCCGCGAGCGCGCAGAACAAATCGCGCAAAGGCCCATCGGCCGCTGACCAGCCGGCCGCGATCCTGGGCCGGCTCCGGCACCAAAACATACTTGCTGGACCGGGCCATCGATTCGATCAGGCTTCGGGTGGTCGGGCTTCCGATTTCTTCGTCGGGGATGAGCAGGAAGGTCACGGATAGCGCAGTACTTCCATACGCGCGCAGAACTTGGCGCAGCGCCTCGACGGCAATGTAGGTCCCGCCCTTCATATCAAAGATCCCTGGACCATAATAGCGGTCACCATCGCGGCGGAGCGGGAGGGAGCGATCAACGGTCCCTATTGGATGCACGGTATCGAGATGGGCGAGAACGAGAATGCCGGGACCATCGACTTCGCCCTTGAACCTCGCAAGCACTGCGTCCCCGAAGCCGTCTCGTCCCGCAATCGTCTGGATGTCCGCACCCATCGTCGACAGCTCGCGAGCGACCGTCGAAATCATCCTGTTGACAGCTTCGGGCTCGTATGTCGGCGATTCAATCGAGACCCACTCGACAAGCCCTCGCAACATTGCTTCCTGGTCAAACAGGGCGGCATCCAATACAGGCATCGTACGTCGCGCCTCCGTTCAACATCCGTCAAGCATCTCGACTGATCGGAAGAGTAACGCACCGGACGGCACCCCCCCAGTCCGCGAGCTCGTCGATCTCGAGTGGTATGCAATCCACTCCGCGCTTTTCGATCTCGCGTATCACACGAGTCAGACGACGATCGATCAGATGAGTCCTGGGATCAATGTTCATTCCGACCGTGGCCAGGGCCAGGCACTCCTCGAGTGTCAGCTCGATCACCTCCCAATCCTTCACCGAGCCCGGAAGGGAGCCACCCAAGGCCGGCAGATACGAAATGGCCAGCCCCTCCCTCAAGAGCGCCATCACTCCCAGGAGATGGAGATAGTCCCCATGAATTTCCACGTGCGTTATCTTGTAGCCGAATGGCTCAAGATAACGTGCCAACCACCGGCCACCCGCGAGGCTGCTGGTCAGCGGACCATACCCGACCAGTACGGTTTTCCCCTGAAGGATGATGTCGCCACCTTCCAGATAGATACCATGTCCGGTGCCCACGAGGTCTGCCGGATCTGGCTGCGCCGGCGGCATGGCGACGTGACGGATCCTCGAATCGGCCTCTATCAGCGGCATGACGACATCACGGATGCCCCATACTTCCTTGCGTCGAAACGGGCGCCTTATGCAAGCTTCGATGAAGTGATCGCCGAGAACGAACACCGGGTCGGCAGGATAAAGCTGGCTATATCCGGGCTGAAGGCTCGCCAAGAATGCTTTCTCGTCATCAGTAAAAATCCTCGGCCGGCACACATCCACCCCTCGCGACCGGAACGTCTCGCAGACCAGCTCCAACTGGCTGACCAGCTTGTCATAAAGCGAAGGCATGCTGTTCTTCAGATCGAAGGCCTTTCCGTTCGTCGATTTCAGCATCTGACGCTTTTCACCGGTCAGATACCGGAGATTCGCGCAATATGGAGGGTAAGCGAACTCCTCTACCTGACCGACCATGACGGCATTCAGGCGGCCGTACTCGCTGTGCACACCAAACGGCTTCGGGCTCAAGATTCCCCCCATCGATGAAAATTCATTTTGTCACACAAAATTTATATTAGATACAAGAATTGTCAATTCCCGCCGGCACGATCGGGGGGACGGTCCGGTCGATAGGAATATCGACCTCAAGCAATGGCGGCCATCGCGGCGCGAGAAATTTCGACATGTCTTCAAGCCGGCAAAAATGAACGGAGGGCTCATGAGCGCGCTGCTCACATCATATTTCCGGCAGCCGGCTTTGGTGTTGCGACGACTGTGCCGCCCGCCCTCGTGGGCATCATGGGAGGAGATTTGCGGGATCCCAGCAGCCGTCGCGCGGCCCGGTCATGCTCTTGCAATGATGGCCGCTTCACCTATTGCAAAGCCCGTCAATCCATGAATGCAGCTATTTTTCCGGAGCGCAGGCGGCAAACAGAAGCGACAAGCCTGCCTTGAGCGCCGACGAATAGCGAGAAATCGACTCCTTGTCCTTCGATATCAGATCGATAAAGAGCTGGTAATGGTGGGAATAGGCTACATCGACGAATGTATCGATCTTTCCCGGTATAGACAGCCTTCCGGCGGAAATTTGCTTTTTCAACAGCTTGGCAAAGTGCTTTTTAAGCTGATTGCGAAGATCTTCATATGCCATGCTGAACTCGGATTCCCCGCTAACGGCACAAGTCGCGATAACCTGCCGCCAGCTCTTCTTGTCTACCTTCTTCAGCGATTCCCTCGTTACGGTACTGAAAAACCGAAAAGCAAGCTGATCTGGTGAGAGCACCTTCTCCTTCTCGGCCAGCCTGGACAGCTTCTGAAGGAGAACGGCATTTTCGTCCGCGATTAAAGCAAGCAGGAGCTCGCCTTTGGTCTTGTAGTAGTTGAAGACGGTGACTGCCGAGACGTTGGCCTTCTCTCCTATCTGAGCGATGGTCGTGGCCTCATATCCCTGCTCATGGAAAAGACTTTCCGCCGCGGACAAAATTGTCCGCTCCCGCTCTCTTCTATGACGTTCCCTCAATCCTACCATCGCCCGCCTTTTTCCATTTTCATCCCACAGTACGCCCGCTTCGACGTTCAAGCAGATTGCCGAACCGCAGTTCAGCGCTAGCCATTCAACAGGATACAATCCTGCCGCGAAAAGGCCATCGCAACGACCTCGCCCACCCGCCAGGTTTTACCTGGACTGCTATGCTCAACGACAAGAACGTCGATTCCCCCGTCAAGCACGATCCGAACCTCTGTTTCCCCTCCGAGGTGCGTGACATCCATCACCCTGGCTGCAAAGGAGTTCGCAGTATCAGGGTTGCCCGACGCGCCCGCAGTGAGCTTGATCCGCTCCGGACGCACACAGATGAACCTGCAAGCCTCGATCTCTTCCGCCGAACCCGTCACCGATAGTTTCAGCCCGTTGGCGAGGGGGATTTTCCACCCGTCCCCATCCGGACACATTCGTCCGGCGGGCTGAAAAATATTGGCGCGGCCGATGAACTCGGCGACATATCGACCGTTGGGGGCATCGTAGATCTCTTCCGGAGCGCCCTCCTGGACGATCCTTCCGCCGGCCATGACGATAATTCGGTCCGACATTCCCATCGCCTCAGCCTGATCGTGCGTAACAATCACCGTCGCGGTGCCGGCCGTTCTCAGAATCGCCTTGAGATCACTCCGCAGATCCTCGCGCAGCTTTGCGTCCAGGGCCGAAAGCGGCTCGTCCAGGAGCATGACCACAGGTTTCCGGGCAAGGGCTCGGGCCAAGGCGATCCGTTGCTGTTGTCCGCCGCTCAGTTCACCGGGCTTCCTATCAAATTTTTCGGTCAACCTGACAAGCTCCAGCAATTCCCTCACGCGGGCGGCAATATCCGCTTTCCTCCATCCCCCCTGCCGCAGCCCATACGCAACGTTATCGAAGACCGTCATATGCGGAAACAACGCGTAGTCCTGAAACACAAGGCCGATATTCCTTTCATATACCTTGCGACCGCTCACTTCCTCTTCGCCGAGGTAGACTTTCCCGCTATTCTGAAACTCGAAGCCGGCGATAATGCGCAGCGTCGTGGTTTTGCCACAGCCGCTTGGTCCAAGAAGCGAAACGATTTCGCCGGGCTGAATATTAAAGGAAACGCCTTCCAGGGCGGTATACGCCCCGAATCGCTTGCCCACATTCTCAAGCCTGACGGCGCTCATTTTGCCTTTAGTTGACTGTAGTTCCGACGACACGGTCGATCCCGAAAATTCTGTCAAGCACGAATACGATCGCGGCGGTCAGCATGATAAGAAGCACGGCGGCCGCGGCAATCGTCAGATCGAAATTCGCCCGCATGAGCGATACGAGAGCCACCGGAAGCGTGACCACCTTCTGATCGGTCAGGAAAAGGCTCGCGGCTACATCATCCATCGATAAGGCAAATGCGAATATGGTCCCCGCGACGATTCCAGGCCGGATCAGCGGAAGGGTAATAGTGAAAAAGGCCGCCCGTTGCGTTGCTCCCAGGGACATTGCGGCCTCGACGAACGAGGCCCTCAAACCCACGAGACTTGCAATCACCGCCCTTATCACGAAGGGCACCGTGATGATCACATGCGCCGCAAGCAAGCGGAAGAACGCGACCCTCACATCCAGCAAAGCAAAGACGAGCAATACGGCAAAGCCGATCACCACCGCGGGAATCACGATCGGAGAGAACAGCAGCGAGCCGACCAGAGTCTTGCCGGGGAACTCGTACTGATGGATCGCTATTGCCGCCGTGGTGCCGACCACGGTCGAGACGATGGTCGTTAAGACCGCGAGCTCCAAGCTCGTTCTGACACCTCTCAGGATGAATTCGTTTGAGAAGAAGCGCTCGAACCACTGAAGCGAAAATGACGTCGGAGGAAACGGTCCCAGGAAGGCGCGCGCATCAAATGCCATCAGGAGGACGAGAAGAAGCGGGACGAGAAGAAACGCCACCGCGATCCCGACAATGCCCATGACCAGCGCACCGCCCGCGTAGTCGAGGTGCCTGCCTGTCAAGAGGTCCTCCCATATCCGGTGGAAGCGATATTTGCCAGAAAGACCAGCATCAGGCAAATCACCAGCATCAGGATTGCCAGTGCCGCGCCGCTAGGGAAATTGGCGAGCTCGTTGAAGCGGCTGTAGATCAGATTCGACACGAACTGAACCCGGCCTTTGCCGAGAATCATCGGCACGACGAAGGCGCTGATGCTTCCTGAAAAGGCGATCAGGAAGGCGCCGACGAGGCCCGGGGTGCTTAAAGGCACCGTTATCGTCAGATGGGCCCAGGCGCAGGATGCCCCGAGGCTTTGAGCAGCCTCGACAAAGCGGGAATTGATGTTCTTGATGGTCCCGAGGAGGGTCAACGTCGCGATTGGCAACATAAAGTGAAGAAGCCCGGCCACAACCGTCGCCTCGAGATAGGGACGGGAGTTTGCGCGCAGTCCAAGAAGACCGATCAACGGCTTGAACAGCCCGGTCGGGCCAAATGTCATCTGAATGGCATAGACGCGAACAAGCGCGCTCAGGAAGACCATCGCGATCATGGTGACGAGGAGAAACTTACGAAGAGCAGCACATCTGCTTCGCACGATGAGATAAGCCAGAGGCAGAGCCAGAATTGTGCAGATCAAAGCGCCGACAAGCGACAACTTGATCGTGACCCAAAAGAAGGAAAAATACGTGGAATTCAGGAATTCCAGGTAGTTCTGGAATGTATAAGGCGCGTCCGCCGATGAGCCGACACGGCCGGGCACATAAAGCCGAAGGCTCTCTTCCAGCACCGCCGCGACCGGCGCCACGAGAAAAGCCGTGTATACGGCTATCGCAGGCGCCAGGAGAATGAAGGCCATCCGGCGAGAATGGCGGACCTTCCGCTCTCCCGGCGTCAGCACCGACGCCGCGCTCACCACGCGCCCCATCTCAGAGCAAGGGGGCGATATCCTTCTCCCATCGCTTGACCCAGCCGTCCACCTGCTCGGACACATACGCCCAGTCGGCGGTGTAAGTATATTCCTTAAGCTCGGCGTCCGTGTAGGACCATGCCGAAAGCGCCTCGGAAAGCTTGGACATGCTGTTGGTCGGTATCCCGCCCGTGGCCGCGTTGAACTTCTCGTTGTTTTCGGGGCTCATTGCAAAGTTCACGAAGTCCATCGCCTCTCGGGTCTTTCCACCCTTCAAGAAAAACCATCCCTCCTGATAGAGGGAGGCCCGAAGACCACTGTCGCCCGGCATTTTTGTCAGCGGCCTGATTTTATGGTTCTTCTGGAGTTCGACCATCGTCCCTATGCCGGCAAATCCAACGGAGGTTTCGCCGGATGAAATTGAGTTGATAGTGTCTGGATCGGAGCGGGTCAGCCGTCCAATCACGCCGGCCTTCGCCATTTTCGTGACGAAGCTCCAGGCGGGCTCCATGTTCCTTTCGTCGCCCCCGCCCCGGAGGGCAAGGATGATCATCGCTGTATTGGTGTTGTAGACGGGCTCTGGAAAACAAATCTGCCCCGCAAGCCGCGGATCGAGCAGATCTTCGATCTTGGTTATTGGAAACGGGCAGGTATCTTCACGGTAGAAATAATGTGCGGCGCTGATCGCCCGGGGCACAGCCGCCCACTTGCCTTCGTCCTTGTATATCAGACTCTCAGGAACATTCTTCAGGTTGGGGATATCGTCAGCCGTAAAGGTTTCAAGCCAGCCTTCCCGGATCGCCGCTTGAAATATGGGATCCCATCCGGTCACGAAATCGTAGGGTGCGTTCGGCTGGGCGGCCTTGATCTTGGCGAGAATGCCGGTTGACGATCCTTCGTGAAGGACCCAGTTGAACGTATAGTCGCTTTGATCCGCCGCCACCGCCTTTATCGCATCTATGTAGGTTCCGCCCCATTCAACGCCAGTCAGCTCAGTGGCTGCGTGCGAGGTTCTGGCGAGCATGGGCGACAGCGCCAGCGCGCCGGCGGCGGATTGCATAAGCTGTCGGCGATTCAGATTGCCATTCATGACGATTCCCCTTTTTATCATCTATCGGGCCCAACAGGCGTATTGAAGGATCACTCGATCGAAGGCCGTCTGGACCATCAAATTCGTGATATGCTTTATACAATAAAATAATTTATAGACATTGTAAACTGTTGCGATAGGCTTTGGCTACCGGTGTTCTCGCCGGCTTTCTGGTGAGGGGCGAATTATGCGAACTTGCGGGCAGGCTATTCCGGAGCTCCTGGAAGCTTACGGGATCGAGGTCGTTTTCGGCATTCCCGGCGTTCACACGGTTGAGCTTTATCGCGGCCTCTCGGAGAGCAAGCTTCGGCACGTGACACCTCGCCACGAACAAGGTGCTGCTCTGATGGCGCTTGGCTATGCAGCGGCCACCGGAAGACCGGCGGCGTGTTTCCTCACCACCGGCCCGGGAATCCTGAATGCCGCCACCGCTATTGGGGAAGCCTATGCCGATTCCCATCCGATGGTCGTCGTCTGCAGCACGAACAGGACAAACGAAATCGGCATGGGTGGAGGCCGGCTGCACGAAGTTGCTTCACAAAGGGCGATGATCGAGCAAATCACCGCCTTTACCCACACGCTGCTCAGTCCGGCCAACCTGCCTGAACTGATGGCTCGCGCATTCACGCTGTTTGAGACTGGCCGCCCGCGACCAGTGTGCATCGAAATTCCGACGGATATTCTCGCGGCGCCCACCGATGCCGACCTCAGCGCCTGGCCGTTACCCAGGGCCGCTGCTCCGAACAGCGCGACAATCGCCGACTTCGCCCGGCGAATGAAGGATTCCAAACGTCCTTTGCTTCTTTTCGGAGGCGGCTGCGCGAGTGCGTCCGATGAAGCGCTCGCTTTGGCCGAATTGCTCGATGCTCCGGTCGTGCTGACCCAGGCAGCCAAGGGAGTGGTGCCGGAAAATCATCCGCTTTGTCTCGGGTTCACCTTGCCTCTCCCACCTATTCAGCGGTTGGTTGATGAATCGGACGTGGTTTTGGCCGTGGGCACGGAACTGGGTGAGGTCGACCGCTTCATGGCCAGCAACTACGCAATTCGTGGTGATTTGCTGCGTATCGATATTTGTCCCGATCAGCTTACTCGCAATGCACGCCCAGCCGATGTGCTTCTGGCTGACGCACGAACTGCCTTGAGAGCTCTGATATCGGCTCTGGAAGGACAAACGGCGAGGAGACCGTCGACAGACGATCGTCTAGCCGACATCCGGCAGGAGCTCGACGCCCACCGTCTGCCACGATGGCAGATGCATCACCGGCTTATGGATTTGCTCCGGGATCGAGTGCCGGCCGGGACCATAATCTCGGCGGACTCAAGCCAGCTTGCCTATTCTGGTGCAATGCACTTTCCATCGACTGAGCCGCGTACCTGGCTGTTCCCGGCAAACTTCGGCAGCCTGGGCACGGGCCTGCCCATGGCAATTGGAGCCAAGATCGGCCGTCCCGACCGAACAGTGGTGTGCATTGCAGGAGATGGAGGATTCCTTTTTACGATCGAGGAACTCGCCACGGCGGTGGAGGAAAAAATGCAAATCATCATCGTCCTTTGGAACAATGACGGCTATGGAGAGATTCGCGACGCCATGAGTTCCAGGAGCGTGACGCCGATTGGAGTCGATTTCACGACTACGGATTTCATTGGGATAGCGCGCGGATTCGGATGTGAGGCGGAACGTGCCGGGACGCCGCAGCATTTCGTGACACTGCTTGACAAAGCCCTGGCTCAATCGGGGCCGACGATCATTGAGGTACATGAGAACGACGCATCGTTCTGGACGCACGAGCTCTGAAGAGCCGACCGCACCGATGGATCCCGCTGAGCTACGCCCTCAATGCCCGAAGAGGTCAGAAATCGGTCCGCCGGCATCTGGTTTCAAAGCGTTCCGCTGTTCATCCTGGAAGCCGCTTTCGTCATAGGGTGGAGTTCCGGATTCATCGGCGGGCGGCTCGTGGTCGAACTTCCATCAATCCTTCAGGTGTTGTTTTGGCGGTTCTTGATCGCGTCGCTGCTGCTCGGCCCATTCCTGATTCAGGCGGCGAGGGCGGGCCTCACGCTCAAACAACTCGGACAGGAAATCCTTGTAGGTACCCTGGTATTGGCCGTCTGCCTTGCTTCAGCGTCAAAGCAATCGACTTATGTCGATATTCTCGAGGAGAGAGCCAGGCTCGCCTGACTCGAGGCGAAGATGGGAGGGATATCTCAAGGAGCTGAGCCATCCATGAGCGGCGAGATCATCAGACCGAGGACGGCGCAACCATTGTCCAGCTTCACGCCAGGGACGGCAGCGTCTGGCTCACGCAGGCGCAATTGGCGGAACTGTTCCAGGCCACCAAACAAAATATCAGCCTGCATATCAGGAACATCCTGGACGATGGAGAGCAGGACGAGAGGGCAGTAGTCAAGGAATACTTGACAACTGCCGCGGATGGAAAAGGCTATAAAACTCAGCATTATAACCTACCGATGATCTTCGCCATCGGCTTCAGAGTGCGCGCTCCCCGCGCGGCCTGAAGTTCCGGCGCTGGGCGGCGGAGACCTTGAGCGAATATCTGGTCAAGGGCTTCGTCATGGACGACGCCAGGCTCAAGAACCCCGACGCCGACTATTTCGAAGAGCTCCTCGCCCGCATCCGCGACATCCGCTCGTCCGAGAAGATCTTCTATCGCAAGGTGCTCGACATCTACGCCACCAGCATGGACTACAATCCGAAGTCGGAAAGCTCCGAGCGCTTCTTCCAGACCGTCCAGAACAAGATGCACTACGCTTCCCATGGCCATACCGCGGCGGAGGTGGTCCACGCCCGCGCCGATGCTGCCAAGGACCACATGGGTCTCACCACCTGGGCGGCTGCAGACAAGGGCGGTCCACCCACACGGCGCGATGCCGCGACCGCCAAGAACTATCTGCAAGGCGAAGAGCTCGAAACTCTCAACCGCGTCGTCACCGCCTATCTGGAATTCGCCGAATTGCCGACGCCGGTGGAGCGGCATTTCGCCGAAGTGGTGGACAGGGCCAGGCGAATCGAGGCGGGGAAGGAGCGAAGGATGCTCTCTGAGAGATGAAAAACACCAAGTTCGGGTCAAGCATTCAAAGTAGCCGGACCAAAGGCAAACCCGGCCTAACGGCATTGCCGGTCACCTGCGGCGGTCGAGATCGCGGCATGACCACTGCATACGTTTTTAACGTTGATATCATACGCTAAATATACTAGTTGGGAGATATCAGGATCGGATGATGTGCGTCCGACAACAGGCTGCCCTCATGAACCTCGAACTGTCCATTCTCGCGCTTGTCCACCTGATCTTCGCAGTTGCCGCTCTCGGTCTGCTTATCGGCGTGCGCTTTCCTGAAGAAGCGGCGGCGGTCCGCTTCCCCGCTTTTGCCGGCTTCGCCATCCCTTGCGAAGGTGCCGCAGCCGTCGCCGGCCGGGATGTGGAAAGCGGGACGATCGGGCCTGCCCATGCTGGAAGCCGGCAGTCGGCGGCAGGCAGGCATTGCCTGTCTGCTGCTATGTAAGGTACTACCTTCCGCTAAGTAAGCGCCACGCGGAGACGCCCGCGGCATCAAGCGTCACTGCCGCCCGAAGCGCTCATCGAAGGAATAGCCCATGCCGCGCACGGTGCGGATCGGGTCGATCTCGCGGCCGCGCTTCAGGCATTTGCGCAGGCGCCCGACATGCACGTCGACGGTGCGCTCGTCGACATAGATATCGCGCCCCCAGACCGCGTCGAGAAGCTGCGAGCGGCTGTAGACCCGGCCCGGGCTCTGCATGAGATATTCGAGCAGGCGGAACTCGGTGGGCGACAGAGTGATGTCGCGCGTCGCCCGGGTGACGCGCCGGGTGCGCCGGTCGAGCGCGATGTCGCCGGCCTTGAGCCGCTCGGCGACGGCGTCGGGATTGACCCGGCGCAGGATCGTCTTGATGCGCGCCAGGAGCTCCGGCACCGAGAACGGCTTGACGATGTAGTCGTCGGCACCGGTGGCGAGGCCGCGCACGCGCTCGTTCTCCTCGCCGCGCGCGGTCAGCATGATGACCGGGATGTCGCGGGTCTCGGGACGCGAGCGCAGCAGACGGCAGACCTCGATGCCCGATATGCCCGGCAGCATCCAGTCGAGCACGATGAGGTCGGGGCGCTCCTCGCCGACGAGATGGGCGACGTCCTCGCCATTGGCGGTGGCCCTCGCCCGGAAGCCTTCCGCCTCGAGATTGTAGGTCAGAAGGATCTGGATCGGTTCTTCGTCTTCGACGATCAGGATCGATGCGGTCATCAGCGCTCATTCATCGAATCAAAGGCGGTGGTGCTGGTGGTGTCCTTCTTCGGGCGCTCCTCGCGCATCGGCTGGCCGGACACCAGATAATGGATGTTCTCGGCGATGTTGGTGGCATGATCGCCGATGCGCTCGAAATTCTTGGCGCCGAAGAGCAGATGGGTGCAGGGGCCGATCATGCGCGGGTCCTCCATCATGTAGGTCAGGAGCTCGCGGAAGATCGAATTATAGAGGGCGTCGAGCTCGCCGTCGTTGCGCCACACCTCGAGCGCCTTGGCCTCGTCGGCCGTGGCATAGGCGTCGAGCACGTCCTTCAGCTGCTCGAGCGACAGCCGGCCCATGCGCGTCAGCCCGGCCGCCAGCTTGCGCGGCAGCTGCTCGGAAATGGCGTGGGTGCGCTTGGCGACGTTCTTGGCCAGATCGCCGATGCGCTCGAGGTCGGCGGCGATGCGGATCGCCACCATGATCTCGCGCAGGTCGCGGGCCATCGGCTGGCGCTTGGCGATGGTGAGGATGGCGCGCTCGCCGAGCTGCAGCTCGAGGGCGTCGATCTTCTCGTCCTGCACGATCACGGCGTCGGCGAGCCTGGTGTCGCGCTTCGACAGCGCCTCGATGGCCCTGGCGAGATGATCCTCGGCCAGACCGCCCATCTGGGCGAGCATGGTCTTGAGGTTGGCGAGGTCCTCGTCATAGGCCTTGACGATGTGGTCAGACATGATCGCGATCTCCGAGGGTCAGCCGAAGCGGCCGGTGATGTAGTCCTGGGTGCGCTTGTCCCTGGGCGCGGTGAAGATGTCGTCGGTGTCGCCGACCTCGACCAGGTTGCCCAGGTGGAAGAAGGCGGTGAGCTGCGACACGCGCGCCGCCTGCTGCATCGAATGGGTGACGATGACGATGCAGAAATTCTGGCGCAGTTCGTCGATGAGCTCCTCGATGCGGGCGGTGGCGATGGGATCGAGCGCCGAGCACGGCTCGTCCATCAGGATCACCTCCGGATTGACGGCGATGGCGCGCGCGATGCACAGGCGCTGCTGCTGGCCGCCGGAGAGGCCGGTGCCCGGATGGTCGAGGCGGTCCTTCACCTCCTCGAACAGCCCCGCCTTCCTGAGGCTGGTCACCACGATCTCCTCGAGATCGGCCTTGCTCCGGGCGAGGCCGTGGATCCTCGGCCCATAGGCGACGTTCTCGAAGATCGACTTGGGAAAGGGATTGGGCTTCTGGAACACCATGCCGATGCGGGCGCGCAGCTGCACGACGTCGAGGTTCCGGTCATGGATGTCGCGGCCGTCGATCTCGATGGTGCCGGTCACCCGGCAGGACGGGATGGTGTCGTTCATGCGGTTGATCGAGCGCAGGAAGGTCGACTTCCCGCAGCCCGAGGGCCCGATGAAGGCCGACACGGCGCCGTCCGGTATGTCGATGCTCAGGCTCCTGATGGCGTGCTTGTCGCCGTAATAGACGTCGACGTCGCGCGCCTTGATCTTCAAGGGCTTCTCGCGGGCGATGCGCGGCGCGTTCCCGGCCACCGGCGTCTTGATCATGGCATCCATCTCGACGGAACCTTTCATAGCTTACCAGCGGCGCTCGAAGCGCTTGCGCAGCAGGATCGCGGCCGCGTTCATGACGAACAGGAAGAGGAGAAGCACGATGATGGCGCCCGCCGTCTTCGACTGGAAGGCGATCTCGGGCAGGTCGGACCACAGATAGATCTGGATCGGCAGCGCCGTCGCCGCGTCGGTGAAGCCGGCCGGGACGTCGACGATGAAGGCGACCATGCCGATCATCAGGAGCGGCGCGGTCTCGCCCAGCGCATGGGCCATGCCGATGATGGTGCCGGTCATGATGCCGGGCATCGCCAGCGGCAGCACATGATGGAAGATCGCCTGCTGATGCGAGGCGCCCACACCCAGCGCCGCCTCCTTGATCGAGGGCGGCACCGCGCGCAGGGCGGCCCGCGACGCGATGATGATGGTGGGGAGCACGAGAAGCGCCAGCACCAGGCCGCCGACCAGCGGCGCCGAGCGCGGCAGGCCGAAGAAGTTGAGGAACATCGCCAGGCCCAGAAGGCCGAAGACGATGGAAGGCACCGCCGCGAGATTGTTGATGTTGACCTCGATGACCTGGGTGAGACGGTTCCTGGGCGCGAACTCCTCGAGATAGATCGCCGCGGCGACGCCGATCGGCAGGCACAGGAACAGGGTCACCAGCAGCGTCAGGATCGAGCCCGTGAGCGCGCCCCTGATGCCGGCGAGCTCGGGCTCGCGCGAATCGCCCGAGGCGAAGAAGCGCCAAGCGACGCCGCTCTCGGCAAGCCCCTGCTCCCTCAGGCGCTCGAGCCACAGGGCTTCCTGGTCGTCGACGCGCCGGTAATGCTCGGGAACGGTGAAGCGGACGATGTCCCAGGCGCCGGGTGTCGCCGGCGCCAAGGTCTCGGGCGCGGCCACCTGCTCGGCCAGGAGCGCGCCTTTGTCGAGAGAGACGACGCGGAACGCGCCCCGGTTCATGCGGACGATGTCGCCGGGGGTCGGGAGTGCTGCCGCGTCGGTCGTGAGCCTGAACCGGTCGCCCTCGGCCACGGCCTCGATCGTGCCCTGCCCCGGAAATTTCTCGACGCCCGTCTGGCGCCCCTTCAGATACTGGTCGGCATCGTCGGAGAGCAGCACCGGCACCCGGACGTCCTGCCCGACGAGGGCCGGGTCGCGCATCACCATGGCGCGGAAGTCGTCGGCGGCGCCCGAGGAGAGAAGGCTCATGAGCTTCTTGCGGTCGGCGCGCGAGGTCACCTCCGGGAACAGCGCCCGGAAGGCCTTGCGGATCGGCGCGTCGAAGTCGCCGGTGCGGATGACCTTCGGGTCGCTCGAGCCTTGCGGATCGATCGCCGCCTGATCCACGGTGACCGGCAGGTCGATGCGGCTCTCGAAGAAGGCCGGCAGGCCCCTGGACAGGATGTCGGCGAACAGCAGCACCAGGAAGATGGCGGTCACCGCGATGGCGGCGATGCCATAGAACCTGAACCGGCGCTCGGCGCGGTAGCGCCTGGCGACCAGCGCATCGTTGTCGCCGAAGCGGCGGGGAGCGGCGGCGATCGCGGTGTCAGTCATATTGTTCCCGGTATCTCTGCACGATCTTGAGCGCGATATAGTTGAGGGCGAGCGTGAAGAAGAACAGCACCAGGCCGAGCGCGAAGGCCGACAGTGTCTTGGCCGAGTCGAATTCCTGGTCGCCGACGAGCAGGGTCTTGATCTGCACGGTCACGGTGGTGACGGCGGCCAGCGGGTTGAAGGTGAGATTGGCGGCGAGCCCCGCCGCCATCACCACGATCATCGTCTCGCCGACGGCGCGCGAGATCGCCAGCATGAAGGCCGAGACGATGCCGGGCAGAGCCGCCGGCAGCACGACTTTCTTGATGGTCTCCGATCTGGTGGCCCCCATGGCATAGGAGCCGTCGCGCAGCGACTGCGGCACCGCGTTGATGACGTCGTCCGAGAGCGAGGAGACGAAGGGGATGATCATCATGCCCATCACCAGGCCGGCGGCGAGGGCCGATTCCGAGGCGACGTCGAGGCCGAGCGCCTCGCCCCAGCCGCGGATGAGCGGCGCCACGGTGAGGGCGGCGAAGAAGCCCAGCACGACGGTCGGGATGCCGGCCAGGATCTCGAGGACCGGCTTGACCACCGAACGGATCCTGGGGGTCGCATATTCGGCCATGTAGATGGCGGAGAACAGGCCGAGGGGACCCGCCACCAGCATGGCGATCACGGTGATGAGCAAGGTGCCGACGATCAGGGGCACGATGCCGAAGGCGCCGGAAGAGCCGACCTGGTCGGCGCGCAGGGCGGTCTGGGGCGACCATTGCAGGCCGAAGAGGAAGTCGACCGGCGATACCTTGCTGAAGAAGTGCATGGCCTCGAACACGACCGAGAGCAGGATGCCGACGGTGGTGAGGACCGCCACGCCGGCGCAGGCGAAGAGCACATATCTGACGAAACGCTCGAAGCCGTTGCGGGCGCGGAAATCGGGAACGACGCGGCCGAGACCCCAGAGGATGACGGCGATCCCGGCGAGCGCGCCGAGCCCGTTCAGGCCCCAGAAAACCAGGCTCGAAGCCGACGAATAGGCGGCCGCGGCGGCCCTCAGCTGCTCGCCCGGCTCGCCCTGGTAAAGGCCGGCGATGAGGTTGCGGATATCGCGCAGCGCGGCATCGCGCTGGAGCTCGCCGCCGACCGCCGCCGGATCGAAGGCGGCGAGGCCCCGGCTCTCGATATAATGCGATCCGAGCGGAGCTGCGACGACATAGACCGCCAGCATCGCGGCGAGGACGCCGGCGGCGATATAGAGCCCGTGATAGGCGGGAAGCGAATGCAGCGCATGGCTGGCGCCGCGAAGGCCGCGGGCCCGCCCGCTGCCGGCGAAGAAGCCGGCCAGCACCAGCATGGCCAGGATCGTGAAATAGGTTCCCGACATGACGCGCCCTTAAGCTTGTGACTCCCGCCGTCTCATGATCGTCGCGGCGCTCGGATCCGGTGCGGAGCGCCGCCCGGGGGAGGCGCTCCGCGAGAGGTGCGAGGCGGCCGGTACATCCGCGGACCGCCCCCGGGCGCCGGCTCACATGAGCTGGTCGCCCTTGATCGTTTCCAGCGCCTCGGCGGCGGCCTTGGTCTTGGCCGCTTCGTCGCTGGGCAGGGTCACCAGGCCCTTGCCGGCGAGATAGCCGTCTTCGCCCAGCGCCTTGTCCGACACATATTCCTTCACGAACTCGACCATGCCGGGAATGGTGCCGACATGCTGCTTCTTCGCATAGATGAAGAGCGGACGCGCCACCTTGTACTCGCCGCTGGCGATCGTCTCATAGGTCGGCGTCCCGCCGTCGATCGAGGCGCCCTTGATCTTGTTCTGGTTCTCTTCGAGGAAGGAGTAGCCGAAGATGCCGACGGCCTGCGGGTTGGCTTCCAGCTTCTGGACGATCAGATTGTCGTTCTCGCCGGCCTCGATATAGGCGCCGTCCTCGCGGATCGACTTCCAGGCCGTCTCATAGGCCTTGGCGTCCGCCTTCTTCAGCGCCTGCATGGCGGCCACGCCTTCCGCGCCCTTCTCCATCACGAGCTCGACGAAGCTGTCGCGCGTCCCGGAGGTGGGCGGCGGGCCCAGCACTTCGATCTTCTCGTCCGGAAGCGACGGGTCGATGTCCTTCCAGTTCTTGTAAGGGTTGGCGACGAGCTTGCCGTCCTTGTCCGGCACCTCCTTGGCCAGAGCCAGGAAGAGCTGCGACTTGGTGAAGACGAGGTCCGGACCCGCTTTCGAATTGGCGACGGTCAGGCCGTCGAAGCCGACCTTGATCTCGACGATGTCGGTCACGCCGTGCCTGGCGCAGTCCTCGAACTCGCTCTTCTTGATCTGGCGCGAGGCATTGGTGAAATCGGGATGATCGGCGCCGACGCCGGCGCAGAAGAGCTTCATGCCGCCGCCGGTGCCGGTCGATTCGACCACCGGGGTCTTGAAGCCGGCGGTCTTGCCGAACTGCTCGGCGACCGCCGTGGTGAAGGGATAGACCGTCGACGAGCCGACGATGCGGATCTGGTCGCGGGCCTCGGCGATGCCGGCCGTCAGGGCCAGAAGGCTTGCGGCGAAAAGTAAGCGTTTCATTCCTTGTCTCCTCTAAGTGACGCCTGCTTTCCCTTAGGCATCGCGCATGTGCGTTATGTGACATGCGCACTACAGGAATATGACAATCTATATATATGATATAATTATATTATTTTGGATCCAGCAGCGCCGCCGGAATGCGGATGGTGAAGCTGCTGCCGGCTCCCGGCTCCGACTGGATGCGCATCTTGCCGCGATGCCGGTTGAGTATGTGCTTGACGATGGCGAGGCCGAGGCCCGTGCCGCCGCGCTGGCGGCTTTCCTGCACGGAGATGCGGTAGAAGCGCTCGGTCAGCCGCGGCAGGTGCTCCTCGGCGATGCCCGGGCCGAAATCGCGCACCGTGAGCTCGCAGTCCTCGCCACGCCGGCGGCCCGAGATCTCGATGGTCTTTCCGCTCGCGGCGTATTTGATCGCGTTCTCGACCAGGTTCTGGACGACCTGGACAAGCTCGTCCCAGTCGCCTTGCACCGATAGCGCATCCTTGTCGTCGATCCTGATCTCGACGCCCGCGTCCCTGGCGAGGCCCGACAGAGTGTCGCGCACATGAAACGCGATCTGCCTGAGATCGGCCGTGCCGGTCGGGCGCTGATGGGCGTTCATCTCGATGCGGCTGAGCGACAGGAGGTCGTCGATGAGCCGTTTCATCCGCTCGGCCTGATTCTGCATGAGCGCCAGGAAGCGCTCGCGCGAGACCTCGTCCTTCTTCGCCGCCCCCTGCAATGTCTCGATGAAGCCCAGGAGCGAGGCCAGCGGCGTGCGCAGCTCGTGGCTCGCATGGGCGACGAAATCGGCCCGCATGCGCTCGGTCTGCTGCTCGCGCGTCAGGTCCTTGAGCAGGATGAGGACCGTCTCATCCGGATCGACGCCGGCCATGGCGGCGACATAGGCTTCGAAACTGCGCGGCAGAGGCACATGCTGCTCGTAATCGACGCGCCGCGTTCCGCCATGGTCGAGAACCGCCTGCACCGCCTCCAGGATGGCCGGAGCACGGATTGCCGAGGACACATGCTGGCCCTGCGGATCCATGCTGAGGAGGTCCCTGGCCTTGCCATTGGCGCACAGGACCTGGCCCTGGGCGTCGAGCAGGATGGCGGGATCAGGCAGGGCGTTGATCAGCGCCAGCGAGGCATCCCGGCCGGAAGTCCGCTCACGCAGGTCGAGGGCCGAGGCGGCAGTCTCGTCGTTCTTTTTCCAAGGCCAGATCATCTCAGCTCGGCAAGGCGGATCTTTCATCCGCACAGTCTCCTCCGCTTATGACAAATTCCTCACGAATGAGAAAGAGCGTCCTGAAGGCGGCCGGCACCGCCGTTTTGACACGCGGCGGCGGGCGCTCTATTCCCCTCGCAGAACCCGCCGGACAGGATCTCCCCCGCATGCAGACCGTCACCAGCTTCCCGCGCCAGGTGAAAGAAATCGAGAATATCTGGATTCCCCTGTCGGACGGGGTGAGGCTCGCGGCGCGGCTGTGGCTGCCTGAGGACGCGGAGGAAAAGCCGGTGCCGGCGATCCTCGAATACCTGCCCTATCGCAAGCGCGACGGCACCATCGTGCGCGACGCCCTCACCCATCCCTATTTCGCCGGCCACGGCTATGCCGCGATCAGGGTCGACATGCGCGGCAACGGCGATTCGGAAGGGCTCCTGTTCGACGAATACACCAAGCAGGAGCAGGACGATGCGCTCGAGGTCATCGATTGGCTTACCCGGCAGAAATGGTGCTCGGGCCCGGTCGGCATGATCGGCATCTCCTGGGGCGGCTTCAACGGGCTTCAGGTCGCGGCGCGCAAGCCTCCTGCCCTCAAGGCCGTCGTTACCCTGTGCTCGACCGACGACCGCTATCAGGACGACATCCACTACAAGGGCGGCTGCGTCATCAACGAGCACATGGCATGGGCCGCGACCATGTTCGCCTATTCCTCGCGACCGCCCGATCCCGCCATCGTCGGCGACGCCTGGCGGAAAATGTGGATGGAGCGGCTCGAGAGCCAGCCGATGCTCATCGTCCCGTGGCTCGAGCATCCGCATCGCGACGCCTACTGGAAGCATGCCAGCGTGTGCGAGGATTTCGGCGCCATCGAAGCCGCCTGCCTCGTGGTCGGCGGCTGGAACGACGCCTATTCCAATGCGATCCCGCGCCTGATGGCGGGCCTGCGCTCGAGCTGCAAGGCGATCATCGGCCCGTGGATCCACAAATATCCGCATTTCTCCATGGTGGGGCCGCGCATCGGCTTCCTGCAGGAGGCGCTGCGCTGGTGGGATTTCTGGCTCAAGGGCGAGCCCACCCAGGTCATGCGCGATCCGCCCTATCGCGTCTATGTCATGGACGCGATCAAGCCGACCGACGGTCCGGACGAATGGCCGGGGCGGTGGATCGCCGAGCAGGTGTGGAACGCCGGCAATACCGAGATCAAGCAGTGGTATCTCAACGAGGACGGCATCGGCGGCGCGGCCGGGCCACCCACGCCGCTCACCGTCGCATCGCCGCAGGATATCGGCCTCGACGGCGGAGACTATTGCATCATGTTCAACGGCTCGGGCTTTCCGGGCAACCAGGTGCGCGACGACGCCGGCTCGCTCACCTTCGATTCGCCCCGGCTCGTGACCGACATGGACATTGTCGGCCAGCCCGCCGTCGAGCTCGACTTCAGCGTCGACAGGCCGGTCGCCTTCGTCGCGATCCGGCTGAACGACGTCTGGCCGACGGGAGAGGTGACTCGCATCACCTACCAGCTGCAGAATCTCTGCCAGCACAGGAGCCGCGAGGCTCCCGAGGCGCTTGAGCCCGGCAGGCGCTACCGCATGAAGATCGCGCTCGACGACGTCGCCTGGCGCATACCCGAGGGCCACCGCTTGCGCGTATCGATCTCGACCGCCTACTGGCCGCTGATGTGGCCAGCGCCGGAGCCCGTGACGCTCACCGTCCATGGCGGCACGTCGCGCGTCCATGTGCCGGTGAGGCGCGAGATCGCCGGCGAGACGGCGCCCGTCTTCAGGCCGGCGGAAGCGGCGGCTGAGGCGCAGCGCACGGAGATCGAGAAGCCGCAGGCCAGCCGCAAGGTCTGGACGGACGAGGCCACCGGCGAAACCGTCATCGCCGAGCGCGACGACGGCGGGCGCTACGAGATCGTGCCGCACGGGCTCGTCGTCCATTCGGCGACCGAGAAGACCTACCGCATCCGGCCGGACGATCCCCTGTCGGCGCGGATGGAGACCCACTGGACGGAAGAGCTCTGCCGCGGCGACTGGCGGACCAGGATCGAGACCCATACGCGCCATGAGGCGACCGGGACACACTGGATCATCTGGGGGCTGATCGAGGCCTTCGAGGGCGACGCCCGGGTCTTCCGGCGCGAATGGAACGAGAAGGTCGAGCGCAAGCTGAACTGACCTGGATTCTCCCTCCCGCGCTTGCGCGCGGCGGAGGGAGATATCCGCATGGCTCATGTGAGTGGGGCGCGCTTGTCAGTTCGAGCGCCGCGCCTCTAAAACCTGGCCGGGAGACACGTACGGAAGCCAGACGATGAGCGCGCCCCCTGCCGCGGCGTACAGGAGATCCGCATGACAGCCATCCTCATCACCGGCGGCAGCCGCGGCATCGGCCGGGAAGCCGCGATCCTGTGCGCCGGCAAGGGATGGCCGGTCGGCATCAACTATGTCGGCAACGATGCCGCCGCGGAGGAAACGGCCGAAAGCGTGCGCCGGGCCGGCGGACGCGCGGTCCTCGTCAGGGGCGACGTCGCCGACGAAGCCGACGTGGCCGCCATGTTCGACGCGACCGAAAAGGCGCTCGGCCGCCTTTGCGGCGTGGTCATCAATGCCGGCATCGTCGCTCCGGCGCTGACGCTCGCCGAGATGAGCGCCGAGCGGCTGAAGCGCGTCTTCGCGGTCAATGTGCTCGGCGCCTATCTCTGCGCGCGCGAGAGCGCCCGCCGCCTCGCCCGCGGGCGCGGTGGCGAGGGCGGCTCCATCGTGCTCCTGTCCTCGGCCGCGGCCCGGCTCGGCTCGCCTTTCGAATATGTCGACTATGCCGGATCGAAGGGCGCCATCGACACCTTGACCATCGGCCTCGCCAAGGAGCTCGGGCCGCAGGGCGTGCGCGTCAATGCGGTGCGGCCGGGGCTGATCGAGACCGACATCCATGCGAGCGGCGGCCAGCCCGGCCGGGCCCAACGGCTGGGCGCTGCGACTCCCTTGGGCAGGCCGGGCGAGGCCCGCGAAGTCGCCGAAGCCATCGTCTGGCTCCTCAGCGACGCCTCATCCTATGTGACGGGCGCGCTCATCGACGTGTCGGGCGGACGCTGAATTCATAGCCAGCTTCCTTTTGATGCCGGAAAGCCAGGACATAGACGGCATCGTCAGCCGGTTCGTGTCAGGAACCGTCGGCACCGCTGCAATCCCCGTACCGCACCTTCAGTGACGATCAGTCGTGGCACTCAGGGGCTGCGCCTTCGTTCTCCGCGCCCCATTGGCTGAGCCAAGTGCGCAGTTCTTCACCACTGAGGTGACGACCGGTTTCCCGATAAGCAGCCCAGGACGTCAATGCCTCCTGCCTGAAACTCTCGCGAGCTTCCTCGCGGTCGACATATTGCTCAAGCGCTTCCCGCATGAGCCAATGAGGCGATCGCCGCTGCGAGGCGCTGGAGGCGGGATTTCAGAGTGTCGTCGATTTTGATGGATGTCGCCATGGAAAGGCTCCATATCAAAGGTATTATCTTTTAATATGAACCGCCTTCCTGGTTTTGTGGAACCTTCCCGGCTCAGCCGTTCGACACCTTGCGGTGGCGGCGGTCCTGCAGCGGCTGGTAGGCGAGCCGCGCATGATATTCGCAATAGGGCGAGCCGTCGCGGGGCTTGTGTCCGCAGAAGCAGAAATCCTCAGCTCCCGGATCGCCGATCGGCCATTTGCAGGTCTTGTCTGAGAGATGGAGGATGGTCACCCGTCCGTCCTTCGGCAGATCGACCAGCCGCAGGGGCTTGGGCTCGGGAACCGGCAGGGGGCGCGGCTGGACCTCGACGCGCAAGGACGGCTTGAGCGCCGTGGCGCCGGTGGTCGGCAGATGGATCGACGGGGTGGGCCTTCCGGGATGGGACGGTTCCCTGGTGCGGCGTGGCCGCGGCACCGAGCTCCTGGGCTGCGGCGCGCGACCCGAGAGATTGAGGCGGTGGACCTTGCCGATGACGGCGTTGCGCGTGACCCCGTTGCCGAGGCGCCCGGCGATCTGGCTGGCGCTCAGGCCTTCCGTCCACAGCCGCTTCAAGAGCTCCACCCGCTCATCCGTCCAGGACATCTTTTCGCCTCCGTGGCTGGCCCCAATTTCAATGTTCACGCTCGAATCCCTCATACTTCGCCGGACCCGCATGTCCGGCGCTCTTTGCCCAAAACTGACCAGGTGAACGCTACATCTCGTAGCTTGATGGCCTAACCATACTATATACCGTGACTCACCATCAAGAATCCGGCACTGACTTTAAGAGGTTTTCCCCAACTCTCTGCGGAAACCGGCCCCGCCTGCACGAGGCCCCGTACGGTTAAGAAAAACCTAACAGGCGAGCGAATCGGGGGTCCATGCGGCGGTTTGACTCAGGGGGCCGGCTTGTCCGGTCTCGGCGAGGCATCCCCTCGCGATTGACCCCCGGAGAGGGAACCCATATAAGAAAATTCGAAGGCCGCCAGTCGTGGCGGCATTTTCATTTGGGCCCCCGCCATGACCACTTCCGTGCTCCCGACCTACAAGCGCGCGCCTCTGGCCTTCGACCATGGCAAGGGCGTGCGTCTCTATACGGAGGACGGCAGGGAGTATCTCGATTTCGGCGCCGGCGTCGCCGTCACCAGCCTCGGCCATGCCCATCCGCATCTGGTCGAAGCCCTGACGGAACAGGCCTCCAAGGTCTGGCACACGTCCAATCTCTATGTGATCCCCGGCCAGGAGAGGCTCGCCAGGCGCCTGACCGAGGCGACCTTCGCCGACACCGTCTTCTTCACCAATTCCGGGGCCGAAGCGCTCGAATGCTCGATCAAGATGGCGCGCAAATACCATGCCGCCAAGGGCCATCCGGAGCGCTACCGCATCATCACGTTCGAAGGCGCCTTCCATGGCCGCACGCTGGCGACGATCGCCGCCGGCGGCCAGGCCAAATATATCGAAGGCTTCGGCCCAAAGGTCGACGGCTTCGACCAGGTCCCCTTCGATGACGAAAAGGCCTTGCTCGCCGCCATCACCGGGGCGACCGCCGGCATCCTGATCGAGCCGATCCAGGGCGAAGGCGGGCTGCGCCCGGCGCCGCCCAGGATGCTGAAGCGGCTGCGCGAGATCTGCGACGAGCACGGCCTCCTCCTGATCCTCGACGAGGTGCAGTCGGGCGTCGGACGCACCGGCAAGCTCTTCGCCCACGAATGGGCGGGCGTCACTCCCGACATCATGGCGATCGCCAAGGGCATCGGCGGCGGCTTTCCAGTGGGCGCCTGCCTCGCCACCGCGGAGGCCGCGCAAGGCATGACCGCCGGCACGCATGGCTCGACCTTCGGCGGCAACCCGCTCGCCATGGCGGTCGGCAATGCCGTGCTCGACGTCATCCTCGCAGACGGCTTCCTCGACCGGGTGCGCCGGCAGGGGCTCAATCTCAAGCAGAAGCTCGCCGGCCTCAAGGACAGCCATCCCGACATCATCGAGGACGTCAGGGGCGACGGGCTGATGATGGGCATCAAGACCCGGGTGCCGAACACCGAATTCGTGGCGCATGCCCTGGACCAGCAGCTTCTCACCATCGGCGCCGGCGACAATGTGGTGCGCCTGCTGCCGCCGCTCATCGTCTCGGACGACGACCTGACGGAAGCGGTGGCGAGGCTCGACCGCACCTGCCGGTCCTTCAAAGCCAAGCGCGGCTGATCCCTCTTCGCCATGGCCGACGCGGTTCGTCATTTCCTCGATATTTCCGATTTCAGCAGGGCCGAGCTGCGCCAGATCCTCGACCGTTCGCAGGCGATGAAGACCGCGCGCAAGGGCCGGCCCAGGGGTCATGTCGAAGCGGACGCGCCGCTCAGGGGGCGCGTGCTCGCCATGATCTTTCAGCAGCCGTCGACGCGCACCCGCGTCTCCTTCGAGGTGGCGATGCGGCAGTTGGGCGGCGAGGTGCTGGTCATCTCGGCCAACGACATGCAGCTCGGCCGCGGCGAGACGGTCGCCGACACGGCGCGGGTCCTGTCGCGCTACGTCGATGCCATCATGATCCGCGCCAAGCGCCACGACCATCTGCTCGAGCTCGCCCGGCACGCCACCATCCCGGTGATCAACGGGCTCACCAACAAGTCGCATCCCTGCCAGGTCATGGCGGACATCATGACCTTCGAGGAGCATCGGGGCACCATCGACAAGCACGCGGTCGCCTGGGTGGGCGACGGCAACAATGTCGCGACGTCGTGGATCCATGCCATGACCAGGCTCGGCGGCGAGTTGCGGCTGGGCTGCCCCGAGCAGCTGGCGCCCGATCCCCAGGCATTGCGCTGGGCCAGCGGCGAAGGCGGCAAGGTCAAGGTCACGACCTCGGCCGAAGAGGCGGTCAGCGCGGCGTCCTGCGTCGTCGCCGACGTATGGGTGTCCATGCACGACACCGACGCGGCGGCCCGCCACAACATGCTGAAGCCCTACCAGGTCAATGCGGCGCTGATGAAGCGGGCCAGGGCCGACGCGCTCTTCATGCACTGCCTTCCGGCGCATCGCGGCGAAGAGGTGACGGCCGACGTCATGGACGGGCCGCAGTCGGTGGTGTTTGACGAAGCCGAGAACCGTCTCCATATCCAGAAGAGCATTCTCCTGCGGTGCCTCGGCGCCGCCTGATGCCATAAATCCCAGCCATGACCAGGGCGGACAGGCTCTGCCCTTGCGGAAACACGTGAAATCATGACCGAAAAGCCCGACAACATCGTCATGCCCTTCGAGATCAAGCCTTTGGGCGTGCGCGGCCGCATCGTGCGCCTGGGGAGCGTGGTCGACGACATCCTGCACAAACACGACTATCCGCCTCCGGTGTCGGCGCTCCTGGCGGAAGCCGTGGCGCTCACCGCCATGCTGGGCGCCTCGCTCAAATTCGACGGCAAGTTCATCCTGCAGACGAACAGCGACGGGCCGGTCGATCTCCTGGTCGCCGATTTCTCGTCGCCCGGCGGCATCAGGGGCTATGCCCGCTTCGATGCCGGCAAGGTGGCCGGGCTCGAGCAGCCGACGGCCCAGGCGCTGCTCGGCAAGGGCCATCTCGCCATGACCATCGACCAGGGCCAGGGCATGGAACGCTACCAGGGCATCGTGGCGCTCGGGAATGTGAACCTCACCGAGGCGGCGCTCGGCTATTTCCAGCAGTCGGAGCAGATCCCGACGCGGCTCAGGCTCGCGGCGGGCGCACTCGCCCAATGGGGCAAGAGGCGGGAAGCCTGGCGCGCCGGGGCCGTCATGGTGCAGCATCTGCCGCGCGACGGCGGGATCAGCCCTCTGCCGGTCCATTCCGGCGACGCGCCGGAAGGCCATGAGGAGACGGTCGTCGAAGACGATCACTGGGTGAAGGCGCGCCTGCTGCTGGACACGGTCGAGGACCACGAACTGCTCGATCCGACGCTCACGCCGGAGGAGATCCTCTACCGGCTCTATCACGAGGACGGCGTCACGGTGTACAGGCCGGTCACGCTCGAGCGGCATTGCACCTGCTCACGCGACAAGATCGGCGACCTGCTCAGGAGCTTCTCGCCGGACGACAGGGCGGCCATGAGCGCCGGCGGCATCATCGACGTGACCTGCGAATTCTGCTCTACGCACTACCGGTTTGCGCCGGAGGAAGTGGAGCCGGCGGCGTGACGGCGCGCTTGCCGCGGGTGCTGTCGATCGTGTCGTAGTCGACGACCGTCTTGCCGACCGGCAGGAGCGAGGCGACCGCGAGCTTCAGATGCTGCACGGCGAAGGGTATGCCGATGATGGTGAGGCCGAGGGCCACGGCGGCGGTGATGTGCCAGACCGCGAGCCACCAGCCGCACAGCACGAACCATACGATGTTTCCGACGAGGCCGAGCGTGCCGGTGCCGAGGTCGTCCCGGCCGGTCAGGTCGCGGCGCGAGATGACGTCGCGCCCGAAAGGCCAGAAGGAGAACATCGCCAGAGTGAAGCAGGAGCGCACCCAGGGAATGCCGATGATGGTGACCGCCATCAGCACCGTGGCCAGGAGCCAGCCGAGGCCGGAGAGGAATCCGCCCAGGATGAACCACAATATGTTCAGCAACAGGGTCATGCCCGTCTCATATGGTGCGGACGGGAGACGAGCGCAACCTTTGCCTCGCCCGCCTCGGCCGGGCTAATCCGGCTGCTCGCAATGCCTGATGAGCTTCTTCATGAAGGCCGCGCATTTCTCCATCTCGGAGACGGCGATGAACTCGTCGGGCTTGTGGGCCTGCTCGATCGAGCCGGGCCCACAGATGATGGCCGGGATGCCGATCTCCTGGAAGAGCCCGGCCTCGGTGCAATAGGACACCGCCTCGGTGCCGTTGGCTTCGGCCAGATGCAGCGCCAGATGCTCGGCCGGCGAATCCTGCTCCGGCCGCAGGCCCGGCACGGCATTGGTGCGCTCGGTGGCGATGCCGGTGTCCGGCGCCACCGCCTTCATGGCGGGCTCGAGCGAGCGCGCGAAGCGGTTGAACTTTTCCGGGATCTCGTCGGGGTCGCTTCCCGGCAGGAGACGCGTTTCCCAGGTGAAGGCGCAGCGGCGCGGGATGATGTTCTTGGCGGTGCCGCCCTCGATCAGCCCGACATGCACCGTCGTGTAGGGCGGGGTGAACCGGCCGGACGGGTCGCCCCTGTCGCGCATCTCGGCGGCGAGACGGCCGATCTCGGTCAGGAGCTCGCCCGCCACCAGGATGGAGTTGACGCCGAGATGGGTGCAGCTCGAATGCGCCTCGTGCCCCAGGACCTCGGTCGAGAAGGTGTGGGCGCCCTTATGGGCGTTCACCACCTTCATCAAGGTGGGCTCGCCGACGATCACCGCCCGGGGCCGGGGCAGATGCGCCTTCATATGGGCGACCAGCGGGCGCACGCCGACGCAGCCCACCTCCTCGTCGCAGGAGAGCGCCAGATGGATCGGCGTCCTGAGCTTCGCCGCCTTGAACTGCGGCACCAGCGCCAGGGCGGTGGCCAGGAATCCCTTCATGTCGCAGGTGCCGCGGCCATAGAGCCGGCCGTCCTTCTCGATGAGGGCGAAAGGGTCGCTCGACCAGTCCTGGCCGTCGACCGGAACGACGTCGGTGTGGCCCGAAAGCACGATGCCGCCGGCGATATCGGGGCCGATCGTGGCGTAGAGATTGGTCTTCCTGCCCGCTTCGTAATCGACGCGCAGGCTCCTGACGCCCCAGCCCTCGAGATAGGCCTCGACGAATTCGATGAGCGGGATATTGCCGTCGCGGCTCGTGGTGTCGAAGGCGACGAGCCGGGCCAGCATGTCGCGCGGCGTATAATGTTCTGCGGTCATGAGGTCAGTTGATCAGCCGGTGGGATTGCGGTGAATCGAGCGAGAAGGCGGGAATGTCGACATCGAAGCGCTCGCCCTCCGCGGTCTCCATCCGGTAGGTCCCGACCATGAAGCCGGACGGCGTCGAGAGCGGGACGCCGGAGGTATATTCGAAGCTCTCGCCCGGCGCCAGCGTCGGCTGCTCGCCGACCACGCCGTCGCCCTTCACTTCCTGGAGCTTGCCGCGGTCATCGGTGATCTTCCAGTGGCGCGAGCGCAAAGTGACGATCTCGATCCCCTTGTTGGCGATGGTGATGGTGTAGGCCCAGACGAAATGGTCGTCGTCCGGGCGCGACTGGCTCTGCAGATATTTCGGCCGCACGACGACGTGGATGTTGCGGGTCACGCTTTCATACATGGCGCCAGTCTAGACGAAGTGGCCGGGTTTTCCACTGGTCCGTAAACCGCCCGGCGCCGGTCTTGAGCGCAAAGCCGATCCTGCCCGCCGAGCCGGGCCGCCGGCGCCGGTCGCCTCTGGACGCGGGCGCGCGGAAACGATATCCCTAAGGCCGGCAGGCGGGCGTAGTTCAGTGGTAGAACGACAGCTTCCCAAGCTGTATGTCGAGGGTTCGATTCCCTTCGCCCGCTCCAAATTTCCTATTGTCACAAGCGAGGCCACCCTAAAGGACTTGGATAGGATCTCAGGGACCCACCTTCGGGCGTGGGATGGCGAACCGGTCGCTTCGCTCTATCGCGTGCGCGGCACGAAAAACAGTGCTTTCGTCGAAATACCGGCCAACCAATTGCAGTCCGATCGGAAGGCCGTGAGTATGCATCCCGCATGGCATCGTTAGCGCCGGGTGCCCAGTCATGTTGAAGAATGTCGTGAAGCGGGTGATGGCGTTCCCAACGGCCTCTTCGACACCGTCGCGATGGACTTTGACGGTGCCAAGTTTTTGGGCAATTTCCGGCGTCGCAGGAGTCAGGATCAGATCGACTTCGTCGAACAGTCTGTTGGTTTGCTGCCTGTAGACCTCAACGAACCGCTTTGCCTTGACATAGTGCTCGGCAAGAATGCACTGGCCCAAGGCCAGTCCCGCCCGAAAATCCGTGCCATACAGATGGCCGCGGTCTTGCAAATAAGCTGAATGGGCGCTCAGCGCCTCGGGCATCTGCACCGTCAGTGAAACTGTACGGCTGTGTTCCATATCCGGGAATGTCACTGACGCGAGCTTAGCGCCTTTCCTACTCAGATAGGCTTTGATGGCTTCAAGCGTCCCTAGGATTTCCGGGTCTGTACGCTCATAGTAGAAGTTACGAGGTATACCGACGCGCAGTCCCGATATGTCTTGACCCAGCGCTCCAGCGTAGTTGTCCACTGGCAGGTTCACCGAAGCCGGATCTCTGGAATCAAATCCCGAAACAATCCCGAGGAGATTGGCGCAGTCGGCAATCGTGCGCGTCATCAATCCGACGTGATCCAGACTCCAGCAATACGGCACCACTCCCGAAGTGGAAACCCGGCCGATAGTAGGCTTGAGCCCAACAAGCCCATTCAAGGCAGCGGGCGCTCGGACGGAACCACCGGTATCCGTGCCAAGTGCCGCCGGCACAAGCCCAAAGGCGATCGCGGCGGCCGAGCCGCTCGAGGAGCCACCAGGAAAGCAGGTTGGATCATAGGCGTTGGCCGCTGTTCCATAGACAGCGTTTTCGCCGGTCGCTCCGTAGGCAAATTCATGGAGGTTCGTCTTGCCAAGGCTAATCGCCTGGGCTGACCGCAACTTAGCGATCGCAAAAGCGTCCGTTTTGGCGATTCTATCGTGGAAAACCCGGGATCCAGCTGACGTCAGCACGCCCTTTACATCGAACAGGTCCTTGGAAGCATAAGGTATCCCGGCAAATGGAGAGCGGTCCAGATCATTGCGGGACAGCAAAGATGCCTGTTCTCTCGCATCATCCAGAGTGATCGTGATGAAGGCTTTCACCTCTGAATTACGCTCTTTGATCCGTTCGGCAAAAATATCCACCAGCTCGACCGGAGTGATCTGGCCGCATTGAAGCATTGACCTCAGGGTTTCAACACTTTGAAATGCGATGTTGTCAGCCATCTTTCTTTCCGACTTGGACGATCATTGCAGGTGGCGTGGTCCCCAAGTCGACTCTTCTCAGTTGCTCAAGCTCATTCAGAAGGTCTTGGAGACCGGTGATCATTCCCAGCTTAGGATCGACCAACTCGTCTATTTCCTCTTCAGACCAGCTATGCGATGCCAACTGGGTGCATATGCCGATCAAGGTAGCTTTGGTAAGTTTCTGCACAAGATTCTCCGGCAAGATCGCGGAGCAAATTTCGCTCAACAGGCATCAGCGGACGCCCAGGAGAAATTAGCGGACGATCAAAGTTTCGGGTGTTCTGTTTGTCAGGGTCTCACCGCCCTTTTCAGTCACCATCACGGTGTTGGAAATGAAGTAGTCGGGGACCGTAGTATTGGTGAACCAGGAATGGGCATGAACGACCATTCCCACTTCTATCTTCCGGGTCGACTTTGGGAAAAGGCTGGTGACCATCGAGCCTCCTGTCCAGCTCGGAGGAAAACCAATCCCGACGAGATATCCGCAGTGATGACGATGATACTCAGTGAGGCCTGCCTGCGCAGCCACTTCACGCCAAGCTTCGTAGGCATCGCCTGCTTTTGCACCGGGACGCAGGGCCCCGCAGATAGCGTTCATGCCGCTAATCGCAAGCTCAGCGGTCTTTTCAACCTCCTTGGGCGCGTTACCGACATAGACAAGCCTGCCCATCGGAGACTGATACTTGCGATATGAAGCACAAGTTTCGAGAAAGACGGCATCACCCTGCCGAAACACCTCACCACGCCAGGTGGTATGTTCTTCACCTAGACGGCTAGTTGGGCGAATGAACGGGCCAAAGCCGGGGTATTCACTGCCTTCCAAGATCATCTTACTGTGGTAGGCGGCGGCAACTTCGTAGTCGGTGGCACCGTCGTGCAGGGCTTCGACTGCGGCCATCGTGCCAAGATCGACAGCGCGAGCGGCTTTGCGGGTGTATTCCATTTCGAGGGACGACTTGACGAGGCGTAGATCATCAATGATCCCAGAAGAGTCCACCCAATTTACGCCAGAACCGTCATCCTGAATCCGCTCGGCGTGCCGGGGTGTGAGAAAGAGGCTGCGCTTTTCAATCCCGACTCGGCAACCCATTAGGCCCAAGTCTTTCATGGCCTGATGGACATAGTCCGATAGTTCTTCGTGATCCTTGTGCCCGTAAAACCGCGCATTCCTGACTTGGTTCTCTACGGTAATCCGCTCCATTGCCCGGCAGCACAGGCCCATCTTTCCATCCTGATTCAAAACCAGGACATGGGCTGCGAAGAAGCCCCAGTGATCAAGTCCAGTCAGGTAGTAAATGTTCTCGGGGACGGCGATCAAAATACCGTCGAGGTTGTTATCCGAGAGCGTTTTTCGCGCATTCGAGATACGGCGATCAAGCTCATCCTTCGGAAATGGCGAAAGAACCATGACTTCCCTCAGCTCCTATTAGCGACTATAGGTATACCATTGATAATGAGATGTTTAAAAATGACAAGGGGTCATTCTTAGATATCTCTGGAATACACAAGCATTTCCCGGGAAAAATTGCATCTGCGGTCATGATCACTTGCGACGCGCCCATTGAAATGGTATACCATGTGCGCAATCTTGCATCAAAATACGAAGAGGAGGAACGCATGAAAATCAAAGCCATTCTGGCTACGATCGCGGCGACTGCTGCTTTATTGGTTGGCGCCGGTTTCGCCCAGGCTGACGCGCTCACCGACCGCGCTGCCGCGGGGAAATCAATCCGCATTGGCTTTGCCCATGAAATTCCCTGGGCCTATCCGGGCGACAAAAACGAGCCTCTCGGTTTTGCGAATGCCCTCGCCCTAGGCGTCCTTAAGGCAATGGGCTACACCAATATAGAACCGGTCGTGACCGATTGGGGCGGGTTGATTCCGGGACTTCAGGCAGATCGCTTCGATGTAATCACGGGCGGCATGTATATCACAGGCAAGCGTTGCAAAAACGTCAGCTTCGCCGAGCCGATGGGCAAGTTCGGGGATTCCTTCATCGTCAAGAAGGGCAATCCGAAAGGAATCCAGAACTATCAGGACATCAAGCAAAAAGACGCGACAATGGTGACGGTAGCAGGCTTTGTCAACGTTGATGCCGCTCTGAAGGAAGGAGTTCCTGAAAGCAAAATCATGCAGGTGCCAAGCCTGACAGAAGTCCTTGCGGCCGTTCGAGCGGGCCGCGCGGACGTTGGCGCGGGCAACGATTTTGCGATGAAGGAGCTCGCCAAGAGTGCGCCGGACGAGATCGAGTCAACTGATCCGGCAGCCCTTCCCGACTGGACCTTCAATTGGGTTGCGATTGCATTCAAGCAGGAAGACAAGGATTTCCTAAAAACCTACAACGCAGCCCAGGCAAAGTACCTTGGTTCGCCGGAAATGCTCGAGGCGGTCGGGAAGTTTCAATATACTAAGGCTGAGCTTCCCGGCGATGCTAGAACCGAATGGGTCTGCGCCAATCGGTAACGAACAGGTAGCCGACGAGCTGCTAGGCGTGGCTCGTCGGCGCCACCGAGGCGAGTCCATATGACATACATCTCGTTTCTTGCGGAATATGGCGACCGATTCGTTGACGGCGTGCTGGTCACCGCAATGCAGTTTATCTGTTCTCTGGGACTGGCTGTATTATTGGCGCACCTTTTCGGATTGATGATGCTGGCATCGAACCGGGCCGTCAGGAGCATCGCAGTCGTTTATGTTGAATTTTTTCGCGGCTCCTCCTTGCTGGTTCAGCTTTTTTGGCTTTTCTACGTACTGCCCCTGTTCGGAATAACCTTGGACAATTTTCTTACGGGGTTCCTGGCCGTTGGACTGAACATTGGCGCCTACGGTGCTGAACTTGTTCGGGGCGCCATAAGGTCGGTCCCGTCGGGGCAGTGGGAGGCGTCTTACGCCTTGTCGATGTCGCCAGCCAAACGCATTTGGAGGATTATCCTTCCGCAGGCTTTTGTCACCATGCTGCCGGCCTGGGGAAATCTAGTGATCGAACTCCTCAAAAGCACCGCTTTGGTTGCGCTCATAGCAGTTCCTGATCTTATGTTTGAAGCGCGCCAGTTAAATAATACGACCTATCTGTCGAGCTGGACCTTCGGAACCGCTCTAGTCCTCTACTACGCCTTCGCTCGTTTTCTGATTACCCCTTGCATGCGCTGGGTCGAGCGGATCATGGCTCGGCGGGTGGGGCGGGCCTGAGGCATGCAGTGGGATTTCGAATTCACGGTCGAAATCCTGCCCAAGATGCTTTGGGCAACGCTGAACACGATAATGGCAGCCGGTCTCGGATACGCAATCGCCGCAGTGGTTGGTCTCGTGTTGGCCCTCGCCCAAAGGACGCCCGCTCGGCTCCCGACGTACTTAATCCGTGAGGCCGTCGAATTCATCCGTTCAACTCCCCTCGTCGTCCAAATCTTCTTCGTGTATTACGTTGGGCCGGAATACGGGCTTTCCCTCAGCCCCTGGGTGGCAGGCATGATTGCGATCGGCCTCCACTATGCCGCCTACCTCTCTGAAGTTTATCGCGGCGGCATTGAATCGGTCCCAAAAGGTCAGTGGGAAGCATGTACTGCGATCAACTTGAGTACGATGCAGACCTATTGGCGGATTGTTTTGCCCCAGGCTCTTCCGCCCTCAGTGGCCGGCATGGGCAACTACCTCGTCAGCATCTTCAAGGATACACCCATGCTGTCCGTCATCGGCGTCGCCGAATTGATGCAGACAGCTAATGCGGTGGGAGGGCAGAATTACCGATATCTCGAGCCTTACACCCTGGTGGGTATCATTTTCTTGATCATCTCACTGACATCCGCAAGCGCCATTCGTCTCTTTGAAAGATGGGTTCGCCGACAGCTAGGGATAGAATGATGGAAGACCTCTCGACCTATCCCCTCGAGCTCGACGAGCCTGATATGCCGATGGTTCGATTCATGAACGTCCGTAAAAGCTATGGTGACCTTATCGTCCTCGACAACTTGAACTTGGACGTTTCTCCGGGCGAAATGGTGACGATCATCGGTCCCTCCGGATCCGGCAAGACGACAGTCCTTCGGATGCTGATGACCCTCGAGCCTATCAATGGCGGCGTCATTTATGTCGACGGCAAGCCGCTTACCCATATGCCCAGGGATGGCGTTCTGGTACCAGCCGATGCGAAGTATCTCCGAAGAGCGCGGTCTTCGATAGGAATGTGCTTTCAGCATTTCAACCTGTTTCCACATATGACGGCGCTCCAGAACTGTATGGAGGGTCCGGTTCAGGTCCTCGGCCTGTCGCGGCGCGAGGCGAAAGAACGAGCCGAAGAACTCCTGTTGATGGTCGGCATGATAGATAAGAAGGATCAACATCCTTCACGCCTCTCTGGCGGTCAACAGCAGCGAGTTGCGATTGCGCGAGCCTTGGCTATGCGGCCCAAAGTCATGCTATTTGACGAAGTTACTTCGGCACTTGATCCTGAGGTAATCGGAGAGGTTACCAACGTGATCAAGGACCTGGTGTTCAAGCACAGCCTAACCATGCTCATGGTCACTCATCAAATGGGTTTCGCCCGTGATATTTCCGACCGCGTGTGTTTCTTTTTTGGTGGGCGGATCGAGGAACAAAATAGCCCAGAGGAATTATTCTCGCATCCAAAAAGCAAGCGAACCCGGCAGTTCCTAAGCGCGGTCAAAGCGGCGGATTGAAGATGGGCCCTCAACGAGAATTGAAGGAAGCGGGGAATGTCGCTCTTGATTCACCCCTGGTACACGCGTTGATTTCGAAAAGAAACCGGGGCGTACTGATCGACATTTCGGATACCCGGTCGGAGGTCGGGACGAACTTGCTCAGCAGTTTTATGATTTGATGCCGCAGGAGATTGCGGCTGCTCTCTGAAGAAGGTTAGCAATGACAGGCAATAGCTCCGCAGCTCCGCCGGGTGGAAGCCCCTCGATTTTGACCAGGGGCAGTGAGCCGATTTCTGAAAGCGAGAGGAAACCTGGGGGAAAGGCGAGCAAGCAGGAAATCTACTTCGAGTTACGGCGCCGAATATGCCTCCTGGACTATCAACCAGGCACTCGCCTCAATGAAAGGGAGCTTGCGTCGGAATTCGGTGTCAGCCGCACACCCCTTCGAACCGTCTTGCAACGCCTGGAATATGACGGACTGATCGTCAGCCAGCACGGAAACGGCACTGAAGTCACGTCGATCGATCTCAGCTCAATGCGCGACATCTACATTGTTCGGATGCGGCTGATGGATGCCATGGCGGAGTCATCGCCCCTTCCGGTGACCCATGAGGTCCTTTGCGAAGTCCAGGATTTGGAGGAAGTCTGCCGCCAGCTCCTGGAGACCAGGAATAAGCGGCAGTTTGCCGAAATAATCATCCGACTTCACAAGGTATTGCACAGTTTGAGCAGCAACAAGCCGCTCAGGGAATTCAACGATATCCTGTTCTTCCAATCGGCCAGATTCTGGTTTCTCCTTCTCGAAAGGATGGACTTCCGCCAGCAGGTCGAGGACCTTCTTGACGAATTGCGCATGATACGAAGGAGCCTTGAGCTCCGGGATGTTCGTCTGGTTGCCACAGTTCACAAGTCGCATTTGACGATGGTCCTTTCCAGACTTGACGAAATGGAAGCTGCGACCAAAGAACCGTTTGAATTCTGAGACAGGGGCGAATGCCGGCAATCCCTATCGGCGCGGGCATTCAACTACAGGAGCCACGAAATGAGCCCGCCTACGATCGCAGTCGTTGGGACAGGCGACTTCTCTACTTACCTGATCGCCGGTCTCCGTAAGGGCGGTTTTAGTGGTCGAATTCTGCTCTCCCCGCATAGCCGAGCCAAGGCCGATGCCCTCGCGGCTATCTATGGCTGCACCGTAGCCACCGATGAAACGAGTATGCTCGCCGATGCCGACTGGGTCCTTTTTGCGGTCCGGCCTGAACAGGTTGCCGATACCCTCCCGAAATTATCCCTCCGTGCAACGCAGGTGCTGATTTCGGCGGTCGCTGGGCTCACCATCGCAGATATCCGTGCAGCGATGGGGAAAGGCACCTCAGTAGTCCGGATCATGCCCTCCAGTTATATCGATACTATCGATCAAGGCCTGATCCCAATCTTTCCCGCTTCCAGTCGGGTCGAAGCGGTCTTGAGCCTAGTAGGCAAAGTCATGACCTTCGATACGGAAGATCAATTTGAATTTGCGATGATCGGGGCATGCCTCGCTGGTTGGATGTACCGCTTCGTTGGCAGCCTTGAAAGTTGGTTCGTGGAGCATGGACTGACGCCATCTCAGGCCCGTTTGACCGTCGCCGGCAACATTGCGGGCGCTGCGGGTTACGCCCTTGAGCGCCCGGATCTCTCTCTCAACCGGATCTCCGACCAGATTGCAACACCAGGCACCTACACAAAAGCCGGGCTGGACCATCTTTGCGAGCGGCAGGCGGTTTTGCCGTGGATAGACGCACTCGATATCGTTTTCCAAAGAAGGTTTACCTCGCCGGGCGGCATGTGAATCGGCAATTTTCGGCACACTCTGTACCCATCCGTTGGCGGCCGCCTTGCGGGTGATCTGAGATTGTGAGTTCTGTGAGTATTCATAGGAGTACTCACATGACGAACCAGCGGGTTGAGATCATCACATCGGTGCAGCGCCGTCGGCG
>JBFWVM010000030.1:0-49048 GCA_050246735.1 Parvibaculaceae bacterium | reverse complement strand
GGCGAGATCGGCGGTCGAGGCGCCGGTCGCCATGTTGCGGGTATATTGCTCGTGGCCCGGCGTGTCGGCGACGATGAACTTGCGCTTGTCGGTGGTGAAGGCGCGATAGGCGACGTCGATGGTGATGCCCTGCTCGCGCTCGGCAGAGAGGCCGTCGACGAGCAAGGCGAAATCGAGCGCGCCGCCCTGCGTGCCGACCCGTTTCGAATCCGCCTCCAGCGCCGAAAGCTGGTCCTCGAACAGCATCCTGGCTTCGTAGAGAAGCCGTCCGATCAGCGTGGACTTGCCGTCGTCGACGCTGCCGCAGGTGATGAAGCGCAGGAGATCCTTGTCCTCCTGCGCGCGCAGATAGGCCTCGACGTCGCCGCCCTGGAATTCGATGAAGCGCGCCATCAGCGGTGGATTCCTCCGGCAGGATCCTCATGCTGAGGTGGCCGCGAAGCGGCCCTCGAAGCATCCATCAGGATGGAGCGCGGATGCTGAAGCATACCCTTCGAGGCTCTCCCGGCTCGAGGCTGGGGTCGCATCTCAGGGTGAGGATGGTGGGTTGCTCGCATCTCCCTGCGCATCAGAAATACCCCTCCTGCTTCTTCTTCTCCATGGAGGCGGCCTGGTCCCTGTCGATGACGCGGCCCTGACGCTCGGAGGAGGTGGTCACCAGCATTTCCCGGATGATGTCGAGCAGCGTCGCGGCGCTTGATTCAATGGCTCCGGTCAAGGGATAGCAGCCGAGCGTGCGGAAGCGGATGAGCTTCATCTGCGGGGTCTCGCCGGCATGGAGCGGCATGCGTTCGTCATCGACCATGATCATCTGGCCGTCGCGCATCACCACCGGGCGCTCCCTGGCGAAATAGAGCGGCACGATCGGGATGTCCTCGAGGAAGATATATTGCCAGACGTCGAGCTCGGTCCAGTTGGAGAGCGGGAAGACGCGGATCGATTCGCCCTTGTTCTTGCGCGCATTGTAGAGGTTCCACAATTCCGGGCGCTGGTTCTTGGGGTCCCAGCGGTGGCGCGCGTCGCGGAAGGAGAAGATGCGCTCCTTGGCGCGCGATTTCTCCTCGTCGCGCCGCGCCCCACCGAAGGCCGCGTCGAAACCGTATTTGTCGAGCGCCTGCTTGAGCGCGTCGGTCTTCATGATCTGGGTGTGCAGCGCCGAGCCGTGGTCGAAGGGATTGACCTTCTTGGCGAGCCCGTCGGAATTGATGTGGACGATGAGGTCGAGGCCGAGCCTGGCGACGGTCGCGTCGCGGAAGGCGATCATGTCGCGGAATTTCCAGGTGGTATCGACATGCATCAGCGGGAAGGGCGGCTTCGAGGGATGGAAGGCCTTCATGGCGAGATGCAGCATGACGGCCGAATCCTTGCCGATCGAATAGAGCATGACCGGGTTCTCGCATTCGGCCGCGACCTCGCGGATGATGTGGATGCTCTCGGCTTCCAGCCGCTCGAGATGCGTAAGCTTTCTGGGGGTCATTCGATGCTCATGTCACGAGGCCCGCTTATGGCTCTTGTGCAGTGCAAACTCAAGCTCCTGTTGAGCTTGTCGGATGTGCGCCCTATGAAGGTCCTGGATCCTGAGTTGAGCGCGTGGCCGGACGGAAAACGGTGTCCACGTCCTGATCGCGCGTCGGAGGGCTGACCTTGGACAAAGCAAATGGCGGGCGGGCCAGGAAGCCCAGGCGGGAGGCGGATGCGCTGCCTTACCAGGAGCCGCATCAGACCACACCCGGGCCGCATAAGCTGCTCGAGGAGTCGATCGGGCGCGAGGTCAAGCGTTTCCGCGAGAAGCTCACGCTCACCATCAGCGAGGTCGCCAAATCCGCCGGCATGTCGGCGGGCATGCTGTCCAAGATCGAGAACGGCGCCACGTCGCCATCGCTCAGCTCGCTCCAGGCCCTGTCGCGGGCGCTGCATGTGCCGGTCACCGCCTTCTTCCGCGGCTATGAGGAGCTGCGGGATGCGACCTTCGTCAAGGCAGGACAAGGACTTACCATCGAAAGGCGGGGGACCCGGGCCGGCCACCAGTACCAGCTCCTGGGCCACAGCCCGCACGGGCCGGTGATGGTCGAGCCCTATATGATCACGCTCTCCGCCCAGTCCGACGTCTTTCCGACCTTCCAGCATGCCGGGCTCGAATTCCTCTACATGCTGGAAGGCGAGGTCGTCTATCGCCACGGCGACAAGACCTATGCGATGCTGCCGGGCGATGCCCTGTTCTTCGACGCCGACGCGCCGCATGGGCCCGAGGAGCTGCGCAAGCTGCCGATCCGCTATCTCTCGGTCATCTGCTATCGCAGGGACGAATGACCGTGAATTCGCCCTCGAGCCGTCCTCGTTGAAAAGCGAGGGTAGTTCCTCTGGGGAAAAATTTATTCCCCACAGTTGCAAGTTGCCGGGAGCGCTGTTACATAAAGCCCGAAACTCACCAAACGGGAGACGCAAGGCCATGTGCGGTATTGTCGGCCTCTATCTGAAGAACCCGAAATTGCAGCCGAAGCTCGGCGAATTGTTCAAGCCCATGCTCATCGAGATGACGAGCCGCGGACCCGATTCGGCCGGCGTCGCCATCTATCGCAACCCGGCGAAGAAGGGCTTCACCAAGTTCTCGCTCGCCCATGACGACCCGAAATTCGCCTGGAAGAAGCTGGCCGCGGCGCTCAAGTCGGCGACGAAGAAGCAGGTGAGCGTCCAGCAGATCGGCAACCACGCGATCCTCACCACCAACGCCAAGGAAGCGGCGGTGACGGCGTGGCTCAGGGAGCATCATCCCAAGGTGCGCATCGTGGGCTCGGGCCAGGCGATCGAGATCTTCAAGGAGACGGGCCTGCCGGAAAAGGTCTATGAGAAGTTCGACCTTGCCTCGGCCAAGGGCAGCCACATCATCGGCCATACCCGCATGGCGACCGAGAGCGCGGTCACCACGGCGGGCTCGCATCCCTTCGCGACCGGCGCCGATCTCTGCCTGGTCCATAACGGCTCGCTGTCCAACCACAACCGCCTGCGCGAGAATCTCAAGCGCGAGGGCCTCGAGTTCCAGACCGAGAACGACACCGAGGTCGCGGCCGCCTACATGACCTGGAAACTGCGCCAGGGCGCCTCGCTCAAGGAGACGCTCGAGGACGGCATCAAGGATCTCGACGGCTTCTACACCTTCTGCGTCGGCACGCAGGACGGCTTCGCGGTGGTGCGCGATCCCATCGCCTGCAAGCATGCCATCCTTGCCGAGACCGACGACTGGGTGGCGATGGCGACCGAGTTCCGCGCCATCGCGCATCTGCCCGGCGCCGACAAGGCGAAGATCTGGGAGCCGGCGCCGCAAACGATCTACAACTGGGGTGAACACTAGCGCTGCCCGCTATGCACGTATTCAAGCGGCTCCCGGCCTTCGCCGGGATGACGGGTGGAGGGAGAGCACACGAATCATGATCGAGGTCGATCTCGAAAAAGAAGGCGTGCGGGGCGTCAATTCGCGCCTGCATTCGCTTTCCAAGGACACCAATGAGCGGCACTGGCTCATCCGGAACCCGATGGGCCAGCATGCCATCGCCTGCGGCCTCGACGCGCCGATCACGGTCGAGATCGGCGGCCATGCCGGCTTCTATTGCGGCGGCATGAACAAGCAGGCCGAGATCATCGTCCACGGCCATGCCGGCCCGGGCGTCGCCGAGAACATGATGTCGGGAATCGTGCGCGTCGACGGCAATGCCAGCCAGTCGGCCGGCGCCACCGGCAATGGCGGCCTTCTGGTCATCAAGGGCGACGCGGCGTCGCGCTGCGGCATCTCGATGAAGGGCATCGACATCGTGGTCGGCGGATCGGTCGGCCATATGTCGGCCTTCATGGCGCAGCGCGGCCATCTCGTGGTCCTCGGCGACGCCGGCGAGGCGCTGGGCGATTCGATCTACGAGGCGCGGCTCTATGTGAGAGGCAAGATCACCAGCCTCGGCGCCGACTGCATCGAGAAGAAGATGACCGACCATCACCTGGCCAAGCTCCAGCGTCTGCTCGACCAGGCCGAGATCAAGGCCAATCCGCGCGATTTCCGGCGCTACGGCTCGGCCCGCAAGCTCTATAATTTCAACATCGATCACGCCGACGCTTACTGAGGTCATCATGGATCCCAATACGCCGCGCACAACGCCCCGCAAATCGGCGACTTTCGACGACTATACGCTCTCGGAAATCCGCCGCGCCGCCACCACCGGCATCTACGACATCCGCGGCGCCGGCGCCAAGCGCAAGCTGCCGCATTTCGACGACCTCCTGTTCCTCGGCGCCTCGATCTCGCGCTATCCGCTCGAGGGCTATCGCGAGAAATGCGGCACCAATGTCGTGCTCGGCACCCGCTTCGCCAAGAAGCCGATCGAGCTCAAGATCCCGATCACCATCGCCGGCATGAGCTTCGGCTCGCTGTCGGCCCAGGCCAAGGAAGCCCTCGGCAACGGCGCCACGCTCGCCGGCACGTCGACGACGACCGGCGACGGCGGCATGACCCAGGAGGAGCGCGGCCATTCCAAGACGCTCGTCTATCAGTATCTGCCCTCGCGCTACGGCATGAACCCGGACGACCTGCGCAAGGCCGACGCCATCGAGGTGGTGGTCGGGCAGGGCGCCAAGCCCGGCGGCGGCGGCATGCTGCTCGGCCAGAAGATCTCGGACCGGGTGGCGCAGATGCGCTGCCTGCCCAAGGGCATCGACCAGCGGTCGGCCTGCCGCCATCCCGACTGGACCGGGCCCGACGATCTCGAGATCAAGCTGCATGAGCTGCGCGAGATCACCAACTGGGAGAAGCCGATCTACATCAAGGTCGGCGGCGCCAGGCCCTATTACGACACCGCGCTGGCGGTGAAGTCCGGCGCCGACGTCGTCGTCGTCGACGGCATGCAGGGCGGCACCGCGGCGACGCAGGAGGTGTTCATCGAGCATGTCGGCCAGCCGACGCTGGCCTGCATCCGTCCGGCGGTGCAGGCGCTCCAGGATCTCGGCATGCACCGCAAGGTGCAGCTCATCGTCTCGGGCGGCATCCGCAATGGCGCCGACGTGGCGAAGGCCCTGGCGCTCGGCGCCGATGCGGTGTCGATCGGCACCGCCGCCCTGGTGGCGCTCGGCGACAACGCTCCGCATCTCGAGGAAGAATACCAGAAGCTCGGCACCACGGCCGGAGCCTATGACGACTGGCATGAGGGCAGGGACCCGGCCGGCATCACCACCCAGGATCCGGAGCTCGCCAAAAGGCTCGATCCCAAGCTCGCCGGCCGCCGGCTCGCCAACTACCTGAAGGTGATGACGCTCGAGGCGCAGACGATCGCGCGCGCCTGCGGCAAGAATCACGTCCACAATCTCGAGCCAGAAGACCTGGTGGCGCTGACCGTCGAGGCCGCCGCCATGGCGCAGGTGCCGCTCGCCGGCACCAGCTGGATCCCCGGCAAGAACGGCTATTGATGGCGACACCATTCACCAGCCGAACCGCCCGTGGCATGGTCTCCACCGTGGCTCTCTCCGGCCCGCCCGGTCTATAGAGAGCGCGTAAGGAGACAGGCCATGGACCTTTCCGCCCTTCTGATCTTCGCCGGCGCCCTGGCTCTCGCGGCGGGCTCGCCCGGCCCCAGCGTGGCGGCCCTCGTCGCGCGCGTGATCGCGCGCGGCTATCGGGGCGTCATTCCTTTCGTTGCCGCCATGTGGATCGGCGAGGCCATCTGGCTGGCGCTCGCGGTGTTTGGCCTCGCGGTCATCGCCCAGACCTTCCACTGGGCCTTCCTCGCCATCAAGTTTCTAGGCCTCGCCTATCTCGCCTGTCTCGCCTGGAAGATGTGGACGGCGCCGGTCACGGTGAAGGAAGGCGATCTGCCCGAAGCCGACTCTCCCTTCCGCCTGTTCCTCACCGGCATTGCCATCACCCTCGGCAATCCCAAGATCATGGTGTTCTACATGGCGCTGCTGCCGACCATCGTCGACCTCGCCCATGTGTCGGTGCTGGGCTGGAGCGAGCTTACCCTCACCATGCTGGCGGTCCTGGTGACGGTCGACTGCGCCTATATCCTGCTCGCCGAACGCGCCCGGCGGTTCATCCGCAGCGCCAGGGCGATGCGCGCCGCCAACCGATTGAGCGCGCTCGCCATGGGCGGCGCTGCCGTGGCCATGGCGACGAGGTAAGCCATGGCCCATCTCCACACCGCCCGCATCCTCTGGGAAAGCAATACCGACGACTTCACCAGGAACCAGTATTCGCGCGCCCATCACTGGTCCTTCGACGGCGGGCAGACGGTGCTCGCCTCCTCATCGCCCGGCGTCGTGCGCGTGCCGTTCTCCGATCCCGCCGGGATCGATCCGGAAGAAGCGCTGGTGGCCGCGATCGCAAGCTGCCACATGCTGACCTTCCTCCATCAGGCCGCCAAGGCGGGCTTTGCCGTGCAGCGCTACGAGGACAATGCCGAAGGCCTGATGGCGAAGAACGAGCAGGGCCGGCTCGCCATAACGCGCTGCACGATCAAGCCCCTGATCCGGTTCGCGGGCAGGGAGCCGTCGCGCGCCGAGCTCGATCATCTTCACCATCTGGCGCATGAGGAATGCTTCATCGCCAATTCGGTCAGGACAGAAATCATCTGCGAACCGCAGAGCGTTTAAACAGGGTGGAAACAGGAGACCTTCATGGCTGGGGATCTGGCAAAATTCGCCAAGGACAAGAGAGTTAAATTCTTCCTCTTCAACTTCACCGATCTGTTCGGCACGCAGCGCGCCAAGCTGGTGCCGGCGGAGGCGGTCGGCGGCATGCAGAAATCGGGCGCGGGCTTCGCCGGCTTCGCCACCTGGCTCGACATGACGCCGGCGCATCCCGACATCTTCGTCATGCCCGACGCCTCTTCGGTGATCCAGCTGCCGTGGAAGCCGGAAGTGGCCTGGGTCGCGGGCGACCCGTGGATGGAAGGCAAGCCGGTCGGCCAGGCGCCGCGCCTCGTGCTCAAGGGCCTGCTCGACAAATGCGCCAAGCGCAACATGAAGCTCATGGCCGGCGTCGAGCCCGAATTCCATCTCATCAACGCCGACGGCTCGGCCGTCTCCGACCCGCGCGACACGCAGGAGAAGCCGTGCTACGACCAGTCGGCGATCATGCGCCGCTTCGACGTCATCTCCGAGATCTGCTCCACCATGATCAGCCTCGGCTGGGGCCCCTATCAGAACGACCATGAGGACGCCAACGGCCAGTTCGAAATCAACTGGAACTTCAACGACGCGCTGACCACGGCCGACCAGCTCAGCTTCTTCAAGTTCATGGTCAAGTCGATCGCGGAGAAGCATGGACTTCGGGCCACCTTCATGCCCAAGCCGTTTGTCAATCTCACCGGCAATGGCTGCCACGTTCACATGTCGGTGTGGGACAATGCGCGCAAACGCAACCTCTTCCACGACAGCAAGGGCGATCTCGGCCTGTCGCCGCTGTGCTACAACTTCCTCGGCGGGCTGATGCATCACGCCGAGAGCTTCGCCGCCATCACCAATCCGACGGTCAACAGCTACAAGCGCATCAACGCGCCGCGCACGCTGTCGGGCGCCACCTGGTCGCCCAACTCGGTGACCTTCGGCGGCAACAACCGCACCCATATGGTGCGCGTGCCGGACGAGGGCCGGGTCGAGCTCCGCCTGCCCGACAACGCCGCCAACCCCTATCTGATGATGGCGGTGATCCTGGCGGCGGGCTTCCACGGCATCGACGAGAAGATGGATCCGGGCAAGCGCCTCGACATCGACATGTATGCCGATGGGCACAAGGTGAAGGGCGCCAAGAAGCTGCCGCTCAACCTCCTCGACGCGATCCGCAATCTCGAGAAGGACAAGTACATCACCGACGCCCTGGGCGCGGAGTTCTCATCCGCCTATATCAAGCTCAAGACGAACGAGTGGAACCAGTATTGCCGGCATCTCACCCAATGGGAGCGCGACACGACCCTGGACTGCTAGCCGGATCCGGGTCGCGAACTGGCGCGGGAAGCGAGTCCACAGGTAGCTTTCCGTTTGCGGGTGGGTGATCTTGCCCTGCCCGTCGGCGTATGGCGCCTGCGGGTGCGTCGGTCAGACGCAAACCTAAGGCGGTTATGACTTTCAGGACCGTTGCAAATTCAGGATTGCCGTTCTCGCCCAGCGCACGGTAGAGGCTTTCGCGGTTCAGGCGTGCGGTGCTGGCAATTTCAGCCATGCCGTGGGCACGGGCAATCAATGAAAGCGCATCGCGTGCGTCGTCGGATCGCCGCTCTCCAGCGCCAAAGCGAGATAGTCGGCCTGGCGCTCGGGCGTATCAAGATATTCAGCGGCGTCAAAGGTGATGGATTTCATAAGGGAACAGGCCATCTTGCGGGCGGCCCGCACGATATTGGGCATAGGACCGCTCATCGGTGAGCGCTTCGGCACACGTTTGTGGCCTAAGCGCGACAGCGATCAAGCGCTTATCGCCGCTGCGCGCTCGGCGAGATCCCGGTCTCGGCCTTGTAGCAGGCCGAGAAGTGGCTGGCATTGGCGAAGCCGCAGGCGATGGCGATCTCGGTGACGGTGAGGGCCGAGTGGCGCAGGAGCTCGCCCGCCGCCTCGAGCCGGATGGAACGGTAGTGGTCGGCGAAGCTCCTGCCCAGATGGCGGGCGAACAGACGGTCGAGCTGGCGCATGGACAGGCCGACATGGCGCGCGACCGCGCCGCGGCCCAGGGGCTCGCCGAGATTGTTCTGCATGAGCTCGAGGGCCGAGACCAGCTCGCGGCGGTGGACGCCGTAGCGTTCGGCCAGCGAGGCGCGCTGCGGGCCGCCGCCCGGATGCACGTCGGTGTGCAGGAACCAGTCGCTGGTCCGCTTGGCGAGCTCGGGCCCGTGCCGCTCGGCGATCAAGGCATGCATCAGGTCGAGCGGCGCCACTCCGCCGGCGCAGGTCACGCGGTTGCGGTCGATCACATAGCGGGCGCGGGTTAGGAGCAGGTCGGGGAACTCCTCGGCGAAGGCCGGGGCATGCTCCCAGTGGATGGTCATGCGATGGCCGCCCATGATGCCGGCGCGGGCGAGGATGAAAGGTCCTCCCGACACGCCGCCGATGCGCAGGCCCCTCTGCGCCAGCCGTCTCAGCCAGGCGAAGGTCGGACGATGGGCGAACTGCGCCGGATTGCCGCCGGCGCAGACGAGCAGCAGGTCGAGGCCGAGGTCGTCCCCGATCCGGGCCGTGCAGGGGACGGCCGCTCCGGCCGAGGATGCGACCACCGCGTCGCGGTGAGAGATGTGGACCCAGCGATAGAGCGTATGGCCGGCGAAGAGATTGACCGCGCGCAGCGGCTCGATCGCCGAGGCATAGGACATCAGCGCGAAGCCCGGCACCAGCAGGAAGCCGATGGTCTGTGGACGATCCGGTCTCATGTCTCGAATCTAACAGATTTTGTCCTTCAGGGACAAGAAGATCGGAAGACGAGATGCCAAAGTGCGTGCGCTCTCAACAAGGGATTCCACGGCCCGTGCGCTATTCCGTCTTCTCGCTCCTCAAGCAGTCCTTCTCCGGCCACAAGAACTGGGCGCCCGCCTGGCGCGAGCCGAGCCCCAAGAAGGAGTATGACGTCGTCATCGTCGGCGGCGGCGGACACGGCCTTGCGACCGCCTACTATCTCGCCAAGGAGCACGGCATCACCAATGTGGCGGTGCTGGAGAAGGGCTGGCTCGGCTCGGGCAATATCGGCCGCAACACCACCATCATCCGCTCCAATTACCTGCTTCTCGGCAACAACCCGTTCTACGAATGGTCCCTGAAGCTCTGGGAGGGCCTCGAGCAGGACTTCAACTTCAACGCCATGGTGTCGCAGCGCGGCGTTCTCAACATCTTCCATACCGACCCGCAGCGCGACGCCTATGCCCGGCGCGGCAACGCCATGCGGCTCGACGGGGTCGATGCGGAATTGCTCGACCGCGAGGCGGTGCGCGAGATGGCGCCCTATCTGAGCTTCGACAATGCCCGCTTCCCGATCCTGGGCGGCCTCCTGCAAAGGCGCGGCGGCACGGTGCGCCACGACGCGGTCGCCTGGGGCTTTGCGCGCGGCGCCGATCTGCGCGGCGTCGACATCATCCAGAACTGCGAAGTGACCGGCATCCGGATCGAGAACGGCAAGGTCAGGGGCGTCGAGACGAACAAGGGCTATATCGGCTGCAAGAAACTCGGCCTCGCCGCCGCCGGCAACAGCAGCGAGGTCGCCGCCATGGTCGGCATGAAGCTGCCGATCGAGAGCCACGTGCTGCAGGCCTTCGTGTCGGAAGGCATCAAGCCCTATCTCGACACGGTCATCACCTATGGCGTCGGCCATTTCTACGTCTCGCAGTCCGACAAGGGCGGCCTCGTCTTCGGCGGCGATCTCGACGGCTACAATTCCTATGCAAGGCGCGGCAACATGCCGACCGTCGAGCATGTGATCGAGGCGGGAGTCGCCATGATTCCCGGCATCGCGCGCATCAGGGTCCTGCGCTCCTGGGGCGGCATCATGGACATGTCGATGGACGGCTCGCCGATCATCGACAAGACCCATATAGACGGCCTCTATCTCAATTGCGGCTGGTGCTATGGCGGCTTCAAGGCGACGCCGGCATCGGGCTGGTGCTTCGCCCATACGATCGCGAAGAACGAGGCGCACAGGCTCAACGCGCCCTACCGGCTCGACCGCTTCCGGCGCGGCTACATGATCGATGAAAAGGGCGTCGGCGCCACGCCCAACCTGCACTGACGAGGGAATGTTTCGATGCTGATCAATTGTCCATATTGCGGCCCGCGTCCGTCGGAAGAATTCACCCAGCTCGGCGACGCTTCCGTCGAGCGCCCCGCGTCCAACGATCCCCAGACGATGGACCAGTGGTTCGACTATGTCTATCTGCGCGACAATCCCAAGGGCCGCTTCCAGGAATACTGGCACCATGGCGGCGGCTGCCGCTCCTGGCTGGTCGTCGACCGCGACACCCAGACGCATGAGATCTTCGCGGTGGCGGCGGCGCGGGACCTGGCGCAGAACCAGAACAAGAAGGGCAGATCCTGATGGCCGGCTTCCGTCTCGCCGAGGGCGGTCGCATCGACCGTTCCGCGACGCTCGACTTCACCTTCGACGGCAAGGCGTTCCAGGGTCATCCCGGCGACACGCTCGCTTCCGCGCTGATCGCCAATGGCGTCCATCTGATGGGACGCTCGTTCAAATACCATCGCCCGCGCGGGGTGATCGCGGCGGGCGCCGCCGAGCCCAACGCGCTGGTCGAGCTGCGAGAGGGCGGGCGCAAGGAGGCCAATACGCGCGCCACCGTGGTCGAGCTCCATGACGGACTCGTCGCCAAGAGCCAGAACCGCTGGCCGTCGCTCAATTTCGATGTCGGCGCCGTCAACTCGCTCGCGGCTTCCGTCTTCGTCGCCGGCTTCTACTACAAGACCTTCATGTGGCCGAAGAGCTTCTGGGAGAAGATCTACGAGCCCCTGATCCGGCGCGCCGCGGGCCTGGGCTCCGCCACCTATGAAGCCGATCCCGACAAATACGAGAAGTCCTATGGCCATTGCGACCTCCTGGTGATCGGCTCGGGGCCCGCCGGGCTGATGGCGGCGCTCACCGCCGGACGCGCCGGCGCGCGCGTCATCCTGCTCGACGAAGGGTCGCGGCTCGGCGGCTCGCTCCTCAACGAGAACGACGAGATCGACGGCAGAAGCGGCTTCGACTGGGCGCAAGGCGTCATCGCCGAGCTCGCCGGCATGGCGAATGTCACGCTGATGCCGCGCACCACCGCCTTCGGCGCCTATGACGGCAACGTCTTCGGCGCGCTCGAGCGCGTGAACGACCACGCGCTGGCGCCGTCCCCTTACGAGCCCCGGCAGCGCTACTGGAAGATCATGGCCAGGCGCGCCGTGCTGGCCGCGGGCGCGGAGGAGCGGCCGATCGTCTTCGGCGGCAACGACGTGCCGGGCGTCATGCTCGCCTCCGCCATGCGGACCTTCGCCAACCGCTATGCGGCCGCCGCGGGCAAATCGGCCGTCGTCTTCACCAACAACGATTCGGGCTACCGCACGGCACGCGATCTCAAGGCCAAGGGCATTCATGTCGAGGTGATCGTCGACTCGCGCAAGGACGGAACGGGCGATGCCATGGGCATCCCCGTGCTCAAGGGCCGCATGATCTGCGACGTCAAGGGCGGCAAGGCCGTCACCGGCGTCGATCTCACCGACCACACCTCGATCGCCTGCGACACGGTGGCGATGTCGGGCGGCTGGAGCCCGGTGGTCAATCTCCTGTGCCACAAGGGCGCCAAGCCCAGATGGGACGGCAAGCTCCAGGCCTTCCTGCCGCCCGATGGCGATGCGGCCCTCATAGCCGCCGGCTCGGCCGGCGGCGCCATGCTGCTCTCCGAATGCCTGCGGGACGGCGCCGAGAAAGCCGCGCGGGCGCTGGATGATCTGGGCTTCGCGGCCAAGGCCGCGCAGCTGCCCAAGTGCCGTGACGAGGCCTATGACGTTGAGGCGCTGTGGTGGGTGAAGGAGAGCCACGGCAAGGCCTTCGTCGACTACCAGAACGACGTGACGCCCAAGGACCTGCCGCTCGCGGCCCGCGAAGGCTACAGCTCGATCGAGCTCGCCAAGCGCTACACGACCGCCGGCATGGCGACCGATCAAGGCAAGCTCGGCAATGTGAACGCCATCGCCATCCTTGCCGAGGCGCAAGGCAAGACCATCGCCGACATCGGCACGACGACCTTCCGGCCCTTCTATACGCCGGTTCCGTTCGCCGCCTTCGCCGGACCCTATACCGGCCATCATTTCATGCCGGTGCGCCGCACGCCGCTGCATGAGTGGGCCGAAGAGCAGGGCGCCGTCTTCGTCGAGACCGGCCTCTTCCTGCGCTCCAGCTGGTTTCCGCTGCCCGATGAGGAAGGCTGGCTCGATCCGGTCATCCGCGAGGTGAAGGCGGCGCGCGAGAAGGTCGCCATCTGCGACGTCTCGACCCTCGGCAAGATCGACGTGCAGGGACCGGATGCGGCCGAGTTCCTCAACCGGCTCTATTGCAACGGCTTCGCCCAGCTCGGCGTCGGCAAGGCGCGCTATGGCCTCATGCTGCGCGAGGACGGCATCGTCATGGACGACGGCACGACGTCGCGGCTGGCTCCGGACCATTTCTTCATGACGACGACCACCGCCAACGCGGCCAAGATCATGACGCACATGGAATTCTGCCACCAGGCGCTGTGGCCGGAGCTCGACGTGCAATATGTGTCGGTCTCGGAGCAATGGGCGCAGATGGCGGTCGCCGGCCCCTATTCGCGTCCCACCTTGCAGAAGATCGTCGACGACGTGACGCTCGACGATCAGACCTTCCCCTATCTCGCGGCCAAGGAGCTGAGCATCCTCGGCGGCATCACCGCGCGGCTGTTCCGCATCTCGTTCTCGGGCGAGCATGCCTATGAGCTCTCGGTGCCGGCGGACTACGGCAATCTCGTCGCCCGCGCCCTGATGCAGGCGGGCGAGGAATTCGGCATCACGCCCTATGGCGTCGAAGCGCTCTCGGTCATGCGCATCGAGAAGGGCCATGTGGCGGGCGGCGAGCTCAACGGCACGACCACCGCGGACGATCTCGGCCTCGGACGCATGATGTCGACCAAGAAGGACTATATCGGACGCATGATGGCGGCGCGCGAAGGCCTGACCGCGAAGGACCGCGACGTCGTGGTCGGCATCCGGCCCGTCGACAAGGCCGATCGCATCCGCGCCGGATCGCATCTCCTCAAGCGGGACGACGCCCCGTCGCTGGCGGCGAGCCAGGGCTACATCACCTCGGTCGCCTATTCGCCGACGCTCGGCTACTGGCTGGGCCTCGCACTGTTCAGGAACGGGCGCGAGCGCCATGGCGAGATCGTCAAGGTCTTCGACGGCCTGCGCAATATCCACATGTATGCGGAGATCTGCGATCCCGTGCATTACGACAAGGAGAACAAGAAGCTTCATGCCTAGAGGTTCTTCAGCCATCCAGCGCGTTTCGCCGCTGGCCGACGTCGCGGTGCAGGGACGTTTCGGCGCCGACAGAGGCGTTCCCGGCGTCACGCTTTCGGTGCGCCATCCGATGTCGATCGTCACCGTGATCGCGCGCAAGGGCCGCCTGGCGGCGCTCGGCGAGACCCTCGCGGCAGCCTATGGCTGCGCGCTGCCCGGCGTCGGCCAGAGCACCGGCACGGCCGCGCTCTCCTTCCACTGGTGCGGCGCCGAGCAATATTACGCCATCGCCGAAGGCCGGAGCGAAGGCGAGCTCTATCGCGACCTCAAGGCGCGGCTCGAGGGCCTTGCCTCGTGCTCCGACCAGAGCCATGGCCGCGTCATCCTGCGCGTCGCCGGCCCCAAGGCGCGCGCGCTCCTCGCCAAGGGCACGCCGGTCGATCTCCATCCGTCCGTCTTCGGGCCCGGCAGGTCGGCGGTGACGCAGATGGCCCATGTCGGCGTCCATCTCGCCCAGGTCGGAGAGGATGCTTTCGAGCTCTCGGTCTTCCGCGGCTTCTCGGAGAATTTCTGGGAATGGCTGACCGAGCAGGCGGAAGAATATGGCTATCAGGTCATCTAGACAGGCCGGCTAACCCCGCTTCAGGAACGGCTTCGCATCGGCGATCCGGACGAAGGCTTTCTCGGCCTTGCGCAGAGACTTCTTCTCCGTGGAGCGCCCGGCGGCGGTGAAGACGCCCGCGGCATAAGCGGCCATCGCCGTCCGGCTCGCCGGCTCATCGCGCGCCATCTCGCTGACGAGTGTCCGCAGGAATTCCCCCCGAGCGACACCGTCCTGGATCGCGCCAAGGGAGGCCTGGACCCTCTCGAGGGCGCTGACGAAGGCCTGGTATCTGGCGCGGCGCTTCCTGCCATCGACAAGATTGTGGAAGAACCCGCTCATATAGCGCAGCTTCTTGGCGGCGATCCTGATCTCGTGCCGTCTCCCGGCATCGGCGCCGGCCAGACCGCGGGCGCGCCGGCGCAGCTTCCCGAACTGCCCGGCCAGGAGCCCGCGCGCATGCTCCAGCACCGGATCCTGCGCTTGCGGCCGCCTCTGCCATCCGCCCTGCTCGAGCCAGCGGACGAGGTCGAAGAGAAGCTTGCGCATGCGGCCCGAACGGAGCGCGGCATGCAGGCTTCGGCGCGCATCCTTGCGCCGCTTGCCGATCTCGGCCAGGAGCGAGGCCGCGCCCAGGGGGGCCGCGCCGGCGCGGAGCTCGGGCGCGAAGGCTTCCGCCTCCAGCACGTCGAGATCCCGGACGCCGCCCAGAAGTTCCGACAGCCAGGCGAGCTCGCGACGCAAACGATCGTGATCCCGGCCCGCGACCATGGGCTCGAACAGGCTGAAGGCGGCGCGCAGGCGGCGGATCGCGATGCGCGCGCAATGCACGCCTTCGATGTCGCCGTCGTCGTCCAAGGCGGGCTCGTTGAGCATGAAGTCATGCAGGCAGGACCGGCAGATGGCGCGGAAGGCCTGCGCCGCCGTCATGCCGGGAACGAGCTTCGGCGTCGAGGCGCCGACCGGCCGGCCCCAGCTGCCGTCGAGGAGGCGCGCGCCGCGCTCGCCCTTGCTCACCAGGCTCAGGCGCAAGGGCGCCTTGTCGATGAAGCGCCGGGCCAGGGCGAAGAGCCGACGGGGATCGCCCGTCTTCAGCTCGAGCTCCAGCTCGCAGACCGCAAGCCTGGCGCCGCCGCGCCTGATCTCGCCGCGGTCGACCGCGACCTCGATCAGCGCCGCGCCTTCCTTAACGAGGAAGCTCGCGCGCTCGACCGCGACGGCATAGAGCGGCGCCAGCGCGGCCTCGCCGCCATGCCCGTGCAGCAGCGCCGCGGCCGGCGAGTCCGCGACGTCACGGGCATCGGGCGCGTCGCCGAAAATGGGCCGCTCCCATTCCTCGCGTCCCAGGCCCAGGGAGGCTGCCTGCTTGATCGACAGCAGCGCGGCCCCGTCCCGCTTCCGCACCCTCAGCGCCATGCCGTTCTCGGCGAGGCGCCGCTCCGGCGTGTCGAAATATGTGGTCTCGATGGGCTGGCGCGGCGCGCGGCGCAAGCGCCTGCCGATCACGGGCAAGGCATCGAGCATGGCGAGGCCGCCGCTTTCGATGAGGAATTTGAGCTCGACCTCCTGAGCCATGCGACCTTTCCTCCGGCTGGCCTGACGATCCTGTGCCGAAAGCGGGGCCAAGTAAACACGCGGGGGACCCGTCGGATGCGAGGCCGGCACTCAGCGGCGCATGGCGGGAAAGCGGCGCAAATAGAAGGCGAGAAGCAGCGCCAGGGCGGCGGCGATGCCGACCGGCCAGGCGGCGGCGGGCCAGCCCGCCGCGTCGACGGCAGCCCCCACCGTCACCGGCGCCACGACCTGGCCGAGATTGCTGCCTTGCATCACGAGGCCGAGGCCCATGGGGGCCAGGCGCGCCGCCGGCACCAGCAGCGGCGCCGCCGCCAGCACGGTGGCGGGCAGAAGGCCGCCCACGCCGGAAAAGATCAGGCACAGGAGGAAGACGACGAGAACGGGCAAGGGCATGAGGAAAATCGCGACGCCGCAGAGTCCCATCACCAGGCTGGCGAAGGCGACAGGCCGCCAGCGCGCCGTGCCGCGTGCGAGTAGCATGCCGGCCACAAGGTTGCCCGAGATGTTCGCCGCGACGACGATGGCGCTGAGCACGCCGGCGACCGGCTGTGAGACCTGAAGACGCTCGGTGAAAAGAATGGGCAGGAAGCTCGCCAGCGCCAGATAGAGCATGGCGTAGAGGGCGAAGGTCAAGGCGGCGAGCACCGGACCCGGCGAGGTGACGGTGGTCCAGGCATCGCGGACGAGCGCGGTCCAGGCGGATTGACGGGGAGCACCGTGCCGGTGCGGCACGGTCACGGCGACGAGGAATACCGCCAGGGCGGCAAGCCCGGCATTGACGAGCCAGAAGGAGCGCCAGCCCGTCAGCGCCGAGCCGCAGAGCAGGGCGATCGCCATGCCCGCCGGCATGAAAGCGCTCCACAGGCCGAAAGCCAGGTCGCGATCGGCGGGCGCTGCCATGCGCCGCAGCAGGGCGGGGGCCGCGACCGTGACCAGAAGAAAGCCCGTTCCCTCGACGATGCGGGCGACGAGCAAAAGTGAAAAGACCGGGGCGAGCGCGCTGAGCAGGCCGCCTGAGGCGATGACGAGAAGACCCGAGAGGCAGATGAACCTGTCGCCGAAGCGGTTCACCAGCACGCCGGCCGGAATGCCGCCGAATACGCCGATGACGGAGAAGACCGAGATCACCCAGCCGGCCGTCCCGAGGTCGAGGGCGAAGTCGGTGCGCAGGAGCGGCAGGGCGATGATGGCCTTGCCGACCTGGAGGGCGGCGACGACGCCGGAGGTCACGACGATGAGGACGGCGCGCCAGTCGGTGGCGCCTGAGGGAGCGGCGGGTGCGGCCATGGGCGATGCTTCGGTCACCGGTCTTTCCGTCCGTGCAAAATCGGAAGGGTCAAGGCGTGAAGGCTTTTCTCGTGAAAAGCTGCGCCAGGCCCAGAAGCTCCGGCCCGAGCACGCGATCCTTCACGACCGGAGAGACCATCTTGCGCACCTCAGCGACAAAGCCGCGAAGAAAGGGCGGCGCCGGCCTCTCCGACACATGGAGTGCCTGCGAAGCGATCACGGCGAGCGTCGCAAGACAGGCATCGAGGCAGCGCCCGGCCTTCTCCTCCTTCGCCCAGGCAAGGAAGACGGTCGCGGCGACGTCATCCTGGCCGGCGGCCGCCGATTCCGTTCCCGGGATGAAGGTGCGCTGCGCGGCGAGCTTGGCCTGCTCGAGATATCCGGTCGTCGCCATGGGCACGTAGCCCAGGCTGCCATGGCCGTCGCTGTCGCTTGGATGCCGTCCGGCGAGCAGGAGATCGGGAAGTCCCGAGACCCGGCCGTTGAGCAGCTTCGAGCCATGCCGGTCGCACAGGAGGCAGATATCCGCCCAGATCGCGGCGAGGTCGTCGAGCGCCGGTGCCGCCATGGCGTTGTGATAGCCGCCGGTGCTGATGCACCGTCCGAGCGGATGGTCATGATCGGGCGGTATATAGACGGGATTGTCGGACGCCGAGCGCAGCGACACCGTGGCGGCGTGCTCCGCCGCCGCCAGAGCGCGATGCGCATGGCCGAGCACCCTCGGCACGATGCGATAGCTGACGGGCGCCTGATGGTTGCGCCGCTCGCCGCCCGCGCCTTCGAGGAGACGGCGCAGGCCTCTCAGGGCCTCGGCCTCGTGCCGGTCGCCCCACAGCTCCTCGAGGGCGGCGTCGTAATGCTCGAGCGGCGCGCGGAAGGCCTCGATCGAGAGAGCGAAGACCTGCTCGGCGAGATGCAGACGGCGCCGGGCGGCGAGGGCGGCATCGGCGAGGAGCGCCGCGGCGCAGGGCGAGCCGTTGATCAGCGAACCCCGTTCCTTGACCTCGAGGTCGAAACGCTCGGTGAGGCCGGCGAACAGCGGATAGAGTGCCAGGATCTCGCCGGCGCCGCCTTGCCCTGAAGACGGCACGACGGGCAGCGGCCGGCCGTCCAGCATTTCGGCGACCGCGAGCGCGATCCGCGGGGTCGTTGCCGCGTGGCCTTCAATGAAATTGGCGAGACGGGCGAGAAGAATCCCCCTGACGACACGATCGGGATAGGGGTCGCCGAAAGACGCCGCCGCGGCGAAGGCCTTGATCCTCGCATGCCGGTCGCGTTCTTCCCCGGCGAGCCTGGTGCTCGCCAGCTCGCCCATGGCCGTGGTGACGCCATAGATGACCGGCGCTGGATCGCTGTCGATGAGCTTGAGGAAGGCGGCGCGGCAGGACGCCATCCGATCGAGCGCCGCCGCGCTGAGCCGCACGCCGTCCCTTTTCCAGGCGACGGCCAGAAACGCGTCGAGGTCGATGTCCGCCCTCTTGGTCAGCGTCACCGTCATGGGGCCAGCCTCAGACCCGCTCGGCGAGGCGCTTGATCCGCTTCGCGGCCTCGGCGATCTGATCCTCGTCCACCGTCAGGGCGACGCGCAGATGGCCGGCGCCGCCGGCGCCGAAGCTTTCCCCCGGCATGGTGACGACGGCCTCTTCCGCGAGAAGCCGGCGCGCGAATTGATCGCCCGAAAGGCCGGTCTTGCGCACGTCGACCATAACGAACATGCCGCCTTCGGGCATGCGCGCCGAAACCGTCCGGGCGCCGGCCAGTCCGGCGATGAGCACCCTGGCGCGGCGCTCATAGCCCACCTTCATCGCATCGACTTCCGGAAAACGGTTCTGCAGGGCGAAGGCGGTGGCATCCTCGAGGAAGGGCTGGGAGCCGAAGAGGATGGTTTCCGACAGCGGCAGGACGCGCTCGCAGAATTCCTCGGAAGCCGCGATCCAGCCGCAGCGGAAGCCCGGCATGGCATGCGACTTCGATACCGAGGACACCACGATGGTGCGCTCGGCGAGCGCCGCGTCGTCGAAAGGCGAGACGAAGACGGCGTTGCCGTAAGTCAGCGTCGCATAGACCTCGTCGGAGACGATCCACAGATCATGCCTGCGGCAGAGAGCCCCGATCCCGGCGATCTCCTCGGCGGTGAACACGGTGCCGGTCGGATTGCCGGGCGTGTTGAGGAGGAGCGCCCGCGTCCTCGGTGTGATCTTCTTCGCGAGATCCGCGGCCTCGAGATGGAAGCCACGATCGGGATCGGCAAGGACCGGCACGGCGATGCCGCCCGCCGCGGCGATGACGCCTTCATAGGTGGCATAATAAGGATCGGGCAGCAGCACCTCGTCACCGACATCGATAATGCCCATGAAGGCGACGTAAAGCGCGGTCTGGGTGCCCGGTAGGAACAGGAACTGGCTCGGACCGACATGGCGGCCGCTGCGCTGCGAATACATCTCGGACAAAGCGCGCAGGATGTCGGGCTCGCCGCGGCCATTGGAGTAGCGGGTGCGCCCGGCGCGCATCTGCCGGTCGGCAACGTCCATGATGGCCTTGGGCACGGCCGCATCGGGCTCTCCGATCGACAGAAAAATCAGGTTCTCGCCGCGGGCTTCGCGGTTCTTGCCGTCGATGTGAACAGCCCATTTGTCGGAGCCCAGGCCCTCGAGCCGCTCCGTAATCTTCGCGTAATGCATGGTGGTTCCTCGATTGGGCGGCTTTCTAGAACGGAAGCCGGAAAAGAGAAACCCCCCGGTTTCCCGGTCTATTCGCGCACCGTCTCCGTCTCGGTCCCGTTGATCGGCTCGATGGTGAAATTATTGCCGGAAAGGAATTCGCCGAACTTCGCGAGACTCTCGAAATGGTCGCAGAACACCTTGACGACGACCAGTATGGGCACGGCGATGAGAGCTCCCACGATACCCCAGATCCAGCTCCAGAAGGCGAGCGAGATGAAGATCGCCACGACATTGAGCTCGAGCCTGCGGCCGACGACAAGCGGCGTGATGAAGGCGCTTTCGAGCGTGTGGAAGAGAAGATAGGCGGCGGGTGGCAGGAGGGCCGGACCGATCGTGCCATAGGTGATCAAAGCGGCGATCAGCGCCGAGGCCGTGCCGAAGATGGCGCCGACATAGGGAATGAAGTTGAGCACCGCCGCGGCGACGCCCCAGAGGGGGGCATTGGGCATGCCGAGCACCGTCATGGCAAAGGCCACTGCCGCGCCGAAGCAGATATTGATGGCGGTTATGGTGAGCAGATAACGTGAGACTTCGAATTCGACGTCGTGGACGACTCGCACAGAGCGCTTCTTGTCGCTGAAGTTCGGCAATGTGCGCACCAGCTTGTGCAGGAAGAGATCGCCGGATGAGAGCAGGAAGACGACCAGCACCAAAGTGGCGCCGAGCGTCGTGCCGAGACCCCCCAGCGTGTCGGCGGCCCATGCGGCAAGGCCCGGCTGAGCGACGACGACTTTCTCGGTGGCGGGTCCTCCCGTGGCCGCGGCCATTTCCTCGAGCTGCGCCGATGCGTTCATCATCTTGCGGATCGGCTCGCGCATCGGCGCGAAGCGCTCGTCGATGCGCTGCGCGATGGCCGGCGCGTCGGCCACCACCTGGCTCACCGGATCGGCGAGATAGAAGCTGACCCCGCCGAAAACGCCGAAGATCGCGACAACCAGGAGAACGGCGGAAATCACCGACGGCACGCCATGACGGCGCAGATAGCGCACCATCGGCGAGAAGGTCAGCGTAATGAGGAGCGACAGCATGACCGGCAAAAGAAAGGCGCGGGCGAAATAGAAGGCGCCGACCAGCAGGATGAGAAACGTGCCGATGATGGAGACCGAGACCGGCTTCGGCAGACGCACTCTCACATCCGCCGGTTTCGCCTCGATCGGGCCCAAATCCATGTGATCCTCCCCGGAGCCGACGTCAACGTTCCCGGGCGCGACCGGTTCCATGCCTCTCGGGCCCGTCTGGGAAATTAATTACCAAAGGTCCGAAACGGGCCCGGTCAAAAGGCCGCATCGACCAGGGTGGCGCGCGGGCCGTTCCGCCGCCCCGATCGGCGCCTGCGGGAACTTCCTCCCGACCACCGGATTAACAAAGAGGAACTTTCCTGCCTTTCCTTTCGGTGCAGGCTTGCGCCATGCCCGAGAGGGCGTCGCTTGGGGAAACCACAATGTCCATGGGCGTTGCGCGGGACTCTATTCAGAGGATCCCCGCAGGATCGACGGCTTTTCTTTCACGCGCGGGGGCGGGCGTCCTTCACGTCAAAAGATGGGCCGCGGCCGGCCGTGGAACGGGAAGGGCGGACTCGGGCCGTTTACCATTCCGCGCTACATGCGCGAACAAAGTCTCACCATCATGCGCGGCTAAGGCCGGTTCCGGGACTTTACAAATCGTTCCCGGGGCTCCATGTTGCGGCGCGATCCGGAGCGCTCCCAGGTTCCAGCGACTGGCAAAAAACCGTGATCCGGCATAATGTTAAGCCGGGCGAGGAGTTGTGTTGAATGATGGTTTCACGGCGTGGCATGCTGAACACGCTGCAAGGGCTGGCGGCACTGGGGATCGCGTCCAAGGCAGGCCTCACCGAAGCAGCCGCACAGGATATCGAGCTCCTCGGCAAGGCTGAGACTTTCGGCGACGACTACGTGCTGGAACTCGCCCGCGCACGCGCCAAGAAGCCTTTCGCCGAAGAAAAGATCGCGCTGCCGCCGGGCCTCGACAATCTCACCTATGACCAGTATCGCGATATCCGCTTCAATCCGGAAAAGTCGATCTGGCGCGGACAGCCGCACGGCTTCTCCTTCGACCTGTTCCATTCCGGGTTCTATTACACCTCGCCGGTCGACATCTTCATCGTCGACAACGGCGAGCAGGCGAAGCTCAATTACGTGCCCGACCTCTTCACCTTCGGTCCGCTGGTGCAGAGGCCAAAGGGCGACGTCGACCTCCACTATGCCGGCTTCCGGCTGCGCTACCCGATCAACAGCAAGGACTACAATGACGAATTCTGTGTGTTCCAGGGTGCCTCCTATTTCCGCGCCATAGGCAAGGGCCATCTCTACGGGCTCTCGGCGCGCGGACTTGCGATCGACACCGGCCAGCCGAACGGCGAGGAATTCCCGTTCTTCCGCTCCTTCTGGATCCGCAAGCCGGCTCCGGACGCGGTGTCCATCGTAGTGTGGGCGCTGCTCGACAGTCCTTCCGCGACCGGCGCTTACCGTTTCACCATCAAGCCGGGCGCGGCGACGCAAATGGACGTCGAAATGACGATCTTCCCGCGTCGCGATCTCGAGCATGTGGGCATAGCGCCGCTCACCAGCATGTTCCTCTTCGACGCGATGAACCACGCGGCCTTCGACGATTATCGTCCCGCGGTGTGTGACTCCGACGGACTGATGATGCTGACGGGTGCCGGCGAATATCTGTGGCGGACCCTGGCCAATCCGAAGACTCTGCAGGTCTCGGCCTTCGTCGACAACAGTCCCGGCGGTTTCGGCCTGATGCAGCGCAAGCGGCACTATGCCGATTTTCTCGATCTCGAAGCGAAATATGAGAAGCGGCCGAGCCTGTGGGTGGAACCGATCGGCGATTGGGGCCAGGGCGCGGTCGAGCTCTACGAGATCCCCTCGCAGCGCGAGATCAACGACAATATCGTCGCTTTCTGGCAGCCCAAGCAGAAGCCGGCCAAGGACAGCTCCGTCTCCTTCGTCTATCGCCTGTACTGGTGCGACGAATGGCCCACGGACCGCAAGGACTTCAAGGCGATGGCGAGATTTTCCGGCGGCGGTCTCAATTTCGACCAGAACAGACGCCTCTATGTCATCGATTTCGAGGGCGGTTCACTGACCGGCGACGTGGTCGCCGACGTCACGGCGAGCCGAGGGACGATCAGCAATGTGGTCACCCAGCCCAATCCGCAAAGCGGCGGCGTCCGGTTGTCCTTCGAGATCGATGTCGGGAACACTGAAATGTCCGAACTCAAGGCCGTGCTCAAGCGCGGCCAGGACAGGGTGAGCGAGACATGGCTCTATCGGTGGACAAAATCGTAGATATCGCACCAGCGAAGGACGATATTCTGCCGCCGGAATCCCGGCTCGAAATGCCCGTTCAGGACCTCGAACACTGGCCATCCGGGAAGCCTCTTTCCGCCGGACGCTCGCATCCCAGCATCCATGTGTGCCGCTGGTTCGTGTTCTCGGCGACGCTCGCTTTGACCGGCCTCGGCACCTATGAGATCTATCAGGTGATCAGCCCGGCCGACATCACCTGGCTGCAGGTCATCTTCGCCGCCCTCTTCGCCGTCACCTTCGCCTGGATCTCCTTCGCCTGCGCCAGCGCGGTGCTCGGCTTCCTGTGCCTGAGACGGCAGCGCTACGTCCTGGCCGACCAGGACAGGATCGGGCGCACCGCGCTTCTCATGCCGGTCTATCACGAGGATCCCGAGACGGTGGCGCAAGCGCTGGCGCATATGGGCCGCGCCATCGCCGCCGAGAAGGCCGCGGACAAGTTCGATATCTTCGTCCTCAGCGACAGCCGCGAGCCGGCCCATATCCGCCATGAGGCGCAGGTCTTCGGCAATCTGCGCCATGATCTCGGCGAGGTGATCCATGCCTATTACCGCAGGCGCGCCGACAACCATCACAAGAAAGCCGGGAACATCGCCGATTTCGTCACCCGCTGGGGCGGCGCCTACGACTACATGATCGTGCTCGATGCCGACAGCATGATGGCAGGGCCGACGCTGGTCACGCTGGCGCGCGCCATGGCGGCCGACGACCAGGCCGGGATCATCCAGAGCCTGCCGCTTTTGCACAACCGCTGGACGCTCTATGCGCGCATGCAGCAATTCGCCGGAAGGGTCTACGGGCCGATCGTCGCCAACGGCCTTGCCGCCTGGCACGGACGCGACGGCAACTACTGGGGCCACAACGCGATCATCCGGGTCCGCGCCTTCGCCGAGGCTGCGGGCCTGCCCGAGCTCAAGGGACGCAAGCCTTTCGGCGGCCATGTCATGAGCCATGATTTCGTCGAGGCCGCCTTCATGCGGCGCGCCGGCTGGGCCGTCTACATGCTGCCGGGGCTCGGCGGCTCCTACGAGGAGACGCCGCCCAACCTCATCGAGCTCGCGGCGCGCGACCGGCGCTGGAGCCAGGGCAATCTGCAACACATGAAGCTCCTCAACGTGAAGGGCCTGCACTGGGTGAGCCGCATCCATTTCCTGCAGGGGATCATGTCGTATCTGGCATCGCCCCTGTGGCTCTTCCTCCTGCTCACCGGCCTCGTCCTGTCGACCGTCGCCAAATATACCGAGCCCAATTATTTTCCGGAGGGCTTCACGCTGTTCCCGGCATGGCCCGTCTTCGATCCCGAGCGGGCGCTGCGGCTCTTCACCCTGACCATGGCGGTGCTGTTCGTGCCGAAGATCCTGGGCGTAATGGCGGCGACCATCGATCCGGTGCTCAGGCGCGGCTGCGGCGGCGTTTCCGGCCTCGTCAAGAGCCTGCTTGCCGAATCGCTGCTGTCGGCGCTGCTGTCGCCGATCATGATGCTCATCCAGTCGGGTTTCGTGCTCGACGTGCTGCTCGGCCGCGATTCCGGCTGGAAGGCGCAGAAGCGCACCGAGGAGGCGCCGCCCTTCGACGAGCTTCTCTACAAGCATGCCTGGCACATCGTTGCCGGCGTGCTCATCGGCGTCCTGGCGTTCCTGATCACGACGCAGACTTTCCTGTGGCTGTCGCCGATCGTGCTCGGCCTCACCCTGTCGGCGGTCGTGTCCTGGTGGACGGGCCTCGTCTCGTCGGGCGAGCGCGCCTGGCGCTGGAACGTCTTCCGCATCCCCGAAGAGACCGAGCCAGCCTTCGATCAGGACGGCGCCAATCCTGGAGCAAATCCCGCCAAAGGCCCGTCCCGGACCCGATCCGGGGTTGAAGGCTCCGGCGACGAGGAGTTGCTCCAGGATATCGGTTCGGCGCGAATCCTTTCCGGCGAGACGATTCCACTTCGCCGGGATGCGCGCTAAGGAACGTCCTGCGGCAGCGGAGTGATGCGGCCTTCGGCGTCGATCGCCAGAGCGCGATGGCGCGCCAGCCGGCGATAATCCGCCTCGCCGACCGCGACGACCGGGCATCCGCGACCGTAAAGGGTTTCGGCCACCATGGCGCCCACCGCGAGATTGATGTCGGGCTTGACGAGAATAACGGCCGCCGGCGCGGTGCCGAGCCTTATGGCCTCGGCCATGCCGCCGGGCGCGGTCCCCGAGCCGCGCGTCTCGCGCATCATGAGGATGGTGCCCGAGACGCATCTGCCCTTCTGCGGGTGATGGACGTCGATGATGAGTCCCGAGCGCGGATCGAAAGCGCCCCAGAAGCTCAAAGGCGCGTCGAGCGCCAGAACCTCGCCCTGGGCCGAGCCTCCGTTGAGGACGCGCGTCGTCATGCGAGACCGTTCGTCCACAGAAGCGGGTCGCGCCAGACCTCGCCCCTGACGGCGCTTTCGACGCATTCGGCAAGGCTGCCGAAGGCGACCTCGACACCCAGCATGCCGGGTGCGTAATAGGCCCATTTGGCGGCGTTGGTCATGACGCGGCCACGGCACCGGCGTACCGCGGGAGAGTAATAGGTGCAGGTGTCGGCGATGACCGTGGCCCCGAACCTCTCGAGCTCGGCGATCCATCCCCTTTCGGCGGCGGCAGCGCGGATATGGCGGCTGGTCGAGACATAGACGGCAAGCCCGGGGCTCGCCCGGCGGCCCGCGACCAGCGGCGCCAGGCGCTCGAACTCGCTCAGCGAGAAATGCGGCGTGCCGAGGGCCACCATGTCGAGCGGTCCGTCGCGGGCCGTGGTGAGCTCGCGGCGCGCGGCCAGGAGCAATTCGGGCGTCAGATCGACGACCCGCTCGGGCACGCTGTCGCCGAAGGCATCCGCCTGGGTTTTGGCCTCGGGCGTCACGCCGACGGCGTGCCACAGCTCGACGCCGCCCGAGGCGGCGGCCGCTGCCGACAGGGCCTTCAGCCCGTCCGTCGTCTCCTGCCGCGGCAGGCCCGAGATCACCGGAATGCGCCGCCCGGAGAGCTTGCCGGCCTGATGGCCGAGCAGATGATAGAAGATGTCCTCGCTCTTCCAGGTCTCGGGGATGTCCTCGGTGCGGATGAGGATGTCGCCGCGCCGCTCCTTGTCGCGATGCAGGCCGGCCTTGGGCGCCTTGCCGATCAGGGCGCAGGCGACGTCGAGATAGTCGCCATATTTGTTGGTGCGCGCGCCGATGACGGAATTGTAGAAGGAGACCGCATTGGATTCGCCGGCCACGATGTGGTCGCCGAATTTCGGTCCGCCGGGGAGTTGATAGGGCGCGCAGGTCCAGACCGGCCGGCAGCCGAGCCGCTCATAGAGCTGCATGAGGCGACGCGCGCCCCTGACCATTTCCGGATCGTCGGCCTCGGGCCGGATGTCGGGATCGGCGAGGCTCACCAGGCCATTGTTGGTCCAGGCCGGAACCGCGAGCCTGGCGCCATGGTCGACGAGGAACTGCGCGAAATCGACATGCGCCTTGCCGCTGTAGAAGCACGCATCGATATGGGCGAAGGTCACCGGGATAAGGGCGCGCGCGCCAAGGACGTCGGCGGCGCGCAGCACGAGCCGCATGGCAAGCTGCATCGCCGGCCCATGGGCGCCGTCGAGAAAAGCGCGCTCCCTGTCGTCGAGAGCGATCATCACGCCATCTCCTTCTCGCGCGCCAGCTTGTTCAGGGCCACGTAGTCGGTCTTGCCGGAGCCGAGCAGCGGCAGCGCGTCGAGCGGCACGATGAGGCGCGGCACCATCAGCTCCATGGCTCCTTGCGCCCTGAGTCCTTCGGAGAGCCGGCCGCGGTCGAGCCCGGGATCGGTGGTGAAGAGGACGAGCTGCTCGCCCTTCTTCGGGTCGGGAATGGCGACGACGGCATGGGCGTGGTCCGGGAAGGCCTGCTGCAGCTTGATCTCGACGGCGGCGAGCGAGACCATCTCGCCGGCGATCTTGGAGAAGCGCCTGGCGCGGCCGAGAATGACGACGAAGCCCTTCTCGTCGATCTTCACGATGTCGCCCGTGTCATACCACCCGTCCGCGGGCGGGTCGATCCTGCCCGGCGCCTCGGCGCGCAGATAGCCCAGCATGACATTGGGACCCTTGACGGCGAGGCGGCCGCCTTCCGCGATGCCTTCGACCGCGTCGAGACGGTGCTCGATCCCGTCGAGCAGGCGGCCGACCGTCCCGGCGCGATAGTGGATGGGCGTGTTGACCGCGAGAACCGGCGAGCATTCGGTGACGCCGTAGCCTTCGAGAATGCGCAGGCCGAACTTGTCCATCCAGGTCTGGCGGGTTTCCGGGCGCACCCGTTCCGCGCCGGCCACCACGAAGCGCACCGCATAGAAATCATAAGGGTGGGCGTTGCGTGCATAGCCCGTGAGAAAGGTGTCGGTGCCGAACAGGATCGTCGCATTCGTGTCATAGGCGAGCTCGGGGACGATCTTGTAGTGGAGCGGCGAGGGATAGAGGAACGTCCGCACCCCGGCCAGCACCGGCAGGAGCGTCCCGGCATTCAGGCCGAAGGTGTGGAACATCGGCATGGCGTTGAAGACGATGTCCTTGGGCGTGAAATCGATGCGCGCCGCCGCCTGATGGCGGTTGGCCTGGAGATTGTGATGCGAGAGGACGACGCCCTTCGGTGTCCCTTCCGAGCCCGAGGTGAAGAGGATGGCGGCGGGCGCATGCGCATCGTCGTCATAACCCAGCCGCGCCAGGGCCGATTTCGGGAACAGGGCGGCGAAGAGCCCATAGAGCTTGTCGGCGAGGCCGATCGTCTCGCGCACGTCCTCGATCCAGATGATCCGGGCCTGCTTTTCGAGGAGCGCCACGTCGTCGGCGAAATTCCCCGCCTCGACGAAACGGCGCGACGTGACGATGGTCCTGATCTCCGCCGTCCGGCAGGCGGCGAGCATGTTGCCGGCGCCGGTCGAATAGTTGAGAAGCGCCGGCACCCGGCCCGCGGCGTGGAGGCCGAAGATGGTGACGAAGCAGCCGGCGGCGGTCGGCAGCAGGACGCCCACGGTCTTCTCGTCCGGCATCAATCGGGCGAGGCGGCGGCCGAGGATGAAGCTGCCCAGGACGATGCGGCCATAGGTCAGCGGGGTGCGCTGGATATCCTCGAGGATCTGGTGATTGCCGCCGTGGATGCGGCGGGCGGCGAGGAGCGACCGGAACAGCGTCTCGTCGAGGAAGCTGGTGCGGAACATCATGTCGGTCATGACGTCGTAGAGCTTGTCGGCGAGATATTCGCGCAGCTCGCCACCCTTGAGATGCGCCGGCGCCTCGGTCTTGACCGGAGGCAGGAAGGTCAGGGTGATCTTGGGAAACCAGCGCAGCCTGAGCTTGCCCCGCATCAGCGAGAAAGGCGTGTATTGCGCGCCGTCGATGCGGATGGGCAGGATCCTGGCGCCGGCGAGATGGGCGATGACGCCCGGCCCCTCATAGACCTTCATCAGGGCGCCGGTGCGGGTGATGCGTCCCTCCGGGAAGATGACCACCTTGCGGCCGCGCTTCAGGCTGTTGGCCAGGGTCTTGAGCGCCATCGGATTGGCCGGATCGATCGGCAGGAGATCGAAGAGCTGGAAGGCGGGCTTCACCCACCAGCGATTGGCGACATGGGTATTGATGGCGAAGTGGCAGCGCTCGGGCAGGAAGGCCGAGACCAGGGGCCCATCGAGGAAAGAGGTGTGATTGGCGATGATGAGCACCTTGCGTCCGGCCTTGGCGAAATTCTCGAACCCTCTGATCTCGACGCGATAGAAAAGCCGGAAGAGACGGCGCGCCACATAGGCGGCGAGCTCCTGCGGCAGCAACTGGCAGATCCACAGGGCGGCGAGCGCATTGGCGAGGCCCACCGCCAGGAACAGGCCGCGCACCGAGAGGCCGGCCTTGAGGAGAATGACGGAAACGACCGTCGCCGCCGTCATGAAGATGGCGTTCACGATGTTGTTGGCGGCGATCACCCGGGCGCGCTTCTGCGGCGCGGAGCGCTGCTGCACCAGGGCATAGAGCGGCACGGCGAAAAGGCCGGCGCAGAAGGCGATCAGCGCCAGATCGGCGAGGACGCGCCAACCGGACAAGCGCCGGAGGATATCGAGGGGGCCGAGCAGCATGCTCGAGTCGGTGGTCCTGAGGCTGCCGGCGGCGAAATAGAGATCGATGACGAAGAGCGTGATCAGGATCGAGGCGATGGGCACGTATTTGACCGAGACCTCGCCCTTGAGCAGGCGGTTGGTGACGATCGAGCCCAGGCCGATGGCGATGGTGAAGCTGGCAATGATGAGGCTCGCAACGGTCTCGTCGGCGCCGAGCTCGGTGCGCGTGAAGAGCGGGATCTGGGTGAGGAAGACGACGCCCAGGAACCAGAACCACGAAATCCCGAGAATGGCGAGGAAGACGTCGTGGCGCTCGCGCGCGATGGCGATCATGCGCCAGGTCTCGGCGGCGATATTGGGGTTGATGGCGAGGTCGGGCTGGGGCGGGGGCGCTTGCGGGATCCGGCGGGCGCTCAGATAGGCGATGACGGCAAGGCCGATCATGACCACGCTCACCGCATGGCGGCCCATCTCGGACTGGATGGCGAAGCTGCCGAACAGGGTGCCGAGCAGGATCGACAGGAACGTGCCCATCTCGATGAGGCCGTTGCCGCCGAGGAGCTCGTGGCGCTCGAGATGCTGCGGCAGGATCGAATATTTGATCGGGCCGAAGAAGGCCGACTGGACGCCGGTCAGAAGCACGGTCAGGAGCTGAAGCCAGACCTGGTCGGTGAACAGGCTGAAGGAAGCGAGCGCCACGATCGCGATCTCGACGAGCTTGATGCGCCGCGTCAGGAGCGCCTTGTCGAACTTGTCGGCGATCTGCCCGGCGGTCGCCGAGAAGACGAAGAAGGGCAGGATCAGGAGACCGGCCGAAACGGTGTTGAGCAAGGCCGCGTCGAAGCCGAGCCTGGGGCCGAGATCGTAGATGAGCAAGATCGACAGGGCATAGCGGAAGGCATTGTCGTTGAAGGCGCCGATCGCCTGGGTGACGAAAAGCGGCCAGAAACGCCGGGTGCCCAGCAGCGCGAACTGGTTGGGATGATGGCCTCTATCCATCGCGGAGCCGTCTCCTTCCGAATCTAGAGCTCAAGGGCGTCTTCTATATGTTTCAGCGTATCCCGGTGATGATTGCAAATCCGCTCCGCGCCGGCCGCGGCGAGCCGCCGGATCCTGGCCGTGTCGCGCGTGAAGCCGACGAAGTGGACGCCGTTGGCGAGGCCTGCCTCGACATCGTTGAGATTGTCGCCGACGAAGACGATGCGCCCGGGCGGCAGCCCGGTGCCGGCGATGGCGCGGGCGAGGATCCGGCGCTTGGCGCCGCCGCCGTCGGCGCCGAAGGCATGGTCCGCGACCGGCCGCCACAGGCGGCAGGCGGCGAGGCGCAGCCGTGCCGCCTCGCGCAGATTGGCCGTGGCGATGCCGAGCCGCGCGCGGCCCTCCAGACGCTCGAGGAGCTCGCCCGCGCCGTCGACGGCCAGAGGCGCGAGCCGCTTCCGGTCGAGGCCGCTCGCCAGACGATCGAGATAGGCGCCGGCCACCGCGCGACACTCGTGGCGCGAAGCCCTGCGCCCGAAATGGCGCTCGAGGATCTCCGCGATGATGTCCTCGTCGTTGCGGATGCGATAGCTGTCCCAGTCGCGCGACAGGCCCTCGAGGCCGTAGAGGCTGGAGAAGGCCCAGAAGAAGGTATTCTCCTCGGCGGGCGTCAGGTCGAGAAGGACGCCGTCGACGTCGAAGATGACCGCCGCATCAGGAGGCATCGGCGCGTCCGAAGATCCTAGCCATTCAGCATGCGCGGCGTCATTTCGATCAGCGTCGGCCGGTCGGCCTTGAGCGCGCGGGCGATGGCCCCGCTCAGGCCTTTCAGCGAGTCCGGCTTCTCGGCCGCGCAGCGATAGGCCTTGGCCAGCGCCTGGAAGTCGGGATTGACCAGGGTGACGGCGTTGGGCTGGATGCCCTTGCTCACCATGTCGTCGCGGATCTGGCCCAGCGCGTCGTTGTTCCACATCAGGACGACCAGCGGCAGCTTGTGCTCGGCCGCGGTGCCGAGCTCGTTGATGGTATACTGGATGCCGTAGTCGCCGATCATCACCGCGACGGGCTTGTCGGGACAGCCGAACTTGGCGCCGATGCCGGCGGGAAGGGCGAAGCCCAGCGTGCCGAAGCCCACCGGATGGAGCCAGCTGCGCGGCTCGAAGACCGGGAAGATCTCGTTGGCGGCATAGGCGATCTGCGTCATGTCGGAGGCGATCACCGTCTCGGGCGGCAGCGCGTCGCGGATGACGGCGAGGACCCGGCGCAGAACCTTGCGCAGATCATCGTCTCGCGCGGCTTCCCCGGCGCGCGCCGCGGCAACCGCCGTCTCGACCGCCTTGCGCCGCGCCGGCTGGTCGGTGGCGGGAAGGATCCGGGCGATGGCGCCGAGCGCCTGCGCGGCATCGGCGAGGATGGCGATATCGGCGGCATGGGGTCTCGCCAGCGTCATGGGGTCGAGATCGATGCGGATGAGGCCGTGGTCGAGGATGAATCCCGAGTCCCAGAAATCGGTCTCGGAGAGCTCAGTGCCCGCCGCGAGGACCACGTCGGCCTCGCGCAGGCGCTTCTGGCCGGAAAGCTGCGCCAGACGGTAGCCGAAGCAGAGGGGATGCGTTTCAGGAACGGCGCCCTTGCCGGCCGTGGTCGTGATGATGGGCGCGCCGAGCTTCTCGGCAATGGCGAGCGCCGCCCTGCCGGCGCCGAGCGCGCCGCCGCCCAGGAGGATCAAGGGCGACTTCGCCCTGCCGAGAAGGGCCGCCGCCTGGTCGAGCTGCTCGGCGGGCGCCTGCGGCAGGCTCGGGGTCTTGCGCATCGTCCAGCCCTTGCCCGCCGGGACCTTGAGCAGGTCGAGCGGCAGCTCGAGATAGGCCGGGCGCGGGCGCAGGGAGGCGAAGGCCGAGAAGGCGCGGGCCACCCCGTCGCGCACGTCCTGGGGCGTATAGGCGCGCATCGCGAGATTGGTGACGGTCCGGGCGGCGCCGAGCTGGTCGCGCATCTCGTGCAGGCGGCCGCGGCCCTGCGCGCCGTCGGCGATGTCGAGCGCCGAGGAGATGCACAGCACCGGGCTCGAATCGGACCAGGCCTGGCCGAGGGGCGTCATGATATTGGTGAGGCCGGGACCGGTGATGGTGAAGCACACGCCGGGCTTGCCGGAGGCGCGGGCATAGCCGTCGGCCATGAATCCGGCGCCCTGCTCGTGGCGCACCAGCACATGCTTGATCTTCGAGCGCGGCAGGGCGCGATACATCTCGACATTGTGGACGCCGGGAATGCCGAAGATGGTGTCGGTGCCGTAGGATTCGAGCAGGCCGACAAGAGCTTCGCCGGTCGAGTGTTCAGCGCGGGACATTCAACTTCTCCGATTGGACGTCAGGCCGCCTCGGTGCGGGCCTCGGGCTTGTTCACGGCATGGCATGCCACAAGGCTCGCGTCATGCGCAAGCAGCGCGGGACGCTCGATCGGGCAGAGATCGAAAGCGAGCGGGCAGCGCGGATGGAAGGCGCAGCCCGTCGGCGGGCTGAGCGGCGAGGGAAGCTCGCCCTTGAGGACGATGCGGTCGCGCTTGCGCTCGGGATCGGCCATCGGCGTCGCGGAGAGAAGAGCGCGCGTATAGGGATGCTGCGGATTGTCGAAGATGCCGTCTCGAGTGCCGTATTCGGCGACCCGGCCGAGATACATGACCATCACCTCGGTGGCGATGTGGCGCACGACCGAGAGATCGTGGCTGATGAAGAGATAAGCGAGATCATGCCGCTCCTGGATGTCGGCGAGAAGGTTGAGGACCTGGGCCTGGATCGACACGTCGAGGGCCGAGACCGGCTCGTCGAGCACGAGGATGTCGGGATCGAGCATCAGGGCGCGGGCGATGGCGATACGCTGGCGCTGGCCGCCCGAGAACATATGCGGATAGCGCTCGTAGTGCTCCGGGCGCAGGCCCACATCGGCCATCATGGCACGGGCCTTCTCGGTGCGCTCCTTGGCCGTGAGCGCGGTGTTGACGAGGAGCGGCTCCTCGAGCGCATGGCCGATCTTCTGGCGCGGATTGAGAGAGCCGTAAGGGTTCTGGAAGACGATCTGCACCTTCGAGCGCAGGCTCTTCAGCGTCGCGGAGGAGGCGCCGACGATCTCCTTGCCCGCTATCTGGAGCGAGCCCGAGGTCGGCGGCTCGATCATGGTGACGAGGCGGGCGAGGGTGGACTTGCCGCAGCCCGATTCGCCGACCACGGCGAGAGTCCGGCCGCGCTTGACGGTGAAGCTCGCCCCGTCGAGCGCCTTCAACGTCGCCGCGTCGCGGAAAGCGCCGCGCGAGACCTCGTAGTGGCGAGCAAGGTCGCGGGCAATGACGACGGTCTCGTCGCTCATGCGGCTTTCTCCTTGCCCGGGTGCCCGAGCGCCACGCCGTTCTGCAACGGATAGTGGCAAAGGGCATCGCCCAGCGCCGTCTGCCGCGGTGGCACCTCGGTGCGGCACAGATCGGTGGCGAAGCCGCAGCGCGGCGAGAACAGGCAGCCCGCCGGACGGTCGAACTGGCCGGGCACGACGCCCGGGATCGAGGGCAGGCGCTTCACATGGGCGCGCTCCGGCAGAGCGGCGAGAAGGGCTGCGGTATAAGGATGATGCGGATCGCGGAACAGGCCCTTGACCGGCTGTTCCTCGACCTTCTGCCCGGCATATTGCACCGAGACGCGCTCGGCCGTCTCGGCGACGACGCCCATGGAGTGGGTGATGAGCACCAGCGCCATGCCGGTCTCGCGCTGCAGTTTGAGCAGGAGATCGAGGATCTGCGCCTGGATGGTCACGTCGAGCGCCGTGGTCGGCTCGTCGGCGATGAGGAGCTTCGGCCGGCAGGCGATGGCCATGGCGATCATCACGCGCTGGTTCATGCCGCCCGACAGCTGATGCGGGAAGGCGCCGAGCCGCGATTCCGGCGCCGGGATGCCGACCTCGCGCAGGAGCTCGACGGCGCGCCTGCGGCGCCCGGCCTTGTCCATGTTGAGATGGGTCTTCAGCGCTTCGGTGAGCTGGTAGCCGATCTTGAAGCAGGGATTGAGGCTCGACATCGGCTCCTGGAAGATCATGGCAATGTCCTTGCCGATGATCTTGCGGCGCTCGCGCCGGCTCAGGCCCAGAAGCTCGCGGCCGCCGAACTGCAGGCGGTCGGCGGTGACCTTCGCGGTCCACGGCAGAAGCCCCATCACCGCCAGCATGGACACCGACTTGCCGGAGCCCGATTCGCCGACGATGGCGAGGACCTCGTGCGAGTCCACCTGGAGCGAGACGCCGTCCACGGCACGGAACCAGCCGCTCGCGGTCTTGAACTCGACGGTGAGATTCCGGATGTCGAGGAGGGACATGGGTCAGCTCTTCTTGAGCCGGGGGTCGAGCGCGTCGCGCAGGCCGTCGCCCATGAGATTGATGGCGAGCACGGTGATCAGTATGGCGATGCCGGGCAGCGCCATGACCCAGGGATGCGAGGTGATCAGGTCGCGCGCATCGGCGAGCATGGTGCCCCATTCGGGCGTCGGCGGCTGCGCGCCGAGGCCGAGGAAGCCGAGGCCCGCCGCCTCGAGGATGGCGTCGGAGACGCCGAGCGCCGCCTGCACGATGAGCGGCGGCAGGCAATTGGGCAGGACCGTCACGAACATCAACCGCCACGGGCCGACCCCCGCCACCTTGGCGGCGGTGACATAGTCCTTGGACAGCTCGGTCAGGGCCGAGGCGCGCACCAGGCGCACATAGCGCGGCAGATAGACGACGGTCACCGCCACGATCGTGTTGGTGAGGTTGGGTCCGATGATGGCCACGACGAGAATGGCGAGCACGAGGCTCGGGATCGACATGATGAGATCCATGATGCGCAGGATGATCACGTCGACGGCGCCGCCGAACCAGGCGGCGGCGAGGCCCAGCGCGACTCCCAGGATCATCGAGACCACCATCACCGAAAGGCCGATGAACAGCGATATGCGGCTGCCATACATCAGGCGCGAGAGCATGTCGCGGCCGAGGGCGTCGGTGCCGAGGGGATAGGTCCATGACCCGCCGTCGCTCCATACCGGCGGCAGCTTGGTGAAGCCGCGGAACTGCTCGAAGGGATCGTGAGGGGCGAGGAAATCGGCGAAGAACGCGATGAGGATGACCATCGACACGACGACAAGGCCGATGACCGCGCCACGGTTCTCGCGGAAGGAACGCCAGAAGGCGAGCAGCGGACCGGGCGGACGTGGCCGGCGCGCGGCGGCGGACGGCAAGGTCACGTCAACGGGCATGGCGGATCCTCGGATTGATGAGGCCATAGGTGAGGTCGACGAGCAGATTGACCAGGATGACGATGCTCGAGATCAGCATGATGCCGCCTTGCAGCGCCGGATAGTCGCGCCGGTTGATCGATTCGATGAGCCATTTGCCGACGCCCGGCCAGGAGAAGATCGTCTCGGTGAGGACGGCGCCCGCAAGGAGCGAGCCGACCGACAGGCCGATCACCGTGACCACCGGAATCAGGGCGTTGCGCAGAGCGTGGACCCCGATGACGCGCGACGGCGGCAGGCCCTTGGCGCGGGCGGTGCGCACATAATCCTCTTCCAGCACCTCAAGCATGGAGGAGCGCGTCATGCGCGCGATGATGGCGAGCGGAATGGTGCCGAGAACGATGGTCGGCAGGATGAGATGACGGACCGCGTCCATGAAGGCGCCGCTCTTGCCGGAGAGCAGGCTGTCGATGAGCATGAAGCCGGTAACTTGCGGATAGTAGTATTTGATGAGATCGACGCGGCCGGAGACCGGCGTCAGATGCAGCGTGTTGGACATGACGAGGATGAGGATGAGGCCCCACCAGAAGATCGGCATCGAATAGCCGGTCAGCGCCAGTCCCATCAGCGTCTGGTCGTAGACGCCGCCGCGGCGCGAGGCGGCGACGACGCCCGCCGGTATGCCGATCAGGGTGGCGAAGAGCAGAGCGCAGACGGAGAGCTCGACCGTCGCCGGAAAGAGGTGCAGGAACTCCTGCAGCACCGGATTCTTGGTGATGATCGAGACGCCGAAATCGCCGTGGACGAGTCCCCAGACATAGTCGAAGAACTGCTTCCAGACCGGCTGGTCGAGGCCCATCTCGTGGCGCAGTTCGGCCAGGCGCTCGGGCGAAATTCCGCGCTCGCCGCGCCGCACCTCGATCGGGTCGCCGGGTACGAGGCGGATCATCATGAATGTGACGAACATGAGCGCCAGGAAAGTCGGCACCGTCAGCGCCAGCCGGCGCAAGAGAAATCGAAACATCGCTTTCGGCTACAAGCGGAGGGGGCGGCTTCCGGGCCGCCCCGCTCCAATATCGTCATTCGGCGATGTCGACGCCGTAGAAGTCGTGGCGGCCCAGCGGGCTGACCTTGTAGCCGGACACCTTCTTGCTCACCGGCTCATAGACCGTCGAATGCGCGATCGTCACGATCGGGGCCTCTTCATGGGCGATGACCTGCATCTCCTCGTAGAGCTTGGCGCGGTCGGCCTTCTCCGACAGCTTCTTGGCCTGCTGGAACTTGTCCTCGAAGCTCTGGTCGCACCATTTCGAGATGTTCTGGCCACCCTCGCGGGCGCCGGTGCAGCCGAGCAGGAAGAAGAAGTTGTCGGGATCGCCGTTGTCGCCGGTCCAGCCGAGCAGGCCCATCTGGTGCTCGCCCGCCTGCAGACGCTTGCGGTACTCGCCCCATTCATAGGACTTGAGCTCGACATTGATGCCGACCTTGGCGAGGTCCGCCTGCATCATTTCCGCCATGCGCTTGGCGTTCGGATTGTACGGGCGCTGCACCGGCATCCACCACAGATCGCTCTGCAGGTTCTCGACGCCGGCCGCCTTCAGCATCTCCTTGGCCTTCTCCGGATTATACTCGTAGTCCTGGACCGAGTCGTTGTACGACCAGATCGTCGGCGGGATCAGGTTCTTGGCCTTCTGGCCGGCGCCCTGATAGACCTCCTTCAGGATCGAGTCGCGGTCGATCGCCATGTTGATGGCCTGGCGCACTTCCTTCTTGTCGAAGGGCGGCTTCTTCACGTTCATGGCGAGGTAGCCGATGTTGAGGCCCGCCTGCTGCATCAGGTTGATGTTCTCGTCCTTGCCCATGGCCTCGAGATCGGCCGGGTTCGGATAGCCCATCACATGGCATTCGCCGGCCTTCATCTTGGCGTAGCGCGCGGTCGCGTCCGGCGTGATGGCGAAGACGAGATCGTCGATCTTGGCCTTGCCGCCCCAATAGGCGTCGAAGGCCTTGAAGCGGATCACCGCGTCCTTCTGATAGTCGACGAACTGGAAGGGACCGGTGCCGACCGGAATCTGGTCGAACTGCTCGGGTGTGCCCTTGTCGAGAAGGTACTTCGCGTATTCGGCCGAGCCGATGGTGCCGAAGTCCATGGCGAGATTGGCGATGATCGGGGCATTGGGCTCGCTGAGCGTCATCTTCACCGTGTAGTCGTCGACCTTTTCGATCGACTTCAGGGACGTGGGCATCTCCATGTCGTTGAAGTAGTCGTAAGCGCCGCCGGACACCTTGTGATAGGGATGATCCTCTTTCCACTGACGGTCGAAGGACCACAGGACGTCGTCGGCGTTGAAGTCGCGCGTCGGCGTGAAGCCGTTGACTCCCGAATGGAACTTGACTCCCTTGCGGAGCTTGAACGTGATGGTGAGGCCGTCGGGCGAAACCTCATAGGATTCGGCGAGACCCGGCACGACGTTGGTCGAGCCGCGCTCGAATTCGACCAGCTGGTTGTAGACCGGGCGCGCCGCATCGAGGCTGGTGCCGGTGGTGTTGAGCGCCGGCGTGAAATTTTCCGGCGAACCTTCCGAGCAATAGACCAAAGATTTGGCCTGGGCGCCGCCCGCCGCCAGCATCGTGCCGACGAGCAATGCCGATGCCAGCATCGTTATACGTTTCATAAAGTCCTCCCTGGTGGGTCGATTTAGCGCCTCATTCATTCAAGGCGTTGCGGCATATAAGCAGCTTTTTGGATGGAAGTGAACCGAGAGGAGAAACGCGGTGAACAGCCGCGACGACAGTCTGTTCCAAAGAAAAGGCTCATACTTTCGGATAATTACCCACACCCCGCCGGCGCGTGAAAACGGTCGGGCGAGAGGTCGGCGCGCTTCACGCCTTCTCTTTCCACATGGGCCGGGACCGGCCTTGCGCGGATCAGGGCGGCGGCGAGTTCCCCGAGAGCCGGTGACGTCTGGATGCCGTAGCCTCCCTGGCCGACCAGCCAGAAGAAGCCTTCCGCCCGTTCGTCGAAACCGCAGACCGGATTGCCGTCGGGTGCGAAGGACCTGAGGCCGCCCCAGCTTCCGGCGAGATGGGTGACTTCGAGGTCGACCGCCTCCTGGAAACGGGCAATGCCCTCGGCGAGCGTCATGTCGTCGGCATAGGCGTCATGAGGCTCGACGGGATCGGCCTCGGCGGGCGAGACCAGCAGCCGCCCACCCGAGGGCTTGGCATACCAGGTCTCGCCGACGTCGCCGACAAAGGACCAGGCCATCACGTCCATGCCGGCCGCGACCGGCACGACCGCCATGCTGCGGCGCTTCGGCTGCAAGCCGACGGGCGCGAGGCCGGCCTTGCGGGCGACGACGTCGCCCCAGGCGCCGGCGGCATTCACGAGAATGGGGGCCGCGAAGGCACCGGCCGGCGTCGCGACCTCCCAGACGCCGCCGCGGCGGGTAATCTCGCGGACTTCGGCCCGGCAAATGATCTCGCCGCCTAGCGCGCTGGTCAGCCGCAGGAAGCCCTGATGCAGGAGGTCGACGTCGATATCGGCGGTCGTGGCATCGAGCAGCGCTTCCCTGGCATAGGCCTCGCGCAGCGGCGGGAACCGGCGGCGCGCCTCGGCGATGGATATCGCGGTGAAGTCGACGCCGGTCGCGAGCAGCGCCTGCGCCTCGCTCTCCTGATGTTCCGGTATGACGAAGACGGTGTCGCGCGGCGCGACCAGAGGTGCCCCGGCGAAGCCCCGGGGCGGCGCCGCGAAGAAGCCGCGGCTGGCGCGGGTCAGGGCGCGGATGGCGGGCGGGCCGTAATTCGGCTCATAGGTGGCCGCCGACCGGCCGGTCGAGTGGTAGCCCGGACGGTCCTCCATCTCGAGGACGACAAGCTTGCGGTCGCGGGCGAGATGGGCCGCGGCCGAAGCCCCGGCGATGCCCCCGCCGACGACGATGATATCCGCCGTCCGCGCCAAGATCACTCGCCCCAGCTGCGCTCGAGCACATTGACCCAGTTCTCGTGGCAGAGCTTGCGCATCACGTCGTCGCTGAAGCCGCGCTTGCGGAACGCCTCGCGCAAGGACCCGAGGCCCGACACGTCGCCGATCTCCTGCGGCACGACTGCGCCGTCGAAATCGGAGCCGAGGCCCACGCCCTCGATGCCGAGATGCTGGATCAGGTAATCGATATGGCGCAGCATCTGGTCGAGCGAGGTGTCGGGATTGACCTGGCCGTCGGCCCTCAGGAAGCAGGTCGCGAAATTGAGGCCGACCATGCCGCCCGACTCGCGGATGGCGGCAAGCTGGCGGTCGGTCAGGTTGCGCGTGTGCTGGCAGATCGCGTGGACATTGGAATGCGTGGCGATGAGGGGTGCCGTGCTCAGGCGCGCCACGTCCCAGAAACCCTTTTCGTTGAGATGGGAAAGGTCGATGGCGATGCCGAGCTCGTTGCAGGCCTTGACCAGCGCCTTGCCGGCGTCGGTGAGGCCGGGACCGGTGTCGGGGCCAGCCGGAAAGCGGAACGGCACGCCATGGCCGAAAATCGTGGGCCGGCTCCACACCGGGCCGATCGAGCGCAGGCCCGCCTGATAGAACACCTCGAGGGCATCGAGCCTCTCGTCGATCGCCTCGGCGCCTTCGATGTGGAGAACGGTCGCGAGGACGCCTCTCTTCAGGCAATCGCGGATCTCGCGCGCGGTGCGGCAGACCTTCACCCGGCCCTCGGAGGCGCGCTCGATGCGGAACAGGATCGCCATCATCGCCACGGCCGTCGGCAAGGCCTCGCCGGAGGAGATGATGCGCGGCAGGGGAACGTCATAGGACGAGCCCTTCATCATCTCCTCGACATCGCCGATATCGTCCCTGGACGAGATATAGACGGCGAACATGCCGCCGCCGAAGCCGCCCCTGACGGCGCGCGGCAGATCGATGTGGCCTTCGCCGTCGCCGGCGAGGAAATGCTCTGGCGCCGCGTCGCTCTTCTTGTTGAAGAGCCGCAAGAGCACATCGTTATGGCCGTCGAAAATGGGCAGTCTGTCGGTCATCGGGGAACCATCGGGGAATGCGGAAAACTGCCCATAGCTTATGTGGGAGCGTGAGTGAACCCCCTTACCTTCGGATCCTGCCTTGCCCCGGCCGCACGGCAAGACGGCCGGATCACTCGATCGCGAGACGGCCGCGATAGAGAGAAGCGGTGTCGTCGTCGAAGCAGCAGAAGACGACGCGCTCCGGGAACCGGGCCCGCGCGAGATGCGCCCTCACGGCCGCCACCGCGATCCCGGCCGCCGCGGCCTTCGGATAGCCGTAGATGCCGGTCGAGATGGCGGGGAAGGCGAGAGATGAAAGCCCGTGCCGGACCGCGAGGGCGAGGGACGTCTCGTAGCAGCTCCTGAGGAGCCCGGCTTCCCCGGAACCGCCGCCCTGCCAGACCGGACCCACCGTGTGGATGATGAAGCGCGCGGGGAGGCGGTAGCCCTTCGTCATCTTGGCATCGCCGGTCTTGCAGCCGGCGAGCCCGCGGCATTCGGCGACAAGCTCCGGCCCGGCCTTGCGATGGATGGCGCCGTCGACACCGCCGCCGCCCAGAAGCGACGAGTTCGCCGCGTTCACGATGGCGTCCACGGCAAGCTCCGTGATGTCGCCCTTCACCACCTCGACCGATGCCATGGGCCTCTCATTCCCGATCCGCTAGGATGGCGCAATCTAGCAGGGAGCCGGCCATGCCGAACAGACGAAGCGAGACATTCAACCAGCCCGTATCCGGCATGGTCACGCCGCGTTTCGGCGGCATCGCCACCTTCATGCGCCTGCCGCATGTGGCGCCCGAGGACGCCAAGGGCGTCGATATCGGGCTTGCCGGCATTCCCTGGGATGCGGGAACCACCAACCGGCCCGGCCCTCGCCACGGCCCCCGGCAGATCCGCGACAATTCCGCCATGGTCCGGCGCATGCATCCGGTCACCCGCATCGTCCCCTATGACATCGCCAACTGCGCCGATCTCGGCGACAGCCCGGTCAATCCGGCCGATGTGCAGGACGGGCTCGGGCGGATCGAGGCCTGGTTCAAGACGCTCGTCGGCAACGGCGTCAGGCCGCTCGCGGCGGGCGGCGACCACCTGTGCTCGCTGCCGATCCTCAGGGCGGTGGGCGGCAAGCGTCCCGTCGGCATGATCCATTTCGACGCCCATACCGATCTCTATGACCAGTATTTCGGCGGCTTCAAGTATACGCACGGCACGCCGTTCCGGCGGGCCATCGAGGAGGGCGTGCTCGACCCCGGGCGCATGGTGCAGATCGGCATCAGAGGCTCGATGTACGATGCCGAGGACGTCGCCTTTGCCGAGAAGGCCGGCGTGCGCATCATCCGCATCGAGGAGGCCATGGAGAAGGGATCGAAGGCGGTCATGGCCGAGGCCCGGGGCATCGTCGGCAACGATCCGGTCTATGTGAGCTTCGACATCGACATGCTCGACCCGGTCTATGCTCCGGGCACCGGCACGCCGGAAATCGGCGGCTTCACCACTTTCCAGGCGCAGCAGATGCTGCGGGACCTGCGCGGTCTCCATATCGTGGGCGCCGACGTGGTCGAAGTCTCGCCGCCCTTCGATCCCTCGGGCCTTACCGCCTATGCCGGCGCCACGATGATGTTCGAGATCCTGTGCTCGATGGCGGAAGACGTCGCCAGGTCACGAGGGAGATGACCATGCTGCAATCCTGGCAGTTCTGGGCGCTGCTGTCGGCGGTCTTCGCGGCCCTGACCGCGCTCTTCGCCAAGGTCGGCGTCGCGACCATACCCGCCGACCTCGCCACCTTCATCCGCACCCTGATCATAGCGGCGATGCTCGCCCTGATCCTGGCGGCGAGCGGGCAGTTCCAGGCGCCCGGCAGCATCTCAGGGCGGACCTATCTGTTCCTGCTTTTGTCGGGGCTCGCCACCGGCGCGTCGTGGCTGTGCTATTTCCGGGCGCTCAAGCTGGGCGACGCGGCGCGCGTGGCGCCCGTCGACAAGCTCAGCATCGTGCTGGTGGCGGTGTTCGCCAGCCTCTTCCTCGGCGAGCGGCTGTCGGGCGTGAACTGGCTCGGCGTCGCGCTGTGCACCGCCGGGATCATATTGGTGGCGGCGAGGTAGCTGCTGAACCTCATCCTGAGGCGGCGGCGAAGCGGCCCTCGAAGGGTGGCAAGCGGCAGCATCTTTGTTCCTGGAGCACGCTTCGAGGCTCGCTCCGCTCGCACCTCATCATGAGGGTAGTGTAAACGGAATCGATCACTCGGCCAGCGGCAGGGTGAAGAGCCTGCCCCATTGCGGGAGCTTCTCGTCATAGCGCGCGAGGCGCAAGGCGTGCCAGGCCATGGCGTGGTTGGAGGAGGTGACGGGAAGGCCGATCTCGCGCTCGATGTCGGCGGCGGCCTCGGCGAGGCGCACCGAGGTGCAGGAGACGAAGACGGCGTCGACGTCGGCGCGATTCCTGACGGCGAGGATGCCGTCCCTGACCGATTCCGGCGTGATGCGGGCGACGACATTGTCGTCCTCCTCGCTGAACGAGCCGAAGACCGGCACGGTGAAGCCGCGCCCCGCGATGTAGCTCGCGACGATGCGGTTCACATCGGCGCGGTAGGGCGTCAGCACGCCGATGCGGCGCGCGCCGAGGGCTCGGAAGGCGGCGAAGGCGGCGGTGATCGGCGTCGTGCATTCGACATGGGGCCGCGCCTCGCGGATGCGCTCGAAGACCTTCTCCTCGCCGATCGCCATCGAGGCCGAGGTGCAGCCATAGGCGATCACGTCGAAATCGGCGCCGGGCAGGATGACGTCGGCGCATTGGGCGATGCGCGGCTCCATGGCGCGCAAGGTCTCGGGCGTGATCCGCGCGTCGTTGAGGATACGGCTTTGATAGAGGCCCACACCCTTAAGACCGGTCATGATGCGGCGCCATTCATGCTCGATCGTGAAGTCGGTCGCGAGCACGATGAGGCCGATGCGGGCCTTGCCGGCGATGCCGCGGTCGGTGCGGAACGGCAGATGCTCGACGAGGATCATGCCGCCTTCGGTCTTCTGGTCCATCGATGCCTCCTTTGGCCGCATGGCGGCAATGTATCAGGACTCGGGCCGGGCACCTATAGTAGCGCCATGAGTCGGCTCGAGGGAATTGCCCAAAGCGTGGGCAGGCTCGGCGGCTGGCGCAGGGCGGCGGCGCTGCTCCTCGCCGGCGCGGCGGCGGGCCTCGCCATGCCGCCCTTCGATCTGTGGCCGCTCCTGTTCCTCGCCTTCCCGGTCCTCGTCTGGTCGCTCGATGGCGCAGCGTGGCGCCCGGCCTTCGCATCCGGCTGGCTGTTCGGCCTCGGCTATTTCGCGGTCTGCTTCTACTGGGTCGGCATCGCCTTCCTGGTCGACGCGGCGACCTATCTGTGGATGATGCCCTTCATGGTCGGCGCGCTGGCCGGCGGCATGGCGCTCTATTGGGGGCTTGCCGGCGCGGCGGCGTCTCTCGTCCGCCGGCGCGGCTTCGCGCGGATCGCCGCCTTCGCCATCTTCCTCGCCGCCGCCGAATGGCTGCGCGGCCATCTCTTCACCGGCTTTCCGTGGACGGCTCCCGGCCTCGCGGTCGACGGAATGGGCGACCTCGAGCAGGTGGCGGCGCTCGTCGGCATGCCGGGCCTCACCTTGCTGATCGTCCTGTGGGCGGCACTTCCGGCGCTTGCCGGGTTCGCCGGCACGCGCCGGCGCGAATGGGCGGTGGCGGCGCTGCTCCTCGCCTTGCTGCCGGCGCTGTGGCTGTGGGGCGCATTCCGCCTCGCCGCCGCCGGCGACACGCAGACCGGCATCGCGCTGCGCATCGTCCAGCCCGATATCGCCCAGGACGACAAATGGCGGGCCGAGAACCGGCGGCAGATCTTCGACGAGCTCAAGATGCTCTCGACACGGACGACCGCCGGGCGGCCGAACGGGATCGACGACGTGGCGGTGGTGATCTGGCCGGAGAGCTCGGTCTCCTTCTACATAGACGAGAGCGCGCAAGGGCTCGCTGAGCTGGCCCTGATGCTGCCCGATCGCACCGTGCTGGTCATGGGCGCGCTCAGGCGCGACGCCGAAGGGCCGGGCGAGCCGCGCATCTACAACAGCGTCCTCGCCTTCGACGGCGATGCGAGCCTCCTCGCCCATTACGACAAATGGCGGCTGGTGCCGGGCGGCGAGTTCCTGCCCTTCGAAGCGATCCTCGAGCCGCTCGGCTTCCGCAAGGTGGTGACGGTCCCCGGAAGCTTCACCGCGGGTCCCGGCCCGCGCAACATCGCACTGCCGGGTTTGGCGCCCGCCGCGGTGCTCATCTGCTATGAGGCGATCTTCCCGCATGACCTCGTCGATGCCGCGGAGCGCCCGGGCTGGATCATCAACGTGACGAATGACGGCTGGTTCGGACGCTCGAGCGGACCTTACCAGCATCTCGCACAAGCGCGTCTGCGCACGATCGAGCAGGGGCTGCCGCTGGCGCGCGCCGCCAATACCGGCATATCGGCGATCATCGATGCCTATGGACGCACGACGGCAAGCCTGCCGCTCGGAACGCAAGGCGTGCTCGACGGGACGCTGCCCGCAAGCCTGCCGCCGACAGTCTATGCGCGCGCCGGCGACCTCATGCTCGCTGGTCTCATCGCTCTCCTGCTTCTGGCCGCGATTGCGCTGCGGCAATGAAGCGCAAATCCGGACATTCAAAATTGTTTCATCCCACTATAAATCCATTTGTAAAAGCGGGGCGGGTGGTTTAAGCCTTACGCCGCTGTATGACAGGGGCGCAGCATCAGGTCATGCAGTGAAGAACATTTGGTCAGACCGGGGGACAACAGTGGTCGGACAAACGTGCTTTAATGACAAAAAGAGACCCGAACTTCGTCGACCGCCATGTGGGCAATCGGGTGCGCATGCGGCGGCTGCTTGTCGGTATGAGCCAGGAGAAGCTTGGCGAACTGCTCGGCATCACGTTCCAGCAAGTCCAGAAATACGAGAAAGGCTCGAACCGCGTCAGCGCCAGCCGCCTCTACCAGATCGCGCGCGTCCTCGGCGTGCCGGTCCAGTATTTCTATGACGAGCTGAAGGAGGAGGACGCCCCGTCCGGCCTTGCGGAGTCGGAGGGCGCCGACGCGATCGCCGGCGCGCTGCAGTCGCCCGACGGCGTGCAGATCGCCCGCATATTCAGCGAGACCACCGATCCGGACAAGCGCAAGCTCATCCTCAACGCGGTGAAGCTGCTCGCCGACTACAAGGGCCCGTAGCGGCCGGATCGCCGCCGGGCGCCCCCTGCGACAAAGCGCCAGCCGCTTGACCTCATTTGGCAAGCCTGCCAGAAGACGGCCCGGCTTGCCGCGGCAGTCTCGCGGGGGGATTCTCACATGGGGTGACTATGGCGCGGAAGAACTATCTATTCACCAGCGAATCGGTGTCCGAGGGCCATCCGGACAAGGTGTGCGACCGCATCTCCGACGAGGTGGTCGACCTGTTCTATCGGGAAGCCCTGGAGCAGGGCATGAACCCGGCGCATGTGCGCGTCGCCTGCGAGACCATGTGCACCACCAACCGCGCCATCATCGCCGGCGAATATCGCGGCCCCGTCAGCGTCACGCACGACAAGATCGAAGCCGCGGCGCGCAAGGCCATCAGGGACATCGGCTACGAGCAGGACGGCTTCCACTGGAAGACCGCCCGGATCGAGATCCTGCTGCACAGCCAGTCGGCCGACATCGCGCAGGGCGTCGACGGCGCCGAGACGAAGGACGAGGGTGCTGGCGACCAGGGCATCATGTTCGGCTATGCCTGCGACGAGACGCCGGAGCAGATGCCGGCGCCCATCTATTATGCCCACCGCATCCTGCAGGTGTTGTCGGAGGCCCGCCGCTCCGGCGCGGAGAAGGCGCTCGGGCCCGACGCCAAGAGCCAGGTCACCGTCCAGTACAAGAACGGCAAGCCCGTCGGCGTGACGCAGATCGTCGTGTCGCAGCAGCATCTCGACGAGACCCTGACCTCGGCCGACATGCGCCGGCTGGTGGCGCCCTATGTGAAGAAGGCGCTGCCCAAGGGCTGGATCGGTAAGGACACGGTGTGGCACATCAACCCGACCGGCAAGTTCTTCATCGGCGGCCCCGACGGCGATTGCGGCCTCACCGGGCGCAAGATCATCGTCGACACCTATGGCGGTGCCGCACCGCATGGCGGCGGCGCCTTCTCGGGCAAGGACCCGACCAAGGTCGACCGCTCGGCGGCCTACGCGGCGCGCTATCTCGCCAAGAACGTGGTCGCCGCGGGCCTCGCCAGGCGCTGCACCATCCAGCTCTCCTACGCCATCGGCGTGGCCGAGCCTCTGTCGATCTATGTCGACACCCACGGCACCGGCAAGGTCGACGACAAGAAGCTCGAAAAGGGCCTGGCCAGGGTCATGGACCTGACGCCGCGCGGCATCCGCGGCCATCTCGGCCTCAACAAGCCGATCTATGCGCGCACCTCCTCCTACGGCCATTTCGGCCGGCGCGCGGAGAAGGACGGCGGCTTCTCCTGGGAGAAGACCGACCTCGTCAAGGCGATCAAAGCCGCGGTGAAGTGACGGAGCAGGGCGCCCGCTTCCAGCTCTACGGCCGGCGCAAGGGCAAGGCCCTGCGCCCGCACCACGCCAGGCTGATCGCCGAGCTCCTGCCCAGGCTCAGCGTCGATCCGGCCCGCTTCGACACGGAGAGGCCGATGCGGCTCGAGATCGGCTTCGGCGGCGGCGAGCATCTGGCGCACCAGGCAGCACTTCATCCCGACATCGCCTTCATCGGCGCCGAGCCCTTCGTCAACGGCGTGGCGAAGCTCCTGGCGCTCGTCGAGGCGAAGGGCTTGCGCAACGTCTCGATCCATGCCGGCGACGCGCGCGAGCTCTTCGCGGTCCTGCCCGGGCAGTCGCTCGATCGCATCTACCTGCTCTATCCCGATCCCTGGCCCAAGACGCGCCACCACCGGCGCCGCCTCGTCTCGCAGGAGAACCTGCGGCACTTCCGGCGCCTGCTGCGGCCGGGTGGCCTCTTTCTGTTCGCCAGCGACATCGATCATTACGTGCAGTGGACGCTGTTCGAGACGCGCCAGGCGGGCGGCTTCACCTGGCTCGCCGGGAGCGCCGCCGACTGGCGCCGTCCGTTCCCGGACTGGACGCGCACGCGCTACGAGGCGAAGGCCATCCGTGAAGGCCGCGTGCCGAGCTATCTGGCGTTCCGAAGGGATTGACGACAGCGCTTGCCATCGCCTCCCTCGTACCTCACCCTGACGAGAATGGCGTGGGTTTACATTCTTCACTGTGCCGACGGCAGCTACTACACCGGCCTCACCCGCGGTGAAGAGCCCGAGCAGCGTCTCTCGGAACATCAGATGAAGCTCTCGCCCGGCGCCTTCACGGCGTCACGGCTTCCCGTCCGTCTGGTCTATTCAGAATATTTCGATCTCGTGACAGATGCGATCGCCGCAGAGCGCAAGATCAAGGGCTGGTCGCGCGCCAAGAAGGAAGCGCTGATCAGAGGTGATTGGAAACTGATACAGGTTCTGTCGAAACGGCGTGGCGGCAAGGCCAGAGACTAGAACTCCACCACCCGCCCTCATGCCGAGGTGCGAGCGGAGCGAGCCTCGAAGCATGGTCCAGGTACAGGAAGCTTGCCGCTTGCCGCCCTTCGAGGCCCGCCTGCGGCGGGCACCTCAGGGCGAGGGTCTTCAACCCGACCGCCCTCATGTTGAGCCTCGAAGCATGGTCCAGGTACGAGACCCGCCTGCGGCGAGCGCCTCGGGGTGAGGTTCTTCAACCCAACCGCCCTCATGCTGAGGTGCGAGCGGAGCGAGCCTCGAAGCATGGTCCAGGCACAAGGAGCTTGCCGCTTGCTGCCCTTCGAGGCCCGCTGCGCGGGCACCTCAGGGTGAGGGTCTTATTCGACCCAACCGAGCCTCGAAGCATGGCCCAGGTACGAGACCCGCCTGCGGCGAGCGCCTCGGGGTGAGGTTCTTCAACCCAACCGCCCTCATGCTGAGGTGCGAGCGGAGCGAGCCTCGAAGCATGGTCCAGGTACAGGAAGCTTGCCGCTTGCCACCCTTCGAGGCCCGCCTGCGGCGGGCACCTCAGGGTGAGGGTCTTATTCGATCCAACCGAGCCTCGAAGCATGGCCCAGGTACGAGACCCGCCTGCGGCGAGCGCCTCGGGGTGAGGGTCTTCAACCCAACCGCCCTCATGCTCTGAGGTGCGAGCGGAGCGAGCCTCGAAGCATGGT
>JBFWVM010000029.1:0-49573 GCA_050246735.1 Parvibaculaceae bacterium | reverse complement strand
GCCGATCTCGACGCGATGATGCTCAGCCTCGAGCAGGGCCACCGCCCGGTCCAGCTCGCCACCACGCTCCTGCTCTATGGCGAGGACGCGGCCGCCGCCGAGCGCGCGGTCACCGCCGCCACCGCCTACTGGTCCGAGGTGCGCTTTGCCGCCACGCCCGACCGCTATGTCTGCCTGCCTCTGTTCCTGCAGGCGTTGCCCTTCAACGCCGACCGCGCCTCGATCCCCGATCTCGGCCGCTACCGCACCATGACCACCCAGCATGCCGCCCGGCTGCTGCCGGTGTTCGGCGAATGGGCCGGCACCAAGACCCCGGCCTTGACCTTCGTCTCGCGCCACGGCCAGCTGATGCGCTTCGACCTGTTCGACAGTGCGACCAACTATAACGGGGTCATCGCCGCCGAGTCCGGCTCCGGCAAGAGCTTCCTCGCCAACTATCTGATCACCTCGTACTTGAGCCTGGGCGCTCAGGTTTTCGTCATCGACGTCGGCAAGTCCTACCAGAACCTGTGCGAGCTTTTGGGCGGCAGTTTCATCGACGTCGCCGACGCCCAGGTCGGGCTCAACCCCTTCCCGCTCGTCCAGCGCTACGAGACCCATGCCGACCAGGATGGTGCGGTCGAGGAGGGCGAGGGCGACGTGCTCGAGGCGCTGGTCGGCGCCATGGCGGCCGAGACCCAGCCACTCACCGACTTCCAGCGCCAGAGCCTGAGCCGGGTGATGCACGCGCTGTGGCGCGAGCACGGCCCGGCCACCACCCTCGACCACATCGCCGCGGCGATGATCGCGCGCGAGGACCAGCGTGCCCGCGATGTCGGCATCCAATTGTTCGCCTTCACCAGCGAGGGCAGCTTCGGCCGCTACTTCGCCGGCGCCAACACCATGCAACTCGACAACCGGCTGGTGGTGCTCGAGCTCGAGCATCTCAAGCAGCGCAAGCATCTGCAACGGGTCGTGCTCTTGCAGCTGATCTACCAGATCCAGCAGGCCATGTTCCTGGGCGACCGCGGCCGCAAGAAGATCGTGATCATCGACGAGGCCTGGGACCTCTTGACCAGCGGCGAGGTTGGCAAGTTCATCGAGACCGGCTACCGCCGCTTCCGCAAGTACAATGGTGCTGCGATCGTCATCACCCAGTCGCTCGCGGACCTCTATGGCAACGCTATCGGCGAGGCGATCGCCGCCAACTCCGCGGTCACCTTCCAGCTGGCGCAGAAGGCCACCACCCTCGACAAGCTTTCCGCCGACGGCAAGCTCCCGCAAGGCTGGGCGCTCGACCGGCTCAAGAGCGTGCATACCGCGCCGGGCCGCTATGCCGAGCTCTACCTGATGAGCAATCGCGGCAGCGGGCTGGCGCGGCTGGTGGTCTCGCCCTTCCTGCAGCTGCTCTACTCGACCCAGGCCGACGACGTCGCCGCCATCGCCCGCCTGCGCCGCCAGGGCCTGGGCCTGGTCGAGGCGATCGAGCTCCTGGTCCACAGCCGCGGCCGCGGCCGGGAAGCCGCCTGATGCGCCCGCCGCTGCTCGCGGCCGTGGCGGCCGGGCTGCTCGCCGCCTCGGCCCTGTCCGGCTGGCTCGCCTATCGCGGGGCGATGGTCGAGCTCGATCGCGCCCTCGAGCTGCGGCCACCGCTGGCAGTGCTCGACTACGAGCCGATCACCGCCCGCCTCGCCCGCGGCACCCCGGCCAGGGAGCTGGAGCCGGCTTTCGCCGACCTCAAGCGCTGGAGCAGCCGCCTGCGCGAGCACGGCTATCTCGTCCTCAATCGTGCCGCCGCCGAGGCCGTGCCCGAGGCCTATCTCGTCCGCCCGGACCCGGCCGACCTGCCGGCCCCGGCAGCGGCGCCGCCGCTGCCAGCGACGCCGCCGCTGCCAGCGACCACCCCTCCGACTGCCCCCCTCCCAGCCACCGGCCCAAGCCCCGCCATCAGCCCGAGCGAAGCGCGCGCCCTGATCGATACCTTGACCACCCCTGTGGAGGCACGGCCATGAGCGCGACGCTGCTCCTGTCTTCGGCTGCCACCGCCACCGACCCTGGCGGCCGCTGCGTCATCTGCGATGCGGCCGACTACTATGCCTGGTGCAGCATCTTCCACAGCGGGGGTGGCGCCGCCTGCAGGCTGCAAGACGGTTCCCTCTCGCCCTGCGACGTCGATCATCTCTGGACAAGCGGTGTGACCGGCATCGCCGGCGCGATCGCCGCCATTCTAGTCGCCCTCCTGCTCCTGCCCCGCCCGCTGCTGCGGGCACCCGCCGCCGGCATCCTGGCTCTCGTTCTCGGCACCGCCGTCGCGTTCCACATCGACCTGATCGGGCCCTGCGGCCAAGGACCCGACCTCGAGACGATACGCTGGTCGGCCTGGTGGCGCGGCGAGGATCCCGCCATCGCCGAGTACTGCCGCCCAGCCCGACCCTACACGCGGCTCTTGGACCCCCGCCGCTGAGGAGCCCGCCATGAGCTGGACCGTTCTCCGCCGCCGGTTCGCCGATCCGGCCCACCGGCGCAAGGTCGCCCGCTTCTGCTTTCTCACCGCCGCTTTGCTGCTGCCGGCCGGCTATGCCGCCGGCCGCTACCGCCTCGCCGTCGACCCGCAGACCGTGCGCTGCCTGCCCGAGGTCCGCGCCGTGCTGCTCGACCGTGCGGTCACCCCGCAGGATCGCGGCGATCTGGTCCTGTTCGAGGCCCAGGGGCTCGAGCCCGCCTTCACGGACGGCACGCTGCTGGTCAAGCGGATGGCCGGGCTGCCCGGCGACTGGGTCGAGATCTCCATCACTGGCGTGCGGATCAACGGCCAACTCCTCGCCGAAGGACTCGACTTGGCCAGCAAGCTCGGCCACGCCCCGGCCGACTTCGCCCGGCAGTATCAGATCCCAGAGGGCCACTTCCTGCCGCTCGGCACCGCGCGCGCGAGCCTTGATGGCCGCTACTACGGCCCGATCGCCGCCGACCGCATCCGCGGCGGTGCCGTGGTCCTGTTCTAGCCATGCCAACGCCGCGCATCCTCGTCACGCTGTCGGCAGCCGTCCTACTGGTGACGGCCTCCGCCCCAGGCAAGACCGAAAATCCACTGGTCGACGAGGCTCTGCGCGCCGTCGCGCGGGCCGGCGAGCCCCGTGCGCAGCTCCAGGCCGCCCCGCTGCCGCCTCGCCCGGCAGCTGCATCCTCCAGGGGCGGCCTGTTTCTCTTCGTCTCGCGCGGCATGCCGGCAGCCGAGCTGCAGGCCGCCCTCGCCGAAGCCGCCGCCGATCCGACCCTCACCCTGATCCTGCGCGGCCTCCTGCCCGGCGAGCGGCTGGATGCCGCTTTGCCCGCCATCGCCCGGTTGATCGCGCGGCACGACCCACCGCCCGCGATCCTGATCGATCCCGGGCTCTATCGCCGGCACGAGATCACCGCCGTGCCGACCCTGCTCGACCCCGCCACCGGCCATCGGCTCCAGGGGGCCATCTCCCGCCCGGCCCTCGAACGGGAACGCCGCCATGCCGGCAGGATCGATCTCGGCCGCACCGGCCCGACCTGGCCGATCGCCGAGCCGGATCTGGCCGAGGTCCTGAAGGCCCGGGTCGCCAACCTCGATCTGCCCGCCCAGGCCGAGGCCGCCCTGGCCCGTTTCTGGCGCCAGGCCCCGGCCGTCGCCCTGCCGCCGGCGCAGAGCTCGACCACCCGCCGCTTCCGCCCCGAGGTCCGCACCAGCAGCGATCTGCACGACGATCGCCGCCGCCGGCTCCTGCCCGCCGGCAGCCTGATCAACCCGCTGCGGACGCTGCCGCTCACCGCCCGCATCCTGGTGCTCGACGCCCAGGACCCGCACGAGATCGCCTGGGCCAGGACGCAGCGTCATTCGAGCCGCGCCACCATCCACCTCATCACCAATCCCGACCGGGAAGGCGGCTGGAGCGCCTGGCAGGCCCTGCAGCAAGAGCTCGACGCCCCGCCCTTCCTGCTCGACCGCCACCTCGCCGACCGGCTCCGCGTCCGCGCCACCCCGAGCCTGATCGAGGCCGAAGGCACGGAGCTGGTCGTGCACGAGATCGCCCTGCCCCGCACCCGCGCGGAGCACGACCGATGACGACGCTCTCGACTGGGTGCTCTCGTGCCGACTTACCGGCCATGAGCGGTGGTCTGGCACGCGCGCGTCGGGCCACAACCGGCACCGCTGCCATCCGTCGCCTCAGCCGCGGCCAGGCCGGGATCGAGCCGGAGCCAGGCGCCACCAAGGGCCGCGATCTCAGCGGCACTCAGATAGACGTCGCAAGGCACCGGATCGAAGGCGCCGCGGCGATCGAGCTCGGCCAGCAGCGTCTCGTCGACCCGGCCGATCGCCGCGCGCATTGCCGCTGTGGGCTCATCGACATCGGCAAAGCGCCGGACGGCTGGGACGAGCCTTCGGCGAGGCTTGTGGAACATGAAACAGGCATCCGGGGCGGCCACACGCTCGCTCGCTGCTGCCCACAGCACGGTGCACATGCTCTGGCAGGAGGACCCAGCCAGGACCTCGATCCGCGTCTGCCGATACGCACCGAGGTTACGCAACGCCTCGGCCATCTCGATCCCTGCATCGACATCACCACCGGTGCTGTCGACCCGGACAAGGAAAGATCGCTCACGATCATCAGAGGAAATTATCGCCTCCCGAACGAGATTGATGAAATCGTCTCGGCCGAAATATCCAATCTTACCTACGTGAACGACACCAGCATCGAGCTGGACACAAGTGTGAAAGTCACACAGGAAAAATTCCTCAAGAAACTTGAAATAAATGGCAGTGCCAATGAGAACTGATAAGCACATCGATCCTAAGATCGCAACGACCCAGACTGCTGCTTTCACCCAAGTGAGCTGCCATAGCTTTTCCAGTCGAGTGCGTACCATCAATCCTCCTATACACAGAGGAGCGATGAAGCACTGCCATCGACAGAATTCATCCAGCCCATCGCAGGCCTATCCATCGCTTCGCAATTGGCTCGCCTACCTCTGGATCCATGGCGTGCTCGGCAGCTTCGCGCTGCTGTTGCTCGCGATCACCGGCGAGCAAATCATCCTGCCCTTTCCACCCACCGTCCATGCTCTGCTGGGCGTGATTACCGTCCTGCTCCTGCTCCTGATCCACGCAGCCGTGACATGGCAACTCCCACGGCGCGCTGCCAGCTTGCGGCCCGTCATCGCCAGCGGCCTCGGTCTCGAGCTCTTCTGCACACTGTCGACGATCTTGCTCATCCAGGTGATCGATCTCAACGCGGGCGACCAGCACGTACCGGGCCTCGACCGCCTGATCGGCTCCGCCCCAGCCATCACTGGCCTCGTCACGGTGTGGGTCCTGCTCTCCACCGTGCATTTCGGTCGCCACGGCCTGACCCAAGCACGTGCCCACGCGGCCGAGACAACGACCAGCATAGCACTCCTCACTTTGTTCAATGCCCGTCTCGGCTTCGGCTTGTGCGACGCGCTGCTGTTCGATCAGCGCGAGCTCGCCTGCCTCGTCCCGGCAGGCCTCCTCCTCGGCCTCGCCATCGGTCTTGTGATCCACCGTCTGACCCACCGGAGCGCTGCCGCCACCGTCGGCGCGGAGCCCGCGCCATGAGCCCGCTCGCCCCACGCGCCACGGGCAGCGCCGCCAAACCCGTCCCAACCACCCTGGAGCCATCCGATGCGTGAGCACCTCACCCGGTTCCGCGCGAGCCTCGACCGGCTCGTAGCGCTCCTGCCCGAACGCCATCCGGGCGATCTCTCCTGGCCGACGCTCTACGGCCTGACCCTGCTCGCCATCCTCGCCGGCGATCTTGCCGGCCGCACCGGCTTCGGCCTTGCCGTCCTGCCGGCGATCCCGATCGCCTTCCTGCTCAGCAGGCACCTGCGCCGCGATCCCATCGCCGGCTTCGCCCTTGCCGCGGGCCTGCTCGGCGGCATCGTCACCGCCTCGCCCGCGCCGCCTCCGCCACCCGCGATCTACCGCGGCGCCCAGCTGCCCGGCAGCAGCATCGCACCCCAGCAGCCGGCCGGGGCCATGCCGGCATGAGCACGACCAACCCGCCAAGCGATCTCCACCTGGCGATGCAGAACTGGCATGCCGCTCTGGCCAGGAACGAGCTCGAGGCGCAGATCGCCGCCCGCCTGCTGGTCGACATCCTGGTCGCCGGCGGCCTCGACGAGCGCATCGAGGAGGTCACCCGGCCGGCGAGCCACGAGACCGGCCCGGTCCTGCCGCTGCTGCGCCACGCCAACCGGCTGACCCGCGATCTGGGCCATCTCGCCGCCTGCCAACTCGCCACCGCCAACCAGCTCGACCGCACCCTCGCCAGCCACGCCGCCTCACCCATGCCGCCGCCGACCCAGCCCTCATCGGTAGCTCGCGCGCCGCGCCTGCAAACCATCCTCCGTCTCAACCTCGCCGCCCTGCTCTTCCTGCTCATGATGGCGGCCTGCGCAGGCTTCCTGCTCGGCGTGAAACTCGCCTCTCGCCCACTCCCGCCACCCTTTCCCTTCGAGCTCCTCGTGCCGCCACCGCCGGCGCCGCCGGCACCCACCCCGCCGGCCGACCGCATCAACGCCGCCTTCGCCCCACCCGCACCCGCGGCACCGCCAGCCAAATCGAGCCCGTCATGACACCGACCAGCACCGAGACGATCCTGCTCGCCGCCGGGCTGCTCGTCCTCGCCGTCATCTGGTGGCAGCGCCGGCGGACGCGCTGGACCCGCCGGCTGCGCCTCTCCGGCGCACACGGCACGGTCTACGTCATGCAGGACCGCCGCGAGCCTCACCTGGTCAAGGTCGGGTTCACCAAACGGCTGTCGCGCGAGCGCCAGGCCGAGCTCGTCCACACCATGGCCGCCGGCGCACCCTTGCGCCAACTCCTGGCGCTGGATCTCGCCCATGCCCGCTCGGTCGAGACGGTGGCGCACCGCCGGCTCCGGCGCCATCGCCACCATTCCGAGCGCGGCCGCGAATGGTACCACGCCGCCACGCCCCGCCAGCTGGCACGGATCCTCGCCGAGGTCGAGCGGGCCGCACACGACGTCAAGCGCCTCGCGCGCCGGCAGGGTGCCTGGAGCCAGGACGACGAGGCGACCGCCTACCGCTGGCTGCTGACCCGCAACGGCCCGATCCGCACGCCCCTGTTCCGACCCGGCGGCATGAGCCCCTCCCCTTCCCCCCGGTTGCCCGGCTTGCGGTGGCGGCCTCTCGCCGCCGCCCTGCTCGCCCTGCCGCTGCTCATGGCCGGCGGCGGCACGGCCCGCGCCGGGGTCGACTGCCCGGATGCCGGCCTGCTCGGCCCGGGCCTGCTCGACAGCATCTGCTGGGAGTGCATCTTCCCGATCCACATCGGCGGCGGCGTGTTCGCCATGGGCGGCGGCGACATCCCCGAGCGTGCCGCCGACGAGCCGATCTGCCTGTGCGACGATAATCGCGGCGTGCCGCACATCGGGGTCACCTGGAGCATGTGGGAGCCGGCGCGGCTGATCGAGCTGGTCCGCGCCCCCGGCTGCTCACCCGTGCTCGGCGGCGCGAAGATCGAGGCCACCGGCGGGCTGCAGCGCGGCAGCCGCGGCGGCATGCTCTACGACAAGGGCGACCGCGCCTTCTACCACTACCATCTCTGGGCCTTCCCGCTGCTCGCCATGCTCGAGCTGTTCACGCCGGCCGACTGTCAGCGCGACGCCGGCATCGACATGGACCTGCTCTACTTCTCCGAGCTCGACCCGACCTGGATCTACGACGAGCTCGCCTTCTTCGCGAACCCGGAGAGCGCTGCCGTCGCCAACCCGGCAGCACAAGCCGCCTGCATCGCCGATGCCGTCGCCGCCACCGCCGGCGAGCCGCTCGATGAGCTGTTCTGGTGCGCCGGCAGCTGGGGCCACCTCTATCCCCTCGCCGGCTCGCACCTGACCCACAGCTCGATGCCGCGCAACACCAGCCTGCTCGCGACCAGAGCCCTCGCCGCCATGCACCGCCGCGGCCTCGCCCGCCGCACCATGGGCAGCGACGCTTTGTGCAAGGCGCAGATCGAGCCCTTCCTGCCCAAGAGCCAGTACCAGCTCAGCCAGGCCTATCCCTGGCCCGAGGCCAGGGGCCGCCACGCCGTCGGCGAGAGCACCTTCGCCTGGGGCGAGTGGCGCGTCCTGCCCGCCGTCGGCGAGGACTTCGTCCATCTGGTGTGGAGGTGGCTCGATTGCTGCCTGACCTACTGATCACCCGGTGCCCCGAGCCCAGACTCGAGGCGCAGATACGCGCCGCCGAGTGCCGCGATCTCCGCTGCGGTCAACGGCACGTCGATCGGGATCGCCCCGACCATCCTCATCCCGGCACCAAAATCGCCGCCGAGACTGTCCACACGCACGACGTCTGGTGCGTCAGATGCATTCTGCTCCCGAATGAGCGTGTTGAACGCCCAACCACCACGCCATCCAATGTAGCCTACTTCTATCCTGTCATTCTTGATAGAAACACATGTTTGTCCGCATCCCCTTATTTCTCTGATCAGATAATGATCGAGAACGTCTCTATACCAAACAACAAAAATAATTGTAACAACGAAAAGCGACCGCACAAAAAGCTGCCTATCTGTCATGGCTTCGCACCATGAGCAAAAGCGCCGCGCCCGTCATGTCAGGAGACGCAGCCCAAATCCGCGCGCTGCTGCAACTCTGTCTGTGGTTTACCTGGGCGGGCGCCGCCATGACGTGGCTTCTCGCCATCTGGCCTGCCTCATCTGACGGCCTGATGCCCTCCGGGCTGCCTTTCCCGCTGCCGCTTCATGCCGCCTTGATCATCGTGCCGGCGCTCATCGTGCTGGTCTTCGATCGCTACCTCGCCAGCCGGCCCATTCTTACCCTGCCCTTGCTTGGCCTGCTGGCAGCAACCTCGGCAGGCATCGAGCTCTTCGGCAGCCTCACCCAGATCGGCACCGCGATTGTCGGCTTCATTGCTCCAGCCCAGCCGGACCCGATCTCGATCTTCCTCGACTCGGTCGGTGGCCCGGACATTCTCCTCTACGCCCTGCTGGTGATTGTCTTCGTCAATACGACGTCCGCTGGACTGGAGTGTCTGCGCCTCGTTCGCAGAGCTCATCTCACCATCATTCCGATCAGAATTCTCCTCATCTATTCTTTTGTACGCCCTTACTTCGGGCTCGCCCAGCCAATCGGCCAGACCGACCCGGCACGTACAATCGTGGATCTAGCCATTACGGTTCTTGCCGGCCTGGCCCTCGCCGTTCTCCTCCACCGCTGCCCGCCCGCCCCCGCTGCCGTCTCGGCTGGTCAAGAAAATCATAGAGAATGACCATGCAAAAACCATCTCCAGTCAACATCTCTACTCCAATAGCCCAGCCATGTTTCGACATCACGCTGTATCTGTGGACCAGCTGGGGAATGTCCCTGCCTGTCGTGTTCGTTCTGTTATTGCTGTCTGCCGCTGGTACCCCGCCACCGCTTCCCGCTCTGCCTTTCCCGCTCGCCGTGCATCTGATCTTGATCGCCACGCCGCTCCTGCTGCTGTCGCGCGGACCCTTGCTCGATCGCACCACCCGTAACCGAAGCCTGCCGACCTTCGTCCTGTTCGCCGTCGGCCTCGAGCTCTACGCCACCCTGCTCACGATCTTCGAGCAGGCTGCCTTCGATATCGTCACCGATCAGCCCATGCCGGTCCTCGCCTTCCTCTTCGCCCACCGGCACAGCCTCCTCTGCGCCATCACGCTGCTCATGCTCCTGTACGCGCTTCTCCAAGGGCGGGCCCTGCCTGATAGCCGGTCGGATGTCGGCGCGACCAGCAAGCTCGCTGTCTTGCCCCACCTCTACATCATCACACGGCAACTCTTTGCCCTTGCTCTCGGGCTCCCGCTCGATCCGCCAGTCCTGGCCTACCTCGTCATCGCCGCCCTACCCCTCGGCCTCGCCCTCGGCGCCCTCACGGCCATCACCCGGCACCGGCTGTCACCCCGATCACACCCGACCCACGAGACCCGGCCATGAGCCTCGCCCGCTGCGGCATCGCCGTGCTCACCGCCGTCAGCCTGGTAATCACCAGCTGGCCGCTGCAGGCCCAGACCGTCGACGGCGCGGCGGAAGCGAGAGCGCTCGCCCCCGGCCTGACCCCCGATCCCGAGACCCTGTTCCAGCTCGAGGACGGCAGCATCATCCTCGACGGCGGCGGCGAGATCCCGCTCGAGCAGCTGTTCCCTGGCGAAGGCGATGCGGCACCCCTGGCCGACGCCTATGGCAACGAGGGGGCCACGGTCGATCTCGGTCATGCCGCGCAGGAGCAGCTCCTGAACGCCCCCACCAACGCAGGCGAGGCCTACCGCACGCTCCTGGACAGCCCCTATGACGGGCCGCGCGACCTCTCGCACGAGCCCTGGTTCGACCAGACCCGCACCATCCTCGACGACGTCGAGCGCCTCGGCGGCGAGCTCGGCCGCTGCGTGCCGACCCAGGTGGTCGGCAGCAATCCACGCACCGTCTGGCAGCCCGACCTGCGGGTCTGCAGCCGGGCGGCCGAAGGGCCGACGACCGGCGCCTGCCGCATCGAGCACAGCTTGAGCTTCTCCGAGCAGAACGCGTTGGCCCGGGTCGGCGTCTACGGGGCGGAGCTCAACACCTTCCGCCTCGACTTCGCCACCGGCAGCTGGACGCAGATCGCCCCCTCCGACGGCAGCCACTTCGCCGGCGAGGTGCCGCAACTCGACCAGACAGCACTGTGCGGCGATCCGGATCGGGTCAGCTTCACGCTCACCGCCGCCGGCACCTGGGCCGAGGCACCGGTACCGGGTGATCTCGACGACAGCATCACGGTCACCGTCCCGCAGCAGCCCAGCTGCGCCAACGGCCTGCAGGCCGTCGTCCAACTCACCGATCGTGGCGGCGACGAGAAGAACAAGTCCGGCAGCGAGCTCGCCCTGCACATCCTGGGCGTCACCGACGAATGGTGGCCGCAGGCCTGCCTGGACATCGCCATGGGCCACAAGCTGCCGGCTGCCTGCACCATCACCGCCACCGCCGTCAGCCCGCCCGACCAGCAGGGCTGCGCCTATCACGACGGCCGCCGGATCTGTGCGGACGACCCGCTCTGGCAGGCGATCCCGCCACCGCCCTTCGATCCCGAGGAGACCCAGCTCAGCCGCCTTGCCGGCGGTGCGGACATCGACTGGTCCTGCCCGGCCGGCACCACCACCGTCCCGATCACCGACACCTGCCCGCCTTTGCAGGCCCGCCCCGAATGCAAGCTGAAGTCGACCAACTGTGTCGCCGGCACCGAGGATGAGGCCGGCAACTGCACCGTGGTCGAGGATACCTACGACTGCGGCCGGGAGGTGGTGATCGACGATGGCGGCATTCGCACCGAGCTGCAGTGCGACGGCGAGGTCAAATGCCTCGGCGATACCTGCACCGGTGGCACACAGGAGACCAACCCCAACTTCGCCGAGGTCGCCGCGGTTCTGAAAGGAGCCGAGCTCGCAGCACTGGACGGTGCCTGCAACCCCGAGACCGGTGAGTGCGCCGTCTTCACCGGCGAAGCCGCCTCCTGCAAACGGGTGCTCGCCGCCGACATCGACTGCTGCCAGGACGTCCAGGGCGTCAGCCTCGCGACCTATCTCGAGCTCGCCTTCGCGATCTCCTCGCTCAGCGGTGCGATGGCGACCCTCGATCCGACCAGCCCCTTGCGCGGCGGCTGGGAGGTCATGGCGAGCCCGCTTTCCATGTCCTGGGACTGGATCGGCGGCCAGTTCACCTCGGCCCTGAACGGCATCACCGGCAGCACCACGCCGGCCGCCAGTGCCGGCGAGGCGCTGGGCATCCTCGGTGCCGCGCAGCAACAGCTGATGCAGGCGACCGCACAATGGACGCTGGAAACATTCGGCGCCACCGCCACCAATGCCCTGTTCACCGTCAATGGCGGGGCGGCCGTCGCCGCCGACGGCACGCTCGCTGCCGGCACGGTCCAGGTCGGCGGGTACGCCGCCGTGGCCGGTACCGTGCTCTATTGGATCGGGATCGCCTACGCCGTCTATCAGGTCGCCATGATCCTCGCCCAGATCATCTGGGCGTGCGAGGAGGACGAGCTCGAGCTCGCCGTCCGGCGCGAGTTGAAGCAATGCACCAGCCTCGGCTCCTACTGTGCCACCGACACGATCGCCGGCTGCCTGGTCAGCAAGCGGTCCTATTGCTGCTACAGCAGCCCGTTCTCACGCATCGTGCAGGAGCAGGTCCGTCCCCAGCTCGGCCTGTCGATGGGCGATGCCGAAGACCCCGACTGCGCCGGCATCCCGATCCAGGACCTGGCAAAGATCGACTGGAGCAAGGTCGATCTCGACGAGTGGATCGCCATGCTGGCCACCAACGGCCAACTGCCCGACGCCGAGAGCATCACCGTCGAGCGCCTCACCGGCAATCTACGCGCGATCGATGCCGCCGCCTTCGCCGGCCAGGCTCAGCCGGCTGGTGCTGCCACCCGTGCTGCCGCAGCCACCCCCATGGCCGCGGCCGCTGCCGTCCCCGGCGGCACGGGCCGGCGCCCCGACGTGATCGAGCGCACGCTGGCCCGCACCGCGCAGACCGACATCCCCGCGGCGCTTGCCACGGCGCGCGACGAGCTGATGCCCTATCTCCACCCCGGCGGCGGTGCCCCCAAGCCGCGGCCCGAGGCCTATGACCTGGAGGACATCCCGCCCGAGCTGCTGCTGCCCTGGCGCCTGCCCAACCGCTGGATCGATCAGCTCCCGCCCGATCCCGGGCCGGTCGACCCCGGCCCGATCGATCCGGGGCCGATCCCCGAGCTGTGCTATGCCTCCGGATCCTGTCGGATCCAGGTCACCAGCAACTCCGAGCTCGGCACCGCTCTCAACTCGGCCGAGTGCGGCTGCACGATCAGCCTAGCGCCAGGCACCTATGCCGGCTTCACCTACGCCAAGAGCTGCAGCCCCGACAAACCCCTGGCCTTCGAAGCCGCCGCCGGGGCCCGGATCACCGGCTCGCTCGACATCACCGGCAATGGCGGCATCTTCCATGGCTTCGCGATCACGGGCGGGGTGAACATCGCAGGTGACTATAACCGCATCACGCGTGCGCTCTTTACCCAGAATGGCCAGATTGATTTCAAGGAAGGTGCTGCCTTCAACCGCATCGATCACAATGATTTCGTGCTGCCGCCGCAAGGCACAGGCGAGACCAATGCCGCGATCGCGTTCTATCGTCCCCGCAGCGCCGCACAGATGTATCAGTCCAACCGGATCGATTCCAACTTCTTCACGACCAACACCCCGACGCCGAGCGCGGCGGTATACGGCACGGCGATCTTTCTCTGCATGTATGGTGCGCAGGATGGCTATCAATATCTGAGCCAGTTCGGTTCTGCTCGGACCACCATCGAGAACAACCTGTTCGAGAACTGGGGCCGCAAGAATGTGATGGAAGTGAAGTGCAGCGACAACAGATTCATCAACAACACGCTGATCAATACCGGGCGCATCCTGAACCGCCATGGTGGCAGGAACCTCTATCAGAATAATATCTTTGATAATTTGACGACGGGCTTGGCTGTCCGTGAATTCGATAATCAGATCATCAATAACTTCTTCGACAAGGCACGTCTCGTGCTCTACCGCGGCACGCGCAACTACCCCCAAGGCGAATGCTATCAGTACCGGCAATGGATGCCGGCAGGCTACCCCGGAGCACCACAGGGGCCACCGGCGGTCCGCACCTATCTCGACCGCAACCGTGGCCCGCTGGTGATCGGCGACCTGGAAGGCGGAGGCTGCGAGATCCCGGTGCTCGACACCCAGATCGCCTGCCACGAAGGGCCCATCACCTATCTGAGCCATGCCGGCACCAAAGGCCCGGCCGCGACCTCCTGCGCCTTCACGATGCCCAAAAGGCTCACCCGCGCCGAGGTCGGCCGCGGCGCCCCGGAACAATGCCCCCTCCCCTCACCCGGCGTGGCCGATGCCAACCCGTGATGGCCATCTACCACCTGTCCGTCTCGATCATCTCCCGCGCCGCCGGACGCTCCGCGGTTGCAGCCGCCGCCTACCGGGTAGGCCGAACCGCTCAAGGACCGCCACTACAACTGCCTGCACCGCATGCCCGCCACCAACCCGGCGCCGATCCACGCCGAGATCCTCGCCCCGCCGGACGCACCGGCCTTGACGCGGAACCGCGAGCACCTGTGGAATGCCGTCGAGGCGGCCGAGATGCGTCGCGACGCCCAACTCGCCCGCCAGATCACCCTCAGCCTGCCCCGAGAGCTCGATCACCGGCAGCATCTCGAGCTGCTGCACGGCTACATCGCCGAACAGCTCACGGCCCGCGGCATCCTCGTCGATCTCACCATCCGCCAGACCGCCGCGCAGGACGGCCGACCACAGCGCGCCGCCGTCCTCATGACCCGACTCGGCAACTCGACCACGCTACGCCCACGGGCTTCGCCGTGCAGAAGGAGCGCGCCTGGAACAGCAAGGCGGTCCTCCACGCCTGGCGCAAGCGTTGGGCCGATCATCTCAATGCCGCGCTTGCCGCCGCCGGCAGCGACACCCGCGTCGACCACCGCTCCCTCGAGACCCAACGCCACGAGGCGCTCGAACGCGGCGATCACGACCTCGCCCAGGACCTCGATCGCCTGCCGCAGCCCAAGCTCGGCCGCGGCGCTTGCGCCTTGGAGCGCAAAGGCATCCGCACCGAGCGCGGCGATCTCGTCCGCGACGTCGAGGAGCACAACGCCCTGGCCCGGCAACTCCGCGAAATCCACGCCGAGATCGCAACCCTGGAAGCCGCTAGGGAGGTAGCAGACCCGGCCCTCCCCTCCCCCGACCAGCCGCTCATGCCGCCCACAACGCCTCCAGCGGAGCTGGCTCGGTCGGCCGAGCCAAGCCCAGCCACACCGCCCGCGATTCTTCCGGCCGCTCACCAAGCTGCCGCTCCCAGCGAACCTTCGCCTCGCCCTTGACCGCACCCGGGCGCGGTCGCGCCGGGCACGACCAGGAGCGTCCATGCACCTCGGCTACCGCCTGCCAGCCCGCCGCCCGCAGCGACGTCCCCGGTTCCGCTGCCAGGGTATAGGTCACCAGCCGCAGATAGCCGGCCGCGGTTGCCGCCCTGGCGGCAGCACCATAGAGGAAGCTGCACAAATGCGGCGTCCCGTCCCCGGCCAGCCGCAACACCTCGAGCGTCCAGCCATCGTCCAGATGCCGATTGACCGGCCGACCGAGCACCACCACCCCGCATAGGCGGCGCCCAGCCGTCTCCACCGCCGCGAGCGCCAGCTTATAGCCGGGCACCCGCCCATGGCGTCGGTGCCACCGCACCACCAGCCGGTTCGCCTCCGCCATGTCCACCGGCACCGCCAGAAACCGCGCCATCGCCGATCTCCCATTCGAGAGACCGGCTGCCTAGAAAGGCAGCCAGGCCCCGCCCTGGCTGCCAACGGCAGGCTCCCCGCAGAGGCCGGGGACGGGGTCAAGGGCCGGCCATCAGCCGGCCGCGCAGCGGCGCAAGAGCGCCCTTGACGCCGGCGCCGGCCGGCGCTTTTCCGCTGAAATCGCTCCCTCGAATCTTGGCATTGCCGGCACTTGTACGAGCATCGGAATGTACAGAAGGTGGGACCGGCGGAAATACGGAAAGAGATAAAGAGTGAAGGAGTTAAGAAGTTGACGCGTTAAGGCTATAAGGAGGCAGAGCAATGACTCCATATGTACATGATGGTCTGGCCGCGCGAGGCGCCGGTGCTCATCAGCCTAGGAGGCAAGGGGCTTTAGGTGTGAGGCAGCGTCATGCACAGACGGATAGATGTACATGTATCAAGAAGGTGACACCGACAAATTGAAGAGCCCACACGTCACATAGTCGGCGGATGTCGGCTTGACCAGATGGACAGTCGCCTCCTAGACGTCCCGCAACGACCATCTTTGGAAAGAGGTCAAGTCGTGGCGACATTGTCCATCGCCAGCGCCAAAGGCGGCTGTGGCAAAACCACCCTTGCCATTCTTGTCGGAACAGAGTTGGCACTCGACGGCTATCGTGTCGCGTTGCTGGATTGCGACCTCAATCAGCACGCGTCAGCGTTCGGCTCGAAAGCCGAAGTGCCGGGTTTCGCCGTGCTCTCTTCCATCGACGAGGCCAACGTCCTCGGAACACTCAGAACCGCCGAGACAGATCACGACCTCGTTCTGATTGACCTCCCGGGCGGCAGCTCCACGCTTGCCCTCAAGGCGCTGCAACGATCAAATTTCGTGCTCGTGCCTTGCCAAGCCAGCCTGCCCGACGTCCGCGACGCAGTGAAGACCGTAGCACAGGTCGACGACGCCCAAGACCTCGCGCGGTCGCAAATCGCTCGCGCACTCATCTGGACACGGGTGCTTCCAGGGTTTGAATCCCGCTCCGCCAGACACGTGCGCGAGTCGGTGCAGGGCAGGGGACTCCCACTCCTCCAGACATCTCTCATGGAGCGCGCCGCATATCGCGAGCTGCATCTGACCGGGCGGCCGCCACGTCAGGTCGATCCAAAGTCCTCCTCGGCAGTAAACGTCCGCGAAATCACGCGAGAACTGCTGGCAAATCTCGAACGACTGGCTAGCGCAGCATGAGCAACCGCAATCTTCCATCCATTGACGACGATCTCGCACCCCGCAAGCGGCTCGACCTGAGAGCAATTCGTCCAGCCGGCGCCGACGATGCGACCGTCGAGCAAAACAGCCGGCGCATCGGGAACCACTGGGGTGCATCCACTTCGCTGCAGCCGCCGACCCGCACACCGCTCGCATCCTTGCGCATCGAAGTCCCCGAATACCTAGACCGGGAGTTGGCGCTGAAGGCAGCCGATCAGCGTGTGACCAAGCAGTTTCTCGTCCTGAGGGCGCTGCAGCGGGATGGGTACCGGGTCGACAGTGTCGATCTTGTCCCGGACAAGCGGAAAAGCCGGAAAGTGTAATTATGTACATGTACAAAACGCGACGTAGACACACCGCATCGGGCGCCACGCTGGCCACCAATTCCCTCCCATGAAGCATCCACTCGAAGCACTCAAACGCGAGCTCGCCCGCGAGAAATGAGGAATTTCGAGCGCGGTATAGCCATTGCAGCCGATCGCGGTTACAGTTTTGTCACGACCGGCCATGCTTGCCCCATACGAAGGCCGGTAAGGATGAAGCCATGATCCTGCTTGTCGTGACAGGGTTGGCTTTCGGCGTGCGGTGTATCGCCTACAGCCGAACCACCGAGTTCAAACCATGCCCGGCCTGGATCGCCAACAAAGACTTCCTCGAGGAGCGAGCGGCGATCAATGATCCGTTGCTGATGAAAGTGCCCCTCGGGCACCGGAACTACCGGGTCGGGACGCCCCGATGACCCTCACCCCGATCCAACGACGCCTCCTCACCGCATCAAGTGCAATCGTTGACGGTCAACCCGACGATCCGCTCTACACTCACTCCGTGCTCGCCCAGACCTATTTTCCGACCACCAAACAGCCCGATCACGTCCGCCAGTGGCAACGCCGGCAGGGCCAAGCTCATCTGAAGGTCGACGCCGGCCAGGCCTGGCATCCAGGGCGGCAAGAGTTCATCGATATGCCGCTGCCGTACGGACCCAAGGCGCGGCTGATCCTGATGCACCTCAATTCGGAAGCGGTGCGTCAACGATCGCACGTGATCGAGGTGGACCGCTCAATGACGGCATTCGTTGCGCGGGTGCAAGACCGCTCCCCGAACAGCCGCGACATCGCGATGTTCAAGAGCCAGCTGTCTTCGCTGGCAGCGGCCTCGATCACGATGGCACTGGACCGGCCGGAGAGCTCCGTACAGCTGCAAACCCGCATCATCGGAGCCTTCGACCTCTGGTTCGAGAAGACGGCCTCCCAGCGTGTCCTGTGGCCCCAGACGGTCGCTCTAAGCCTGGACTACTTCGACACCCTATCCCGGCATGCCGTGCCGCTGGACGAGCGAGCCATCGCTGCCCTGGCGAAATCCGCCATGGCCCTGGACGTCTACTGCTGGCTGGCGCAACGTCTCCACCGCGCCCCGGTCGGAACGCCCCAGTTCATTCCCTGGACCGGGCTCTATGAGCAGTTCGGCGAAGGGTTCGCCCTTCTCAGGCAGTTCCGCGCCTTCTTCCTGAAGATGCTTCGCCACGTGCATGCCGTTTATCCGGATGCACGGTTCGACACAGACGGGCACGGCATGCACCTCTGGAACAGCCCGCCGCCGATCGCCAAACGATTGGTCGCAATCACAAACGCGTAGGACATTTTATCCTGGCAGGTGCCGACCGTTTAGTCCGACAGCCTTGCCAACCTGGCCCGGCTGGACAATGCTCCCAGCAGGCACGTGCAATCGTTGACGCTGGAACACGTCGGATTGCTAACCCGCCCCGAGCGAAGCGCTGAGTGTATCTCAGCACAAAATCTTATTCGGTGGATGGCTCAGCCAGACAACCGTCGGTCCCCAAAGACCGACGGTCACAGGTTCGAGTCCTACTCGTCCTGCCAGAGCACTCCCAACGTGCAATCATTGACGCTCAAGGATCGCGCCGAAGATTCAGACGAACCCGGACGGGCAGCCACCACGCCGGCTGCGCACGAAAGGAGGTAAATTGGCTTTGTCCACGTGTGATCGCTGACGCCTCGCGCATGCGATCGTTGACGACTCAAAGTCGGATTCGACGTGCGATCGTTGACTCAAACCTATAGCTAAGAATCCTCTAGTTTCCGGTAGCTGGCCACTGCCAATGTGGATATTCGAAATCGTCCATCAGGCAGTGAAAACAGCGCGGCAGCCGCCCCGCTCCCGCGGCCGGGCTCTAGGCGCCGGCAGGCACCCGCAGCCCCGATGGGTCTGCGCCCTGTTGGGTGACGATCCCTGGCGCGGAAGAGGGCAGGGGGCGCAGCCCCCTCGGCCGTCAAGGGCAAGCCGGCCTCCGGCCGGCACGGCGGGCCTGCGCCCACCGCGCCCCTGACGGCCACACCCCCCAACTCGCCGGCCATGGCCGGCTCGCGCTCCGGGAGGGGTCAATCACCCCTCATAGAGATGCAGGATGACCAAGCCCCGCGGCAGCCACGCCCCCAGGCTCGACCTCTACCAGCAGGTCACCAACCAGATCATCGAAGCCCTCGAGCAGGGCGTGCGGCCCTGGACCAAACCCTGGAGTGCCGAGCACCTGGCCGGTCGCGTCAGCCGGCCGCTGCGCGCCTGCGGCAAGAATTATCGCGGCATCAATGTGCTCATTTTATGGCTCACTGCTACCGCCAAGTCCTATCGCTCACCTTACTGGCTGACCTTCAAACAAACCCTCGATCTCGGCGGCCATGCTCGCAAGGGTGAGAAGGGTGCACCCGTTTGCTACTACGACACCTTCACCAAGGAGACCGTCGACGACACCGGTACCTCGCACGAGGAGCGGATCCCCTTCCTCAAGCACTACACCGTCTTCAATGCTGAGCAGTGCGAGGGCCTGGCGGCGCATTTTCACCCGCCGGCCGCACCCGAGCCGACCCCAGAGGCCGAGGCCGGACGGATCGCTGCCGTCGACCGGTTCATCGCCAGTCTGGATACCGAGATCGTCCACGGCGGCAACCGCGCCTGCTACGCGCAGCACCCCGACCGCATCAGCATGCCTCCTTTCGCCAGCTTCACTACACCCGATGCCTACTACAGTACGTTGCTGCATGAGGTAGTTCATTCAACAAAACACCCGAGCCGCCTCAATCGTGATTGCAGCAGGAAACACTGGGGTGACGAAGGCTACGCACGGGAGGAACTCGTCGCGGAACTCGGCAGTGCATTTCTCTGCGCAGACTTCGAGATCGGCCTAAGTGAGCGTGACGACCATGCGAGCTATATTGCCTCGTGGATTGCTGTGCTTGTAAACGATAAGCGCGCGATCTTCCACGCTGCCGCTCAGGCCGAACGTGCCGCCGCCTGGCTGCATGCCCAGCAACCAGCTGCCGGCGACAGTCCGCAGCCTCTTTCCATCGCCGCCTGACGCCTTGCGCACCGGAGAGCTGCCATGATCGACCTTCGCTACCGCATCGACGGCACCGCCGAATGGGCGAACTTGTCGCCCGGCGTTCAGTCGACCATCGGCGCTGCCGCGATCGACCTTGTCGCCGCCTGGGTGGGTCTCGACGCTGCCTGCGACGACGAGCCCGGCACCACGCCGGCGAGCCGTGCCTTCGAGGCTGCCGACATCCTCTGCAGCGACCGTCTGCTCGAAGCCGTCACCGAAAGCGTCTCGAGCCTCGATCCCGACCAGCCGCCACTGCCGGCCAGGCTGGGTCGCGTCTGCCACCGCTGCGGCCGCAGCGACCACGACCCCTACCAGCAGGATCGCGTGTGGCTGGCGCCGGACCTCTGCAGCACCTGCGGGCCTCCGGCATTCCCGATCGCGGTCTGACGGCCTCTCGACGCCGCCCGGCAGAAGCTGCGCGGGCGGCCGGGAGCGGGGCAGGGAAGGGGCTGCAGCCTGGCCCTGCCGTCTCTGATGGGCGGCCCTTGTGCTGAGCCCCGAACCGGGCAACTCGGCCGTCCCGTCCCCTCGGTCCGGGCGCGCGGTCTGAGCCCGCCCCCGTGCCGCGCCTATCCCCGCCTTGCGGACGCAAAGCGCCTCACGGCTCGACCCGCCCCGCGGGCAGGGCCCATGGCGGCCTGGCGGCACGCTTGTGCGCCAGAGCCGCCTGGCCGCGCCGCCATGCAGGCCGGCACGGCCCGCAGCGGCGCAGCCGGACCCCGCCCACAGCGCAGGCCTCGGGGATCGACCCGGCCCGAAGCCGGTCTCTGGTCGACCGCGCCCGAGGGGATCGGGCCGGCGAAGGCGCCGGCCACCCAGGGGCCAGAGCAGAGGAGCCGATCATGACGACCAGCAGCAGAACCCGACCGCAGTCCCGCCCGGTCCGCAGCCTCGAGCGCGCCCGCAGCCTCTGCCCCAGCGAGTTCGAGGCCGACCGCATCGCCGACGCCTTCGGCCTCGACCAGGTCGACGCGGCCTTCATCCGGACCAGCACACGCGAGCACCTGACCGGGCTGGTGCAGCCGCTCGCCGATGCGATGAGCGAGACCGGCGTCAGGGTGTACCTGCAGCGCCTGGTCGCGAGCTTTGTCGACAGCGCCTGCCGGACCGGCGAGTTCTACGACGCCAAGGTCGCCGAGGCCCGGCGGGCGAACGCCAAGCTGCACTGCGAGGATCGCGACGAGGATCGCCCCGGGGTCGCCGGCTTCGACAGCCGGGCGCAGCGGATGCGGGAGTTCGCCGCCCAACTGGCCATGCAGGCGACGGCCCTGCTGGCCGCGGCCGAGGGTGCCGTCCAGGCCTTCGAGCACGTCACCGGCACCAACTGGCGCCCCTACACCCCACCACCGGCGGTCAGCCTCGACCGCCGTGCCGGCGAGGCCCAACTCGCCGCCTTCCGCCGCTAGCCGGCCTACGGGGGCCGCGAGGCCCCCTTTCTCCGACTGCCATCGCCGCGCGCTCGCCCAGGGCGCGTTGGCGCGCTTCATCCGCAACCCCAGGTTAGGAATGAGACCGATGGATCGAGCCATGGGCTGGCAACAGCACGCCGACACTCGGGGACGACGGCAGCGACTGCGCCGCAGGCGCGGCAACGACCCGGCGGAGGTTCAGGCGCTGAAGACCGCGGTCCACTGCGCCACGGTGCTCGAGCACCAGATCCCGCCATGGCGTCTCGACCGGCGTGCCAGCACCCGGCGGGCGCTCAAATATCGGCGAGGAGAAGGGGAGATCATCATCGTCAACCATGACGGCCGCGGCTGGTGGGATCCCGGCGATGCGCAAACCAAGGGTGACGTGTTCTCTCTCCTCCAGTACCTCGAGCCGGGCCTGAATTTCGGGGAGGTCCGGCGCCGTCTGCGCATGCTCGCCGGGCAGCCGCCGACCTTTCTCGAGCATCTTCGTTCGCGGCCGGGGCCGGCGATCCCGGTCGCGGAGCTCTGGCAGTCCCGGGCGCTTCTGCGACCGGGCAGCCGCACCTGGTCCTATCTCACCACGACGCGGCGGCTCCCGCCATTCATCCTCGAGCGTGCCCGGGCACTCGGCGTGATCCGCGAGGGGCCGCGTGGCTCCGCCTGGTTCGCGCATACCGACCATCAAGGCCGGCTCACCGGCATCGAGATGCGCGGGCCGAGCTGGCGGGGCTTTTCTGCCGACGGCGACAAGTCCCTGTTTCGGCTGACGGGCAAGGGAATCGCCGCACCAGGCCGTCTTGCCGTCGTCGAGGCACCGATCGACGCCCTGAGCCTGGCCGTGCTGGAAGGGCCACGCGCCGACACGCTCTATCTCGCCACCGCCGGCGGCATCGGGCCAGAGACCATCAAAGCGCTCGAGGCACTGTTGGCCGAGGGTGCCGGCCGACCCGACGCCTGCCTGGTCGCGGCCACCGATGCCGACCAAGCAGGCGATCGCTATGCCGAGCTCCTCCACGATCTCGCCTCGGCCGCCGGTATCGAGGCGGCCCGGCTGCGCCCGCCTGCCGACGTCGGCGACTGGAACGAGCTCCTGGTTCGCGCCAGGGCAGGGCAGGCGAGGGGACTCAGCGACCGTGCCAGGATTGCCGTCGCCCTTGACTCGCCGGGCGACCGATGAGAACAAAGAGCGAACATTCTGTTGTTCTCACCCAAAGAGATGAGGCTGGGCGTGCGGGACGGGTCCGCCCTGGCATCGCTGCGTGCGCAGATTGCGCGGATCGAGGGGCGGAGCCGACGCGGCCGGTCGGTGCTGCCGTTCGGGATCCGCGAGGTCGACGCAGGCCTGCCGGGCGGTGGCCTCGCTTTGGGTGCGTTGCATGAGGTGGCGGGCGGCGGGAACGGCACGGTCGATGGCGCAGCCGCAGCGCTCTTCGCCGGTGGGATCGCCGCCCGCACGCGCGGCAAGGTGCTGTGGTGCCTGACGCGGGCGGACCTGTTCGCACCCGCCCTGGCACAGGCCGGCCTCGCCCCGGACCGGGTGATCTATCTCGAGGCCGGCGACGACAAGACGGTGCTCGCCTGCATGGAGGAAGGGCTGCGCCATGGCGGCCTGGGCGCCGCGGTCGCGGAGATCGCCCGCCTGTCGATGAGCGCCTCGCGCCGGCTGCAGTTGGCCGCGGAGGGTGCGGCCACCATTGGCATCGCGTTGCGCCGGTGGCGCCGGCAGACCGAGGCCGCGGACTTCGGGCAGCCCACCGCCGCGATGACCCGCTGGCGGGTCTCGGTGCTGCCGTCCGAGCCGCTGCCGGTGCCCGGTGTCGGCCGGCCCCGCTGGTTGGTCGAGCTGATCCGGGCGCGTGCCGGCGAGAGTGCGGATTTCGAGCTGGAGGCCTGCGATGGCACGGGTCGTCTCGCTGTTCCTACCGACCTGGTCCACGGACCGGCTGCGGCGGACGCTCGGCGAGGCGGCACCGCCGCCTGAAGCACCGCTGGTCCTGATCGGCCGGGAGGGTGCCAGGTGGGTGGTGCTGGCCCTGGACGATGCCGCCCAGACTGCAGGGCTGCATGTCGGCATGCCGGTCGCCAAGGCCCGCATCCTGGTGCCTGGTCTCCTGATCTTAGACCACGATCCTGGCGCGGATGCGGCGGCCCTGGAGCGGCTGGCGCTCTGGGTGCTGCAGCGCTTTGCCCCGATCGTCGCGGTCGATCCGCCGGACGGCATCGTCATCGACACGACCGGCACCGAGCATCTGCATGGCGGCGAGCCGGCGATGCTCGACGCACTCGTCGGGCGGCTCGCCATGTCGGGCATTGCTGTGCGGGCAGCGATCGCCGACTGTCTGGGTGCTGCCCATGCCCTGGCACGCCATAGGGCTTGCCCGACCTGGATCGCACGGCCGGGCCACGATGCATCCGTGTTGACCTCCCTGCCGCTGGAAGCGCTCCGCCTGCCCACGCCGATGTCCGCAGATCTGCGCGTTCTCGGCTTCGACCGGATCGGTGATCTGCTGGCCCAGCCCCGCGCACCCCTCACGCTGCGCTTCGGGCCCGAGCTGGGGCGCCGGCTCGACCAGGCCACGGGTGCGCTCGCTGAGCCGATCGAGCCGGTCCGCGCACCCGATGTCGTGCGGGCCCGCCGGGCCTTCGCCGAGCCGATTGGTGCGGCCGAGACCATCGCCCGCACCATCGGCAAGCTCGTGGTCCAGCTTTGCGCCGCGCTCGAGGCGAAGGCTCTCGGCGCACGCCGGCTCGATCTGCTCTGTCACCGCGTCGACAACCGCATCGCCGCCGTCCGCGTCGGCATGGCCATGCCGGTTCGTGACACAAAGCGGCTGACCCGATTGCTGTGCGACAAGATCGAGACCATCGATCCGGGCTTCGGGATCGAGGCGATGACGCTGACCGGCACCGTCGCGGAGCCGCTGGCACGCTGGCAGCTGGCCAGCTCGCTGGTCGAGGAAGCCGTGCCGGATGTGTCCGACCTCGTGGACACGCTGGCCAACCGGGTCGGCGAGCATGCGCTCTATCGCGCGGTACCGGTGGCGAGCGACGTCCCGGAGCGTTCGGTCGCCCGGATCGCGGCGATGGCACCCGAGACCGGTGCGGTCTGGCCGGGGCACTGGCCGCGGCCCGCGCGCCTGCTGCCGCACCCGGAGCCGATCGAGACCCTGGCGCTCCTGCCGGACCATCCGCCGGTCTGGTTCACCTGGCGCGGCATCCGCCGCCGCGTGCGGCGCGCCGACGGGCCCGAGCGGGTGTTCGGCGAGTGGTGGGACCGCGATGCCGAGCTGGCCACCGTGCGCGACTATTTCCGGGTCGAGGACGAGGCGGGCGAGCGCTACTGGCTCTACCGTGCCGGCGACGGCGAGGATACCGCCACCGGCTCGCAGCGCTGGTTCCTGCATGGGGTGTTCGGATGACGCCCCGCTACGTTGAGCTGCAGGTCGCCTCGTCGTTCAGCTTCCTGCGCGGCGCCTCCTCGGCCGAGGAGCTGTTCGCGCAGGCCGCCCTCTACGGCATCGAGGCGCTCGGTATCGTCGACCGCAACTCGCTGGCCGGCATCGTGCGCGCCCATGAGGCGGCCAAGGTGACCGGCGTGCGCCTGGTGGTCGGCTGCAGGCTTGATCTGTCCGACGGCACCGCGGTGCTCGCCTATCCGACCGACCGGCCGGCCTACGCACGGCTCTGCCGCCTCCTGACGCTCGGCAAGGGTCGCGCCGGCAAGGGTCGCTGCAAGCTCGAGTGGCCGGACTTGATCGCCTATGGCGAGGGGCTGATCGCCATCCTGGTGCCGGATCTCGCCGACGAGGAGTGCGCGCTGCGTCTGCGCCGGTTGCGCGAGGCGTTCGGCGATCGGGCCTATCTGGCGCTGACGCTGCGACGGCGGCCGAACGACCAGCTGCGCCTGCATGAGCTCGCGAACCTCGCCACGCAGATGCGGGTGGCGAGCGTGGTCACCAACGATGTCCTGTTCCATGCGCCCGGGCGGCGCATCCTGCAGGATGTCGTGACCTGCATTCGGCACAAGGTCACCATCGACGAGCTCGGCTTCCGCCGCGAGCGCCACGCCGACCGCCACCTCAAGCCGCCCTTGGAGATGCACCGGATGTTCCCCCGCTATCCGGAGGCGCTCGAGCGCACGGTGGAGATCATGGAGCGCTGCCGCTTCTCGCTCACCGAGCTGGCTTACCAATATCCCGAGGAGCGGGATGATCCCTCGCTCACCCCGCAAGAGGCGCTGGAGCAGCTCACCTGGGAAGGGGCTGCGACCCGCTATCCAGAGGGCCTGCCGGACGAGGTGCGCGGCACCCTCGAGCACGAGCTGCAGCTGATCGAAAGGCTCGGCTACGCGCCCTACTTCCTCACCGTCAACAGCATCGTCCGCTTCGCCCGCTCGCAGGGCATCCTGTGCCAGGGGAGGGGCTCGGCCGCCAACTCCGCGGTCTGCTTCGTGCTGGGGATCACCTCGATCGATCCCGGCCGCAACGACCTGCTGTTCGAGCGCTTCGTCAGCGAGGAGCGGCACGAGCCGCCGGACATCGATGTCGACTTCGAGCATGAGCGGCGCGAGACGGTCATGCAGTGGGTGCTCGACACCTATGGCCGCGACCGGGCGGCCTTGTGCTCGACGGTCATCCGCTACCGCACCAAGGGTGCCCTGCGCGACGTGGGCAAGGCGCTCGGCCTGCCCGAGGACCTGGTGCGGACGCTGTCGGGCCAGATCTGGGCCTGGTCGGAGGAGGGTGTCAGCGACCGCCAGCTGCAGGAGCTGAACCTCGATCTTTCCGACCGCCGCCTGCGGCTCACGCTCGAGCTGGCCCGGCAGCTCATGGGGGCACCACGCCATCTCAGCCAGCATCCCGGCGGCTTCGTGCTGACGCAGGACCGGCTGGACGATCTGGTGCCGATCGAGCCCGCCGCCATGGTCGACCGGCAGGTGATCGAGTGGGACAAGGACGACATCGACGCGCTGCGCTTCATGAAGGTCGACGTCCTCGCCCTGGGGATGCTGACCTGCATGAAGTGCTCCTTCGATCTCCTGGCCGAGCACAAGGGTGTGGAGCTCGACCTCGCCACCATCCCGGCCGAGGACCCGCGCACCTACGCCATGATCCGCCGTGCCGACACACTCGGCACCTTCCAGATCGAGAGCCGGGCACAGATGTCGATGCTGCCGCGGCTGAAGCCCCGCACCTACTACGATCTCGTCGTGCAGGTGGCGATCGTCCGCCCCGGCCCGATCCAGGGCGACATGGTCCATCCCTACCTGCGCCGTCGCGCCGGGCTGGAGCAGCCCAGCTATCCCAAGCCCGAGCTGGAGAAGGTGCTCGGCAAGACCCTGGGCGTGCCGCTGTTCCAGGAGCAGGCGATGCGGGTCGCGATCGAGTGCGCCGGCTTCACCCCCGGCGAGGCCGACCTGCTGCGCAAGTCGATGGCGACCTTCAAGCACACCGGCGGCGTGTCCGCGTTCAGGACCAAGCTGATCGCCGGCATGGTCGCCAACGGCTATGAGCAGGAGTTCGCCGAGCAGACCTTCCGCCAGCTGGAGGGCTTCGGCTCCTACGGCTTCCCCGAGAGCCATGCCGCCTCGTTCGCGCTGATCGCCTACGCCTCGGCCTGGCTGAAGTGCTGGCACCCGGACGTGTTCTGCGCCGCCCTGCTGAACTCCCAGCCGATGGGCTTCTACGCCCCGGCGCAGATCGTCCGCGATGCCCGCGACCATGACGTCGAGATCCGCCCACCCTGCGTCAACGCCTCGCGCTGGGACTGCACCCTGGAGCCGACCGGGGAGGAGGATCGCTTCGCCGTCCGCCTCGGCCTGCGCATGGTCAAGGGCCTCGCCAATGACCACGCGGCGACCCTGGTCGCGGTCCGTGCCGACCAGCCCTTCGCTTCGGTCGACGATCTCTGGCGCCGCACGCGCGTGCCGCAGGCGGCGCTCGTCCAGCTGGCCGAGGCCGATGCCTTCCGTGCCAGCTTCGGCCTCGCCCGGCGGGAAGCGCTCTGGGCGATCAGGGCCCTGCGCGACGAGCCACTACCGCTGTTCGCGGCCGCTTCGGACCGGCAGGCCGAGTTCGTCCCCGAGGTCGAGGAGCCGGTGGTAGCCCTTCGGCCGATGACCGCGGGCGGCGAGGTGGTCGCGGACTATCGCCATGTCGGCCTGACGCTGCGCAGCCATCCCGTCTCGTTCCTGCGCGCGGAGCTGCAAGCGCGGCGGATCGCTACCTGTGCCGAGGCGATGGCCGCGCGCGACGGCCGCTGGCTCGAGACCGCCGGGCTGGTGCTGGTTCGCCAGCGGCCCGGCAGCGCAAAAGGTGTCCTGTTCATCACCCTGGAGGACGAGACCGGCATCGCCAATCTGGTCGTCTGGCCCCAGGTGTTCGAGCAGCACCGGCGCATCATCCTGTCGACCAGCATGATGGCCGTGCGCGGGCGCATCCAGCGCGAGGGCGAGGTCGTGCATCTGGTGGCCCAGCAGGTGACCGATCTCTCCGCCGAGCTCGCGAGTGTCGGCGAGCGCGAGGCCGTCTTCCCCCTGCCGCACGGCCGTGGCGACCAGATCCGGCAGGGTGGCTCCGATCCCGACCTGCGCGCAGTACCGCACAAGCCCTTCCGCGCCCGCGACCTCTACGATCCGCACCGGCACATCAGCGAGCTCAAGGTGAAGACCCGTGACTTCCACTGATGACCATCTTCTGCTGGCGGCAGCTTTCCGGTGATGCGATTCCACGCCGGCCGTGGGTGGACCGCCGACCCGCGCAGCGGCTAGGGTGCTCGGATGTGCAGCGCCTACAATCTGCGTCACAGCGCCGAGGCGATCCTCGACATCGCCAGGGCGATGCAGCGTCCCGTTACCGACCTGACCGATTTCCCGCCACGGCACCGCGTCGGCATCCGCGGTCGCGGCCTGATCCTGCGGCCCAATTACGATGGCGCGTTGGTGTGGTCGTGGGCGAGGTGGAGCCTGATCCCGCGGGGGGCGAAGGAGCCACCAGCCTATCCGCTCAACAATGCCCGCTCGGACAAGCTCGCAGGCTGGCCATGGAAGACCGTGGCACATCGGCGCTGCCTGATTCCTGTCTCCGGCTTCTGGGAGCCCGAGAAGCCCGCCAGGGAAAAGGGCAACGCACCCTGGTCCTACTACAGCCTGAAGGATGGCCGGCCATTTTTCGTGGCCGGTTTCTGGTCGGATGCCGTGGACCCACGAACGGGCGAGATCGCCGACAGCTACACGATGATCATTGGCGAGGCCAATGCCATCATGCGCGTCCACGACCGCATGCCGGCGATCTTGAGCGTCGACGCAGCGCGCCGCTGGCTCGAGCCCGGGCCGCTGCCGGTCGAGCTGCTAGTGCCCTACCCGGCCGAGGAGATGCAGGCCTGGCGCGTCGGCGACGACGCCAAGAGCAGCCGGATCGAGCCGCATCCGGGCATGGCGGAGGCGGTGGCGGAATGAAGCTCTTGAAGTCTCCGGCTCATGCCTGACCACACGGCCAGCAGCCACCCGATCATTCGCGCCGACCGGGCAGGTGGCCGCGAGGCGGTCCAGGCGTTGTTGGGGTTGATCCCACCCTGGGCCAAGGACCCGGCGATCGGCGGCAAGCTGGTCAATGCTCGGGCCGAGACGGTGATGGACAAGCCGGCGTTTCGGGAGGCCTTCCGATCGCGCCGCTGCATCGTGCCGGTGACCAGCATCGATCGCTGGAGCGGCAGCACGAGGCAGCACTATCAGATCCGCCGCAGGGATGGTGTTGCGATGGGCCTCGCCGGCCTGTGGAGCGTGTGGACGGACCCGGCGAACGGTGACCAGGTGACGACCTTCGCGGTCATCACCTGCGCGGCGAACGCGCTGCTCGCTGAGTTTCACGACCGGATGGCGGTCATCCTTGACCCGAGGGACTATGACGCGTGGCTTGATCCGGCGCGCAGCGGCCCCGAGCTGCTGCAACCCTGTCCGGAGGCGTGGCTCGAGCTGGTGCCGCTGGAGGCCAAAGGCCGCCGCCCGGCCACCCAGCGGCAGGAGAGCGAAGGGCCGGCGGCTCAAGGCACGCTGCTCTGAGACGTCGCATCGAGCAGCCGCTCAACTTCCGCCCCGCACTGCCCAACCTGCTGAAATGATGCGTTTTCGGCGCCGTCGATCGAACTGGCATCCGACAGCGGGCGGTAAGGTTTGCAGCTGCGTCAAAAATACTCCAACGTGAGTGTTATTTTCTGAATATCGCATTTTCTGCTGAAGAGGCCCATATATGGAGAGAACTGAAGCCGGAACGGAAACCATGACGCTGGTGCGACTCCGCGAGCGGGCACAAATCACGCTTCCCCAGGAAGTGCGTGATGCGCTGCGCGTGAAGCAGGGCGACTATCTCGAGGCCGAAGTCGTCGAGGGCAAGCTCATCCTGAAACCCGTTGCCGTTGTCGCCCGCGAGACCGCCAGGCAGGAGCTTCTCGACATGCTGAGTGGCCCCAGCCGCTGGAAGGGCCCTGGTCCAGAGCCGACGGACAACGAGCTGATGGAAGAGATCGTCAGCGGCATCAAGGAAGACCGCCGGAAGCAGCGTGAAGGCGATCATTGACAGCTCCGTGCTGGTGAGTGCCTTCCTCACTCCCCGAGGCAGCGCCGGCATGCTCCTGGCTGCCGGGCTGAAAGGCCGGTTCGAAATCTTTATCTCCGGCCTTATCCTTGCCGAGACCGCCCGGCGCCTCCTCGGCAGCGACAAGTTACGAAGCCGTTATGGCTATACCGAGATGGAGGTCTATTGCTTCCTCGACCGCTTGACCGTCGCAGTGACCGTTTTAGCCGACTTCCCTCCGATCAGCCCCGTGTGCCGTGATCCCGATGACGATCATGTCCTGGCCGCTGCCCGAGCCGCGCAGGCCGACTGCATCGTTACCGGCGATCGCGATCTTCTTGATCTCAGCTCCTACGATGGCATCCGCATGCGCACGGTGCGTGAGGCGCTCGATGCGTTGGGATGAAGGAGGAAGAAGGGCGTATGCCCGGTTGCCGCGCCTTTCGGGCAGCGCATTCCAGGGATATAGATCAAACAAATAATTGGTTATAGTTCAGATACCGAAAATGACACCTGAACAGTTTATCAAGAAATGGAAGGCATCGACGCTCACCGAGCGGGCGGCGTCGCAGTCGCATTTCATTGATCTTTGCGCTTTGCTGGATGAGCCGACACCAACCGACGTTGATCCAACAGGTGCGCAGTACGCCTTTGAGCGCGGCGCGACTAAGACCACCGGCGGGGAAGGTTGGGCGGACGTCTGGAAGCGCGGCTGCTTCGCCTGGGAGTACAAGGGCAAGCGCAAGGACCTGAAGGCCGCATACGCCCAGCTTCAGCAATACGCCGTCGCCCTTGAGAACCCACCGCTCCTGATCGTCTCCGACATGGAGACGTTCGAGATCCATACCAACTGGACCAACACCGTCCACGAGGTGCATCGGATCGGCATCGAGGAGCTGCGCGAGGCGCACTATCGCAACCTGCTGAAAGCGGTTTTCAGCGATCCTGACCGGCTGAAGCCAGGCCAGACACGCCAGGCGCTCACCGAGCAGGCGGCCCGCGAGTTCGCCGGCTTGGCGCTACGCTTGCGGGGCAGGGGGCATGACCCGCAGCGTGTCGCGCATTTCGTCAACCGGCTCGTCTTCTGCATGTTCGCCGAGGATGTGGGCCTGCTGCCCGGAAGGATGTTCCAGCGCATGCTGGAGCAGGGAACTAAGCGCCCCGACCAGTTCGCCCCGATGGCGCAGCAACTCTTCGCCGCGATGCGCACCGGCGGCTTGGTTGGGTTCGAGGAGGTGGCCTGGTTCAACGGTGGACTGTTCGACGACGACGAGGCCCTGCCGCTGGAGAAGGAGGATATCGCCCAGGCGCTCGCTGCCGCCCGGCTCGATTGGGCCGAGATCGACCCGTCCATCTTCGGCACGCTGTTCGAGCGAGGCCTCGATCCCGACAAGCGCAGCCAGCTCGGCGCCCACTACACCGACCGCGACAAGATCATGCTGATCGTAGGGCCGGTGATCGTCGAGCCGCTTACCCGCGAGTGGGAGGAGGCCAAGAAGGCCATCCAGGGGCTGTTGAAGCGAGCAGGGAAGGCAAAGTCACCCTCCGCCGCGACCAAGGCCCGCAACGACGCCCAAGGCCTCTACACGGCATTTCTAGAACGTCTGAAGCGCTTCCGCGTACTGGACCCGGCGTGCGGATCAGGCAATTTCCTCTATCTTGGGCTGCTCGCGCTGAAGGAGCTTGAGCACCGCGTGAATCTGGACGCCGAGGTGCTGGGTTTCCATCGGGCATTCCCGGCGGTCGGGCCGGAGGCGGTGCGCGGTATCGAGATCAACCCCTACGCCGCCGAGCTCGCCCGTGTGTCGGTATGGATCGGCGAAATCCAGTGGATGCGTCGCAACGGCTTTTCCGTACCCGGCAACCCTATCCTCAAGCCTCTCGACAACATTGAGTGCCGCGATGCTGTGCTGAATGAGAACGGCAGCGAGGCCGAGTGGCCGAAGGCGGACGCGATCATCGGGAATCCGCCGTTTCTGGGAAAAACAAAACAGCTCTCTACCCTTGGAAGCCCTTATGTGGAGCGCCTTCGTGCCGCTTACCAAGGCCGGATACCGGCCGGAGCTGATATCGTCACCTACTGGTTTGAAAAGGCTCGGCAAGCCACCCTCGACGGCCAGAGTTCTGGGGTAGGTCTCGTGGCGACGCAATCCATCCGTGCTGGAGCAAGTGGTCGGGTCCTTCAGCGGATCAGCGAGGGTCTGAGCATATTTTGTGCTTGGGCAGATGAGCCTTGGGTACTCGACGGCGCAGCCGTCAGGGTCTCACTGGTTTGTTTCGCTCGCCCAGACCAAGCGCTTCAGCCTATGCTGAACGGGATACCTGTAGAGAGGATTTCTGCTGTCCTCCGGGGCAACTCCACTACTGAAGACACCAATGAGGCGCGGGTGCTGGCTGCCAATGCCCCTTTCTCCTTCCACGGAGTCGAAAAGGCTGGAGCGTTCGATATACCCGGGGAACTCGCTCGGGAGTGGCTCACTCTACCGCTCAACCCAAACGGTCGGCCGAACAGTGACGTTCTGCGCCCGCTTTGCAACGGGCGTGCTCTGACCGGCCGGCCCGATGATGCCTGGATCATCGACTTTAGCGACTTAGCCAGCGAGGCCGATGCGGCTTTTTACGAGAAGCCATTTGCTCATGTCGTTCTCAACGTGAAGCCCGCCCGTCTAAAAAATAATCGAGAAGGCAAGCGGCGGAACTGGTGGCGACATGGAGAAGTACAACCTGCCATGAGAAGAGCAATTAAACCTCTAAAACGCTACATAGTGACTTCTCGGGTAGCGAAGCACAGAACCTTCGTTTGGCTTCAAAAGGCAGTCATTCCTGACACACGTCTCCATGTCATTTCCCTAGAGGATGATTTATTTTTTGGTGTGCTGCACTCTCGGTTTCACGAGCTTTGGTCACTGAGCAAGGCGTCGCGACATGGCAAAGGGAACGATCCGACATACAATGGCTGGTGCTTTGAAACTTTCCCCTTCCCGGACGGGCTAGAGCTTGGCACGCCGTCCTCCGACTATGCCCACAATTCTCTGGGACAGCGCATCGCTGAGGCTGCCCTCAAGCTTCATGAGCTCCGCGATAATTGGCTCAACCCAGCCAACCTTGTGCGGCGCGAGCCGGAGGTGGTCCAGGGCTTTCCCGACCGGCTGCTGCCGGTGGACGAGAAGGCTGCTGCGATCCTCAAGCAGCGGACCCTGACCACCCTCTATAACGAGCGGCCGGCATGGCTGGCGAACGCGCACCATGAGCTGGACGAGGCCGTGGCGGCGGCCTACGGCTGGCCATCAGGCCTATCCGATGACGAGGTGCTGAGTCGGTTGCTCGCCCTCAATGCAGAGCGGGCCGACGGCTCTGCGAATGACGCAGGTTCGCAGTGATGGATGGGATCGATCCGCTTGCTGCGATCGCAGCTCTGGAGGGAACGGGCGATTATCGTGTCCTGCGCCGGCTTCGACCGCGGCCACCACGTGAGCTTGTCACTTCGCCCACGACGCGGATAGGCCTGTTCCTCGACATCGAAACCACTGGCATCGATCATGCCGCAGACGAGATCATCGAGCTGGCGATGGTGCCATTCATCTACAGCCTCGACGGTTCGATCCTGGCGGTCGGTATGCCCTTCAGCGCTCTGAACGAGCCTTCCGTGCCGATCTCTCCGGAGATCACGGCCCTCACCGGCATCACCCAAGGGATGGTCGCGGGACACCGAATCGACGCCGCCGCGGTGGAGCATTGCGTCTCACCGGCGGCGCTGGTCATCGCTCACCATGCAGGCTTCGATCGCCCCTTCGTCGAGCGTTCCTGGCCGGTCTTCGAGACGAAACCGTGGGCATGCTCCATGACCCAGATCCCCTGGGGAGATGAGGGCTTTGACGGTGTCAAGCTGCGCTACCTCGCGATGCTCTCCGGCTTCTTCTACGACGCGCATCGCGCTGTCGCGGACTGCAATGCGGCGATCGAACTCCTCTCACGCCCACTGCCGCGCTCACAGCGACGAGCTCTCGCAGTCCTCCTAGAGGCCGCCCGTCAGCCCACCTACCGGGTGTGGGCGGAGAACTGGCCGTTCGAGCAGAAAAATGCGCTGAAGAAGCGTGGCTACCGGTGGAGCGGCGACACTGGATGTCCCCCTCGGTGCTGGTATCGAGACCTCAGCCAACCAGACGTGGAGGCCGAACGTCTGTTTCATTTCCACTCCGTTCTGGGTCCACAGAGCGATCCACGCATCGATGAGATTACCGCCCTGCGACGCTTCGCAGTCGAAAGTTGTTCCCAATGAGCATGCTGCGTATTAGCCTCAGAAATCAGGTCCGCCAGACGCGGCTGCCGCAAACGAAGCCGTTGTTGCCGCTCTTTGAAGCGGTCATGAACGCATTCCAGGCGATCCAAGACAGCAAACGGGCGGACCATCGGATCACCATCACCATTAAGCGAGAGGGCGATCTCGGTCTCGATCGACAAAGCGCCATTTCCGGGTTCCAAATCGTCGATACCGGCGTCGGGCTCAATGACGTCAACTTCGACTCTTTCAATACCTCTTTCTCCGAGCATCGGATCAGCCAGGGCGGCAAAGGCCTCGGACGCTTCATATGGCTAAAGGCCTTTGACCGAGTCGAAATCCATAGTGTGTTCAGCGAACCTGACGCACCTTCCTGCCTTCAGAGGGAATTCGTCTTCGATACAAGCTACGACCCCGATCACGCGACCCCTACGCCATCTGTCCAGGCGGAAGTGGGCACGATCGTCCGCCTCGTCGGCTACAAGCCTCCTTATAAAGATACCTGTCCCCGGCTCGCGGAAGTCGTCGCGCAACGTCTGATCGAGCATTTCCTGTTGTTTTTCCTTCGACCCGATTGTCCAAGACTCGAATTGGTCGATAATGACGAGTGCATTATACTGAACGAATTGTTCATCAACGAAATGCAGTCGAGCGCAAGCGATCATCGTTTTCACATTGGTGACGTCGAATTCCGGCTACGCGGCTTCCGCCTAACGACACCTCGCCTGACAAAGCATCGCTTGATCTTCGCCGCCCACTATCGTGGCGTTCTGACCGACAACCTCGAGGTTGCTATTCCGAACCTCAGCGGGCGACTGCTCGACACAGATAGCAGCTCATTCGTATACTTGGCTATTGTGCAAAGCGATTATCTCGATCAACGAGTGAACCATGAGCGCACTTCGTTCGATATGCCAGAAGAGAACCCGTCCGAAGATACTCAGCAGCCATTGCTCGAACCGACCGTCGGTTTGACCGATATTCGCGATGCGTGTGCGACATACGTCAACGACGATCTTCGTGACGTGCTTCAAGGAATCGGGGAAGCCAAGGAAGAGCGCATATTGCAGTATGTCGCTGAGGAAGCGCCACAGTACCGCGTCCTCATGCGGTATCGGGATGAGTTTCTCGATCGTATTGCGCCGTCCGCTTCCAAGAACGAAATCGAGCTCGCTCTCCACAAGGAACTCCACCAGCGGGAAGTTCAGCTTAAGATCGATGGCTCGCGTATCATAACCGAGGCGGCAAGGATCGATGACTACGAAGGCTACCAGCAACGCTTTGCCGAGTTTATGGAACGAAACAATGAACTCGGTGTGTCCGCGCTCGCACAATACGTGACTCATCGCAAGATCATCCTAGATTTCCTGGAACGATCCATTTCGCTAAACGCTGAGACCGAAAAGTATCCACTTGAGAAGGCGGTTCACAATATCATCTTTCCGATGCGTCACTCGTCCGAGGACCTCTTGTATTCGCAGCAAAATTTATGGATCATTGACGAACGACTGAACTACCATTCCTTCATAGCCTCTGATAAGCCTCTAAACCGCACCGAACACTTTACAAGCGACGCGGCGAAGCGTCCAGACCTTTTCATCTTTGATCGGAAGATTATTTTCGCTGAGGGAGAGCAACCGATTGGTTCTCTTATTGTGGTCGAGTTTAAAAGACCGCAGCGGGATGATTATCGGGGGGACGACAATCCACTCACGCAGATTTTCGATACGATCAAAGAGATTAGAGCTGGGACGTTTCATGATCACAAGGGCCGGCCAGTATCTGTCGCAAATGATACGATCCCCGCGTATGGGTATGTAATCTGTGATCTTACGCCATCGTTCAAAAAGATCCTCGTCGGCATGGATGCACAGGAAACGACAGACCGACAGTCATATTATGGATATCATAGAAACTTTCGAATTTACTTTGAGATCATAGACTATAACAAATTGCTGCGGGATGCGAAGAGGCGTAACCGGATATTTTTCGAGCGATTGAACATTCTTGGCAATCAATAGTGATGGCCGTCTGTGGCAGTCGGTTATTCTTGACCACTATCACGATGTCATTTTCTGATTCACCGCGCGCTTTCTACCCTGCACTAATCATCCTCACGCCGGCGAGCCGCAGCAACTCATAGAGGGTAGCGATTGTGCTCCGCGTCCCCCTAGTCGGGCAGTAGGTGAACAGGACGCGCTGCTTGGCGCGCGTGAACGCGACGAAGAAGCCGGCGGTCGCCTCAAGTTGATCCTTGGAGAAGCTCCACCATGCGCCGTCGTCCAGGCCGACGAACACGACGGTATGATATTCGAGGCCCTTGCTCTTGTGGATCGTCATAAGCGGCAGGGATCGCGTACCCTCGTAGGCGTCCAGCGCCGCGGCCCAGTCGTCCTGGCCGGCGCAGCTCCCCGATAAATGCTGCGCGACCGCCTCGGTCACCTTGCTCATCCAATCACCCTGCCGGTACGCAGGGTGTGCGGCCGCCAGATCGATGCGATCGATGAAGTCTAGTACCTCACCCACCAGCGCAACGGCGTCTGCCTTTCCCCTGACCGGCACCGGATACCTCTCGGAGATCTGGGCCGCGAACTCCTCGACCTTGCGAGCGAGCCGAGTCCGCCCGCGATCGTCGTCGGAGGCGAGCCCGCGTAGTGCGGCAAAGCTCTCGAGGCACTCGCCCCAAGCAGGGCCAGCACGTTCGCTGGTGGCTAGCCGGACGAGGCTGATCACCAGCTCGGACAGCTCTTCGGAGAGGAGTTCCTGGAGCCTGACCGGGCCGATCTCGGCGGCCTCGTTGCGCAGCACGATCCCGTACTCGGCCAATGCTCGAGCTAACAGCGGTGCATAGTCCTCAGCCTTTTGGCGGACGAGCAGCACGAAATCACGCGGACCGAGTGCCTGGACCTTCATTTGCCGAACGATAAACGCGGCCAGGACCCTTGCCTCAGCCTCAGGAGAAGAGAAATCCCACACGGCGCAACTGTCGCCGGAGATCGACATCTTCGTCTTTGACACCGGCTCGACAGCCTCCTCGTCTAGCGCCTGCGCCAGGATGTGCTGGATGCGTACGAGGTCGGGCGAGGATCGGTAGTTGTTGAGCAGCGGGGTGCGGGTGGCAGCGAAGTCGCGCTCGAACTCGATGAATGGCTCCTCCATCGCCATGGCCCAGCGCATGATCTGCTGCTTGTTGTCGCCCACCGCGGTAACCACCGTCTCCGATCTCAGAAATATGGTCCTAACAAGGTCGTATTGGATCTGCGTGGCGTCCTGGAACTCGTCCAGGAACAAGTGGGAGTAGGTGAGGGCAAGCGCCTGCCGTGCCAGCGGATTGACGCGCAGCACGAGCTCGGCGAGCCGGCCGATCATCGGGAAGCTGAGGAAGCTCCCGCGCGAACCGTGCAGCGATGTCTCCCACCACCGGCGTGCCACCCACTGCGCGGCGGTGGTGGGCGCAACCGGTTCTTCGGCAAGGGGAGACCCAAACAGGTGCCTGCGCTCGAACGTCTTCGCCTTGATCGCCTCAATCTGGGCTCTGGAGCCGACCTCTGCCGGGGGGTTGCCGACATTATCCAAGAAGTGACGATATATCGCTTCCTTGGTGAAGAAGATCTGGTAGTCTGGCGCCGGGCGCCAGACTTCAGGGAGCGCTTGGCCGAATCGATCGACGATGCTCTTCGAGAAGGCGTCGAAGGTCATCGAGTCGAGGCGGGCCGCGTGCTCCGGCCGGCACCGCTTCCGGACCCGGGCGGCAAGGTTGGTCGCCGCGTCACGCTTGAAGCTGATCGCGAGGATGCGTTGCGGCCGTGGCGAGCCCCCCGTTTGCAGCAGGTAAGCGGCGCGCTGGGCCAGGAGCTCGGTCTTACCGGCACCGGGTCCGGCGATCACCGACCGGTTATCAGTCGACCGCACCACGGCCAGTGCGTTGTCCTCTAGAGCGTCCACCCCGATGGGAACCCACGCATCGGGGGCTATCCGGCGGCGATGTGGCCCCACCTCAGTCACGCCGCAGGTCTGTTCTCACCTTCTCCAGCAGAGGTCGGAGACAAGTGGGAATGCGCTTCCTGAGCGTCTCGTCGTCGAGTCGCACCAGGGCCCGTAGGTGGGTCGCCGGTTTGCTGTGCGTGAGAAAGTGATAGCGATAGGCAGGCAGATGCGCCTTATAGTCCTTGAGCTGGTCATCGTAGGCGGCGAGACCGCCTTTGCTCAGCACAATCTCGGCGGATTCCTCCACCGTCAGCTCTGGGCCGCCCCCAGCTGGGATTGTGGCCGTATAGGCCTCGGGAAACGCCGCCAGCATGGCCAGATCGAGATCGAGGGGTGACGAGAAATACACGCCGTATCTGTTGAGGCTCGCGGCCCAGCCATCGAGATGTTCGTTGGACCACGTGTGCATGGCGGCGAACTGCTTCGCCGAGAGTATGCCGGCCTCTGTCTCAAGGAGGGCATTCCGGTCCACCCCGATCGCGATCAGCTGTGTAATGGCGGTCTTGACCCGGCCGAAGCCACCACCCTTCCGTCCGACATCGAGGTCAAGCAGGGTTGCGTGCGGAATGCCGAGGCCGTTCAGCAGCCGCCAGAAGTGCTGTACGTGGCGCCCGCCGAGCGGCACGATCGCGACGAAGGCTGGATCGACCAGTAAGCCGAGTGCTTCGGCCAAGCGCGGTAGCACAACTCGCTCGGAGTCGCCCTCACCCAAGATCACAAACCGTGCGAAGTAGAGCTCCGGGAAGGCCAGCATGGCTCCGCGGACAAACTTCGAGGCTTCCTCATCGTCCGTCGGCAGGTCGACGGCGGTGATCGACGTTAGCCGTGTCTTCAAATCGCAGCGGCAATAGCGCACCTCTTTAGGCTCGACTCGGCTGAGCACGGCCGGCGAGTGGCTGGTCACGATCGCCTGCGCCGACCCGTCCGCCACAAGCGACCGGATCTGCCGGACGATGCGGGCTAGGTAGTAGGGCGACAAGTGGTTCTCCGGCTCCTCAATAGCGAAGAGTGAGAGCGCCGGGATGACGAGCTCCTCGGTGTCGAACCCGCCGATCTTTCCCTTGACCGCATCTCGCTCGAGATCAAACACGGCAGCGGCTAGCGCGAAGTAGAACAGAGACTGCTGGCCATCGCTCAGCGCGTCGAGGCTGCGTTCGACTCCAGCCGGACCCTGCTGGAAAACGACATCAACACTTCGAACCACCTCCTCAAAGTGGCGGCTTATTAGCGCCAAGCTGGGCTTTGTATCCGTCTTCTCGTCGTGCAGAGCCGACCAGCGTCCTGATAGCGCCTTACCAATCGCGCCAATTGCCACCTCGGCGTTAAAACTTTTGGCAAGGTCGTTGCTCGCCGCCTCAACGGCGTCCTTTGTCTCTTTCGACCACTCGATTGCTCGGAGCAGGCGGGCTGCGAGCGCACCGGTAGTAGCGCGGATTTGCGCGCCAGCGTCGCGGCTGGCGGGCGTGTAATAGAGCTGGATCAGACCGCGTTCGGCGGGGGACAACGGATGCCGCTGCTCCTCCTTAATGACTATGTCGAGTGTATCAATCCAATATAGGTCCTGGCTGACTTCGCCGTCGACAGTATTGTCATCGTCCCAACTCGCCTCTAGCCGTAACCTGCAGACCGGGGAGGCGCCAGGACGCTCAATGCGGATATGCCTGAAAGTCGGCGCTACGGTCGCGGCGGTCGCCGATCCTGTGGCGAGTTCCGGTAGCTCAATGAGCACATCGATAAGGAGGCGGCGGGATGTCCGATCGCTCGGATCCGCCTCCGGCGGCAAGTGAAAGTCCGAGCGTTGGACTGTCCGCTGGGCCCGAGTGACACCGAATAGCTTGGCAAGAGCCTGAAGCATGGCCGTCTTGCCGGACGCATTCGGCCCGACGACTGCTGTAAGATCTCCAGCGAGCGCCACTCGCACAGGCTTAGATCCAAAGCTACGAAAGCCAGCAATAGTTACGCTCTCAACACGCACTGAGCTTCCCCAACAGTCCGGTCAAGTGCCTGTTATGTAGGCTAAATCGCAATTCTCTCTACCTCATCGAGCGTGATCTCGTCGCCCGTGCGGTCGTAGAGCTTGGTGGTGCGCGGGCTCTCGTGCGCGGCCATCATCTGCGCGTTCTCCAAGGTACCGCCGTTGTCCAGGTAGGCGGTGATGCCGGTGGCCCGGAAGGTGTGGCAGCACACGGCGACGTCGAGGCCGGCCTCGCGCGCGCGCCGGCGAATCATGCGCCAGGCGTCCACCCGGGTCATACCATCGGCGGTCAAAAGGCCGGTGCGGGCGCGCGTGGTCCGAAACAGCGGCATCTTCCTCTGGTGCGTTATGCCGGCAGCATGGACATAGGCATCCATCCAGGCCTCGAGATTGTGGTGCGCCGGCATGGCGTGCTCCTTGCCGCCCTTCTCATGCAGCCGCACCCACCAGCGCTTGCCCTCGGGGTAGTAGTCCTCGACCCGCATCGCCACCGAGGCGCTGATGCGGGCGAAGGTGTAGGTCATCAGGGCGATCAGGGCCCGGTCGCGCAGGCCGACGACGGTCGAGACATCGATGCGGTCGAGCAGCAGGCGGGCCTCATCGGCGGTGAGCACCGGCGTGCGGCCGCGCTTGACGACGTGCTTGGGTCCCCGCACGGGGGCGGCCGGATTGACGGCGAGAATGCCGCCGGTGACCAGCCAGTCGAACAGCATGCGCACGGCGGCGAGGTGCTGCTTGACCGTGGGTTTCTCGAAGGCGCGGCCGAGCTGCTCGACATAGGCCGCGACATGCAGCGGCTCGATCAGCGCGAGCTCGCCGATCCCATGGTGCTCGCACCAGGCGAAGAAGCGCACTGCGGCCCGATGGTAGGCGGCGCGCGTGTTCGGGTTGCGGATGGTGGCGGCGAAGAACTCGAGGAAGCGGCGCGCCGCCCGCTCACCGGCGCCGGCGACGACGGCCGGGATCACGCCACCGGTAGTTTGGGTCATCCCCAGGGCAGGGGCGGGCAGGGCAGGCGAGGGGAGAACCAGCGCGCTCACGACGCCGCTGCCCAAGGGTTGATCACCGGCACGCCATAACCCTCGAAACCGCTCTCGTCGCGCGTCACGACCGTCGCACCCTGCTGCCGCGCGATCCCGGCGATCATGGAGTCCTCGGTGCTTACCGCGCGGCCCATACACCGCCGCATCGCGCGCAGGACGGCACTGAACTCCGCCGCTTCGCCGTCGAACGGCAGCACGCGCCCGCCGAAGCCCAAGGCGAGGAAGCGCCGGAAGCGCGCTTCCAGGTCATTCTTGCGGGCACCGTCCGGCAGGCGCGCGATGCCGTAGCGGACCTCCATCATCGTGATGGCGGTGATCGCCAGCTCGCCGAGGGGCTGCTGCTGGGACCATGCCAGCACCGCCGCATCCGGCTCGGGACGCATCAGCTCGGACACCACGTTGGTGTCGAGCAGGATCATCCGTGCTCCGAGAAGTCCGGCGGCTCGCGCAGCGGCTGCCGCGTCGGGAGGTCGAGCTCGACGCCACCCTCGTGGCCGAACAAGTCCAGCGCCAGCTCGCCGAGCGATTTGGGCGCCTCGGCCGGAGGGCAGGCGTCGCTGAGGATGCGGCGGGCTTCTTCCTCCATCGAGCGGCCGTGCTGGGCGGCGCGCACCCGCAGCCGCTCTTTGACCGCGGGGTCGATCTTGCGGATCGTCAGGTTGGCCGTGGCCATGGTGGTCAGGCTCTCCGTATGCATGCACTGACGATAGTAGCTGCATGCACAGCGAGCAAGAGGAATCTACTCTATGAACATGTGAAATTTGATTCCTTACGCAACATAACGTCCTTTATGTGGCGCAAAAAGAAGAGTCGAGGCGAGCAGCGACATGAATGAGCCGACGACGATGGAGGAGCGCCTCCGCTATCCCGGACCCGGCGGCGTGGTGGTCGAGTTCGGGAACCCAGGTGCGACCGCCGCCACCTGAGCGTCACTGCCCCGGCTGCATCGTCGGCACTTGAAAATACCGCACGGAAATCATTGTCGCCAAACGAACCCCGCTTGGCCTTTACGATTGAACTCTGCCAATGTGAATGTGGCGTGATCTAAGCTGGCGACTAGATATAGCCCGCCTGGCTTTCCTCCTCTTGCCGGAGCGTCTGCAACGCGACCTCATTGGACGTTGTCCCAAATCTTCGCACGAAGGTGTCCCGATCTGCACATTCCAACGACGGATCAGGTGGCGTCTCCTCCATAAGAAATTGCAGAAGCGATGCGCGCAGGACTGCATCATCGTATCGATGGCGCCGATGGCACAGGAGGTCACGGGCGGGTGCCGAGCGTGTTCGCTCCGCCAGCTGTCGTGGCGCGAAGACGGGATCGCGCTGTTCGGCGCTACGGGCGATCAAGATCGTCCGGATGCACCAAAGCGTTCGTTTGGCTTGCAACGACGCGTTCAGCTCGTTTCCGAACCTTACAAGATACCAGCCCAGGTCTGCGGCCCGACGAATGTCGTCCTGATAGGTCGACCGAAACCGGAAGGCGCGCCGCAGCATTTGCAAATAGTCGTCGGGATCAACGAGCGCTTTGGCCTCACGAACCAGATGACAAACGAAAAGGTCACCTTCACGGGCATCCTGCTCGAGCATCGTCCAGGGATAGAGAAATAGCGAAAGATGACCGACCGAGACGTGGCGTGTCTCCTCGCCGAGATTGATCATCAAAATATCGGTGTCGGAGCCTTCGGCGTGGTCGGCACGGGCGAGACTTCCGAACAGCAGGGCGGCTGCTACCGCCATCGCGGGATACCGAACCAGCGTCGAGGGCCCGAACCGCTGGGCCGCGCGCTGTTCATGCGGGCGCGCCAGTCTGAGAAACGCGCGTCAAAGCCTCAATCGACATCTTCCGCGCGAGCGCACGGGCCTGCGAGACCTCGTCCCGGTTCTCCAAGATGATCTGCTGCTTTTCCGGCTTCAACACGCCGGGTTCGACGTCGAGATTGTATTCGCTCATCAGGTAGAAGCTGAGGCTCAACCGACAGGGACGGGTGAGGCGCCCCTCAGTCATGGCGTGCTCGGCGGCCACGGCGGCTTGCCGCTCAGCCGACAGCTCCGGGTTCGGCACGATGACGAGATTGATGCTGTGAACCCACTCAAAATCGAGCTTGGGATCGATCGCTGCTGGCCGCTGATCCGTGACGGCGCCGATGCGATTGAGATTGTAATCGCGGAAGTCGTTGTGCTCGCGCGACCAGGATCGAACGTACCAACGGCCGGCGCTATGAGACAGGGCGTGCGGCGCGATCGCGCGTGAGGGTCGCACCGATCCCGTCAGAGACGCGTATTCGATGTCGATCTCAAGTCCGTTGCGGATGGCGTCGAGCACCCTGAGGAGGACAGTCGGGTCGGTCGGGCGCCGTCCGAGCGTGATCACCTCGACGGAGGGCGTCGTGTGGAACCAAGTGTCCTCCGCCCGCATCCACCGGTTCTCGATGGCGACCAGCTGCAGGAGATAGCGCTCAATCGTCTCACCGATGAACGCCGGCGCGAACGACTCGGCGCGGCGGTAGACCTTCTCGGCTCGGTCATACTGAAGGTTCTCCGGCGCAATCTTCTCGTACTGCGCGATGTCGGTTGACGCTTGCTGCGGCGAGATGCCGAAGGCGTGGGCGAGGTCGCTGCGGTTGAACCGGCCGTCCCAGAACAGCCGGAAATCGATGAACTCAAGCCGTCGGCGAACCCCCCAGCGCAGTAGCTCGCCGTCGTCATCCATGCGGCGTCCCCCTATAAAGACGACTCTTGCGCACCAAGTTCATCCAGTTTCTTGACGCACCGAGATGGCGTCCCCACATCTTATGGACGGACGCGGCGGCCAAGGCAACCTCGTCATGCAGAGGACGAGGTTGCGCGGATGGGAGCACCTGAACAAGATCAACAGCTTATGTGCCCCTATCGGGTGCTCAGCCTCGACGGCGGGGGCATGCGAGGCATCTACACCGGTGCCTTCCTCGCCCGGCTGACCGACCAATTCGCCCGCATAAGAGGCGAATCGGCGCTCGATCTAGGGCTGGGCTTCGACCTGATCACCGGGACAAGCACCGGCGCGATCGTCGGCTGTGCGCTTGCGGTCGGCCGGCCGATGACCGAGGTCGTCGCGCTCTATCGCGAGCACGGGCCCAGCATCTTCCCGCATCGGATCAAGGGCAAGGCGAGCGCGATCTACCGCGCCACGCAGGGCAGCCGGTTCGTGCGCGTGGGCAATGCGGCGCTGCGAGCGGCGCTTGAGGCCGTGCTCGGCGTCGACACGATGCTCGACGTCTATGAGAGGCGAGGGATCTCGCTCTCCATCCCGGCGGTGCTGATGAGCGAGCACCGTGCCTGGGTGTTCAAGAAGACGCCGAAGAGCGGGGTCCGCGACGACCGCTACCCGCTCGTCGATGTCTGCATGGCCACGAGCGCAGCGCCGATCTATCGATCGCTGGCCGCGATCGACGACCCGAACACCCCTGGCGGACCGCAGCAAGTGTTCGCCGACGGCGGCCTCTGGGCCAACAACCCGATCATGGTCGGCCTAGTCGACGCGCTGACCATCGCCGCGCCCGATCGCCCGATCGAGATCTTCTCGCTGGGGACCTGCCCGCGGCCCGAAGGCGACCATCTCGACGCCGAGAGCGCGCACCGGTCGATGCTCGACTGGTCACTTGGCGCCGACGTGGCCCCGCTCAGCATCTCCGCGCAGGAGTTCGCCTTCGACCACATGGCGCGGCTCCTGGCCAACGCCATCAGCAACTGCGGACGCTCGATCCGGCGGGTGCGCTTCCCCAACAAGCCCGTGCCCGCCAGCATGATGCCCTATCTGGCGCTCGACGACACGCGGCCCGAGGCAATGGATCGCCTCGTCGCGCAGGCGCACACCGACGCCGACCTGACCAAGAGTGCGTGCGACGACTTCAGCAGCGAGGACGGCCGGATGATCCGGCGGCTGATGCACGATTTGCCGGCAATGCCGGTCACCGGCGCGGTGTGGGACCGCGTCTCCACCCGCGACCGGAGAGGATGAGTGATGTTCGACTGTGCAAAGGATGTCCGGGCCTACCACGACCAGGACGTGACCCTCCCGAAGACCGAGCAGGACGCGATGCGTGACCGCCGCAACGCGAACCGTACGCGGCTGCGCAACGGCCTGTCGGCGGCGAGCAAGCCGGCGCCGCTCGAGTTCGTCAAGCAGGGAAGCTACGCCATGAAGACCATGGTCCGCGACCCGGACAACGACTACGACATCGATGACGGCGTGTATTTCCGCAAGGAGGATCTGGTCGGCGACCGCGGCGCCGAGATGACCTCGCTGCAGGCCCGCCAGATGGTGCGCGACGCCGTCGACGACGGCAAGTTCAAGACGCCGCCCGAGGTCCGCAGGAATTGCGTGCGGGTCTTCTACGAGAAGGGATACCATGTCGACCTGCCGGTTTACCGGCGGGTGGTCACCTCGACCGTCTTCGGCGAACAGATCCACTATGAGCTGGCGGCCGCAGGCGGCTGGAAGCGGTCCGACGCCCGCGACGTGACTGACTGGTACGAGGACGAGCGCGCAAAGTCGGCCGATGGCGTGCAACTGCGCCGGGTCACCCGGGAGCTGAAGAAGTATGCCCGCAGCCGTTACAGCTGGCGCGGCAAGATCCTCAGCGGCTTCGGCATCACCGTGCTCGTGACCGAGCGCTTTCGTCATGACGGCCGCGAAGACCGTGCGCTCTACGACACGATGGTCGCGATCCGCGACCGGCTGACGTGGGACCTGCAGGTGGCGCACCCCGTCACGCCCGGCGACTACATTACAAGCGGTCCCGATGACGCCTGCGCACGCTGCTTCCGCGAGAAGCTGACCGAGGCGGTCGACACGCTGCAGCCCCTGTTCGAGGCCGACTGCACGCGCGAGCGGGCGCTTAAGTGCTGGGACAAGGTGTTCGCCACGACCTTCTTCAGCGAGCGGCTCGAGGAGGAGCAGCGCGCCGCGGTGGCGGCGCCGGCGATCATCGGCTCGGCGACGCTGCTGGGTTTGACGGCGGCTGCGGCGGCGGCCGTCAGCAGCGCCGGCGGCGGTCGCCATGCCTGAGAGGCTGCGCCCACTCCGCTGGCGACAGGCGGCGCTTCGCCTTGAGGCGAGGCTGCGCGAGCTGACGGGGCAGGCGCCCGAGCGTCTCGACCAAGCAACGATCACGAGCTGCTACCCGAAGCGCCGCTGGGTCGCCGCCTGGCGGTTCCGCGTGGCCTTCTCCGACGGCATCACGCGGCGCATCGATGTCATGGCCACGGCGGGATTTCCGACCGTGCCAGTCCGGACCGCGCTCGTCGATCATCCGGATTTCATGACCTGGCCGCACGTCGAAAGCGACGGCATCCTGTGCCTCTTGCCCAACATGGCGGAGTGCGACCCCGACGACCCGGCGGACGTCGCCGCCAACCTGTTGCATCGGTCGATCCGGCTGATCGAGGAGCTGCTCGAAGGGTCGATCATCGACCGCGATTTCCGCGACGAGTTTCTGACCTACTGGGCCTACAAGACGCACGCCGACGGCAGCCGTCTATTTAGCCTGCTGAAGCCGGCGCCGCCGTCGCGCGCCGTTTGTGTCTGGCGCGGCGAGGGCATCGAGGTCGTGGGCGAGGATGCCGCGTCGCTCACCGAATGGGTCCGCCACCGCTTCGGCGCCGGCGTGGCGACCAAGATCGAGGACGCGGCCTTCCTGTGGCTGGGGGAGCCGTGGCTTCCTGCCGCCTATCCCGAGACGGCCTCCGACCTGCGCGCGCGAGCGGGCGAAATCAGCGACGATGCGGTCCAGGTTCTTGAGCAGGCGGCGCTCGGCGAGCCCGATCACCTCGTCGCGATCCTCGGTGCCGAGGGGCGCGGGGGCGTCGGGCTGATCGGGGTCGAGATCCCAAAACCCAAACGGCTGAAGACGCATCCCCGGCCCACGGCGGAACCGCTGTCCAAGGGCTTTCGTCCCGGCCGAACGCCGAAACGTCTCCTGGTAGACCGGTTCTTCGGTGCCAATCCGGTCATCCGAACGTCCCTCCAGCGCGCCGACGCACCCTGGGTCCATGGTCGCGACCGGGATCCCCGGACTGCGCGGCTCCTCGCCGCGACCGTCGTCCTGATCGGGTGCGGGTCGGTCGGCGCGCCGGTCGCCGGCGCGCTCGCGCAAGCCGGCGTCGGCAGGATCGTCCTCGTCGATTACGCCACCCTGAGCTGGCCGAATGTCGGGCGGCATCCCTTGGGCGCCTCGGCGGTCGGCCGCGACAAGGCAGGAGCCCTGGCCGAGCGCCTGCAGGCCGACTACCCGCATTTGCGAATCGACAGCCGGTCGTGCGGGCTCCACGAGCTCCTCCTGATCGGCCGCGACCTCCTCGGCGAGGCCGATCTGATCATCTCCGCGACGGGGAGCTGGGCGGCCGAGAACGCCCTCAATCGCTGGCACGTCGACCAGGGTCGCGGGCGGCCAGTTCTCTACGCCTGGACCGAAGCGCATGCCTGCGCCGGGCACGGGGTTGCGATCGCGGGCACGGGCGGGTGTCTGCAGTGCCACATCGGCCGTACCGGCGCACCCACCTTCAAGGTCGTGGAGTGGCCCGATGGGGACGACGCCGCGCAAGAGGAGCCCGCCTGCGGCGTGCACTACCAGCCCTACGGTCCAGTGGAGCTCGGCTACGTGACGGCGATGATCGGCGAACTCGCGCTGGACTGCCTGCTCGACTCGCCGACGGATTCGTTCAGCCGCGTGCTTGTGACCTCGCCCAGTCGCATCACCAAGCTCGGCGGTCGTTTGAGTGAGGCGTGGGTCTCCGCCCATGGGGTGGGTGGCGCGGGCGTGCGAACGGTCGATCGACCCTGGCCGCAGGCGGTCTGTGTGGCCTGAGGTCAGGGGCGGGCGGACGAGGCCGCCTGACCGGCGAGGCTCGCGTCACGGTCGCGGCGCGCTACTCGACCACCGGCTCTACCACTTCGCATTCGCCTACTCAGGCTGGGAACACGCCGAGGTGGTACTGCTGACGGCGAGCGTTCCCCGCGGGCGCGGAGATGAACCTTTGAAATCGCCGGCGCCCCTCTGCCCGGAGGGGCGTTCCCCGCTGCAAGAGCTTGCCTACTGGGCAGCTCGTGCATATTTTGTGCGTGGTTTGGGCCGGAGGCCGCCATGCAGACAACGGCGCTTGAGCAGCGCGCAGCTGATCGACATCCTCGCTTGGTGTCGGGGTTTCTCGACAGCATCCAGGAGCCACGCACGCCCTTCATCTCGCCGAAGCGCTTCGCCGGCCGGGCAGGTTTTCGGCTTGAGACGCTCGCCCGACTGGCGGGAGTTCATCGCAATACGGTGCGTCAGAGCCCAGGCTCCGAGCCCCTGCAGCGCGTGCTGCGTGGTATGGTCAAGGCAATCGTTGCCGCGACGGAGCTTACTGGCGACGTCGACAAGGCAATCTACTGGCTGATCAACGAGCCGATCGCCGACTATCGCCACAAGACCGCAGCCGAGCTGATCGCCGCGGGTGAGCTCGAGGCGGTACTCACTTATCTTGAGGATCTGGCGGGCGGGGCGACCGGGTGAGACTCGCCCGGATCGGGCCCGACGCGATCTTCTATCGGTTCCTGAGCCCAAGATGGGCATTTCTGCCGACCAGCGGTGCCGGTGCCGCGCAGAATGGAGGCCGCTTCAATCGGCCTGGGGTCGAGGCACTCTACCTTGCCGCCGACCCGGCAACGGCGCTCGCGGAGTACCGCCAGGACGCGTCAATCGTGCCGCCCGGCATCCTGGTGGCCTACCGGGTCGCTCTCGCCGACGTCGTCGACTTTTCCTCAGGCTACGACCCGGCGGCATGGCCGTCCGTATGGGAGAATTGCGACTGCGACTGGAAGTTCATCGCCCGCATCGAGCACCGTGATCCGCCCACCTGGCACATCAGCGACCAGCTGGTACAGGCCGGTCGACGCGGCCTCCTCTACCCATCCATGCGTCACCCGGGCGGCATCAACCTCGCGCTATTCCTTGCCAATCTCGATGCCGAAGACTCCATCGAGCCTCACGATCCCGACCATCGCCTGCCACATGACCAGCGTTCCTGGGATCCACGATGAGCACATGCGAGCCAGCTTTGATCCCGCGGCTCACGACAAAGAGTTCATGCGCGAGTCATGATCGTCGAGCTCGCGACCTTCCTCGTCGGGCACTATTTTGTCATAATTCATCTTATCACATTTTTCCTACCATGCGGGTGGTTTCTATCGCGAAGTGCGACTCTGTAGGGTTTTCAAAGGCTTGCCCGACGGAGTTGCCCCATGCGCCACGCCTACCGCCAGCTCGATCTCGCCGAGCGCCGCACGATCTTCCGCCTGCTCAA
>JBFWVM010000028.1:0-54238 GCA_050246735.1 Parvibaculaceae bacterium | reverse complement strand
GACGGCGACGGAGACGGCGCCGGTGCCGGTGACGGCGACGGTGACGGCGACGGAGATGGCGACGGTGACGGCGACGGAGATGGTGACGGCGACGGCGACGGAGCTGGCGACGGTGACGGCGATGGCGACGGCGACGGAGATGGTGACGGCGACGGAGATGGCGACGGCGACGGCGACGGAGATGGTGACGGCGACGGCGACGGAGATGGTGACGGCGACGGAGATGGCGACGGTGACGGCGATGGCGACGGCGACGGAGATGGTGACGGCGACGGAGATGGCGACGGTGATGGCGACGGAGATGGCGACGGTGACGGCGACGGAGATGGCGACGGTGACGGCGACGGCGACGGTGACGGAGATGGCGACGGCGACGGAGATGGCGACGGTGACGGAGATGGCGACGGCGACGGAGATGGCGACGGTGACGGTGATGGCGACGGTGATGGCGACGGAGACGGCGACGGCGATGGCCATCGGGAACGCATTCCCGGCCCTGCTGAAACCGAAACGGGTACTACCGTGTCAGTGCACGGCTAGCTTCGCAGCAGCTTGAAGCAAAAGACGCCGCATGCTGCGCATGCGGCGTCACTCTTTTCCAAAATGGGCAGCCGGCTCGATTTTTTGAGCCTCGGATCCTGGTGATTCTCAGGCAGTTCCTCCAAGGCAGCCGATGCATTGCCCGGCCATATATCCCAATGCCGCAGCCGCAGGAGTTCTCATTCACATGGAAAAAGCTTCGTTCCGATCAAACCGCGATGGAGACCGGGACGACCGCTACCTGCCTCAGCGCGTCACATAGACCGGGGCGCCGACTGGAACACGCGAGAACAGGTCGAGCACATCCTTGTTGTGCATCCGGAAACAGCCGTAGGAAGCATCTTTTCCGATCGTATTGTCCCTGTTCGTCCCGTGTATGCCATAGGTGCCATCGCCGAGGACGAGAACGGCCGCACCCAAAGGATTGCGGGGGCCGGGAGGAATGACCTTGGGAAGGCGGGGATTGTCACGTCTTATGACGGGCGGTGGCGCCCAGGCCGGCTTCAGGACCTTGCGTGTCACGAAGGCTTTGCCTTCCCATTTCCGGCCCTGTCTGCCGACAGCCAGCGGATAGCTGATGGTGCCCCCGTCTTCGAGAACAAGATACAGGCGATGCTCAGAGGTCTTGATCAGGATACTTCCGGGCCGATAGGCCACCGGGCCGGCTGTCGATGCACCACTTGCCGATGCGGGAAGATATTGCAGGACGAGAAAGCTTGAAAACAGGGCAACTCTCAACTGCCGGCGCAACACTTTCCTGACTCCAACTAAATTCTCGTTTCCGCGACAGGAGACGACCTGAATTTCAGCAATGCCATCAACGCGTGCTGCAGGTTGTCGACGCGAATCTCGTTGTTGTAGACCTCGGTTCGCACCGCCCCGAGAACGCGGTCTTTACGGGCGATATAATATGTATCCGTATCGTTCTTGAACTGAAGCTGGGCAATCGATCTCGCGCCGCGATGGAAGGCCTCGGCATAGAGCCCGGCACGCCGGTCGTCGCCTGCGCTGCGCGCGAGTCTAAGGGCGTCGGCTATTCCTTCCAGATAGACCCCCGTCGAGGAGGCATGGGGCGGACCATATTGCGGCCGGGCCGGCGAATAGAACCGGCCCCAGAGATCGGGCTCGAGGCCCCCGCCCCATTGCTGATGCGGCAGCAGCCAATCGGTCAGCTCGAAAACATAGTCCCGGAGGGATGTCTCACCGGTGAGATCGAACAGGACGGCGGCCGCCTGCGTGTGCCACGGCACGAAGGCGGGATTGGGATTGTGGAGAAAATGCTGGCGATATTTCCACAGGCTCCGCAGCACACGTCCCAGCAATTCCCGATCGAGATCCCGCCTGAGTGCCGAAGCAAGAAACAAAAGGGCCTCGCCGGGATAGAAATTCTGGTTGTCGTTGCGCTCCGCCGGCATGAGGAAGGTGCGGAACGTCCCGTCCCGGTTCCAGAGACGATCGATCGTCGCCCGCAACGCCAGCAGCTCCGTTTGCCATCGATCCCGGTACGGGCTCTCCAGGATGGCCAGCCCGGCCAGGGCGACCGCGCCGAGCTTGATGCTGTCGTCCCATTCGACGACGCCCAGGCCGTCCCTTGCACGATAAAAGCGCTTGAGATTGAATTCGAGATTACGCCGGCTCGCCACTCTCATCGCCTGGCTTCCCACGTGATCCGCCAGCCTGTTGAAGGCGATCGTTGCCATGAAGCGGCGAATGGGATTGTCCGTATCGGCGAACCTGCCGTTGCTGGGCCAGTACTTGTAGGGCAGCGAGCCGTCCGGACCAATATTGTTCATGAACCATCGGCCCATTCCCGCAATGACGTCGTCGCAGAGAGCGGCTACCGGAGTTTCCGTCGGGACGATCTCATTGCCGCGATAGGTTTCGACGGCGGCCGCGCCGCTTTTACGGCTGATGATGAATTGTCGGCAGTCGTGCAGCGACAGCCGCCCGCCGCCTGCAAAGAACTGCCGGTCGCTCAATCCCCGCTCGCCAAGAAAGCTCTCGAACCATGCCCTGAGGCTTCGATTGGTGGAGATCGTTTCCAGCGGCGAAACCCGGTAGACCCCGCTATTGTACGAAATCTGTGCAGCGAACCTGCCTCTTGCCCGGTTGTTCAGCGCCGAGGCATAGTTCTCGAGATCGAGGTGGCGAAAGCCCACGGTCACGCAGAGTTCGAACGTATCGGCTTCCCGGGCTTCGGTGAACGCGGCCTCCAGAGTTCGATATGGCGAGACGTCCTCGAACCAGCGCGAAAGGACCCGGACACCGGCCCGTCGCGCGACGACCTCAAAAGGCGCCAGGACGGGAAAATCGTATTCGCCGCTGCGGCGGCCCGATTTCGAAGCGCCCAGAAAGCCGGCCAGCGTGTCCGCCGTCAGTGAGGCCGGCCCGCTTGCCGAAGGCATCCGCGGGAATGGCAGCGCCGGCGCCGCAGGCCCGGATCTAAGCTCAAGCAATTCCTTGGCAAGAAGCATCTGAATGGTTCCTCAGAACAGCTTCGCCGTCAGGCAATGCCGGCCGTCGATCTTGCGAGACCCGAGGTCGCTCGAAAAGAGCTCCGGATCGTAGTACAGGCCGCGCAAGGTCTGGACGAACCGGTCGAATTGCCTGTCATCGGCGAATGTCGGCCGAAACTGCGTCATCTGGTTGCAGCACACGAAAGGATAGAGGTTGAGCATTCCGGTTACGCCCGCGATGCGCTCGCGCAGCTCGATCTCGGCTATGAGGCTGAACGGCAGCAGCGCATGGTCCTCATACTCGCCGTTCGAATTGAGCACGAAGTTCCCCAGGCTGAACGCGACCCATACATCTTCGATCTTCTCGATCTGGTTCGCGACATGCGGACCGTGGCCGAGGATGAGATCTGCTCCGGCATATACCAGCCGCCTTGCGAGATGCTTCTGAGTGTAGGTCCGCAGGCAGTAGTCCGCGCCCCAGTGCGGCGACACGATGACATAGTGGCCGGTAGCCTTGAGCGCGGCTATCTGTGCGGTGATGCGATCGAAGTTCAGGTTGTTGACGCCGGGTGAGGCGGATCCCGCGTAGAAGCCGACGCTGTCGTCGAAGTCGGTATACTCGTAAGCGCTGATGATCGCGAGGCGAAAGCGCGTGCTCCCGACGTCGAACTCGCGGATGAACGCGCGCTGCGACATGGCCTTGTCTTCACCGGCGCCAAACGGAACGATATCGGCCCTCTCCAGATTGCCGATCGTGTCGCGCAAGCCGTTTTCGCCGAAATCCTTGCTGTGGTCATTGCCGAGCATCGCGCCGTGGACATTGAGCGCCTTCAAGGCGGCGATGGTGCGTTCGGGATCTCCCTTCAGGAGGACCGATCTTCGCCCTTGATAGTCGGACTTCGGCCGTTCCGTCAGGGCGCATTCGAGATTGATCACCGCACAGTCCGCTCGCCTGGTGAGCTCGCCGATCGCCTCGAAACTATATTCATATCCGAAGGCGCGCAGGTAGTTGAGGTCTCCCTTCTTCTCGCGTTCCGCCTGAAAGGTTTCGCCGAAATACGTGTCGCCGCATATGACGAGGCGGGCGGGCCTGCCGGCATCGGCAGGCTGTTGCGAGGGTCCCGGGATCTTTTCCTGCATGCGCTTCAGCAGCCGCCGCAGGGAGATGCGGCCGGGGACGGCCGAGCTCTTGAAGCCGACCAGATCCCCGGCCATCACCCCTTCCGCGAGCTGCTGCTCGAGATGCTCGAGCGTCTGCGCATGCGGTGCGATACGCGATCGGTCGGGAAAGCAGCGGTTGAAGACCGCTATATCCTCGCCGATGGTGTAGAAATGATCGATATCGAGGTTCGCTGCGAAGGCCGCCAGGTCCGCCATGGCGTCCGGCATGGTCGAGCCGAGCCCCTTCACGATGCCGAGCACGGCTATCTTGCGCTCCCTGTGAGTGGCGGCGTGAAGTGAATTCAGCATCGATACGATGCCCGGAAGATTGGAGCTGACATTCTCGTCGAGTACCTCTATCTCCCCCTCCTTCCAGGGCAGCAGATAGCGCACGCCACGGCGCGAATCCGGCCTGAAATCCGAAAGCGCTTCCAGCGAGGCGGCGACGTCCAGTCCCATCGCGTGAACGGCGGACACCGCGGCAACCGCGTTTCTGGCCATATGCGCTCCGGGAATGCCCAGCCGGAACCGGTGCTTTTCCTTGCCGATGCCGATGGCGATCCAGCTTCCCGTCTCGTCCGGTTCGTAGCCGATCAGCCTGACATCGGCATCCGTCCCATTGCCGAAAGTCGTCACGTGGGCGTGTGCGGTCTTGGCAACCTCCGCCGCCAACAGGGGATAGTTCGGATGATCTCGATCCAGGACGACCCTGCCGCCGCTCTGAAGATTTCGCACGATCGCACAGCCCAGATAGACAAGCCGCTTGATCACCTCATCGCCGAAATATCCGCTTGCCTCCATGGGCGCGGCGTGCTCCCAGTCGATATTGGTGATGACCGCCACATGCGGCCGGTACAACGCGATGCGCGCCTCGTTTTCGGCGTCTTCGCTGAATTCGGCGACGCAATACCGGTGCCGGGAGGCAAGGTTCGCGAGGACGTAGTTTACGCTCACATTGCCGAAGTTATAGTTGGATATGGAGCGCGTCGCCGGCCCGTGAGCCGAAAGCAGCGCATGTATCATGTTCTTCGTGCTGGACTTGCCAATGCTGCCGGTGACCGCCACGAACTTTGCCGCCGATCCGGCCCGCTGCCGGCGAGCCAGGGCGGCGACGGCATCGGAGACATTTGCGACGACCAGGCACGGAATATCCGGCCTGAGATTCCGCGGCCGCTCGCTGACGAGGCACCCCGCCGCCCCCTGCTCGACCGCCTGCGGAGCGGTGAGAAGTGCCGCTCTCGCCAGAGTGCTGCCCTGGCGAAAGAACAGCTCGGGCGCATAGAGGAAGTCCTTGAGGCCCTGTTCCGTGTTGTCGAGGTCTTCCCTGATATAGTCGATCCTGCGCGGCCTGCCGCCCGTCCAGGTCCCTCCGGCCAGGGTCGCCAGCTCCGCCGGCGCAATGAGCTCGTAGGACCCCGGGGCGGCAATCTGGCCGGTCAGCGAGACGAGCCCGGAGGCTGCGCCTTTCTGTTTCCGGGGCAGGCTGTTTTTTACCATGCCGACCCCCGGCGATTGAGCTGTATGATCCATGGATATGTGCTTCCCGGGCTCTTTTTCTCACCTCGGCCGCCCGTTTCGGGACGGCGCAGCCGGCGTTCAAGCATCTTCCATGCCATCCACGACGGTCCGTTTACGGATTTTCCGATGGCGGATGTTCAGTATTCGGACAGTCCGTTGACGGACATTATCTCCGGGAAAATTCCTGGGAGGCCCCGGAACGAACATTCCGGAGAGGCATAAGAGACGGATTTTGCGGGTATTTTGGTGAGAGAGCCGAGCCGGCGGGACAGTGATGGCGGTTCCCGCCGGCCTCGACCCTTCTTTGCCGCTGATGGCGTGCGGCGAATGACCTCCAGCAATTGCCGTGCCACGTCACAATTTCGTCAGGATACGGAATAGTTAACGATCTGGTCGATGATCAGGCCGCCCGGCAGCACCCCGCCGGCTCGCTCCTTCTCCTCCAGGGCGTTCAGGCCACCACGTGCACTTCGGCCCTGAGCAGCCCTTCGCTCCGGGTCGACGGCCCGGCGAAGAGCTCGATCACTCCGGGCTCCAGCCGCGGCTGCCAGTCGTTTCCCGGGAAAGCAAGAGCGTCCGTAGACAGGCTGACCGAGACCTTTTTCGCCTCTCCGGGATCGAGCTGGGCCTTGCCGAGCCCTTTCAGCTCGAGCACCGGCCGCGAGACGCTGGCCACCGGATCGCGGGAGAAGAAGAACACGGTCTCTTCGCCGGCCACGGTGCCTTCGTTGCGCACCGTGACTTCGAGGGTCGCTTTCGCACCGGCCCGCAATTCGCTCGGACTGGCCCTGAAGTCCGAATAGGAGAAGCGCGCATAGGACAGACCATGGCCGAAGGGGAACAAAGGCTCGTTCGGCATATCGAGATATTTGCTGGTATAGCGGATATTGTCGCTCTTCGGCCGCCCCGTCGGACGGTGCGAATAAAAGACCGGGATCTGCCCGACATCGGCCGGCCAGGAGACCGGCAGCTTTGCGGAGGGCGACCACCGGCCGGTGATCACGTCGGCTACCGCATGGCCCGCCTCGCTGCCCAGGAACCAGGTCGCGAGCACCGCATGCGCCCTCTCGAACAGCCAGGGGACGATGAGCGGTCTCCCGGAGGAAATGAGCACGACGACCGGCTTGCCGGTGTCGAGAACCGCCCTGGCGAGCGCCTCCTGATGGCCGGGAAGGCCGGGCTTGGCGCGGCTTGCCGCTTCGCCGCTCATGAACCGCTCCTCGCCGACGCACAGGACGACGAGGTCGGCTTGCCGGGCCATGTCCGCCGCGGCCTGTATGCCCTTGGCATCGCCGCCTTCGACCGGAACACCCGGCGCATGGAGGATTTCGCTGCCGTGCCAGGCCGCCCGGATCCCGGGCAGGAACGGCACCATGTCCTCGATGAGCCCTGCTCCCGACCATGGTCCCAGCATCTCGGCCTGCGCGTTGGCAAGCGGTCCGAGGACGGCGACCCGGCGGGGCGGCCGGGTGACCGGGAGGGTGCCGTCGCGATTGCTGAGCAGCACGATCGAACGGCGCGCCGCGTCGAGCGCCACGTCGCGATGCTCGACGCGCCGCGCCTTGTGATCGAACCTGGCGGCCGCGTCGCGGTAAGGATCGTCGAAGAGACCCAGGCGCTCCTTGAGCATGAGCACCCGGGCCGCCGCCTGATCGATATCTTGCGCGGTGACGGTGCCGCGCTCCAGCGCTGCCGGCAGGCCCTGCATATAGGCAAAGCCCATCATGTCGATATCGACGCCCGCCCCCAGCGCCAGGGCCGACGCTTCTGTCAGATCGGCGGCGATGCCATGCGGGACGAGTTCGGCTATGGCGCCGTAGTCGCTGATGATGACTCCGTCGAAACCCCACTGCCGGCGCACCAGGTCGCGCAGGATCACCGCGTCGGCGGTCAGCGGAACATTGTCGATGTCGGTGAAGGCCGGCATGACGGCGGCGACGCCGGCGAGGACCGCCGCCTTGAACGGCGGCAGATAGACTTCATGCAGGCTGCGCTCGGAGACTTCGACCTGGGCGTAGTCCCGCCCCGCGACGGAGGCGCCGTAGGCGGCGAGATGCTTGGCCGTCGCGGCGACCGACAGAGGCGATTTGAGATCATCGCCCTGGAAGCCTTTGACTTTGGCGGTTGCGAAACGCTCGGTGACCCAGGGGTCTTCGCCGGCGCTTTCGGCCATCCGCCCCCAGCGCGGATCGCGGGAAACATCGAGCATCGGCGCAAAAGTGAGGGTGAGACCTTCGGCGGCGGCCTCGAGCGCCGCGATCCGCGCCGTTCGCTCCCACAGGTCGGGATCGAAGGCGCAAGCCTCGCCCAACGGTATGGGAAAGATCGTCCGATGGCCGTGCACCACGTCATAGCCGAAGATCAGCGGGATCCCGAGCCGCGTTTCCTCGACGGCAATACGCTGCACTTCGCGCACTTGCCCGCGGCCGAAAAGATTGAGTAGGCTTCCGACGCGTCCGGCCCTGAGGGCCGTCATGTAATCGCCGGGATCGCCCGGTCCGGTGACGACGAGGCCGGCCGAGAGCATGTTGAGCTGGCCGATCTTCTCTTCGACGGTCATCGCCCGCATGAGCTGCGTGACTCGATCGGTCAAATTCGCTGGCATAATTCCTCCGCAGGCTGACGGCTGGTGTTCCCATTTGACAAGAACACCTCATTCAGGTTCCGTTCAGGCGATTCGCGGCACATTGCTTGTCCGACACCGGTCAAGTTCCAATACGGAACTCGATTTGAACTGTGTCTTTGCCGTCACAGTTCCGGGAATAATGGAGGTTTTGATCCGGCTGGGCAAGTTTACATAAAGCGTTTACTAGCTGGGATCATCATCTTCGACTAACATGCTTGTCGCGAGATGGGTGAGAATCAGAATTAAAAGAAGACTGAAAACAAAGGGCTGGTCGCGGACCAATGGGATAGCTGATACGGCGTCGGACACGGCACGTCCGGCGCGCGGAAAACTCCGTGCCGAAACCTCCGACGGCCAATTCTGGGTGCAGGCGCTGCCGTTGTTGCGCGCGCTCTACGCATCGAGCTACCGCAACAAGCTCGCCCTGATGGCGGCCGGCATCGGCCTCGTCATCGTCACCAACACTTTCGGGCAGATCAAGCTCAATGCCTGGCTCGGTTCCTTCTATGACACGCTGGTCCAGCGGTCGCTGAGCACGCTGGCGCACGAGCTCCTCGTCTTTCTCGTCATCGTCGGCGGCCTGCTCTGCCTGGTCGTGGCGCAGACCTGGCTGCAGGAAACCCTGAAGGTCAAGCTGCGCGAATGGCTGACCCACGACCTCATGGATCAATGGCTCAAGCCCAGGCGCGCCTATCTCCTGACCCAGGCGGGCGAGGACGGCTCCAACCCGGATCAGTATATCCAGTCCGATGCGCGCCATCTTGCCGAGATGTCGGCGAGCCTCGTCATCGGCCTTTTCCACGCGACCTTGCTGCTGACGAGCTTCATCGGCGTGCTGTGGGCGCTGTCGAGCCAGGTGGTGTTCACCTGGGGCGACCGGAGCTTCACCATCCCGGGCTACATGGTCTGGTGTGCGCTGGCCTACGCCATCACCGGTTCGTGGCTCACCTGGCTTGTCGGCCATCCGCTGATCAAGCTCAATGCCGAGCGCTATGCCAAAGAGGCCGATCTGCGCTTCGCCATCGTGCGCATCAATGAGACCGCCGAGACAGTGGCGCTGGGCCGCGGCGAAGCTGATGAGCGGCGGACCGCCAACGGCTCGATCGTGAGCGTCATCGACCTGGGCTGCAAGCTCGCCAACGGCCTGTCGAAGCTCACCTGGATCACTTCTGGTTATGGCTGGCTCGCCATCATCGTGCCGATCCTGGTGGCCGTGCCGGGCTTCTTCTCCGGCAAGCTCACGATCGGGGGCCTGATGATGGTGGTCGGCGCCTTCAACCAGGTGCAGAATTCGTTGCGCTGGTTCGTCGACAACTTTCCCGGCATCGCCGACTGGCGGGCGACGCTCTTGCGTGTCTCGCGCTTCCGCAACGGCTTGTCTTGCCTCGAGCCCGATCCCGACAGCGCGCCGAGCGGCATCACTGTCGGCCCCCACCCTGCCGGCCAGATGAGCTTCGAGAGCCTGTCGCTCAATCAGCAGGGCGGCACCATGTCCTTCGCCACCTCGCATATCGAGGTGCGCCAGGGCGAGCGCGTCCTTATCGAGAGTGCGGCCGACTGCGACAAGACCCTGTTCCTGCGCGCCATGGCGGGACTGTGGACGGAGGGCACCGGGTCCATCCTCCTGCCGTCGCCCGAGAGCATCATGTTCGTGCCGGCACGGGGCCATTTCCGCATCGGCACCTTGCGCGAGGCGATGGTCTATCCGGCCGACCAGGGCGGGTTCGACGACGCCATGATCTCGGCGGCACTGGTGCGCGTGGGGCTGATGCACCTGGTCGAGCGGCTGAACGACAGGGGCCGATGGGACCGGGCCTTGCCGGCGCATGAGCAGCAGCGGCTCGTTCTCGCCCGCCTGGTCCTGCACCGGCCCGACTGGGTGCTGTTCGAGGATATCGCCGCCACCGCCAGCGAGCAGGATCTGGGCCTTTTGCGCTCGGTCTTCACGCGCGAGCTGAGCGCCTCGGCGGTCATCGGTGTCGGCAGCTCTCCGGCGCTCGGCGGTTTCTTCGCCCGGCGCCTGCGGATGGCCCGGCACATGGATGCAGCCCCTCGCCCCTTCGGCGCTGACGTGCCGGCAAGCCCGCCGGGACGCCCCCTCGAAGCGGCAGAATAACGCCTTAATCTGCCCCGATAGATTCCTCTCCCGCGAGATGCGAGGATAACCCGCGTCATATCGAGGAATCGGATCCGCAATGACAGATCAGTCCGCCCAGCTCGCCGATGCCGCTGCCGACATCGACGAAGCCGCCCAGGCCGGCCTCGTGCCGCAGTTGTCCATGATGATCGGCGCCCTCTTCGTCTCGCCGGTGCGCCGTGCCTTGCTTGTGCTCGGCCTCGGCCTCGTCGCCGTCGTCCTCCTGACCGCCTATGGCCAGATTCGCCTCAACAGCTGGAACCAGCCCTTCTATGATGCGCTGGCGCGGCGGGACGGCAACGACTTCCTGGTGCAGCTCGGAGTCTTCGGCATGATTGCCGGAAGCCTCCTGGTGCTGAATGTCTTCCAGACCTTTCTGCACCAGATGATGAAGCTCAAGCTGCGCGAAGGCCTGGTGCTCGACCTGATCGGGCAGTGGCTGAGCCCCCGCCGCGCTTTTCGACTCGCCAATGCCGGCCCGATCGGCGTCAATCCCGACCAGCGCCTGCATGAAGACGCCCGCCATCTGACCGAGCTGTCGGCCGATCTCGGCATCGGCCTGTTCCAGGCGTCGGTCCTGATCGTGAGCTTCATCGGCGTGCTGTGGACCTTGTCGACCGACTTCGTCTTCAACATCGGCGGCCGCAGCTTCGACATTCCCGGCTATATGGTCTGGGCGGCGATCATTTATGCCGCCTCGGCCTCGCTGTTGAGCTACTTCGTGGGCCGGCCGCTCGTCCAGCGCAATGCTGAGCGCTACCAGCGCGAATCGGACCTGCGCTTCTCCCTGATGCGGCTCAATGAGCACATCGATGCGGTGGCGCTCTTTGGCGGCGAGGCGGACGAGAAGCGGCGCATAGAGATCAGCCTCCATTCCGTATTGGCGGCGACGCGCAGCATCATCATGCGCCTTACCGGGCTCACCTGGGTCACGGCCGGCTATGGCTGGATCACCATCGTGGCGCCGATCCTGGTCGCCGCCCCCGTCTATTTCGCCGGCAACCTGTCCTTCGGCGGCCTGATGGTGGCGGTCGGTGCCTTCAACCAGGTGCAGAACTCGCTGCGCTGGTTCGTCGACAATTTCAGCGCCATAGCCGATTGGCGCGCCACGCTCCTGCGTATCGCGAGCTTCAGGAGCGCCGTGCTCAAGACCGACGTGCTGCACACGGTCGAAAGCCGCATTGCGTTCGTCGAAGGCGAAAAAGGCGAGGTGCTCATCGAGAATCTCGAAATCGCCTCGCCCGACGGCTGCACCATGCTCAAGGAGAAAAAGATCGAGATCAAGGCCGGCGAGCGTGTCGTCATCATCGGCGATTCCGGCACCGGCAAGACCCTCCTGTTCAGGACTCTCGCCGGTCTCTGGCCGTGGGGCGACGGGCGCATCGCCTGGCCCAAGGGGGAAGCCATCCTTCACATGCCGAGAACCCCCTATCTGCCGCCCGGCACCTTGCGCGAGGTCATGGCTTATCCTTCCGCTGTAGACAGTTTCGAACCGGGCGAATTCCCGGCCGCACTGAAGTCGGTCGGCCTCGACAACCTCCTCGGCAAGCTCGACATCCACAAGCGCTGGGACAAGAAGCTCTCCGACGACGAGCAGCACGCGCTCGCCTTTGCCCGTGTCAGGCTCCAGAAGCCCGATTGGCTCCTGATTGACGAGGTTCTCGATTCGATCGAACAGGCCACGCATCAGCGGGTCGTGGACATGCTGGCCAAGGAACTGAAGCACACAGGCGTCATACATATCGGCAAGACCGATGAGCATGACCATCTGTTCAAGCGCATTCTTCATCTGGTGAAGGATCCGGGGACTCACACGCTGCGGCGCAAGCCGATGCCCGACATCAGGCCCAAGTCCCGCTTTCCGGAAGCCGTGCGATGAACATGCCCCGCCCCCTCAAGACCCGAAAGGATGCGTCCCTGCCCGGTCGCAGGCTCACGGATGACGAGCTGCTCGAGGCCGTGCAACGCCAGACCTTCCGTTATTTCTGGGAAGGCGCTCATCCGGTAAGCTTCATGGCGCGCGACCGGAGCTCCAGGGACGCCGATCCCGTGGACGACAAGGTCACCATGAGCGGAACCGGCTTCGGCGTCATGGCCATGATCGTGGCGGTGGAGCGCAAGTGGGTGGCGCGCGACGAGGCGTTGCAGCGCCTGAGCCGGATGCTCGACGTCCTGGAAATCGCCCCGTGCTATCACGGCGTCTATCCGCATTTCATGAATGGCGCGACCGGCGCCACCATCCCCTTCTGGCGCAAGGACGACGCCGCCGACCTGGTCGAGACCTCGCTTCTCTTCCAGGGCCTCCTCTGCGCCAGGCAGTATTTCGATCGCGACACGCCGGCGGAACGGCGCTTGCGCGGCCGGATCAATTTCCTGTGGCTCGAAGTCGAGTGGAGCTGGCACACCCAGGGCGGCCGCAAGGTGCTCTATTGGCATTGGAGCCCGAACAACGGCTGGAGCCTCGATCACGAGATCCGCGGCTGGAACGAATGCCTCATCACCTATGTGCTGGCCGCGGCGGCGCCGCGCTACGGCATCGACGCGGACACCTACCACAAGGGCTTCGCCAATGGCCGCGACTTCCTGAACGGCAGGACCTATCACCGCGTCGACCTGCCTTTGGGCCCGCCCTTCGGCGGCCCCCTCTTCTTCACGCATTACTCCTTCCTCGGGCTCGATCCGCGCGGCCTCAAGGACCGTTACGCCGACTATTGGGAGCAGAACCGCCGTCACGTGCGCATCAACTACGAGCATTGCGTGCGCAACCCCGACCGGCATAAGGCTTATGGCAGAGCTTGCTGGGGCCTGACCGCGAGCGATGACCCCGAGGGCTATGCCGCCCATGCTCCGGACAACGACAATGGCACCATATCGCCGACCGCGGCGCTTTCGAGCTTTCCCTATACGCCGCGGGAGTCGACGCGCGCGCTGCGCCATTTCCTCAGGCAGGGCGACAGGCTGTGGGGCCGCTTCGGCTTCATCGACGCCTTCAACGAGGGCCGCGGCTGGTATGCCGACACATACCTCGCCGTCGATCAGGGCCCGATCATCGTCATGATCGAGAATCACCGCACCGGCTTGCTGTGGAACCTGTTCATGGCGATTCCGGAAATCCGGTCGGCTTTGCGCAAGCTCGGCTTCTCGAGCCCGCACCTCGAGGACCGCGCCGGGTGATGGCGGGACCGCTCGAGCCGTGGATCGATCGGCAGTACCGCCTTTCCGCAAAGACAATGCGCACCGCGATCTCGCCGGTCGGCATCGTCAAGACGCGGTCCGGCTTCGGCCAGACGATAAGGCCGAAACCCGGCTCGATCGTCGCTTCGCCGGTCCTCGCCTCCTGGGATCCCGATCCCGACTATTTCTTCCACTGGTTCCGCGACTCCGCCATCGTCATCGACGCTCTGCGGATCATCCATCAGGACGGTACGATCGGCGCGGAGGCCGTCGGAGATTTCCGCGACTTCGTCGACTTCTCCCTGTCCCTGAACCGCCTCGACGGCAGTTCTCTGGTCCAGGATCGGTCATGGCGGCACAGGACCGCTGCCGGCTTCCGGCAATATCTCAGATCCGATGACGAGCTTTCCGCCGTGACGTCCGAGAGGGTTGTCGCCGAGACGCGGGTCAATCCGGACGGAACGCTCGACGTCTCGCGCTGGTCCCGGCCGCAGCATGACGGGCCCGCCCTGCGCATACTCGCCGTCCTGCGCTGGCTCGACAGCCGCATTGCTCTCGATGGCGATTGCCGAAGGAAGACCACCCTCCTCCTCCACGGCGACATCGACTTCATCCTGGCGCATTGGGACGAGCCCGGCTACGACATGTGGGAAGAAGAGAACGGCAGGAACTACTATGCCGACCGCCTCGCGGCATCGGCGCTCGAACGGGCCGCGGCGTGGCTCGAGCGTGAGGCGCGGGACGAAGACAGGCGCAAGGCGGCCGACTGCCGGCGCATCGCGTCCGCCATCCGTCTCAGGCTCGACGACTACTGGCTGGAAGGCGCCGGGTTCTACCGCTCGCGCCTCGCCGGCACGCCCTCGAAGCATCTCGACATCTCCGTCATCTTCGCCATCGTCCATTCCGGCGAGGACGGGCCCCTGCATGGACTGCGCGATCCCCGCGTGCTCGCCACGCTCGCCAGTCTCGAAGCGCTGTTCGACCGCGACTATGCAATCAACCGGGGGCGGCCGCCCGAGCGTGCGCCCGCCCTTGGCCGTTATTCCGGCGATGTCTATTTCTCGGGCGGCGCCTATTATTTCTCGACGCTGGTGGCAGCCGAGTTTCACTACCGCCTGGCGGCGGCGAGCTCAGGAGAGCCGGCCCGGCACCACCGGCGGCAGGGAGACGCCTACCTCGAAACCGTGCGCGCCTACACGCCCGAGAGCGGCGCGCTTTCCGAGCAATTCGATCAGACGACGGGACGGCAGACCTCGGCGAAGGACCTCGCCTGGAGCCATGCGGCCTTGATCACCGCGATATCGGCGCGCCGCGACGCAGGGATGCTTCAATAGTCCCATTCGGCGCCGATGCCGACTTCCGTGCTGCCGTCGGCGCCCGTCGCCCCCTGCGCACGGATGTTCTTGGTGATGTCGATGTCGATCGTCACCTTGCTCGAATTGGGCTGGACGCCCTGTTTCACGCCAAGATAGATCCGGTCATTGAGCCGCTTGCCCATGCCGACCTCGCCGCCGTTCTCGGTGCCGACGTCGAGGCTGTCGACGCCGAGCGAGCGGCGCACCTTGTCGAGCACGCCTGGTCCCGATCCCGACAATTGCGCGACCGTCTGGGCGAGCTGGGCGGCCTGCCCGAGCGTCAGCTCGCCCGCGCCCTTGTCGAACAGAAGCCGCGCGATCACCTCGTCCTGCGGCAGTTGCGGCGTCGAGGCAAAGTTGATCTTGGGCTCGGACGCCGGGCCGGTGATCAGGATCTTGGCGACGATCCCCTCGCTTTCCGACTGGGCCACGAAATCAAGCTCGGGATCAAGCGAACCGTTGAAGGATATCTCGCCCTTGGTGAGGTCGAGGCGCCGGCCAAAGCCTTCGAACCGCCCGCGCTTGGTCGCGAAGCCGCCCTGCGAGCGAGGTTCCGCGCTCGTGCCGCGCACGGTGAGATCGCCGCCCAGCTCGGCCTCGAGGCCCATGCCGCGCACGAATATGCCATTGGGCGCCGAAAGCGTCACATCGAGATCGGCAACGAAGCCGGCGCCGGCCGGGCGCTCCTTCGTCTTTTCCGGCGGCTTGCTGCCCGCAAGCTTCTTGCCCGCCGGCGCCCCGACGTGACGGACCTCGAGCGGCTTGGCGCCGCCCCCGAATTTGTCCGGCAGGTTGATGTCGAGCCGCCTGACGTCGACACGCCCCGTTATCTTCGGACGCGTCATGATGGGTCCTCGCGTCTGCACCCGGCCGTCGGCGACAAGCCGCGCCGTCTCGCTGGCGACGAGCGTCGCATTGGTGAAGGAGACGTCGATATCGGCGGGAATGCCGGCCTGGGGATCGACCGTGACGCGTCCCGCCAGGGTCACGGTTCCGCCATTCACCGTCTGGCCCCGGACATCGCGCAGGACGAGAGAGCGGCCGTCCCCGATGATGTCGCCGGCGATCTCGGTGACGGTGACGCCATTGACGAGATCGTCGAAGCGGCCGTCGGACAGGCGTACCGTTCCCTTGACCACGGGCGCCGAAAGCCTGCCCGTCACCGCCGCATCGATTGCAGCCTTGCCGGCGAGCCGGTTTCCGGATGCCGCCAGGAAGGCATTGGCCAATGAGAGATCGACCGCGCCCCGCGCGGTGAGATCGACCGTGCCCTGCGCAAACGCGACCGCGCCGGAGACCCGCATATCCTGGAGGCGCGGATTCCCGATCACCATCGCCAGTCCGGCACGCCCGTCCTTCACATCGCCTTTGACGGCGATATCGAAACTGCCGGCGCCGCTGCGGATGATGTCGGGATTGCTCAAATCCGTGATCCTGACGTCATAGTGCCCGTCCGGTGCCTGCGGGCTGCCCGAGATTCTGATCGTCCCATCGAGTGTTCCGCCGATGTCGCCGTCATAGCCGCCGAGCCTGGCCAGGGCCAATGGCAGCCCGGTGAACTTGACGTCGAGCGCGAGACTCTTGCTGCCGGCCCTGCCCGAGAGGGCTGCCCGGCCCTTCGCCGCCGAAAGCACGAAATCATCGATCGTCACATCGCCTTGGGCGACCCTGATCTGCGCGGGCGCCGCCAGCCTGGCGCGCACGCCGCCGCGCTCCAGATCGAGCGCCCGGAGATCGAGCGATGTCGCGGCCCCGGCGATGGTTGCCTTTGCTTTCGCCGCAATGGTCACTCCCGCGACGAGGGCATCGAGATCGAGCGTGCTCTCCCGGCCGGTGCCGGCGGCCGAAAGCCTGGCGCGCTCGACATTCACCCCGCCGGCCGTCATGCCGGCGATGTCGAGGTCGCCGTCGAACAACGGCACGCCGAAAGCATCATGCAGGGTGCCGTCGACGGACGCCTTGCCGATGACCTGGTCCGCGACGCGCAAGCCTGCGGCCTCCGCCTTGATGACGATGTCCTGCTTGTCTTGCCGGGGCGCAAGCGTTACGTCTGCCGCGAGCTTGCCGGCCATGGGCACCAATGCCAGCGCCGAGACATCGGCAAGATCATCCGCCGCGATCTTGAGGGCGCCGCGCAACAACCCGCCGGCGGCAAGATCGAGCCCGCCGGTCGCCTTGTTGGCGCCGACGGCGAGATCGATTGTCTCGAAGCGATAGCCGCCCTCGGCAAGGCTGGCGAAGCGCACCAGCCCCTTGGCCGGCTTCCCGGCGACGCGGCCTGCCAGGGTGAGATCGCCGGCCGGCGTGCCGGTAAGGTCCCGGGCCGTGATGGTGACGAGGAGGTCCTCGATCGGCTTGCCCATGGCCCGGCCGGCCGCGACCTTGATCTCGGAGATGAGATCGAGCTTGTCGAGCGAACCGGAGAAACTGGCTGTCGCCGTGACGGCGCCGCTCGCGCGGGCATCGATCAAGGCGAGGTCGCCGAGCGAGAGATCGGCATGGAGGTCGGCGGCGCTGCGATCGATGCGTCCGGCAACCTTCAGGGCCGCGTCCTTCGCCTTGAGGCTGGCATCCTCGACGCGGATGACGCCGTCGGTGCCGCGCTGCACGCTGCCTGAGAGCTCGGCCGGTCCTTCGAGCAGCCTGTCGAGCGCGGCAATGCCGGTGACGACACCGATCGAGCTTCCGCGGCCGGCGATGCGGATCATCGTCTCGGTCATGTCGATATCCGCATCAGCGGAAGCTTGGCCGCCCAGTGGCCGCCCGGCGAATGGTGAGAAGGCCGCGAGATCGAGCCGGTTCAGGCGGAATTTGCCCTTCACCGCGTCTGCCGCCGCCCGCCCCGTGAAGTCCGCCGCCAGGGGAAGGAGCTTGATCGTGGCAGCGGTCAATGCCGGCTTCCCGGCCGTGTCGATCAGGCCGGTCACCGCGAAGTCGAGCGTGTCGCCCAGGGCCGCCTCGACCTTGGGATCGGCGGCCGTGAGCCCCTTGGCATTGCCGTCGGCGGCGAGCGCGAATCCGCCGCCGGACTGAGGGGTCAGCTCGACATTGGCGCTCATCATGCGGGCACCGTAGCCTTGCGCCGCCGGCATGGTCACCGTGACCGCCGCCTTGACTTCCGGCTGGTCGATACGGCCGGCAAGCCTGCCGTCGACGAACCAGTCCTGCCAGGCGATCTGCGGGACCAGTTGCGCAAAGCGCTCGGCCGCGCCGCCGATGAGGGTGTAGCGCAGATGCGCCTCGCGCGTTTGCCCGTCCACTGTCCCCTTGAGCGTGGCGCCGATGCCGGCAGCCTGGAGCTTCGCGCCCTCGATGGATATGCGCTGCGCCGCATCGACGGTCAGCGCCGCATCGATCCTGGTGGTTCCTTCGAACAGCGGCGCGGCGGCAGCCGGCAGGAGGCCGGCGATCTCGCCGGCGAGATCGAGCTTGGCGGCCCGGCCTTCGCCGGTCCTGTATAGGCCGGCCATGCCGTGCGCCTCTATGGCAGGGCCTGCCGTAAAGGCGAGTGAAGCGGCGAAATCATCGAGGGTTCCCTTGCCCTTGACCGCGAAATGCACCGGCGGGCGTCCCGCGATCCGGGCGAGGCCGGCAATGAGCCCGCCTTCAGGCTCATCGGCGGTAACGTCGATGGCGAGCGTGCCGCTCCGAGGAACGAATATGGTCTTGCCGGCGATCCGTCCCGCGAGGTCGCGCCGATCGAGGGCGAAGTCGAGGAACAGGCCTTCGGCCGGATCGGTGAGGCGGGCCGAGCCCGTGAACGACAGCCGCATCGCCTGGCCGATGACAGGTTCTGCGATATCGATGTCGGAGATGGACAGGTGCGAGACATCGAGGCGTGGCAGCGCCGGGCTCGATGCCGCATCGCCGTCGGGCGCCGGCGGCAGCTCGGGCAGGCGCAGCAGCGAGATCTTCCGCGCATCGACCGCCTCGGCCGAGACCATGCCGCTCACCAGCGCCAAGGGGCTCCAGGCCAGGGTGAGCCCTTCGGCCACAGCGAAAGTGCCTTGGCCATCGGCGAGCTCGATGCGGCCGATCTCCATGCGGGCCGGCACGAAGCCTGTGATGTCCGAAATCCGGACAGTGAGGCCATTACCCGAAGCGAGCGCACTGGCGCCATTCGCGACCAGACGCTTGCCTGGTCCGGTCTGCACGGCGCCGAAAGCCGCGGCAAGGATCGCGATCAGCCCCGCCAGCGCAAGGAGCGCGTATCGGACGATCCGGCGCGCCCGCATCAGAAGGCCTGGCCGACGCTGACATAGATCCCATACCCGTCATCGTCGTCGCGCGGATTGAGCGGGATCGCGCCGTCGAGGCGGATCGGTCCGATCGAGGTGTAGTAGCGCAGGCCCAGGCCCGCCGCGTAACGCAGCCCGGAGAAATCGGGCACCTCGTCCTCGAACGCCGCTCCCATGTCGAAGAACGGCACGAGGCCGATCGTGTCGGTGATCCTCACCCGCAGCTCGGCCGAGGCCTCGAAGAAGCTCAGGCCGCCGATGAGATCGCCATCGGCGTTGCGCGGGCTCACGGACTGATATTCATAGCCGCGGATCGAACCGCCGCCGCCGGCATAGAACCGCCGCGCCGGCGGCACGTCGGTGACGTCGGCGCCGATCAGGCTGCCGCCCGCCACCCGCCCGGCGATGATGAAGCGGTCGCGTTGATCGAGGGCCCGATAGGCGGAGAGCGAACCTTTCGCGAGCACCGGCCCCGCACCCGCCTCGCCCAGGAATATGAAGGGCTCGACGCGGGCGCTGGCGCGCACCCCTTCGGTCGGGTCGAGAAGCGAGTCGGTGGAATCATAGATGACGTCGATCGGGAGGCCGGCCACGAAATCGTCACGCTCGCCGAAAACATCCTCGACGAAGGCCTGCTCGAAATCGACGCCCGCCTGGACCGAGAGATGATCGTCGAAACGATGCCGTACCCCGGCGGTGAAGGTCACGGCGTCGCGCACATAAGCATCCGTGACTTCGCGCAGGAAAGCGGCCTCGGCGATGAGGTCGTCATCGGCGGTGAAGATTCCCGGCTTGCCGAAGCTCGCCGTGAGCGCATAGCCGAAAGGATCGGCATCGGGCACCGCGTCCGGCTCGCCGCCGAACCACGACACCTGGCCGTCGATGCGCAAGGTTTCGGCTCCGCCGAACAGGTTGCGGTGTCCCCAATAGGCGTTGACTGCGGTGCCGTCGGTGCTCGAATATTTGGTGCCGAAACCGAAGAAGCGCGGCTTGCGCTCGCTGATCTCGACATCCATGGGAAGGAGCCCCGAGGCATCGAGCTGTTCCGCTTCCTTGAGCCGGACGCCCCCGATGATCGGATAGGAGGTCAGGCGCTTGCGGAGCTTCTCGAGGCGTTTCGGCGAATAGGGCTCGCCCTCCTCTATGTCGATGCGGCTTGCGACGAACTCGGGGTCGAGCCCTTCCGTTCCCGACACGCGGAAACGGCCGAATCCGGCAATGGGACCGCGATCCACGATGAGCGTCACGTCGAGCCGCAAGGTATTGTGATTGGCCACGACGTCCTTGCCGGCGATCCTGGCAAAGGGTCGGCTCCTGTCGCGCAGGTCTCTGACGATGATCCGCTCGGCCTCTGCAATGGCGGGGCTCGCCGCCACGTCGCCTTCCACCAGACCGCTGTCCTCGATGTCCGGTATGTCGTCTATCGGCCGCCGCGATGCCGCCTCGAGCACCCGGATCTTGCCGAACCGGAATTGCGGTCCGACATCCACGGCGATCTCGACCGGGACCGGACCTCTGTGCCGCGCTTTCTCGGCGGCGCCGAAAACCCGCATGTCGTCGACCGGCACACCGGCGATGCGGGTGCGGATCTCGCCCGCATAGTAGCCGTTCTCATAGAGGATGGCGGTAATGCCTTCTAAGTCGGAAAGGGCACGCTGCACCAGCCCCGCAGCGCCCGGAGCCGCCTTGTCCTGAAGGGTCACCAGGCTGGAGCCTTCCTCGATCTCGGATTTAAGGTCGCTGTCGGCATGATCGACCCTGATCGTGACGCTGTAGGCGAGCGCGTCGGCCATGGGCTCATCCGCCTCTTCGCTCCCGAACCAGGAAAAGAGGCCGTCAAGAAACGTCCGACCCTCGGCCGGGCTCACGAGTCCCAGCGTAAGCACCATACCGGCAATGCCTAATTTCCACAGGCCGCCCGACAACCCCATAACCGTTCGACGCACAACGCCCCACCACATTTCTCTTTGTGCAGTAAGAGGTTGCGGCAAAAATCAGGTTAAAATGTGTCTCTCCCGACGCCGCGCCGCAAACAATGCCCGGAAAGGCCGGGGTCGCCCGCGAAACATTTGCCGAACACGGCCACCTGTTTCATGACGGAAACAGAACATCATGCATCTATAGTTACCTATAGTCAACCAGAATATATCCCGCCATGATGGCCGCCCTGCACCCTTGCGTAGCGACATGATTTTGCATGAGCGCCAGCCCGATTGCCTAAGCAAGGCTTAACCTCATGACACGCTGCTTCACTTCGCCGGCGCGCGATGGATGGGATCGATCCACGGCACCGATTCCGGCCTCTCGACCGGCTCGATGTCGAGATTGACCACCACCGCCTCGCCGTCGCTGCGCACCAGAACGCATTCCAGCATCTCTTCGCGGCTGGCATTGATCTCCTGATGCGGCACGAAGGGCGGCACATAGATGAAATCGCCGGGGCCCGCCTCGGCGACGAATTCGAGCTTCTCGCCCCAGCGCATCCGGGCCTTGCCCTTGACGACATAGATGACGCTTTCGAGCGGCCCATGATGATGGGCCCCGGTCTTGGCATTGGCATGGATGGTCACGGTTCCCGCCCATAATTTCTGCGCGCCGACGCGGGCGAAATTGATGGCCGCGCGCCGGTCCATGCCGGGCGTCTGGGCGGTATTCGTATCGAGCGATCCGGCCGGGACGACGCGGACGCCGTCATGCTTCCAGGGTGCTGGCATCTCTTTCTCTTTCGATCGGACGGACAGGCGGCGGACCGTTCAACCCCTTGGCCTCACGGCTTGTCTGCCGGTCGAACATCGATAGGACGAAGGGTTTGCTCGACTATAGACAGGCACCTGCGCTCAATCCAGCCCCGGTGGCGGCACCGTTATTTGACGGTGGCGGGCTTAGAACTGCACGCCCCGGGTCAGCGCGCCGTCGATCACCAGGTTCGTGCCGGTGGTGAAGCTCGAGGCGGGGCTCGCCAGAAAGACGATGCCGCGGCCGATCTCCTCGGGCGTCGCCATGCGTCCGGTGGGATTGAGCGCCAGCGCCTTGCTGAACAGGTCCGGAATGTTCTTCTCCACATGCTCCCAGATGCCGCCGGCGAAATAGGTGTTGCCGGGCGACACCGAATTGACGCGGATCATCTTGGGCGCGAGCTCGAAGGCCATGCGCTGGGCATAGTGGATGAGGGCCGCCTTGACGGCGCCATAGGCAGGCCCGGTGAAGTCGACCTCGCGGCCGGAGACCGAGGAGACGATGACGATGGCCGGCGCCTTGGACTTCTCCAGATGCGGCAGCGCCGCATTGACGGCGCGGACCGTGTGCATCATGTCGACTTCGAACTGCTTTTGCCAGGCCTCCTCGCTCTGATCGACCGCCAGGGCCGAGACATTGGCGACCAGGATGTCGATGCCGCCGAGCGCCTCGGCACCGGCCGCGATCCAGCCTTCGAGCTCGGCCTTGCCGCTCACGTCGATCGCCTGTCCGAAGCTCTTGACCTTCTTTTTGCCGAGCTCGGCGACGGCGGCGTCGACCTCGCTTTTGTTGCGGGCGCAGATCGCGACATTGGCGCCCTCGTCGGCGAAGATATCGGCGGCGCGCCGGCCGATGCCCTTGCTGCCGCCCGTCACCAGCGCGTTCAGTCCCTTCAAGCCCAGATCCATGGCAGGTCTCCCTTCTCAATCCCAAGCTATCGCGCCAGGCACCAGATGGCGAAGAGCGGCGCGCTGCCCGAGGCCATGGCATGCCTGATATTGGGCATGTTGTAGAGGCTCCCGCCGATGCCCGGCTCGAACCAGTCGGCATCTCCCTGCCGGAAGCGGCCTCGCGACAATACGAGGTAGACCTCCTCCGGCGCATGGTTGTGATCGGGGTATCGAACCTCCGGCGCCAGCAGGCTCACGCCCACCCACACATCTTCGCGCGGCTCATAGCCGTTGGGGCCGACGATCATCGCATTGGCGTGGCCGTCGGCAAAATTGGCGCTCGCCGTATGGTCGGCGCTGGCGCGGCGCGTCCAGGCGAGGCTCGGCTCCAGGGCGGCGAAGGCGTCGGCAATTCTCGCAATGGAGGGGCCAGCCCGGCGGGCCGTGCCGAGCGCGTCGGCCAGATGCGCGCAGGCCGGCAGCCGCGCCGGCGCTGTCTCGGCAACGGGACGAGGACCGGACAGCGCATCGAACACGCGCCAGACGCAGCGCCCCGCCGCCGCGCCCAGCTGCATCTGCGACAGCTCCCCGCGCAGGGCGTCGAGAAAATCCGCAAGGGGCTTCGGACGCTCAGCCATTCCGGTCTCCCGATGGATTGTTCAGGAACGCGCTGAAGCGGCCGCCATAGTCGGGATGCCAGCGCGACAGAGGCGGCCGGTTCTCGATGATGTCGCCCGCCGCCCAGGCGATGCGTTTCTCGTCGGTGGCGCGCGTCACTTCGTTGTCCGGGCACAATATGTAGAAGTCGCCGCGCGCCAGGCTGTCGAGCATGAAATCCACGGTCTGCTCCGGCGTCCACGCATCCGCCGGCTTGTCGCTGCGGCCCTTGGCGGTGAGCGCGGTAAAGACGAAGCCGGGGATCAGGAGATGCGCCGATATCCGGCATCCCTTTCGCGATCTCAGCTCATGCTGCAGCGCTTCGGTGAACACCTTGACGCCCGCCTTCGCGACATTGTAGGCGGGATCGCCCGGCGGCGTGGTGATGCCCTGCTTCGATCCGGTATTGACGATGAGTCCCGCCGTGCCTTGAGCGATCATGCGCTCGGCAAAGACCCGCGAGCCGTTGATCACACCCATGAGATTGACGGCGATGACCTTGTCCCAGTCGGATTGCGGACCGAGGATCCGGCTGCCCGGCTGTATGCCGGCATTGTTCATGAGCACGTCGATGCGGCCGAAATGCTCCCTGATGGTCTTTTCAAGCTTTTTCAGGTCATCGAGGCGCGCCACGTCGCATGGGGCGACAAGACAGTCCTGCGCAGCGGCAAGCCCGGCGCCGGCCTGCATCAGCCGGTCTTGATCCCGGTCGGCGATACAGACCTTGAGCCCGAGCTCGAGGAATTTCCGGGCGGCGGCGAGACCGATGCCGGACGCACCTCCTGTGATCACGGCAACATTGCCGGGCCTCAGCGCTTCGACGCTCATCGACAGCTCCTCCTTGCCGCATAAGTTTGAGCCGGGAGAGCGATCCTGATCAAGCGCTTTCTGGTCGTCCCCGTCACAGCACGCCCGGATAGGCCCCGCCGTCGATCAGCAGATTCTGGCCGGTGATGTAGCCCGCATGCGCCGAGCACAGGAAAGCGCAGGCCTTGCCGAATTCGTGCGGGCTTCCGAAGCGTCTTGCCGGGATCGCCGTCTCCTCGTCGGCCCTGACCTTGTCGATCCCGACACCTTGCGCCTCGGCCGCCCTGGCCATTCCTTCATCGAGCCGCCGCGTGTCGAAGGAGCCGGGCAGCAGGAAATTGATCGTGACATTGGCGTGCGCCACCGAGCGCGCCACCCCGGCGAGGAATCCGGTCAGTCCGAGCCGGGCCCCGCTCGACAGATCGAGACCGGCGATCGGCGCCTTGACCGAGCCCGAGGTGATGTTGACGATGCGCCCGAAGCGCCGCTCGACCATGGGGTCTATGACCGCCTGCACGAGCTCGATGGGGCTCACCATGTTGTTGACGAGCCCGGCAAGCTGGGCCTCCCGGTCGACCTGACGGAAATCGCGATAGGGCGGGCCGCCATTGTTGTTGACGAGGATATCGGCCTGGGGAACGGCGCCGAGGATCCTCGCCTGGCCTTCCCGCGTGCCGACGTCGGCGACGACCGGAATGACCTTGGCGCCGGTTCCGGCGGTGATCTCATGCGCCGCCTCTTCGAGCGCCGTCTTGTCGCGGCCGTTGATCACCAGCGTGCAGCCGGCCTTCGCCAGTTCGAAGGCGCAGGCCTTGCCGAGCCCGCGGCTCGATGCGCAGACGATCGCGGTGCGTCCTGCAATGCCCAGATCCATCATGCTCTCCTGAATGCCCTTGCCGGCGCAAGCCTCTATCACGGCGCTTCCGCAAGCGCCACGCGGACCGTCGGCCGCCTCCTCAACAGGAGCAAGGGCCGCACAAAGTCGGCTGGACGATCGTGGGAGAGCCACTTCATGATATGCGTGGCGCCCGCCGCCACATCGCCGGCCATCGCGCGACATGTAGCCGGTGTCTTCCGAAGTGGTCCGGACGCATTTCGAGAAAAAGGCGCTTACATTCGCGCGATGGAATGGCCACAGTACGACGCTTGCGTTGTGGAGACTGACATGCACGATCTGGCTGCCGACCTCTCGAACTGGCGGGGTGCGCCCCGCCCCGAGCGCATACCGATCGAGGGCCGGTATGCGCGTCTCGAACCTCTGGACCCGGCGAGGCATGGCCTTGATCTTCTGGCTTCGGGCCGGGCGCCCGGCGCGGAAGACCGCTTCCGCTATCTTTTCGAAGAGCCGCCGGTCGACGAGGCCGTCTTCAAAGCCTGGCTCGAGAAGGTCGCCGTGTCCCCCGATCCGATGTTCTTCGCCGTGATCGACAAGAGCACCGGCAAGGCGGAGGGCCGCCAGGCGCTGATGCGGATCGACCCGGTACATGGCGCGATCGAGATCGGCAGTATCCTGTGGGGTCCGGCGATCGCGCGCAGCCGTGTCGCCACGGAAGCGCTCTTTCTCTTCGCCCGCCATGTCTTCGACGACCTCGGCTATCGCCGCTTCGAGTGGAAGTGCCACAATCTCAACGAGCCGTCGAAGCGGGCTGCCTTGCGCTTCGGTTTCGCCTTCGAGGGCGTGTTCCGGCAGCATATGGTGGCCAAGGGAAAGAACCGCGACACCGCATGGTTCGCCATGATCGACCGCGACTGGCCCGCATTGAAATCAGGCTTCCAGAGATGGCTCGATCCGGCGAACTTCGACGCCGACGGAGGCCAGCTGACGAAGCTCGTCCTGTCGTGAAGCCGGACGTCCGGAGCATGATCCGGAAAAGTGGATTCCGGTTTTCCGAAAAGATCATGCGCAAACAAAGCGATAAAGTGTGATGGCGATTCCAGTTAAAGCCATCACGCTTTAATAGCCGATCGCCTCGCCCGCCGGGGCGCGGCTGTCGATCGCGCCGTTGTAGCGCGCCCCGCCGCCTTTGCCGATCTCGCCGAGGCTCGCGCCGCCGACCAATATGCCGGCGGCCTGCCCCCAGTCCTTGCCCTCCTCGGCGATGTCGAGATGATGGCCCATGGCCGCCAGGATTCTCACCGTGTCGGGCGAAAGCCCGTGGTGCTCGACATAGATCGTGTCCGGCAGCCACTGATGATGGATGCGCGGCGCATCGATCGCCTCCCTGATGTCCATGCCGTGGTCGATGACGTTGACGATGGCTTCGAGCGTGATGGTGATGATGCGCGAGCCGCCCGGACTGCCGATGACCATGAAGGGCTTGCCGTCCCTGGAGACGATGGTCGGGCTCATCGAGGAGAGCGGCGTCTTCAGGGGCGCGATGGCGTTCGCCTCGCCCTGCACCAGGCCGTAGAGATTGGGCACGCCCGGCTTCTGGGTGAAGTCGTCCATCTCGTTGTTGAGCAATATGCCGGTGCCGTCGGCGACGACGCCCGCACCGAAGGAGCCGTTGAGCGTATACGTGACGGCGACCGCATTGCCGGCATCGTCGATGATGGAATAGTGCGTCGTCTCCTCGCTCTCGCCGAAATCCCGAGGTTTGAGGTCTTTCGAGACCCCGGCGCGATATCTGTCGATCTTGCCGCGGATCTCGGCGGCATAGGCCTTGTCGGTGATCTTGCCGACCGGGTTTTCGACGAAGGCGGGATCGCCGAGCGCCGAATTGCGGTCGACATAGGCGTGCCGCATGGCCTCGGCCATCAGATGGACGGTCTCGGCCGAGCCGAAGCCCAGATAGGACAGCGGGTAGCCCTCGAGCACATTGAGGATCTCGCAGATGATGAGGCCGCCGGAGCTCGGCGGCGGCGACGACACGATGTCATAGCCGCGATAGTTGCAGGTGACGGGCTTGAGCTCGCGCACCTTGTAGCGCTCGAAATCGGACTTGGCCAGGATGCCGCCTTTTGCCTGGCTCGCCTTGACGATCCGGTCGGCGATCGTGCCCTTGTAGAAGGCATCCGCGCCCTTTTTCGAGATCTGCGAGAGCGATGCGGCCAGATCGGCCTGGACCAGCCTTTCGCCGGCACCATAGGGCTTGCCGTCGGCCTTGACGAAGATGGCGGCCGCCGCCTTGTCCCGGCCGAGCCTCTTGGCGCCGCCATTGAGTATCGCGGCATCGCCCTGCCCGAGCACGAAGCCGTCTTTGGCATAGCGTATGGCGGGCTCGAGCAGCTGCTGGCGCGGCAGCGTGCCGTATTTCTCGCGCGCCATTTCAAAGCCCGCCACCGAACCCGGCACGCCGACCGCGAGATAGCCGTCGAGGCTGGCGCGTTTGATCGGGTTGCCGTCCTTGTCGAGATACATGTCCTTGGTCGCGGCGAGCGGCGCCCGTTCGCGGAAATCGAGGAAGGTCGACGTGCCGTCCTTGAAGCGGATCGTCATGAAGCCGCCGCCGCCGAGATTGCCGGCGGAAGGATAGACGACCGCCAGCGCAAAGCCGACGGCGACCGCCGCATCGACGGCATTGCCGCCTTTCTTCAGCACCTCGACGCCGATCTCGGAAGCGAGACGCTGCGCCGTCACCACCATGCCATGCTCGCCCTTCACCGGCGCCGGCGAGGCGGCGAAGCCTGCCGCCGACATGGAAAGAACGAAGCCGAGGCTCAAGGTGACGGACTTCAGGCGCATAACGACCATGATCGCTTTCCCGGGAACAGATGTCGATGTCGCCGCCAGCCCTATATGTCACCGGAGCGCGTGAAAGCGCGACTCTTTTTTCGTCCTGGCCGGGTCGGGCGGTCCGGCCATCGGCTACCAGGGAGGCGCGCAGTGCACGGGCGAGTCCACCTGGTGCGGCACCAGCACCGTGCAGGAATCATGCGCGAGAGTCTTCCAGTCGTCATAGTTGTGGTAGACGAGATCGCTGACGCCGTCGGCATGCGGACGGAAATAGACCTTATCCTGAGGCGGCATGCCGTTGGGCTGGACGGCCGAGGTGAAGGCCGCGCGCAAGGCGCCCCCGTCGCCCGGCGTCACCAGCGACATGCCATAGGCATAGGCCCAGACATTGTCGTAGAAGGAGTTGAGGCCGATCCTGAGCCGGCCGGTCGCCGGATCGGCATAGGATATGGCCATGCGCATCGGATTGACCGGATAGGGATGCCCGGCCGGCGGGCTGTCATATCTGACATAGAGGATATAGAGACGCCCATAGGTCTCGGGCGTCGCTCCCGCACCGGTCGATGCCTCCAGTATCGCGCCCTCGCCCGACCCGCCGGTCCACGCCATGACCGGCCGCCCGGTGACGCCATACATGCCGTCATAGGGAATGGCGATGCGCACCCATCCGTTGCCGGGCACCTGCGGCGTGTAGAGCTGCAGTCCGCCCTGCGCGTCGGTGAAGGCGCCGATCAGGTGCTCGCCCTGGGCGACGATGCCGACAGGCAGGGCCGCATAGACGAGCGCCGGCGATGTGTTGGGATGGATCGCGACGGGCTGTCCGCCGACCAGCGGCCGGACCTCGGCGCCCCAGCCCTGGGCGGACCGGAAGCGCACGACGACCTTGTTTTCGCGATCCTTGTAGGAGAGCGCCAGCCTCGACTTGTCGACAGTGTTCGCCAGCGACGGCTCGCCGGCGGCGGGCGAGCCGGCAAGAACGGCCGGCGCGCTCCAGACCTGGGCGTCGCCAGCCATGGTCAGTGTCGTCTCGAACACGGAGCCGTCGAGGCGGATGCCGACGACGACCACCATCTCCCGGCCGTCGAGCTTCACCACCTTGGCGTCGAGCGCGTCGAGCCCACCCACGTCGCGCGTTTCGACGGCGGTGAACTGTGCCGCGGGGCAGCTGTCGACATTGTTGGCGGCGCAGTTCCAGGCCGGCGCGGCGCGCGTGAAAGCCAGCTTGCCGTCGAGATCCACGGCGAATGCCCAGACCGTATCGGCGAAGCGCACGATGGCGGGGCTGCGCCTGCTCTTGATGCCCATGTCCTGCAAGCCTTGCCGCGTGAATTCGCAGTTGCCGCCCGGCTGGTAATTGGCATAGGCGCGGACCTTGGCGCCCGCCGGCGCGAACTGCCCGTCACGGTTCCAGTCGATGCTCCCGGCCGCGCGGTCCACCTTGTATTTGAACGTGTTCTCCAATGCATCGAGGAGCGGCTGGTTGGAAGGGTCGATCGCGGCCGATTCCGTCAGCGCATGGTTGTTGAAGTTCGGGAAGTTGCGGCCGTCGGAAAACTGCCGGTAGCCGCTGTCGAGATAGGCATAGTTCATCAGGCTCGGATAGTTCGGCTTGCAATTGGGCTCCTCGACGCCATAGGGCCCGGTATGATGAAGCCCGAGCGTGTGTCCGAATTCATGCGCCGAATTGCCGGCATCGGTCATGTTGAAGCCGCAGGCGATGCCTCCGCCGCAGGCCCCGCCGCCGCTCGTATAGCCCATGACATAGTGGAAGATGCCGCGCCGGCCCGGGCTCATCTGTTGGGGCCAGACGAGCTCCGGCTTCTGCGGCACATATTTGTCGGCGCCGAAGTTCCCGTTCACGAATTGCGCCGGGGCGAACCCTCCCGCCACGGCGAGCGCCGTCCACACGCCGCCGTCGCCGAAGCCGACGATGTCCGCCATGCCGTCATTGCTGACGTCGTCCGCAAGGCGCACATGCCTGTCGTTCCGCCAAGCCTGGTCGTAGCCGAAATTGGCCAGCGTGAAATTGAGGTTGACGAACCCGCCGTCGCCGCCGGCCAGTGCTGTCCACACGCCGGCATCGCCGAAGGCGACGAGATCCGCCATGTCGTCATTGTTGATGTCGGCCACGAGACGGACGTGCCTGTCGGTGCGCCAGGCCTGGTCGTAGCCCAGATTGGCCAGCACGAATCTCTCGCCGGCAAAGCCGCCGGTGCCGTTCGACAGCGCCGTCCATACGCCGGCATCACCGAAGGCGACGATGTCGGCCATATTGTCGTTGTCGATATTGGCGATCAGGCGCACATGCTTGTCCTTCCGCCAGCCCTGGTCGTAGCCGAAATTCGCCAGCGCGAAATGCTCGGGCGCAAAGCCGCCGTCGCCCGTCGCCAGCGCCGTCCACACGCCGGCATCGCCGAAGGCCACGATATCGGCCCGGTTGTCGTTGTTGATGTCGCCGACGCGCCGCTCGTGCCTGTCGTTGCGCCAGCCCTGGTCGTAGCCGAAATTGGCGCGCACGAAATGCTCCGGCGCAAAGCCGCCGTCGCCCGTCGCCAGCGCCGTCCACACGCCGGCATCGCCGAAGGCGACGATGTCGGCCATGCCGTCATTGTTGATGTCGGCGAGAAGACGCACATGTTTCTCGCTGCGCCAACCCTGGTCGTAGCCGAAATTCGCCAGCACGAACCTTTCCGGCTCGAACTTCCCATCGCCTCTTGCAATTGCCGTCCACACGCCGGCATCGCCGAAGGCGACGATGTCGGCTTTCGAGTCGTTGTTGATGTCGGCGAGCAGCCGCACATGTTTCGCCGGATCCCAGCCCTGGTTCCAGCCGAAATTGCCGAAGGCGAACTGCTCGGGCGCAAAGCGGCCGTCACCCATGGCGAGCGCGGTCAGCACACCCTTTTCCCCGAAGCCCACGATATCGGCCTTGCCGTCATTGTCGATATCGCCGAGGAGGCGTTCATGCCGGGCCGGGTCCCATCCCGGATCGCTCGGGTCGGGCGCGGCATCCACGGCATTATAGCCGCCCCAGTCGCCATAGGTGGTTGCGTCCTCGGGCCGCTCGGGGGCGACGCCGGTGTCGAGATGCAGGCTGATGCCGGGCAGCCGGTCGGGATTGTCGACGCTCACCGCATGCACGAGCTTGAGGATGGGATTGGTCGTCGCCGCGTCGCCATAGGCCGCCGCCATCTGGCGGGCTGTCTCGGGCGGCATGTGCTCGGCCCTGCCGGTGATGTTCTCCTTGTAGTCGAGCCGGCGGAAATCGACTTCGATGAATATGTCCTTGTGGCGCGGATCCGCGCCCCAGCTCGGAAGCGGCAGATGACCCGTCGTCGTCATATTGCCGTCCTCGACCCTGTAGTCCTTGCCGAGCACCTCCCAGCCGTCCTGGAGCCCGTCGCCATCCGTGTCGCGCGGGTCGGCGATCTCGTTGCAATTGGCGCCGGCCACGGATCCCGTCGTCGAGGCGCAGGTGCCGAGCGTCGCTTCGAGCTGGTCGCCCAGGCCGTCGCCGTCAGCGTCGCTCGCCGCATCGTTGCGATAGACCCTGAGCGGCCCGGTGACCGAAACGCTGTTCGCGGCGTAGACGGCAAGAATGCTTGCGGTCGCAGGCGGCGAAAGCGACGTGGTCACGCCCGCTCCGCGCCGCAGGATGGTGAGCCCGTCGAGGCTGACGAGATAGGCAAGATGTCCGGAAGGGCCGAGCGGCCGGCGGATGCCGACCACCTTCTCTGTGCTCGCCAGACGCACGAGGCGCAGGGTCTCGCCGGCTGAAAAGCTGACGTCGGCCATGCGCCGGCTGTCGACCCACAGCTCGCCTTTCTGCGGCGCCTGCGCCGACCGCGAGCGCACCACCACGCGGAACAGCCCCGCGCGGAGCACGGGAACCGTCAGGACGAGGCGGCCGTCGCGCGGTGTGGCCGACGCGACCTGGGTATCGTCGGATCTGAGGAGGTGAAGGACGGGATCGGCCTGCGCGCCGAAATTGCGCAGCTCGATCGTATGAGCCGAGAACGGCGTGAAGGTAACGGCGATCTCGGCGACCGGCCGGCCGACCATGACATCGAAGCTTCGTGTCGTGACGGCAGCGGACAGCGAATGGCCGCCGACCAGGAACAGAAGAGACAGGATGAAAAGGAGCAACCGGGCATAAACGGCATGAAAGCGCTTCATCGAACCTCCGTGTCACGCGACGGGTTCATGCCCTCCCGTCCGTCTCCTATATCACATTCGTATCAGTTCTACAACGCGCTCTCCGCCGGTAGTCGCCGGCCGTTCTCTTCGAGCATGACTTCTCTTCGCTCACGGCATAGGGCATCGGCTTTTTTGTGTTTAGCGTTAATCCGCGGCTTCTGGCCCTTGCACCACCGCTGTCAGGGGCGCTTAATGACTCGGGGCGTCACGCCGTCAAGGCAGCTTCGTCAGTCGAAGCCGGACAGTGTCGAGGTGCGGAATGATCGGCCCGATAAGGACATTGTTTCTGCTCGCCGCAACCTTTGCAAGCCTGCTGCTCCAGGGTCGGCAGGAATTGCTCGCGCAGAGTCCGGGCGGCGTCACGCCTGCGCTGCCGCCGATCGTCTCGACCGGCGAGCCTCGCTTCAAGGTGGAAGGCGTCGGCATGCAGGCGCTCGACGAGACCGGCGCCGATTTCTGGGGCAATGACGAGGTTGTCGCCGTCTTCATAACGTCGGACTATCTGGTTTTCTCCAACGAGCACGGCGGCATGTCGAGCTCGGACGGCATGGAGGATTTCTTCTACGGACAGACATGCGTCGCGCCGGCGACCGACAAGGGGACATCGAGCGACCCGCGCATTCGCCGGTGGGATTGCAAGAATGCCGGAATGCCGGCCCCGGTATCGTTCATCGTCGCCCTCTATGAACAGGACGAATGGCCGTTCTCGGGCTATTGCGCGCAAAACGACAATGACCGCCTCGGCGACACTGACCTGTGGCAGCCCGATGCAAGCATTTGCGCCGGCGACGAGGGCACCGACAACGAACTGATCGGCAAGGACGATATCAACCTGCCGCTGGAGGAACTGTTGCAGAGAATGCCGCATGCGGGCGACACCTACTCGTTCGACGTGTATCTGGGCGGCGAATGCGATGGCTCGGCGACCACCCAGCCCTGCACGATCCCTTATGGCGGCCCGGAATATGTGGTCACCTTTCTCGTCACCCGGATCGCCGATCAGCCGCCGATCCTCGACCCCGACCCCTGAGCTCACGAATGGCGCTGCAGGATTTCCTGGAGCATCGGCTTGATCCTGGACAGTTCGTCGAGGTGGGCCCCTGAAAGCCTGGCGAGGTGCCTTTCGGCTGAACCGGTCAGCCGCAGGAGCACGCGCCGCTGGTCCGAGCCGTCCTGGAGGCGCTCGACCAGCCCGCCCTCCACCAGACGGCTGGCAAGCTCGACCGCGCTGTTGTGGCGGATTCTCAGCCGCTCGGCCAGGTCGCCGACGGTGATCGGCTGGCCTTGCCGGTAGCCCTTGATGACGAGAAGCGCCTGGTGATGCCGGGGCGTGAGTCCGGAGCGCTTCGCCTCGGTCTCGCTGAATTCCAGGAAGCAGCGGAGCAGAAAGCGAAACTCGGCCAGCGCCGTGTAGTCGTCTTGCGTCAAACCGGATTGTGCCATTCGCCTCGACCTCGCGGGGTTCCTCGGGCCCTTTATGCCACACGGTGCCGGGTCAGCGACCCGCTTGACATAATTATATCGCAATACGATACATCCCCCGCCTCGCCTCCCTACCCCCGCATGAACCGAAGGATCAGCAATGGCAGCCCGCAGCCAGGACCAACGCCGTCTTGGCGATTTCACCACCAGTCCGCGCGTGCTCGTCATCGCGGCGATCGCCGTCGTCGTCGCTACGGCGGGCGTCTTCGCCGGCATCGCGCTCCTCGACCTGATCCGGCTCGTCACCAACATCGCCTATTTCGGGCGTTTTTCGCTTGCCGACCCGGACCTCACGACAAGCCCGCTCGGCCTCGCGGCGGTCCTCGTGCCCGTTGTCGGCGGGCTCGTCGTCGGCCTCATGGCACGCTATGGCAGCGAGAAGATCCGCGGCCACGGCATCCCCGAGGCCATCGAGGCGATCCTCCTCGGCCGCTCGCGGCTCGACGCCAAGGTCGCCGTCCTCAAGCCCCTGTCCTCGGCGGTCGCCATCGGCACGGGTGGCCCCTTCGGCGCCGAGGGCCCCATCATCATGACGGGAGGCGCCATCGGCTCGCTGATCGCGCAGGCGCTTCCGGTCAGCGACAGCGAGCGCAAGACCCTCCTGGTCGCCGGCGCCGTCGCCGGCATGACGACCGTGTTCGGGACGCCCATCGCGGCGATCATGCTGGCGGTGGAGCTCCTCCTCTTCGAATGGACGCCGCGCAGCTTCATCCCTGTCGTCGTCGCCGCCGTGATCGCCGAGGTCGAGCGCACCGCTTTGCATATGCCCTCGCCGCTTTTCTTTTTCCAGGGCGGAATGGACTTCACCTTCCTCGGCCTCGCCTGCTGGGTCGCCGTCGGCATCGCCGCCGGCCTGCTGTCGAGCGTGCTCACCCAGCTCGTCTATGCCTGCGAGGACGGCTTCCTCAGGCTGCCGATCCACTGGATGTGGTGGCCGACGATCGGCGGCCTCGTCATCGGCCTGGGCGGCCTTGTCGAGCCGCACGCGCTCGGCGTCGGCTATGACAACATCGCCCGGATGCTCGACGGCCGGATGATCGCGGCGGTGGCGCTGGTCCTGCTTCTCACCAAGGCCGTGATCTGGTCCGTGGCGCTGGGCTCGGGAACGTCGGGCGGCGTCCTTGCTCCGCTGCTCATCATGGGCGGCGCCATGGGTGCGGCCCTGACCGGAATCCTGCCGCCGGCGACCCCCGGCTTCTGGCCGCTTATCGCCATGGCGGCGACCATGGGGGGCACCATGAGGGCGCCGCTGACGGCGACGTTCTTCGCCGTCGAGCTGACCGACGACATGCATGTGCTCGTGCCCCTGATGGCCGCGTGCGCCGCGGCGCATGCCGTCACCGTCCTCCTCATGAAGCGCTCCATCCTCACCGAGAAGATCGCCCGGCGCGGCCATCATATCGTGCGCGAGTATCGCATCGACCCGTTTGCGCTGACCCGCGTCGCCGACGTGATGACCCGCGAAGTCGAGACCGTGCCGTCGTCCATGACCCTGCACGAAGCGGCCCGCTTCCTCGCCGACCCCGAGCGCCGGCATCCGAGCTTTCCCGTCGTCGACGGCGCCGGCAAGGCGCTCGGCGTCATCGACCCGCCTTCCGTGATCCGCTGGCGGCGGTCCGGCAAGCATCGCAGCACGGCTCTCGCCGAGCTTCTGTCGCCGGACCGTCTCCAGGTCGCCTATCCCGACGAATATCTGGAAAGCGTCGGCCGTCGCCTGTCGGAGGCCAACCTCGCCCACCTTCCGGTCGTCTCCCGCACCGGCGGGACTCTCGTCGGCTATCTCGGCTGGAAGGATTTCATGCGGGTGCAGACGAGGCTTCCGGAAGAAGAGCGCAACCGGGCCGCCCTGCTGGGCCGCCGGCGGAAGCCGGGCGAGAGCCCCGGCCTTCCGCTGCCGCGCTGACATGGCTTAGTCGACATCGTCCAGCTCCTCATGGATGCCGGCGATGATTTCCGTGCGCTTGATCGCGGCGTCTCCGACATGCTCGGCATAGGCCACGCCCAAAAGGCGCATCACGCTGGCCATGCTCGTATGTGACGGGCCGAGGCCGAGGCTGGTCACATGGCAGGGCAGCACGACCTGCGAGAACCGCTCGGCGCGGCTCACATAGGTCTGGTCCGTCGCGGTGATGATGTTCACGCGGGTCGTATGCAGATAGGCGAGGACCGGCCGCAATATCCGCGGACGCGGATCGAGCGTCAGGAGTATCAGCACGTCGCGCGGTCCGGCCATGGCCAGTGCCTCGGCCCAGCTGCCGCTGCCATTGTTCAGCAGCATGACGCCGTGGCGCAGCCGGGACAGCAGCAGCCGCGCATGGCGGGCGAGCCCCTCCTCCATTCCGACGCCGAGAACCCAGACCTGAGGCGCTTCGGCGATGAGCCTGGCGGCCGCCGACAGCCTGGCCGAGTTCATCTCCTCGAAGGTGCGTGTCAGGTTGGCCAGCTCGAGCTCGAGGTGAGCCGCGATGGGACCAAGCGTTCCGCGATCCTCCGGCGAGCGGGCGAAATGATAGGGCTGCGTCCGGTTGCGCTCTTCCCGCGCCTGGGCCCGCACCTCGCTGAAGTCCGAATAGCCCAGCGAACGGAAGAACCGCGCCGCCGTCGCCTTCGACACGCCCGCCATCTCCGCCAGCTCGGTCGCCGACAGGGCCAGCATGTCGTCCTGGCCCTCCAGGATAAGCCTGCCCAGCTTCTGCTCGCCCTGGGTCAGGCCTGAGAAGCGCTCCTGGATGCGCAGGGTCAGTCGGGAAGCCAAGGCACCTCACTCTGCGGCAGAAAAGGCTTGCAATGATGAAACCGTTGTTTCATTATAATGAAACTATGAAACGCGGAGGCGCGCGTGTCCACATCAAAGATAATCCGGCAGAGAATATGGACGAAACTCGCCGACGTGGCCAAGCCGGACACCCGGTTTCATCTGAATTTCGGCGAGATTATCCCCGATTTCGAAGGATCGGAGAAGGCGACCGACCGGCTCGCGGCGATGGACGCCTGCCGGACCACGGAATACGCGTTCATCACGCCGGACAATTGCCTGGTCGATCTGCGCCGGCGCCTGATCGAGCGCGGGGTGCCTTTCGTGATGTCGACCTACGGGATCTATCGCGGCTTCCTGATGATCGAGCCCGGCATGGTGCCGAAAGGGGCCGAGCTTTACGCCGCCTGGCTCGACGGCATGGAGCATTTCGGCAAGCCCGTGACGCTCGCGGACGCCGCGCGCCGGGGCAGGTTCGATCTGATGGTCACCGGCGCTTCCGCGGTGTCGCTCGACGGTGTCAGGTTCGGCAAGGGTCACGGCTTCTTTGACCTGGAATGGGGCATGTTCACCGATGTCGGCATGGTCGACGAGAAAACGCCGGTGGTCGCGGTCGTGCACGATGTCCAGGTCGTCGAAGACAAGCTGGTGCCGAGCGAGACCGACATACTGGTGGACTACATCGCGACGCCGACCCGGCTGATCTCGGTCGAGAAGCGCGGCAGGCGCCCGCACGGAGTCAAATGGGACCTGCTCGAGCCCGAGCAGATCGCCGCGACCCCGCCCATCCGGGAACTGCAGAGAATGAGAGGCCTCGCATAGAGGCCGATAAGCCAGAAAGGGGAGGAACAGCATGCGCATGACAATGGATCGCCGTCGTTTCATGGCCGTCATGGCCGCGGGGGCCGCAGCGCCGGCCATGTCCCGCTTCGCCCGCGCCGCGGACCCGCTCACCATGCAGGCGGCATGGATCAACGACGCGGAATTCGCCGGCTATTTCACCGCCATCGACAATGGCTACTACAAGGACGAAGGCCTGGACCTGACCTATCTGTCCGGCGGACCGGATGTCATCCCGGAGAGCTCGATCGTCGCCGGCAAGGCCGACCTGGCGCTGACGACGCCCGACACCACGATCAAGGCGATCTTCGATCAGGGCGCCAAGTTCAAGATCATCGGCACGCAATATCAGAAGAACCCGCACGGGATCATCTCGCTGGCCACGAAGCCGGTCAAGAGCCCGAAGGAGCTCGAGGGCAAGACCTTGGCCGTGCCTCCCGTCAACGTGATCTCGGTCGAGGTGATGCTGAAGATCAACGGCGTCGACCGCGACAAGGTCAACATCGTGCCCTATGCCTATGATCCGACGCCGCTGATCAAGGGCGAGATCGATGCATCGCTCGATTTCACCACCAACGTGCCCTACACGATCAAGCAGGCCGGCGGCGTCGACGCCTATTCCTTCCTGCTTTACGACTACGGCTATACGATCTTCCAGGACACCGTGGTCGTGACCGAGGATGTGCTCGCCGCCAAGCGCAAGGAGCTCGTCTCCTGGCTTCGCGCCAGCCGCAAGGGCTGGGACGAGAACCTCAAGGATCCCAACGCCTACCCGCCGAAATTCGCCGAGAGCTGGTTCAAGGGAACGGGCCGCACGATCGACAACGAGCTCTATTTCAACAATGCGCAGAAACCCCTGATCGAAGCCGCCGGCGGCGTGTTCTCGATGAGCGAGGAAGGGATCGCCAAGACGCTCGATGCGCTCGGCCAGGCGGGCATCAAGGGCACGCGCGACATGTTCGACACCACCCTCCTCCAGGACGTCTGATGGCCGGAGCGGGCGGGATCCGGCTCAGCGATGTATCGAAGACCTTCGTCGCCCGGGGCAAGTCCGTCGAAGCCCTGCGCGACGTCTCGCTGATCTGCGAGGCCGGCTCGTTCACCGCCCTCCTGGGTCCCTCCGGCTGCGGCAAGTCGACCATCCTGCGGCTGGCGCTCGGGCTCGACCATGCCGACAAGGGAAAGATCGAGGTCGGCGGCCGGACGTCCGCAGAGGCGACCGCCGGCGGGCTGACCGGCGTCGCCTTCCAGGATGCGGCATTGCTGCCCTGGCGCAATGTCGAGCAGAACATCTCCCTGCCGCTCGACGTCCTCAAGCGCGACCGGCGCGCCTATTCGGCCAAGATCGCCGGGCTGATCGAGCTGGTGGGTCTCAAGGGCTTCGAGAAATCGCTGCCGGGCGAGCTCTCCGGCGGCATGCGCCAGCGCGTGGCGATCGCGCGCTCGCTGGTCACCGAGCCCGGCGTGCTGTTTCTCGACGAGCCCTTCGGCGCGCTGGACCAGATCCTTCGGCGGCAGATGAACATCGAGCTGCAGCGCATCTGGACCGAGACGCGCTGTACAGCGCTCCTGGTCACGCACGGCATCGACGAGGCGGCGTTCCTGGCCGACCGGGTCGCGGTGATGCACAACAGCCCGGGCCGTGTGGCGGCGACGATCGACGTCCCGTTCGCGCGTCCCCGCAGTCCGGAACTGTTTTCCGACCCGGCCTTCCACAGGCTGTGCGACGAGATCGCCGATGTGCTCCATGGCGGCTGACCAAGCCCCCTCCTCGTCCAGGCCCATCACCCGGGCGCCGTGGTTCGCGCCGGTCCGCAACATCGTCTTTCTCCTGGTTCTCTGGGAGCTCGCCGGGCGCTTCCAGCTGGTGGCCGGAGGCGCGCTGCCCTCGCTCACCGCCATCGCCGCGCGCTTCTGGGAGGACCGCGCCGACTACCCGCCGCATGTATGGTCCACGCTGGCCTCGTCCGGCCTCGGCTTCGTGATCGGCAACGCCATCGCCGTCGCGGCGGGCGTCCTGTTCGTCGTTTCGCCTCTGGCGATGCGGCTTTTCCGCGGCTTCAACGTGACGATCTTCGCGGTCCCCACCATCGCCATCGCGCCGATCCTGGCGCTCAGCATGACGGGCATCGCGCCGCGCGTGACGCTCGCCGCGATCGGCTGCTATTTCGTGACCATGACGGCGACGGTCGTCGGCCTGACGCAGATCGACATGCGCAGCGCCGATCTGGTGCGCGCCTATGGCGGCGGCAAATGGGACGTGATGCGTCTCGTCCAGCTGCGCAGCGCGCTGCCGGTCATCCTGGCCGGCCTGCAGGTGGCGGCTCCGAACGCCGTCCTGGGCGCGATCCTCGCGGAATTCGGCGGCGGCGGGCGCTTCGGCCTCGGGACCTATCTGCTCGGCTCTCTCGGCCGCGCCGATCCGCCGCGTCTGTGGGGCATCGGCCTCGTCGCCACGGCCATAGCCGGCATCGCCTACCTCGTCTTCGGCCTTGTCGCGGCGCGCGTCACCGGCGCATCGCGGGCGGTGACGATGACGACGTCGCTGCCGCCGGTCGTGGAAAGGACCGGCGACCGGTGGGCGAGCCTCGCCATATCGCTGGGCTCGGTCGCGCTGCCGCTCGTTCTGTGGTGGGCCTTCATCAGGGGACTCGGCGTGCCTGAGATGATCGGCAAGACGCCCTGGGGCGTGATCGACTATCTGTTCTTCTCGTCCGTCTCGCCGCAGGCGCAAGCCCGTCTCGTGGCGGCGATGGCCCAGACGCTGCCCATCACCGTCATCGGCATGTGCGCCGGGCTGGCCGCGGCCTTCGCGCTCGCGGTATCGAGCCGGGTTCTCCCCGACTTCACCGGCGCGCTGATGCCCGTGGCCCTGTTCTCGCAGACCATGCCGCTGATCGCCACCATCCCGCTCTTCGTGCTGCTGCTCGGACGCGGCTGGCTGGTGACGCTCGTCATCACCATTTCGGTGACGTTCTTCCCCGCCTTCATCACTCTCGCCCAGGGCATGAGGATGACGCCGCGCGCGGCGCTCGACCTGCCGAAGGCCTACGGCGCCGGCGTGTGGACAGAGCTCAGGCTGGTCGGCATTCCCTCCGCCCTGCCCTATCTCTTCGCCGCGGCGCGGCTGACGGTGCCCCGCGCACTTCTCGGCGTGATGATCGCCGAGTGGCTGGCCACCGGCAAGGGGCTCGGCAACCTCCTCAACCAGTCGCGCGGCTATCTCGACTACGGCATGATCTGGACGGTGGCGGCGCTCTCCGTCGTGCTGTCGGTCGCCCTTTACCAGACCGTCGTGCTTGTCGAGCGCCGGGTGCTCGCCGACAGGGGCATGCGCGGATCGGGATAGGCCGGGACGGCCGTCATTGCGGGTGCTTCAATACGGGGATTGGAGTCGGGGCCGTCGGCTCGTACTGAGCCAATCTTCGCAGCCCGGCCGGGTCGGTGAGATCGATCATGCGCGAGGTGCTGGTGATGAGCCGTTCGGCGCGCAGCTGCTGAAGGACGCGATTGAGATGGGGCACGCTCAAGCCGAGCGCGTCCGCCATGATTTCCTGCGAAAATGGCAGTCTGAAACTCACCTCGTCCGCCCGCCCGACCTCCAGGAGGCGCGAGTGAATCTCGAGCAGAAGGTGCGCCAGCCTTTCGATCGGTGTGCGGCGCCCCAGATTGACGATGTGTTCGGCATAAGTCGCCGCTTCCTGGGCGGCGAGCCAGCTCAGGACCAGACCGAATTGGGGCTGCTCGTAGCAGAGACGGACATAGGAATCGAACGGGCAGACGGCATAGGTCAGTTCGCTTACGGCAACGACCGCGCAGCTCGCTCGATCGAAAAAGCTGACTGGGAATCCAATGACGTCGCCGGGCATGATGAGCTTGAGGATTTGCCGCTTGCCGCTTCGAAGCAGCCTGTAGCGGATGGCGTAGCCGTCTTTGACAAAGCACAGGTTTCGGAACTCCGAGCCGGGAACAATGAGCTCCTGCCGCTTGCGGAAGGAAAGGTCGCGCTCGAAGATTGCCTCGAAACCCTTGAGGTCGGCCGGTGTCAGCTTCATTGCACGTGTCAGTCGGGTCACGATCGGGTGGCCGGTGAGGGGCATGCCAGGGTCCTGGGATTCATGATCAGCGCCGAAATCTTCGCACACTTATTAATCCAGATTAATGAATGAAATCATCAAACGAAAGTTGCATTGACTAGTTCACCCCCGCTGCGGCGAATGCCCATGCAAGCAGGCGTGTTTTTCACTGTTTTTGCTTGAAAAAGCTGGTTTCGAACTCTGGAACAACAACGAGAGCTATGAGAAGGCTCCAAGGTCAAGGAGGAACGACGGATGTCGCTCGACGATAACAAGACTGCCAACCTGTCCCGCCGTACCGTGCTGCACGCCGGCGCCGGACTGCTGGGCAGTGCCATTCTGCCCTCTTTCAGTCTTGCCGCCTTCGCGGCCGACGACAAGCCGGCGATCGGCACCTGGCCGGCCGGCTCGGAAGGCGACACCGTCAACGTCGCCGCCGCCGTGCCGCTGACGGGCACCTATGCGGCGCAGGGCGCCGACGAGCTCAAGGGGTGGGAGCTCGCCGTCGAGCATATCAACACCAGCCACGAACTGATGAAGAAGATCGCGCCGAAGGTCGACAACGGCCTGCTCGGCAAGAAGGTCAAGCTGCTCTCTGCCGACAGCGCCGCCAAGCCGAACCAGGCCGTGCAGGAGCAGCAGAATTTCATCAATCAGAACAAGATCATCCTGATGACCGGCTCGACCTCTTCGGCGGTCGCGGTGGCGCTGAACAAGTTCGCGCAGCGCGAGAAGGTGCTCTATCTCGCCGGCATCTCCGGCTCGAACGACACCACCGGCAAGGATTGCGTGCGCTACGGCTTCCGCCAGAATTTCTTCGGCCAGACCGCCGCGGCCGCGATCGGTCCGGTGCTGCTCAAGCAGTTCGGCAAAGGCAGGAAGGCGGCGTTCATGACGCCGGACTACACCTACGGCCACACGGTGACCAAGTCGGTCAACGACTTCCTGACCGCCAATGGCGGCTGGGAGATGGTCACCAACCAGGTGTCGCCGCTCGGCACGCAGGACTTCAGCCAGTATCTCACCAACATCGCCAATTCCGGCGCCGAGTTCCTCATCAACGTCAACTGGGGCCGCGACGCGGTCCTCTCGTCGCAGCAGGCGAAGCAGTTCGGCCTTCTGCCCAAGATGACGCTCGTCATCCCCTATCAGATCCCGTTCCTCGCCAAGGAAGTGGGACCCGATATCACCGAGGGCGTCTTCGCGGCGACCGACTTCTGGTGGACGCAGGAGGACCAGTACCCGCTGGCCAAGGAGTTCGTCGAGGCTTTCCAGGCCAAGTATGGCTACCGGCCGGAATGGGGCGCCGAAAACAGCTATGTCAGCTTCGCCCACTGGGCGCGCATGGTTTCGGAAGCGGGCAGCTTCTATCCGCCGGATGTCATCAAGCAGTACGAGAAGGGCGAGACCATTCCCTCCCTTCTCGGCGACGTCCACTATCGGCCCGAGGACCATCAGTGCATCCGTCCCGTCGTCATCGTCCGCGGCAAGGCCAAGAAGGACATGAAGAACGACGAGGATTTCTGGGAGGTTCTCGAAGTGGTCCCCGGCGAAGGCCTGATGCAGAAGCCGGACGCGTTCGGCTGCCAGCTCGGCGATTACACCTGATCTGCAATGCGAGCCTTTTCCGCCCCACGGGCGGAGAAGGCTTTCCCTGTGCCCGACAAGACGCTGCGAGGCAGGTCATGCCCGAAACCCACCGATGGCGACCGGCTGTCGAAAGATCGCCGATTCGCTGCCATGATGGCGATGACGGGCAACGCAGGTTTACCTCAACCTCAACGGGGGCGGCGGCGTGATCAACTGGGCCAACTTCATTTCGCAATGCTTCAACGGGCTGGTGCTCGGCGCGCTGCTGGCGCTGATCTCATCGGGCCTGACGATCATCTACGGCACGCTCGGCGTGCTGAACCTGGCGCATGGAGCGATGTTCATGCTCGGCGGCTATGCCGGGTGGGTCACGTACAGCTATACCGGATCCTACCTCGCCGCGGTCGCCGCCGGCTCGCTGTTCGTGATGCTCGTCGGCGTGGTGATGGAGCGGCTGATCATTCGCCATTTCTACACGCGGCCGCATGAGGACCAGCTTCTCGTCACCTTCGGCCTCGGTATCGTCTTTGTCGAGACGGTGCGCTTTTTCTTCGGCAGCCTGTCGCAGACCGTGCCGCCGCCGGAGCCGCTGGTCGGCATCACCAACCTCGGCTTCATGATCTATCCGACCTACCGGCTGGCGCTGCTCGGCATCGTCGCCGTGGCGCTGCTGGTCCTCTATTTCGTCCTCTACCGCACGCGCATCGGCATGATCGTTCGCGCCGGCATCGAGGATTCGGTGATGGTCGATTCGCTCGGCATCGACGTCTACAAGATCTTCATGCTGGTGTTCGGCATCGGCGCCATGGCTGCGGGCTTCGCCGGCATCGTCAACGCGCCGGTGGTGTCGATCGCCCCCGACGTCGGCGAGGCGATCCTGGTGCAGACCTTCGTGGTCGTCGTCATCGGCGGCGTCGGCTCCTTTCCCGGCGCCGTCATCGGCGGCCTCATCGCCGGCGAGATCATATCGATCACCTCGATGTTCAACCCGGGCTATTCCTACATCATGCTGTTCGTGGCGATGACGCTGGTGCTGGTGCTGCGTCCGCGCGGGCTGCTCGGCCAGGCCGGCCGCGAATAGGCCCGTCCGTCATGCAGATCAAGCACCCCTACCTGGTCGAGCTGATCACCGCCCTGGCGCTGGTCCTGGCCCCGTTCGTGCTGCCCCATCTCGGCTTCTCGCCGAGCACCATCAATCGCATCCTGATCTGGGGGCTGTTCGGCCTCGGCTTCGACCTCCTGTTCGGCTACACCGGGCTGCTGTCGTTCGGCCAGTCCGCCTTCTACGGCACCGGCGGCATGTTCGCGGCCTATCTGCTTACCGAGGCCGGCTTCGACCACGTCATGATCGCCATCATGCTCGGCGCGGTCGTGGCCGGCGTCGTCGGCTACGTCATCGGCCTGATCGCGCTTCGGCGCACCGGCATCTACTTCGCCATGATCACGGTGGCGATCGCCGAGGTCTTCTTCTTCGTCGAGTTCAATCCGCTGTCGGCCTATACCGGCGGCGAGAACGGCCTGCCCGGCGTGCCGACGCCGGAGTTCGATCTCGGCTTCACGGTGCTCAAATTCGACACCGACTGGACGATGTATACCTTCCTGGCGTTCTGGTATTTCGTCGGCATCGTCGTCGCGCTGCGGATCGTGCGCTCGCCGGTCGGCGCGATCCTTTCGGCCATCCGCGACAACCCGCTGCGCGCCGCGGCGCTCGGCCACAACATTCACGGCTACAAGCTGACCGCCTTCGTCGTGGCGGCGATCTATGCCGGTTTTGCCGGCGGCCTGCTCGGCACCATGCAGGGCTTCATGCCGCCGGACGCCTTCATGTTCGACACTTCCGGCCAGCTCGTCATGCAGACCGCGATCGGCGGCGCCGGCACGCTGTTCGGACCGCTGGTGGGCGCGACGGTGTGGCTCTATCTCAGCGACTTCTTCCAGAACACGCTGCATCTGGGGGCGACGTGGAAGCTGGTGCTCGGCATCGTCTTCGTGCTCCTGGTCGTGTTCCTGCGGCGCGGCATCGTCGGCGCCATCATCGATCTGCGCAGGCTGGCTGCGAACGGGAAGAAGACGGAAGGGCCGGCCGATCCGGCGGACGTCGCGGTTGCGGCATTCGACCCGGCCGCCGTGGAGCCGATGCCGGCGCGCCGGCGCGGCGATCGCCCGGCGTCGGGACCGATCCTGCAGGCGAGCGGACTCACCAAGCGCTATGGCGGCCTCGCTGCAAACAGCGATATCGACTTTTCCGTCGAACACGGCGAGATGCGCGGCATCATCGGGCCGAACGGCGCGGGCAAGAGCACCTTCTTCAAGATGCTGACCTGCGAGGTCGCGCCGACCTCCGGCACGATCATGTTCGAGGGCCGCGACATCACCGGCAGGAGCGTCACCGACGTGTGCCAGCTCGGCCTGACCAAGAGCTATCAGATCAACCAGCTGTTCGACCGGCTGACCGTGCGGCGCAACCTGACGATCGCCGCGCTCGGCGAGACCCGCGGCAAGTTCAGGCTCGATCTGTTCAAGAGCCTCCACGGCGTTCCCGGTCTCGACGAGCAGGTCGAGCGCACGGCAGCACTCGTCAACCTGACCGCGCGGCTGGACACGCCGGTTTCGGAGCTCGCCTATGGCGAAAAGCGCCGGCTGGAGATCGGGCTGGCGCTGGCCACGTCCCCCGCCCTGCTTCTGCTCGACGAGCCGCTCTCCGGCATGAGCCCGCGCGAGCGCGTCGAAACCGTGGCGCTGCTCAAGGCGATCGCGCGCGGCCGCACCATGATCATCATCGACCACGACATGGATGCGCTGTTCGAGCTGGTCGGGAAGGTGACCGTGCTGCAGGAAGGCAAGGTTCTGGTCGAAGGCACGCCGGGCGAGATCAAGACCAACGCGAAGGTGCAGGAGGCCTATCTCGGCGGCGTGCATGGAGAGATGGCATGAGCCTGCTCGAGGTCAGCGGACTGAACAGCTACTACGGCGACAGCCACATCCTGTTCGACGTTTCTCTCAAGGTCGAGAAGAACGAGGTGGTGGCGCTGCTCGGCCGCAACGGCGCCGGCAAAAGCACCACGCTGAAAAGCCTCATGGGCGTGGTGACGCCGCGCACGGGCAACGTCAGGCTCGACGGCGAGGAGCTTGCCGGCAGGAAGGCGCACAGCATCGCCAGGCGCGGCATGCAGCTGGTGCACGAGAACCGCCGCATCTTCGGCAGCCTGAACGTGGAGGAAAACATCATCCTGGCCGGATTGACCGCCCGGAACAGATGGCCGCTGGAGCGCATCTACGCCATGTTCCCGCGGCTGAAGGAGCGCCGCACCAGCCGCGGCACCGACCTTTCCGGCGGCGAGCAGCAGATGCTGGCGATCGCCCGCGCCCTGGTGCGCGATCCGAAGATCATACTGCTCGACGAGCCCTTCGAAGGGCTCGCCCCCGTCATCGTGCACGACCTGGTGCGTGCCTGCCGCGACCTGGCGAAGGCCGGGCAGACGATCGTGCTGGTGGAGCAGAACCTCGCCGCGACGCTCGCGCTCGCCGGCCGGGTCTACATCATCAACAACGGCCATATCGCGCATGAAGGCCCGGCGGCGGAACTGAAGCGCCAGCCGGAATTGCTGCAACGCTATCTCGGCGTCTAGTTGAGCTACGTCCCCTGCGGTCGGCCCCATGCTCAATCGTCCGACTCGAAGCTGCGGTGTTCGCGGGTGTGCCAGAGGCGCAGAATGAAGATCGTTGCGTCCGCGATCTCGTAGCGCAACTCGTAATTGCCAACGATGATCCGCCGGACCTCGCGCGGCTCGTAGGCTTCCAGCTTCTCGCCGATGCGGGGATAGTCGGGCAGCCGATCCGGTGCGCGTGCGAGCTGCTGCACGACCCGCGCCGCCGCGTCGGGGCCGACAGGGCGCAGATGCTCATGCAGACGCGCGAGATCAGAGGACGCCTTGCCGGTCCACTTGATCCTCATGCCGAGGGCGGCGGCAGCGGCTTGTCGGTGCCGAGGCTGTCCGCCCAAGCCTGCAAGGCCTGATGGTCGATCACACGTCCGGCGTCCACGTCCTCCAGGGCTTCGAGCGTCATGCGGTGACGCTCCTCCTCCTGATCGACCCATGCGGCGAGCGCCTGCTTCATCACCCAGCCGCGCGAGCGTTCGAGCCGTGAAGCCATCGCTTCGACCTTCTCTGCCAGTGCGATCGGAACGTGGGCAGTCAAAACCTTCGTGTCGGTAGCCATCGTATCACCTGCTATCAGAGTGATTAAAATATAATCGAAACGGCGTGGGAAGCAAGTTGACGCCCCCTTTTGATCGTAGATTGTTGTTGTTCCTGTATTGTTCTATATTCCGGCTCGGCGAAACAGCTCAATCCACCCACGGGAGCCGCTCCTTGGCGACCCCTATGGACAAACCCAAAACCCTCCGTCGCGAACCATCCCTATAAACCATTGATAAACAATGACATTGGTGGGCCCGGAGGGACGGGATTATCTCAATAAAAACAGACGTTAGCGGATGGTTCGCCAATCCATTTCCTTCGTACACCCTCGTATGGTCTGGCGAACCCAAGGGTAAAACCCAGAAATGATTTCGTCACACCCTGAACTCCTCTAGTGGCTCTGCACAGAGATTATGACTCATTGGCCATCGGCTTTGGGTAGGCTTTGGCCAATTTGAGGCGGGCCTGTTCGGTTGAGAACATCCAGTTGATGCGGGCGCCGGTTTTATTTCTCTGGCGTTCCCAGGCGGCGACCTCGGCGACGAGGCTGGCGTGACTTTCGATGCGGCGGTCGAGGCACTGGCTGCGCAGGACGCCGATTTCGATCTCGACCATGTTGAGCCAGCTGGCATGTCTGGGGGTGTAGTGGAACTCCAGCCGCCTGAGGACGCGCCGTGCCTCTGAGGCCGGCAGGGCCTGGTAGAGCGCGGCGGGCGAATGGGTCGAGAGATTGTCGAGGACGACACGGATACGCTCGGCATCGGGGTAATTGAGATCGGCAAGATCGCGCATGCAGTGGGCAAAGTCCTGCGCCGCGCGCCATTCGGTGACCTTGACCCGGCGCCAGGAGCGGTGCGCATCGAGAAAGACGAACAGGTTGGCGGTGCCGTTGCGCTTGTACTCGCAGTCGTAACGCTCAAGCCTTCCCGGCGCGGCCGGGATCGGCTGGCGCACTTCGCCGATGAGCTGGGTCGGGCTCTCGTCGAAGCACACCACCGGGCGCTTCGGATCGGGTACTTCGGCATAGAGGTCGAGAACATCCTCCATGCGCGCGACATACTCCGCATCGACCTTGGGGATGCACCACATGTCCTTGCGCCACGGCTTGAGACCGTTCTCGGTCAGGCGCCGGCGCACCGTCTCGCGCGACAGATGCTCATGCTCGGTCAGCTTGACGAACTCGTCGGCCAAAAGCTCCAGTGTCCAGCGGGCCCGGCCCGGCGGCGGACTGGAACAGGCGGTGGCCACCAGCAAGGCTTCCTCCTTGCCGGTCAGCTTGCGCTCCGCCCCAGGACGCGGCTCTTCGCTGAGGGCTGCCTCCAGGCCCATCTCCACGAAGCGGCGCTTGGTGCGGTAAACCGTTGAGCCGCCGACCACCACCGTCGTCGCAATGGTCTCGTCGCTCTGGCCGGCATCGGCAGCGAGCAGGATCTGGGCCCGCTTGAGCTTGCGTGCCGGATGCTTGCCGCTGCGCAGCATCGCTGTGAGTTCGTTGCGTTCGGGTTGGTCGAGATCGACGCGATAGCGTACATTCATCCGGAAGGCCTCCTTCGATTGCCGAGGTTCCGGAAGAATCGAAAAATGAATCAATTACTTGACCGACAATCGCCAGCCCAACCCCGCTTCACCGAAAAGCAGGGCCAGTATCTCGCCTTCATCTGGACCTACGGTCTGCTCAATGGACGCCCGCCGGCCGAACGCGACATGCAGCGCTTCTTCGGCGTCACCTCGCCGTCCGTCCATCAGATGGTGCTCAACCTCGAGCGCGCTGGATTGATCCGCAGGCAACCGGGCCTCGCGCGCAGCATTGAGCTGCTCGTCGAACCCGATAGCATACCCAGGTTACAACCCATCCAACTCGTCAAATCCTCTGTGCAGAGGTACTAGCACGGTTCCGCGTCAAGACGGCTAATGAAGCGTCGATTGTAGACATGCTGGAACTATCGAGTCCGATACGAGGTCGCGTCCCCTAGAGGGGTAGGGCTCGCCAGAGCAATGTTACGCGCAATCCGCGCATTGGCCATTGATTGGCTTCACTCTTGTGCTTGCCAGCTGACGCCACCAAGGAAGAACCTTTATGACCCGCCAAGAACTTTATGACCTCGTCTGGAAGGAGCCTCTGACGCACGCCGCCAAACGCTTTGGCATTTCTGATGTCGCGCTCCGGAAGACATGCGTCAAGCACAACATCCCGACGCCGCCCCTTGGCTATTGGGCTAAGGTCGCGCACGGAAAGAAGGGGGTACAGCCAGCCCTGCCACAGGCGAAACAGGATGAACACGAGTGGATCAGGCTTGAACCTTCCGTTACCTCCGTACTGCCGGAAGATGTATCGGCATCCCTGACGACCGTTCGGCAACAGGCGACCACAAACAAAGCATCGATCGTAGTCCCCAAGGAAAAGCCGGAGATTCTCCATCCCATTGCCAAATCCCATTGCCAAGGAACTGGCGACCACACTGCGCAGGAACCGCCAAGACGACATCGGGCTGGTGAATTGGAACGCCATCAGCCGCTACTATCCGACTGTCTATTCAATTTCGATAAGCCGCCCGCTTATTGATCGCGCCATCATCCTATTGGATGCGCTGTTCATACCGAGGGCCGGAATCGGGAGACAACATGAGCGACGGAGAAAGTCCCAAGACAGGCGGCGGTGCCGGCACGAATGAATTCGAGAACCTGCATGAGATTATCAGGAAGACTCGCCGGAATCTCACCCAGGAAGCCTGGGATACCCTTGTGGGGGCACCGAGACCGAAACGACGCTCAAGCGCGATCGCCTGGCAATCGACTCCATCGCATTTCCGACCGCGCGTACAGCGCCAAGCGGCTAAGAGGCATCATTTGAGACAAACAACTACGAAGCCAATTGTAACCGCGACAGCCCACATGGTAGCGAAGATCAAGCTCCCCTTAAGCTTTTCATTGTAGCGTTCTAGTCTGCGGCAGCTTTCCGACAGTGCAACAGCCTGCTCTTCTCCCGTGAGCTGCATAAAATCACTCGTAAAGAAATCCTCTCGAGCAAGTATCGGCTCGGGCATCAACGACATCGCTCTCTCACTTTCGATAAGCGCGTCGTAAATGATTGCCCTACAGTCGGCGCGCACGGTTTTCCTTCCGCGACGCGGCGTGTCGATTTCGACGGTGGCAGGCACTTCGATCTGAGGGCGCTCGTCTTCACCGGTTCTTGGCAGTTACTGGCGTCGCGGAATAGCTGTCTTTGCTGCCACGAGTAAGAAGCGCGTGGAGGCCTGTAACCACAGCGCCTTGCACGACTAGCCCGTGCTTGGCAGCGATAAACCAGAAGACCATAAGTACATTCCAGCCAATAAAAAATATCCAGCCCAAACCGCGTTTGCGCCCTTTCGACGTAAACTTCCTGTGCGATCCTATCCTACTGCCCGGCTCTTCGGGCGTTCCCTCTGGCGTCGATACTGCAACGGGTACAGCGTTAGGTCAACTATAGGGACAGTGATGGCGAACTTCCGAAAAGTGAAGGGTGGCGCAACAATGCCGGAAGGCAAATGGCGCCGTGTCTCTGAGTTACAGAATGTTGTCGGTATTCAGTATCGAAAGGCGAATGCAGTCGAATTTGCGAAGGCCACCTTCCAGGCGCATGAGCGGTGTGAACCTTTCGGCCTCTTGACCGAGCGAGAACCCAGTAATCCACATGATCCGCATGCAGTGAAGATCATCGGGTGGAGTAATCGCCGAAGTATGTTCCTGGGTCGGCATGTGCCCATCAGGCTGCATGTCGGCTACGTGGATGCCGACACATCCGGCCGCGTTGCCGAAAGGTTTCCCAACGCGCCGCTCGCTGCGGAATTCTACAGCCTCTATGAGGGCCGGCTCGGGTACATCGATATCGGCTTTTTTCTCGTCGCGCCGGCTGACCTGTCAATCGTCAGCACCAGGCCCCGGCGACTAATCGAGTCGATATCCGATGAGCTGATCGTACTGATCTATGCAGCCAAGGCCGACGACAAGCTTGGTCGCTTTGAGCACAGCATCCTAAGCCGATATGCCGAACTCCGGGCGCAAGATCTGGGTATGTCAATGGACGACGAAGAAATGGTGGAAATGCGTCGCTGGTGCAAAATGCAAGCGCCAGACAGAGAGGCTGTCGAAGCCGCGATCCTTCGCCTCGCTGAACGGCCGCAGGCGGATGCTGAGGGCCTCTGGGAGATGATCGAAATTATTCTGACCGTCGATGGCAAGGTGACAAAGACCGAAAAAGCGGCAGCAGTGGAACTGGCGGAGTATATTGAGCAGGCGTTCGGAAGGAATCCTCTGCGAGAGGCATCACATGCTTGCTCTTCAAAGAGCAATTCCGGACGTCGATGTACTGGTAAATCTTGAGCCCGAGGAGCTTGGGGCGAAGCTACTGTTTTGATACGCGCGTGTCGACGGGTTGCCGGCAACTCTCCGAAATGGTTACTCGCGTGAGGCCTCGCAGGTTCCCTTGGCTGCACAGAGTATGGATCGAGTCGTGAGGCTTATCACCGTTAGCGGATGGTTCGCCAATCCATTTCCCTCGTATACCCTCTCATGGTCTGGCGACCCCAAGGATAAAACCCAGAAATGATTTCGTCGCACCTTGCGTCCCTCTAGCTGCGAATCTCATGCAAGAGAACCTCGAACGCATCGAACCGAACTTACGGCCGACGTGTCCGATACAGTGCGCGAAAGGCGGAGGTAGGATATACTGTCACCCTGGTGCAGAGCGCCCGTGTGACCGCCCTACCGGCCGATATGGATACCCCTGGCGCTAGTCTTTTCGGGTCTTAGGGCCACGGTCGATCGCATACTGGCTCCCTAATTTAACGGGTATTTGGAAAGAGCTTGAAACTCTCGACTTCTACACCATATCATGTTAGGATATGATGTGAATAAAACGGAAACGGACCATACGCTGGAGTACCTGTTGGCCTTCGATGGCCGCGAACATCATTACCAAGATGGGTATTTTTTGAAGTTCGAAATCAAGCGGATTGATCCGACGGACGAGCGCCCCCACGGCCTACGCTATTCTTTCACTTTGCACGGGCCGGAAGGCACGCGATTGATCGGGTTCGACAACGCACATGTCGTCGCGCCGGTCGGCGGACGGTACAAGAAGAGGCAGGTCGAGACGGATCATTGGCATCGGACGGAAAACGATCCTGGTCGGCCCTATCGGTTCGTGAGTGCCGAGAAGCTGATCGACGATTTTTTTGATGAGGTCGAACGAGTGCTCAGACAGCGAGGAATTGATCTGGTCGTCCTGGAGACAAAGGAAAGGAAGACATCATGAGCAAGTACAAGATTCAGAGCCATAAGGATTTGCGGGCTGAAATGAAGGCCGTCGCACGGGGCGAGAAGCCAGCGCCTGCCGACGCCGCGAAGGCAAGTTTTGAGTCGGCGGAAGTGCTCTTGCGATTACTGACGCCTGAGAATCGCGACCTGCTTCGAATTATTCGCGACGAACGCCCGCAATCGGTTGCCGACCTGGCGCGCATGACCAAAAGAGCCGAGCCCAATCTCCTTCGAACGCTTGGGAAGCTAGAGGCCTTTGGATTGATCCAAATGCAATCCGAAGGACGCCGCCGCGTGCCTGTTTCACGGGTGAGAAAGCTATCAGTTGAAATCGACCTGTTCTCGCAGAACGACCGGTTTGAAGTGGCCTGATAATCGTGCAATTGAACGAGATGACATGACCGAAAGCGATTCCGACTATCAATTCGTAAAGCTGAACCGAACCCTTTCACGAACTTTCGAAAGCTGCCTGTCACTTTTGCGGTGGCGCGCGGCGGTGTCTGCTGCTCGCCCGTGGTCTTTTTTACTCGCTTCTGGTCGGTCGCCAGGAGCCCACCCTGAGTCAACAAATCAAAACGTTACGCAGAGGTTCGCCACCTGAGACCTGGCTAACCGAGCAAGAGGTGCTAAGTAATTGATACAATAGACGACAATGGTGGGCCCGGAGGGACAAGGCTTTCTCAAGAAAAACAAGACGTTAGCGGATGGTTCGCCAATCCATTTCCCTCGTATACTCTCTTATGGTCTGGCGAACCCAAGGATAAAACCCAGAAATAATTTCGTCACTCCTTGCGCTCCTCTAGCACGATTCTGGGTCAAGAGCGGCTACTGAAGCGTCGATTGCAGGCAAGCTGGAACTACTCGAATCCGACACGGGTCGCGTCCGCTAGAGGAGGTGTAGCTCGGTAGAGCAATGTCACCTGCAATCCGCACATTGGCCATCGATTTGCTTCACACTCGGATGACGCCACCAAGGAAGGATCTTTATGACCCGCCAAGAACTTTATGACCTCGTCTGGAAGGAGCCTCTGACGCACGCCGCCAAACGCTTTGGCATTTCTGATGTCGCGCTCCGGAAGACATGCGTCAAGCATAACATCCCGACGCCGCCCCTTGGCTATTGGGCTAAGATCGCGCACGGAAAGAAGGTGTCACAGCCCGCCCTGCCACCGGCGAAACAGGATGAGCACGAGTGGATCAGGCTTGAACCTTCCGTTTCCCCCATACTGCCGGAAGAAGTATCGGCATCCCTGACGACCATTCGGCAACAGGCGACCGCAAACAAGGCATCGATAGTAGTCCCCAAGGAAAAGCCGGCAATTCTCCATCCCATTGCCAAGGAGCTTGCTGTCATACTGCGCAAGAGCCACGAGGACGACATCGGGCTAGTGAATTGGAACGCCATCAGCCGCTTCTATCCGACTGTCTATTCAATTTCGATAAGCCGCCCACTTATTGAGCGCGCCATCATTCTGTTGGATGCGCTGTTCAAGGCTCTCGCTGCCCGTGGCCACAACGTCGTTCTCGATTCAGGCATTCGTATTTCTATTGACGACGAGCCCTTCGATCTAACCCTCCGCGAAACCAGAGATAAGGAGCCACACAAGCCGACAGCCGAAGAGCTTCGACGGCAGCAACAACATGATGCCGATGCAAAGAGATATCCGACGCTCTATCAGCCCGGGAAAATAGTATGGCGAACGTGGGATTACTTGCCTTCCGGGCGGCTATGCTTGCAATTGACTGATCCGACACAAATGCGATGGAATGACAAAAATCTTGTTGGCCGCTGGTACGATCGAAAGACGAAACCACTCGAAAGTTACC
>JBFWVM010000027.1:0-60851 GCA_050246735.1 Parvibaculaceae bacterium | reverse complement strand
GCCGCCTCCACCTCCTCCGCCGCCGACGCCATCGCCGATTCGAGCGCCAAGCTCATCACACTGGTCGAGACCAGCCGCGCCGGCATGACCGACGGGCTCGAGGACATCATCAAGACCTATGTCGAGCAGGTCGACCGCGCCCGCACCGGCCTCGCCGTCTATGTCGAGCAGGCCGGCAGCGAGATCGCCGGCCGCGTCGACGACTCGACCGGCCGCCTGTTCACCAAGCTCGACGAGGCGGCCCGCGCCATCCATGTCGGCATCGAGGAGAACAGCAACGTCCTGGTCGAGCGGCTGAACACCTCTACCGCGGCGGCCGCCAACGCCATCAGCTCCTCCAGCGCCGAGCTGATCCGGCTGGTCGAGACCAGCCGCGCCGGCATGACCGACGGGCTCGAGAGCATCATCAAGAACTATGTCGACCAGGTCGACCGCGCCCGCGTCGATCTTTCGACCTATGTCGACCAGGCGGGCGGCGAGATCGCCGGACGCGTCGACGCCTCGACCGGCGCCATGCTCAGCAAGCTCGACGAGGCCTTGCGCGCGCTGGAATCGGGCCAGCTCAGCATGAGCGAGAATCTCGAAACGGCCGTCAAGACCTACGTCGAGCACTTCGAGCGCGTGCGCGGCGGGCTCACGGCCTATGTAGACGAAGCCAGCGTCCACTTCGCCGGCCGTCTGGAGGATTCGGCCAGCCGTATGTTCGCCAAGCTCGACGATGCCGCGCAGAGCATCCATGTCGGCATCGAGGAGAACAGCAACGTCCTGGTCGAGCGGCTGAACAGCTCGACGACGGCAGCCGCCAATGCCATCAGCTCCTCCAGCACCGAGCTGATCCGGCTGGTCGAGACCAGCCGCGCCGGCATGACCGACGGGCTCGAGAGCATCATCAAGAACTATGTCGACCAGGTCGACCGCGCCCGCATCGATCTGTCGACCTATGTCGACCAGGCGGGCGGCGAGATCGCCGGACGCGTCGACGACTCGACCGGCGCTCTGCTCAGCAAGCTCGACGAGGCTTCGCGCCTGATGGAATCGGGCCGGATCAGCATGACCGAGACCCTCGAGACCACCATCAAGAACTATGTCGAGCATTTCGAGCGGGTGCGCGCCGGGCTGTCGAACTATGTCGACGAGGCCGGCCTGCACATCTCCGGGCGCATGGAGGATTCGACCAGCCGCCTGTTCGCCAGGCTCGACGAGGCGGCGCAGCACATCCATGTCGGCATCGAGGAGAACAGCCATGCGCTGGTCGAGCGCCTCGGCGCCTCGACCGATCTCGCCGCCTCGACCATCGCCGCCGCCAGCGACAAGCTGGTGAGCCGCGTGGACGAGACGTCCGGCCGCGTCGTCGGCCAGATCAACATGACCAGCTCGCAGCTCGTCGCCAGCATGGACCAGGCGGCGTCGGGCATCCTCAACCAGCTCAACGTGGCGGGCAGCGAGATCACCGGCAAGGTCGAGGACACCACGACCCGCTTCTTCAACGTGCTCGGCGACCAGACCGCGCTCGTCACCTCGAAGCTCGACGACTCGGCCAGCCGGCTGGCGAGCGTCATCGGCGACAGCTCGCAGCAGATGGAGGACCGCATCGAGGAAGCGGCCGAGCGGCTCTTCGGCCACATGGGCGCCACGGCGACCGCCATCACCGGCAAGATCGACGAGACCACCAACGGCGTCTATGCGCGCCTGCGCGACACCGCGGCCGGCATCACCACGGAACTGCAGACGACCGGCTCGTCGGTCACCGATCTCGTCGCCTCGACCGGCTCGGCGATCACCGCCCACATCCGCGAGAGCTCCGATATCGTCACGCGCCAGCTCCAGGAATCGGGACTCGCCGTGTCGCAGAGCATCGAGGGCGTCGGCGGCATCGTCACCGAGAAGCTCACCGGCGTGTCCGGCGACTTCATCCTCAACGTCAACCGCGCCCGCGACGACGTCTTCAACCTGCTGGAGAACGCCTCGTCGCAGATGACCGGCCGGCTCGAGGAGACCACCCATCAGCTCTTCGGCAGGCTGGAGCGCTCGTCCGGCGACCTCACAGCACAGCTCGAGGAGACCACCCAGCAGCTCTTCGGCCGCCTGGAGGGCACGTCCGGCCAGCTCACCGGCCAGCTCGAGGAGACGACGAACCGCCTCACCGACCAGATCAGCACCACCGCCACCCTCGTCACCACCAGCGTCGGACGGGTGGCGGGGGACCTCGCCAAGGACCTGCACGACACCTCGACGCTGCTCACCTCGCAGCTCGACGAGACCTCGGGCCGCCTGACCTCGCAGCTCGAAAGCACCGCCGCGCAGCTCTTCTCGCAGCTGAACCGCACCTCCGACGATCTCGGATCGCAGCTCATCGAGACGTCCGACCGGCTGACCAGCGCGCTCGAAAGCACCTCGGCACAGCTCTTCTCGCAGCTCGACGGCGCCTCCGGCCGTCTCGGCAACCAGCTGAGCGAGACCTCGACCCTGATGACGACGCAGCTCGAGGGCACCTCGATGCGCATCTTCGAGCAGCTCGATTCGACGCGCACGACCATGACCGAGCGCCTCGAGCTCACCGCCGCCGAAGTCGCCGACCGTCTCGACCGTGCCGGCAATGCCATGTTCTCGCGCATCGACAACACGGTGCGCGATCTCGGCGAGCGCTTCGACGTCGCGACCGATCTTCTCGACAAGATCACCACCGACGTGTCGGGCCGCATGGAAGGGGCCAGCCTTTCCTTCGCCCAGACCCTCGACACCGCCAGCACCAGTATCATCACCAACCTCGGCAAGGCGTCGGACGCCTTCTCCCAGAATCTCGGCCAGACGACCCTGCAGATCTCCGGCCAGTTCGAGCAGCAGACCGGCCTTCTCGCCGATCATATCGACCGCGCCGCCCGCGACTTCGAGCGCACCGCCACCGGCTCGACGAAGACGCTCGAGGAGGCCGGCGGCAAGTTCGCCAAGCACCTGGAGACGGCCAATTCCTTCCTCGCCAACCAGCTGTCGAGCACGGCGGAGGCCATCGACGAGCGGCTCGAGGGCATCAGCATGAAGCTGACCGGCAAGCTCGAGACCGCGGGCAGCCGCATCTCCGAGCGTCTCGAGGACGTGTCGGGCGTCGTCCAGCGCTCGCTCGACAAGTTCAACACCGACATGCAGCACATGCTGGCCAACCGCGAGGACACGCTCGGCGGCCTGGTCGAAGCCCTGAGCAAGCGCGCCCAGGACGTCGACGGGATGATGCGCAGCTACATGGCGCTCATCGAGGAATCGCTGAGCTCGGCCGAGCGGCGTTCGGCCGAGGTGGGCAAGTTCATTTCCGAGAACACCACCCAGGTCGCCGCCAATCTGGAGAAGGAGATCCGCAAGCTCGAGGCCTCTTCCGACACCCAGATCGCCAACGCCGCCCGCGTCATGCGCGAGCAGCATGAGCGCGCCATCGGCTCCATGAATCAGATGATGGCCGATACGGCGGCGGGCTTCCAGCAGACCGCCCACGACATGCGCGCCACCGCCCAGCAGGTGGTCAAGGACATCGAGTCCGCCCGCAACGAGCTGAAGCGCGCCATCTTCGACCTGCCGGACGAGACGCGCGCCAATGCCGACGCGATGCGCCAGGTGGTCGCCGACCAGATCTCGGCGCTCAACGCGCTGGCCGACGTGGTCAAGCGCCAGTCGAGCAGCCTCGACCTCTCGGGTCCGGGTATCTACATGCCGTCCGGGAGGGGATCCGGCGCGGGAAAATAGAAGGCGCCGGGTCCGACGCTCCCCCCACCAGGACCTCAGGCGCCGAGAAAAAACAAACGGTAGGGAGCAACGACGAGCCGAAAGCGAAGCTGCGCGGCCGTATCGAGGACGAGCCGCAGGCGAAGCCGCGCCGTCCGGGCGATGCCCTGGCCAGGCCCGGCAATGGCGGAGAGGCCAGGCCCAGGCTCCAGCTCTCGCGCAGCCTGACGCGCGAGGCCGAGATGCTCCTGCGCAAGCTCAACGGCGCCGCGCGCGACCTCGTGGAGGCGATCGATTCCGAGCTGCCGCGCGATCTCGAGAAGCGGTTCACCGCCGGGGAGGACGACGTCTATACCCATCACCTCCTGGAGAACCGGGGCGCCCGCCTGCCCCGGATCATCGAGCGCCGCTACAAGGCGGAGCGCCAGGTGCGCGGCCGGGTCGACGCCTATATGCGCCTGTTCGAGCGGGTGCTCGACACCTTTGCGGAAACGCCGCAGGGCGACCAGCTGGTCGACGCCTCTCTTGCATCGGAATCCGGAAAGCTCTACCTGCTGCTGGCACGCGCCTCGGGGCGGATCAGCCCGCAATAACAGGTAAGCATTCATGGATATCGCCAAGCCCTATCTCCTGTTCCTGGGAGATGTGAAGGACCAGCTTGCGGCCAAGACCGCGCAAGGCGTCGTCGACTGGCGTCCCGACTGGTGCGTCGGCCAGCTGCGCCTTGAGGGCTGCAAGGCCGATTGCGGCATCCCCGACCTCACCATCGCGGAAGCCGCCGCGAGGGGCGCCAGGACCATGGTCGTCGGCGTCGTCAATGCCGGCGGCGTCCTTCCCGATCATTGGGTGAGCCGCATCGTCGAGGCGCTCGGGCACGGGCTCGACGTCGCGACCGGGCTCCACAAGCGCCTGCGCTCGATACCCGAGATCGCCGCAGCCGCCGAGCGCAACGGCCGCAGGCTCCATGACGTGCGCTACACCGACATGACCTTCGCCACCGGCAAGGGCGTCAAGCGGCCGGGCCTGCGCCTGCTCGCGGTCGGCACCGACTGCTCGGTCGGCAAGAAATACACGACGCTCGCCATCGACAGGGAGATGCGCGCCCGCGGCATGAAGTCCGATTTCCGCGCCACCGGCCAGACCGGCGTCCTGATCTCCGGACGCGGCGTCGCCATCGACGCCGTCATCGCCGATTTCATCGCCGGCGCCGCCGAATGGCTGAGCCCGGCCAACGATCCCGATCACTGGGACGTCATCGAGGGCCAGGGCTCGCTGTTCCATCCCTCCTTCGCCGGCGTGACCTTGGGGCTCCTGCACGGCGCCCAGCCCGACGCCTTCGTCGTCTGCCACGAGCCGACGCGCACCCGGATGCGCGGCGTCGAGCATCCCCTGCCCTCGATCGCCGAGGTCATCGATCGCACGGTCCTCGAGGGGCGCCTGACCAACCCTGCGATCGCGTGCTGCGGCATCGCCGTCAACACCGAGAACCTGGGCGAGAAGGACGCGCTGGCGCTGCTCGAGCGGACCGGCCATGAGCATGGCCTGCCCTGCGTCGATCCGATCCGCACCGGCACCGGCCCCATCGTCGACTTCCTGCAGAAGCGTTATCACGCGTGACGGCGCGCCGCCTCGCCATCGCCCATGAGAGCTGGCCCATCGCCGGTTCCTTCACCATTTCGCGCGGCTCCAAGACCCAGGCCGACGTCGTCGTCGTCACCGTGGCCGAGGACGGGCTCGCCGGCCGCGGCGAATGCGTGCCCTATCCGCGCTATGACGAGACCGTGCCGCAGGTCATGGCGGCCCTGGAGGCGGCGCGCGCACCGATCGAGGCCGGACTGTCGCGCGCCGAGATCGCCGGCCATGTCGCGCTTAAGGCGGCGCGCAACGCGCTCGACTGCGCCCTGTGGGACCTGGAAGCGAAGCGCACCGGCAGGCCCGTCTGGCAGCTCGCCGGCCTTGCCGAGCCCGCGCCCCTCGTCACCGCCTATACGCTGAGCCTCGACACGCCGGAAGCCATGGCCGGCGCGGCGGCCGCGGCGTCCGGCCGGCCGCTTCTCAAGCTCAAGCTCGGCCGCCAGGGCGACGAGGAGCGCATCGCCGCCATCCGCGCGGCAGCACCCCGGGCGCGCCTCATCGTCGACGCCAACGAAGGCTGGAGCGAAGCGGTCCTGCCGCGCATGCTCGCCGCCTGCGCCGCGGCCGGCATAGAGCTCGTCGAGCAGCCCTTGCCCGCCGGCGCCGACGAGGCGCTGCGGCATGTCGGCCGCAAGATCGCGATCTGCGCCGATGAATCGGCGCACGATGTCGACGGCCTTGCCGCGCTCGCCGGCAAATACGACGCCATCAACATCAAGCTCGACAAGACGGGCGGCCTGACCGGCGCCCTGACGCTGGCGCGGGCGGCCCGCGCCCAAGGTCTCGAGATCATGGTCGGCTGCATGCTGGCGACGTCGCTCGCCATGGCGCCGGCCATGCTGCTCGCCCAGTATGCGAGCTTCGTCGATCTCGACGGCCCTTTGCTCCTCGCGCGCGACCGCACGCCCGGGATCGATTTCTCGGGAAGCCTCATGCGCCCCGCGCCGCCCGCGCTGTGGGGCTGAGCCGAAGGCCCGGACCCTCGCGCGACGGCGCGGACGGCGGCCCGAGTCTCTAAACCAAACGATAACCAGTTTCCGGAATAATTGCCTGAACCGTCAGTGAGTGCGCCAGTGGAGTAGTTGGAATGAATTCGCCCGGTCAGGATCCTGGCGCGGTGACCTTCCCACGCGAGCAGTATGAGGCGTTGGAAAGTGCCGTCATGGAATCGGCGCGCGGGCGCTGGTTCCTGGCGGAATATGCCCGCCGCAATCGTGCCGCCGACACGGTGATGCTGCTCGACGCGCTGAAGAAGCTGGAAGACGTCGCGGCAACCGCCGCGAAGCCGTCGCCCGACATGGAAGAGCTGGCTTCGGCGATCAGGGCGGCGAGGTCCGAGATCGCTTCCGCCCATCATGACCGCCTGCCCGACGGCGGCTTCCTCCCCGCCGACGCCGGGCTCTACGACCGCATTGCCGCCGATGCGCGCTCGGCGACGAGCGAGATCACCAAGCGCTCGATGAGCCTGCGCGTCATCGCCGGCGGCCTCAAGGCGTCGACGGCCGACGGCGAGCATGCCGAGGCGGTCGAGGCCAATGCCCGCTCGCTCGAAACCCTGTCATGGTCGCAGGAGGTCCTGAGCCAGCGCATCGCCAGGGCCATGGGCCTGCTCAGCCATATCGACGAGGCGCTGACCGGCCCTCCGGGCAAGGCCGGGGACGGCTCCCTCGCGGAACGCCAGATGCCCTATTTCTCGCGCGACGAGGATCTCTTCGCGCCGACGCCCGCGGCTGTGGATGCGGCGGCCGGGCCTCAGGCGCTGGCAGCGCCTCCCGTCCCGGAAAAGCCGCGCATCGTGGTGATCCGCCGCGGCAAGGACGACCCCTTGGACATTCCCCTCTCCGGGTGACATGCCGCCGAGGCGGCCGTCCAGCCTCTCCGTGTAGCGGTCGAGCAACGCTGGGGCGCTCGCTCACCTTCCCTTCAGCACATCCGCGAAGAATTCCGGATCGACATTGCCGCCCGACACGATGACGGCGATGGTGCGTCCCTCGGTCGGGATCTTGCGGGCGAGCACCGCCGCGAGACCCACGGCCCCGCCCGGCTCGATGACGATCTTGAGGTGCTGGAAGGCGAAGACCATGGCGCGCCGGACCTCGGCCTCGCTCACGGCGAGGCCCGCGGCGAGCCGCGACCGGTTGACGGCGAAGGTGAGCTCGCCCGGCGCCGGCGCCAGGAGCGCGTCGCAGATCGAGCCCGAGCTCCGCTCGTTGTGCTCGCGCCTGCCGCTCCTGAGCGAGCGGGCGTGGTCGTCGAAGCCTTCCGGCTCGACCGTGTGCACCTGCGTCGCGGGCGAATATGCGCCGAAGGCGAGCGCGTTGCCGGCGGCCAGCCCGCCGCCGCTCGCCGGAGCGAGCACCGCATCGAGCCGCAGGTCGCGCGCCGCCGCCTGCTCGATGATCTCGAGGCCCGACGTGCCCTGCCCGGCGATGATCAGCGGATGCTCGAAGGGCGGCACGATCACGGCGCCGCGCTCCCCGGCGATCTTCCCGGCGATCTCCTCTCGGTCGCCCGTCGCGCGGTCATAGGTCACGACCTCCGCGCCATAGGAGCGGGTATTGGCCTTCTTGATCTCCGGCGTGTCCTCGGGCATCACGATGAGCGCCGGGAGCCTCATCATCTGCGCGGCAGCGGCGACGCCCTGCGCGTGATTGCCCGACGAATAGGCGACGACGCCGCCCCTGGCCGTCTGCGCCGAAAGCCTGGAGATGCAGTTCCAGGCGCCGCGGAACTTGAAGGAGCCGGTGCGCTGCAGGCATTCCGCCTTGACGAGCACGCGCCCGCCGCTCAGCGCATCGAGAGCGGGCGCTTCGATCAGCGGGGTGATGATGGCGCGCCCGGCGAGGCGGTCGCGCGCCTCGACGACGTCGTCGATCGTGGGGATTCTGGTCATTGCGGGCCGGCACTTATCGCATTCCGGCGGGCGGCGCCACCGTTTCACTCTTGAATGCGCCTGCCGTTTCCCCATATCAGCCCTGCAATCGGATGGGAGGACTTCCATGACATCGACGCAATCCCGCCATGGCCGCTGGACCCCGCTCAGCATCCTCGCCGTCGTCGCGGGCTTCATCGTATGGTGGCCGCTCGGCCTCTCGGCTCTCGCCTATGTGCTGTGGGCCGGTCCTATCGACGGACTCGCCGATGACGGCGCGCGCCGGCTGCGCGAGGCCTTCGGCGCAAGGACCGCCGCCCGCAAGGCAACGGACAAGGGATCGGGCAACGCCGCCTTCGACGCCTACAGGGCCGAGACCCTGAAGCGGCTGGAAGCGGAGCAGGCCGCCTTCGCCGGCTATCTCGACCGGCTGCGCGAGGCGCGCGACCGCGAGGAGTTCGAGCGCTTCATGGCCGAGCGCAAGCAGCAGCAATCCTGATTGAAGCCCGCCTGGCATCGTGCGAGAACCCGGCCGCAAGCCGGGTTTTCCTTTTGGAGCGTGGAATGGATCTGGGACTGAAGGGACGCGCCGCCATCGTCTGCGCCTCGAGCCGGGGTCTCGGCTATGCCTGCGCCCTGTCGCTGGCGCGCGAAGGCGCAGGCGTCGTCATCAACGGCCGCGACGAGAAGGTCCTCGCCGCCGCGCGCGCCCGGATCGCCGAAGCCACGGGCGCCGCCGTCACCGCGGTCTGCGCCGACGTGTCGACGCCGGCGGGCCAGGACGCCCTCATCGCCGCCTGTCCCGGGCCCGACATCCTGATCAACAACAATGGCGGCCCGCCCGGCCGCGACTTCCGCGAGATCGATCGCGACGCGCTCCTCGCCGGCGTGGTCCAGAACATGGCGACGCCGATCGAGCTCATCCGGCGCGTCGTGCCGTCCATGCGCGAGAAAGGCTTCGGGCGCATCGTGAACATCACCTCGCTCTCGGTGAAGATGCCGATAGCCGGTCTCGACCTCTCCTCCGGCGCGCGCGCCGGCCTCATCGCCTTCATGGCCGGCCCGTTGCGCGACCTGGCCCGCCACGGCATCACCGTCAATCATCTCCTTCCCGGCATGTTCGACACCGACCGGCTGCGCCACACGACGGCCCGCATGGCGAAGATGCAGGGCAGGAGCGACGCCGACATGGCGGCCCTGCGCAAGGCGTCGGTGCCGGCCGGGCGCTTCGGCCGGGCGGACGAGATCGGCGAGATCTGCGCCTTCCTGTGCTCGGCCCAGGCCGGCTACCTGACCGGCCAGAGCATCGTCGTCGACGGCGGCCTGTTCAACGCCGTGTGATTGGACGCATCCCGCCCCTCTTCGCATAGTGGCGGCGATGAGAGTCCTCGCCGTCTTCTTCCTTCTCGTCATCGGCGCCGCGGCCGCGCGTGCGGAGGATGTCGATCTGGAGCTCGTCCTTCTCGCCGACGCCTCGGGCTCGATCGACGACGGCGAGATCGCCTTCCAGCGCGGCGGCTATGCCGGCGCGATCACCCACCCCGCCGTTCTCGACGCCGTCGCCGGCGGCGCCTTGCAGAAGATCGCCGTCGCCTATGTCGAATGGGGCAGCGCCGGCTCGCAGGACGTCGTGGTCGGCTGGACGGTCGTCGACGGCGAGACGAGCGCCAGGTCTTTCGCGCAGGCGCTGATGGCGGCGCCGCGCAAGGCGCATGGGCGCAACGCCATCGGCAATGCGCTGGCCGCCGCCGAGGCGCTCATCGAGGGCAACGCCATCGCCGGCACGCGCAAGGTCATCGATTTCTCGGGCGACAGCGCCTATAGCTGGGGCGGCGTTCCGGTCGCCCTCGCCCGCGCCAACGCGCTCGCCAGGGGCATCGTCATCAACGGCCTCGCCATTCTCTGCCGCGACTGCGCCTCGGGGCGGCCGGTGAGCTACGATCTGGAGAAGGCCTTCGCCGACACGATCATCGGCGGACCCGGCAGCTTCGTCGTCACGGCCGGGACGCGCGCCGCCTTTGCCGAGGCGGTGAGACGCAAGCTCCTGCTCGAGATCGCGGGCGATCCGCCGCGCCGCCGGGCGGCCATGATCATTTCACCAGCGGCGTCCTCGCCGCCTCCGCCAGGATCCACTCCCTGAACGATCTGATGACGGGATCGTCCTGCGTCGCGGCGGGCGAGATCATGTAATAGGCGAATTGCGGCGGCCCCTTGATGGTGAGCGCGAAGGGCTGCACCAGGCGTCCGGCCGCGAGGTCGTCGGAGACCAGCGAGGAATCGCCGAGCGCCACCCCCTGCCCCTCGGCCGCCGCCTGGAGCGCCAGGCCCGAATTGTCGAGATGGAGGCCGCGCGTCTCGTTGAAGTCGCCGACGCCCGCGGCCAGCATCCACATGCGCCAGTTGGGCCAGGTGATCCCCTGTCCGCTCCAGTCGACATGGATCAGGCGGTGCTGCAGGAGGTCGCGCGGATGTTTCAGCGGCTTCTTCGACGCGAGCAGCGCCGGGCTGCACACGGGGAAGATCGTATTGTCGAACAGGCGGTCGGCGCGCGCCCCCGGATAGTTGCCGTTGCCGAAGCGGATCGCGGCGTCGATGTCGTCGCGGTCGAAATCGCGCACCCGGTCCGAGACGTCGAGCTGGACCTCCACGCCGGGGTTCAGCTTCATATAGTCGTCGAGCCTCGGCACCAGCCACTTGGCCGCGATCGACGTCGAGGCGCTGACCTTGAGCCGGGCCTCGTCGCGGCTCTTGTCCATTCGCGTCAGCGCCCGGTTGAGGCCGGCAAGCGCCTCGCCGACCGCCGCATGAAGGATCCGGCCCGCATCGGTGAGCCGCATCGAGCGGCTGGTGCGCTCGATGAGGCGCTGGCCGATCTGGTCCTCGAGCTCCTTGATCTGGTGGCTGACGGCGGCGGGCGTCACATTCAGCTCCTGGGCCGCCCGGGTGAAGCTGAGATGGCGGCCCGCCGCTTCGAACGCCTTGAGCGAGCCGGTCCCCGGCAGGAAGCGCATGGCATGTCCAATCTTCAAATATTGCTAACAGATAGGATGAAAACTACTCGTTTGTCCCTGCAATTACAACGGACTATGTAAGGCTCATGCGATTATCTTCAAGATTTCCTGAAAGGTAAAGACCATGTCCAGCACCACCGGCTTCTCCCTCCGCCAGTCTCATTCCCCTCTGGCCATTCATGTCTTCAGGCGCGCTTTCGCCGGGCTCGCGGCGCGGGTCCGCCGGCTGCGGACGGTGAACGAGCTCGAGCAGCTCTCCGACCGCCAGCTGCGCGACATCGGCGTCGAGCGTCGCGAGATCGAGGCCATCGCCGAGCGCGAGATCGCCAGGCTCAGGGCCAGATAGGCACGTCAGGAAAAAGGAGAACAAATGTTCCCGGCACTTGAACGGAAACGGCCTTTCCCGAAAACAGTCTGGGAACAAATGCCCCTTATTCTTGACGTGGTCTCACGGGCCGCATGGCCCTGGCATCAATGTGAATCGAATTTCCACCGTTTCGTCACGGGCCGCCCCCGCCGGAGCGGCCGAAGCCCTCTCTATCCGTTGGAAGCCTGCAACGCCCACAATGAGGTCAGGGGCCCGTCCGCCCCGCCGAGAGGGTCCGTGGCGGGCCTGGGCACCTTCCGCACCCTTTCGCGGATCAGGACCTTGTCGGTCTCGCCCTGGCGCCTGAGGTCGCGGTCCGCCCCCGGCGGATAGGCGCCGACAACCAGGAGGCCGGCGCCCGCCGACAGCCTCTGATGTCCGGTGCCGGCCGGCAGCAGCACCGCGTCGCCCGCCTTGAGCGTGAGTTCGCGGCCCCGGCCGCCGCCGAGCCGGACGAGCGCCTCGCCCGCGGCGATCCCCAGGACTTCATGCGCATTGGAGTGATAATGCGGAAAGGCGAAGATGCCGTTGCGCCAGCCATCGCCCCAGCCATGGCGCGCGAAGATCGCCTCGAAGGCCGCGGCCGCATCGGCCTCTCCGGCGTCGAGGGCGCCCTGATAGACGATGACCGGCCAGCGCGGATGATTGGGGATATCGCCGTCGTCGGGAAAGGTGAATGTCGTGACGTTCATGGCGGGCCTCATGGGCTGTCGGACTCCTGCAGCTTGAGAAGCGGCAGATACTCGGCCGGGCTTCGGGGCGCCTCCTCCTTGCGGATCTCGAAATGCAGCATCGGCCGCGACACGAAGCCGGTGCTGCCGCTCCTGGCGATGACGTCGCCGGCCTGGACCGCCTCGCCGCGATTGACGAAGAGCTCACCGTTGTGGCCGTAGACCGTGATCCAGCCGCCCTCGTGGCGGATGAGGATGAGGTTGCCGAAGGATTCGGGGCCCTTGCCGGCATAGATCACCGTGCCGGCGCGGCTTGCCCTGACGTCGGTTCCTTCCGGCACCAGGATGTCGATGCCCTCGGCGCTGGTGGAACCCCTCTTGCCGTCGTCATTGTCGATGACCTTGCCCTCGACCGGCCAGGCGAAGTCCGGAAAGCCGGCGCTCTCCGCCGCCGCCGCCAGCGCCGGGAGCACCGCCACGAGGACAAGGAGAGTGAGGGCTTGCGCGGTAACCATTCCCGGCCCGAGCCTATCAGACCCGCGCCCGCCCGTCGAATGACGAACGCCCCCGGCCTTATGCCAGCCGGCTGGCGGCATCGAGCCCTTCGAAGACGGCCTCTTCGGCGGTGCGCGGCGCGAGCGCGTCGCCGATCACCTGGAAGGGAATGCCGAGCCCGCTCAGGACGGGAGCGAGCTCATCGCGCGGCCGGTTGGGCGCGCAGACCACGAGAGTGTCGACGTCCTCGATCACGATCGCGTCCTGCGCCGCGGTATGGACGAGATAGACGGTGCGGGCCTCCGCGCCATAGAGGCGGGTGAAGGGGCGCATCGTGACGCCGAGCCTGTGGAGGCGGGCGATGGCGGCATCGCGCACATAGTTCTGTATGGCGGCCGCCGGGCAGACCCCGTTCACCGCGAGCTGGACCGCCGCGCCTTCCGTCGCGAGCTTCTCGGCAATGCCGACCCCGGTCCAGTCGGCCAGCCAGTCGTGGATGACGACGTTCCGGCCGATCCGGACCTTGCCGGCGATCACCTCATGCGCATGCACGACATCGATGCCGGGCCCATGCTCGAGAGGCGGCATGCGCGCTTCGCTTCCGCTCGCCAGGATCACCGCGTCCGGGCGCTCGGCCGCGATCCGCTCGGCGGTCGCCGTCATGCCGCGGCGGACATCGACTCCGGCCAGCGTCATTTCCCGCGCGAGATTGGTGATGATCCCGCCGAACTCGCCGCGATGCGGCAGGAGCTGCGCCAGTTGCGCCTGCCCGCCGAGCCGGCTCGACGCTTCCCACAAAGTCACCCGATGCCCGGTCTCGGCCGCGACCGCCGCCGCCTTCATGCCGGCCGGCCCGCCGCCGATCACCAGCACCCGCTTTGCCGCCGCCGTGGACTTGCGCTCCGGGAAGGCGAGCTCGCGTCCGCTTTCGGGATATTGGATGCAGGAGATGGACAGGCCGAGCTGGGCATGGCCGATGCAGGCCTGGTTGCAGGCGATGCAGGCGCGGATGTCGTCGACGCGGCCCTCGCGGGCCTTGGCCGGCATCAGCGGATCGCAGATCATCGCCCGCGTCATCCCGCACATGTCGGCCGCGCCGCCGGCGACGATGGCTTCCGCCTCGTGCGGCTGGTTGATGCGGCCGGCCACGAAGACCGGCTTGCCGATCGCCTGCCGGAGCTTCTGCGAGAACGGCGCCAGATAGGCGTTCGCGACCGTCATCGGCGGAACGATATGGACCGCGCCGGCGGCGGACGCCGATGTGCCGGCGATGACGTTGAAATAGTCGAACTCGTCCTTGAGAGCGCGGCAGATGGCGAGCGTCTCGTCATCCGCGAAGCCGTCCATGTCGTGCTCGCTGGAGGAGATCCGGATGCCGACGATGACGTTGCCGGGCACCTGCCGGCGCACCGCCGCCGACACCCGGCGCAGGAACCGCAGGCGGTTCTCCGGCGAGCCGCCGAACTCGTCGTCGCGGAAGTTGACGGCGGCGCTCAGGAACTGCGCGGGAAGATAGCCGTGGCTCGCCACGATCTCGACGCCGTCCGCGCCTGCCTCCGCCATCCGGCGCGCCGCGGCGCCATAGCCCTCGACGATGTCGTGCACCTGCGCGGTGGACAGGGCGCGCGGCACGATGCGGAAGCGCTCGGTGGGCGTGCTCGACGCCGACCAGGCCGCCTGCGCGACGCCGTTCCGGCGCCCCAGCAATTCGCGCCCCGGATGGAAGAGCTGCACGAAGGCCCGCGTGCCTTCGGCCTTGATGGCGCCGAACAGGCGCCCGAAATGGGGGATCGCCTCGTCCGTCGTCCCCATCAGCACTTCCGACGTGTAGCGCGCGGTCTCGTGCACGCCGACGACCTGCACGATGATCAGTCCGGCGCCGCCCCGCGCCCGCGCCTTCTGATAGGCGATCAGGGCCTCGGAGGGCAGGCCATGCCGGCCGAGATCGGTATCGTGTCCGGTCGAGAGGATCCGGTTGGACATGGTGAGGCCCTTGATGGTGAAGGGCGAGAAGAGATGAGGAAACCGCATCCGTCCCGCGGGCCTCAGAAGCCGAGCCGGTGCAGGCGGCGCGCGTTTTCGGCGAGGATGTCGGCGGCGATCTCCCGCGCCTCGCCCTCCGTCAGCCAGCCGGCGGCGCGTCCATTGTCGAGAACGCGCGCCAGGCCCCTGCGCATGACCCGGGCCGAGAACCACAGGATCTCGGGCTCGCTCGATGCATCGGAGCCGTAGAGGATCTTGCGCGGCGGGGCGATGCCGATGAGCGTGGTCAGCTTCTGCTCCAGGGCGAGCGATGCCCAGGGCGTCGCCAGCGAGGTCTCGAGATAGACCCGGGGCAGGACCGAGGCGATGAAGGCCGCCTCGTCCGTCCACGGCCAGCCGGAATGGATGAGAACGATATCCTGTTCGAACCGCTCCTTCAGGAAGTTGAACAGGCAGGCCGGACGCGCCTGCTCCAGCAGGATGTCGCTGTCGCCGCCGCCGCAATGGATGTGGAACGGCACGTCATGCGTCCTGGCCACGTCCGCCGCGCGATAGGCCAGCGCGTCGCGTATCGCCTTGCCGCTGCCGCGGCCGTTGGCGAAGCCGGTTTCGCGCCAGGCGTCGAAATGGCGCTCGAGATCCTCGCCGGCGGGCCAGGCGATGTCGAGGCCGCTGCGATAGGCGATGACGGATTTGATCGCGACGGCGCCGGCCGCAATGGCCGCCGCCAGCTTGTCGGCGAACAGCGCATCGAGCTCGCGCCAGCTCGTCGCTTGAGCCAGCGTGGCGAGGATCAGGGGCTCGATCCTCGCTACGGGGCCGATCGGAACGGCATATTCGCGCGCCAGGGTTTCCGGGCTCACCCGCGGCTGCGGGTAGCCTTCGTCGACGATCAGGCCGGCAATGCCGGCGTCCTTCATGAGGCTGCGCAAATAGCCCTCCTTCTCTCCCGCGAGCCGCTCGCGCCGGGCCGAGAGGACGGCATCGGGATCGGCGGCGCAGCCGAGGAACCCGGCGAGCTCGCGCGTGAGCGCCAGGGCGAAGGGCGTCGTCCGCGACAGGCTCGCGACGAAATCGGCCGGCACCGCGCGCGCCAGGAAGGACGACTGGATGCACATGCCGGTGATCGTGCTGCGATCGATGAGGCCGGCCGGATCGTTGCGGCCGATGAGGTCCAGCGGCAGGCCGTGATTGTGCGCGTCGATCACCGCAAGCGGCGACAGGTCGATCATCTGGTCTTTCCTTTCCCCGTTACTTCACCGCGCCTGGATCGGCCGTCCCATGAGGCCGCTCGGGAAGGCGATGAGCAGCGCGATGATGAGGCTGAGCGCGATGGCGTCGCGGAAGCCGAGCAGGCCTTCCGGCAGATAGGCTCGCAGCATCACTTCGGTGATGCCGAGGATGAGCCCGCCGAGCACCGCGCCGCCCAGGCTGCCGAGTCCGCCGAGGACCGCCGCGATGAACGCCTTCAGCACCGGCACGAAGCCCAGCAGCGGATCGACCGAGCCGCGCTGGAACAGCCACAATATGCCGGCGACCGCCGCGAGGAAGCCCGAAATGGCGAAGGACGCCGAGATGACGCGGTTCGCCTTGATCCCCATGAGCCGGGCGACGGCGAAGTCCTCCGCCGCGGCGCGCATCGCAAGGCCGATCTGCACGCTGTGGAAGAACCAGGCGAGCCCCGCGAGCGCGACCGCCGTCACCGCGATCGACAGCGACGGTATGGCGCCGATCTGGACGCCGCCCAGCGTGAAGGCCTGGTTGAGCCAGTCGGGCACCGGCACGGGCTTGGGGCGCGCCGAGATGAAGTTCTGGAAGCTCGTATGCAGGATCGAGCTGACGGCGAAGCTCGTCAGCAGCATGGTCGTGCCGCTCGCCCGGCGCACCGGACGGAAGGCGACGCGTTCCATCGCCACGGCGCAGGCGACCGCCAGCGCGACGCCGCAGATCAGGGCGCCGCCATAGGGAACGCCGGTCGCCAGGGCGAAGATCAGCCCGTAGCCGGTGATCGTCATCAACTCGCCATGGGCGAAATTGATCAGCCCGAGGATCGAGAAGATGACGGCGAGGCCGAGGGCGAGGAGCGCGTAGGTGCCGCCGAGCGCCAGCGCGTTCACCATCTGCTGGAGGAAATAATCCATGTCGTCATCCTGCTGCGGCGGCGAAGTGCGCGGCGCCGACGAGGTCGTCGCGGCGGAACGTCGCCGGCGTCCCCTGGGCGGCGACCGTTCCGTTGACGATCAGATAGGCGCGATCGCAGATGTCGAGCGCGAGCTCGGCGTTCTGCTCCACCAGGAGGAAGGTGAAGCCCTTGCCGCGCAGGTCCATGACGAGATCGAGGATCACGTCGACGATGTTGGGCGCGAGGCCGAGCGAGGGCTCGTCGAGCAGCAGCAGGCGCGGCCGCGACATGAGGGCCCGCCCGAGCGCCAGCATCTGCTGCTCGCCGCCCGACAGGGTGCCCGCCAGCTGTCCCCGCCGCTCGGCGAGCCGCGGGAAGAGCGCCAGGACCCGGTCCAGCGTCTCGGCGAACGCGGCGCGGTCCGTCCTGATCGCCGAGGCGCCGAGCTGCAGGTTCTGCGCCACGGTCATGCCGGAGAAGACCCGCCTCCCCTCCGGCACCAGCGTCAGGCCGCGGCGCACGATCGCCTCGGTCGCCAGCCTGTCGATCGCCTCGCCGTCGAGCGCGATGCCGCCGCCGCTGCGCGGCGCCAGCCCCATGCAGGCGTTCAGGATCGACGATTTGCCCGCGCCGTTGGCGCCCAGCACCGCGACGATCTCGCCGTCCTCGACGTCGAGCGAGACCTGGCGCACGGCCCGCACCGGACCGTAATGGACCGACAGCCGGTCGATGCGCAGCATCGGCGCCGGGCTCAGTTCGGCGCCGGGATTTCGTCCGGGGCGAGTATGACGGTGTCTACATATGTCTTCTTGCCGTCCTCGATCCGGTTCAGCGCCACCGCCCGCAGGGGCACCCGGTTGAGGCCGCGATAGGTGATCTTGCCCGTGGCGATCGGCACGTCCTCGAGCCCGTCCAGGGCGTCGCGGATGGACTTGCCGTCGTTCCTGCCGCCCTCCGCCAGCACCGCGGCCTCGATGATCTTGATCAGGTCGTAGCCGGTGGCGTTGAACGAGGTCTGCGATTCCTCGCCGAAATGCTCCTTGTAGTCCTTGGCGAACTGCGCCAGCGGGCTGCCCTCGACCGGATAGCCGGCATTGGTGAACACCACGCCGTCGGCGACGGCGCCCAGGCCCCAGATCGTCGGGGAATCGAGGCCGTCCGATCCCAGCACCGGCGTGGCGATGCCGTTGGAGCGCAATTGCTTCAGGAAAGCCGGAAAGTCCGGCTCATAGGCCGACGTCATGATGACGTCGGGCTGCGGGTCCATCGCCTTGATCTTGGTCACCTCGGCGGCGAAGTCCTGCTGCCCGAGCTTGTATTCCACCGTGCCGATCAGCTTGCCGCCTTTCTTCTCGAAGGCGGCGGCGAAATATTGCGGAAGCTTGAGCGTGTAGGGCGTGTCGCGGGACACCAGGATGAGCGCCCGCTTGAAGCCCTGCGCCGCCGCATATCTGGCGAGCACGCCGCCCTGCAGGTTGTCGGGGCTGCAGTTGACGAACATGTATTCGCCGCCGACCGCGGCGAGCGACGGCGTCGAGGCGCAGGAGCTGATCGTCGGCACCTGCGCCGGTGCCGTGACCTGGACCACCGCCACCGAGTGATCGACGTCGCACGGCGAGATCATGACGGTGACGCCTTCCGACAGGAGCTCCTGGGCCATGATCGCCGACGGCCCGACTTCCGAGCGGCTGTCGCGGGCGACGAGCTCGATCGGCAGCTTGCCGCCGATGCCGCCCTGCGCGTTGATCTGCGCCACGGCCAGCTCCATGCCCTTCAGGCTCGGCTGGTCGCATTGCGCCATGTAGCCCGTCTGGCCGCCGACGAAGCCGATCTTCAGGACGTCGGCGGCCTGCGCCGGGGCGTTCGCGGCCAGTCCGGCGGCGATGCAGGCGAGATATGCGAATATGTGTCTCATGCGATGGACTCCTCCCTGTTTTTCATGGCGGCTGTTTCTCCCTTTCCGGAACGGCGGCGTCCGAAATAGGCTTCCCGGACGCTGTCGTCGTTCTGGATTTCCCGCGGCGTTCCCGCCGCCAGGACCGATCCCTGGTCGAGGACGACGACCCTGTGGCAGAGCCGCATGATGAGCGGCATGTCGTGGTCGACGATGATGAGGCCGATCTTCGTTGCGCGCATCGTGTCGGCGAGGATGGCGAGCAGCTCCGTCGTCTCGGCGTCGTTCATGCCGGCCGCCGGCTCGTCGAGCAGCAGGAAGCGGGGCTCGAGGGCGAGCGCCCGAGCGATTTCCACCCGGCGCTGCTGCCCATAGGCCAGTTCGCCGGCGCGGCGGGGGGCGAGATGGCCGATCGCCAGCCGCTCGAGATGGCCCATCGCTCTCGCCCGGGCGGCGTCGATACCCGCCGCCCGGTCATGGGCGAGGACCGCCGTCGCGACATTCTCGATGACGCTCAGATTGGCGAACAGGCGGATGTTCTGGAAGCTGCGGGCGATGCCGGCGCGGGCGAGCGCGAAGGCCGGACGCCCGGAGATCTCCTCCCCGTCCATGCGGATCGAGCCGCCCGACGCCGCCTGCGTGCCGCTGATGCAGGCGAGCAGCGTCGACTTGCCAGAGCCGTTGGGTCCGATGAGGCCGAGGATCTCGCCGGACGAGATCTCGAGCGACACCTCGCGCAGGGCGGCGACGCCGCCATAGCGTTTCGACACGCGGTCCACGCTGAGCACATGCCCGCCTTCGTCCGCCGATGCGCCGGCCGGTGCGTCGGGCACCGGCGCGCTCTGCCGGATGCGGTCCGGCAGGAAGTCCGAAAGCTCCCTGAAGCCCATGAGTCCGCCCGGCCTGAAATAGAGGACGCCCATGATGACCAAGGCCAGGCCGATGGTGGTCAGCCCGAAGATCTGCGGCACGTGCACGAAACCGAGCGAAAAGCCGTTCTCCAGCCGGCGCAGGATCTCGATCATCGCGGTGATGGCGAAGGTTCCGGCGACGGCGCCGCTGACCGATCCGACCCCGCCGACGATGAGCATGACGATCAGCGAGAAGGTGAGGTCGAAATAGAAGTCCTTCGGCGAGAAGACCGCGAGGCTGTGGGCGACGAGCGCCCCCGCTATGGCGGCGATGGCGCCGCTCAGCACGAAGGCGAGGAGGCGCAGCCGCGCGGTCTCGACGCCCACCGCCGCGGCCGCCGACTCGTCCTCGCGCGTCGCGCGCAAGGCGAGGCCGGGCGCCGATTCCCTGAACAGGGCGGCGAAACCCGTCGCCATGGCGGCCGCGAGCGAGGCAACGAGCACGTCCACCGTCCGCGGGATGCCGTAGACCGCCTGGCTGCCGCGGGTGACGCCCTCGGCGCCGATGATCAGCGAGTTCACGATGATGAGGAGGCCGAGTGTCGCGATCGGAAGCGTGGCGCTCGACAGCCGCACGATGGCGAGGCCCGTGACCAGGGCGAAGAGCGTCACGAGGACCGCCGTGACGAGGAGGGCGAGCGGGAAGCTCGCCTGATGGGCGAGGAGGAATTGCGGCAGGGCCGGGAACAGGCCGGCCTTGAGCGCCGGCGGGATCGTCAATGTCGCGCTGACCTCGGCGCCGAGCGCCATGAACGCCACGTGGCCGAAGCTGAGCGTGCCGGAATTGCCCGAGAACAGCGCCAATGCCACGACGCCGGTCAGGGCGGCCATCATGTTGGTCACGGTGTTGAGCCCCGCGGCCGAGGCGAAGAGCAGGCTCGCGCCGGCGACGAACAGGATCACCGCGGCCAGCAGCACGGCGTTCAGGCCGCCCTGCCGCGTCATCCATCGGCCGGCAAACGCACCCATCATTCGCGGCACAGGTCCATGAGGAATTTCCGCGGAGAAAAATCGACACAACTCTTTTATTACGGATTTGACTTGAAATACAAGAGACGTATTAAATGATACGCAGCACATAATAGAGGGATGGATGATGAGCGACGTGACTGTGGCGGAACGTCTGCGGCGCCTGGCTCCGGGCCTCGCCTCCGCTGAGCAGAAGGTCGCGAGGACGCTGTTCGCGAGCGGCATGATCGCCGGCCTCGAGACGGTCGCGGGCCTTGCCGCGCGCTCATCCGTCAGCGGCCCGACGGTCCTCAGGCTCACCGCCAAGCTCGGCTTCTCGCGCTACGATGATTTCCAGCGCGAGCTTCGCGACGAGCTCGAGGAGCGCAGGCAGTCGCCGCTCAGCCTGCATGCCGCGGGGCGCTCTCCTCTCGGCGGCACGCTGGGCAAATGCTCTTCCCTCTTCTCCGAGGGCGTCGTGAGCTCTTTCGCCCGCCTGTCGCAGGGCGACTTCGAGCGCATCGTCGACCGGCTCTGCGATATGCGCAGAACCATCCTGCTGAGCGGCGGGCGGGTCTCCAGCCTGGCGGCGCAGATGCTCTATCTGCATCTCTACCAGATGCGCCCCGGCGTGCGGATGATCCAGCCGGCGGTCCAGTCGCGCCGCGACCAGCTGCTCGACGTCGACGGCCGCTGCGTCCTGGTGATGTTCGATTTCCGCCGCTATGAGAAGGAGTCGGTCTCGCTGGCGCGCAGCGCCAGGGAAGGCGGCGCGGAGATCGTGCTGTTCACCGATCCATGGCAGTCGCCCATCGCCCGCTTCGCCGACTATGTGGTCTCGGCCGAGGTCGCCTCGCCGTCGGCCTATGATTCGCTCGTCCCCACCTTCGCCCTGCTCGAGGCGGTCTATACCGAGGTTTTCGAGCGTCTCAAGGACACCGCTCTGGCCCGCGTCGCGCGGCTCGAGGGCTTGCGGACCGGCTTCGAATGGGACGCCGATCCGGTCGTGCAGGCGCAGGATCTCGGCGCGCATGGCTAGGACGGCCGGAGCGCCCGAAGGCGGGGTCGTCTATCTGTGCTGGACCGACCTCGTCGGCATGGTTCGCTGCCGCAGCGTCCCGGCCGCGCGTCTCGACGGGCTGCGCGAGGCCGGCCTCGGCTGGGCCGCCGCCGGTCTCGCGCTCACGACGTTCGAGCAGCCGGCGGCAAGCCCCTGGGGGCCGATGTCCGAGGTCAGGCAGGTGCCGGTGCCGGCGACCGAGACGCGCATCGCCGTCTGGCCCGATGCGCCGCCCTTCAACCTCGTCCTGTGCCGCGCTCTCGACCATGAGGGCGCGCCCTGGGACTGCTGCCCGCGGCACGTCCTGGGCAGCGCGCTCGCCGATCTGGAGCGCCTCACGGGATTGACGCTGCACGCCGCGATGGAGCACGAATTCACCCTGCTCGACACCGGCCTCGAGGAGACCGTCTCCTTTTCGCTCGGGCAGATGCGCCATGTCGCGGGCTTTATCGACGATCTCGCCCGCGCCCTCGACCAGGCGCAGGTCGACGCCGAGACCATCGAGCCCGAAGCCGGCCGGTGCCAGTATGAAGTCGCCTGCGGGCCGGCGCCGGGCCTGGCCGCGGCCGACCGGATGGTCCTCACCCGCGAGGTCATCCGCGAGGCGGCGCGCCGGCGCGGCTATCGCGCGTCCTTCTCGCCCAAGCCCTTTCCCGATGCGATCGGTTCAGGCGCCCATCTGCATTTCAGCCTCGTCGACGCGGCGGGCCGCAATATGACGTGTACGGATGAAAGTGCCATGCGGCTGTCGCCGCTCGCCGGGAGCTTCGCCGCCGGCGTCATCCGGCATCTCGGCGCCATGGCGCCCTTCTTCGCCGCGAGCCCCGCCTCCTATCTGCGCCTGGCGCCGGGCAGCTGGTCCTGCGGCTATGCGAGCTTCGGCGTTCAGAACCGCGAGGCCGCCCTCAGGGTATGCCCGCCGCCGGCCTTCGTGGGGCCGCCCGGGCGAAAGTCCTTCAACCTCGAATTCCGCCCGCTCGACGGCGCCTCCAATCCCTATCTCGCTCTCGCCGCCCTCGTCCGCGCCGGCATCGAAGGCATCCGCGCGCGCCTGCCGGCACCTCGCCCGGTCGACTGCGATCCGGCGTCGCTCGACGAAGCCGGGCGCGAGGCTCTGGGCATCACCCGGCTGCCGCGGTCGCTCGACGAGGCCTTGTCCGCCATGAGCTCCGACCCCGTCGTCGCCTCCTGGCTCAGCCCCGATTTCAGGTCGGTGCTCCTGTCGGTCCTGGCGAAGGAAGCGGACCTCGCGCGCGCGCTCGCGCCGGACGATCTGTGCCGGCGCTATCGGCGGGTTCTCTGAGACGATGCGGCGCGCGGGCTATCTCTTCCCCGACGAGGCGCCGAGCGTGTCGGTGGTCAACCCGCATGGCCGCTCCCCCTTTCTCATCGCCTGCGACCACGCCGCCAATCGCCTGCCGCGCCGCCTCGGCGATTTCGGCCTGCCCGGGAAGATCATGGCCTCGCATATCGCCTGGGATCCGGGCGCCCTGCCGGTGGCGGAAGCGCTGTCAGGCGGGCTGGATGCGACTCTCGTCCACGGCAACTATTCGCGCCTGGTCGTCGATCTGAACCGTCCCGCGGCCTCGCCGGGCCATATGCCGGCGGAAAGCGCCGGCATCGCGATCCCGGCCAACGCGGCCCTGTCGCAAGCCGAAAGGGACGCCCGCCGCGAGGCGCTTTTTTTCCCCTATCACGACACGATCGGGCGGCTCATCGACGCCCGCCTCGGCGCCGGGCGGCCGACGATGCTGCTGGCGCTCCATAGCTTCACGCCCGATTACCCCGGCGAGACCAGGCCCTGGCATGTCGGCGTGACCCATCGCGCCGACCGCGGCCTCGGATCGCTGATGGTGGACCTCCTGCGGCAGCGGACGGATCTGTGCGTCGGCGACAACCAGCCCTATCGCATCGACGATATCGACGACGTGACGGTTCCCGTCCATGGCGAGCGCCGCGACCTGCCCAATGTGCTGATCGAATTGCGCCAGGACACGCTCGCCACCGCGCATGGCATCGCCGAGACGGCAGAATGGCTCTCGGCCACGCTCGACCGGGCGGCCGGGATGGTGCTGGCCTGGAGCAGGCCAGATCAGCGCTTCTGAATTTCTAAGCCAACCCCTTGATTTCCTTGGTGGGCGCACAAGGACTCGAACCTTGGACCCGCTGATTAAGAGTCAGCTGCTCTACCACCTGAGCTATGCGCCCGTCCCAGCAAGGAATGGCAAGCGGCTCCAAGCCGTCTCGCGGGCGCCTCTCTAGCAAAGCGACACCGGCGAGTCCAGCCATATCAAGGGGATCGGAAGGGGATCGGTGGAAAAAGCCCGGCGCCGAGACGCTACCAGGTCCGCACCGCCCACGTTCACGCCGCGAGCGGACAGGACTCGCCTGAATACGCGGCGAACGTCTTGGCTGCGGCGACCAGCTCCGCGTCGCTGATATCAAACGCGCCGGCAAACTCCTTCTGCAATTCCGGAGTGACTTCGCCAAAGAATGCCGACATCTGGCCCGGCGCTGCTTTGGCCGCCGCCGGATGCGTCAGGCAATAGGCGAGCGTCTGCGCGTCCAGCTTCCTGCTGTACGGCGCATTCACGGTCGTCAAAACCGAAGCGGGAAAGTTTCTCATTTTCTCACTGCCTCCGGCGGCCGTATCATCCAGCCCTGAAATGCTGGTTTGCAGTATACATGATAGGATTTCCACCAAGATCAAGTCCGCCACAAAAAGGAAAAGGAAATGCGAACGGCCATGCCGGTCGGCTTTCCAGCCATGCAGCCGGGAACGGCGCGTTCTGCGCTCTTGCAGATCCTTGGCGTTCGAATGGTCTGCGCACGCTCACGTCGGCGGCAGTGCGGCGAAGGGATCGAGCACCGGCACATGCAACGGCGCGAAATAACGGATGTTGCGCGACAGGATGGTCAGGCCATGGCGCTGCACGGACGCAGCTGAATCCCGGCGCGCACCGGCGCTCAAAGACCGGCGTCGCGCGGCGGCGTGCGGTCACGCTCCGGCAGATCGTCCGGCGCAACGGGTGCGGCCATCAACAGCCGGCCGAATGACGGCACCTGGGACAACTGCTCCCATTCCTTGAAGCTCAGGATAACGGCTTCCTTCTTGCCGTGCCGGGTGATGATGGCAGGCTCGCCCCGCACGGCGTCGTCGACGACAGCCGACAGGCTCGCCTTTGCGTCTCGGAGCTGGATTTCCCGCATGGGAGGCCTCCATCGATCATGACCACTGTGGTCATATAAGCTGCCCACACCTTGCTGGGAAGCAGCCGCTTTCGCCGCGTGCGGTTCAGCGCAGCTTGTCCAGAGGGATCCGGATGTCGATCTTGAGGCCTTGCCGCGACCAGCTCCGCCTGATCGTCGCGGAAATGATACGCACCGTCGCCTCGATCAGGAAAGTGCCGAACCCGGAAGCCCGGTCGCCTTCGGCAAAACCGCCTGACCCCTCTTCCGACCAGGTGAGGTCGAGGATGCCGGCATTCACCGTCCAGGTCACCGCAACACGGCCATCCGGGTGGCCGAATGCGCCATGCTTGACGGAGTTGGTGGCAAATTCGTGCAGAAGAAGCGCGAATGAGGTCGATGCGGTCGATCCGCATTCGAGCGCCGGGCCTTCGATCCTTATGGGCCGTTCAACGCTGTCATAAGGCGCCAGGACGGTCTGGACGAGGTCCGCGAGCGACAGGGATGCACCGGCCGACGGCGGCAGAATGAGCTCATGCGCCCGGGCCAGCGCTGCAAGCCGGGATTGGATCGCGCTCGCCAGCTCCGCCGGCGCGGCGGAACGGGCGCTCAATGCGACGACGGCGCTCGCGACGGCGAAAAGATTCTTTATCCTGTGGTTCATCTCGCGGAGCAGCATCTCCTGGCGCTCCTGAATGCGGCTGAGATCGCTGATGTCGCGCGCGATCTTGGACGCGCCGACGATCGCGCCTTCGCGGTCGCGGATGGGCGAGATCGTCAGCGACACCGGGAATTTCGATCCGTCCTTGCGTTGCCTGATCGTTTCGAAGCGATCGACGCGCTCGCCCGCGGCTATCCGGCGAAGGATATCCGGTTCTTCGTCCTTGAGCTCTTCGGGGATGACGATCGTGATGGGCTTTCCGATCGCCTCCTCTGCGGTATAGCCGAAGATCCGTTCGGCGGCCCTGTTCCAGCTCTGGATCGTTCCCGCCAGATCCTTGCTGACGATGGCGTCGTCGGTCGATTCGACGATAGCGGCCAGCCGCTGGGCGGCTTCGACCGCTCCGGCACTCATTACGGGTATGCCGGCGCCTATAGGAGGCATGATGGACAGCTCGGAAGGAGACTGTCGGCTCAGGAGTTCCACGGGTCTACTCACAGATCAATGAACGCATATGAAGCTAATGATCTCGCCTCAAGCCTTCCAGATCGGCCTGCGCCGGATGTTCTGATGCACCTGCATCAGGGAACGCGGAAGAAACTCTCAAGCGCCGTCAATTCACGCCCGGCTCCTCCGGTCCGCGGCGCCGCGACGGGGCCCGCGCTCGCCTGCCCTGCCGGGAGCGCCCGTGAAGCCGCGCTCGCGTGCCCACACTATGGCGGCGGCGCGGCTATGAACGTCGGCTTTGCTGTAGATTCGAGCGACGTGGTTGCGGACGGTATTCCTGGTCAGCCTGAGCGCCTTGACGATCTCCGCGTCGCTGCGTCCCTGGCACATGAGCCCGAGCACCTCCAGCTCACGCGGTGTCAGGTCGGCGAGCTCCGCCGTCGGCGCGTTCACCCGCCCCGACCGGCGCAAATTGGCGAGCTTCTCGATGACCGTGTGGCTGAACCATGAGGTGTCCTTCATCACCGCCTCGATGGCCGCGATCAGCTCGACCTCGGAGCGTTTGCGCTCGGTGATGTCCTGGATGACGGCGAGGATGCATTCCTCGCCGTGAATGACCACCGTTTCCGCCGAAACCAGGCAATCGAGAACGTCTTCGTGTCTGGTGCGAAGTTGCATTTCGAGGTTGCGGACGCTGCCGCTCTTTTCGATCCCGCGTTCCAGCTGGCGTCGCGAGGCCGCCGATCCCCAGATCGGCAACTCGGCGCCGGTCTTTCCGACGACTTCTTCCGCGGTGAAGCCCAGGACCGTGACGAAGGCATCGTTGGCGTCCAGGAGGCGCAATCCATCGCGCGTGGAAAGCACCGTCGGGACCGGGGCGAGCCGGAATGATCGGGCAAACCGCTCCTCGCTCTGGCGCAGCGCGTCCTCCGCCTTCTTGCGCGGCTCCATGTCCATGAAGGTGAACAGCATGCAAGGTGCTCCTCACCGACCTCGATCGGCTGCCCCGCGACAATGACGAACTTGGAGCCGCCTCCCGGCAGCCGCAGAGTCGCTTCGGTCTGCGGAATGGTACGCCCCTCCCGCAGGGCGGTGATGGGGGCGTCCTTGCCCGCGGCCCGATCGAGCACATCGATCTCGTAGGTCGAACGGCCAATGACGTCTTCCCGCGCATAGCCGGTCATCTCCAGGAACCCCTGGTTGACCTTGACGTAGCGCAGGTCGGACAGCCGGCAGATGATGGCCGGCGCGGGGTTGGCGCCGAAGGTGCGCTCGAAGCGCTCCTCCGCCGTGAAGCGCTCCGTCATGTCCTCGATCACCAGCACGCAGGATTCAGGCGTGCCTTTGTTGTCGGCCAGCATGAAGCCGCGCAGCTGCTGGACGCAGCGCCAGGGCTTCCGGTCGTCGGCCGCCGTCCTGGTGACTTCGACCGTCACTTCACGGAAGCTTTCGCCCGCCAGCAGCCGGCTGATCGGATATTGGTCTTCGGTCAGCGCATGGTTGTTTCGATATTTGAGGTGGAAACGCTTCCTGTAGTCCTGCGGGCTGCTTCCGAGTTCGGAAAGATCGGTGACGCCGTGGAGCGCAAGCGCCCGTTCATTGGCCCAGACGATCCCGTCGACGGGATCGATCAGCATGATGCCCTCGCCGAGTCCGGCGATGATCTCCTGGAGCTGACGGCGGTCGACCTGCTGGCGCAGCACCGCCTCGTCCGGCACTTCGTTTTTCATGCGCATCCCTCGTGGCGACAGCGTGGCCGTCGGGACAGCGCTTGTCGCCGATACCGCAAAATATCCCCGATCCCGGCGCCGTCAAAAGAAAATGCCGCGGCCGCCGGAAGCGGCCGCGTTCATTGGACAATATGAAATGCCGGACCGACTCAGGACCGCGAAATGCCGAGACGGCCGTCACTTCTTCAGAGCATCACGCGCTGCGTCCCTTGCGCCGCCGACGGCGTTTTGGATCTTGCCGGCCGTCTTCTCGGCCTTGCCCTCGGCCTCGGTCCTGGCATCGCCGGCCACCTTGCCGACGGCTTCCTTGATCGACCCCTTGACCTGTCTGGCGGCGCCTGCGATGCGATCTTTGTTCATGGCGTTCTCCTTGTTGAAATATGTCCGGCTCGCTCGAAGTCGCGCATGTCTCCAAGCAGCACGATGAACACAGCTAGGCGCTGGGACAGGCGGACAAAAGACGCGGATGCATCAGTGGCTCTGATGCCGCTGCATCGCCATGGCTTTTGGCGAGCGCGAGCTCACGCCTGTTCCAGCCTCCGCGGCGCTCAAGCCGCCTCAGTGATGCCTGGGCGGGCCGCCGATATCCTCGATGGTGTGAAGATCTTCGAGAATCTGCCTGGCCATGTCGAACAGATCGCGTCTTGTCACGCTGAAGATCAAGGCCAGGCCGCCGGTTTGGGCCACCAGGACGGGGCCGGCGGCGGTATCGCCAAATCCGATGCCTGCACCAGCGATGAACACTCGGGTCGGAGCCAGCTCTGCCCTGCGAGTCGCCGATTTTTTTGTGTCAAGGACTTGGCCCACGGTCGTTATCAGACTGGCAACCAGATTGCCCGCATCGGCTGATCCGATGGCGGCCTGATATTCAGGCTCCGAGACGTTTTTGACCGTCAGAACGATATTGTTCGAATCCGCATCGGCACAGCGGACCGAAATTTCCTTGATTTCAGGGAGTGGCTGTTTTCGGTCGTTCATTGCGATTGATGGCGGGACTGCGCTGCAGGCTTCAGGCTCGACAGTTCCGGGAATGGCGGTTGCGTCGAGACGGGTCAGGCTTCAAGGGGGCTCAACGCCCGGCCCCACTTGCTTAAGCATCCGGACCAAGACAAGCGTTGATCAGAGCTCGGCTGTGCCGACCAAGTCAGCACAAGCCCTCGCGACACCCGGATGCCCCGCGCTGCGCGGCATCGATAGCCGATGTCGGCTCGAGGTTTGAAGGAGGGTTCATTGGACTTTTCCTTTCATGGAATGCGCAATCGCCGGGGCCGGAAGTCGGTCGCTCGCGCGAAGCGGCGGCACATTCTCAATACTGGTAGCGCGGCCAGGCTGCTTCCGTGGGGAAAATCGCTCCCGCGATGGAGAAGCGCCTTCTTGGGATCGGCTCGGCATGTGGGACTGCGCAGTCGCATTCGTTCTCGAGCGTGAGCTGACGCAAGAACAGCGCTTCGTATTTGCTCGCAATGCAGCCGAAAAGCTTGGAATATTTCACAACAGTCTCCTTGCCTGCAGGCGGGAGACGCTATCTCTCTGTCATCGGCGTGCCGTGGGGTCGAAGCGGATGATTTCCGCACCATGCGCCCTTTTCCGGATATGTCCTAATGAAATCGTCCGCAGCGCGAAATAAACTCCCGGACCGTTCGATATCGCTTGTAAAGCGCCGGGCAAAGCCACATGTAGATGAGCCATTGATCAGGATACGGAATACATGGAAAATCGTATCACTCGGTTCATTTGCTCGTTTCCGACTCCATTCAAGCTTACCGGCATGGACGAAATCTGCGCGGCGGGAGATTACGAAATAACCGCTGAAGAGGAACCGATCGGAGATTTTATCGTCCCGGCCTATCGTCGCATTTCCACTACAATCTATATTCCGCCTCCCGCAGGCCGTCCCGGCATTGGCCAGATCGTGGAAATCGACCCGGAAGAATTGATGGTGCCGGTGCTCAATGGACGGAATAAGATTTAGCCCGGCTGAGCTCAGCCTGTTTATCAGCGTTCTCCGCCAGGCGTGTGCCGATGTCGAACCGGTCGATGATGTCGTCCGGTCGAAAATTGCGACCCGCATTCTGAGCATGGCCTGCGATGGAGAGAGGGACTTCGAGAGACTGAGACGTCATGCAACGCAGGGCCTTTGGAGGATTTGACATCTCGGGCAGGCGTATCCCCAAACTGAAGCAGATACCCCGCTGGCATGCCGTCACAAAGAAACCCGCTCGCCGTCCAAAACACACGCGCAGAATTGGGGTGTGCCTGCTTTATCGGGTCTCCGGCGGCCAGGAAGCGCAAAGCGCGCCGCGGCCTTCTCCGGCCGCGGCGCGCTCCGATTCGTTCAGAGCCAGCCGGCGAGGATGCCGACGCCCGCCAGCGCCATGGCACCTCCGCCCACTTGCGTGATGCGATGCGAGTGGCTGCGCGCCAATGCACCGATGCTGAGGCCCAGGCCGATGCCGATGGCGTGCAATATCGCCGTCGCCAGCATGAAGCCGGCCGCATAGGCGAGGCCTGAGGCGGCGAGCGGCATTTCGGCGCCATGCGCATGGCCGTGGAAGATGGCGAAGACGCCGACGAGCGTCATCGCCGCGGCGACCGGCACGTTCCAGCTCAGCGCCACCGCGGCACCCAGCACCACGACCGACAGGGCGATGCCGATCTCGACGAAGGGAACGCCGATGCCGGCGATGCCGAGCATCCCGCCCACCGCCATCATGGCGACGAAGCTCGCCGGGACGAGCCAAAGGGCGCGGCCGCCGAGATTGGCCGCGAACAGGCCGACGGCGACCATGGCCAGGATGTGATCGAGGCCGCTGAACGGGTGCCCGAAGCCATGGCCGAAGCCCATGGTGCTGCCGACACCCGTATGCGCCTGCGCCACGCCGGCGGACAGCGCCAGGACCAAGCCCGCCAGAATCCAACGTTTTGTCATTTGCCGCTCCTTTGCTCTTGCAGCGCGCCCTTGCGGCGCGCCTCATGACGCTCCAATGCTAACAGGGCGATCCGCGACGCGTCCAGTGCGGCATATCACCCATCACTCGCTCACTTGCGCCGCGCGGCCGGCGCATGGCCGAAGGCTGCGCGCACGCAGGCTGCGAATATGTCCTCGCCGACCCGCCGCGCCGCCACCGCGTCGGCCGCGAGACAGCGCACCCCCCAGCCCGCGCCGTTGGCGGTTGCCGTGACGCCGATGACGGCATCGGCATCGGCGCCGGGCGCGGCAAGCTCGTCGCGGCCGGGCAGGCGTGACGGCGGGCCGAGCAGCAGGAAGCTGGCGATGATCCGCCAGCGGCCGATCGGCGAGGCGGCGCCCGTAAGATCGGAACCCTCAATACGGAAGCAGTCGCGCACCATGAGCCGTCCGGCCTCATCGCGGATGCTGGTGTCGGAGGCCAGCCGGTCGAACGGCCGGCCCTCGCCTTGCGGATCGTGCATGGCGAAGGCCTCGGCGATGAGGAGCACCGCATCCGGCGCGAGCCTTGCCTCGAGCCTGGACGAGACCGAGGCGCCGGGAAACAGCACATAGGGATCGGGTGTCAGCGCCAGGAATGCCCCCTCCTCCAGCGCCACCTCGCAGGCCTGCCGGGCCGGCAGGCCCTGGCAGTCATGGACGACGGTCGCCGCCTGGGTCGTGACATGGCACGCCGCCCCCGCGGCCAGCCGGTAGCGGCAGGAGAGCCTGTCCGCCCGGTAGAGGCCGCCCGATGAGGACTGCTGATAGACCGTCAGCAGCGCCGGGATCGCGGCATCGAGCGAGAAGGGCCGCGTCAGGTGGAAGGGATAGGAGACATGCTGGCGGCCGATGGCGCTCCGCCCGCCGTGGCGCACGACGTCGAGGTCGAACACCCCCGTCCGGTTCCAGCCCGACGCGTCGCGGACCGGAGCCTCCGGCGGCCAGGGCGATGGCCAGTGGCTGGTCATCGGAACAGGACGCTCCCCATGATGCGCCCGGCGATCTCCTCGATCCCCTCGCCCGTCCGGCAGTTGCTGAGCGCCATGGGCCGGCCGGCCCGCGCCGCTTTCGCGTCCGCCGTCATGCGGTCGAGGTCGACGCCCACATGCGGCGCGAGATCGGTCTTGTTGATGACCAGGAGGTCGCATTTGAGCACGCCGGGCCCGTTCTTGCGTGGGATGTCGTCGCCGCCGGCCACGTCGATGACGAACATCCACCAGTCGACGAGGTCGAGGGAGAAGGTCGACGCCAGGTTGTCCCCGCCGCTTTCGATGAGGATGAGCTCGACGTCGGGAAAGCGCGCCTCGAGCTCGTCGGCGGCGGCGATATTGAGCGTCGGGTCCTCGCGGATGACGGTGTGCGGACAGGCACCCGCTTCGACCGCGGCGACGCGCGCCGGATCGATCAGTCCGGAGCGGCGGATGCGCTCGGCGTCCTCGGCGGTGACGAGGTCGTTGGTGACGACGGCGAGCGACACGCCCTTCGCCGCGAAGGCCGGGATGAGCCGCTCGATCAGTGCGGTCTTGCCCGAGCCGACCGGCCCGCCGATGCCGATGCGCGCCGCGCCGACCCGCGCTGCGGCATGATCCTGCGTCCTGGGATGCGCCGTCATCGCGTCACCGGAGCATGTAGCGCTGGGTGAGCGGCAGTTCGGCCGCGGGCTCGCAGGTGGCGAGTTCGCCGTCGACGAACACGTCGAAGGTCTGCGGGTCGACGCGGATCTCCGGGCAAGCGTCGTTGCGCAGCATGTCCTTCTTGGCGAGGCCGCGGCAGCCGCGCGACGGCAGCAGGCTCTTCTTCAGGTCGAGCGAGGCGGCGATGCCGCGCTCGATCGCCGCCGGATTGACGAAGCAGGCGGAGAGCGCCTGCCTGGCGCGGCCGAAGGCACCCCATTGCGGCCTGAGCATCAGGGGCTCGCAGGTCATGAGCGAGGCGGCGCTGTCGCCCATGGCACCCCAGGCGATGAAGCCGCCCTTAACGACGAGCTCGGGCTTGATGCCGAAGAAGGCCGGGCGCCACACCACGATGTCGGCCATCTTGCCGTCCTCGAGCGAGCCGACATGCTCGGCGATGCCGAAGGTGCGCGCGGCGTTGATCGTGTATTTGGCGATATAGCGCTTGATGCGCTCGTTGTCGCCGAAGCGGGTCGCCTCCTCCGGCAGCCGGCCGCGCTGCTTCCTCATCTTGTCGGCCAGCTGCCAGGTGCGGCAGATGACCTCGTTGATGCGCCCCATGCCCTGGCTGTCGGAGCCCAGCATGGATATGGCGCCGATGTCGTGCAGGACGTCCTCGGCCGCGATGGTCTGGGCGCGGATGCGGCTCTCGGCGAAGGCGACGTCCTCGGGGATCGCCGGGTTGAGATGGTGGCACACCATCGTCATGTCGAGATGCTCGTCGAAGGTGTTGACCGTGTAGGGATTGGTCGGGTTGGTCGAGGACGGCAGGCACCACGGCACGCCGGCCACCCGGATGATGTCCGGCGCATGCCCGCCGCCGGCGCCCTCGGTGTGGTACATGTGGATCGTGCGGCCCTTGATGGCCGCCAGCGTGTCCTCGACGAAGCCGGATTCGTTCAGCGTGTCGGTATGGATCTGGACCGGGAAGTCCATTTGATCGGCGACGGCGAGGCAGGTGTCGATCGCCGCCGGCATGCTGCCCCAGTCCTCGTGCAGCTTGAGCCCCAGGCACCCGGCCTCGATCTGCTCGGTGAGCGAAGCCGGCCGGTGCGAGTTGCCGCGGCCGAGGAAGCCGAAATTGATCGGCCAGTGCTCGGCCGCCTGCAGCATCTTTCCGACGTTGAACGCCCCGCCGCAGTCGATGCCGACGGTGATGGGACCGAGCGAGCCGCCGAGCATGGTGGTGATGCCCGACGCGATCGCGTGCTCGCAGAGCTGCGCGCTGTCGAAATGGACATGCACGTCGAGCCCGCCCGCCGTGGCGATGAGGCCCTCGCAGTCGCGCACCGTCGTCGCCGCCGAGACGGTGAGGCGCGGATCGACGCCGTCCATGATGGCGGCGTTGCCGGCCTTGCCGATGCCGACGATGCGCCCGTCCTTGATGCCGATGTCGCCCTTGACGATGCCGACCACGGCGTCGATGACGGTGACGTTGCACAGGAGGAAGTCGAGCGCCCCTTCGGCGGTGGTGACGCCTGCGGCCATTCCGGCACCGTCGCGCAGCGTCTTGCCGCCGCCATGCAGGCATTCGTCGCCATAGACGGCGAAGTCCTTCTCGATCACCGCGACCAGCGACGTATCGCCCAGGCGCACGCCGTCGCCGGTGGTCGGCCCGTACATTGCGGCGTAGTCCTTGCGTGACAGCTTGGCCATTTCTCTTGTCTCCTTGCTGATGCCCCTAGACCATGAAAGACGCCGCCCGACGATCCTCATGCTGAGGCGCGAGCCCGGCCTCGGGCCGGGGGAGCCTCGAAGCATGGTCCAGGCACTGCGATGCCGCCGCCTGCATCCCTTCGAGGCCCGCCTGCGGCGGGCGCCTCAGGGTGAGGGTTGTGGGCCGATGTGTGCTCATCTCGCTCTAGGCGCCGCGGAAGCCGGCGGCGCGGGCGCGGTTCAGGGCGGCGGCCTTGACCTCGGGATCGTCGGCCGGGCCGTCGGTGAGCGCGTTGAGGCCGGAGAGCCGCCTGTCCCCGCCGAACGCGGCGAGCGTCACCTCCTTCTCCTGCCCGGGCTCGAAGCGCACCGCCGTTCCGGCGGCAATGTCGAGCCGCATGCCGAAGGCCGCGGCGCGGTCGAACTCCAGCGCCTTGTTGACCTCGAAGAAGTGGTAGTGCGAGCCGACCTGCACCGGGCGGTCGCCGGTATTGACGACCCGCAAGGTCGCCTTGCGCCGGCCGATATTGAGCTCGATCTCGCCGTCCTCGACGATCAGCTCGCCCGGCTGCACGGCTTCGGCCTCCGTGCCGGCGGCCGGCCGCAGCGGGTCGTGGACGGTGACGAGCTTGGTGCCGTCGCGGAACGTCGCCTCCACCTGCAGCATGGGCAGCATCGCCGCCACGCCCGGCAGCACGTCCTTCTGGCTCAGCACCTGCGAGCCCAGCGACATGAGCTCGGCGACGGAGCGGCCGTCGCGCGCCCCTTCCAGGATCTCGTCCGAAATAAGGGCGACCGCCTCCGGAAAGTTGAGCAGGACTCCCCTGGCCCGGCGTTTGCGGGCGAGCTCGGCCGCGGTGTAGATGGTGAGGCGCTCCATCTCGGTCGGTGTCAGTAGCATGCGTGGCACTCCTCCACTGGCGTCAATTCGAGAACAGCCTTTGTCCGGACGCCCCATGCAGGGCGACCGCGACCTCGGCCATGGGAACAAAGGAACGGATGGGCTCGTCGTCGGCGACCGGTATGGCGCCCGAGGCGCGGACCAGCGGCATCGCCTCGCCGATCAGGCGCTGGGCCTCGATCGCGCCGATGAGGCCGAGGCGGATCGCGGCCGTCGCCAGGGAAGCGACCGCCTGGTAGCCGCTCATCGCCACCGCCGTCGCCTCGTCGAGATCGAGCGCCCGCCACAAGAGGCCCTGGACGACAGCGAGATGGCCATGCGCCTCGCCGGCCCGGACCATGGCGCGATAGGCCGGGGCGCCCGGCGTGCCGATCCTCGCATGCGTGGTGAGGAGCGCTGTCCCGTTGCGCTTCGATCCCGAGCGCAGGCCCTCCATGAAGGTCGAGGCCTCGACCTCGGCGTCGAGGGCCGAGAGCGCCGCAAGGTCGCCATGGGCCCTATGCGCCCTGACGAGGGCGACGCGGTCCGCCTCGGCCCAGCGGTGCCGGACCTGCGCCGCGAGGAAGCCCGGAAAGTCGAATCCGCCGAGCCGCTCCGCCAGCTGCGACGCCGCTTCGAGGCCTTGCGAGAAGGCGAAGCCGCCGGAGGGGAACTGGCTGTCGGCATGCTGGAGGGCCAGGAGCAGCCCGTGGTCGGGGAAATCCGTCATGCGGCCGTCTCGGACATCGCGACGCGGCCGTCTTTGATCAGGGGCTCGATCCGCGCGGCATAGTGCTGCGCCGGTCCGTCGAGCGAGACCAGGAGGTCGGAACCCTCGAAACGCACCCGCCAGTGCAGGTTGCCGGCATGGTAGCCGAGCTCGAGCGCGGCCTCGGCCGATCCGGGCGACAAGCGCAGCCAGCGCTGCTCGCCGGCCCTCACCACGATGGCCCGGTCCTTCTCGAGGACGAGGACGGCGCCGTCGAAGAGCTTCTGCTCGCGCGGCAGGGCGATCGCCACCTCCTCGCCCGCTTCCGTGCGCGCCAGCAGCCGCCTGCGGTCGAGGTCGCCGACGGCGACCGTCACCGTCGCGACGGCGCCGCGATGCTCGAGCTCATGCAGCCGCTCATGCAGCTCCGGGTCCGTCCGCGCGCCGAGAAGGCTGTTGACATGGATCATGGCGCTTCGCCCTTCCTCACAGGCTCATATGTTTGCGGACGAGGTCGTCGCTCAGCTCCTCGGCCGGTCCCGCCGCCGCCACCCTGCCCTTTTCGAGAATGGCGAAGCGGTGTCCGGCGCTGCGGGCGAAGCGGATCTTCTGTTCCACCAGGACCACGGTCAGGCCGTGGTCGCGGTTGAGCGAGACGATCGCCTTCTCGATATCCTCCACCACGTTCGGCTGGATGCCCTCGGTCGGCTCGTCGAGCACGAGGATGCTGGGATCGGTGGCGAGCGCGCGCGAGATCGCGAGCTGCTGCTGCTGGCCGCCGGAGAGATTGGTGCCGCGCCGGCTTTGATGCTCGCGCAGGAACGGGAACAGCGTCCACACCAGCGGCGGCACGCCCATGCTCCCGTCGGAGCGCGCGTTGCAGCCGAGCAGGATGTTCTCGAGGACGTTCAGGCCAGGCACGATCTCGCGCCCCTGCGGCACGTAGCCGACGCCGCGCCGCGCCCGCTTGTGGGTGGGCTCGGCGCTGATGTCGACGCCGTCGAGCATGATGGCACCGGTGGTGCGCGCCTCGATGCCGAGCAGGCTGCGCAGCAGCGTCGTCTTGCCGACCCCGTTCCGCCCCAGGACGCAGAAGATCTCGCCCTTGCGGATCTCGAGGTCGAGATCGTGGATGATGTGGCTCGTCCCGTAGAACGCGTTGAGCTTCTCGAATCTAAGCATGGCTGAGCATCGTCGATCCCAGATAGGCCTCGATGACTCCCGGATGGCGCTCGATCTCCTCCGCCGTTCCTTCGGTCAGCACCGCGCCCTGGTGCATGACCGTGATGGTCCGGCATATGCTCCGCACGAAGGCCATGTCGTGCTCGATGACCAGCACCGTGTGGCTTCCCGCGAGATCGAGCAGCAGGCTGGCGGTCTTGTCGGTCTCGGCCGACGTCATTCCGGCGGCGGGCTCGTCGAGAAGGACGATCTGCGGGTCCTGGCTGAGCACCATGGCGAGCTCGAGCCACTGCAGCTGGCCGTGCGACAGCTCCGACGCCCTCCTGTTCATGACGTCGCGAAGCCCGGTGCGCTCCGCCACCGCGCTTTCCTTCTCGGTCGGCCTGGCGCTCAGCCGCTTCCAGACGTTCTGGACGACGCGGACCCGCCGGTTGCTCGCGACCTGCAGGTTCTCGAGCACCGTCATGTCCTTGAACACGGTCGGGGTCTGGAACTTGCGGCCGATGCCGCTGCGCGCGATCTCGGCCTCGCCGATGCCGGTGATGTTGCGGTCGCGCAGCCAGATCTCGCCTTCGGACGGCAGCACCTTGCCGCACAGGAGGTCGAGGAGCGTCGACTTGCCGGCGCCGTTGGCGCCGATGATGACCCTGAGCTCGCCCTCGTCGACCGACAGGTTGACGTCGCGCACCGCCGGGCTCGCGTCGAACTTCACCGTCAGCTTCCGCGTCCGCAGGATGGGACGCTGGGCCCCGGCGCGATGATCGTGCGGCTGGCCGGCGGCGCTCATTCATAGACCTCCTGGCCAACGGGCCGGCGTTTGCCCGTTCGCTCCACGAGGCGCCGGCAGATGCCGGCCAGCCCCTCCGGCATGACCAGCACCACGAAGATGAACAGCCCGCCCAGGATGATCGGCCAGACCGGCTGGAAGGCGGCGCTTTCGCTGGCGAGCGAGCCCACGAAGTTGACCAGGAGCGCTCCGATCGCCGCCCCGAGCAGCGAGGCCCGTCCGCCGGTCGCGGCCCAGATCACCATCGAGATGCTGAACGAGGTGGCCATGAGCGACGGCGAGGCGAACTCGGCCGTCACCGTGAACAGCATGCCCGCCAGCCCGCACACGCCCGCCGACAGGGAGAAGATGAAGAGCTTGTAGTTCTCGACGTCGTAGCCCAGATAGCGCGCCCGCGCCTCGTCCTCGCGGATCGCCTTAAGGATCTGGCCGAGCCGGCCGGACAGCAGGTAGCGGGCGGCCATCATCACCGCGAGAAGCGTGAACGCCACGAGATAATAGGCGCTGGGCCCGTAGGGATCGAACTCGAATCCGGCGATCTCGAGCAGCGCCAGGTTGGCGAGGCCGTTGAAGCCGCCGGTCAGCGGCTGGTTGTTGATGACGAGCAGCTGGCCGATCAGCGCGAAGGCGAGCGTGATGATGCTGACATAGACGCCCGCGGTGCGCCGCTTGAACATCACATAGCCCAGTGCCGCGGCGAGGATGGTGGGCACGGCCACGGCGGCGATGATCCCCGTGCCCAGCCAGCGGAACGGGATCCACAGGAACGATCCCGGCGTCACGCAGCACAAATCGCGCACCGCGTCGGGCTCCATGTTGAGCAGCATGAGCTCCGGCACGGGGTTGTTCTCGGGCAGCGCCAGGGTGAGCGACATGGCGAGCATGTAGGCGCCGATGCCGAAGAACAGCCCCTGCCCGAGGCTGAGCACGCCGGCATAGCCCCACGACATGCTGATCGCCACCGCGCAGATCGAATAGACCAGGTAGACGGCGACCCGGTTGACCCAGAAGGCGCTGAGGAACAGCGGCAGCACGAATATCGCCGCGAAGAACAGCGTGTAGGCGACGATGGCGGCGGTTCGATAGGTCATTCGCGTGTCCATGCCGGGCCGGTCATCGGCTCCTGTTCACGAAGAGGCCCTGCGGCCTGAAGAGAAGGATCATGATCACGACCGCGAACAGGATGGTCCGGCCGTAGACGTCGTTGAGCCACATCGCCACGAAGCTCTGCACCTCTCCCAGTATGCCGGCCGAGGCGAAGGTTCCGATCAGGTTGCCGACGCCGCCGGCGACGACGACGAGGAAGGCGTCGACGACATAGGGCGTGCCCATGTCGGGCGACACCGTCTTGAAGCCGGAGACCAGGACCCCGGCGACGCCGGCGAGGCCAGAGCCATAGGCGAAGGCCAAGGCGTTGATCCGCTGGTCGTTGATGCCGCAGGCGGCCGCCGTGTTGCGGGCGACGGAGACGGCGCGCAGCTGGCTGCCGAAGCGCGTCCGGTAGACGAGGAGCCAGGTCAAGGCCCCGAGCAGCAGCGCGACCAGGAAGACGAAGGCGCGGTATACCGGGATATTGGCGCCCAGGAAGTGCAGCGTCTGCTGCAGCTCCGGCGGCACCGGCACGTTCTGGAGGTCGGAGCCCAGCCCGTCGATATGCAGACCCACGAGGGCGAGGCCGAAATGGATGCGGATGAGCTGCTGCAGGATGAGCGCTATGCCCCATGTCGCCAGCAGCGTGTCGAGCAGGCGGCCGTAGAGGCGCCTGACGACGGTGCGCTCGATGACGAGGCCGAAGGCCGCGGTCAGGAGGAACGCCAGGGGCAGGCACAGATAGATGTTGAACCCCAGATGCTTGGTCGCCAGCACCGTCACATAGGCGCCGATCATCACCATCTCGCCATGCGCCAGGTTGATCACCTTCATGGTGCCGTAGATGATCGCCAGCCCGAGGGCGACCATGAACAGGATCGACGCGATGCTCAGTCCGATGACAAGTGTTTCCATGTCAGCTCATCTGGAACAGACGAAGCCGCCGGTGCGGCAAGGCGCACCGGCGACGATCGGAAGGTCGGGACAGCCGTCCGGCCCGTGTCATTCGATGCGGTGGCGGATTATAGCTTGGCGCCCTGCGCCGTGCATATGCGTTTCTCCGCGGTCTCCCCGACGCTCGAATAGGGCAAGGGCAGAAGCGGCTCGGGATACTGGTCGACGATGTCGAGCAGCCCGTCGGCGCGCGACTTGCCGATGCGCGGCGTCAGGTAGCTGTGCAGGTTCTCCGCGTCGATCGTGACCTTGCCCTGCGGCGCGTCGAAGGACAGGCCTCCGGCATGGGCGATCACCGCTTCCGGCGAGGCGTCGCCGGCCTTGGTCGCGGCCATGGCCCAGATGTTGACGCCGATATAGACCGCCTCCATGGCCGCATGCGTCACCGCATCGGCGCCGGCATAGGCCTTGAAGGCCTCGACGAAGGTCTTGTTCTGCGGCGTGTCGACGGTCTGGAAATAGGGCAGCGACACGTAGCTTCCGAGCGCGTATTCCGGCCCCATCGCCTTGATCTCCACCTCCGTCGTGGTCGAGGCGCACAGGGGCAGCTTGTCGAAGTCGTAGCCCTGGTTGCGCAGCTCGCGATAGAAGGCGACGATCGAATCGCCGACCACGTTCGAGAAGATCACGTCGGCGCCGCTCGAGCCGATCTTCGAGACGAGCGAGGCCCATTCGGTGTGGCCGAGCGGGAGATATTCGTCGCCCACCACCTCCATGCCGATGTTCTGGCAGATGGTCTTGGAGGTCTTGGCCATGCCGCGCGGAAAGGCGTAGTCGGAGCCGACGATGAACAGCTTGCTCTTGCCGAGGTTCTTCTTCAGCCACGGCAGCGAGTTCTCCAGCTGCTGGTTGGGCACCGCCGAGCCGGCATAGAGGACGTTCTTCGAGCACTCCTCGCCCTCGTACCAGGTCGGCCAGACCAGGAGGCCCTTGCGCCGCTCGACCACCGGCAGGACGGCCTTGCGGCTGGCCGTCGTGTAGCATCCGAAGACCACCGGCACCTGGTCCTCGATGACGAGCTTGCGCGCCTTCTCGCTGTAGATGCGCGGCTCCGAGGCGGGGTCCTCGATGATCGGCTTCAGCTGCTTGCCGAGCACGCCGCCCTTGGCGTTGATCTCGGCGATCGCCATCTGGGCGCACTGGTTCATCGACTTCTCGACGATGGCCGTGGTGCCGGTCAGCGAGTACATGACCCCGACCGGGATCTCGTCGGCCGCCCAGGCCGGGCGGCTCACGCGCAGAATGGCCGGCGCCGCCAGTCCGAGGGCGGCAAGTCCGGTGGTCTTGATGAATGAACGCCTGCTGCGAAGTGTCATTTCCTCTCCTCTTTCGCTCCGTTGAGCTTCTTATGATCGCGATCCGTCGGTGCCGCACGGCACCCTTCGCGTCCGCCGGGCGAACGCGCTCTTTGGGGAATCGGCCGAAAAACTTGCCAACCGCACTGTTGGCGACGTCCAGAAACAACAAAGCCCGCCGGCTCCGGACGGAGCTTGCGGGCTGCCTAGCCTCGTGACGCGGACTGCACTGTCTCGCGTCCTGTCGAATGCGCGTTTACTGCACTTCAACTAAATTTCATTCTAGGCACGCCGGTCTCGGGACGTCAAGAGTTCATGAGCGTTGATGATCGCCATGGCGAGGTCGTCCATCGGGACTCTTTTGGTCATGGCCTGCCGGCGGATGCTTTCATAGGCCTCCTGCTCGGAGAGCTTCTGCGTCTCCATGAGGATGCTCTTGGCCTTCATGATGCGGTTCTGGCCCGCGAGCTTGCGCTCGAGCTTGCGTATCCGCTTGTCGGCGCTCTGCCGCTCGAGCCACAAAGCGCGCGCGATGGTCAGGTTGGTCAGGAGGCCGAACGGGCGGATCGGCCGCTCGATGGCGGCAAGCGCTCCGCATTCGAGCACGACCTGCAGGGTGCCCGGGTCCTCGAACGAGACCACCGCCAGCAAGGCCGGATCGGAAGGCCCGTTCGAGCGGAACAGCTTCAGGATCTTCTCGCGGTTCTCCTGCTCTATCGACACCAGGACGACCGAGGCGATCGGGCTGATCTCGTCGGGCAAGGGCCAGGTCACCTCGCAGTCGCAGCCGAGCCGGCGCAGGTGGTCGACCAGCGCCAGGCCTTCCGAATCGGGCTGGTGGATGACCTGGATGCGCAAGCCGCGCAGATCGCGAAGGATGTTGGTCGACACAGGGACGGGCTCCCTATGTCTGCCGTTTCAGCCGCGGGATGGCGTCCATCCAGTCGTCGTAGGAGGCGGTGATGAAATAGGGATCCGGCTTCACCCGGTTCTCGGACTGCCAGACGATGTCGAACCTTCCCTCAGGGTTGATGCGGCCGATCCGGCACCAGAGCTCGGTGTGGTGATTGCCGGGATCGACCCGGATCCGTCCCTGCGGCGCGTCGAATTCGAGCCCGCCGAGCTGCCTGGCGACCGCTTCCGGCGCGTCGCTGCCGGCGAGCTTCAGGGCCTTGGCGAAGAGATAGACCTGGCAATAGGCGGCTTCGGCGCTGGCGGTGACCGGGGCCTTCTCGCCGAAGCGGCGCTTGAACGCCGCTACGAAGCGGCGCGCCCGCGGCGTGTCCAGCGTCTCGAAGAACGAGGCGGCGGTCAGGTGGCCGGTGGCGATCTCGGGGCGCATCTCGGCGACCTCGGCCTCGGTGGTCGCCAGGCTGGCGATCGGCATGGCCTTGGGGTCGAACCCCGCTTCGCTGTAGGCTTCGTAGAGCAGCGAGGCGCCGGTGCCGACGACGTTGGAGACCACGACGTCGGGCTTCAGTTTGCGGATCTGCCGGATCACCGGCTCGAAGTCCTTTCGCGTCGCCTGCACGGGAACATAGGTCTCGTCTGCCACGCTGCCCTTGCCCCGCATCACCAGTTCGGTGACGACGCGGTTGTATTCGCGGGGAAAGACGTAGTTGGACCCGACCAGCAGGAACCGCTTGCCGTAGGTGTCCATCAGGTAGCGCGCCAGCTGCACGGCGTTCTGGTTGGACGAGGAGCCCGCATAGAAGCAGCGCGAGGAATATTCGAAGCCTTCGTAGAAGGTCGGATAGAACAGGAGCCCGCGATGGGCTTCGACTTCCGGAAGGACCGCCTTGCGCGCCGTCGACATGTAGCAGCCGATGACGAACTTGATCCTGTCCTCGGTCAGGAGGCGGATGGCGAGCGCGCGGTATTTATCGGGCGAGCATTCCGGGTCGTAGAAGGTGGGCCGGATGGGGCGGCCGAGCACGCCCCCTTCGGCATTGATCTCCTCGATGGCCAGCAGCGCCGCGTTCGCCTCGGCGGTTTCCGCGGCCGCGGTCACGCCGGTGCGCGAGAAGAGCACGCCAATCTGCCAGTCGCCGTTCGTCACGATTGTAGCCACCCGCGGGGATGCATGGTTTACGATGGACGCCCGTCAGCAGCGTGCCGGATCAGGAGCTGGCCGGGCGGGGGGAGAGAAACGGCCCTGTTTCTCGAAGCCGCCAGCGTATAGCGGCACGCCGCGAAACGCAACGCATACTGAAACCACCTCTTCCCGCCCTGCGGAAGAAGGAGACGGGCGTGCAGAATCTCCCCTTTTCCCGCAAGCGGGAGAAGGCGGCCGACAGGCCGGATGAGGGTGTGGCACGGTTCTGTTTCATCTACACCACAGTGCAGGCTGAACCAACACCCTCATCCGCCCTCTCGGCTTCGAAGGCGAGAGACCGGGTGAGGGTGTGGCTCCGAACCTGCAGAGTGCTGTTTCACCCGGCGCGCCGCAGCCACAGGCGCGGCTTGCCGTGCTTGGAGAAGCCGTAGAGGACGTTGTCGCCCTTGCGGTACAGCTCGCCGCATTTGGTGTCGGAGATGATCAGCCGGATCGTCAGGCAGAACCGCGCGCCGTCCGCCTTCCTTTTGACCGCCCAGCTGCCCGAGGCCGCAATGCCGCCGTAGCGGCCTTTCATGGTCCCGTCGGCGCGGACGGACAGCGAGAGCGAAGTGTCCTTATAGGTGCCCGACCAGTTTCCCGGCACGATCCTGCGGATCTCGTGAGCGCTCAGCATGTCGCCGGAGAACGCCGGGGAAGCGCCCGGCAGGAGCAGGAAGAGGATGGCCATGAGGGTCCGCTGCATGGCGATGAATTTGCCGGCATGTCCGCAAGCGGTCAAGGCCGCGCCGCGCCTCGACGGCGACGTGATGATGGGTGCCGCCTCCTTGTCCGGCTGCGGCAGATGGGCTTGAAGCCGGGAAAAGCGGTGTACGTTTATTTTGTTGACATTATACGGCGAACATGCTATTTGGAAAATTCCAGGATCGGATGACATGCGCGCCCCGCGGCAATCACTGCGGGGCGCATTGCTTTTGAGCCGGGCGGCGGCCGCTCTCGGCCTGTTGCGATGCTGCAGCAGCTTTCGGATATTTTCCGGAATATCCCAACCCTTCGACAGTGTTCGAGAATCCTCGATTTTTCCAATTGGAAACGGCGCTCATATAAAAACCTCCCGCGAAATCGACAAAATAACCCAACATCCTGATCCACCGGTGAATTCGCCGATTTTTTCCATTTGGAAACGCCGCCTGCCTCGTGCCGAAGGAGGACGCCCCATGCGCACCATCCACAATGCGGGCGAAGCGGCCCTCCATGACGCCGTCCGCCGCTGGGCCGCCGAGATCCGCCATCGCAGCGGCTGGACGGTCGAGACCATCCTGGTGGCCGCCGAGAATCTCCTCGCGGCGGTCCAGGACCTCGCACCTCACGGCCCCCATGCGCGAAACCTTCTGGCCGCCGAGGCGAAGCTGTCGCGGGCCATGATGTCGAGGCTCGAGGCCATCGGCCGGAATGCCGCGACGCTCCGCCTCTATTCGGCGAACCTCCCGCCCCATCTGAGCTCCCTCCATGCCCTGACCCGCCTGCCCTGCACCCAGTTCCGGCGGGCGGTCGCGAGCGATCTTCGCGGCATGAGCTGCGCCGCGATCGTGCGGCGCTTCACGCCCGCACCGCCCCGGCGCCCGCGCGGCGGCCGCATGATCATCGCGCTGCCGGCGGGCATGGCGGAAGAGACCCGCCGCAAGGTGGAGGCGGAGATCGCCGCCGCCGTCGCGAGGATCGCGAAGGATCATGGCTTCACGGCCGCAAACTTCCGCCACAGGGCCGGCCGCCGGCCCGCTCCGCGCCCGCCGTCATCCGATCGTCATGCGGAACGCCTCTAGTTCCCGCGACAGATTCGACGGCCAGCCACATCATTTCTGGGGAACACCATGCTCACACCGATCCTGCCGATATCACTCGCGGCTCTCCTGCTGGCGGGAACGGCGCCCGCCGCCGGCGCCGCCGAGGTGTTCAACCGCATCGCCACGTTCCATGTCGCCGACAACCTTCCGGAAGGGGCCGACCCGAAGAAACCGACCGTGGCCGAGATCATCGCCGCGACGCCCGACGGCAGCCGCCTCGTCTATACCGACAGCCCCGGCGAGCGGATCGGCATCGTCGACATCGCCGACCCCAGGGCGCCGAAGCCGGCGGGCACCGTGGCGCTCGACGGCGAGCCGACCTCGACCGTCGTCATCGGCGACCATGCGCTGGTCGGCGTCGTGACCTCGACGTCGAAGGCCGAGCCCTCGGGCCATCTCGCCGTCGTCGACCTCGCCGCCGGGAAGGTCGCAGCCAGATGCGACCTCGGCGGCCAGCCGGATTCGCTCGCTGCGAGCCCCGATGGGAAGTATCTCGCCATCGCCATCGAGAACGAGCGCGACGAGGAGGTGAACGAGGGCCGGATCCCGCAGCTCCCGGGCGGAAACCTGACGACCTTCGCGGTCGCGGCCGACGGCCCGGTCGACTGCGCCACGAAAAAGATCATCGACGTGTCGGGCCTTGCCGCCATCGCGCCCGGGGATCCCGAGCCCGAATTCGTCGACATCAACGGGAAGAACGAGGTGGTGCTGAGCCTCCAGGAGAACAACCATATCGTCATCGCCGATCTCGCCACGTCGGCGGTCACCGCGAATTTCACCGCCGGCACCGTCGATCTCGACGGCATCGACACCGTGAAGGACGGGGTGATCTCGCTCGCCGGAAAGATGGCCGGCGTCAAGCGCGAGCCCGATGCGGTGCACTGGATCGACGACGAGCGCTTCGTCACCGCCAACGAAGGCGACCTCGACGGCGGCAGCCGCGGCTTCACCATCTTCAGGAAGGACGGCACGGTCGACTATGAGAGTGGCGCCGCCTTCGAGCATGAGGCGGTGCGCCTCGGCCATTATCCCGAGAAGCGCAACAAGAAGGGCATCGAGGTCGAAGGCGTCGAGATCGCGAGCTTCGGCGCCGACAGGCTGATCTTCGTGGGCGCCGAGCGCGCCTCGCTGGTCGGCGTCTACAGGGACGAAGGTGCGGGCAAGGCGCCGGCCTTCCTCCAGGCTCTGCCGGGCGGCATCGGCCCCGAAGGCCTGCTGGCGATCCCGAAGCGCAAGCTCTTCGTCACCGCGTCCGAGACCGATCTGCGCGAGGACGGGCTCATCGGCTCAGTCGTCACCATCTACGAGCGCGGCGAAGGCGCGCCGGCCTATCCGACCATCGTCTCCGCCGACGACGCCCGCGGCCTGCCGCTCCCCTGGGCGGCTCTTTCCGGCACGGTGGCCGACGCGAAAGTGCCCGGCAGTCTCTATGCGGTGACCGACAGCGCCTTTTCACAAGGCCGGATCCTCACCATCGATGCGGCGCGGAAGCCGGCGCTTGTCACCGCCGCGATCACGGTGGCCAGGGACGGCGCGCCGGCGAAGCTCCTCGACCTCGAAGGCATTGCACTTGCCTCTGGCGGCGGCTTCTGGCTCGCGTCCGAGGGCAACCCCACGCGCGAGAAGGACAGGACGCAGTCGCTGCTGATCAGGACCAACGCCAGGGGCGCCATCGTCGAGGAGGTGGCGCTTCCTGCGAAGCTCGCCGAAGGCGCCACGCGCTTCGGCTTCGAAGGTGTCGCCGTGACCGGCTCGGGCGCCGGGGAGACCGTCTGGCTCGCCGTCCAGCGCGAATGGAAGGACGACCCCAGGGGCATGACGAAGCTCCTCGCCTACAGGCCCGCTGACGGGAGCTGGGGCGCCGTGCATTATCCGCTCGACAGGACGGAGAAAGGCTGGGTCGGCCTCTCCGAGCTCACCGCGGTGCCGGGCGGCCTCGTGGCGATCGAGCGCGACAACCTCATCGGCAAGGAGGCCAGGATCAAGAAGCTGACCTTCGTGCCCCTGGAGGGCGTGACCCCGGCGCCGCTCGGCGGCGAGCTGCCGGTGGTGAGGAAAGAGGAGCTGCGCGATCTCCTGCCCGACCTCGCCGCGCCCAGGGGCTACGTCCTCGACAAGGTGGAGAGCTTCGCGCTCGACGCGGCGGGCGATGGCTATGTCGTCACCGACAATGACGGCGTCGACGACCATTCCGGCGAGACCGAGTTCCTGGCGCTGGGCAAGCTCGACCTGCCGATGTGACAGGCGTTCCGCCACGTAAGTGCCGGGAAGTCAGAAGCTCGAATAGAGATCATCCCAATCCGGGTTCATCTCCTCGATAAGATCGAGCTTCCATTTGCGCGGCCAGCGCTTGAGCGAGGTCTCGCGCTGAATCGCATCGGCGATGGACGGGTAGGTCTCGTACCAGACCAGCATCTTGAGGCCGTATTTGCGGGTGAACACGCCGCCACGTCCCTCCTTGTGCTCATGAATGCGACCGGAGAGATTGCTCGTGACGCCGATATAGAGCGTACCGTTGCGCCTGTTCGTCATGATGTAGACGAAGCCTTCCCTCATGGCGCGAGTGTCGGCACGACTGGATGACCGGGTCAAGCCCGGTCATGACGAGGTGGAAGGTGGCCGGGCACCTGCCCTCTTCCGTCACGGCCGGCACCCATCCGCGCTCGTCACGACCGCCCTCCCCCACTCGTCATGGCTGCCCCTGAGGCGGCCATCCAGCCCATCCGCGCAGCAGATATGAAACATCGAGGCCGGACAACCGGATCAAGCCCGGTCATGACGAGGTGGGAAGCGGCCGGGCACCCGCCTTCACTCGACACAGCCACCCACCCCCACCCGTCATGGCCGCCCTTGAGGCGGCCATCCAGCCCATCCGCGCAGCAGATGTGAAACGTCGAGGCCGGACAACCGGATCAAGCCCGGTCATGACGAGGTGGGAAGCGGCCGGGCCGATGCCTCAGGGTCCCCGGCGCGCCTCGCGCTGGAGGTCGATGCCTTCGAGCTGGCCCTTGGCCTGCTTGATCTTGAGCTTGTTCAGCGCCGACACATAGGCCTTGGCGGATGCGACGAGCGTGTCGGGATCGGCGCCCTTGGCGGTCACCGACCTGCCCTGCGCCTCGTCCTCGAGCCGCACCGACACTTCCGCCTGCGCGTCGGTGCCCTCGGTCACCGCATGCACCTGGTAGAGGGCGAGCTTCGCCTCGTGCGGCACCAGCGCCTTGATGGCGTTGAAGATCGCATCGATCGGCCCGTTGCCGCTCGCCTGCCGGGTCACGTGATGGCCGTCGATGTCGAGGGTGAGGGTCGCGGTCTGCGGCCCCATGGTGCCGGCGATGACGGTCAGCGACAGCACCTTGATGCGCTCGTGCTGCTTGGCGATCTCGTCATCGACCAGCGCCTCGATGTCCTCGTCATAGACGTGCTTCTTGCGGTCGGCGAGCGCCTTGAAGCGGGCGAAGGCGTCCTCGAGCTGGTTCTCGCCCAGCTCGTAGCCCAGCTCCTTGAGCTTCTCCTTGAAGGCGTGGCGGCCGGAATGCTTGCCCATGACCAGCGAGGTCTTGGTGACGCCGACCGAGGCCGGGGTCATGATCTCGTAGGTCTGGTTGTTCTTCAGCATGCCGTCCTGGTGGATGCCCGATTCATGCGCGAAGGCGTTGCGACCGACGATCGCCTTGTTGTACTGCACCGGGAAGGAGGTCACCGCGGCGACGATCTTCGACACCCGGTTGAGCATCGTGCTCTCGATCAGGGTGCGGTAGGGCAGCGCGTCGCCACGCGTCTTGATCGCCATCACCACCTCCTCGAGCGCGGCATTGCCGGCGCGCTCGCCGATGCCGTTGATGGTGCATTCGATCTGGCGCGCTCCGCCGGCGAGGCCGGCCAGCGAATTGGCCACCGCCAGCCCCAGGTCGTTGTGGCAGTGCACCGAGAACACCGCCTTGCCGGCATTGGGCACGCGCTCGCGGATGTCCTCGAACATCTTGCGGTACTCGTCGGGCGTCGCATAGCCGACCGTGTCCGGCAGGTTCACCGTCGTCGCCCCGGCCTTGATCGCGGTCTCCACGCAGCGGCACAGATAGTCGATGGGCGTGCGCGTCGCGTCCATGGCCGACCACTCGACATTGTCGACGAGGTTGCGCGCCCGCGACACCGTCGCCGAGATGATGTCGAGCACCTCTTCCTGGCTCTTCTTCATCTGATGCGCGAGATGGATGGGTGAGGTCGAGACGAAAGTGTGGATGCGCGGACGCTCGGCGTGCTTCACCGCCTCGCCGCAGCGGTCGATGTCCTTGTTGATGGCGCGCGCGAGGCCGGCGACCACGGCCTTCCTGGTGCGCTTGGCGATGGCCGAGACGGCCTCGAAATCGCCTTCCGAGGCGATCGGGAAGCCCGCCTCGATGATGTCCACCCCCATCTCGTCGAGGAGCTCGGCGACTTCCAGCTTCTCGTCATGGGTCATGGTGGCGCCGGGCGATTGCTCGCCGTCGCGCAATGTGGTGTCGAAAATGACGACGTGGTCGGAACTCATGGGTCTTGTCCTGTCATGGCGCCGGAACTGTCCGGCCTTGCGATCTTGAGAAGTGGTTGGAAGCTGGCATCCCCTGAAGACCCGCCCGTCACCGGGCTGCCGGTTCTCAGGGGCATCTAAGAAGAAGGCCGAGACCGAGGCGGCCGGCGCCCAGGAGGCCGGTCGGGATAAGGGTCTGGCGGGATGCATGAGCCATGTCGGACAGGTGATAGCGCAAGCCCGGTATCCATGCAACTGCGAAGCAGCGGCGGGCGGACGGTTGCTCCGTCCTCCGGCTTGGTCTAGTCAGGCGCACAGTTCCGACATGTTTTCCTGCCATGTCCGGGCAACCGCACCACCGGAGGAATTCCCGTCATGAGGCCCCTTCTCCTCGCCATCGCCCTCATCGCATCGGCCGCCCTGCCGGCTTTCGCCGACAAATGCGCGGACGAGGTGGCCAAGATCGAGGCGGCGCTCGCCTCCAGGGACATCTCGAGCGACGAGCGCGCCGAGATCGAGGACATGAAGAAGCAGGCGGCGGCGCTGTGCGCCGCCGGCAACACTCAGGAGAGCCTCGACGTCTCGGCCGAAGCCAAGGCGATGCTGGATATCGACTGAGCCCTCACACCGTGATCACGCCGGCCGAGACGCGCACCGCCTGTCCGCCGACCCTGACCTCGGTGAGGTCGCCCCGGGCGACGTCCGCCTCGAGGATGAGATCGCTCGGGCGCCTCATCTCGTAGCCCTGCTCCAGGACGAAGCGGTGCCTGCCGTCGGCGAGCTTGTCCGCCGTCAGGATCTGGCGCGCCAGGAGTGCCGTGGCCGAGCCGGTGGCCGGGTCCTCGGGAATGCCGCCGCCCGGCGCGAACATGCGCGCGCGGAAGGACGCGTCCCTGCCCTCGCCGCCCCGCGCATAGACATAGGCCGCATCGACACAGGCTTCGTATTCGCCGAGCCGCGCCATCAAGGCGCTCCAGGCGGGCTCGCAGGGCCGCGCCTTCTCCAGGACGGAACGCGCCGGCACCGGCACGAAGAAGAAGGCCGGGCCGCCCTGGAGCAGGACCGGCTGGTGTCCCTCGAAGCCGATCTCGGCTGGCGCGATGCCGAGTGCTGCCGCGATGTCCGCTCTCGCCGGCCCGTCCGCCACCTTCCGCGGCACCACCGGCGCCCTGAACAGGCCGCGCGGCGCATCGGCGATGCGCGACACCTTGACCGGCACCAGCCCGGCCGCTTCCTCGAGCCTGATCTCGGTCTCGAAAGGGCATCCGGGCTTATGCCTCATCTCGGCGAGGAGGATGGCGCAGCCGAGTGTCGGATGGCCGGCGAAGGGTATCTCGCCGCCGGGGAAGAAGATGCGCACCTTCGCGGTGTTGCCGGGATCTTCCGGCTTCATGACGAAGATCGTCTCCGAGAGGTTGAACTCGCGCGTGATCGCCTGCATCTGCTCCGTGGTCAGAGCATCGGCGTCATGGACGACGGCCAGCGGGTTGCCGCCGAAGCGCCTGCCGGTGAAGACGTCGAGGGTGTCGAACTTGAGCTCCATGGCCCGCGATTGGTAGGCGGCGACGCGGCCTGGGGCAAGCGAAGTATTGCACCCTGACGAATTGCATCGATGCAAGCGCCGCCGCTCAGCCGCCGGCGCAGGCCGTCACGACCACGGGATCGCCCGCGCTGCCGCCGACGACCGCGCAGCCGCCCGCCGCGCAGAGCGTCCAGCCGCCCGCCGTGGCGCCCGACGCCGCAAGAACCAGCCGGCGCTGGGGCCTGAGGTTCGGCGCATAGGTCCACCAGCCGTCCTTCAGCCTGGCGCCGTCCGGCGGGTCCATGCCGGCGCCCGAGCCCTTGATCCGCGCCTCGACGACCTCGAGGCCCGTCGGAGTCACCCGCCAATGCTCTTCCCACCGCGTCTTCTCGACCGAATGCGTCCAGGCCAGGGTGAATGCGGTGCCGGCGAGCACCGTGGCCTTTCCCGCCGCGAGGATGCAGATGCTCACGGCCCGGCGGGCCTCTTGGCCTGCGTGTCGCGGGGCTGTGCGGATGCGCCGTCGGCCTGCCGCGCGCGATAGAGATGGAGCGCGATGAAGATCGCGCCCAGCGCGAAGCCGGTCTCGTCCGTCCACGGCAGCGTCGCGATCAGGGTGAAGGCGGATGCCGCCGCCAGCAGCCGCTCCCACCACTGCATCCGGATCTTGACGAAGCCGATGACCGCGGCGCCCCACAGGCCGATGGCCAGTGCCGTCTTGATCACCACATAGGCCGCCGCCGGCCAGTAGCCGACCGCTTCCGCCAGCGCCCCGCCGTCCTGCAGCATGATGACGGGATTGTAGACGGCCATGTAGGGCACCACGAATCCGGCGGCCGCGACCTTGATGGCCTCGAAGGAGATCTTGAGCCCGCTTTCCTTGGCGATCGGCGCCGCGGCGAAACAGGCCAGCGCCACCGGCGGCGTCAGGTCCGCCAGGATGCCGAAATAGAAGACGAACATGTGGCTGACGAGCAGCGGCACGCCCAGCTGCAACAGCGCCGGACCGGCGATGGACGAGGTGATGATATAGTTGGGGATGGTCGGAATGCCCATGCCGAGGATGATGCAGGTGACCATGGTGAGGACGAGCGACAGGATCAGGCTCGATTCACCGACCGAGACGATGAAGGCGCCGAAGGTGGTGGCCGCACCGGTGAGGGTCAGCGTGCCGATGATGACGCCGACGACGGCGCAGGCGACGCCCACCGGCAGCGCGGTGCGCGCGCCCTCCGCCAGGGAATCGCGGCAGTCGGCGAGCGTCCGGCGCCCGCCGCTGACCACCAGGTTGGCGAGGATGAGCACGGCCGCCGCGGCGAGGATGACGTTGATGCCGAACTTGAAGAAGCTGGCGGCGATGAGTCCGAGCCCGATCCAGAAGATGGAGCGCAGGACGATCGTCGGCAGCCCGAGCGCCACCGACCCGCCGAGGATCAGGAGCGTCGTCAGCACCAGGCCGATCATGCCGGCATAGAGCGGCGTGTAGCCCGAAAACAGGAGATAGACGAGGACCGCGAGCGGCAGGATCAGATACCAGCCGTCGCGCAGCGCCCTGAGCGGCGACGGCAGCTCCGACTTCGCCATGCCGATGAGGTCGCGCTTGCCCGCCTCCAGATGCACCATCCAGAAGGCGGAGGCGAAATAGAGCACGGCCGGGATCACCGCCGCCTTGACCACTTCGTAATATTCGATGCCCAGCGTCTCGGCCATGATGAAGGCGACCGCGCCCATGACCGGCGGCATGATCTGTCCGCCCATGGAGGCGGTGGCCTCGACGCCGCCGGCAAAGGCCGGGCGGTAGCCGAAGCGCTTCATCAGGGGGATCGTGAACTGCCCGGTGGTCACGACATTGGCGACGCCGGAGCCCGAGATCGTGCCCATCAGCGCCGATGCGATGACGGCGACCTTGGCGGCACCGCCGCGCGCATGCCCGACGAAGCCGAGCGAGACGTCGGTGAACAGCCTGATCATGCCGGCCCTCTCGAGGAACGAGCCGAACAGGATGAACAGGAATATGTAGGTCGCAGAGACGTAGATCGGGATGCCGTATATGCCTTCGGTGCCATAGGCCATCTGGTCGATGACCTGGGCGAAATCGTAGCCGCGATGGTTGAGCGGCGCCGGCAGATACTCGCCGAAGAGCGCATAGGCCAGGAAGGCGCCGGAGATGATCGGCAGGGCCGGCCCCATCATGACATAGGCGGCGGCGAAGACGGTGGCGAGTGCCGCCACCCCGAAGACGACGTCGAGCGTCGTGGGCTCGCCCGCCCGCAATATCAGCGGCTGATATTCGACATACTGATAGAGGGCGACGGCGACCCCGGCGAGCCCCAGGAGCCATGCCAGGGCCCTGCCCGCGGCGCCCAGGCGGCGGGCGCCGGCGACCAGCGGGAAAGACAGCAGGATCAGAAAGCCGACATGGACGGCCCTGAGGATCTGGCTCGGCAGGTTGAGGAGATGGGCGGCCGTCGCCACCTGGAACAGCGAGAAGGCGACCGCGATCCAGAACAGGAGGCGGCCTTCGGCCGTCGCCGGAAAGCCGCCGCCGGTCGGGTCGTGGGCGACGTCCGCGGCCGGTACGGCCGCAGCCTTGTCGATGGTCGTCATGTGTGCCGGGGCCTGCGCTCGCCTCAGAGGAGACCCTTCTCCCTGTAATAGCGCTCGGCGCCCGGATGCAGCGGGATGGGAAGTCCCTTGGCGGCACCCTCCGGCTTGATCCCCTTCGCTGCATTGTGCGCCGCGACCATGGCGTCGAGATGCTCGAACAGCTGCTTGGTCATCTGATAGGCCTCCTCGTCGGAGACGTCGGCGCGGGTGACCAGGATGTTGGTGATCGTGAGCGTCGGCACGTCCTCCGTCTGGCCCTCATAGGTGCCGGCGGGGATGGCGGCGGCCTGGAAGGGTGCGCCGAGCTTCTCGGCGACCCCGGCCGGAACCGCGACCACAGTGATCGGCAGCGAGGTGGCGAGATCCTTGATCGAGGCGACGCCGAGGCCGGCCGACTGAAGGGTCGCGTCGAGCTGCCGGTTCTTGATCAGCTCGACCGACTCGCCGAAGGGCAGATACTCGGTCCTGCCGAGATCGTCGTAGCTCATGCCCAGCGCGGCGAAGATCGCGCGCGCATTGAGCTCGGTGCCGGATTTCGGCGCGCCGACGGACAGGCTCTTGCCCTTCAGGTCGGCAAAGGACTTGATGCCCGAGTCCTGGCTGGCGACGACCTGGACATAGTTCGGATAGATCGCCGCGATGGCCCTGAGCTTGTCGAGCTTCTTGGGAAAGCCGGCATCCGCGTCGCCTTCGGCGGCGGCCTTGACCGAATCGCCCAGCGCGAAGGCGATCTCGCCCTTGCCCTGCTGCAGCAGGTTGAGGTTCTCCACCGAGGCCTTCGTCGCCTGCACCTGGGTGCGCACGCCCTCGATGGTCTTGCCGTAGATCTCCGACAGGGCGACGCCGAGCGGATAGTAGACGCCGCTGGTGCCGCCGGTCAGGACATTGATGAACTCCTGCGCCCCGGCAGACGGCGCGGCGGCGCCGAGCGACAGCGCGGCCATGCCGGCCGCGGCGAGTGTGTTCCTGAGCTTCGACATGCGATTACCTCTTTGAACCGAGCCGTCGGTCGCGGAGTTTAGACGGTGTCCGCGAAATGCCAACCCCGGAAAAATTCCTCACGCCGAGGTCAGATACCGCGCCAGGGCGACGGCATAGGGCATGGATGAAGCGAGCTCCGAGGTCGCGGTGACGACCTCGACGTCGCTGAGCTCGTCCTCCTGCGCGCTCTCGAGATAGCCCCGGACGCGCGCCGCCAGCGTCTCGGCGGGGTCGGCGAAACGGAACACCTGGGCGATCGACAGGCGATGGTCGTCGAGGATCGCGAGCAGCTCGCCTCTTTCGGCCTCGGCCGCCGCGAGCCCGGTCTCCTCCTCGAGCTCGCGGACGATCGAGCCCATCACGTCGACGCGGCCGTCGCCGGTGACGTCCTTCATTTCGAGCGACCCGCCCGGCGGATAGACTTTGCCGGCATTGAGCGTATGGCCGGCCATGCGTCCATAGAGCACGGCCCGGTCCGAGCTCACGACGGCGGCCGATCCGAAGACGTTGCAGACGCTGCGGTCCGGCCAGCCCCAGTCGCGCCAGGCGACGAAGCTCGCATAGTCGCTCTTGAGGAAATCGCCCGTGAGCCCGCCGTCCCGCAGCTCGGCCCTGGTGCAGATCAGCACGTCGCCGTTCCAGATCCTGGGATTGGCGTCGGCGAGCTTGCGCCAATGCTCGGCGATCCGCGTCTTCTCCGCCTCGGCGAAGGCCCAGCTGCCGCGCCGCAGACGGAGATCGAGCGACGTCAGCCTTTGCGGGGCGAGAGCCGGAAAGCCCTGGTCATGCATATGTCTCATCCTTCGCCCGTCGAGGGCCGTCTACTGGCGGAACCGGTCCGTCATTGGTACACAGTGGTTCCCCACCGGCAGGACCCCTTCATGACCCGCGACTCCCGCTACGACATCCTCTTCGAGCCCGTGCGCATCGGCCCGGTCACCGCACGCAACCGCTTCTATCAGGTCCCGCATTGCAACGGCATGGGCTATCGCGACGTCTCGGCGCTTGCCGCCATGCGCGGCATGAAGGCGGAAGGCGGCTGGGGCGTCGTGTGCACCGAGATGGTGGAGGTCCATCATGGCAGCGACGTCGCTCCCTATGTCGAATTGCGCAACTGGGACGACCGCGACGTCCCCGCCCTCGCCCGCGTCGCCGGGAAGATCCACGAGCACGGCGCGCTGGCCGGGCTCGAGCTCTGCCATTCCGGCTTCACCGCCGTCAATCTCTATTCGCGCGAGACGCCGATGGCGCCCATGGCGATGAATGCCTCGTCCTATCATTTCGATCCGGTGCAGGCCCGCGCCATGGACCGGGAGGACATCAGGAACCTGCGCCGCATCCACCGCGCCGCGGCGCTCAGGGGAAAGCAGGCGGGCTACGACCTGATCTATGTCTATGCCGGCCATGGGCTCGGCATCTTCCAGCAGTTCCTGTCGCGCGCCACCAACGACCGCAGCGACGACTATGGCGGCTCGCTCGAGAACCGGGCCCGCCTGCTGCGCGAGGTCGTCGAGGACACCAAGGATGCGGTCGGCGACCGCTGCGGGGTGCCGGTGCGCATCGCGATGAGCGAGTTCTCAGGAAGCGCCGGGCTCGAGCCCGCGGAGGTCGAGGACGCGATCGCCATGATGGCCGAGCTTCCCGATCTGTGGGACCTGTCGCTCTCGGCCTGGCCCATGGATTCGCAGACCTCGCGCTTCGCCGAGGAGGGCTTCCAGGAGCCCTATGTCAAGGGCGTCAAGAAGCTGACCACGAAGCCCGTGGTCGGGGTCGGACGCTATACCTCGCCCGACACGATGGTGCGCGTCATCCGCCAGGGCGTCATGGACATGATCGGCGCCGCCCGGCCGTCGATCGCCGATCCCTATCTGCCGAGGAAGATCGAGGAAGGCCGTCTCGACGACATCCGCGAATGCATCGGCTGCAATATCTGCGTCACCGGCGACTATACGAAGACGCCGATCCGCTGCACCCAGAACCCCTCGATGGGCGAGGAATGGCGCAAGGGCTGGCATCCCGAGCGCATCCGCGGCAAGGCGCGCGACGCGCAGATCCTCGTCATCGGCGCAGGGCCCGCCGGGCTCGAGGCCGGACGCGCTCTGGGCCAGCGCGGCTATCGGGTGACCATCGCGGACGCCGCAAGCGAGGCCGGCGGCCGCGTCGCGCGCGAATGCCGACTGCCGGGGCTTTCGGCCTGGGGCCGGGTGCGCGACTGGCGCCTATCGCAGATCGGCAAGATGCCCGATGTCGATCTCTATCTCGAGAGCGAGATGACCGCCGAGACCGCGCTCGAGTTCGGCGCCGACCACATCGTCTGCGCCACCGGCGCCCGGTGGCGCCGCGACGGCGCCGGCCATCATCAATATGGGCCGGTGGCGGTGGACGCGGCCGCGGCCGTGCTCACGCCCGACGACATCATGTCGGGACAGCGCCCGTCCGGCGGTGCCGCCGTCATCTTCGACGACGACCATTATTACATGGCGAGCGTCCTCGCCGAAGTGCTGGCCAGGGGCGGAACGAAAGTCACCTATGTGACGCCGGCCGCGGTCGCCGCCGCCTATACGGTCAACACCATGGAGCAGAAATTCATCCAGGCGCGCCTCATCGATCTCGGCGTCGCGATCCATGCCGGCGAGGCCCTGACACGGGTCTCGGCCCAGGGCCTCGTCACCGCCTGCGTCTATAGCGGCCGGGAGCGCCGGCACGAGGCGGGCGATGTCGTCCTCGTCACCTCGCGCCGGGCCGACGACGCCCTCTACCGCGATCTCAGGCGGCGCGACGCGCGCGTGAGCGCCATCGGCGATGCCTGGGCGCCGGCGGCAATCGTCCATGCCGTCTATGCCGGACGGCGCTTCGCCGAGGAATTCGATGAAGGCCCGCGCGACGTCCTGGAGGTCCCCTTCCGCCGCGAGATGACGGCGCTCGCGGACGGCTGATTAAGCCTCGGTTTACCAAGATCGCCGAATGTTGCGGGAACTCGGGATTCACGATCATGACACGGCCGATCTTCGCTTTCGCATTGCTGCTCTCACTGGGCCTCGGCGCTTCCGCCCTGGCCCAGTCCACCGACTATACGGGCTCCATCAGCTCCCTCACCCGCAAGGCGCCCGACGGCAGGCTCGCCACCCGCACCGAGATCCTGGCCGGCGAAAGCCAGGCCGCCCTCCTCACCCCGGCATCGCCTGAGGCCATGGATGCGGCGATCGACATGTACGAGCACATCACCCGCATGGGCGGCTGGCCGACGATCGGCGAGCATGGCCTCGAGAGAGGCGCCGTCGGCCGTCAGGTGGTCGTCCTGCGGCAGCGGCTGGTGGCGGAAGGCTATCTGCCGCCGCGCAGCCTCGATGCCGGCAGGCCGGAGGAATTCTCGTTCGAGCTGCGCGAGGCGGTGAAGGCGTTCCAGTCCAATCACGGCCTCGCCACGACGGGCAAGGTGGACGACCGCACCCTGGCCGCGCTCAATGTTCCGGCCGGCGCCAGGCTGGAGCAGCTGCGCATCAACCGCCCGCGCGTCGCCGCCTATGCCGCGAAGCTCGGGCCGCGCTACATCCTGGTCAACATCCCGTCCGCCCAGCTCGAGGCGGTCAATTTCGGCGCCGTCTATTCCAGGCACAATGTCGTCGCCGGCAAGATCGACCGCCCCTCGCCGGTGCTCATGAGCCGGATCAGCGACATCAATTTCAATCCCTATTGGACCGCGCCCGATTCGATCGTGCGCCGCGATCTCCTGCCCAAATTCGCCAGGGACCCCGACCTCCTCGACAAGATGCACATCCGCGTCATCGAGAAGGCGAGCGGGCGCGAGATCGATCCGCGCTCCGTCGACTGGTCGGCGACGCCGAGCAACCTCTTCCTGTTCCGCCAGGACCCCGGCGACAACAACGCCATGGCGACGGTCAAGATCAACTTCCCCAACCGGTATGCGGTCTACCTGCACGACACGCCGACGCGCGAGCTGTTCGGGCGGAACGCGCGCTATCTGAGCTCGGGCTGCATCCGCGTCGATCGCGTCGACGTGCTGGTCGACTGGATCCTGTCCGGCCAGGACGGCTTCGACGCCAACATGATCGAGACCATCGCCGCCACCGGCCGGCGCCTCGACAAGCCGGTCAGGAACGGTCCCGACCTCAGGATCATGTATCTGACCGCCTGGGCCACCGAGGACGGGCGCATCCATTTCCGCCCCGATGTCTACCGTCTCGACCATACCGGCTTCGTGATGGGCCAGCCGCAGCCGCGCAGCGACTACTGACCTGACTGGCCGATGCGACACCCGCACGCCTATGAACCGGCGATCATCGCCGCCGCCCGCCGCCCAGTACCGCAATCGTCGCCGAAAGGATTGCCATCTCTCGTTGCCGAGAGGCCCGCCCCGCTCGGCCAAATTAAATGCACTGTCATGTCTGGACGGCGCCCTGTTGGCAAGGGGATACGGAACGATTTTTGTGAGCGATGCGCAGGGTGCAGTCATGTCTTCGGCCTGTTGGTGCAGTCCTGATGTGACTGCTGGCCCTGATGGGGTTCGCCGAACCGGTCCCTATCACCGAAGTGCAGACAGTGCAGCGGGTTCTCCGGCTCTCGGCGCCTGACGCCTTCTCTCACATCATCGCATGCTTCACCCTGCCAATCTGCGTGCTTTGCGGATCCGATATGCGGCTGCCAGCTCCCTTTACGCGGCCTTGTTCATATAAGCGGGATCATAGCTCTGCCCCCTCGCCATGATCGCCCAGGCGATGCGCGCCATCTTGTTGGCCAACGCCACCGACACCAGCGCGAACGATTTTCTCTCCAGGAGCTTGCGGGCCCAGTCGGCCAGCGCCGATCTGGTCTTGCCCGACCTCATTCGGGCCAATGCCGCGCGCGCTCCCACCACCAGAAGCCGGCGCAGATCACGGTTGCCCATCTTGGAGATCGAGCCCAGCCGGGCCTTGCCGCCGGTCGAATGCTGCTTGGGAACCAGCCCGAGATAGGCGGCAAACTCCCGGCCCGAGGCAAAATAGTTCGGCCGGGCGACGCTGGCCGACAGCAGCATGGCGATCAGCTGGCCGATGCCCGGCACCTCGGCAAGCTTCCGGCTCGTCTCGTCGGCGCGATGCACCTGGCGGATCGCCTTGTCGAGACCCGATATCTCGCCATTGAGGGCAAACAGCATGCTCACCACAGGCCGCAACGCAGCCCGCATCGCACAAGGAAGCTCTGGCGCCTTCTCGTCGTCCATGACTTTCTCCACCAACGCACGGACCTCATGCGCCCCTTTCGGCACCACGATCCCGATCTCGCCGAAGTGACCGCGCAGCGCATTCAAGAGCTGTGTTCTCTGGCCGATCAGAAGCTCCCGCGACCGAGCTCGACACGATTTTTGACACCAAGAAAGGGCCATCCCGCGGCATCGTGCGCTTCATCCCCAATAAACGGCTGAACTCGATCCTTGTCATCACCTCGCGCGCCAAATATCTCCGCGACGCCGCCAAATGGGTCAGGAAGCTCGATGCCTTGGCCGAGACCAACGAGGCGCGGCTCCACGTCTACAATGTCCAGAACCGCACCGCGACCGAGCTGGCCAAGGTCCTGCGCTCGGTTTACCGGACCGAAGACGGCAAAAGGGTGGCGATTGAAAGTAACGTCGCGCCTAAGCACCAAACGGCAATGGTCGGCACCGACGGCGCCGATATCGAGCAAGGCGTTGGACCGGAGGAGCCGGCGGCAGACACCAACATCACCATCACCGATACGGACGATGGCGGCGGCAGCGGCAAGGCGCGGGTGCGGGTGGTGGCGGATGATTCCAACAATTCGCTGCTCATCGTCTCCAACGAAGCCGAATATGACCGCATCCTGCGCGTCCTCGAGCGCATCGATGCTGTGCCGAACCAAGTCCTCCTCGAAGCGGTGATTGCCGAGGTCAGCCTCAGGGACGAACTCAAATTCGGAGTGCGCTGGTTCATCGGCGAAGGCAGTGATCATGGCGTCTTCTCCGATGCTGAAGACGGGGCCGTCGCATCGGTCTTCCCGGGATTTTCCTACTTCCTCAAGGCCTCTGACATCAGGGTCGCGCTCAATGCCTTGTCGAGCGTCACCAATGTAAGAGTGCTGTCGGCCCCGAGCCTCATGGTGCTCGACAACCGCACCGCCAAGCTTCAGGTCGGCGATCAGGTGCCGGTCGTCACCCAGTCGGCGCAAAGCACCGAGGGAGCCGGAGCTCCGATCATCAATTCGATAGAAATGAAGGATACGGGCGTCATCCTGTCGGTGACCCCCAGGGTCAATGACAGCGGCCGGGTCATTCTCGAGATCGAGCAGGAGGTGTCGAGCGTGGTCAAGAGTAACCATCCGCTCAGGACCGCGGGGGATGATGTGCTGCGAATGAGGCCTGAGATCGGTTCAGGCGGCGCGGTCTATACGCGCGAGGCGCCAATTCCACGGCAAGAGCTGTGCGAGATCAGTGATCT
>JBFWVM010000026.1:0-76591 GCA_050246735.1 Parvibaculaceae bacterium | reverse complement strand
GTTCGAGCGTCTCGAGCTTGTCGCGCACCAGGGGCACGGCACGGAAGAATTCGGCACCCTCCGCGACGGTCATGTCGAGGACGTCGGCTATCGACTTGTCCTTGAACCTGATCTCCAACGTCTCGCGGTTATAGCGCTTGCCGTGGCAGGCATCGCAGGTGACATATACGTCGGGAAGGAAGTGCATCTCGATCTTGATGACGCCGTCGCCCTGGCAGGTCTCGCAGCGCCCGCCCTTCACGTTGAACGAGAAGCGGCCAGGCTCATAGCCGCGCGCCTTGGCCTCGGGAAGCCCGGCGAACCAGTCGCGGATGGGGGTGAAGGCGCCGGTATAGGTCGCGGGGTTCGAGCGCGGCGTCCTGCCGATCGGCGACTGGTCGATGTCGATGATCTTGTCGAGATATTCGAGGCCTTCGATCCGGTCGTGGTCGAGCGGCGCCTCGCGCGTGCCCATGAGCTTGCGGGCGATGGCGCGGTAGATCGTATCGATGAGCAGCGTCGACTTGCCGCCGCCCGAGACGCCGGTGACGCAGGTGAAGAGGCCGAGCGGGATTTCCGCCGTCACATTCTTGAGGTTGTTGGCGCGCGCGCCCGTCACCTTGATGCGGCGGCCCTTCTCGGGCACGCGGCGGCGCTGCGGCAAGGGGATCTGCTGCAGCCCGATGAGATACTGCCCGGTGAGCGAGCGCGGATTGGCCATGACCTGCTCGGGCGTGCCTTGCGCCACGATCTCGCCGCCATGGACGCCGGCACCCGGCCCGATATCGACCACATAGTCGGCGAGCCGGATCGCATCCTCGTCATGCTCGACGACGATGACGGTATTGCCGATGTCGCGCAGATGGACGAGGGTTTCCAGGAGCCGCGCATTGTCGCGCTGATGCAGGCCAATCGAAGGCTCGTCCAGCACATAGAGGACGCCGGTCAGCCCTGAGCCGATCTGCGAGGCGAGCCTGATGCGCTGGCTCTCTCCGCCCGACAGCGAGCCCGAGACGCGCGACAGGTTCAGATAGTCGAGCCCGACATCGACGAGGAACCTGAGGCGGGCGCGAATCTCCTTGAGGATGCGCTGGGCGATCTCGCGATCCTTGGGCTTGAGCTTCGCCTCGAGCTTGCCGAACCAGTCATTGGCCGCGCGGATCGACATGTCGGAGACCTGGCCGATATGGAGCTTATCGATCTTGACGGCGAGCGCCTGAGGCTTGAGACGATAGCCGCCACAGGCTTCGCAAGGATGGTCCGACTGGAAGCGCGACAGCTCCTCGCGCATCCACTGCGAGTCGGTCTCGCGCCAGCGCCTTTCGATATTGCCGATGACGCCTTCGAAGGCTTTCTTGGTCTTGTAGGTGCGAAGCCCGTCGTCATAGACGAAAGTGATCTCGTCGTCGCCGGTGCCGAAAAGCACGGCTTCGCGCGCCTTCTTCGGCAGGTCCTTCCACGGCGCCGTCATCGAGAACTTGTAGTACTTGGCCAGCGCCTCGAGGGTCTGGGTGTAATAGGGCGAGGTATTGCCGGTCTTGGCCCAGGGCAATATGGCGCCCTCGCGCAGCGACAGCGCCGGATCGGGAACGACGAGCTCCGGCTCGAATCTGAGCTCGGTGCCGAGGCCGTCGCATTTGGGGCAGGCGCCGAACGGATTGTTGAAGGAGAAGAGGCGCGGCTCGATCTCCTCGATGGTGAAGCCCGAGACCGGGCAGGCGAACTTCTCCGAGAAAAGAATGCGCTCATGCGTCTCGTTCTTCGACTTGTTGGCGCTCTCCTCGGTGGTGCGCGACGGGGGCAGGGGCTTGTCGGCGTATTCGGCGACGGCGAGGCCGTCGGCGAGCTTGAGCGCGGTCTCGAAACTGTCGGCGAGCCGGTTGCCGAGGTCGTTCCTGACCACGATGCGGTCGATCACCACGTCGATGTCGTGCTTGAACTTCTTGTCGAGGGCGGGAACGGAATCGATCTCGTGGAACCTGCCGTCGACCTTGACGCGCTGAAAGCCCTTCTTCTGGAGCTCGGCGAGCTCCTTCCTGTATTCGCCCTTGCGGCCGCGGACGATCGGGGCAAGGAGGTAGAGACGGGTGCCTTCCGGCAGCTCCATCACCCGGTCGACCATCTGGGTGACGGTCTGGCTCTGGATCGGAAGGCCGGTGGCGGGCGAATAGGCCACGCCGATGCGGGCGAAGAGCAGCCGCATATAGTCGTAGATCTCGGTAACGGTGCCGACCGTCGAGCGCGGATTGCGGCTGGTGGTCTTCTGCTCGATGGAGATGGCGGGCGAGAGGCCGTCGATCTGGTCGATGTCGGGCTTCTGCATCATCTCGAGGAACTGGCGGGCATAGGCCGACAGACTCTCGACATAGCGGCGCTGGCCCTCGGCGTAGATCGTGTCGAAGGCGAGCGAGGACTTGCCGGAGCCCGACAGCCCCGTGAAGACGATCAGCCGGTCGCGCGGCAGCTCGAGCGAGATGTTCTTCAGATTGTGCTCGCGCGCGCCCTGAATCGAGATGATCTTCTTGTTTTCAGCCATGGCGGTTGACTAGACCAAATAGGGAACGGGAGCAAGCTCGGAGGCACCCAGTCCACATGCTGCGTCCATCAAGCGCCAGAACATGTCAGCAGCTTGACCGCTGTCCACAAGGGAAAGCGGGGCACGCTGGAGCATACGGTCGGACTTGGGTCTATTGCAGCCGGGAACCAGATGATTCCGGAAAGAGCAATCCACAGGATCGGCGCCTATATCGGGACGCAACGAGCTTCGTACAAGGTCCAAAATGCAAGCGGTGCAGGCGCCGGAAGAGGGGGCTCGCTTCCGCCGGCGTTCAATCCGCGCAGGGGCCGTTTTGACTTGACATCGAAGACGGGAGGACCAAGATAAAAACCATCATCGATCGCAGGGTCGATGACGGAACGCGGACAAGAAGAGGAGGGAGGCATGAATCCACCGGGCTACCTTCTTCGACTGCGGCATGTTCCGCAGTCACGGTCGTGACAGCGCGCTGCAGCTCAATCGACGCTGATCAGGGCCGATCGCCTAACAATCCATGTTCTCATGCGAGAGCGAGACGCCGATAGCTGGGCCGTCTCAGAGTCTCGAAAATCAGCCGGTGAACACCGGCGACAGACTTCGGAAAATCTCGAATGATCGAGTGCCCCGCCGGCGCGGATGTGCGCGGCGGGGCTTCGATTCCGGCTTCCCTCTCGACGCCGTCACCTTTCGATGTGATAGGTGGTCGAGACGAAGTCGTCGTCTTCCTGGGCGTTGCGCTCGAAAGCCAGGAAATCCCAATAGCCGCAATTGTCCTTGCCGGGGAAATCGCGGCAGGCCCAGGGCCGCGCCTCATAGATGGTGCAGCGGCGCGCCTCGGTGTCGAAGAACTGGCAGATGCGGCCATAATATTTGTCCTTCTTGCGCCGCATCACGCGCTTGTAGCCGTAGGACGATTTGAAGAACTTCTTCTCCGCCTTCTCGAGCGGCAGGTCGAAATGCCGGGCGATGCGGGCGGCGTCGCGGTCGCGCACCTCGATGACCGGATACGAGCAGCAGTAGCCGGGGCATTTCAGGCAGTCATATTTCTTTCTGGGCATGGCCTACTTCTTTGCAGATGCGCTCTTGATGCTCGCGAACTTCCGCTGGGTTTCGGCCATCTCGGCCTGCAGCCATTCGCGGAAGGCGCGCGCGGGGGCCGATTCCTTTACTCCCTTGGCGCGCACGATGCAGTAGCTGCCATGGTCCTTCATGTCGAGGGAGAACGGACGCACCAGACGTCCTTCCACGATCGCGTCTGTGCACAGGATCTGATCGCCGAGGGCGAAGCCCTGGCCGGCCTCCGCCGCCTCGATGGCGAGATGGTTCTGGAAGACCGTGCCGCGCCAGTCCTCGACGCCGGTCACGCCGGCGGCGGCCAGCCAGTCGGCCCACCATTGCTTGCGCTGCTCATGCAGCAGCGTGTAATCGCGCAGGTCGGCCGGCGTGATCTTGCGGCGGCCCTTGATCAGCCGGGGGCTGCAGACAGGGAAGCTCAGCGAATCCGAAAGCTTGACCATGTCCACGTCGTCGGCCTCGGTCAGGGCATAGCGGATGCCGACATCGGCTTCGGCGGAGCGAAAATCGACGAGCCGCGTCTCCGGATTGATCATCAGCTCGATATCGGGATGAAGCTCGTTGAAGCGCCCCAGCCTGGGAACCAGCCAGCGCGAGGCGGTTGCCGGCTCGACGGTTACGTTGAGCGTGCGCACGTCGCCTTGCGCCGCCGCTTCGCGCGTGGCTTCCGCCATGCCGTCGAACAGGGGCGTGAGGCGGTTGCCGAAGCGCCGCCCGGCATCGGTCAGGACCACGCCGCGGCCGGTCCGGGAGAAAAGCCCGGTGCCGAGCCACTCCTCCAGGTCGCGGATGTGGCGGCTGATCGCGGCGTGAGTGACGAAGAGCTCGTCGGCCGCATCCGTGAAGCTCTCATGGCGGGCGGCGGCCTCGAAAGCCCGCAACGCGTTCAGAGAGGGTAGGCGCCGGGCCATCACGTCCTTGTAAGTTTTCCTTACAGGTAGCGTAGGATAATGCCGTTTGTGGTGCAAGCGCGAATTGCTTATGTTCAACTAAGCAAAAGAGATATCGAGAAGAAAGAAGGAGATTGGTTATGAACTGGATTTTCGAAGCTTATTCAAATGTTTATAATGCAGCCATGATGCAGGACCAGTCCCGCCCGAGTCATGTTGCAGTTGCGAAGAACGGCGTCGAGCCGAAGCGCTTTACCTTGTTCAAGCCCTTCTTCCACGGCTGATTCCGCCAGACAAGTTCCCGAATTCTGCGCGGCCTCGGCTACCTGCCCCGGGCCGCTGCTATGACGGCGACCTCCATCACCAGCCGGGGGTCGGCGAGGCCCGCGACCACGAGAAGCGTCGCGGCCGCCTTGTGTCCCTGGAGCACTTCATCCCTGATCCGGCGGTAAAGCCCGACCTGGGCGCGGTCGGTGACGAAAACCCGTGCATCCGCGATATTGCGATGGTCCATGCCGGCGGCCTTCAGGATGGCCAGGACATTGGCCCAGGCCAGCCGGTGCTGCTCTTCCGGGCTCTCCGGGATGCGGCCGGATGGATCGGCGCCGACCTGGCCGGCGATGAAGAGCGTGCGGCTGCCGGGCGCGATCTCGATCGCCTGGGCGTAGTTGGAAAAGGGCCTCGGAGCGGCGTCGGTCGCGATTTCCTTGAGCATGGGAGCCTCTTTGAGCGGTTTTTGAGGATGAAGGCACTATAGCTCTTGCATCTGGAACATAAAGAGAACATATTTGCCGGGGATAAGAGTCGATCCGCGGTGGATCGGAAAGCAGGTTTGGTGGATCACCAGATCTGAGATTGGTGCCCGGAAAGCAAGGAGAGCGGATATGGCCGGTTCGGTGAACAAAGTAATTCTGGTAGGAAATCTCGGCAAGGATCCGGAGGTGCGCCATACCCAGGACGGCCGCCCGATCGTCAATCTGAGCGTCGCCACGTCCGAGAACTGGCGCGACAAGCAGACCGGCGAACGCAAGGAGCGCACCGAATGGCACCGGGTCGTCATCTTCAACGAGAACCTGGCGAAGGTGGCCGAGCAATATCTGAAGAAAGGGGCCAAGGTCTATCTCGAGGGCCAGCTGCAGACGCGCAAATACACCGACAAGGACGGGGTCGAGAAATATTCGACGGAAGTGGTGCTGCAGCAATATCGCGGCGAGATCACCATGCTCGATGCGCGCGGCGGCGGAGGCGGCGACACCGCGGGCTTCGGCAATGGCGAAAGCTTCGGCCAGTCGGGCCCGATGGATCGCCCCCGCGGCGGCGCCGGCGGCCGGCCGCAGCAGAATTTCGCCCGCGATCTCGACGACGAAGTCCCGTTCTGAGGTGAATTCTTCCCGCGCGCCCGCCGAAGGACGGATGGTCGACAAAGGCAAGTGACCGGGCCGGTTTTCACCGGTCCATGGCTATGGCGGATTCCTGTATCGCCTGCTTCGGCGCCGACAAGGCGCGGCTTCGTTCTTCTTCCTGTTCTTTTGAACGGAGTTCCTGATCAGATGCGAAGGCGGCCGGCAATCCCGGCGGCCGCCCTTCTGGTACGTCACTTGCGATGTGCCGGGCATGTCAGGACCGGGGACAAAAGATCGAGCCATTTCGCGACAGGCGCGCAGGAGGGTGTTCCAGCATGAAACGGAGTGTGCCCCTTACCTGATCCAGCGGCCGCCGGATGCGCGCATCCGGCCTGCATTCCCGGGCACAGCTTGAGATCTTTGACCTCCCGTAAGGTCAAGTACCTTCTCCGCATAGGGGCTTCCTCATGACCAGACTTGTTGTTGCGCTGACACTCGCGCTCGCCGCCTTCCATGTGCCCGCGGCCGCGGCCGCCGAACTCGTTTACGTCCAATGGAAGAGCTGCGCCTACTGCATGCGCTTCAACAAGCAGATGGCGGGAGCATATGCGTCCAGCGCGATCGGAAGAAAGATCCCGCTCCGGCGGGTCGATATCCTGCGGCGCTGGCCCGCCGATCTGAAACATGTGAGGAGGCCGTCCTACACGCCGGTCTTCATTCTTGTCGACCACGGCCGGGAAGTCGGCCGCTTCGACGGCTATTCGAGCCCGCAGGGGTTCAGGAACGATCTTCAGCGCCTGCTGAAAAGACGCCGCTGAGCCGTCCGGCATCTGTCGCGACAACGATGCGAGCCGCCGGGGTGGATGTCGGCAGGGCACGCCTTTCCGACGCCGTCCAGGCGTTCTGCAACGCCTTGATTTCAGGGCATGATTCCCGTCCGTGGGAAACGCGTTTTCCCTACTCTTTTCATACGCTTGGCATTGAACTGGGAAGGCTGGCCGGGTAATATGCCCCGCCGCTCGAATCGTTGCCAAAACGGGGTCTCCCCGGTCCCGTTCGGACGGTTCATGAAGCGCCAATCCATTCAGGTTTTCCGTGGCCGACAACGACGACAACAACGATCCGACTGCCTCCGGCAATCCGGGCGAAATCGCCCCGATCTCCATCGAAGACGAGATGAAGAAGAGCTATCTCGATTACGCGATGAGCGTGATCGTGTCGCGCGCTCTTCCCGACGTGCGCGACGGGCTCAAGCCGGTGCACCGGCGCATCCTCTACACGATGCACGAGAACGGCTTCACGCCCGACAAGCCCTACAAGAAATCGGCGCGCGTCGTCGGCGACGTCATGGGTAAGTACCACCCGCATGGCAATCTCGCGATCTATGACGCCCTGGTGCGCATGGCGCAGGGCTTCTCGCTGCGCCTGCCGCTGATCGACGGACAGGGCAATTTCGGCTCCGTCGACGGCGATCCGCCGGCGGCCGACCGCTACACCGAGGCGCGTCTCGCCCGCTCCGCCATGCCCTTGCTCGACGATCTCGACAAGGAAACGGTCGAATTCGTCGCCAACTATTCGAACGAGTTCCAGGAACCGTCGGTGCTGCCGGCGAAATATCCCAATCTCCTGGTCAACGGCTCGGGCGGCATCGCCGTCGGCATGGCCACCAACATGGCGCCGCATAATCTGGGCGAGGTGGTCGACGGCTGCATCTCGGCCATCGACAATCCCGGCATCTCGATCGACGAACTGATGAATGTCATTCCGGGTCCGGACTTTCCGACCGGCGCCATCATTCTCGGCCGCGCCGGCATCAAGTCGGCGATGCATACCGGGCGCGGCTCGGTCGTCATGCGCGGCAAGGTCGCGACCGAAGAGCTGCGCAAGGAGCGCGAGGCGCTGATCATCACCGAGATCCCCTACCAGGTGAACAAATCGGCGATGATCGAGAAGATCGCGGAACTGGTGCGCGAGAAGAAGATCGAGGGCATCGCCGACATCCGCGACGAAAGCGACCGGCACGGCATGCGGGTGGTGGTCGAGCTCAAGCGCGACGCCATGGCCGACGTGGTGCTGAACCAGCTCTACCGCTTCTCGCCCCTCCAGACGACCTTCGGCGTCAACAATGTCGCCTTGACCGGCGGCAGGCCCGAGCTCCTCAACCTCAAAGACCTGATCCAGGCCTTCGTCGCCTTTCGCGAGGAAGTCGTCACGAGGCGCACCAAATATCTCCTCAACAAGGCGCGCGACCGCGCCCACATCCTGGTCGGCCTCGCCATCGCCGTCGCCAACATCGACGAGGTGATCGCCCTCATCCGCCGCTCCAAGGACGCCGCCGAGGCGCGCGAGGCCCTGATGGCGAAAGCGTGGCCCGCCAAGGACATGGCGCCCTTGATCGCGCTGATCGCCGATCCGCGCCACAAGCTCAATGCCGACGACACCTACCGTTTGTCGGAAGAGCAGGCGCGCGCCATTCTCGAACTGCGCCTGCAGCGCCTGACCGCGCTCGGCCGCGAGGAGATCGCCGAAGAGCTCGAGAAGCTGGCCGCCGAGATCTCCGACTATCTCGAGATCCTGCGCTCCAGGGCGCGCGTCCTCGGCATCATCAAGGACGAGCTCACCGCCATCAAGGCGGAGTTTTCCACGCCGCGGCGCACCGAGATCGTCGACAACGAGGGCGAGGTCGAGGACGAGGATCTCATCCAGCGCGAGGACATGGTGGTGACGGTGAGCCACACGGGCTATGTCAAGCGCGTGCCGCTGTCGGCCTATCGCGCCCAGCGGCGCGGCGGCAAGGGCAGGGCCGGCATGCAGACGCGCGAGGAGGACTTCGTCACCAAGCTCTTCATCGCCAACACCCATACGCCGATCCTGTTCTTCTCATCGGCCGGAATGGTCTACCGCATGAAAGTCTGGCGCCTGCCGGTCGGCAACCCGCAAGCGCGCGGCAAGGCCCTCATCAACCTGCTGCCCCTGGCGCAGGACGAGCGCATCACCACCGTGATGCCGATGCCCGAGGACGAGGCAAGCTGGGGGTCGTTGCAGATCCTGTTCGCGACGAGGAGCGGCAACGTCCGGCGCAACGAGCTGTCCGACTTCGAGAGCATCAACCGAAACGGCAAGATCGCGATGAAGCTCGATGACGGCGACCAGATCGCCGGCGTCGATATCTGCACCGTCGCCGACGACGTTCTGCTCACCACCGCGCGCGGCCAATGCATCCGCTTCGCGGTCGGCGACGTGCGCATCTTCAAGGGCCGGGATTCGACAGGCGTGCGCGGAATCAGGCTCGAAGAAGGCGATCACGTGATCTCGATGGCGCTCCTGCGCCATGTCAAGGCGACCGCCGAGGAGCGTGCCGCCTATCTCAAGATGGCGCGCGCCGTATCGGGCGAGGAGGCGGACGAGAACGGCAATGGCGCGGCCGAGGAAGAGACGGAGCAGGACACCGTGCTCGCGCAGGAACGCTACGCAGAGATGGGAGCTGCCGAGCAGACCATCCTGACGGTCTCCTCCAATGGCTACGGCAAGCGCACCTCGAGCTACGAGTACCGCATCACCAATCGCGGCGGCAAAGGCATCGTCGCGATGGCGGTGAACGAGCGCAACGGGCCCCTGGTCGCGTCCTTCCCGGTCGAGGACGAAGACCAGATCATGCTGGTGACCGATGGCGGCCAGCTCATACGCTGTCCGGTCCACGATATCCGCAAGGCCGGGCGCTCGACCCAGGGCGTCATCGTCCTCGACACCGCCGAAGACGAGCATGTCGTGTCGGTCGAGCGGATCAGCGAGGAGGAAGAAGAGGCGGAAGACTAGGCGCCATCCTCGTCCCGAGGCGCGCTTCGCGCTACCGCCTGTCCAGAATCCGCTTGCGCGGGGCGCGCCGCCTGTGGCTTGCTGATAAGTTCGTCGATCGAAGAGGGTGCCATGACGCTCGAAGCCTATCTCGCCTTTTGCCTGGCCGCCGTCGCCATTGTCATTGTGCCGGGACCGACGGTCACGGTGGTCATCGCCAACAGTCTCAAATACGGCCAGCGCGCGGGTCTCCTCAACGTGGCGGGCACGCAGGCGGGCCTCGTGGTGTGGATGGCGGTCGCCGTTCTCGGCCTCGCCTCCGCCATCAGCCTGATGGGCGTGTGGTTCGATGCGATCCGCATTGCCGGCGCCGCCTATCTGATCTGGCTCGGCATCAAGCTCCTGCGCTCCCGGGGCGAGATCCTCGCGGCCGCGGCCGCCGCACCCAAGGGCGGGTTCTTCCTGCAGGGTTTCCTCGTCATCCTGTCCAATCCCAAAGTGCTGCTCGTCTTCGGCGCGCTCATTCCGCAGTTCATCTCGCCCGATGGCGACTATCTGAAGCAGCTCCTGCTTCTGGGCGCGAGCTTCATGGTCATCGCCACCGTGTTCGACAGCCTTTACGCCCTGGCCGCAGGCAATGCCGGCTCCTGGCTGTCGAAGAGCCGGGTGCGCTTCGTCGAAGTGTCGAGCGGCCTGTGCCTGATCGGCGGCGGGCTCTGGCTGGCCTTGCGCGGAAGATAGGCCTTCAGCCCATGTCCAGCTTCCTGGCCAGTTCCTCGTCCCAGAAGGCGGCCTCGATCTTGTGGCCGTCGAGGTCGCGCACGAAGCAGCCATAATAGGGCTCGCCATAGTCGGCGCGGCCGCCGGGCGCGCCGTCATCCCCGGCGCCCGAGGCAATCGCCGCCCTGTGGAAGGCGTCGACCTCGGCCTTCGATCCGGCGACGAAGCCGAAATGAATGCCGTTGCCGGTCCGGGCCTCGCCGCCGTCATAGGGCTTCTGCACCCAGAATTCGGGAAACCGCCTGCCGAAGGCGACGGCGCCCGGATACTCCATGATGATCCTGCAGCCGAGCACCGCCAGCACCTTCCCGTAGAAGGCCCTGGCCTCGTCGAAGCGGTTGGTGCCGACCGAGACATGGGAAATGATCGAAGGGCTTTCGCCGGCCATTGAAGACGTCCTCCCACTTGCGCTGGCCGATCCTATCGCCGTTCCCTGACAGGTTGCGGCAGGAGCGTGATCGGGCTATGGCTTGCCGATGGCGCGCACAGGCTTCTATCCCGGCAGCTTCGACCCCGTAACCTACGGTCATCTCGACATTATCGCGAGAGCGGCGCGGCTCGTCGACAGGCTCGTCCTGGGCGTCGGCACCCATCATGGCAAGAAGGCGCTGATCGAGACCGGGATCCGCATCAAGCTGCTCGAGACCGTGATCGCACCGATCACCGAGCATACCGGCATCAAGATCGCGGTCGAGACCTTCGACGACCTCGCCGTCGATGCCGCGCGCCGGGCCGGCGCCGGCCTCATCCTGCGCGGCCTGCGCGACGCCAGCGACTTCGACTATGAAGTCCAGATGGGGCAGATGAACGGGGCGATGGCGCCCGATATCGAGACGGTGTTCCTGGCCGCGAGCCCGGCGACCCGCATGATCGCCTCCTCGCTCGTCAAGCAGATCGCCGCCATGGGCGGCGACGTCACTCTATTCATTCCGAAGGAAGCGCTGGCGGCGGTCAAGGCCGCCCTCAAAAAGCCGGCCTGATCCTGAAGACCTGTTTCCCCAAACCAAGGAGACCCCTATGAAATCCAGATTGGCCTTGATCGGCCTCATCGGCGCCATGGCCATGGCGGGCCTGCCCGCCAAGGCGCAGGACCTCGATCCCGAGAACACCTTGGTGATCAAGACCTCCGACGGCTGCACGATCACCGCGGGGCTCAGGCCCGACCTCGCGCCCAGGCATGTGGCGCAGATCAAGAAGCTGACGCGCCAGGGCTTCTATGACGGCATCATCTTCCACCGCGTGATCGAAGGCTTCATGGCGCAGACCGGTGATCCGACCGGCACCGGCACGGGCGGCTCGAAGGAGCCCGATCTCCCGGCCGAGTTCAGCAATGCGCATTTCGACCGCGGCACGCTCGGCATGGCGCGCGCACAGGATCCGAACAGCGCCAATTCGCAATTCTTCATCATGTTCGCCGACGGCGGGTTCCTCGACGGCCAGTATACGGTGTTCGGCGGCGTCGCCTCGGGCATGGACTGCGTCGACAAGATCGCCAAGGGCGAGCCGCCGGCCAATCCGAGCAAGATGGTTTCCGTCAAGATCCTGAAGGACACGCAGTAATGGCTAACGATCTCGAGAACACAATCTACATGGACCTGGCCAAGGGGCGGGTGACGATCGCGCTTCGTCCCGACCTCGCCCCCGGCCACGTGGCCAGGATCAAGGAGCTGGCGCGCGAGGGCTTCTATGACGGGGTGCCGTTCCATCGCGTGATCGAAGGCTTCATGGCGCAGGGCGGCGATCCGACCGGCACCGGCACGGGCGGCTCGAAGAAGCCCAATCTCAAGGCGGAATTCAGCCGCGAGCCGCATGTGCGCGGCGTATGCTCGATGGCGCGCTCGTCCAACCCCGATTCCGCCAACAGCCAGTTCTTCATCTGCTTCGGCGACGCGACCTTCCTCGACAAGCAGTATACGGTGTGGGGCAAGGTGACCTCCGGCATGGAGATCGTCGACGCGCTGAAGCGCGGCGAGCCGGTGCGCGATCCCGACCGCATCGTGAAGATGCAGGTCGCCGCCGACGCCCAGGCCTGACCAGGATGGCGACGGCCGGACATGAAGCGCCGGCGTGGCGGCCGGTGACCTGCCCGGGCGAATAGCGCAGGATCGCGCATGCGTGTCGCCGACTTCGATTTCGACCTGCCGGAAGAGCGCATAGCGCTTCGGCCGGCGAAGCCGCGCGACGCGGCGAAGCTGCTCGTCGTCGAGCCCGACCGCTTGCAGGACCGCCGCATGCGCGACCTGCCGGCGCTGCTTCAGCCCGGCGACGTGCTGGTCTTCAACAAGACGAAAGTCATTCCCGCCGCGCTCGCCGGGAAGCGGATCGGGCGCGGCGACGCCGAGCCGCGGATCGAGGCCTTGCTGCACCAGCGTCTCGACGGCTCGCGCTGGAGGGCCTTCGCCCGGCCGGGCAAGAGGCTGACGGTCGGCGACCGTATCCGCTTCGGCGCGGAGGGACGCGTCTGTCTTCTCGGCACGCTCGACGCGCGGGTCGAGGAGAAAGGCGAGGGGGGCGAGATCACGCTCGCCTTCGACTTCCATGGACCCATCCTCGATGAAGCCATCGCCGCCCTCGGCGACATGCCGCTGCCGCCCTATATCGCCGGCCGGCGCGAGACGGACGACCAGGACCGGCAGGACTACCAGACCATCTTCGCCGAGGAGGAGGGAGCCGTCGCCGCGCCGACCGCCGGACTGCACTTCACGCCGCAGTTGATGACGTCGCTGCAAGCTCGTGGAATCCAGACGGAATTCGTGACGCTCCATGTCGGAGCGGGCACCTTCCTGCCGGTCAAGGCGGAAAGCACCGAAGAGCACCGGATGCATGCCGAGTGGGGCGAGGTTCCCGCCGACGTCGCGCAACGTCTGAGGCAGGCCAGGGCGAAGGCCCACAGCATCGTCCCGGTGGGCACGACCTCGTTGCGGCTCCTCGAAAGCGCCGCCTCGTCGGGCGAGATCGAACCCTTCCGGGGACCGACCGATATCTTCATCACGCCCGGCTACCGCTTCCGCGCCGCCGACCGACTGATCACCAATTTCCACTTGCCGCGCTCGACCCTGTTCATGCTCGTCGCCGCCTTTTCCGGGCTCGCGCGGATGAAGTCCGCCTATGGCCACGCCATCGCCCGTGACTATCGGTTCTATTCCTATGGCGACGCGAGCCTGCTATTCCCGCAAGCTCGATGAGCGAAGGCTTCTCATTCACGCTGCATGAGACCGACGGCGCGGCGCGCCGCGGGACGCTCCTGACCGGACGCGGCCCGGTCAGGACGCCCGCCTTCATGCCGGTCGGCACCGCCGGCACCGTCAAGGGACTCTATGCCGATCAGCTGCGCGGCGCCGGCGCCGACATCATCCTCGGCAATGTCTATCACCTGATGCTGAGGCCGGGTCCGGAAGAGATCGCCAGGCTCGGCGGCCTGCACCGTTTCGCCAACTGGCCCTATCCGATCCTCACCGACTCGGGCGGCTTCCAGATCATGTCGCTCGCCAGGCTGCGCAGGATCTCGGAGAAGGGCGCCGTCTTCCAGTCGCATATCGACGGCCGCAAATACGAGCTCGGCCCCGAGCGCTCGATGGAGATCCAGCGGCTTCTCGGCTCCGACATCCAGATGCAGCTCGACGAATGCCTGATGTATCCGCACAGCGATGAGGATGCCGAGCGCGCCATGCGGCTGTCGCTGCGCTGGGCCGAACGCTCGCGCCTCGCCTTCGGCAGGCAGCCGGGGCGCGGCAATTTCGGCATCGTGCAAGGCGGCGTGAACCATGAGCTGCGGCGCATCTCGGCCGAAGGGCTGCGGGCCATCGGCTTCGAGGGCTATGCGATCGGCGGCCTGGCGGTGGGCGAGGGCCAGGCCCTCATGCTCCGGACGATCGAGGCGACGGTTCCCCACCTGCCCGCCGACAAGCCGCGCTATCTCATGGGGGTGGGCACGCCCGAGGACATCATCGAGGCCGTGGCGCGCGGCGTCGATATGTTCGACTGCGTGATGCCGACCCGTTCCGGCCGCCATGGCCAGGCCTTCACCCGCTTCGGCAAGATCAACCTGCGCAACGCCAGGCATGCCGGCGACCCGCGTCCGCTCGATCCGGAAAGCCCATGCCCGGCCCTGTCGCAGTATTCCCGCGCCTATCTGCATCACCTGGTGAGGGCGGGCGAGCTCCTCGGCATGATGCTGCTTTCCTGGGCCAATGTCGCCTATTACCAGTCGCTGATGCAGGGCATTCGCGACGCTGTCGCGCAGGGGCGGTTCGAGGATTTCCGGCTTGCGACCAAGGCACAGTGGAAGCGCGGCGATGTTTGCGTTTAATTTCGGGACCCTTATACCAGCCTGGAGGCAGCACCCATGAAAATGAGCGGCGAAGAGGTCATCGCGGCGACGCGTGAGACGGTCTGGAAGGCGCTGAACGACCCGCAGATCCTCAAGCAATGCATTCCGGGCTGCGAAGCGATCACCAAGCATTCCGACACGCAGTTCGAGGCGCGGGTGATCGCCAAGGTCGGACCGGTCAAGGCCGGCTTCACCGGCATCGTCAATCTCAGCGACCTCGACCCGCCCGCCAGCTACCGCATATCGGGCGAGGGCAAAGGCGGCGTGGCCGGCTTCGCCAAGGGCGGCGCCGACGTCCGGCTCGCGGACGTCGAGGGCGGCACCCGGCTCTCCTACGACGTCGACGCCCAGGTCGGCGGCAAGCTCGCGATGCTGGGCTCGCGCCTCATCGATTCGACGGCGCGCTCCATGGCGACCCAGTTCTTCGAGAAATTCGCCGGCATCGTCGGCGCCACGGAGCCGGACGGCGAGACGGCCGCGAGCGGGGAGCCGGCGCAGCGCTGACCGGCGCGCCAGGCCGTTCCGAGTTCACAGCTGGTAGCCGAAGAGATGCAGCCCGAGGAAGACGGCTGCGAAGACCACGGCATAGGCGAGCGCGCCGTAGAAGATCACATGGTGCAGCACCCTGAGCCAGGGCGGCGCCGCCTGAAAGCGGCGGCCGAGGCGCAGGAGAAGCGAGGCGGTCACCACGGCCAGCGCGACGATCAGCAGCCTGACCAGCATGGGCGGTCACTTCCCGCCGCCGGCGACGTGTTCGCCGTCGCGCGTCAGGTAATAGGCGAAGAGGATGGGCAGGAAGGTGACCGCGATGACGAAGATCGCGACCACGTTGGTCACCGGCCGCTGGCGCGGGCGGATGAGCTCGGTCAGCATCCAGATCGGCAGGGTCGCCTGCTGGCCGGCGGTGAAGGTGGTGACGATCACCTCGTCGAAGGACAGCGCGAAGGAGAGCATGCCGCCGGCGAGCAGGGCCGAGGCGATATTGGGCAGGACCACATGGCGGAAGGTCTGGAAGCCGTCGGCGCCGAGGTCCATCGAGGCCTCGATGAGGTTGCCCGAGGTGCGCCGGAATCGCGCCAGCGCGTTGTTGTAGACGACGACGATGCAGAAGGTGGCATGGCCGAGCACGATGGTCCAGAACGAGAAGTCGAAATCGAGGATGTTGAAGGCCGAGCGCAGCGCTATGCCGGTGATGATGCCAGGAAGCGCTATCGGCAGGATGAACAGGAGCGAGATGTAGTCGCGGCCGAAGAAGCGGGCGCGCGAGACGGCCGCCGCCGCGCAGGTGCCGAGCACGAGAGCGATGGCGGTGGCGATGGCGGCGACCCTCACCGAGAGCCACATGGCGTTCCAGATGTCCTGGCGCTCCCACACGACGGCGAACCATCTGGCGGTCAGGCCCGGCGGCGGGAACTGATAGCTCTTTTCCTCGGTGGTGAAGGCATAGAGGAAGATGAGGAGCAGGGGCACATGCAGGAACAGGAGCCCCGCCGTGGCGGCCAGGCCCAGCCCGCGGGGAGCCCGCTCGCCGCGGTCAGAGCGCATCGAACGCCCCCATGCGCTTGGCGATGGTGAGATAGACGGCCATGATCACGATCGGCACCACGGTGAAGGCGGCGGCGAGCGGAATATTGCCGGCCGTGCCCTGCAGCACGTAAACCGCCTGGCCGAGGAAGTAGCTCGAGGTGCCGACGATCTGCGGAATGATGTAGTCGCCCAGAGTGAGCGAGAAGGTGAAGATCGAGCCGGCGACGAGGCCGGGCAGCGCCAGGGGAAAGATCACCGTCCAGAAGGTCTGCCGCGGCAGCGCGCCGAGATCGGCGGAGGCCTCGATGAGATTGGCGGGGACGCGCTCGAGCGCCGCCTGGGTCGGCAGGATCATGTAGGGCAGCCAGACATAGAGGAAGACGAGGAAGGTGCCGATATAGCTGATGCTGAGCGAGGGCCCGCCGATCACCGGAATGGCGAGGATCGCATCGAGCAGCCAGGTCAGATGGAGCTTGTCGGCGAGCCAGGTGATTATGCCCTCCTTGGCGAGGATGAGCTTCCAGGCATAGACGCGCACCAGGTAGCTCGACCACAGAGGCAGCATCACCGCCAGATAGAAAAAAGCCTTCCAGCGCCCGCGGGCATAGCGCGCCGCGTAATAGGCGATGGGAAAGGCGATGAGGGCGGCGGCGAGGGTCACCGCGACCGCCATCGCCAGGCTGCGCCGGATGACGTCGAGATTGGCGAGGCTGAACAGCTCGCGGTAGGTCGACAGCGTGAATTCGCGGTTGATGAGGCCGGAGAACTCGTCGATCGAGAAGAAGCTCTGGGCGAGGAGGGCGAGCAGCGATCCGAGATAGACGATGCCGAGCCACAGAAGTGGCGGCGCCAAGAGCAGGGTGAGGAGAAGGAAGGGCTTGCGGAACAGGACGTCGGAAACCGGCCGCAACGGCCCGCCGCGGCCGCCTTTGGCGCCCGTCACGTCTCTTCCTCCATGGCGTGGAGAGCGCTCGCCGGCCAGTGCAGGGTCACCTTGTCGCCGATGCCGACCGCGGCCAGCGACGATGGCGCCGAGACGCTGATCTCCTGGCCGGAGACGTCCGTGTTCACGCGGGTCACGGCGCCCTGATAGTGGACCGAGGTGACCTCGGCCGCGACCGCGTGCGAGCCCGCCGGCGGGGAGCCTCGGGCGATGACGATCTTCTCGGGCCTGAGGCTCATCCAGCGGGCAGGGCCGCCGGTCCCGGCGACGAAGTCCGGCGGCAGCACATTCGACGAGCCGACGAAATCGGCGACGAAGCGGGTGCGCGGCCGCTCGTAGATGTCCTGCGGCGCGCCGACCTGGACGATCCTGCCGTGATTGAAGATGGCGACCCGGTCGGCCATCGACAGGGCTTCCCCCTGATCATGGGTGACGAAGACGAAAGTGATGCCGAGATTGCGCTGCAGGGTCTTGAGCTCGACCTGCATCTGCTCGCGCAGCTTGAGATCGAGGGCGCCCAGGGGCTCGTCGAGAAGCAGCACCTTGGGCTCGTTGACCAGGGCGCGGGCCAGGGCGACGCGCTGGCGCTGGCCGCCGGAGAGCTGCGATGGCCGCCTCGCCTCGAAACCCTTGAGCTCGACCAGCTCCAGGGCCTCGAGCGCCCTGGCCTCGCGGGCGGCGCGCTTCACGCCTTTCACCATCAGGCCATAGGCGACATTCTCGAGGATGGTCATATGCGGGAACAGCGCATAGTCCTGGAAGACGGTGTTGACGCTGCGCCGATAGGGCGGCAGGCCCTCGGCCGTCATGCCGAAGATCTCGATATGGCCGCCCGAGGGCTGCTCGAAGCCGGCGATGAGGCGCAGGCAGGTGGTCTTGCCCGAGCCGGACGGCCCCAGCATGGCGAAGAATTCGCCGGCAGCGATATCGAGCGTGACGTCGTCGACGGCGCGCACAGGCCCGAAATGGCGCGATACGTTCTGGAAGGAGACGGCCGTTGTCATGGGAGGAACTCCCGCCGGTCAGGGCCGGCGGGAGCAGTCGTCGTCAGCGTCCGCCAAGCACGGCGATATAGTCCGACACCCAGCGGTAATAGGGCACGCAGCCGGCGCTCTGGCTCGCGCATTTGGCGACCGGCGTGCGCCAGAAGTGGACCTTGTCGAAGTTGCCGAGGCCGTTGGTGTCGCAGCCCGCATCGGTCAGGAGCGCGTTGCCCTTGCAGGCCGCCGTCACCGCCGGCACCGAGCCGAACCAGGCGGCGAGGTCGCCCTGCAGCTTCGGATTGATCGAATGCTCGAGCCACATATAGGCGCAGTTCGGATTGGCGGCGTCGGCATGCATCATCGTGGTGTCGGCCCATCCGGTGGCGCCTTCCTCGGGCACGGTCGAGGCGATGGGCTGCTTGTCGGCGATGAGCAGGTTCACCTGGAACGGCCATGAGGACGATGCCGCGACGCCTTCGTTCTTGAAGTCGTCGATCTGGATCATGGCGTCGTGCCAGTAGCGGCCCACCAGCTTGCGCTGGCCGCGCAGCAGATCGAGCGCCGCCTTGTACTGGTCCTCGTTCAGCTCATAAGGATCCTTGATGCCGAGGTCGGGCTTGTGCTTCATCAGGTAGAGAGCGGCATCGGCGATGTAGATCGGACCGTCGAAAGCCTGCACCCGGCCCTTGTTGGACTTGCCGTCCGGCAGGTCCTGCTCCTCGAAGACGACGCTCCAGCTCTTGGGCGCTTCCTTGAACACGTCGGTGTTGTAGGCCAGCACATTGGCGCCCCATTGATAGGGAACGCCGTAATGGACACCGTCCACCGTATGCCAGGGCGCGTTCTGCAAGCGCTCGTCGACCGTCTTCCACGAGGGGATCAGATCGACATTGATGGGCTGGACGCGCTTGCCGGAGATCAGCCGGAGCGAGGCGTCGCCCGAAGCGGTCACCAGATCGAAGCCGCCCTCGTTCATGAGCGCCACCATCTCGTCCGACGTGCCGGCGGTCTTCACATTGACCTTGCAACTCGTCTTCTTCTCGAAATCGGTCACCCAGTCGTAGTTCTTGTCGGTGTCGCCGCGCTCGATATAGCCGGGCCAGGCGACGATGTTGACCTGGCCTTCACCGGCGCCGATCTCCGTCTTCATCTCGGCGGAAGCCGCGCCGCCCAATGCGGCGATCGCCACCACGGAAAGCAAAGTTCGCTTCACGGAATTCATGAGTTACCTCCCTGCGAGCCGAAATATGCACATGCGCCTTGTCGGGCTCCGCTCAGCATCCGGCGCACCCCTCGGGCGACGCTAGCTTGTCTCCCCGGCGAAGGGAAGTAGGCTTGAGCCGGAGCGTGAAAGCCCGCGGCGCGGGGCGGACGACGGTCTGCGGCCGGCGGAACGGGCGCGAGCCCTTGCGGCGATGTTGGATTGACCACATTTTTGTTTGCGTGATAAGCTTTTACACAACAAGAACAAAACAAGGGAGCACCGCCCGGTGGAGAAGGGGAATTCGAACGGTCAGCCTGCCGTCGTCGTCGAGGGGCTGCACAAGAGCTTCGGCGATCTCGAGGTCCTCAAGGGCGTGTCGCTGACGGCTCACGAAGGCGATGTCGTCTCGATGATCGGCGCTTCGGGATCGGGCAAGAGCACCTTTCTCAGATGCATCAATTTCCTCGAGATGCCGACCCAGGGACGCATCCAGGTGACGGGCGAGGAGATCGGCCTGAAGCCCGGCCATGACGGCAATCTCCACCCGACCGACCGCCGGCAACTGGAGCGTATCCGCACCCGGCTCGGCATGGTTTTCCAATCGTTCAACCTGTGGCCGCATCTCAACGTGCTGGAGAACGTCATCGAAGCGCCGGTGCATGTGCTGAAAGTGCCCAAGGCGGAGGCGATCGAGCGCGCCGAGGGGCTTCTGCAGAAGGTCGGCCTCTACGAGAAGCGCAGCCAGTATCCGGCCTTCCTGTCGGGCGGCCAGCAGCAGCGCGCGGCGATCGCCCGGGCGCTGGCGATGAACCCGAAGGTCATGCTGTTCGACGAGCCGACCTCGGCGCTCGATCCCGAGCTCGTCGGCGAGGTGCTCAGGGTCATTCGCGACCTGGCGCTCGAAGGCCGCACGATGATCCTCGTGACCCACGAGATGAAGTTCGCCCGCGATGTCTCGAGCCACGTGATCTACCTCCACAAGGGCCTCATCGAGGAGGAAGGTCCGCCGGCGCAGGTCTTCGGCTCGCCGAAGAGCGACAGGTGCCGGCAATTCGTTTCAGGGATCCACTAACCCGTTGCGGGACCGGAATGAGGCGCTTAGGCTGAGATTCGCTGCAACCCGCGGACAGCGGGCCTTTTTGACAAGAACCGGATCGAATGATCCGACCACTAGGGAGAAAGACATGAGATTCAACCGCCGTTTGATGATGGCCGTGGCGGCCGTGGCCCTGTGCGGCTTTGCCGCCGAGGCCAGGGCCGACCTGAAATTCGGCGTGGCCGCCGAGCCCTATCCGCCCTTCACTTCCAAGGACGCCTCCGGCAAGTGGGTCGGCTGGGAAATCGACATGATGGATGCCGTCTGCGCACAGATGAAAGAGAAGTGCGAGCTGGTCGAGGTCGCCTGGGACGGCATCATCCCGGCGCTGACCGCCAAGCAGATCGACGTCATCTGGTCGTCGATGTCGATCACCCCCGAGCGCAAGCAGACCATCAACTTCACCACCTTCTACTACAACACGCCGTCCGCCATCATCGGCGCCAAGGACGGCGACACCGACATCACGCCGGCCCATTTCAAGGACAAGGCGATCGGGGTCCAGGTGGCGACCATACATCAGCGCTACGCGCAGAAATATTTCGCGCCCGCGGGAGCGGAAGTGAAGAACTACCAGACGCAGGACGAAGCCAACAACGACCTCGCCGCCGGCCGCATCGACTACATCCAGGCCGACGCGAGCGCGCTCAAGGATTTCCTGCGCACCGATCAGGGCGCCGCGTGCTGCGAAATGAAGGGCGAGGTGCCCGACGATCCGGAGATCCTCGGCGAAGGTGTCGGCGGCGGCCTGCGCAAGGAAGACACCGAGCTCAAGGCCAAGCTCGACGCGGCGATCACGGCGCTGGCGAAATCGGGCGGAATCCAGAAGATCACCGATAAATACGAAAAGCTCAAAGGCGAGATCATTACTCCGAAGTGACGCGCTTCGGGCTGCGCCGCGAGGGGCGGCGCAGCCTTTCCCCCCGTGTTTCCATTCGGGTCATCGATGTTCTTTGCCGCAAGTAGCCTCGAACTACTGGCAACTTGGAAGGGAACCCTTCTCAACGGTGCTCTCAGCACCTTGCAGATTTCCTTTCTGGCCTATCTCTTCGGCCTGGCACTCGGGCTCGCGGGCGCCATGGGCAAGATCGCCGGCGGCAAATACGTCAAGGGCGTCCTCGACGTCTATACGACGCTCATCCGCTCGCTGCCCGAACTCCTGCTCATCGTCATGTTGTTCTATCTCGGCACCGACACGCTGAACCGCGTGCTGGCCAGCATCGGCCACGAGGCGATGCGCATCAACGGCTTCGTCGCGGCCGTCGTCGTGCTCGGCTTCGTCATGGGGGCTTATGCGACGGAAGTCCTGCGCGGCGCCATCCAGGCCATTCCGGTGGGCCAGATCGAGGCGGCGAAGGCCTATGGCATGTCGCCCTTCCTCAGATTCCGCCGCATCGTCCTGCCGGCCATGCTGCCTTACGCCATACCGGGCCTCTCCAATCTCTGGCTCAACGTGACCAAGGATTCGGCGCTCGTCGCCGTGGTCGGCTACAGCGAGCTCGCCCTGGCGACCAAGCAGGCGGCCGGCGGCACCAAGGCCTATTTCACCTTCTTCTTCGCGGCAGCCTGCCTCTACCTCATCATGTCGCTCGTCTCGCTGCGGCTCTTCGGGGCGCTCGAGGCCTATGTGCGGCGCGGCCAGCCGAAGCTCGGCTAGGGGGGCGGATGGATTTCACCTGGATCCCCAAATACCTGCCGATGATCGTCTACGGGATCTGGCTGACGCTCCTCCTCATGGCCATCTCGATCACGATCGGGTTCCTGCTCGCCATCCCGATCGGTCTGGTGCAGGTCACGGGACCGCGCTGGCTCAAATGGCTGGCATCGGGCTTCTGCACGGTCATCCGCGGCACGCCGCTCCTCATCCAGCTGTGGCTGCTCTATTACGGGCTCGGCTCGTTTTTCCCGCAGATCCCGTGGATCAGGCACAGCTTCATGTGGCCGGTGCTGCGCGAGGGATTTTTCTATGCAGCACTCGCCTTCACGCTGAGCTTCGCGGGCTATGAGGGGGCGGTCATGAAGGGCGCCTTCCTCAGCGTGCCCAAGGGCGAACTCGAGGCCGCGCGCGCCTTCGGCATGTCGCCGCTGACGGTGCTGCGCCGCATCTGGCTGCCGCGCGCCTTCCGCATCGTGCTCCCGACGCTCGGCGGCGAGACCATCCTCCAGCTCAAGGCGACGCCGCTCGCCGCCACCGTGACCGTCATCGAGCTCTACGGCGCGTCCTACCAGGTCCGCCAGGACACCTATCGCGTCTATGAGCCTTTGCTGATGGTCGCCGTGATCTACCTGGCTCTGACCTATGTCATCACCCGCGTCTTCGCCTATATCGAGCGCCAGGTACCACAGCGGCGTTGAGCGCCGCTTCGCGGCGAGGGCCATTCGAGGCAGGCCGACCGGTCAGCTGTCCCTCGCCGAGAGATTGAGGCGCTCCGCCAGCCGCGCCACCAGAGCCTGGAGCCTGGCGAAGACGTCGAATTCACCAGCGCCCGCCTTCTGCGGTGGCAGCTCGACCTCGTCGATCTCGAGCGCCGCCTGCTTCACGTCGTCGCCGTCGAGCTCGGCGACCGTCAGCGAGGCGGGGCCGAGCTGGATGCGGTCGCCCATGCCGATGCGGTCCTCGCAGCGCAGCCGGAACGCCTGGGTGACGGTGAGACCGCGCAGGTCGTCGGGGACGGCGAGGCCATAGGCGGTCTCGAGCTCGTCGAGCGAGATGTCGCCGGTGAAGTTGAATGCCGCCACCGGATGGTGGACATGGATGGCTTCCGAGGCGGCGAAGAGGCGGTCGAGCCGCTGGGCGCGGTCGGTCGGCACCAGGAAATAGGCGTAGTCTTCCGGCATCAGCTCCCGGGCTTCGGCCCAGGTCAGGACCTTCTCCTGGCGGGCCACCATGACCGGCTGGATCCAGGTGGGCAGGTCGCGGCGGGTCAGGATCGGGCTGTGCTCGATGATCGGGAAGCCGACCATCTCGAGATCGGTCTGGCCCGGAAGGTCGATCTCGACGCGCTGCGTCTCGGGCGCCGTCTCGGTCAGGGCGACGCCGAGGCCGCGGGCCACCGCGGTCAGCGTCCAGCCCTGCACCAGGAGCGAGATGAAGACCGCGACGAAGGCGACATTGAAATAGAGCTCGGCATTGGCGACGCCAGACAGGGTCGGAATGGCGGCGAGGAAGATCGACACGGCGCCGCGCAGCCCGACCCAGGAGATGAAGGCCTTCTCTCGCGCGGTGAACCTGAAGAGCCAGAGGCACAGCCAGACCGCGACGGGCCGCGCGACGACGATGAGGAAGATGGCGATGAGGATGGCGGGCAGGAGGTAGCCCAGGAGCTTGGACGGCGTCACCAGCAGGCCGAGCACCAGGAACATCAGGATCTGGCAGAGCCAGGTCGCCGCGTCGTGGAAGCTCAGGATCGAGGGGAAGGCGCGCACCGGCCGGTTGCCGAGCACCAGCCCTGCGAGATAGACGGCCAGGAAGCCAGAGCCTTCGACGGCCGCCGCCGCCGCATAGATGGCGAGCGCCGCGGTTATGGCGAAGAGCGGATGAAGTCCCGAAGGCAGCGCCATGCGGTTCACCCCCTGCACCAGCAGATAGCCGCCGCCCAGTCCGGCGACGGTGCCGATCACGACCTGGCGCAGAAGCAGGACGACGACGTCGAGGCTGGAGCCATGCGGTCCGAGCAGGATGAGCTCGACGAGGAGGATGGTCAGGAAGACGGCGAAGGGATCGTTGGTGCCCGATTCGATCTCGAGGACCGCGGCGACGCGCCGGCGCAGCTGCAGGCCGCCGGCGCGCATCAGGAAGAAGACGGCGGCGGCATCGGTCGAGCTCACGACGGCGCCGAGCAGCAGGCCCTCGAGCCAGGAGAGGCCCAGCACCAGACAGGCGAGGGCGCCGATCAAGGCCGCGGTGATGACGACGCCGACCGTCGCCAGGAGGCTCGCCGGCAAAAGGCTGCCGCGGAAAACGGCGAGCCTGGTCCGCAGGCCTCCGTCGAACAGGATGATCGCCAGCGCCATCGTACCGATCAGATAGGTCAGCCGGTAGTCGTTGAAGACGATGCCGCCGGGACCGTCCTCTCCCGCCAGCATGCCGATGATGAGGAAGACGAGCAGCAAGGGCGCGCCGAAGCGGGTGGCGATAAGGCTCGAGGCGATGCCCACCAGGATGAGCACCGCCAGAAACAAGAGTCCGAGATTGATAAGGCCGATCTGCTCCATGAGCGAGCCATAGCAGACGCCAATTCGAATAACCAAGCAGAGCTTACGCCTTGGTGCATTTTCCCTATGATGCGGGCATGGCGGGATTCGATTATCCGGCAGGGTTCTGCAATCCTATGGGCGGCAATCCGCTGCGCACGCGCCGGGACGTCGAGCATGCGCTTCAATGTCTGGTAGCGCCGCTTGAAAAGGTGCGCTCGCCCGGAGGAGCGCGTTTCCGATTGAGTCATTGGCAGGCGCATTTCGGCCAGGAGGCCGCCGACCTCGAGGGTTTCGCGCGGCCGCTCTGGGCACTGGCGCCGGCCCAGGCCGGCGGCGCCCGATGGATCGACTGGCGGCCGATCCGCCAAGGCCTCGCGGCGGGCGCCGACCCCGATCATCCCGAATATTGGCGCAAAGCCGGGGACCACGACCAGCGCCTGGTCGAGCTCGCCGCCATCGGCCTGGCGCTGCGCCTGGCGCCGGATCGGATCTGGCATCCCTTGCCGGAACGGCAGAAGGAGCAGGTCCTGGCCTATCTCCTGGCAGCCCGCCGATGCGCCTATCACAACAGCAACTGGAAGTTCTTCCGGCTTCTCCTCGACCTGGGTCTCGATGCCGTGGGGGCGCCGCCAGACGAGGCCGGAAACCGCGCCGCCGCCCGGGATATCGAGGGCTGGCACCGGGGCGGGGGCTGGTATGTGGACGGCGAGCATGGCGCCGTCGATCACTATGCCGCCTTCAGCTTCCATTATTTCGGCCTGGTCCTGGCGCGCCTGGAGAGAGGCCGGGGCCGAAGCGCCCGCTATATCGAACGCGCCCGGGAATCGGCCAAGGACATCATCCGCTGGTTTGCCGATGACGGTCCGGCGATCGCCTATGGGCGCTCGATGACCTATCGCTTCGCCGCGGCGGGCTATCTGGGCGCGCTGGCCTTTGCCGAGGTCGAGGCCATGCCCTGGGGCGTCCTCAAGGGGTTCTACCTGCGGCATCTGCGCTGGTGGTCGAAGCTGCCGCTGGCGCGCTCGGACGGTGTGCTCGATGTCGGCTATGCCTATCCAAATGCGACGATCGCCGAGGCCTATAATTCACCCCAGTCGTCCTATTGGGCCTTGCAGGCCTTCCTGCCCTTGGCCCTGCCGGCCTCGCATCCCTTCTGGCGCAGCGAAGAGGCGCCGGCGCCCGGACGCCCAAGGCCCGCCGTCCTCGGCCATGCGCGGATGATCGTCGCCAATCCGCCGGGCGATGCGGTGGTTCTCAGCGCCGGCGCGATCCCGCCCGACATACGGTACGGCCCCGAGAAATACGGCAAGTTCGCCTATTCGGCGCGCTATGGCTTCAGCGTCGAAAGCGACCTGCGCCGCTTCGACCGGGCGGTGCTGGACAACGCGCTGGGCTTCAGCGAGGACGGGCGCCATTTCCGGGTCCGCCAGTCGCACGAGCGCGTAAAGGTCGCCGGCGAGATGCTCTACAGCCTCTGGCGGCCCTATCCCGACATCAAGGTCGAAAGCTGGTCGTGGTGGCACGGTCCCTTCCACATCCGCGTCCATCGGATCGAGACCGAGGCCCCTATCACGACCATCGAGGGCGGGTTCGCGATCCGGCTGGACGATCCGGCCGGCGTCGAGCAGACGGTGAAGCCCGGGCTCGCCGCGGTCGCAACGGCGGCCGACCATTCGGCCATCCTCGACCTCGGATCGACGGTGGCGCGGCGCATGCGGGTCCACCGGCCGCCGCCCGACACCAACCTCGTCGCCCCCAGGACCATGGTGCCGCAGCTCTTCGCCGAACTGCCGGCGGGCACGACGGTGCTCGCCTGCGCCGTCATCGCGCAAGGCGACAGCGAGGCCGTGCGCCTGGCGCTCGCCCGGCCGCCGCCGCGACCGGACCTCGGCGCCCTTCGGGCGCTCATGGCGGATGCGGGGCCGGCAGGCGCAGCGGCCGCGCCGCCGCGCTAACGGTTTGTCAACAGCCCGCCGATAGCATCCCGGCCGTCTGTTCTGCCATGGTCCGGGACGGCGAGGTTCGTTCCATGCGTATTTTGGGAGTGTTGCTGCCGGGGGTCACCGTGCTCGTAGCGCTGGCGCTGCCGGCCGGCATGGCCCATGCGGACGACCGGCACGACTGCGAGAGGCTCAAGGGCGAAGCCAGCCTCAGGGCCTGCACCGCCGTCATCGAAGCCGGCACCTACGACATCGGCACGCTCGCCATCGCCTATCTCAATCGCGGCCTGGAATATTTCGACAAGGGCCATTACGACCAGGCGATCAGCGACTACAGCGCCTCCCTGGCGCTCGATCCCCGCAACGCCGACGTCTACAACAACCGCGGCATCGCCTATCAGGCCAAGCGCGACTATGCGCGCGCGATCGGCGATTTCGACGCGGCCATCGCCCTCAATCCCCGGCATGCGCTCGCCTACAACAATCGCGGCATCGCCCATGCCGACCGCGGCGAGCTCGATCTCGCCATCGCCAGCTATGACGGGGCGATCGGCATCGACCTCTATTATGCCGGCGCCTATAACAATCGCGGCTATGCCTATGCGCGGAAAGGCGAATATGACCGCGCCGTCGAGGATTTCGGCCGCGCGATCAGGCTCGACCCGCGAGATGCGCTGGCCTATCGCAACCGCGCACGGGTCAATCAGAACCGGGGCCGATACGAGCTGGCGATCGCGGATTACCGAACGGCCCTGGAGCTGCGGCCGAGCGAGAGCGCCGAGCAGGGCCTGAAAGTGTCGGAAGCGCTGCTGGCGGCGAAGACCAGGGAGATCGAGGAGAGCCCGCAGCCCGAGCCCGCAAGCTTCCGGCGGATGCCCAATACCGATCTCATGGGCGCGCTCATCGGCAAGGCCGAAGCCCGCAACCTCGATCAATGCGAAGCGGCCTGCGGCCGGGACCGGGCCTGCGCGGCCTATTCCTTCAACATGTGGAACTCGGCGTGCTTCCTGAAGAGCGAGGCCACGCTCAGGTTCCTCGATCCGAGCACGGTGAGCGGGCTCAAGGGCGAGACCTACCCGCCGCCGATCTCGGACGCCATGATGGCCATGCTGCGCTTCCGCAACAAGACGTTTCCCGGAGAGCCCGCCCGCTCGCTGCCGGAGAACCGCTTCGAGGACTGCGAGGCGAGCGGCGAGGCGAGCGACATGTGCGTCGCCTTTTCCTTCGTCAGGGCGGACTCGACCTGCAGGATGTTCGAGCAGGCCGGCGAATATACGAGCGACGAGGGCGTCGACAGCGGCGCCAAGCGGCAGGTGGTGAACTGAGGGGCCGGCAGGCTGGACCCCGATAGGACCGAGCCCGTTCAGACCTTTCGGAACTGGATGCCGCAGTTCTTCTTGATCGAGGTCTGCTCGATCGCCTTCATCTGTCCCTTCAGGCTCGCCAGCTCCGCCGCCGTCTGACCGTCGCCCTCGTTGAACAAGAGGACGGGCCAGAACAGCACGACACCCACGGTCGTCTTCACCGTGTCGTCCTTTCGGTTTTCGTCCTGGACCCCAGCCACCTGGGCGGCTCTCGCGGAAACGCGCTGTCCCTCGGCCGTCAACTGCTCGCAGCTATAGCTCTCGTAGGTTATCGGAGATACATAGCTGGCCTGAATGTCCTCCGACTTGGATGCGCAGCCCGCAACCAAGACCATGGCCCCGAACAGGGCCAAGTAAAATCTCATCGCCGTCCTCCCCAGCCCGGTATGTCCGGACAAGCGTTGCATAACACAAACGCTCGCGACTTGAAAACAGATGTCTAAGCCTTTACTAGGATTGTTTTACAACTCGTCTGCCTCCTCCAGGAAGCGCAATTGGGCGGGATATTCGGCCGCTTGCCGACGGCGCGGGACCACCGAACGGAGCGGCCGGGCTCGCTCCTGCCGTTTCGAGGCATCGGCGTCTTGACGATCACATTTGCAGTCATCGACTGGCCGGCCTAGGCTGCGCCGGCAAGGTTCTTCTCTCGTTCAACAGGCATCGCTACAAGGTGCCAGTGACCTTTCCGCCCTCGAATCTCCCGGTTCTCAAAATGGAGCTTGCCTATGCCTTCGGATGCGCGTTCACCCCGCCTGGCAGTGCTTATCGACGCCGACAATGCATCGGCGAAGATCGTCGACGGGCTGTTCGAGGAGATCGCGAAGATTGGCGAAGCCAGGGTCCGCCGCATCTATGGCGACTTCTCCAGCCCGCGTTCCAAGGCGTGGGCTGAGGTGCTGTCGAAATATGCGATCATTCCGCAGCAGCAATATGCGAACACGATCGGCAAGAACGCGTCCGACATCGCGCTCGTCATCGATGCGATGGACCTGCTCCATACCGGGAGATTCGATGGATTCTGCCTGGTCTCGTCCGACAGCGACTTCACGCGGCTGGCGTCGCGCATCCGCGAGCAGGGCGTCGACGTCTTCGGCTTCGGCGAGCAGAAGACGCCGGAGAGCTTCAGGCAGGCCTGCCAGCGCTTCATCTATACCGAGAACCTGCTTCCGGCGCCGTCCTCGACCAGCGTGGCGGTGACGACGAAGCCGCTGCAATCGCCCGACAAGGCGGCATCCATCATCGGGAAGGCGATCGAGCAGCTTGACAGCGAAGAGGGCTGGGTATCCCTGGGGAAAGTGGGCAACCAGATCTACGCCCTGGCCTCCGACTTCGACCCGCGGACCTTCGGCTCGCGGAAGCTGATAGACCTGATCCGGAAGACCGGGGCGTTCGAGGTCGACCAGCCCAAGGGCGGCACGCCCCGCATTCGGGTGAAGGCAATGGCGGCGGATACTGCCGCAAAGCCTAGAAGGAGCAAATAGCAGGCGGGCGGCCCGTGGGCCGCCTACGGACCGCGGCAGGGCCCCGCGCTCCGGCGGGCAAATGACCCTAGGCCGGCTCCACCCTGACGGTGGCCCCGCCGATGGTGACCCGCCGGTTGACCGACCGCAAGGCCGCCTCGGCCAGCGCCTGGATATCCGTGACACCGACTCCGTCCGGCGCGTCGATGGTGACCTTGAACAGACGGCCGTCGATCGTGACGGTTTCGATGAATTGCGTCATGTCTGCTGCTTCCTCTCCGGCATGGCGAAGCGTGTCCACGGTCCGAACAGGTGTCAATCAGTCGATTGAACGACTTGCGGCTGGGGCTGGCCGAGGACGAAGCCCATGCCGTCCAGATGATAGATATCCGGCCGGAAATTGACGGCACCTTCGGGCGTCGCCCATGCGGTCAGATACATGAATCGGACGCTCGGCGGATCCAGAACCTTCAATTCATAGGGCTGCCGGCTCGCGATGATCTGGTCGTACTGATCGGGGCTGTAGTCGGCCTGACCGCGCAGCACCCAGTCGACGACCGTCCGCACCTGATCGACGCGGATGCAGCCCGAGCTTTCGAAGCGCGCGTTGCTGCCGAACAATTCGCGGTGCGGCGTGTCGTGCATATAGACCATGAAGTCGTTGGGGAAGTTGATCTTCACCGAGGCGAGAGCGTTGTTCTCGCCCGGGTCCTGCCGTAAGAAATAGCGCTCGGGCGGCGTATTCGGCCAGTCGATCGTCGCCGGATCGATCTCCGGGCCGCCCACTCCGTCGAAGACGCGGATCTGCATGCGTTCGAGATAGCTGCGGTCCTTGAGATAATGCGGGACGATATCGCGTTCGACGATGGACGCCGGAATCTTCCAATAGGGATTGAAGGTCACGTCGCTGACCGTGCTCAGCAAGGTGGGCGAGGGGCGGTCGAGCTTTCCCGCGACGATGTTGTGGCGCGAGAACACCCGGCCGTCCTCGACGGTCTCGAGCTGGAGCGATGGGATATTCACCAAAATGGCGCGGGACCTGAGGTCCTGCGCATAGGCCGAGATGCGAGGCTGGTTCTCGAGCAGCGTGGCGAGACGGGCCTCGGCGGGGATGTTGAGCTCGGACAGAGTGCGCTCGCCGACCGTGCCGGTCGGCGCCACGCCGTGATTGATCTGGAAGGCCTTGACGGCGGCGACCATGTCGGCGTCGAACAACGAGCCGTTGGGTCCGCCGAGCGTGTCGAAGGGCAGGTAGTTCTCGAAGATCAGCCGCTGGCGCAGCAGCAGGACCTGCTCGCCCTTGGCGCCCTTGGACAGCTTTCTCCGGGTGATCCGGGGCCAGCCCCCGTTCTTGACGATCTGGCGGTAAAGCACGATCGCATCCGCCTGCGCCTGTTCCGACCCCGCCGTCAGCATTGCCAGCTCGTCGTTGTTGGCGACGATCTGGGTCCGGGTCGCGAGCCCGCCGGGCGCGGAAGGCTGGGCGGCGGCCGTCGCGGCAGAGCCGCTGTCTTGCGCGAGAACAGGTGTGGCGGCGAGGCTGAACAACAGCGTGGCGATGGCCGCTCCGCGGCGTGGGCAAAATTGCGCGATCGATTCCATGATGGGCGTGGCTATCCGGAATTGCTTAACATCCTGGGACATCGCAGCATTGTCCCAGCCAAAAAAGCCGAGATGATGGCCGGGCGGGAGTTTTACAACCGCTTGATTTCATTGGTGAGCCCGGATGGGTTCGAACCATCGACCCTCTGATTAAAAGTCAGATGCTCTACCACTGAGCTACGGGCCCAACCGATGCGGGCGGACCATAGTTGCGGCGGCTCCCCCGGTCAATAGAAAGCCGTTAACGCCGCAATTCGGCCTTTGGCCACCGGCACGAGTCTTGCTGTAAGAGACTGTTCAGCCTTGATACCTATCGTTCCGGCACTTCTCGGAGACCGCCTCGATCCATGCCCAGCAATGCGCCCATCGCCGTCATCGTCCTCGCCGCGGGAAAGGGGACGCGCATGCGCTCAGACCGGCCCAAGGTGCTGCACCGGGCGGCCGGACGCAGCCTGCTCGGCCATGTGCTCCATTCGGCCAAGGCGGCGGCGCCGGCGCGCACCGTCGTCGTCTCGGGCCCCGACATGCCGGAGGTGGGCGCCGAAGCGAAGCGGGTCGTGCCGCAGGCGGTGGTCGCCATCCAGGACAAGCGCCAGGGCACCGGTCATGCGGTCGGCATGGCGCGCGACGGCCTCAAGGGTTTCGAGGGCACGGTGCTGGTGCTCTATGGCGACGTGCCCCTGATCCGCAGCGAGACGATCCAGGCGCTGGCCGATGCGGTCAGCGCGGAGAGCCCGCTCGCCGTGCTGGGCTTCCGGGCGGCCAATCCGACGGGCTACGGCCGGCTCATCCAGAACCCGGCGGGCAAGCTCGTCGCCATCCGCGAGGAGCTCGACACGACCATCGAGGAGCGGCGCATCGACCTGTGCAATTCGGGCTTCATCGCGGTCAGCGCCGGGCTCCTGTGGGAGCTCCTGCCCAAGATCCGCAACGATAATGCCAAGGGCGAATACTACCTCACCGATCTCGTCGGCCTCACCGTCGCGGCCGGCCGCGAGGTGGCGCTCGCCGAATGCCCGGAGGCCGAGGTGCATGGCGTCAATACCCGCGCCCAGCTCGCCCAGGTCGAAAGCCTGCTGCAGGCGGGCTACCGCCAGAAGGCCATGGACAACGGCGCGACGCTGATCGATCCGGGCTCGGTGTTCCTTTCGGCCGACACCGAGATCGGCAGGGACGTCACCATCGAGCCCCATGTCGTCTTCGGTCCGGACGTCGTCGTCGGCGACAATGTCGAGATCCTCGCCTTCTCGCATATCGAGGGCGCCACGATCGCCGGCGGAGCGCGCATCGGCCCCTTCGCCAGGCTCAGGCCCGGCGCCGACATCGGCCGCGCCGCCCATATCGGCAATTTCGTCGAGGTCAAGAAGGCGCTGATCGGCGAGGGCGCCAAGGCCAACCACCTCAGCTATATCGGCGACGCGCAGGTCGGCGCGCGCAGCAATATCGGAGCCGGCACGATCACCTGCAACTATGACGGCTACGAGAAGCATGCGACCGAGATCGGCGCCGACGTCTTCGTCGGGTCGAACACGGCGCTCGTGGCGCCGGTCACGGTGGGCGCCAGATCCAATATCGCGGCGGGAAGCGTCATCACGCAGGACGTGCCGGAGGACGCGCTGGCGCTCGCGCGCGGCCGGCAGGCGGTAAAGCCGGGCTGGGCGCGGAAATACCGCGAGCTCAAGGCGGCCGGGAAACGCAAGGACAAAGGGGCTTAGGCATGTGCGGCATTGTCGGGATCCTGGGCAGCGGACCCGTGGCCCGGGACATCGTCGAGGCGCTGAAGCGGCTCGAATACCGGGGCTACGATTCGGCCGGCGTCGCCACGCTCGACGGCGCGGGCAAGGTCGAGCGGGTCAGGGCGCCGGGCAAGCTCCACAATCTCGAGGGCAAGCTCGAGGCGGCGAAGCTCACGGGCACGACGGGAATAGGCCATACCCGCTGGGCCACGCATGGCGTTCCCAACGAGCCCAACGCGCATCCCCATGTCGCGGGCGACGTGGTCATCGTCCACAACGGCATCATCGAGAATTTCAAGCCGCTCAAGGACGAGCTCGTGAAGGAGGGCGTCGTCTTCGCGTCGCAGACCGACACCGAGGTGGTGGCGCATCTCATCGCGCGCGAAAGGGCGAAGGGGGCCGCGCCCAAAGACGCGGTCGCCCGGGTGCTGAAGCGCCTCGAAGGTGCCTTCGCCCTGGCCGTGCTGTTCGCCGGCGAGCACGATCTGATGATCGGCGCCCGCATGGGCGCGCCGCTCGCCGTCGGCCATGGCGACGGCCAGATGTATCTCGGCTCCGACGCCATCGCGCTCGCCCCCTTCACCAACCGGGTGACCTATCTCGAGGACGGCGACTGGGTGGCGCTCACCCGCAATTCGATCGAGGTCCGCGACGCCGGCGGCCGCCAGATCGTGCGGCCGATGAATTTCACGCAAGCGTCGGCCTTCCTGGCCGACAAGGGCAAGCACCGCCACTTCATGGCCAAGGAGATCGCCGAGCAGCCGGAGGTGATCGGCCACACCCTCGCCGAATATGCCGATTTCGCGGAAAAGGCGGTGCGGCTGCCGGCCGAGGTCAGGATCGACTTCGCCCGTCTCGACCGGCTGACCATCACCGCCTGCGGCACCGCCTATCTCGCCGGGCTCACCGCCAAATACTGGTTCGAGCGCCATGCGCGGCTGCCGACCGAAGTCGATATCGCCTCCGAATTCCGCTACCGCGAAGCGCCGATGCCGAAGAACGGGGCGGCGATCGTCATCTCCCAGTCGGGCGAGACCGCCGACACGCTGGCGGCGTTGCGCTACTGCAAGGCGCAAGGCCAGGAGACGCTGGCGCTCGTCAACGTGCCGGGTTCGACCATCGCGCGCGAGGCCCATGCCGCCATCCGCACCTATGCCGGACCCGAGATCGGCGTCGCCTCGACCAAGGCCTTCACCTGCCAGCTCACCGTGCTGGCGGCGCTCGCCGTCGCCGCCGGCAAGGCGCGTGGCGCCATCGGCCGCGACCAGGAGCGCGAGCTGATCGGCGCCCTGACCGAGGCGCCGCGCCACATGGCCGAGATCCTCAAGGAGGAGAAGCATATCGGCGAGGTGGCGCGCGAGATCGCCCATGCCAAGGACGTGCTCTATCTGGGGCGCGGGGTGAACTATCCGATCGCGCTCGAAGGCGCGCTCAAGCTCAAGGAGATCTCCTATATCCATGCCGAGGGCTATGCCGCGGGCGAGCTCAAGCACGGGCCGATCGCGCTGATCGACGAGAACGTGCCGGTCATCGTCATCGCGCCGCAGGACGAGCTCTTCGACAAGACCGTCTCCAACATGGAGGAGGTGGCGGCGCGCGGCGGCAAGATCGTGCTCCTCACCGACGACCACGGGCTCGAAGCGCACGGCGAGCGCATCTTCCAGCGCATCAGGGTGCCCAAGGCCCACCCCTTCCTCAGCCCGCTGCTCTATGCGCTGCCCGTGCAGCTGCTCGCCTATCACGCCGCCGTCTTCATGGGCACCGACGTCGACCAGCCGCGCAATCTGGCGAAATCGGTCACGGTGGAATAGCGGACCGAAGGGCGCAGAAAAAACACCCGTGTCGCCTTAGCTAAGCTTTAACCTTAATCATCCACTCTCAGGGTCCATGAGAGTACGGTCAGTAATGCTTGCGTGTGTATGCACCGCTTTTCTTGCCGCGCCGGCGGCGGTGGGCGGTTCGATCGCCGCGAACCAGAGTTCACCCATCGACCTTTCCATCGCGGCGCGAGAGGCCTTGCAGGCCGGCGACACCGCGACCGCGATCGCCGGCTATTCCGCGGCGATCGAGTCGCGTCAGCTGTCGCCGGAGCGGCTGGCCAACGCGCTCATCAACCGCGGCTATGCCTATCAGCAGGTGCAGGAGCACGAGCGCGCGGTCGACGACTATACGGCGGCGCTCCGAATCGACGCGATGAGCGGCAAGCTGCGCGCCACCGCCCTCTACAATCGCGGGCTGTCGCAGCAGAAGCTCAAGCACCCGGTGCTCGCCATCGAGGATTTCACCAGCGCGCTGTTCCTCGAGCCGGAATTCGCCCATGCCTATTATCTGCGCGGCACGATCCTGCGCGAGAGTGGCCAGTATCTCTTCGCCCTGAGCGATTTCGACAAGGCGCTGCGCTTCAAGCATCCGCAGCCGCATCTGGTCCATTACGCCGAAGCGCTCACCTACGAGGCGCTGCACCGCATGAGCGACGCGCAGGCGTCGCTCAACAAGGCGGTCGCCGAGAATCCAGCTTTCCAGCCGGCGCGCAACAAGCTCGCCCAGCTCGGCGCTCTGCCGGCGGTGGCCGATGCCGCGGTCAAGCCCGAGGCCGAGCTGATCACCGCCTCGATCACGACGCCGGAGCAGGTCGCGCGCAAGGAGACGCTGCCGGAAGCGGTCAAGCCGCCGCTGCAGCTCGTCGGCGACCTGCCGGTGCAGATGGTCAAGGCCGTGCCGGTGAAGCCGCAGAAGCTCATCGCCGACCGCATCCCGCCCGAGGGAAGCCCGCAAGCCGTCACCGCCGAGCCGAATTCGGGCTATACGCTGCAGGCCGACGCCATCCCCCAGCCCGGCGAGAGCAAGCCGAAGGCTGCCGAGGCCAAGCCCGTGGCCGAGAAGATCGTGGCGGTCGAGGCGCTGCCCGAGCGCGATCCGCAGTCCGGGGCCGCCGATCCGGATCAGGACGAGTTCACCACGCAGTCGAGCGACGCGCCGCTCTCCGGCTGGTCGGTCCAGCTCTCCTCGGCCCGGGAAGAGAAGCTCGCCTGGGGCACCTGGGAGAAGCTCAAGGCCCGCCACAAGGCGCTCGGCGACATGAAGCCCGTCGTGATCAAGGCCGATCTCGGCAAGAAGGGCATCTATTACCGCCTGAGGGTCCGCGGCTTCGACTCCAAGGCCGAGGCCAGGTCCGCCTGCGGCAAGCTCAAATCGAACGGACTGTCCTGTTTCGTCAGCAAGGTCGACTCCTGAGGCAGTCAATTCCTTCCGCCGCAAGGCGGAAAGGACAGAAATCACAGGCGCTTGCGCCGATGCGGCAGGTCATGCACAAGAGGGCATGACCCTGTCGCAGAACACTTCGGATGAGGCCAAGCCCCTGGCGCCGGTGACGTCGAGCTCCTTCGCCGGCAAGCTCAGGACCTATTTCCTCACCGGTATCGTCGTCACCGCGCCGATCGCCATCACGCTGTGGGCATCCTACTGGTTCGTGACCCTGTTCGACGCCTGGCTCCGGCCGCTGATCCCGGCGTTCCTCGACCCGTTCAACTACCTGCCGTTCCGCATTCCCGGCATCGGCCTCGTCTTCGCGCTGCTCGGCATCACCCTCATCGGCGCCCTCGCCGCCAATCTCGTCGGGCGCACGATCCTCAATTTCTGGGACCGGCTGCTCAACCGCACGCCGGTGGTGCGCTCGGTCTACAAGGGCACCAAGCAGATCTTCGAGACGCTGTTCTCGCAGTCGGGCGCCAGCTTCCGCAGCGTCGGCCTCATCGAATGGCCGCGCAGGGGCATCTATTCGCTGGTCTTCGTGTCGCGCGAGGTGGACGGCGGACAGGTCGGGCTCGAGCCCGGCCGGCAGATGTATGCGGTTTACATATCGACGACGCCCAACCCGACCTCGGGCTATGTCTATTTCGTCGACGTGAGCGACATCAGGATCATCGACATGCCGGTCGAGGACGCGGCCAAACTCGTGATCTCCATGGGGCTCGTCTTCCCGGAGGGTGGCGAGCCCGTGAAGATGATCCCGGCCCGCGCCAATATCGATCAGGAGGTCGCGCAGGAGCTTCTGGCGACGGAAATGCCGGCGGGCGCCGACGTCGACGGAGAATCCGCGGAGAGCCCGGAGAGGAAGCGGCCGGCGCGCCGGAAGAGGGCGGCCAAGACCGAGACGCCGGCGAAATAGTCCGAAGACGGATAATCCGGATCCGCGGCCGCGGGCGGCCCTATCCGGCCGAGATCAGGCGAACCGCGTCGTCGCGCTCGAAGAGATAGAGGAGACAGCGCAAGGCGTCGCCGCGCGGCGTCTCGAGGCGCGGGTCGCGCGCGAGGATGAGGCCCGCATCGTCGCGCGCGGCGGCGAGCAGGTCGGCATGCGCGACGATGTCGGCCACCCTGAAGACGGGAAGGCCCGCCTGGCGCGTCCCCAGCACCTCGCCCGCCCCGCGCAGGCGCAGGTCCTCCTCGGCGATGCGGAAGCCGTCCTCGGTCTCACGCAGGATGGTGAGCCGCGCCCTGGCGGTCTCGCCGAGCCTGCCCTGATAGAGGAGGAGGCAGGTCGACTTGCCGCTGCCGCGGCCGACGCGGCCGCGCAGCTGATGGAGCTGCGCCAGGCCGAAGCGCTCGGCATTCTCGATCACCATGACGGTCGCCTCCGGCACGTCGACGCCGACCTCGACCACCGTGGTCGAGACGAGGAGGGTGATCTCGCCGGACTTGAAGCGCGCCATGGCGGCATCCTTCTCGCTGCCCTTCATGCGGCCGTGGACGAGCCCGGTGCGTCCGGGGAAGGCGGCGGCAAGCGCCCTGGCGCGGTCCTCGGCGGCGGCGAGATCGACGAGCTCGCTCTCCTCGACCAGCGGGCAGATCCAGTAGGCGCGGCCGCCCGCGGCGAGGAGCCGGCGAAGGCCGCTGACGACCTCGTCCATCCGCTCGGACGGCAGGACGCGCGTGTCGACCGGCTGGCGGCCGGCGGGCTTGCCGGTGAGCTTCGAGACGTCCATGTCGCCATAGACGGTGAGCGCCAGGGTGCGCGGGATGGGCGTCGCCGTCATGACCAGGAGATCGGCGTTCTGGGCCTTGGCCTGCAGCGCCAGGCGCTGATGGACGCCGAAACGGTGCTGCTCGTCGATGACCGCGAGCCCGAGGTCCTTGAAGTCGACGCCTTCCTGGAACAGGGCGTGGGTGCCGACCAGCATGTCGATCCCGCCCGCGGCGAGGGCGGCGAGAAGCTCGTCGCGGGCACGGCCCTTCTCGCGTCCGGTGAGAAGCGCCAGGCGCAAGCCCGCTCTCTCGCAGAGCGGCGTCAATGTCGCGAAATGCTGGCGGGCGAGGATCTCCGTCGGCGCCATCAGGGCGCCCTGGGCACCCGACTCCACGGCGGCGGCGAGGGCCAGCAGGGCGACGACCGTCTTGCCGGAGCCGACATCGCCCTGCAGCAGCCTGAGCATGCGCTCGGGAGCCGCCATGTCGCGCAGGATCTCGTCCAGCGCCGCGTTCTGTGGGGCGGTCAGCGAATAGGGGAGCGCGGCGACGATGCGGGCGCGTCGGTCGCCGGTGCCGGCGAGCCGGCGTCCGGCCTTGCGCTTCATGTGCTTGCGCACCAGCGACAAGGCGAGCTGGTTGGCGAGAAGCTCGTCATAGGCGAGCCGCTGCCGCTCGGGCGTCTCGAGCGCCAGATCGTCATGCGTCCCGGGCCGATGCAGCTTGCGCAAGGCCGTGGCGAAATCCGGCCAGCCCCGGCGCTCGAGCCAGCTTGCATCCTGCCATTCGGGCAGGACGGGAATTTTCTCGAGACTCGCCCGGACGGCGCGGCCGAGGATGCGGGGCGAGAGGCCGGCGGTCAGTGGATAGACCGGCTCGATCAGCGGCAGCTTCTCGAATTCCTCGCGCGAGACGATGTGGTCTGGATGGGCGATCTGTGGGCTGCCCTGGAACCAGTCGACGGCGCCCGAAACGAAGCGCGTCTCGCCCGGCGGCAGGATGCGCTGGAGATGGTCGGCGAAGGCGTGGAAGAACACCAGGCTCAGCGTGCCGGTGCCGTCGAAGCACTCGACGCGGTAAGGCAGGCGCTTCAGATGGGGCGGCGGCGGGCGGTGCTGGCCGACGGTCACCTCGACCGTGACGATGCCTTTCTCGGGCAGCCGGTCGAGCCGCGGACGCTCGCGCCGGTCGATCAGCCCGGACGGCAGGTGAAACAGCAGGTCGAGGATGCGCGCCTCGGCGTTGGCGGGAGCGGAGGGCCGCAACAGCCTGGCCAGCACCTTGTCGAGCTTGGGCCCGATGCCCTTGAGGCTGACGGCGCTGGCGAAGAGGGGATTGAGGCGGGGCGGGCGCATGGCCCAATTTCATGTGTCGGCAGCAGTCGCGCAAGTGATTGCGCGACGACATGACAGCCGCTAAGCAGGGCGGTCCATGACCACCCCGAGAGAAAGTGTCGAAACCCGCCGCAAGCGGCTCCTCTGGCGCGCCAGCCATCGCGGCACGCGCGAGATGGACCTGCTTCTGGGCGGCTTCGCCCGCAGCCGGATCGAGCGCTTCAGCGAAACGGAACTCGACGAGCTCGAGGCGATTATAGGCGTGCCGGATCCGGAGCTGACGGGCTGGCTCCTGGGCGGCGTTCCGGTGCCGCTGCGGCAGGCTACGGCGACACTCAAGGCGCTCCTGACATACCGGCCATGATCGACGACAAACGGCTCAAAGAACGCCTGGCGCTTTCCGGGCGCAGCATCGTCTCGGGTTGCCTGGAGGGCCTCGACGCCATGGCGGCGGCGCAGGCGGCGCGCATCCTGGCCGGCAAACCGCTTCTTCATGTGGCGCTCGACGACCAGCGCATGGCGAGCCTCGCCGAAGCGCTCGCCTTCTTCGCTCCCGATGTGGAGGTGATCTCCTTCCCGGCCTGGGACTGCCTGCCCTATGACCGGGTGTCGCCGGCGGCGGGCATCGTGGCGCGGCGGCTCGCCGCGCTCGGCGGCGTGGCCGAAACCACATCGCGGCCGCGCATCGTGCTGACCAGCGTCAATGCCGCGCTGCAAAGGCTGCCCGAGGCCCGGCTCATCGCCGAAACCACCTTCAGCGCCGCGCCCGGCCAATATGTCGACACGGAGAAGCTGCAGCTCTTCCTGCAGTACAACGGCTATTCGCGCACCGGCACGGTGGTCGATGCCGGCGACTTCGCCATCCGCGGCGGCATCATCGACATCTACCCGCCGGGCGCCGAAGGCCCGGTGCGCCTCGACTTCTTCGGCGACGCGCTCGAATCGGTCAGGCGCTTCGACCCGCAGTCGCAGCGCTCGACCGGCACCCTCAGGTCGCTGGTGCTGCATCCGGCGAGCGAGGTGCTGCTGACGCCGGCCGCGATCGGACGCTTCCGCACCTCCTATGCGGCCGCCTTCGGCGGCCTCGACATCAACGACCCGCTCTACGAGTCGGTGACCAACGGCCGGCGCTACCAGGGGATGGAGCACTGGCTGCCGCTCTTCCACGAGAAGCTCGAGACGATCTTCGATCATGCCGGCCCCGGCGCCGTCTCGCTCGATCATTCGGCGGACGAGGCGGTCGCGGCGCGGCTCGAGCAGATCGCCGAGTTCCACGACGCGCGGCGCGAGGCGCTGACCCAGGAGACCTTCGGCGCGGCACCCTACAAGCCGCTCAGGCCCGACGCGCTCTATCTGACGCGCGAGCAATGGAGCGAACGGCTGGCCGACCGGCCGGTGCTCGCCTTCACGCCTTTCGAAGCGCCGGAAACGGCAGGCCAGCCGGTGCTTTCCATGGGCGGCAAGCAGGGGCGGAATTTCGCCGCCGAGCGCGCCGAGGCGGGCGCCAATGTCTATGAGGCGGTGCGCGGACACGCCAATGCGCTGCGCTCCGCCGGCAAGAAGGTGGTGATCGCGACCTGGACGGACGGCTCGGCCGAGCGGCTCGAAACCATCCTGCGCGATCATGAGCTCGCCCCCCTCGCCGCCGCCAAGGACTGGGCCGAGGTCGGCAGGCGGCCGCAGGACATCGTCTCGATCGTGGTGCTGGGGCTCGAATCGGGCTTCGAGGCCGGCGGCCTCGCGGTGCTCTCCGAACAGGACATATTGGGCGACCGCCTGGTCCGGCGCGGCCGCAAGGCGCGCAAGGCGAGCGATTTCATCTCCGAGCTCTCGGCGCTGGCGCCCGGCGATCTCGTCGTCCACGTCGATCACGGGCTCGGCCGCTTCGAGGGGCTCAAGACCATCGAGGTGCAGGGCGCGCCACACGACTGCCTGTTCATCATGTATGCCGGCAACGACCGGCTGTTCCTGCCGGTCGAGAATATCGAGCTCCTGTCGCGCTACGGCGCGGACGAGGAGGGAGCACAGCTCGACCGGCTCGGCGGCGGCGCCTGGCAGGCGAAGAAGGCGAAGCTCAAGGAACGCATCCGCGAGATCGCCGAGAACCTGATCAAGACCGCGGCGGCGCGCGAGCTCAAGGCGGGCGAGATCCTGCCGCCGCCCGAGGGACTGTTCGACGAATTCTGCGCGCGCTTTCCCTATGAGGAGACGGAAGACCAGCTCGCCGCCATCGAGGCGACGCTCGAAGACCTGCAGAAGGGCCGCCCGATGGACCGGCTCATCTGCGGCGACGTCGGCTTCGGCAAGACGGAAGTCGCCCTGCGCACCGCCTTCGTGGCGGCGATGAACGGCAAGCAGGTGGCGGTCGTGGTGCCGACCACGCTGCTCTCGCGCCAGCATTACGCGACCTTCAGCCAGCGCTTCCAGGGCCTGCCGCTGCGCCTGGCGCAAGCCTCGCGCCTGGTCGGGCGCAAGGAGATCGAGGCGGTCAGGCAAGGGCTCGCCAAGGGCGAGATCGACATCGTGGTCGGAACCCACGCGCTCCTCGCCGAAAGCGTCAAGTTCCGCGATCTCGGCCTGCTCGTCATCGACGAGGAGCAGCATTTCGGCGTCAAGCACAAGGAGCGGCTCAAGGAGCTGCGCGCCGACGTGCACGTGCTCACCCTGACCGCGACGCCCATCCCGCGCACCCTGCAGCTCGCCCTCTCGGGCGTGCGCGAGCTCTCGCTCATCACCACGCCGCCGCTCGACCGGCTGGCGGTCAGGACCTACATCTCGCCCTTCGATCCGGTCGTCATCCGCGAGTCGCTGCTGCGCGAGCACTATCGCGGCGGCCAGAGCTTCTATGTCTGCCCGCGCATCGCCGATCTCGAGGAGCAGGCGGACTTCCTGCGAAACCATGTGCCGGAGATCAAGTTCCGCATGGCGCACGGCCGCATGCCGCCGACCGAGCTCGAAGACATCATGAGCGGCTTCTACGACCGCAAGTTCGACGTGCTGCTGTCGACCACCATCGTCGAATCCGGCCTCGACATCCCGACCGCCAACACGCTGATCATCCATCGCTCCGACATGTTCGGCCTGGCGCAGCTCTATCAGCTGCGCGGGCGCGTCGGGCGCGCCAAGCAGCGCGCCTATGCGCTGCTCACCACGCCCGCCAACCGCACGCTGACGCCGGCGGCGGAGAAACGGCTCAAGGTGCTGCAGTCGCTCGATTCGCTCGGCGCCGGCTTCAGTCTCGCGAGCCACGACCTCGACATCCGCGGCGCCGGCAACCTGCTCGGCGAGGAGCAGTCGGGCCATGTCAAGGAGGTCGGCTACGAGCTCTACCAGACCCTGCTCGAAGAGGCGGTCGCCAAGCTGCGCACCGGAGAGGAGACGCAGGAGGGCGAGGGCACCTGGTCGCCGCAGATCAATATCGGCACTTCGGTGCTGATCCCCGAGACCTATGTGCCCGACCTGCAGCTGCGCCTCGGACTCTACCGGCGGCTCGCCGATCTCGAGGAGGAAGGCGAGCTCGACGGCTTCGGCGCCGAGTTGCACGACCGCTTCGGACGCGTGCCGGAGGAGGTGAAACACCTGCTCGACGTGGTGTCGATCAAGCTCCTGTGCCGCAAGGCCAATGTGGCGAGCGTCGATGCCGGGCCCAAAGGGGCGGTGATCGGCTTCCGCGGCGACCGGTTCGGCAATCCGCAGAAGCTGGTGGAATGGATCACCGGCCAGGGCACTCTGGCGAAGCTCCGCCCCGACATGAAGCTCGTGATCATGCGCTCATGGCATACGCCGGAGGAGCGCCTGAAAGGGTCACGCCAGATCATGACCCAGCTCGTCAGGCTGGCGATCTGACGGTGCTCGGGGGGAAAGCCGGACGCTATTCCTCGAATGTCAGGTCGAGCGGCCGCGTGATGAGATAGCGCAGGATCGCGATATTGCCGATGACGGTCAGAACCACGGCGCCGATCAAGAAGGTGAGTGACATGGAGAATCTCCCCTAACCCTGGAGAGAAGCTGCGCCTTCCAGCGTTAATGGCCGGTTAATGCAGACTGCTCGATGGCCTTCCTGATCGTTTCCGCAGGGTGGGCGCCGGAGAGAGCGAAACGAGCGGCGAAGATGAAAGTGGGGACGCCGCCGATGCCCATCTTCCGGGCGGCGTCGATCTCGGCGATCACCGGATCGAGATCGGCGCCGGTCGCGAGGAGCTGCGCCACCAGAGCGGCGTCGAGACCGACATCGCCCGCCGCCCCGGTCAGCACGTCGCGATCGCCGATATCGGCACCTTCGGTGAAGTAGAGGGCAAAGAGACGGTCCGCCATCTCGTTCTGCCTGCCCGCCTCATGCGCCCAGCGCAGCAGGCGATGGGCGTCGAGCGTGTTGGGCGAGCGGGTGATCCTGTCGAAGGCGAAGGGGATGCCCTCGGCCTTGCCGATCTCGATCAGCGGCTTGTGCAGATCGCCGAGGCGCTCGCGGCCGAACTTGCGCTCGAGATAGGCCTGGCGCGGCATGCCTTCCCTGGGAATCGTGGGATCGAGCTGGAACGGCCGCCAGAAGACGGCGAACTTCCGGTCGGGCAGCATGGCGAGGGCCCGTTCGAGGCGGTGCTTGCCGACATAGCACCAGGGACAGACCACGTCGGACACGACGTCGATGGTGACCGGAGCGGTTTCGGACGTGCTCATGGCCCGTTGTACCACAATGTGGCGTCCTCGAAACCGGGAAGAGGCTGCCGGGCCGGGCGGCCGATCGTCGTCCAGCGCGCCACCCACTGGCCGCCGGAATTGTAGAAGGGCACCATATAGAAGCCGTTGACGAGGAGCCGGTCGAGCGCCCTCACCGCGGCGACGAGGTCCTCGCGCGTCGCGGCGCGGAGCAGGGCCTTGATCATGCGGTCGACGGCCGGGTCCGCGATGCCCGGATAGTTGCGCGTGCCTTCGACCTCGCGCCCGGTGCTGCCGTAGTAGAAATCCTGCTCGTTGCCGGGCGAGAGCGAATTGTACCACATGACCGGCAGCATATCGAAATCGTAGGTGTCGAGCATGCGCTGGAACTGTGCCGAGTCGACGACCCGGATCCTGACGCGTATGCCGATCTGGCGCAGCGTGCGCTGATAGTGGAGCGCGACCCTCTCCTGCTCGCGGCTGACGCAGGAGATGGTGAAGTCGAAAGGCTTGCCGGTCCGGCGGTCGACGAGCCTTCCGCCGCGGATCTCCCACCCCGCCTTTGCGAGGAGCGCCACGGCGCGGCGCAGCGCCGCGCGGTCGCGGCCCGAGCCGTCGGTCCTCGGCAGCACATAGCTGCCGTCGAGGATCGCCGGATCGATGCGCCTCGCATCGTCGCCGAGCAAGGCGAGCTCGCGCGCATCGGCGGGATGACCCGCATAGGAGAGCTCCGATCCCGCGTAATAACCCTGGGTGCGGCGATAGAGGCCGAAGAAGATGTTGGCGTTCAGCCACTCGAAATCGAAGGCCTCGACCAGGGCGCGGCGCACCAGGGGATCACGGAACAAGGGGCGTCTGGTGTTGAAGGCGAAGCCCATTGCGTGGGCGGGAGTTTTCTGCTCGATCCGTTCACGGACGACCTTGCCTTCGCGCGCCGCGGGAAAGTCGTAGGCCTGCGACCAGCGCCCGGGATCGGTCTCGACCCTGACGTCGACGAGGCCTTTCCTGAAAGCCTCGAGGGCCGCCGTGCTGTCGCGGAAATAGTCGATGCGTATCTCGTCGAAGTTCCACAGGCCGCGGTTGAAGGGCAGCGTCCTGCCCCAATAGCCGGGATCCTTGCGGTAGGCGATGCGCTCTCCGGGCCTGATCTCCGAGAGGACATAGGGGCCCGATCCCATGATCGGATCGAGGGTGCTCGCCTCGAAATCGCGGGATTCCCAGTAGTGCTTCGGCAGGATGGGCATCAGCCCGATGATCAGCGGCAACTCGCGGTCGCCCGCATCCTGCGTGAGGACGATGGTCCGGGGATCCGGCGTCTCCATGCCGGTGACCTTGGAATAGTAGGTCTTGAAGCGGGGCAGGCCGTGGTCGCGCAAGGTCTCGAGCGAGAAGACGACGTCGGCCGCGGTCACGGGCAGGCCGTCGGAGAAGCGCGCCTCTGGCCTCAGGACGAAGGTCATGCGGCTGCGGTCGGGAGCCACGTCGATGCTCTCGGCGAGCAGGCCGTAGACCGAGAAAGGCTCGGCCTGGTTGCGGCCCATCAGGCTCTCGAAGACATGGGAGGAGACGCTCTGCACCTTCTCGCCCTTGACGATGAAGGGGTTGACGCTGTCGAAGCTGCCGGTGGTGGCCTGGCGCAACATGCCGCCCTGGGGCGCCAGAGGATCGGCATAGGGCAGGTGCCGGAAATCCGGCGGCAGAGCGGGCGCGCCATGCATGGCGATGCCGTGGCGGGGCTCGGCCATGGCCGAGGAGAGCGATGCGAGGCAGCCGAGCGCCGCCGCACAGAAGCCAAAGATCCGGATCGTGGCCATGCGCCAGCCGTTCCGGTCAGGGGGCCGGGTCAGGACGCTGGCTGGAAAGCCTCAATGCCGGCGTCCGCCGCGCAGCCGGTAGAGGCTCTTCTTCGAATCGAAGCCCTCGAAGAACTCGCGGATCTGCGGGTGACGGACCGGCTCGCCGGTTTCGTCATCGAGCAGGTTCTGCTCGGAGACATAGGCGACATACTCGGTCTCCTCGTTCTCGGCGAAGAGGTGATAGAAGGGCTGGTCCTTGCGCGGGCGGATATCCTCGGGGATCGACAGCCACCATTCCTCGGTGTTGCTGAACACCGGGTCGACGTCGAAGATCACGCCGCGGAACGGGAACAGCCGATGCTTGACCACTTGCCCGATCCGGAACTTCGCCAGGGGAATTTCGCCGATCATGGGCCTTTGATGACAAGCCTTGGCCGTAAAGGCAAGAGGGCAGTAAGCCGGTTGTTGAAAAGGGAATTGCGTCCCATTAAGGAGGGCCAGAGGTAAGCCTTGGCCGAAATTCTCGATCTCGCACTGCCGTTTTTCGGCCTGATCGTGCTGGGGGTCGCCGCCGCCCGCATCTGGGCGGTCGGCGATCAGGGCCTCGAATGGCTCAACGTCTTCCTCATCTGGTTCGCGCTGCCGGCCCTGATCTTCCTTGTCGTTGCGGCAGCTCCTTTCGAGAAGCTCATCGACTGGCCCTATGTCGCCGCAACGACATCGGCAACCGCGGCGGCCTTCATGATCGTGTTCCTCGCCTCGTGGCGGATGCTCGGCACGGCGTTCAAGCTCGCGGTGCTGCAGGGCACGGCCGGCAGCTACGGCAATGTCGGCTATATGGGGCTGCCGCTGGCGGTCGCCTTCTTCGGGCCGGAGGCTGCGGTGCCGGCGGCTCTCGTCTTCTGCTTCGACTGCACCCTGCAGTTCACGCTCACCGCCTTCCTTGCGACGCTGGCGCATGAACGCAACGAGGAAGCGCATTGGGGCGTGATCGCGCTCACCATCGCGAAGCAGGTCCTCGGCCACCCCTTCATCGTCGCCACGATCCTGGGCGGCATCGCGTCGGCCTTCGCCTTCAAGGCGCCGGGCGCGCTCGGCACGATCCTCGGCATGCTGATGAACTCGGCCGGGCCGGTGGCGCTGTTCGCGCTCGGCGTCACGGTCGGCAGCCGCCGGTTCGGCGGCATCGGGCGCGAGATGGCGCTCGTCGCCGGCATGAAGACGCTTGTCCAGCCGCTCCTCGCGCTCGCCGCCCTGGGCCTCGTCGTGCCCGGCCTCGATCCCCTGTGGCGCGACGTCGCCTTGATGATGGCGGCCCTGCCGACGGCCTCCAACGCCTTCATCCTCGCCAGCCAGTACAAGGCCTATGTCGAGGGCGCCTCGACCGCGGTGCTCGTCACCACGATCATCTCGGGCATCACGATCCCGCTCCTCATCTACCTGCTGCAGGCGGGTTAAGGCGCCGAAGCCTGGCGCGCCGCGTCCTTGCGCACGAAGATGAACTCGCTGCCGATCTCGTCGCCCGCCTTGGCGATGCGGTGGAAGCCCGGTATCTGACGCTCCGACACTGCGGACGGCACACTGATCACCGCCGGCTTGACCTTCTGTTCGAGAAGCTCGCTCGCGGTGAAGGCCTGGTCCGGCATGGCCGCGAGGCTGTCGATGAGCGCCTTGGCGAAGATGGAATGACTTCCGCCCTCGCCGTCGGCCACCGGCTCCTCGCCGCCGCTGGCGATCAATTGCCGGGTCTTGAAGCCCCTGGCTCGTGCGAGATAGCGTTCTCTCGCTTCGGTCGACGGCGCGACAGAGGCCTCGCCGCGCGCGAGGCCGCCCGAATAGCAGGAGTCGGAGATCAGGAGAATCGCCCCGGCATTCATGAGCCTGAGCTCGGTGGTGATGTCGTTGGAATCGATCCAGTCGAAGTATTCGTCATATTTGCCGTCGACCGGGATCCAGTAGGAGCCGGCGCCCTCCACGGTGTCGCCATGCCCGGCGTAATAGATGATGAGCTCGTCTTCCTTGGTCAGCCGCTTGCGCAGCTCGAACAGCGCCCGCGAGATGTCGCCGCGCGTGGCGTTGACGAGATTGAGATCGAGCTTGCTGCCGTCCTCGCGGACGATCTCGGTCGCGAAGCCGAAGCTCTCCGTCAATATGCGGCGGACCGCTTCCGCATCGGCCTTGGGCGTACGCAGGTCGTTGAACCGGTCGTCTTCATAATCCTGGTTGGCAATGAACAAAGCGAGCTTGCGGCCGGCGGAGCTCAGGATGATGTCCTGATCGCTCATCTTCAGGCTCAAAACGCGATAGGACAGGGTCGCCAGGCTGCTCGAAATGACACGGATATCGATGCTGCCCTTGGCCAAGGCGTCGTCCACGGTCTTGCGGAACTGGCCGTTCACATCGATATCGACCACCTCGCTGTCGATGATCACCTTGTAGGGCTTTCCCTTGCCGACATAGCGGGCAACGAGCGTCAGGCTCTGCGTCGCGTCCGGTGTGAGGATCTGGGCGCTGCGCTTGAGAGCGGGCTGGATGATCTCGATATCGCGCTCATTCGGTTCGATCTTCATGCTTGCCGGCATGAAGATGAGATTGGGGCTGGTCGCATGGATGACAGGCTGTGGCGCGCGCGTGGTCTGGGCGGCATACTGGCTGCGGATCTCGGCGGCCAGCTCGGTCATGGTGGGCGAGGAGAGCTTGCGCAGAGACTCGCTGAACAGATAGGAGAACATGCCGACCTGCCCGAGGCGCGACTCATTCCGGTCGAAAGCGGGCTGCTGAGGTCCGACCGCATAAAAAACACCCAACTGGCCGCGGCCGGTCAACCTGACGTCGTAGCTGTCCGCCCTTATCCGGCGATCCGCGTCGTCGGACGTCCAAGACCAGAAACGCCGCTCCGTCTGCTCGGCGATGCGCGCCGCGGCGGCGTGGGACGCATCGATCAGGACGAAAATATCGGCGTCGAGATTGCGGACCTGATTGACGAAATTCGCAAGCTCGATGGAAAGGAGGCCCGGTAAGCGCCGCCGGCCGGACTGCCAATCCTGATAGGTCTCGCCCCTGGGATAGTTGGTCAGGACGACCAGCGAGCTCTCCTGTCCGGCGCCAACGGACACGGCATTGTCCACCCCGTAAAGCCGGTCCAGCTGCTTCCAGCTCTTCCTGGCCTGCGCACCCTTTTCGCAAAGGCCGGTTTCCCGCAGATCGGAGACCTCTTCACATCTCGTCCTGACGACACGCTCCAACGGCTGCTCGGCGAGCAGCGGCATCATGGTGGCGTGGCCGGTAAACGCAAAAAAGAGCTGATCGCTATTGCGGATGCAGGCCAGCGTCTCCCGCATGGACCGGATGATCCCGTCCCGGGAGACATCGGCGCCGGCAAGCACGACAATGCGGTCCGCGGCCACCCCGCGTTCCTTCAGGATCTCGGTGTAATAGGCCGCGTCATTGGCGTTGGACTTGAGCGCCGGCAGCATTCCATCCTCATAACCGGGCGCGATCACCAGGGCGAAGTAGGTTGGCGTGAGAGGGCGGCTCATCCGGCATGTGGCAGGCGGATTGGCGGTATCGAACATCTCGACGGGCTGGTCTTCGACCAGGCGCAACCGGCGCGCGCGTTCATGACGTACGATGTCCTCGAAGAGCTGCACGCAATTGCTGTAGTCGGCGCACCACTTGTCGAGATCGGGGCCCAATTTATCGAGCTTGACGGCTCCGGCACAAGCGATGGTGCTGGCGAGACATAACGAAAAGAGACTCGCCAGGACCGAAGGGAGCCAGCCAAGGAAAAGTCTGCAAGTCATCCAGATGCGCCGTCCCGAACACCAATGCCGCCCGACACCCTAACAGCAGACCCGCTCCATGACCATGGCCGCGAAATATGGTGCGGGCAGGGCGCTATTGCGGCGCCACGGCGCCAAGGCCCGCGCGCATGGCGAAGCGCCGCAGCGGGCCGAAGGCGGCGAGCGCGGCAAGGCCCGCGGCGCGGCCGGCGTCGAGCGGCAGGTAGCCCGAGAGCAGCGAGCGGTTCATCAGGTCGATGACCGCCTGGCGCGGCCGGACGTCGCGCTGGCGCCGCGCGTCATAATCCGACAGGACCTCGTCCGAGCCGAAATCCTCGCCCCTGTCGCGCGCGGCGGCGGTCAGGGCGACGGCGTCATGCGCATCGCGGAAGGACATGTTGAGTCCCTGGGCGCCGATCGGCGGCACGATATGGGCGGCTTCGCCGATGAGCATCACGCGGTCCCTGGCGAAGCTTTCGGCGCGCGCGCCGGACATGGGGAAGGCCTGGCGGGGACCTATGTCGCTCACGAGGCCGAGCTCGCCATGGCTCATGGCCTGGATTTCAGCGGCCAGCGCGTTGCCGTCGAGCGCCATGAGCGCCGCGGCCCGGGCCGGCTTTTCCATCCAGACCAGCGAGGAACGGTTGCCGGGCAAGGGCACGGTGGTGAACGGCCCCGCTGCCTTGTGATATTCGCTCGATATGCCGTGATGCGGATGCGTATGGGCGAAGCTCAGGGCGATCGCCGTTTGCTCATAGGCCCAGGAGACCGTATCGATACCTGCCGCGTGCCGCAGCAGGGAATGGCGGCCGTCGGCGGCGAGCACGAGGCGGCTTGCGAGCTTGGCGCCGTCGTCCAGGGCGAGGCTGGTGATCCCGTCTCCGGCCGAGCAGGCGGCGACGCTGGCGCGATGAAAGCGCACGCCGGCGTCGCGCGCGCGCTGCTCCAGCGCCGGCTTCAGCACAGCGAGCGGGATGTTCCAGCCGAAAGCCTCGAGGCCCGCCTCGCGCGCCGCGAAGACGAGCTCCGGGCCTGCGAAGAAGGCGCCGGTATCGTCGACGAGCCGCAGCTTGCGCAAAGGTGCCGCCGCGTCGCGCAGAGTTCCCGGCCACAGGCCGGCCGCTTCGAGCACCGAAAGCGACGGCATCATGAGAGCGACGGTGCGGGGATCGGGTCTGGTGCCCCCGGGGCCGGTGGCGAGGGCGGTGGTGAAACCGGAACCGGCGGCGATACAGGCGGCGAGGAGTCCGGCAGGTCCGGCGCCGGCAACGATCACGTCGACATCGGCATGGTCTGGCATGGGGACACAATGCGGCGTCGCGCAAGGGGCTTCAAGAGCGAGCGATGTCGCGGTAGCCTCGATGTGAATGGACGCGATCCTCAGACATTCCGCCGCCCGGCCGCGCCTCGCCATGGCCCTGTGCCTCGCCGCCATCCTGTCGGTATCGGGCCTTACCCTGTGGATGTCGGCCGGCGCTTCCCCCGCCGGGTGGCTGCGGATCCTCTGCCGGCCGGCGCCCGATGCCGGCTTCGCGTCCATCGCCGCGCTGTGGCTCGCCATGACCCTCGCCATGATGATCCCGGGGGCGGCGCCGATGATCTCGACCTATCTCGACATCGCCGAGGCCGCGGCGGCGAAAGGGATGCGGATCGCATCGCCTTTCTGGCTCGCCTGTGGCTATGGCGCGGTATGGATCGGCTTTGCGCTGGCCGCCGCGCTCATGCAATGGGCGGCATCCGCCGCCGGCACGACGGGCGAGCTCGACGGCCGCTTCGCCGGGCTCGTCCTCATCGGCGCCGGCGCCTACCAGTTCACCGCGCTCAAGCATGCCTGCCTCAGCAAATGCCGGGCGCCCATGTCCTATTTCCTGGCGCATTGGAGCGATCGTCCCGGCGGCGTCCTGCGCATGGGCATCGATCAGGGCGTGACCTGCTTCGGCTGCTGCTGGGCGCTGATGACGCTGAGCTTCGTCGCCGGGCTGATGAACGTGCTGTGGATGGGCTTCGTCGCCATCGCCATGGTCCTGGAAAAGACCTTGCCCGAGCCCAGGCCGATGTCATACGGGCTGGGCGCCGGGCTCGCCGGCGCCGGCCTCGTCATGCTTTTCATCTAGGAGATTCAGGAGAACCGAATGGCGCGCGAGCCCTGGCATATCAAAGGCGAACTGGTGCTGTCGTGCAATTGCACCGTGTTCTGTCCCTGCGTCCTGTCGCTGGGAAAGCATCCGCCTACGGAGGGCTATTGCCAGACCTGGGGCGGCATCAGGATCGACGACGGCAAATTCGGCGAGGTCGGCCTGTCGGGCATCAATCTCGGCCTGATCATCGAGATCCCCGGTCAGATGAGCCGCGGCAACTGGAGCGCCGGCGTCTATATCGACAATGCGGCGGACATATACCAGGTGAAGGCCCTGACCCGCATCATGACGGGGCAGGCGGGCGGCACCACGCATCTGCTCTCGATCTTGGTCGGGCGCTTTCTCGGCGTGTGGCAGGACGATGTGCGCTACGAGACCGACGGCGCGATCCGGCGCTTCAGCATCCCCAGGATCATCGACGGCGAGATCGCGCCGGTGGCCGGGAAGGCCGCCGGCCAGCCCACGACGATCGAGAACAGCCAATACTGGATCGGCCCGCAGATCATCGTGGCGCAGGCGCTGAAGAGCCGCTTCCGCGGCCATGGCCGCAACTGGGACTTCAAGGGCCGTTCGGCCGAGATCTGCGCGCTCGACTGGAAGGGGCCGTGATCAGCCCGCCCGCAAGGCCGTCGCCTGCATCGAGGGGCGGGCCGAGAAGGTTTCGTGGAAGGCGGCGAGCTTCGGCCGGCCCCGGCGCCACTGCCAGTCGGGAAGGCGGAAATCGAGATAGGCGAGGGCGACCGCGACGGCGACCGAACCGGCCGTGACCTCGCCGAGATCCTTCTCCCAGGTCTTCTCCAGGTCGTCGAACTCGGCATCGACCCGCAGACCCTGGCGCTCGATCCATTCGCGCCATTGCAGGCCTTGCGGCCGCACCGCCGTCTCATAACGCTGGGCGACGCCGGCCTCGGCGATGGCCTGGCCCAGGGCGGCCAGGGTGAGCACGCGGAAGCGCTTCACGCCGTCGTCGGGGATCAGCGTCTTGTTGCCGGAGACATGGCAGAGATATTCGACGATGACGCGCGAGTCGTAGATCGGATGGTCGTGGTCGGTGACCAGGACCGGGATCTTGCCGACCGGCGACAGGGCCGTGAGATCGGCATTGACGGCCGTCGGGTTCACCTTCGTCTCGACCGGCCGGACCCTGCCGGCAAGCCCCACCTCGTGGGCGGTGACGAGACACATGCGGAAGAACGGGGAAATCAGATCGCCATGGAGTTTCATGATCGGCATCTTACAGTGGGCCTGGCGACCGTGTTAAGAGGGCGCGCGGTTTTTGTCGAGTGGAGAGAACATGGCGCTCCAGGCCAGCAAGCGTCCCGATCCGGTCATCGCCCAGCTCAGGGAGGTGATGAGCCTGCTCGGCAAGCGCGATTTCGTGGCGGCGGAAGGATTGGCGCGGCGCGTGCAGCGCAACCACCCCGATCACGCCGATGCCAACAACATTCTCGGCGCCGTGCTGATCAGCCGGAAAAATCCGGCGGCCGCCGTCAAGCATCTCGAGATCGCGGTCCGCAAGCAGCCGGAAAACGCCGGCTATCTCAACAATCTCGGCTGCGCCTATATCGAGCTCGGCCTGATCGAGCTGGCGCAGGCGCCGCTCACCCGGGCGCTGGCGCTCAATCCCAAGCTGACCAAGACACTGTGGCTGCTCGGCGAGTTCTACCGCATGTCGGGCAAGCCCGAGCTCGCCTTGCCCTATCTCGAGAAGGCCTGCCGCGACGATGCGCAGAACGCCGATTACCGCTGGGCGCTCGGCAAGACGTTCGACATGCTCGGCCGCAAGGAGGAGGCGCGCGCCGTCTTCGAGGCCCTGCGCGGCCATCCGCGCATCGGCGATTTCGCGCTCTACCGCCTGGCCGTGAACGACCGGCACGACCCCGCCTCGCCGTTGCTCGCCGAAATCGAAGCCAGGATCTCGGCCGGTGCGTCCACCGGAGCAGCCCTCAACGCCCTGCATAACGGGGCCGGCAAGATTCACGAGCAGAACGACGACTTTCCCAAGGCCTTCGCTCATTTCAAGGCGGGCAACGAGGCCAACAGGAAGCCATACGACCTCGCCCGCTACACCGCCTGGGTCGATGCGGCCATCGCCAATTTCACCCCGGAGACCTTCGCCGGACGCCGGGCCATGGGAACGCCCAGCGACGTCCCGGTCTTCGTCCTCGGCATGCCGCGCTCGGGCACCACGCTGGTCGAGCAGATCATCGCGCGTCATCCGCAAGCCGCGGGGGCGGGCGAGATCGACCGTCTGTGGAAGGTCGCCCAAGCTTCCCATTACTACGATCCGGACGGCAGGTTCATCGCGGCCATCGACGCGCAGCGGGCCGCGGTGACGGCCTCCGTCGGCCGGAAATATGTCGAGCTCCTCCGGTTCTTCGCGCCCGGCGCGCGCCGCATCGTGGACAAGCTGCCGCACAGCTTCGAGCTGCTCGGCCTGATCGGGCTGCTGCTGCCGGGCGCCCGGATCGTGCATCTGCGGCGCAACCCGATCGACACCTGCCTGTCCTGCTATCAGGCGCGGCTCAACGACGTGCATGCCTATGCCCGTGACCTCGAGACGCTGGGCCTCTATTTCCGGCAGTATGCGCGCCTGATGGCGCATTGGCGGCGCGTCGTGCCGCTCAAGTTCCTCGATCTCGACTACGAGGCGCTGACCCAGGATTTCGAGAAGGAGGTGCGCCGGCTCGTCGCCTTCCTCGACCTGCCGTGGGATCCCGCGTGCCTCAGCTTCCACGAGACGACGTCGGCGGTGCGGACCTTCAGCCGCAACCAGGTGCGCAATCCGATCTACCGGACGTCGGTCGGACGCTGGCGGCAGTACGAGACGGAGCTTCAGCCGCTCATCGCGGCGCTCGGCGATCTGGCCTGACGTCTTCAGGTGGATGGCGGGCCGCTTCCGCCAAAAAGAAAAAGGCCCGGCGCGAAGCCGGGCCCGGAAGGTGGCCGTCCAGGGAGATCTATTTCGCACCTGGCTGCGCAACGAGCCTTATATAGGGATTGATGGTCTTCCAGCCGCCGGGGAACTTCTCCTTGGCGGCCTCGTCCGACACGGAGGTGAGAATGATGACGTCCTCGCCCTGTTTCCAGTTGGCGGGGGTGGCGACGGATTTCGCCACGGTGAGCTGCAGCGAATCGATGACCCGCAGAATCTCGTCGAAATTGCGCCCGGTGCTCATCGGATAGGTGATGACGAGCTTGATCTTCTTGTCGGGACCGATGACGAAGACATTGCGCACCGTGGCGTTGTCGGCAGCGGTGCGGCCTTTCGCGTTGCCGGTGGCATTGGGATGGATCATGCCATAGAGCTTGGCCACCGACAGGTCGGGATCGCCGATCATCGGATAGTTGACCTCGCCGCCCGTCGCGTCCTTGATGTCCTTCTTCCAGCGCTGATGATCGTCGACCGAATCGACCGAAATGCCGATGAGCTTGGCATTGCGCTTGTCGAATTCGTGCTTCATGCGCGCCACGGCGCCGAGCTCGGTGGTGCAGACCGGAGTGAAGTCCTTGGGGTGCGAGAAGAACACCACCCAGGAATTGTCGATAAAGTCATGGAATTTGATGCGACCGTCCGTGCTATCAGCCTCGAAATCGGGCGCGACATCGCCAAGTTGAAGTGCCATTCACAACCTCCGTCTGCGTTGCTTTCTGTCTGTCTTTATAACCGAACGATCGTTCGGAAGAAAGAACAATCTGGAAACCCTGCATTGCTAAAATATGACGGGTTTCCCCGATCTGCAAATCAGTTCAATTTGTTCAACGAGAAAAGAGGATTTTCATGCGCTTCATCCTGGCCGTTCCGCTCATCGCCGTCGTCATGGTCGTCTATTCGGCGCTCGCCATCGACCCGAATTTCTCGGCCGGCTCCGCTTTCATGGACTGGATATTGCCCTCGGGCGCCGAACTGTTCCTTACCTTCGGCGACATCTTCGTGATCCTGGGGCTGGTGGCGCTGTTCTTCGAGGTCATCAAATCGGCGCGGCTCGGTCCCGGCACCATCGTCGACCACATGCTGTCGACCGCGACCTTCATCATCGCCCTCATCGTGTTCCTGCTGGTCCAGGCCTTCGGCACGCCGGCCTTCCTGATGCTTACCGTGATGGCCCTGGTCGATGTGGTGGCAGGCTATACGGTGTCGATCTTCTCGGCGCGACGCGATTTCTCCGTCGGCGGCGACAGGATGTGAGAATGGCATTCGATCACGGGCTCGCCCGGGAGATCGGGCTCACGCGGCAGGAAATCAGGATCTTCGCCAGGCTCTCGGCTCCCGAGAAGATCCAGAACTTCATCACCGACATGCCGAGCAACGCCGAGCCCGACGGCGACACGTGCTATTCGGTGCGGACGGCGCTGCGCAAGAACCGCTGCCACTGCATCGAAGGCGCCTTCATCGCAGCCTGCGCGCTGATGCTGCATGGCTCGCGCGCACTGCTCATGGATTTCCAGGCGAGAGGCGACGACGACCACGTGCTGGCGCTGTTCCGGCGTGGGCGTTTCTGGGGCGCCATCTCGAAGAGCAATTCCATATGGCTGCGCTGGCGCGATCCCGTCTATCGCACCCCCCGCGAGCTCGCCATGTCCTATTTCCACGAATACATATTGGGACCGAAGAAGAGCCTCAGGCGCGTGTCACGGCCGTTCGACATCGGCGCCTACCGGCCGGAGGACTGGATCACGGCGGAGGAGGACTGCTGGAACATGGCGGGCGAGATCGACCGTGCGCCGCATGTGGAACTCGTCACCGCGGCACAAGCGGGCCAGCTCAAATTGCGCGACCGCCTCGAGACCTATGCCGACACGATCAAGGAATATGCGGCGGACGGGACACGGAAGACCTATTGATGCCCGGAAGGCCATGTGATATCATTATGATATCATGGAGGAGTCGATGGGACAGATAGTCGTCCGCAAGCTGGATGACGGAGTTCTCCGGCGGATCAAGGCGAGAGCGAAGGCCAATGGCCGTTCGGCGGAAGCCGAGGTGCGTGAAATCCTGAATGACGCCGTGATGCCTCACAGAGCGACGAAGAAGCCACTCAGCTCTTACATAGGGGCCGTGCGGAGCAACCGTTCGCAGGCGGAGATCGATGCGCATGTGCGCAGCTTGCGCGACGAATGGGACGATTAGACCCCTGCGTTTCTATCTCGACACCAACGTGATTATCTCCGCCGCCGAGAAGACGGACGCTTTCGGGGCACGGCAAGCTTTGTTCTTCACCCATATAGACGAGGGCAGGATCGAAGCGCTGACGAGCGAGATTACGTTGGCTGAATGTCTTGTCAAACCGTTTGCCGGCAAAGATATGATGGCTGTCGAAGCCTACAACGCCTTCCTCGGCGAGCAGTCGGGTCTTCCAGTCATTCCCGTCTCGCGCGAAATTCTGATATCGGCAGCAAGGTTGCGAGCCGTGTCCGGTCTTAAGCTTCCCGATGCCATCCATATGGTCACGGCCAAATGGACCGGCTGCTCCGCTTTCGTCACCAACGATCGGCGGATCAAGGGGGACGACGATATGCGGGTTGTCCTGTGGGATCAGTTGACGGAAGCGGACTTCACGCCTTGATCCTTTCTCCTTTCGGGTCATAGAAACCCTGCAACTGCACATTGGCGGGGTAGCGCTGCCAGGCGATCTCGACTTCCCATTTGCCGGTCTGGATCCAGTCCCTGGTGACGCCTTCGGCATTCTTCACATAGCCCATGCCCAATGAGGCATTGATGCGATGGCCCCAGGCGCCGGACGTGGTCGAGCCAACGATCACGCCATCGCGATAGATCGGCTCCTCGTGATACATCAGCGGCGCCTTGTCGCTGCCGTCGGCGAGCGCCAGGCACACCATGCGCTTGGGCTGGACGCCGCGGTCGCGCTGCTTCAGCAGGGTCGTCCTGCCGATGAAGCCGCCTTTCTTGTCCCAGGCGACGGCGAAGCCCAGGCCCGCCTCCACCGGGGTGTCCTCGTCGGAAATGTCGTGGCCCCAGTGGCGATAGGCCTTCTCGACCCGGCAGTTGTTCATCGTATGCATGCCGGCGGGCGTCAGGCCGAAACCGGCGCCGGCTTCGAGGATGCGCTCGAAGACGTGGGCGGCGAACTCGGTCGGGATGTAGAGCTCCCAGCCGAGCTCGCCGACATAGGTGATGCGGCTCGCGCGCACCCGGGCATAGCCGATCTCCATCTCCTTCGACGCGCCGAAGGGAAATGCCGCGCTGGAGAGATCCATGCCCGAGAGCTTCTGCAGCAGCGGCCGGCTCGACGGGCCCATCAGCGCGAACATCGGCAGCCCCGAGGAGATGTCGGTGGCGATGCAGTGTGCATCATCCGGCGTGTGCGCCTCGAGCCAGGCGAAGTCGCGCGTCTGCGGCGCGCAGCCGGTGACCACCATGAACTTGTCGGGCGCGAGCCTGGTCACGGTGAGGTCGGCCTCGATGCCGCCGCGGTCGTTGCACCATTGCGTATAGACGACGCGGCCGTCCTCGACGTCGACGTCGTTGGCCGAGATCCGGTTCAGGACCTTCGCCGCGTCCCTGCCCTGGACGAGATATTTCGAAAAGCTCGACTGGTCGAAGAAGGCGACCTTCGACTGCAGCGCCTTGGCCTCGGCATCGGCATAGGGAAACCAGTTCTGCCGGCCGTAGGCGTATTCGTATCGGGGCTCGACGCCCCTCGGCGCATACCAGTTGGGCCGTTCCCAGCCATTGACCTCGCCCATGCAGGCGCCGAGCGCCACGAGCCTGTCGTGGATGGCGGAGCGCCTGGCGCCGCGGGCGGTCTCGACCTGGCGATAAGGCCAGTGCATCGCATAGAGGAGGCCGAGGCTCTCGACGGTGCGGTCATGCACATACCGGCGCACCGACTGGAAGGGATGGATGCGGCGGATATCGACGCCGTTCACGTCCATCGGCGGGTGCCCGTCCCTGATCCATTGCGAGAGAACGAGACCGGCGCCGCCCGAGGACTGGATGCCGATCGAGTTGAAGCCGGTGGCGACATAGAGGTCCTTCACCTCGGGGGCCTCGCCCAGATAATAGCGGTCGTCGGGCGTGAAGCTCTCGGGGCCGTTGAAGAAGAGGGCGATGCCGGCCCTTTCGAGCAGCGGCAAACGCCGGACGGCGTCATTGAGAATGGGCTCGAAATGATCCATGTCCTCGGGCAGCGTCTCGAAGGCATGGTCCTCGGCGATGCCTTCGGTGCCCCAGGGCTTGGCCACGGGCTCGAAGGCGCCGACGAGGAGCTTGCCGGCGTCCTCCTTGTAATAGGTGCATTCGTCGGGCACGCGCACCACCGGCATGTTGCGCGGCAGCTCCGCGATCGGCTCGGTCACGATGTAGAAATGCTCGGCTGCGTGGAGCGGGATATTGACGCCGATCGAGCGGCCGAGCTCGCGCGACCACATGCCGGCGGCGACCACGACCTTGTCGGCGCGAATGGTGCCGTCCAGGGTCTCGACGCCGACCGCCTTGCCGCCCTCAACCAGGATGCGGGTGACCTTGCTGTTCTCGAAGATCTTCGCGCCGCCGGCGCGCGCGCCGGCGGCCAGCGCCTGGGTGACGTCGATCGGATTGACCTGGCCGTCCTTGGGCAGGAACACCCCGCCGACGGCACCTTCGAGATTGTAATGGGGCAGGCGCTCCCTGATCTCGCCGAGCGAGACCACATCGACCTCGAGGCCGAAGCTCTTGGCCATCGAGGCGCCGCGCTTCATCTCCTCGAGCCGGCCTTCGGTGAGCGCGATGGAGATCGAGCCGTTCTGCCTGAAGCCGGTGGCCTGTCCGGTCTCCTGCTCGAGACCTTCGAACAGCCCGGTCGTGTATTTGGCGAGCTCGGTCAGATTGCGCGAGGCGCGCAGCTGGCCGACGAGGCCGGCGGCATGCCAGGTGGTGCCGCAGGTGAGCTGCCGGCGCTCGAGCAGGACGGTGTTCGCGATGCCGAGCTTGGCCAGATGATAGGCGATGGAGGTGCCGACGATGCCGCCCCCGACAATGACGACATCGGCACGGGCAGGAAGTGACTTCGACATGGAGTGACCTTGCGAAATGGGGTGGAGCCTCGGGCGCGCACCCTAACGAAGCGGATCCCGAAAATGAAGGTCAGTCCTTTTGCGCCGGCTGCGGCAGAATCTCACCAGCCGGCCGCCGGACCGACTTTCCGCTTTCCCGCCGCAAGGCTTTCCACTATGAAATGTTCGGAATTCAGAACGGGTTGGTTTTCACATGCACAAGGGCGATATCCTGCCGGCCGAAGCCCATGAAAGGCTCGTCAAGAACCCGCAGGCGGTGCTGATCGACGTCAGGACCGAGCCGGAATGGGCTTTTGTCGGCGTGCCGGCCGTCGACCGGCTGATCCGGCTCTCCTGGCAGGCCTATCCGCAAATGCAGATGAACGCCGATTTCGTGAAGCAGGTCGAGGATTCGGGTCTCGCCAAGGACACCGAGATCCTGTGCATCTGCCGTTCGGGCGCGCGCTCGGCCAATGCGGCCTCGGCCCTGGCCAAGGCAGGTTTCAGCAATTGCTGGAACGTGGCGCAAGGCTTCGAAGGCGAGCGCGACGGGCAAGGCCATCGCGGCACGGTGGGCGGCTGGAAAGCCGCCGGACTTCCCTGGATCCAAAGCTGATGAAGAAAGACGTCAAATCCTCCTCGCCCGGCCGCTGGGGCGAGTACACCAAGCTGGTGCGCGGCGGGGTCGACCGTTCGCCCCATGGCGAGACCTCGGAGGCTCTGTTCCTCAATTCGGGCTTCGTCTATGACCTGCCGGAGACCGCCGAGAAGCGCTTCGCCGGCGAGGACGACGGCTATGTCTATGGCCGCTACGGCAATCCGACCGTCACCATGTTCGAGGAAAGGCTCAGGCTGCTCGAAGGGGCGGAGGCCTGCTACGCGCTCGCCTCCGGCATGGCCTCGGTCTTCGGCGCGCTGGCCTGCCAGCTCAAGGCGGGCGACCACGTGGTCTCCTCCAAGGCGCTGTTCGGCTCGTGCTACCAGATCGTCACCAGCATCCTGCCGCGCTTCGGCATCCGCTCGACGCTGGTCGACGGGGCGGATATCGACGCCTGGCAGAAGGCCATCACCAAGGACACGAAATGCGTGTTCCTGGAGACACCGTCGAACCCGACGCTGGACGTCATCGATCTCGCCGCGGTCTGCGACATCGCCAGGAAGGCCCAGGCCTCGATCGTGGTCGACAATGTCTTCGCCACCCCCGTGCTTCAGAAGCCGCTGAGCTACGGCGCCGACGTTGTCGTCTATTCGGGCACCAAGCATTTCGACGGACAGGGCAGGGTGCTGGGCGGCGCCATCCTCTCGACGCGCAAATTCAAGGAAGAGCTGCTCAAGCCGTTCCTGCGCCATACCGGACCTTCCATATCGCCCTTCAATGCCTGGATCCTGCTCAAGGGCCTCGAGACCCTGAAGCTCAGGGTGCTGCATCAGTCGCAGTCGGCCAGGACCGTCGCCGAGACGCTGGTCGGGCTCGGGGGCGTCTCCCGCGTGATCTATCCCCATCTCGACAGCCATCCGCAGGCGGCTCTGTGCCGGCGTCAGATGGGAGCCGGCGGCACGATGGTGACCTTCGAGGTCGAGGGCGGCAAGGCCAAGGCGTTCGACGTGCTGCGCCGGCTCGAGCTCATCGACATCTCCAACAATCTGGGCGACGCGAAATCGCTGATCACCCATCCGGCGACGACGACGCATCGCAATATCGGCGCGGAAGCGCGTGCCGCCATGGGCATCAGCGACGGCATGCTCAGGCTCTCGGTCGGACTCGAGGATGCCGAGGACGTGATCGACGACCTCAGGCAGGCGATCGCCGGCTGACCGGCCGCGGCGGCCCTATTCCACCACCCCCGCAAGAGCCGGCGTGCTCACGGCTTTCTGCCGGGCGGAATTCCCGGCGGCGAAAACCTCGTTCATGCGCAGAAGCTCGTAGGACGACAATGCGATCACCAGCAGGGCGACGGCGAAGGTCATCGTCCGGCGCGGCGCGCGCTTGACCAGGACGCCGGCGAGGGCGGCGGCGGGGAGGCCGCCGAGCACGAGTCCGGCAATCGGCACGAGATGATTCAGAACCCCTTTGCCTTCGCTCCAGAGACCTGAGAGCAGCGTCGTGGCGAAAGCGGCCACGACCGCGCAGGTCACCACGAATTCAGCGGCGTTCACCGTGCCTACGACGAGGCGCGGCCGCGCGCCGGCGCCGATGAGGCTCGAGGTCACCACCGGACCCCATCCACCGCCGCCGACCGCATCGAGGAAGCCGCCAAGCCCGCCGAGCGGGCCGACGAAGCTCCCCGGGAGGACATGGCGTTCGCGTCCCTCGCGCACTGAGCGCCAGAGGATGAGCAGTCCCATGAGCAGCAGATAGCCGAAGACATAGGGCCTGATGAGCCCGCCCGGCACCTGGGTCAGGCACAGCACGCCGGCGATGCCGCCGATCCCGCCGAGGAGGCTCAGGATCCGGAACAGCCGGCGATCGATATTGCCGTGCAGGAGATGGGACGTTCCCGAGGCCGCCGTGGTGAAGAGCTTGGCCGAATGGACGCTCGCCGACGCATGGGCGGGCGGCGCGCCGCTCGCCAGGAGCACCACCGAGGAGATGACGCCATAGCCCATGCCGAGCGCGCCATCGATGAGCTGCGCGAAGAACCCGACGAACAGAAACATCCAGAAGTCGCCCAGCTCAGGCATCGGGCCTCCTCGAGAACCGGCTCAGCCCGCCTGGTCGAGGCGGACCGGCCGGCCGTTCACCGTCCAGTGAATGCCGCATTCCTCCTTGGACCGGCCGGCCCAGCGGCCGGCGCGCGGATTGTCGCCGGTGCCGCCCTTCACCGTGCAGGGGACGCAGCCGATCGAGCGGTAGCCCTCGGCGACCAGAGGATGGGCCGGCAGCCGGTAGTGGTCCATATAGGCCTTGAGATCGCCGGCGGTGAAACGCGCCAGGGGCTCGATCTTCAGGCGTCCGTCGGCCTCCTCGAGCGTCGGGATGTTGGCGCGGCCGCCGCCATGATAGCGCTTGCGGCCGGATATCCAGGCATCGAAGCCGGACAGTGCCTGCTGCAAGGGCTGGGTCTTGCGGATGTCGCAGCACATGTCGGGATTGCTCTTGTGCAGCCCGCCATCCGGATCGAGCAGGCGGACGCTGTCGTCGTCCGGCTTGACGATGCGGATATCGGTGAGCCCCAGGAGATCGACGAGCTTGGAGCGATAGGCCAGCGTCTCCCAGAAGAGCTTGCGGGTGTCGAGGAAGATCACCGGAATGTCGCGGTCGACCTGTGCGGCCATATGGAGCAGCACGGCCGATTCCGCGCCGAAGGACGAGACGAGCGCGATGCGGCCGCGGAAGACGCGCTTCACCAGCGGCTCGAGGATGTCGATGCCGTCAAAGAAGCTCAGGCGCCCGATCAGATGTTCGTACACGGATCACATCACCCGGCATGCGGCTGTTCGAGCCAGGGTTCGGCCTCGCGATGGCGCTCGCTCCAGACCTCCTGCTGGCCGCCGGGACGGAACAGGCCGCGCTGATAGGCGAGCGACATGCGGCGCGACGCCTTGAGCCAGACGTCGGCGGTGAAACGCTCTCCGATCTCGAAGGAATCGAAGCCGACCTGCAGCATGAATTGCACCTGATCGGGCAGCACGTTGCCGGCGGCGCGCAATTCGCGTGCATAGCCCAGCTCGCGGAGCTGGCGCGCCAGGGAATAGGCCCGCCCGTCGGTGAAGGACGGGAAAGGCAGCACGATCAGCGCCAGGCGCGGCAGGAACAGGGCCAGAGCCTCCGCCCGGTCCATGTTGGTGAAGACGACGCCGAGGCGGCCGTCATGCTCGGCCAGGCTCTCCCACTCCTCGAGGAGGCGGGCATAGGGGAGAACGATGTCCCCGCTTTCGGGCGTGGGGTCATCGAGGCCGAGGGTGGTCCATTCGTCCGCGACGATGGCACCGTTCCTAAGCAGCGGCATAGAGCGCCTCCTTGAAAGGTTGCGGGCCGAGCCTCCTGTAGGCGGCGAGGAATTCCTCGCCCGGCCGGCGGTGGGCGAGATAGGTGTTGACGATCTTCTCGATGGCGTCGGGCACATCGTGGCCGGCGAAGCCCGGACCCAGGATGGTGCCGATCGAGGCATTCTCCGCGGACGAGCCGCCGAGCGTGATCTGGTAATATTCCTCGCCCTTCTTATCGAGGCCGAGGATGCCGATATGGCCGACATGGTGGTGGCCGCAGGCATTGATGCAGCCCGAAATGTTGATCTTCAGCGGGCCGATCTCGTGCTGGCGGTTGAGATCGGCAAAGCGGCGCGAGATCGACTGCGCAATGGGGATGGAGCGCGCGGTGGCGAGGGTGCAGTAGTCGAGGCCGGGGCAGGCGATGATGTCGCCGGCGAGGCCGAGATTGGCGGCGGCGAGGTCCGAGGCCGCCAGGACCTTCCAGACGGCGAAGAGATCGTCGCGCTTCACATGCGGGAGCACGAGATTCTGCTGATGGCTGACACGGATCTCGTCGAACGAATAGCGCAGGCCGAGATCGGCGATGGTGCGCATCTGGTCGGCCGTGGCATCGCCCGGTATGCCGCCCTCCGGCTTGAGCGAGACGTTGACGATCGCATAGCCGTCGACGCGATGGGCGGCCACATTGGTGCGCACCCATTGGGCGAAATCCCGGTTGCCGACGCGCGCTTCCTCGAAGGCGGCCGACCAGCGCGGCAGCTTCTCGAATCCGGGCGGAGCGAAATAGGCGCTGATGCGCTGCAGCTCGCGCTCCTCGACCTTGGTGTCGGCATAGGGGCGCCTGGCATATTCGGCCTCGACCTCGGCCCGGAACTTTTCGGCTCCCAGCTCATGGACGAGGATCTTGACGCGCGCCTTGAACTTGTTGTCGCGCCGGCCGTAGAGATTGTAGACGCGCATGATCGCCTCGAGATAGCCGAGGAGCTCATGCTCGGGCAGGAAGTCGCGCACCGTGACGGCGATCACCGGAGTGCGCCCGAGGCCGCCGCCGACCAGCACCTCCCAGCCGCGCTCGCCCCTGTCGTTGAGATGGAGGCGCAAGCCGATGTCGTGCACCCTGACCGCCGCCCGGTCGTTCGGCGAGCCGGTGACGGCGATCTTGAACTTGCGCGGCAGATAGGAGAATTCGGGATGGAGGCTCGACCACTGGCGCACCAGCTCGCCGACCGGGCGGGGGTCGGCCAGCTCGTCGGCGGCGGCACCCGCCCACTGATCGGTCGTCACGTTGCGGATGCAGTTGCCGGAGGTCTGGATGGCATGCATCTCGACCTCGGCAAGGGCATCGAGAATATCGGGTGTGTCCTCGAGCCTGATCCAGTGGAACTGGATGTTCTGCCGGGTGGTGAAATGGCCGTAGCCCTTGTCCCACTTCTCGGCGATCATCGCCAGCCGGTTGAGCTTGCGCGACGACAAGGTGCCGTAAGGGATGGCGATCCTGAACATATAGGCGTGCAGCTGCAGATAGAGCCCGTTCATCAGGCGCAAGGGACGGAATTCTTCTTCGGTCAGCTCGCCCGCCAGGCGGCGGCGCGTCTGGTCGCGGAACTGCGCGACGCGCTCAGCGACGAACTGCCGGTCGAACTCATCATAGCGGTACATCGTCAAACCCCCTGCAGGGCGGCGAAGCGGCCGCCCTTGCCTTCGGCCTGCTTGCCGAGATCGGCGCGCACGGTGGGCCCGAGCGAGCGGATGCGCTCCTTGATATGGGTCGCGAAGACGTGACCGTCGCGGCGATCGGCATCGAAGAGATAGACGCCCGTCACCAGGTTGTCGCGCTCATGCTCCTTGCCGCGCGATTCCAGCGCGGCCTGGGCCTGGGGCTCGGTGGCGAGCACGGCGTCGTCGATGTGCTCGCTCCATTGGCCGGAATGGGTGAGGAAGACGACTTCGCCGTCATGGAGGCGGTTGGCGGTGAGGATCTTGCCTTTTTCAGTGGCGGTGGTCATGACGCTGCTCTCAAAGCCTGGCGCCCGGTTTCGTCGCGGGCAGTGAACGGGACGATGTCGGCGGAGGTCTGCGCGGGCTCGAGGCCGACATAGATGATGGCAGGACCTTCAACCCCATTCAGGGCGAGGGTTTCCCAGAGCGAGCCGATGCTACACATCATCACCCGTTGATTGGCGAGCGTGCCGTTCTCGACGACCGTCACCGGCGTCTCGTGGTCGATGCCGGCGTCGAGAAGCTCGGCCGAGATGTCGCCGGCGGCGTTGACGCCCATATAGATCGCGAAGGCCTGTCCGGGCCTGGCGAGGGCCGCCCAATCGTGCCGGGCAATCCCGTCCTCGCAGGCACCGGTCAGAAGGGTCAGGCTGCGATTGTAGCCGCGCTGCGTGAGCGGCAGCCCGGCCGCAGCGGCACAGCCCAGCGCGGCCGTGATGCCGGGAACGACGTCGACCGGGATGCCCTGCGCCGCAAGGGCCGCCTGTTCCTCGCCGCCGCGCGCGAAAATATAGGGGTCGCCGCCCTTGAGGCGAACGACGTGGCGGCCGGCGCTCGCTTCGCGAATCAGGATGGCGTTGATGTCCGACTGCTTGGGCGAGGCGGCGAAAGGCGTCTTGCCGACCGGTATCCTCACGGCGTCGCGGCGCGCGAGCTCGAGGATGCCTGGCCCGATCAGGCGGTCATGGACGATGACGTCGGCCTCCTGCAGCTTGCGCTGGGCCTTCAGGGTCAGGAGCTCCGGATCGCCCGGGCCTGCACCCACGAGCGAGACGCGGCCGACCGGCGGGGAGGAGTCGTCGATCAGCGCAGCCTCGAGCTCGCGGGTATAGGATCGGGCGTCGCCGGCAAGGAAAGACTCGCGGATGGAGCCGAAGAAGTAACGCTGCCAGAAGGAGCGGCGGCGGCTGCCCTGCGGCACCCGCTCGGCGACGCCATGGCGCAGCCGGCTTGCGGCCCGGGCGAGCGAACCCAAGCCCTGCGGCAGCATGGCTTCGATCCTGCTGCGCAGGCCCATGCCCAGCACAGGGGAAGTCCCTTCGGTGCCGATCGCCACCACCACCGGATCGCGATCGACGATCGAGGGCGTGATGAAGGTCGACAGCACCGCCTCATCGACCGCATTGACCGGGATGGCGCGGGCGCGGGCGGCAGCCGCGACGGCCTCATGGAGATGGCCGTCGGCCGAATAGACGAGCGCTGCGCCGTCGAGAAGGGCAGGCGTGAAGGACCGGCCGGTCCAGGCAATGCGGCCATCGTCCAGACAGGCCTTCAGTTCGCCGTGGAGCGTCGGCGCGACAACCTGGATATTGGCTTTCGTCTTCAGGAGAAGACGCACTTTGCGCAGGGCCTCCTCGCCACCGCCGACGATGACGGCCTTGCGGTTGTCGAGATCGAGAAAGACAGGAAAATAGCGCATGGCCGTCGCTCCTCAAGCCTGCGGCACGAGCTTGACAGCGAGCCCGTCGAGCTCGCGGGTGTAAATGATCTGGCAAGAAAGCCTCGAGGTGGGAGTGAGCTCCGGCACCTCGTCCAGCATCGCCTCCTCGTCGTCGCGGGCGGGATGGAGCTTCGGCGCCCAGTTGGCGCAGACCTCGACATGGCAGGTGGCGCAGGCGCAGGCTCCCCCGCACAGGCCGCCGACCTCGAAGCCGTGCTCGCGGATGATCTCCATGATCCGCCAGCCTTCCACGGCGTCGAGCTCGTGGTGGTTCCCGTCCAGGTCCGTTACGCGAATGACGCCCATCGGCTTTAACCGTTCGTCCATCAGCACGGTCGGATTTTCGGGCGCTCACCTCTCACGCCATAGATTCCTGTTGATTTGCAAGGAAATCTGGCGGTAGAAATGCAGATACGCTGTTCGACAATCCGAACGTTCGTTATTACGAACAGCTGTTCTATAGAAGGAACGCCGGAATGTCAACGCGCCGCGGGCGCAAATCGGGCGCTGCCCAGGTGATCGATGTAACTCCGGCGCTCGGCAAGACCATCCAGAGATTGCGTAAGGCCTACAATATGTCGCTGGGCGAGCTCTCCGAGCAGTCGGGCGTCGCCAAGTCGATCATCTCGCAGATCGAGCGCAACGAGACGAACCCCACGATCGGAACCGTCTACCGCTTGTCGCGCGCCCTCGACACGACGATCGACGAGGTGCTGAAGCACGACAGCGAGCCCAATTTCGTCGAGCTCCAGAACAAGTCGGGCGTGCCCATTCTCGAAAGCCAGGACGGGCTGTGCCGGCTGGCGATCGCGGGACCGCTCAATCTGGTCGAGCAGCTGCAGTGGTATGATTTCCAGGCGCGGCCGGGCGGAACGCTCGAATCCGATCCGCATCCGCCGGGCACGGTCGAGCATCTCTATCTCCTGAAAGGCGAGATCGAAGTCACCTGCGATGGGGAGACGCGCCTGCTCAAGACCGGCGAGTCGGTCCGTTTCCGCGGCGACCGACCGCACAGGCTCTACAATCCGGGCACCGATTATGCCCATGCCACCATGGTCCTGGTCCTGCGCCAGATGGCGGCATCCGATGCGCAATGATCATGTGATCCGGGCATGGGCCAGGCAGACCCTGCCGGTTCATTCCTTCGCCCGCCGTGCCTTTCCGGCTTCTGCCGCATGGCTCTCGAGCGCCGCGGTCGAGACCCGGTCGAGCCATGCGCGAATGACGGCAAGTCCATCCGGATCGATGCGATAGATGCGCCTGGCGCCTTGCGCGCGATCGCTCACCAGCCGGGCCGCCTTGAGCGCCGCCAGATGCTGGGACACGGCTGGCCGGCTGACCGGCAGGCCCTGCGCGAGTTGGCCTACGGACTGCGCGCCCTCGGCCAGACGCTCGAAAATCAACCGCCGCGTCGGGTCGGCAAGGACCTCAAATTGGTAAGCCATAGCTTACTGTAAGCTATAGCTTATAGATGATCAATCGAGAAAGTTACCAGACGGCTGCAATGTGCTAAGGTTATATCGAGGGGCATGTCCACAAAAAGGACGTTCGCCATGATCGATTGGATGCTGCGCGGTCCGGAGATCGCGACCTGCAACTGTGCCTATGGCTGTCCCTGTCAGTTCAATGCGCTCCCCACCGAAGGCAACTGCACTGCGACCGTCGCGATGCGGATCGACAAGGGCCACTTCGGCGACGTCCGGCTGGATGGCCTGCATTGGGCCGGGGTGTTCTCCTGGCCGGGCCCGATCCATGAAGGGCATGGGCAGGCGCTGCCGATCGTCGATGAACGAGCCAGCCCGCAACAGCGCGAGGCGCTGCTCAAGATCATGTCGGGACAGGAGAGCGTGCCCGGCGCGACCTACTTCCAGGTCTTCAGCTCGATGATCGAGAAATTCCATGAGCCCTTGTTCAGGCCGATCAGCTTCGACGCCGACATCGCCAATGCGACCGGCCGCTTCCATGTCGACGGGATCGTCGACTCCAGGGCCGAGCCCATCCGCAACCCGATGAGCAAGGAGCCGCACCACGCGAAAGTCTCCTTGCGCAAAGGTTTCGAATTCGTGGATGCCGAATTTGCCTCGAGCACGACCAGGGCAGAAGGCGCCATCCCGCTCGAATGGGCCGGTCGCCATGCACACCTGGCGATGATCCATATCACCGGCGAGGGGCTTGTGCGCTAGCCTGCACGGATGAGCGGCTTCTTCGCGTCGGTCTTCGAGCACCGGCGGCTCGTCACGATCACGAGCCTCGCCATCGTCGTCGCTCTTTGCGTGTTCCTCATGCAATGGTCGGGCGACCGGCTCATGATGACCGATCCGGCCGGCGGTGCGGCTCTCCATGCCGCTCTCGTCTTCGTCATGTGGTGGACGATGATGATGGCGATGATGCTGCCCACCGCGGTGCCGGCGCTCCTGACCGATACGGCGATCGTCCGCAAGTTCTCGCCCGCCCAGAGCCAAGCCTGGACCCAGACCGCCTTCGCGCTGGGCTACATGGCCGTATGGTCGGCCTTTGCGCTATTTGCGACGGCGGTCAACATCATACTCGGGACAGCCGTCCACATGACGCCGATGATGGCGATCACCAGCAAGATCATCGGCGTGCTGCTTCTTGCGATAGCAGGCTTCTATCAGCTGAGCGCGGCGAAGCGGGCCTGCCTCGACAAATGTCAATCGCCTTTCGCGTTCCGTCCCGGGCAATGGCGCGCCGGGGTCGCCGCGGCCTTCGAGCGCGGGCTCCGGCATGGACTTTACTGCGCCGGCTGCTGCGGCATGCTGATGCTGCTCCTGTTCTACGGCGGCGTGATGGAGATCAACTGGATCGGCGGGCTGGCGCTCTACGTGCTGGCGGAGAAGCTGATCCCCGCGCAATGGCGGCTCGCGCAGTTCACCGGTGTCTTGCTGCTGATCTGGGCCGGCGTGCTGGCGGTGTCGCTCTGGCGCGGCTGAACCGGGTCCGTTCGTCGTTGAGGAGGGGGCGGGCGCCGAGAGCGCAGCCTAATCGGATTTGCCGGCGGCCACGGCTGCGGCGCGATCCGGCAGCCTCGGCCGCAGAAGCGCGATCAGTCCGGCCGCCATGATGAGCAGCATGCCGGCAAAGGTCGTCACCGGCGGCACTTCGGCGAAGAACAGGAAGCCCCAGAGCGGCCCCCAGATCATGCCGGTATACTCGAAAACGGTGACGAGACTGGCGTCGGCCATGCGATAGGCATGGGTGAGAAGCGACATCGCCACGGCGGCGATCACGCCGCAGGCGGCCATCATGCCGAGGTCGACGAGACCGGGCCAGGTCCAGGGCCGGACCAGGAAAGCAAGGCTTGGATGCACTGAGGTGGTCCAGCCGGCGAGATGAAAGGCAAGCGCCATGAGCGCAGCGCCCAGGAGATAGATCACGTTCTGATAGAAGGCCATGACCGACGCCGGCTCCGAGACCCCGAGCTTGCGGGCGAAGAGCATGGCGAGCGCATAGGTTATGGCGCTGAGCAGGCTGAGCAGGGCGGCGGGCTCGAAGAAGCCGAAGCCCGGCCTGAGGACGACGAGCACACCGCTGAAGCCGACGAGGAGCGCCACGATCGCCTTGAGCCGGATGCGTTCCCCCAGAATGGGGGCGGCGAGGAACGTGACCAGGAAAGGCGCCGTGAAGAAGAGAACGATGGCTTCGGCGAGCGGCAGCGCCGGGAAAGCCAGGTAGTAGGACGTATAGGCGACGAGAAGGATGAGGCCGCGAAAGCTCAGGGCCCAGAAATGTCCCGACAAAATCCGGCCGAGCCCGCCTTCCCAATGGCTGAACAGCAGCAGGATCGGAAAGGCGACGACCGAGCGGATGACGATCGCCTGGGTCACGGCGTAGTCGTCGCTCACCGCCTTGATGATCGCGTCCTGGGTCGAAAAAATGAAAACCCCGAGGCAGAGCGAGGCGACACCGACGAGGTTGCGGCTGGCGGATCTGGACATGACCGGGAATGAGGCGGCGGAGCCCTCGCCCGGCCCGTGGTCTGTGCCGGGCGAGGGCTCCGCGGGCTATTCGGCGTAGGAGGGGTCCTTGCGGTCGAGCACTTTCTTCATCTCGTCGAAATGGGCGAAGGCGGAGTCGCTGTAGAGGTCCCAGTCGCGCGCGGTGCTCTCGGCGACCGCATCGCTCATCACATTGAGCTTCTGGCCGGTCGAATAGGCCAGCACCAGGGTCTGGCAGGCGCGCTCGAGATAGTAGAGCTCGTCGAATGCCTCGGCGACCGTCGCAGCGTCGATGAGCACGCCGTGATTGCCCATCATCATCGTCTTGTGGTTGCCGAGGAGGCCGGCCAGGCGGTTGCCTTCGGCGTCCGAATTGGCCATGCCCTCATAGCCCAGATCATAGGCGACGCGCTTGTAGAAGCGCGCGGTGTTCTGGTCGATCGGCTTGATCTCGGGGTCGGCGAGCCCGGCCAGCGCGGTCGCATATGCCGGATGGACGTGCAGAATGCAGCGGGCGCTCGGGACCAGGGCGTGCATGCGGCCATGGATGCACCAGGCGGTCTCGTCCGGCGCATCAGGCCGCTTCATCGCCTCAGGATCACCGGCATCGAGGAACAGGAGGTCGGAGGCCTTGATGCCGGAGAAGTGCTTCCATTTCGGATTCATCAGGAACTTCCTGCCGTCCGGCGACACGGCGAGGCTGAAATGATTGGCGACGCCCTCGTGCCAGTTGAAATGCTCCGCGAGACGGAAGGCGGCGGCGAGGTCGACGCGCAGCTGCCATTCCTCAGACGCCTTGGTCTTGAGCTTGGTCACCGTTGTCATTGCATATTCTCCCGGATGCGCGAATTGCGGCCATGCTGGCTTTCGCGATGAAAAATGTAAAGGCCGCTGCCGATGATCAGCACGGCGCCCAGCCATGTCGTCAGAGCGGGCCATTCGGCGAAGAACAGCCAGCCGAACAAGGTGGCCCAGACGAGCGACGAATAGGAAAACGGCGCCACCACCGAGGCGGGGGCATGCCGAAATGCCTGGATGAGACACAAATGGCCGATGCCGCCGGCGATGCCGGTCCCGACCAGCAGCAGCCAATCGGCGGCTCTGGGCCACTCCCAGGACCAGGGAAGGAGCAGGCTGGTGACGGCGGCGCCCGCCATGGCCGTATAGAAGAGCGACGTCATCGGCCCGTCATAGAGGCGCACCTTGCGGGTGATGATCTGGTAATTGGCGTTGAAGAGAGCGGCGACAAGCAGCAGGACCGCCCCCAGGAAGAACATGTCGGTGTCGCTCTCCCAGGGCCGGACCACGATCAGGGCGCCCAGGAAGCCGATGCCGACGCCGATCCAGCGGCGCGGGCCCACCTGCTCCTTGAGCAGCAGGACCGAGAGGGCGGTGACCAATATCGGCGAGAGGAACATGATGGTCGTCGCCGTCGCCAGCGGCACCAGGCGGATCCCGGCATTGAAGATGCCGGTGGTGAGGGCGAGCAGAAGCGAGCGCGAAAGCTGGAGTCGGGGAGCTTGGCTCCTGACGATCCGCGGCAGGCGCGGCCCGGCGGCGATGGCGGCAATGATGGTGGCAAAGAAGAATCGCGCCCAGGTGACCTGCACCAGAGAATAGGTGAGGAGCAGCTCCTTCATCATCGTGTCGAGCGATATGAAGAAGAACATGGTCGCCAGCATCCACAGGATGCCGATCGCGCTGTTTTCTGCAGGTCTGATGGCCTCTCCCGTGGCACTCATCGCAAGCGAGCTATAGGCAAGCGGATCGACGCGGCCAACCGACATTCCCGGCGCTCGTCAATGCGTCCTGCGCATGGCCAGGTCATAAAGTGAACGGGACTTCCGCCTTGCGGGCGGCCTCGGCAAGCTCGTCATGGAGGCCATCGGGCAAGGGGACACCGTTCGCAGCACGATCGGCGCGCCGGGCCCATTCGGGAGCCCCCGCCGGCATCGCATCCGGCTGTCCCTTGAAGCTCTCGAGATAGGTGGCGTGACGCTCGGCGAAGGTCCCGCCCGGCACGAAGGTGGACGGGTCGATCGCCATCACGAAATGGCCGAGCTGGGTGTCGGCGAGAACAACCCCGCTCTGCTCGATCGAAAGACGCATTCCGGTCAGCATGCCGCCGAGGACTTCGGCAAGACCGGCAAGGGCCGCTCCCTTGTAGCCGAAGCCGGCGCCGCCCAGGGGCCCGAGACACACCACTCTGTTCGGGTCGGTGGTGTAGCCGCCGTCGGCGTCGAGCGCCGCGTCGGGCGGGAGGGCCAGGCCTTCGGTGCGGTAGCGCATCACCCTGTTCCAGGGAATGGAACTCGTCGCCATATCGAGGAAGTAGGGGTCGTCGCGTCCGGGCAGAGGTGCGGCGAGCGAGATCGGGCTCGTGCCGTGGATGGGAGTCTTGCCCCCATGCGGAACGACAAAGGCGCCCGAATTGCAGGTCACGAAACCGATGAATCCGGCATTGGCGGCGGCCAGAGCATAGGCGCCCGCGGCTCCGAAATGGGTCGAGTTGATCACGGCCCCCATGCCGATGCCGGTATCGCGCGCAATGGCGCAGGCCTCGTCCATCGCCCGATAGGTGGGCAGATGGCCAAGGCCGCCATCGGCGTCGACGAGGACGGCGCTGCGCCGCGGATGCGCGACCGTGATCCGCGGCTTCTGCTTGCAGATGCCTTCGCGCAGGCAATCGGCATAGAAGGGCAGGAGCCTGATGCCGTGGCTGTCCACGCCGAGAAGCGAGGCATGGAGCATGGCGCCGGTGGTCGCCTCGGCCGAGGCCCGATCGGCCCCGGCGGCGGTCAGCACCGCAAAGGAAAGCGAAGCCAGCTTCTCGGCTGGAACGTGCCGGGCAGTCATGGACGACAATCCCGGCGGTCAGCTCTTGCGCAGGCGGTTGAGCAACTCGGTCGTCGGCCAGGAATCGGCCGGCAGGCCCAGCTTGATCTGGACGCTCTTGACCGCCGCGCGTGACTGCGCCCCCAGCTTGCCGTCAACCTTGCCGACATCGTAGCCCATGCGGGTCAGGATCCGCTGCAGTTCCATGATCTGGTTGTAATCGAGCGCATGAACCGGGCCGTTGCCCTTGCCGACCGCAGGCGCCCCGGCCAGCCGCGTGGCGAAATAGGCAGCCGTCGTCGAATAGATGAGAGATTCGTTCCATTTCAGATAGACCTTGGTGAAGTTCGGATAGGCGAGGAAGGCCGGGCCATGACGCCCCATCGGCAAGAGCAGCGAAGCCCGCGCCTTGTCGGCCTTCAGCGGCTTGCCGGAGACGAACCTCACGCCCCATTTGGCCCACTGGGCGCGCGGATGCTCGATCGCGATATCGGCCTCTTCCCAGGGCATGTCCTCAGGCACGCTGACCTCCTGCAGCCAGGGCTGGTTTGCCTGCCAGCCGTGGTTGACCAGGAGGCTTCCGGTCGAGTTCAGGATGTCGGGAATGCTGCGCTTCAGGTCGACGCGCCCGTCGCCATCGGCATCCACACCGCTTTCGAGGAAGTCGGCGGGCAGGAACTGGACCTGACCGATCTCGCCGGCCCAGGCGCCGACCATCTCGTCCTCGGTCATGTCGCCACGGTCGATGATCCGCAAGGCGGCCAGGACCTGGGGGCGGAACTTCTCCGGACGGCGGCAGTCGAAGGCGAGCGTAGCCAGCGACCGGATGGTGTGGAAGTCGCCCATATAACCGCCGAAATCGGTTTCCAGGCCCCAGAAGGCGGTGATGACCGCAGGCGGCACGCCATAGCGCTGCTCGACCTTCCTGAAGACCGAGGCATGCTGCTTGATGAGCGCGGCCCCCTTTTTCATGCGGTTGGCCGAAATCAGGCGTGCCTGGAACTCCAGGAAGGTGAGGGAGAAGACGCTCTGCTGGCGGTCGCGCTTGATGACCGCCGGATCGTAGGTCATGCCATCGAGAACCGATATGGCACGGCGCGAAATACCCATCCCGGCCGCCTCTTTCTTGACGCCGGCCAGCCAGCTCGGAAACCTGGACGGGTTGGTGGGCGTCTCGCATGTGGCGGCAAAGGCCGTGGACGAGGCGAGAAGGAAGGCGGCAGACAGGCAGAGGAGGGGGAGCTTCACCGTCAGAACTCCTTGGCTGAGGGGAGGACAGAGACTTACCGGGTCAGCTTTGATTCAGCAATGTGGCGCCGCGGTGACTGGGCGCGCCGCCGGTGAGACAGACCGCCTTGGTGGGCGAATTCGTGCCCAAATCAACAGGTTGGAGAAAAACTTTCGCCAAATGAGTCAGGCTTGCAGGACTCGCCCTGCGCAACAGCTTTCCCCGCCGCGACCGTAAAGCCGCCATAGGAAAAGAAGAAGGGCCCGAAAAACGGGCCCTTCTGGAGGGATGAATGGAGGAGTTCAGAGCCCGCCGAAATTCCAGATGAGCGCGGCGCGCACCGTATGCGCGTCGAGATCGCCATCGACGTCGGTGCCGTCGATGTCATAGGTCTCGGATCCGTAATCGTCATAGAGATATTCGGCCCGGATGATGAACTGCTCGGACAAGGCCCAGTCGATGCCGCCGCCGATCGTCCAGCCCCAATGCGTATTCTTGTCGTCGCCCAGGTCGGTGTCGACATCGATCCCGGCAACTGAAAGGCCGCCGGCGATGAAGGGCAGGACGTCGCCCAGCGAGTAACCGAGACGGGCGCGGATATGGCCGTTCCAGTCCATATCGGCCTCGGCTCCGACCGGCGCGGTCAGGCCGACGTCGTCGTCGTCGCCGTCCACGTCGCCGAAGCCGATGTCGCCTTCAAGGCCGAAGACCAGGCAGTCGGCCTGGAAATTGCCGCCCAGGAGCGCGCCGCCGACGAAGCCATCCGGATCGACATCGGCGTCGACTGCCGGATCATCGTCCGAATCGCCCTTGCCGTTGCCCCAGAGATAGCCGGCATGGCCGCCCACATAGAGGCCCGACCAGGCCCCGCAGGTCGGCGCCGGCTCGACATAGTCGGCCGCATTGGCATAGCCGGCGACACCGAAGGACAGGGCAGCCGCAAGGCCAACAGACAGTTTCTTGAACATCGAAGTCTCCCGCTGAAAAGATCTGGTTTCATCGTTACAGCAGTGAGTCCGCTCGAAGCCAGCCATACGCTAGGTAATCATGGTCGATATGTTTCGACTGTTGCAGTTTTGTCACGTGTAACGTCCGGTAATGTTCGGACGAAGCGCCGGCCGGATTCCGATTCCGTCGGATCATCGAGAAGTTCCCCGCAGAGAACCAGATGCGCGCGGCCGTGGGCGAAAATCCCGACCGCTGCGTCGAGGGCCGGCGAGGGCGGTCACGTCGAACCCTCGGATCGCTAGTCTATTTCGTCGATGTCGACGATACGGGCGCGGCGAGAATCGACCGTGATGATGAAGTCGTCACCATGGCGGCGGCCGAAATAGGTGTAACGGCGGCCACTGCAGTCTCGCCGCTGGACGTGCCGGAAGCCGTAATCCTCCACGATCCGCTTGCCGCGGTGACAGCTTATCTTGTCCTTGCCGCCGATATTGATGTCGATATCGACGTCCGCCCGGGCCGGAACCGCGGCAACCGGCAGCATCAGCACGCCGAGCGAAAGGCCGGCCGCCGCGATCATCGTCTTAACCATCCCGCATTCTCCTTGAAGGCTGATCCGCCTACTGGCCGATATCTCTTCCTATGGCCCGGAACGGCTGTCAATCGGGTGACGGGGCGTGGCAGGGCCACGAATTCGGGTTAACGGGCTTTTGGGATTGCAGATTGGGTGATTCCATGGGTGCTTCATTGATTCGGAGCGCTTGCCATGGTCATTTCTGCCCTTGAAGGTTTCGAGAAGCCCCGCTT
>JBFWVM010000025.1:0-77285 GCA_050246735.1 Parvibaculaceae bacterium | reverse complement strand
GGGCTTGCTGTAGTTCGCCAGAAGCTGGTCCAGAAGCTCAGGCGTAATCGGCGAATCAGTCGTCATGTGAGTCTCCTCTAAAGGTTAACTCACAGAAACCTCCTTACACATCGTTTAGGACACCCTCGCGGATCAACCGCAGCACCCGCTTGTCCGCGACCTTGCGCGCCACCCGTGCCATCAGCACATCGTGGTTCACCCGGTCGAAGAACTTCTCCAGATCGATATCGACCACCCAGCGCCGGCCGTCGGCCATATAGGACCGCGCGGCCAGCACCGCTTGGTGGGCACTGCGTCCCGGCCGGAAGCCGTAGGAGCAGTCGGAGAAGCCCGGATCGAACAGCGGCATCAGCACCTGATGCATCGCCTGCTGGATCAGCCGATCCACCACCGTCGGGATGCCCAGTTGGCGCATCCCGCCGCCGGGCTTGGGGATTTCCACCCCGCGCACCGGGGCCGGTTTATACCGGCCTGCCAGCAGGTCTTCCTTGATGGCAGCCCAGTGCGCCGCGAGGTGCCCTCGCAAGTGCTCGACCGTGAGGCCATCGACCCCAGGCGCGCCCTTGTTGGACTCCACGCGGTGCAAAGCCGCCATCAGGTTCTCGCGGCTGAGGATCATCTCCAGCAGCCTCGCCTCTGCCTCCGGTCGGGGCATCGGTTCTGCCGTGACGCTTGACGCACCCGCCTCCTGCTCCAGCAGCTTCCGGCCGCTGTCCTCGGAGGGGGCGCGAGACTTCTCAATCCCGCCGTCTGCGTCTGTCGTCGTCATCGAAGAACCAAGCTCCTTCCGGCACTGCACGTTCAGCCCTTCGCCGTTCGGTCCGGCTACTACGGCCTCTGCTGACTTCTGCCGTCCCATCCCGGCGCCTCGCGACGCCGGTAGCACACCCGTCTCCGGGGGCAGGCCGACAGACCTCCCAGGGTAAGACACGCGACCTTCGCTTCATCCACCTGTCGCATATACGCCGCCACCCTCCGGATGACTTTGGGCTTCAGGTCTTTCGGCCCCCTCGCCCGAGTGACGTCGCCTCTATGCGCTTCCTGTTCGTCAGGCCGAAGCTTTGCCTACACCTTCCTTCAGACATCGCCTCGCGACGATGCCCTTGATGTTCAGCTAGCGGTTCCCGTCATCAGGGTCCGCAGGGGACTTCCACCCCCAAGTCGCATGAACCGCCACCACAGCGGCCCATACAGCGCCAGTCACGGCGCTACGCGCCATGCCTGGCGCACCGACAAAAAAACCCGGCCGCGAAGGCCGGGTTTTGGCGTGTTCAGGCCGGCCTCACTTGTCGAGGAAGCCGAATCTCTGCTTGAACCTGCTGACCCGGCCGCCGCGGTCGACGAGGGTCTGCTGGCCGCCGGTCCAGGCCGGATGCGACTTGGGGTCGACGTCGAGATTGAGCGTATCGCCTTCCTTGCCCCAGGTCGAGCGGGTCTGGAACTTGGTGCCGTCGGTCATGACCACGTTGATCATGTGATATTTGGGATGAATATCCTTTTTCATGGCGTAAACTCTCTTGGGGCGCGCTCGTCCGGCGCCGGAAAACTGCAAATTCAGGGGTTTCGGGCGGCGTCTATACAGGAGGGGGACGGGCCACGCAAGTGCGGCGGCTTGGCCCCTTCATAGGCCCCCAGGCCTGGTCTAACTGGAGGCTCATGGCCCGCTCGTCCGCAGACACCGCCCCGGTCCGGCCCGCCGGCAGGAGCCTCAGGCCGCTCGAGCGCTTCCTGCCGCTCCTCGGCCGCTATCGCCTCCACGTCGCCCTGGCCGTCCTCGCCTTGGTCGTCGCGGCGCTCGCCACCCTCATCGTCCCCGTGGCGGTCCGCCGCGTCGTCGATCACGGCTTTTCGGCCGGCGGCGGCGTCCTCATCAACCGGTATTTCGCCGTGATGCTGCTGGTCGTCGCGGTGCTGGCGATGGCCTCGGCCGCCCGCTTCTATCTCGTCACCTGGCTCGGCGAGCGGATCGTGGCCGACACGCGCGACCTCCTGTTCAGGCATCTCCTCGGGCTGAGCCCGGCCTTCTTCGAGGCCAACCGCTCGGGCGAGATCGTCTCGCGGCTCACCGCCGACACGACCCAGATCAAGTCGGCCTTCTCGACCTCGGCCTCGATCGCGCTGCGCAACCTGGTGATGCTGGTCGGCGCCGCCGTCATGATGGTGGTGACGAGCGCCAGTCTGTCGGGCCTGGTCCTCCTCGCCATACCGCTGATCGTGCTGCCGCTCATCTTCTTCGGGCGCAAGGTGCGCTCGCTGTCGCGCAGCGCCCAGGACACGCTGGCCCGGTCCGCCGCCTTCGCCCAGGAGCGCCTGCTGGCGGTGACGGCCGTGCAGTCCTTCGTCCAGGAGGAGACCGCCATCGACGCCTTCCGCGCCGCCACCGCAACCGCCTTCGCTGCGGCGGCCAGGCGCACCGCGGCCCGCGCCTTTCTCACCGGCGCCATCATCTTCCTGTCGCTCGGCTCGGTGACGGCGGTGCTGTGGTATGGCGCGCACGAGGTGATCTCGGGTGCCATGACGGCGGGATCGCTCAGCCAGTTCGTGCTCTATGCCGTGCTCGCCGCGAGCGCGCTCGGCGAGCTGTCGCAGGTATGGGGCGACATCCAGCTCGCCGCGGGCGCCGCCGAGCGCATCGCCGAGCTCCTCGACGAGAAGCCCGCCATCGCCGCCCCCGCCGATCCGGCGCCCCTGCCTTCCCCGGCCAAGGGCGGCATCGCCTTTGAGGGCGTGAGCTTCCATTATCCGACGCGGCCCGACGGCCCCGCCCTCGCGGCGGTGAGCTTCGCGGTGGCGCCGGGCGAGACGGTGGCGCTCGTCGGTCCCTCCGGCGCCGGCAAGTCGACCGTCTTCGCCCTCCTGCAGCGCTTCTACGACCCGCAGGCGGGCCGCATCCTGATCGACGGCGTCGACGTGAAGGCGGCCGATCCGAGGGAGGTGCGTGCGCGCATCGCCGTCGTGCCGCAGGAGACGGTGATCTTCTCGGGCACCGTCCTCGACAATATCCGCTTCGGCCGGCCCGAGGCGCCGCTCGCGGAGATCAGGCGGGCCGCGCGCGCCGCTCATGTCGAGGAGTTCGCCGAAGGCCTGCCCAAGGGCTACGACACCGAGGTCGGCGAGCGCGGCGTGACGCTTTCCGGCGGCCAGCGCCAGCGCATCGCCATCGCCCGGGCGATCCTGCGCGGCGCGCCCGTCCTCCTTCTCGACGAGGCGACGAGCGCGCTCGACGCCGAAAGCGAGGCGCTGATCCAGGAGGCGCTCAAGGAGCTCACCCGCGACCGCACCACCCTCGTCATCGCGCACCGCCTGGCGACGGTGAGAAGTGCGAAGCGCATCCTCGTCCTCGACGGCGGCAGGCTGGTGGCGCAGGGCCAGCATGGCGAGCTCGCCAGGTCGAACCCGCTCTATTCGCGCCTCGCCGAGCTCCAGTTCGACGCCCGCTCGGCCTGAGCGCCTGCCGGGCTGGGCCTCCGACCCGGCCTTCAGCGCTCGGTGAGCTTGAGCTCGATGCGGCGGTTGCGCGTCTTCGCCTCTTCGCTGTCGCCGGGGTCGAGCGGCTGGAATTCGCCGAAGCCGGCGGCCACCAGGTGCTTGGGGCTGACTCCCTTGGTGATGAGATAGTTGACCACCGCGATCGCGCGCGCCGCCGACAATTCCCAGTTCGACTTGAAGGCGGTGGTGATCGGGTCGGTGTCGGTGTGGCCGTCGACGCGCAGCACCCAGGCGATGTCGGCGGGAATTTCGCCTTCGAGCTCCTTGATGGCGGTGGCGAGCTTGTCCATCTCGACGAGACCGGCCGGCTGGATCTCGGCCGAGCCCTTCGGGAACAGCACTTCCGACTGGAAGACGAAGCGGTCGCCGACCACCAGTATGTCGGAGCGCTGGCTAAGGATCTTGCGCAGGCGGCCGAAGAATTCCGAGCGGTAGCGCGTCAGCTCCTGCACGCGCTGCGCCAGCGCCGAATTGAGCCGCTTGCCGAGATCGATGATCTGGGCCTGGTCGGTCCTGGAGCGCGCCTCGGCGTCGGAGAGGAGCCCGTTGAGCGTGGCGATCTGCCGGCGCAGTGCGGCGAGCTGCTGGTTGAGGAGCTCGACCTTGGCCAGCGCGTCGGCGGAGATCTGCTTCTCCTCGTCGAGCGCGGTGCGCAGGCCCGAGATGGTGGAGCCGGCGCTTTCGCCCTTGGCGCTTTCGCCTTCGAGCTGAAGCGCCAGATTGGCCGATTTCGTCTTCTCGGCGGTGAGATCGTCGCCGAGCGTCGCCAGGTTGAGCTCGAGCTCGGACTTGGCCGACTTCTCGAGCGCCAGCAGTTCGGTGAGCTCGGCGATCTGCGAGCGCAACTGGCCGAGCGCGCTGTCCTGTCCCGAGATCTCGCGCGCCAGCAGGAACTGCGCGACGATGAACACCGAGAGCAGGAAGGTGATGACGAGGAGGAGCTGCGCCATCGCGTCGACGAAGCCCGGCCAGTAGGGCGCTTCATACTGCCGCCGGCGGCGGGCGAGGGCCTGCGCCATGGCCTATTCCTCGTCCTCGACGGCGGCGGCCTGGCTGAACCGGCCGGCCGAGGCCGGCATCTGCTTGGTGGTGCGCAGGATGAGCTTCTGCATCTCGTTCTGCTGCACCTGCTGGGCCTGCGCCCATTGCCGCACGATCTTCTGCTCCTCGCGCATCTGCGACACGAGGCTCGCCACGGCGTCGGCGAGCTTCTCCATCGATTCGCCGTCCTGAGCGGAGAGGTCGGGCGCGACGGCGGCGGGCGCCGGCCCCGGCGCATCGGCGGCCAGCGCGTCGTCGAGCGTCCGGTTGATGCGCTCGATGCCCTTCTGGAGGCCGGCGATGTCGAGCCTGAGATGGCCGGGCACAGCAAGCGTGCCGCTCTCTCCCGCCTGGATGTCGGTGATCGTCGACAGCCAGTCCTCGAGGTCGTTGTAGAAGCGGTTCTGCGCCTGGCTCGCCTGCAGCTCGAGGAAGCCCAGGATGAGCGAGCCGGCGAGGCCGAAGAGCGAGGACGAGAAGGCGAGCCCCATGCCGGAGAGCGGCGCCTCGAGCCCGGTCTTCAGCTCCTCGAAGACGGTCGCCGACTGGGCCGACGTCACGTCGAGCGAGCGGATCGCGTCGCCGACCGACGACACGGTCTCGAGCAGGCCCCAGAAGGTGCCGAGCAACCCTAGGAAGATCAGGAGGCCGACCAGGTAGCGCGAGATGTCGCGCGCCTCGTCGAGGCGCGACGCGATCGAATCGAGCAGCGAGCGCATCGACAGCGGCGACAGGACCGTCCGGTTGGGCCGGTCGCGGAAGAGCGTCGCCATCGGCCCGAGCAGCCGCGGCGTGTGGGTGAGCTCGAGGCCCGGATTGGCGATTCGGAAGCCGTTGACCCAGTTGATCTCGGGCCACAGCCGCCACACCAGACGGAAGGAGTAGACGACGCCGAGGAGCAGCGCCCCGACGATCACCGCATTGAGGCCCGGATTGGCCATAAAGGCCCGCTGCATATGGGGAAACAGGACGACCGCGAGGATGCTCACCACCAGCATGAAGACGATCATGCGGACGAGATAGACTTTGGGCAGTTCGAGGACAGTGTGCTCTTGTGCGTCGGCCATGGTCGCCATCAGAACCTCAAGCGGCGGTAGATGGCGGCAAATCTAGACGATTGCGTGGCCGGTTAACAGCGAGACCGTGAAGCTTTTGGGCCCGCCGGCGGCGCGGAGCCGGAAATTGGGGTATATTCCCATGATGCGTGGCGGTAAGGTCATGATCCGATGTTCATTCCGCTGACAGGCGCGCTGGCCGCGATTTCACGCGCCGACTGGCTCGTTCTCGCGGCCGTCTCCGGCATTCTGTCGGGCGGGCCCCCGCCCGCAGCGGATCCCGGCGCCTACATCCGCGCCCTCTTTCCCGAAGAGCGCCTGGCGTTCATCGTCAAATACGCGGCTTCGGCGGACGTCTATTCGGGCCTCCTGAAATTCCGGCGGCCGCCCAGGATCTTCATCCGCTGCCCGGACGACGGCTGCGAGCCGGACGTTCGGCACCTGCCCGCCGATCTGCGCGCCCGCGTTCCGGCCGCCTATGGCGAGGAGGTCGACCGGCCCGAGGCGGCGGAGATCGAGATCCATGTCGCTGCCGGGCCCCGGGACTTCGACCGGCGCGACCGCGAGGTCGACGGGATGCTGCATGTCGACGCCCAGCTGGGCTCGCGCTATCTCTTTCCGCCGCAGCCGGCACCTTGCCGCGCCACGCTCTACTTCGACCAGCAGCGCTGGACCATGGTGAAGTCGATGATCTTCGTCGACAGCGGCGCGTCGCCGCGCATGCAGTATCTCTGCATGGCATTCGAGCTGGTGCGGGCCATCGGCGTCCTCACCGTCCCGGCGCCGCTTTTCTACCGGGAGCTCGAGAAGCATCCCGGCGACGATCCCCTCCCCCGCCTCGCCGCCGATGCGTATCTTCACACGTCGATGGAGATCGCGGCCGGCGCTTCCCGGGCGCAGGCGCTCGCCGTCCTCAAGCACCGGTATGACCTGCAATAGCCCCTGCCACCCGTCACGGCCATCCAGTCTCGACGCCCCCCGGCTGTCGAGGGGGACGCCGCGTCTCACATCGCCTTGACGATCTCTTCCGTCATCTTCTTGGCGTCGCCGAACAGCATCATCGTGTTGTCGCGGTAGAACAGCCCGTTGTCGATGCCGGCATAGCCCGACGACATGCCGCGCTTGATGAACATCACCGTGTTCGCCTTCCACACCTCGAGCACCGGCATGCCGAAGATCGGCGAGGCCGGATCGTCCTTGGCGGCGGGATTGGTCACGTCGTTGGCGCCGATGACGAAGGCGACGTCGGACTGGGCGAACTCGGAATTGATGTCCTCGAGCTCGAACACCTCGTCATAGGGCACGTTGGCCTCGGCGAGCAGCACGTTCATGTGTCCCGGCATGCGCCCGGCCACCGGGTGGATGGCGTATTTGACCGAGACCCCGGCCTTCTTGAGATGGTCCGCCATCTCGCGCAGCGCGTGCTGGGCCTGCGCCACCGCCATGCCGTAGCCCGGCACGATGATGACCGAGCCGGCATTCTTCATGATGAAGGCGGCATCTTCGGCCGAGCCCTGCTTGACCGGCCGCGCCTCGGCCCCGCCCGCCGCGGCCGCCGTCTCGCCGCCGAAGCCGCCGAGGATGACGCTGACGAAGGAGCGGTTCATGCCCTTGCACATGATGTAGGAGAGGATGGCGCCCGACGAGCCGACCAGCGCGCCGGTGATGATGAGCGCGGTGTTGGCCAGGGTGAAGCCGATGCCCGCCGCCGCCCAGCCCGAATAGGAATTGAGCATCGAGATGACCACCGGCATGTCGGCGCCGCCGATCGGCACGATGAGGAGGAAGCCCAGCGCCAGGCTGATGGCGACGATCATCCAGAAGTCGAAGGCGCTCTGGCTGGCGAAGAATCCGTAGATGAAGAAGACGAGCGCCAGGCCGAGCGCGATGTTGATGTAGTGCCGGCCCGGCAGGATGATCGGCTTGCCGCTCATCCGCCCATCGAGCTTGAGGAAGGCGATGATCGAGCCGGTGAAGGTGAGCGCGCCGATGGCGGCGCCGAGCGCCATCTCGACGCGGCTCTGGGCATGGATCTCGCCGCCGGTCGCGATGCCGAAGGCCGCCGGCGCATAATAGGCGGCGGCGGCCACGAAGACCGCGGCGAGGCCGACCAGCGAATGGAAGGCGGCGACGAGCTGCGGCATGGCCGTCATGGCGATGCGCCTGGCGGTGACGGCGCCGATGGCGCCGCCGATCGCGATGCCGGCGATGATGAGGGCCCAGGCGAGCCCGCTCGCAGGGGCCGAGAGCAGGAGCGTGGTCACGATCGCCAGCGCCATGCCGACCATGCCGAAGAGATTGCCCTGCCGCGAGGATTCGGGGCTCGACAGCCCGCGCAGGGCCATGATGAACAAAGCGCCGGCGATCAGATAGAGGAAGGCGGCGAGGGAAGCCGACATGCGCCTATTTCCCCTTCTTCTTGTACATCGCCAGCATGCGCTGGGTGACGAGGAAGCCGCCGAAGATGTTGACGGAAGCGAGGACGAGGGCGAGGAAGCCGAAGATCATGGCGAGCGTCGAGCCCGATGCGATGGCGCCCGCGCCCACCGCGAGCAGCGCGCCCACCACGATGACCGAGGAGATCGCGTTGGTGACCGACATCAGCGGCGTATGCAGCGCCGGCGTCACGTTCCACACCACGTAGTAGCCGACGAACACCGCCAGCACGAAGATCGCGAACAACGAGACGAAAGGATCGATGGCGTGTTCCATGCGCGAGGTTCCTAGGACTTGAACATCTTGTGCACCAGCTCCCCGTCCCTGGCGACGAGCGTGCCGGTGACGATCTCGTCCGCCCAGTCGATGTTGAGCGCCCCGTCCTTGATCAGGGGATCGAGGAAGTTCTGCAGGTTCCTGGCATAGAGCGGCGAGGCGTTGCCGGCGAGCCGGCCGGCGAGGTTGAGGTTGCCCATGATGGTGACGCCCTTGTGGGTCACGACCTCGTCCGGCTTCGACAAGGGGCAGTTGCCGCCGCGCTCGACCGCGAGGTCGACGATCACCGAGCCGGGCTTCATCGTCTCGACCATCTCGGTCGTGACCAGCACCGGCGCCGGCCGGCCCGGGATGAGCGCGGTGGTGACGACGATGTCCTGGCCCTTGATGTGGTCGGCGACGAGGGCCGCCTGCTTGGCCTTGTCCTCGGCGGAGAGCTCGCGGGCATAGCCGCCCTGGGTCGCGGCGTCCTCGACGTCGGCGAAGACGAACTTGGCGCCGAGGCTCTTGACCTGCTCTTCGGTCGCCTTGCGCACGTCGGTCGCCGACACGATGGCGCCGAGCCGGCGCGCGGTGGCGATCGCCTGGAGGCCGGCGACGCCGACCCCCATGACGAAGACCTTGGCCGGCGGCACGGTACCCGCCGCCGTCATCATCATCGGGAAGGCGCGGCCGAACTGCGCCGCGGCGTCGATCACCGCCTTGTAGCCGGCGAGATTGGCCTGCGAGGAGAGCACGTCCATGGACTGGGCGCGGGTGATGCGCGGCATGAGCTCCATGGCGAAGAGGGTGAGCCCCTGCCCGGCCAGCGCCTCGAGCCCCGGCCGGTCGCCATAGGGATCGAGTATGGCGGCGACGACGGCACCCTTCCTGAGCGCCCGGGTGGCGCCGGCCTCCGGCCGGCGGACGCTGAGAAGGATGTCGGCGTCCGTGAGCGCCGCGGCGCCCTTGGCGAGCGTGGCGCCGGCGGCGGCGAAGGCATCGTCCGGGATGAAGGCCCCGGCCCCGGCGCCCGCCTCGACGGCGACCTCCAGTCCCTTCTTGACGAAGGCCTTGATCGTATCGGGTGTCGCCGCGACGCGGCTCTCGCCCGGATGGGTTTCGGCTGAGACCGCGATCTTCATATGCCGGAACGCCCTAGCCGACGCTGACCGCGGTGATCAGTCCGAAGAGCACGAGAACGCCGAGCGACAGGAACCAGCGCTGCGACCCCGACCGCGCGTCGATCAGGACGGCGATGACGCCGATGATCAGCCCCACGAAGCCGGTGAACACGTTGAGCGTATGGCCGAAGGCGAAGGCGCACAGGGCGACGAGCACGAAGGCGCTGATGAGGCATATCGCCGTCGTGCCGCGCACGAAGTTGCCGTAGGTGCTGCGATGCGCCGCAATGTCCAGGTGATGGTCGACCGATTGCTCCGCCATGTCGGAAATTCCCTCGAAAAGCCGTAGAATCCTAAGGAGCCTACCTAGCCTAGAGCCTTGGGAGCTGCAAGAACCGAGGGCCGGCGCGGCGATGAGTCCCATGAGGCTGAGAGATTGCCGCCATTCGGCTGGAAAAACCCCCAGCTTGCGTCATAATCCGGATCTAACCTGCGGTTGGACCCATGCGGCGGCGAATGACGGTTCTCTGGCTTGCGGCGACCCTGTGGATTGCAGGATGCGTCGGCCTGTGCCTGGCCCAAAGCCCCTCGCCTTCCCCGGACATCCTTGGCCTCACCCAAAAGGCCCAGGCCGGCGACCTGGACGCCATGACGGCGCTGGGCGAGGCCTATCTCGACGGCAACGGCGTCGCGCGCGATCTCGACGCCGCCATTGGATGGTTCGCCCGGGCCGCGCAGTCGAAAGACGTCCAGGCGCTCTACCTCATGAGCTTCGCGCTCAGGGAACGGGCCCGGCCGGGCGATCTCGATCAGGCCCTGCGCTACGGCACCGCCGCGCTGGCGCGGGCCGGAAAGCGGGCCGGCTCGGCACTCGTCGAAGCGAACATCCAGTCCCAGCTCGGCTTCACCTATGAGAGGCTGGGACGCTTCGAGGAAGCGGTCACGGCCTATGCGGAGGCGCGGCGCATATTCGAGCGGATATTGGGCAGGAACCATCCGCAAGTCGCCGGCGCCTACATGAATCTCGCCAGCGGGCTCGCCGGAGCGGGCCGCCAGGAGGAGTCGCTTGCCGCCAACGAGACAGCACTCGCGCTGTTCGCCGGGCTGACGGGAAGCGACAGCGAGATGGTGGCGGGCCTCTACGAGAACAAGGCCATAAGCCTCGTCAGCCTCGCGCGCTACGGCGAAGCGCTGGAGGCGCTCGACAGGGCCATGGCCATTTTTCTGGAGCGTGGCGGGCCGGATGCCGCGGGCGCCGCCGACGTGCTCAAGACCAAAAGCCGGGTCTACAGCCTGCTGGGGCGCAATGGCGAGGCGGCCGAGGCGGCGCAATCCGCTCTCGCCATCTATGCGAAGAGGCCGCCCGACCCGCGCACCCTCGCCGCCACCCACGGCATGCTCGGCCTCGCCTATCAGGGCGAGCGCCGGTACGCGGAGGCCCGCGCCGAGTATCTTGCCGCCGCCGGCATCCTGGAAGGGAGCTATGGCGCGAACGTCATCGACATGATGCATCCGCTCACCAATCTGGGCAATGTCGAGGACGATCTCGGACATTACGAGGCCGCCCTGTCGGACTATCGCAAGGCGCTGGCCGTCATTCGCGAAGCCTTCGGCGCCGATCATGCCGAGGTGGCCACCATGCTCGGCCGGCTCGGCAACACGTCGCGCAAGCTCGCCCGCCTGGACGACGCCCTGGATTACGGGCTCGAGGCCCTGCTCATCCAGGCGGGAGCCGGGAATGCCGATATCGACAGCCGGCGCTACACGTTCCGCATGCTGGCGCGCATCTTCGCGGCCAGGGGAAACACCAGCGCCGCCCTGCTCTTCGCCAAGCAGGCCGTCAACACGCACCAGGCGCTGCGCGCGCGCAACGGCGCCCTGCCGGGCGAGCTGCGCGCGACGCTGGGCGAAAGCTTCCAGCCCTCCTATCGTCTTCTCGCCGAGCTGCTCCTGGCCGACGGCCAGTTCGCCGAGACGCAGTTCGTCGGCGGGCTCCTCAAGCAGGAAGAATTCTACGAATTCACCCGCGGCGCCGAGAAACGGCCGGCCGAGCGGCGCGACGCCGAGCCGGGCGACGTCCGCCTCACCCGGGCGGAGCAGAAGCTGTGGGACGGTCTCCTGGGGCTCATGACGCCCGAGCACCGGATCGCGGCGGATCTGCGCGCGCTCGCCGCCGCATCGCCCGACCGCCGGCGCGGGCTGGCCGGCAAGCGCGACGCGGCGGTGCGGACCTTCATCGCCGGGGCCGCCGGCCTCATCGCCGCGAGCGAGGCCGGGCGGCGCCTCAGGCAGCAGGAGACCGTCGATTCCGGGCCGCGCTATGCCGGGAAGCTTCAGGCGGACCTGAAGGCCATGGGGCCGAACGTCCTGCTTCTCCAGGCCATGAGCCTCGAGGACGATCTTCATCTCTTCGTGAGCGCCGCCGGCCGCGAGACGGTGCACCGGCAGGTGCCGGTGAGCCGCGCCCGGCTCGCCGACCAGGTCTTCGCAGCCGTCGCGGCGGCCGAGAGCCGCGACGGCGAGGCGGCGGCGAAGCTCGCCGGCCTCTATGACCTGCTGGTCAGGCCGGTGAGGGCCGATCTCGAGGCGGCGGCCGCGCGCGGCGGCGCGAACCCGCCGGTGCTGCTGCTCGATCTCTCGGGCTTCCTGCGCTACGTCCCCTTCGCCGCGCTCCAGGACGGCCGGCGCTACCTGATCGAGGATTTCGCCCTGGCGCTGTACAACCCGGCCATCCCGACGCAGTTCGCGTCTTCCCGCCGCGACAGGGCCAGGGGGGCGGGCTTCGGCGTCACGCGCGCCCTTCCCGGCTTCCCGGCTCTGCCCGGCGTGCGCCGCGAGCTCGCGGCCGTCTTCGGCATCGTCCGGGGCACGCCGAAGCTCGACGACGGATTCGATGAGAACAGCCTGGCCAGGGCGCTCGCGGCGAAGCCGCAGATCCTGCACATCGCCAGCCACTTCCGCTTCCGGCCCGGCAACGAGATGAACTCCTATCTGCTGCTCGGCAACGGCGACGGGCTGTCGCTGAAGCAGCTGCGCACGCAGAAGCGCTTCCGCTTCCGCGGCATCGACCTCATCACCCTCTCCGCCTGCGAGACGGCGCGCGGCGGCGGCGCCGAAGGCGAGGAGATCGAGAGCTTCGGCGCGCTGGCCCGGGCCAGCGGCGCTTCCGCCGTTCTGTCGACCTTGTGGCAGATCGCCGACGACTCCACCGCGCGTCTCATGGCGGATTTCTACGACGGGCTGATCAACCGCGGCCTCGACAAGGCGCAGGCCCTGCGCCGGGCCCAGATCGCCATGATCCGGGGCCGGGCCTCGCCGGACGTGGCGCAGTCGAGCCGCGCCATGTCCGTCGTCGAAGACGCCGGCGCGGAAGCGGCCTTCGACCTGCCGCCCGCCTCGCATCCCTATTACTGGGCGGCCTTCACCCTGATGGGAAACTGGAAGTAGCAGACCGGAATGCCGCCATTCGGCTGGAAAATCCTCTCGCTCGCGTCATAGTTGGCCTCTAGAGCAAATTCCGCCAAAGTTGCAGACTTTGGCGATAAGAATTTGCTCCAACATATTGATTGGCGCGAATCCTTTTCGGCGAGGTGAGTCCACCTCGCCGGGATACGCGCTAGTCTTCGGACCAGCGATGCGACGGCGATTCACGGCTTTCTGGCTTGCACTGCTTCTCTGCCTTACGGGGCAGGATATGCCGTGCCCGGCCCAGACCGCGGATATTTCCGCACTGGGCGCCAAGGCCCGGGCCGGCGATGTCGAGGCCATGATCGACCTGGGCCAGGCTTATCTCGATGGCCGGGGAGCGGCGCGCGACCTCGACGCGGCGATCGCATGGCTGGAGGCGGCGGCCGGCAGCCATGACAGCCGCGCCCTCTATCTGCTGAGCGCGGCCCTGACGGAAAGGGCGATGCCCGGGGACCTCGATCAGGCCTTGCGGCACGCCCGGGCCGTCCTCGCCGAGGTCGAGGCGCGGCTCGCGGAAGGCGACCCTTTCGGAGAAAGAGCCAGGGACGCCGTCCTGATCAATACCCAATTGGGCGCCGTCTATCGGAAGCTCGACCGTCTTCCCGAAGCCATCGCCGCCCTGCGCGCCGCCCGGGAGATCTCCGAGCGCGCTTTTGGGCACCTCCATCCTCTGGTCGGCGCAGCCTATGCGAATCTGGCCGTCGGGCTCGGCACGTCGGGGCGCATCGGTGACGCCCTCGCCGCCAACGAGGCCGCCCTGTCGATCTTCACCGGGCTCGGCGAGGAAGAAAGCAGGGACGTTGCGGATATCCTCATGAACAACGGCGCCTTCCTCCAGGGCTCGGCACGCTATCAGGATGCGCTGCGGGCTTACGAGCGGGCCCGCGTCATATTCGTGAAGCTCGATGGCGAGAGCAGCCCCATGCTCGGCGACCTGCTCAGCAATATGAGCATCGTCCATATGGAGCTGAGCGATTTCAAGGACGCGCTGGAGCTCCTGCAGAGAGCCCTTGCCCTGCACCGGACGGCGCCGTCCCCGAGCGAAGAGAAGATCGCGCATGTCCTCGGCAACATCGGATGGGCATATGACGGGCTTGGCCGCTACGACGAGGCGCGCACATACTACGAGGCTGCGCGCCGGGCTTTCGATCGCATCTATGGCCCGTCGAACCTCCAGAGCATGCGGGCCATGGTCAATCTCGGCAATCTGGACGACGACCTCGGCAAGTATGAGGATGCGCTTGCCGGCTATCGCCGGGCCATGGAGATCGCCGTCGCGAAGCTCGGGCCGGACCACGCCGAGGTGGCGGCGCTGCTGGCCAGGATCGCCGATACGTCGCGCCGGCTCGGCCGCCACGAAGAGGCCATCGACGACGCCCTCGAGGCCTATCTGATCCAGGCCGGCGGCGCGGATGCCGATCTGGACAACCGGCGGCATACGTTCCGCGCCTTGGCGCTGGCGCTGTCGGCCAAGGGCAACCGCAGCGCGGCGCTGCTGTTCGCCAAGAAGGCCGTCAACACCCATCAGACCGTGCGCGGCTACAACGCGAAGCTCACGCCGGAGCTGCGCTCGGCTCTCGGTGAAAGCTTCCAGGGCTCCTATCGCAGCCTGACCGGGCTGCTCCTCGCCGACGGCCTCTTTTCGGAGGCGCAGTTCGTGGCGGGCCTCCTCAAGCAGGAGGAGTTCTTCAACTTCACCCGCGGCGGCGGCGCGGCGGCCGCGCAGGAATTCGAGCCCGGCAGCATCCGCCTGACGAAGGCGGAGAAGGAAATCGAGGCGGCCGTCGAGACGGCGATGGCGCCGGTGCATCTCGTTGCCAGGGAGCTCGGCGGGCTTGCCGGGTCGACGGCCGGCGCCGGCGAGCTTCGCCATCGCCGTGACGCGGCCATGCGGGAGTATGTCGCCTCGGCGCGCCGGCAGCTCGAGCGGGCCGAGACCGACAGGCTTGTCCGGCAGCGCGAGACGCTCGAGCTCGGCCGCCGCTACGCGCGGAAGCTGCAGTCGGACCTTGAGGCGATGGGCCCGAATGTGGTGCTCCTTCAGGCGATGAGCCTCGAAGACGGCCTGCACCTGTTCGTGAGCGCCGCCGGCCGCGAGACCGTGCACCGTGAGATATCCGTGCGCCGGCCGGAGCTCGCCGATCGGGTGCGCGCGGCGGTGTCGTCGGTCGAAACGAGGAGCGGCGACGCCGTCGACCGTCTTGCCAAGCTCCACGGCCTCCTGATCGCGCCGGTCCGCGCCGACATCGAAGCGGCGCTCGACCGGCAAGGCCGGCGCGAGCCCGTCCTTCTGCTCGATCTTTCAGGCTTCCTGCGCTATGTGCCCTTCGCCGCGCTCAACGACAACGGCCGCTTCCTCGTCGAGGACTTTGCGCTGGCGCGCTTCAATCCGGCCGTCCCGGCAAAATTCGCGGCGGCCGACCGGGCGCCGGTCGGCGGGACCGGCTTCGGCGTCACCCGCAAGCATCCGGGCTTCCCCGCGCTTCCCGGCGTCGCGGTCGAGCTCGAGACGATATTCCGCGGCGCCGACGGGGTGGGCTTTCTCGACGGGACGCCGGTGATGGATGCGGCCTTCGACGAACCGAGCCTGGTCGAAGCGCTGAAGACGCATCCGCGGATACTTCACATCGCCAGCCACTTCCGTTTTCGGCCGGGCAACGAGACGAATTCCTATCTCCTTCTCGGCGACGGCAAGGGCCTCTCGCTCGACCGGCTGCGGACCGGGACGGCGTTCAGCTTTGCCGGCATCGACCTCCTGGTCCTCTCGGCCTGCGAGACGGCGCGCGGCGGCGGCGCCGAGGGCGAGGAGATCGAGAGTTTCGGCGCGCTCGCGCAGGCCGGCGGCGCGGCGGCGGTGATGTCGACGCTCTGGCAGATCGCCGACGAGTCCACCGCCCGCCTCATGGGCGATTTCTACGACGGCCTCGTCAACCGCGGCCTCGACAAGGCCGACGCTTTGCGCCGCGCCCAGATCGCCATGATCAGAGGCGAGGCGGCGGCCGCCCTGGCGCTCCAGCCGGACCGCGCCATGTCGGTCGTCGAGACCGGCGGCATCTCGCCGGCGCCCAACGCGCATCCCTATTATTGGGCGGCTTTCATCCTCATGGGGAACTGGATGTGAGCCCCGCCGCGGTGAGCGCTGCCTTTTGCCGCGCCGCGACGCCTTCGGCCGTGAAGCCTTCCAGCGCCTCGTTGAACAGCCGGTAGAAATTGAGCTCGGCGCGCAGATGGATGAACACGCCGCCAAGCCCTATGGCGGCGCGGTCCATGAACACGAATTCGCGCGGCACCCTGACCGGCCCCTTCTCCTTGAGCGCCCGGTGCACGGTGAAGGCCTGCCGGCGGCCATATTCGGCTGGCGAGACGTCGCCGGCGATCGCGCGCACCCGGTCTTCCATCAGGGGACCGTAGATGAAGCGCGCCCAGATATTGAGGATGTCGATCAGCTCGTTGGAAAGGCCGGCGAAGCCCCAGGTCTCATAGGCATGCACGATGCGCTCGCGGTCGTCGGCCATGAGGCCGCGATAGAGATCGACGACGCCGGCGACGAAGCGCGCCGGGAAGATGCGGATGCAGCCGTAATCCAGAAGGTTGAGCCCGGCGGGCCTGCCCGTCTCGTCGAGGGCCGCGGAATAATTGCCGAGATGCGGATCGCCGTGGATGACGCCGTGGCCGCAGAACGGCGTCCACCAGGCCGTGAAGAGATGGCGGGCCAGGAGATTGCGCGTCTCGAGATCGTGCTCCTTGAACGCGAGGAGCTTGCGGCCCTCGAGCCAGTCCATGGTGATGAGCCGCCGGGTCGAGAGCCGCGGCTCGACCGCCGGCACGTGGATGCTCCGATGCCCCTGCAATATTTCCCGGTAGAGGCGGATATGCTTCGCCTCGCGGACATAGTCGAGTTCCTCGCGCAGGCGCGCCGAGATCTCCTCGCCGATCTCGCTGGTGTCGATCGCCGGCGACATGCGCCTGTGCAGGGCGAAGATGACGCCGAGCTGCCTGAGATCGGCCTCGACGGCCGAATCCATGTCGGGATATTGCAGCTTGCAGGCGAGCGGGCGTCCGTCGAGCGACGTCGCCTTGTGCACCTGGCCCAGCGACGCGGCATGCGCCGCCTCATGCGCGAAGTCGGCGAAGAGTGTGCGCCATTGAGCCCCGAGCTCGGCCGCCATGCGCCGCCTGACGAAGGCCCAGCCCATCGGCGGCGCCTGCGACTGGAGTTGCGCCAGCTCCGCGGCATAGCCGGCCGGCAGCGCGTCGGGAATGGTGGCGAGGAGCTGCGCCACCTTCATCAGCGGGCCTTTCAGGTTGCCGAGCGCCTCCGCCAGGAGCTGGCCTTCCGCCGCCGAGCCTCTCTCCGCTCCGAGGAGGCGTCCGGCGGCGATCCGGGCGACGGCGCCGCCCACGCCTGTTCCGACATTGGCGTAGCGCAGCAGCCGACCCGTCAGGCTGTTCTCGTCCTCGGCCATTCGGGCCTCGCGCTTATGCGGCTTCCATCGCCTCGAGCTCGTCGATGAAGCCTTCGATGACCTTGAGGCCCTTCTGCCAGAAGGTCGGGTCGCCGGCATCGAGGCCGAAAGGCTTCAGGAGCTCGCTGTGATGCTTGCTGCCGCCCGCCTTGAGCATGGCGAAATATTTCTCCTGGAAACCTCCGGCGCTCTCGCGATAGCGCGCGAAGAGCGAGTTCACCAGGCAGTCGCCGAAGGCATAGGCATAGACGTAGAAGGGCGAATGGATGAAATGCGAGACATAGACCCAGAAGGTCTCGTAGCCCTCCGAGAAGGCGATTCCCGGTCCCAGGCTCTCGCCCTGGACCTCGAGCCACAGGGCGTTGATCTGCTCGGCGGTGAGCTCGCCCGCCTTGCGCGCCGTGTGGATCTTGCGCTCGAACGTATAGAAGGCGATCTGGCGCACCACCGTGTTGAGCATGTCCTCGACCTTCTGGGCGAGCATGGCCTTGCGCTTCTTCGGATCCGTGGCTTCCTTGAGCAGCGCCTGGAAGGTGAGCATCTCGCCGAAGACGGACGCCGTCTCGGCCAGGGTGAGCGGCGTCTGCGCCATGAGCGCCCCCTGCTCGGCGGCGAGCACCTGGTGCACGCCGTGACCCAGCTCATGGGCGAGCGTCATCACGTCGCGCGTCTTGCCCATATAGTTGAGGAGCACGTAAGGATGCGCCGAGGGCACGGTCGGATGCGCGAAGGCGCCCGACGTCTTGCCGGGCCGCGCCGGCGCGTCGATCCATCTGCGCTCGAAGAAGCGCCCGGCGATCTCGGCCATTTCCGGAGCGAAGCCGCGATAGGCGTCGAGCACCGTCGCCCTGGCCGTCTCCCAGGGCACCTCGCGCACGTCTTCCTGCGGCAGCGGCGCGTTGCGGTCCCAGTGATCGAGCTTGGGCTTGCCCAGCCACTTCGCCTTCATCCGGTAGTAGCGGTGCGACAGGCGCGGATAGGCCTGGCGCACCGCCTCGACGAGTGCCGCCACCACCTCGGGCTCGACCCGGTTGGCGAGATGGCGGGCGTCGGCGATGTCCTTGAAGCCGCGCCAGCGGTCGGAGATCTCCTTGTCCTTGGCGAGCGTGTTGGTGATGTGGGTGAAGAGCCTGAGGTTCTTCTTGAAGGTCTGCGCCAGGGCCTCGGCGGCGGCCTTGCGCCGGGCCTCCTCGGGCGCCATCAGGAGGCTCAGCGTCGGCTCCAGCGACAATTCCTCGCCCGAGACGGTGAAGCGCATCTCGGCCAGGCTCTCGTCGAACAGCCGGTTCCAGGCCGAATAGCCGGTCTGCGACTTCTCCAGGAACAGCTCCTCGATCCTGTCGTCGAGCTGGTAGGGCTTCTCCTTGCGCAGGTTGTCGATCCATGGACGGTAATGCGCGAGCCCCGGCGCCCTGAGCTTCTCCGCCAGCGCCGCATCGGCGATCTTGTTGAGCTCCAGCTCGAAGAACAGGAGGACGGTCGAGATGTCGGTCAGCCTGGCGCTGGCGTCGCCGTAGAATTTCGCCCGCGCCGGATCGGTCGTGTCGCCGACATAATAAAGCTGGGCGTAGGAGCCGGCGCGGCCGAGAAGATCGCTCAAGGCCTCATAGGCCCTGACCGCCTGCGCGAGCTCTTCGCCCGAAAGGCCGGAAAGCTTCCCCTTGTAGGTCTCGGCGAAGCGCCGCGCCTCGGCCTCGCCGCGCTTCATGTCGGCGGCGAAGGCCGGATCGTCCGGCGAAGCGTAGAGATCGGCGAGAGTCCATTCGGGCAGGGAACCGGGTTTCGGCGAGGCGGCGGTCGAGTCCATGAGCGGCATCCGTTGTGAGAGCTTGTGCTCATATGGCCCATGGGCCCCCCGGCGGCAATAAGCGCCCATGCCGGGCTCATGACGTAACGCGACATGGACGAGACTATGGACAGCGAGCGCAACTGTCCCCATTCTCGCCAGGTCCTTAATCGCCTCTTTACCCTTCTTTGTCACAGTCGGCCGCGAATGGGGGAGAGGCCAAGGGGCGGCTGGGCGGCGCGCCCGAGGCGGCTTTTACCCGAGCGGCCAAACAGTTGAGTGGTATGTGTCGAGCATGACAGCGCGCGTCCTTATAGTTGAAGACGACCCGGCCCAGCGTCGCATCCTCGAAGAGATGATGAAGCGGTTCGGCTTCGAGGCGGCGAGCGTCGAAAGCGGCGCCAAGGGTCTCGACGTCCTCGCCGGCGCGTCCGGCGGCCAGATCGAGCTCGTGATCCTCGATCTCCTGATGCCCGGCATGGACGGGCTCGAGTTCCTCGAGCGCATGGCGGGCGTGCGCGGCCACGTCCCGGTGATCGTGCAGACCGCGCAAGGCTCGATCGAGACCGTCATCAAGGCCATGCGCGCCGGCGCCGACGATTTCGTGGTCAAGCCGATCTCGCCCGAGCGCCTGCGCGTCTCGGTGCAGAATCTCTTGAAGGTGAACGCGCTCACCGAGGAGGTGAAGCGCCTCAACAAGAAGGTCGGCGGCGCCCTCACCTTCGACGACCTCATCGCCTCCTCGGCGGCGATGGCGGGCGTGATCCGGCTCGGCCGCCGCGGCGCCCAGTCCAACATCCCGATCCTGATCGAGGGCCAGTCGGGCGTCGGCAAGGAGATCATCGCGCGCGCCGTCCATGGCGAGAGCGAGCGGCGCGGCCGCTCCTTCGTCGCGGTCAATTGCGGCGCCATCCCGGAAAACCTGGTGGAAAGCATCCTCTTCGGCCACGAGAAGGGCTCCTTCACCGGCGCCACGTCCAAGCATATCGGCAAGTTCCAGGAGGCCGACGGCGGCACGCTTTTCCTCGACGAGGTGGCGGAGCTGCCGCTCGACATGCAGGTGAAGCTCCTGCGCGCCATCCAGGAAGGCGAGATCGATCCGGTGGGCTCGCGCAAGCCGGTGAAGATCAGCATCAGGCTGATCTCCGCCACCAACCGCAACATGATCGAGATGGTCAAGGCGGGGCAGTTCCGCGAGGATCTCTATTACCGCCTCAACGTCTTTCCGGTCATGGTGCCGCCGCTCAAGGAGCGCAAGGACGATATTCCGGCCCTGGTCAACCATTTCATCACGCGCTTCGCCGCCGAGGAGGGACGCAAGGTCCATGGCATCGACCCCCGGGCGCTGACCATGCTCGAGGCCTATGGCTGGCCCGGCAACGTCCGCCAGCTCGAGAACACCGTGTTCCGCGCCATCGTGCTGTGCGAGGGCGACATCCTCGAGATCCAGGATTTCCCGCAGATCGCCTCCCTGGTCGAGGGCTATGAGGTGAAGATCCCGGAATTGCCGCCCCAGCCTCAGCTCCAGCCGCCGGTGAGCGCGGCGGCGGCGCGCTCGACGGGAGCGGTGATCTCCGACGGCATGGCCCTCGGCATTCCCGCCGTCACCGATGGCGGCCACATCCGCAAGCTCGAGGAGATCGAGGCCGACATGATTCGCCTGGCGCTCCATCGCTATCGCGGCCAGATGTCGGAAGTGGCCCGCAAGCTCGGCATCGGGCGCTCGACGCTCTACCGCAAGATGCGCGATCTCGGCCTTGAGGACACCGAAAACGGGCGCTCGACGGCCTGATTCTGCCAGTCCGCGCCGGAAGTTGCGGCAAAAACGCTACACTCCCCGTTTAAATTTCCGCGAACGGCGCCGTACCGTTGAAATGCCATGAAGCCGCGGTTAGCTATGGGGGAACTATGGGAGTAGACCGAAAGATGCGGCTGACGCGCAGAATAGCGGGCACCTCTGCGCTCGTTCTGGTTTTGTTTCTTCTCATCCCCTTGGCCCATGCCGATGTCAAGGTCAACTGGAACACGTCGCCGAGCGAGCCGACGGCCAAGCGGTCGGGCACGGGCTCCATTTTCGAGTATTTCAAGCGCAAGCGCGAAGAGCGCAAGGAGGAAGTCCAGCGCTATCGCCAGCCCGGCCCGCGCATACAGGCAGCGCCCGCTCTGGAGAAGGATGTGCCCGAGGCGCCGCTGGTCTACCGGCCCGACAAGCTCGAGACCCTGAAGGCCGAGAGCTTCGCCGAGGCCGAGCCGGCCGAGGCGCTGCCGGCTGCCATCTATCGGGAATTGCTCAACAAGGAAGCGACGCTGCGCGTCACGCCGGACGAGAGGACGGCGATTCTCGATGTCTACCGCGCGGGCGGCTTCAAGCCGCTCTGGACGTCGTCCGAAGGCCTCGGCCAGCGCGGCCGGGACGTCCTGGCCCGGCTCGCCGGCAGCGCCGGGGAGGCGCTCGAGCCTGCCGACTACCTGCCGCCGGTGCTCGGCTCCTTCGCCGACAGCCCGACCCTCTTCAGGGGCGACATGGTCCATCTCGCCCGCCTCGATCTCGGCCTCACCGCCATGGCGCTGAAATATGCCCGCCATATTTCGGGCGGCCGGCTCGTGCCCGACCGTCTGACCAAGTACAATGACATAGCTCCCGAGACGGTCGATCCGGCGGCCGCCGCCAAGGTCCTCGCCTGGTCGCCCTTCCCCATCGAATATCTCGAGAGCCTCGAGCCCACTCATCCGGCTTTCGGGCTGTTCAAGGCGGAACTCGCCAGGAAGCGGGCGCTGCTGAATGTGGCCGACAGCGAAGCCATCCCGCTCGGCAAGCGGGTGAAGCCGGGGGCTTCCGACGACCGGCTGCCGCTCGTGCGCCACCATCTCGAGAGGCTGGGCTATCTCGGCCCCGGCAGCGCGGCCGCCGACGCCGCGGACGTACCTGCTGTCCTCGACCCGGCGATGTCGGACGCGCTCAAGGCTTTCCAGAGCGAGGCCCAGATCAAGTCCTGGGGCGGGCTCGATCAGGCCACCGTCAATGCGCTCAACGGCCGCACCGAGGAGCGCAATGTCCAGCGCCTCGTCTACAATATAGAGCGCCTGCGCTGGCTGCCGAAGGATCTCGGCCGCAAATATGTCTTCGTCAACCAGGCGGCCTACCAGCTTCAGGTCTTCGACGCGGGCCATGAGGTGTGGCGCACCAAGGTGATCATCGGCAAGCCCCTCACCCAGACTGTCGCCTTCCACGACCGGATGGAGACGGTGGTCTTCAACCCCTCCTGGGGCGTCCCGCCGTCGATCATCCGCAAGGAGATGCTGCCCATCCTCCGGCGCGACCCGTCCTATCTCGACCGGCTGGGCTATCGGGTCGTCACCAGGAGCGGACAGATCGTGCGCTCGAGCTCGGTCGACTGGTCCGCCTACAGCAAGGGCGTGCCCTATTCGATCCAGCAGCCGCCCAGCGACGACAACGCCCTGGGCGAGATCAAATTCCTCTTTCCCAACTCGCACAGCATCTATTTCCACGACACGCCGGCGCGCTCGCTTTTCGCCCGCTCCGCCAGGGCCTTCAGCCATGGCTGCGTGCGCGTCGAAAATCCCCGCATTTTCGCCGAGAAGCTGCTCGGCTGGAGCGGCGAGGAAGTGGCCAAGCACATCGACAGCGGCAGGAGCCAGAGCGCCAAGGTCAAGGCCGACATCAAGGTCCACATCACCTATTTCACCGCCTGGCCCGACCAGACCGGCAAGATCGTCTATTATGACGACGTCTATGGCCGCGATCAGCGCATGGAGTCGGCGATCTCGGCAACCGCTGTGGCGACAAGGTGACCTTGGGGTGTGCCCCAAGGTGAAACACGATCCTTACTTAAGTCCCTGTTAATGATGGTCATTTAGGATAGCTTTCGACAGCGCCCGCCTCACAGTGGCCGTATTCTTGTCGCAAGGATGGAAGTGGTGTAATCCGTTTGGGACGGGGCGCGCCGTTCGGGATAATAGGTAGGGGAACCGGGGTTCCGGTCTAAAAGTCGGCCATGGGTTTGCTGCCCGCTTCAAACGGACACATATCGGTTATCGCGCGCGCGAGACGGATCGCCCTTTCAACGATTTTGGCCGGTGCCTTGACGACCGGCCTGTGGCTCGGGTTTGGCCATGACGCCACCGCCGGCGGAGAGACCCGCACCCTCTCGCTCTATCACGTCCACACCAAGGAAAGCCTCACCATCACCTACAAGGTGAACGGCCGCTACATTCCTTCCGCGCTCGAGAAGATCAACTACCTGCTGCGCGACTGGCGCCGCAAGGAAGTGATCCGCATCGATCCCAAGACCATCGACCTCATGTGGGAGCTGCACGCCGATCTCGGCTCGACGCGCCCCATTCACATCATTTGCGGCTATCGCTCGCCCAAGACCAATGCCTTCCTGAAGCGCATAGGGCGCAACGTGGCGAAGAAGAGCCAGCACATGGTCGGCAAGGCCATCGACCTCTATTTCCCCGATGTTTCGACCGAGAAGCTGCGCAACAGCGCGCTTGTCCGGCAGGTCGGCGGCGTCGGCTATTACCGCTCCTCCGGCCCCAGCGGCTTCGTCCATATCGATTCGGGCAGGGTCCGCATGTGGCCGCGCGTGTCGCCGTCGAAGCTGGCGAAGATCTTCCGCGATTACCGCAAGACAATCGGCGCGCGCCTCAATCGCGACGATCAGATCCTGGTGGCTTCGGCCGAGACCGACAAGGACGCGATGAAGGCGAAGGTCGCCAGCATCGCCGATGACGAAGATGAGGATGCGGAGGAGGCTGAAGCCAGGGTGGCGCCGAAGCCGCGGGCGAAGCCGGCGCAGCGGCCCGTCGAGGTGGTCGACGAGTATCCGGTCCCGCTGCCCAGGCCCAAGCCGATCGAGGTCCTCATGATGGCGGCCGCCAACATGAAGATCGAGCCCGCCGCGGCACCCCCGGTCGATGTCCAGACGAACTTCAAGTCGCGCTTCGATTCGGAATCGCTCGGCGTCATCGCCGGCGCCGAATCGATGGCCGAGGAGCCCGACGTGACGCAGACGGCGAATGTCTCCGCCAAGGGCAGCTTTGCCGACTCGCTGCGTGACGGGACGGCCGAGAACGTCCCGATGATCCGGCCCCTCACCACGGCCGCCGCCAGCGGCGGCGATCTCTTCTGGTGGCCGAAGCAGCTCACCTTCAGCCCCGAGCAGGCGATCCGCCGTGACGGCGCCCCGCAGGAGCTGGTGCCCGACGACAGCGAGACCATCGCCGAAATGGCCGCGCCGCAACTGTCGTCGTCGAACACCTTGATGGTGGCCCAGGCCAATGCCGCGACCTTGCCGGCGATTCCGGAGCCGCAGAGCATGGCGAGCGGCAAGGGCGATCTTCTCGAGGTCAACCGCTCGAGCAAGGGCAGCATGCTGATGAACGAGCCGGTGGCGATGCAGAAGAAGCGCCAGTCGCTGGGCGATTTCATCGACGGCATCGCCGACAGCAACTGATCAGCTCTGGTCCACGCTCTCGATCCGGCCCTCGTCGAGGAGCTGATGCTCGGCCTGTGAGAGATAGCGCCCCTGGCGCTTGATCGTGCGCTCGTCGGGCCTGCCCGCAGCACCTGCCCATTTCGTCCCCGGCTCGTCGCGCGCCAGCAGCTCTTTCGCTCGCGTCAGGATCAGTTCGGCGCGCGCGTCCATCTGCCTTCTGCCTTCCATGCCGGCGGCGCGTCTGGCGCGACCGTCGACGGCGGGCCGCACGGATCGACCCCATGCATTTCGGCCGCCGCTTTCTTCAAGGGCGTCGGCGTCTGCCCCAGCGTCAGGCGGTCGAGCGCTGCGGGATCGATGAGGGGCATCAAGCCAGGCCGAGGATCTTGAGCGCCGGCAGCACGATCAGGAGGCCGACGGTCAGGCCGCCGCCGGTCATGCGCAGGACCATCTCGACGAGTTCGGCTTTTTCGGATGTGGGTCGGCTCAACGGATGCTCTGTCATGGTCGGGCCCTCGATTTCCACTGGCGACCAATGCGCAGACGCCGGACTGGTTCCCGCCGTTTCCCGCTATGCACAGATTTTTTTTGAGGGAGGCCCGCATCCCGGCGAAGAGGGATCGCTTCGCCGGAAAGGATTCACGCCAGACCTTTGGCGGGCTTGCTCTATGCCGCCGCTTCCGTCGGCAGCATGCCCAGCGCGTTCAGATAGAGGTCGAGCATCGCCTCCTCTTCCTCGCGCTCGTGCCGGTCCTTCTTGCGGATGGCGATCACCTTGCGCAAGACCTTGGTGTCGAACCCGTTGGCCTTGGCCTCGGCATAGATTTCCTTGATGTCGCCCGCGATGACTTTCTTCTCCTCCTCCAGCCTTTCGATGCGCTCGACGAGGCTCTTGAGCTGGCCTTGGGCGAAACCGGTCTTGGTGTCCATGGGCGGCGGTCCTGCTAATGCTTGTGGGTGGATTTGACGTCCGCGTCCTGGGCCGGGCCGGTCTCGCGCTGGTACCTGGCCTTCCAGTCGGCATAGGGCATGCCATAGACGCGGGTGCGGGCGTCCTCGCGGGTGACGGCGAGCCCCTGGGCCTTGGCGGCCTCCTCGTACCAGTTGGACAGGCAGTTGCGGCAGAAGCCGGCGAGGTTCATCAGGTCGATGTTCTGCACGTCGGTGCGCTGGCGCAAATGCTCGACCAGGCGGCGGAATACCGCGGCTTCGAGCTCGGTCTGGATCTTCTGGTCGATCATCATGAACCACCTTTCATAAACGCTTCGAGGATCGGCGCCAGCCGCGAGATCCATTCATCCACACCTGATTGGCGGGCGATGAGGTCCTGGCGGATCTCGATGAGGCCGTGGCGCAGGCCGCGCCGGGTCCCATGCGTATATAGGGTGTCGCCCTCGAGCGCGCCCGAATAGGGCTCGTTGTCGCCGACGGCGAGATCGCCTTCCGCCCTGAGCGCTGCGAGCAGATAGGCCGCGAAGCGGTCGTCGCGGTCCCACAGCACGCCCGCATGCCAGGGGCGCGCGATGCCTTTCCAGAAGGGCGTGAAGCTGTGGATGGAGACCAGCACCGGATCCGAACCCTGCGCCAGGGCGGCGTCGATCTCGGCGGTGACGGCGGCATGATAGGGCCGATGGAACCGCGCCAGGCGCCTTTCGCGTTCGCTCTCGTCGACCGGCGCATTGCCCGGGACGACCGCCCCGTCCGAGACCCGCATGATGAGGGTCGGATCGTCGGCGCCGCGGTTGGGATCGATGAGGAGGCGCGAGAATGCCGCCATGACCGCCGGACAGCCGAGCCGGGCGGCGAGACCGCGCGTCACCGCCTCCACCCCGATGTCATAGGCGATATGCCTTTCGAACTGTTCACGCGCCAGGCCGAGCGCGCCATACTCCTCGGGCACGGTGTTTCTGGCGTGATCGGCGATGAGGATGATGCCCCGCCGCGCATCCCCGGAAATCCGGACGGAGCTCTCATTAAGGCTTGTTTCAAACATTGCCGGTCTTATAGGGGGTCCGAAATGGCCAGTCATCATCTTGCCAAACTTGACGGCAGGACTAGTTGTGGCACAACGCGGGTGCGCCCCTTGGCCTGCCGGCGGTTGACGCCTGTTCATGGACAGGGAATGTTATGATCGATTCGAGAGTATTTCCGGAGGCCGCGGGACGGATGGCACATTGGTCGGCAATACTTGCTGCTTCGCTTCTGGCCCTGGCCTTCATGGCAGGCGGTGCCAAGGCGGATCTCAAGCTGTGCAACAAGACCGAGAGCCGCGTCGGCGTGGCGCTCGGCTACAAGGACAAGGAAGGCTGGGCTTCCGAGGGCTGGTGGAATATCGGCGCCAACAACTGCGAGACCCTGCTCAAGGGCCCGCTCATCGCGCGCTACTACTACATCTTCGCCGTCGACTACGACAAGGGCGGCTCGTGGGGCGGCAAGTCGATGATGTGCACCCGCGACAAGATCTTCACCATCCGCGGCCTCGGCAACTGCACCGAGCGCGGCTATCAGAAGACCGGCTTCTTCGAGGTCGACACCAAGGAAGAGGTCGACTGGACGATTTCGCTGTCGGGCGAAAAGACGACCACCAGCGGTAACCAGACGCAGTGAGACGCAACCGCAGCGTCAAGGTGATCGCGACACTCGGGCCTGCCTCCTCCAGCCCGGAGATGATCGAAAAGCTGTTCCTGGCCGGCGCGGATGTGTTCCGCATCAATATGAGCCATACCTCCCACAAGCTGCTGGAGGAGCTGCACGGCTCGATCCGCCAGGTGGAGGCGAAGCTCGACCGCCCGATCGGCATCCTGGCCGACCTCCAGGGTCCGAAGCTGCGCATCGGCAAGTTCAAGGACGGCGAGGCGCGCATCGCCGCCGGACAGAACTTCACTTTCGACACCGACCCGGCGCTGGGCGATGCGAGCCGCGTGTGCCTCGGCCATCCGGAGATTTTTTCCGCCGTCAGGCCGGGCGACAACCTGCTGGTCAATGACGGGCGCCTGCGCGTCGAGATCACCGACGTGAAGCCCGACCGCCTCGCCACCACCGTGATCTTCGGCGGCACGCTGTCGGACAAGAAGGGCCTCAATCTGCCCGACACGATCCTGCCCATCCCGGCTCTGACCGAGAAGGACCGCGCCGATCTCGATTTCGCCGCCCATGTCGGCGTCGACTGGATCGCCCTGTCCTTCGTGCAGCGCCCCGACGACGTGGCCGAGGCGCGCAAGCTCATCGCCGGCCGCGCCGGCGTCATGGCCAAGATCGAGAAGCCTTCGGCGATCAACGCGCTCCAGGAGATCCTCGAGATTTCGGACGGCATCATGGTGGCGCGCGGCGATCTCGGCGTCGAGCTGCCGCTCGAGACGGTGCCGGCGCGCCAGAAGCAGATCACCCGCGCCGCCCGCCGCGCCGGGCGCCCCGTGGTCGTCGCCACCCAGATGCTCGAATCGATGATCGTCGAGCCGGTGCCGACGCGCGCCGAGGTCTCCGACGTCGCCACCGCCGTCTATGAGGGCGCCGACGCCATCATGCTGTCGGCCGAGAGCGCCACCGGCAAATGGCCCGACAAGGCCGTCGCCACGATGGATGCGATCGCCCGCTCGGTCGAGCACGACGCCTTCTATCGCGGCATCATCACCGCGCAGAGGAGCGAGCCCGAGCCCACCAGCGCCGATGCCATATCCGCCGCCGCCCGCCAGGTCGCCGAGACGCTCAATCTCTCGGCCATCGTCTGCTACACGGCCTCGGGCTCGACCGGCATCCGCGTCTCGCGCGAGCGGCCCGACGTGCCGGTCATCGCGCTTTCGCCGATCACCGCCACCAGCCGCCGCCTGGCTCTGGTCTGGGGGCTGCATTGCGTGCTGACCGACGATGCGCATGACCTCGACGACATGGTCTCGCGCGCCTGCAACATCGCTCAGGCGGAAGGCTTCGCCGCTCCGGGCGAGCGCATCATCATCACCGCCGGCGTTCCGCTGGGCACGCCCGGCGCCACCAACATGCTGCGCATCGCCTATCTCAACCGCGACTGAACGTGTGCCCGCGGCGGCGATCCGTCGGCCGCGGTGAAGCCGGCCTCAGATCGGCCGCTCTTCGCTTTCGATTTCCTCGAGCGCCCGCCTGACGCCCTCCATATGCGGATTGAAGATGAGCGCCTCCTCGAAGGCGGCGCGCGCCGCGGCGAGATCGCCCTGCCGGCGCTTGATCATGCCGCGCCCGGAGAGCGCGCCGAAATGCCGGGGCTCGAGCTCGAGCACCCTGTCGATGTCGGCCAGCGAATCATTGTAGCGCCCGATGAGGAAATAGACGGTGGCGCGCTTGTTCCAGGCCTCGGCATAGTCGGGATGGACCTCGATCAGATTGTCGAGGATCGACAGGGCGGCGGCCGTCTCGTTGGCGGCGGAGGCCTTCATCGCCTGCGCGAGAAGCGCATCGGCCGTCGGACTGTCGGAGGTCATCCACAATTCCCAGATCGACTGCTCGGTCTTGCGGGCCTCATCGTCGTCCTCGCCCTTGATCAGCCGGGCGAAGAGCTTGTCGAGCTGCTCCGCCCGGATCACGGCCGGCTTGAGCCGGGCCACCGCGGGGGTCGCCTCGCCCGACGGATCGTGCCGGTTCTGCGCGCCCGCCGCGGGGGCGAGCAGCAATGCGGTGAAGAGGACGAGAAGGCCGCGCCTGAGCGTCATGGCCCCATTATACAATGCGCCAGTGCGGCAACAAAATGATCACCGCCGCGCAAGCCTGCCGACGGCGATCACAAAACGGTTGCGGGGACAGGCTCAGCCCTGGCGGGCCTTGAAGCGCGGATTGGTCTTGTTGATGATGTAAATACGTCCCTTGCGCCGCACCAGACGGTTGTCGCGGTGGCGTTTCAGAAGCGATTTCAGAGAGTTACGAATCTTCATGGCAATCACCAAACAAATCGCACCCGTTTCTTGCCGAACGGGTGCCTCTTTCGGAGGCGGGACCATAGTGATATGGGCCTTCTCTGTCAATTCCGGCCGCCCCGATCGATGCTCGAAGCTCAGTTCCTCGTGACCCTTCTCGTGCTGGTGATCGCCCTCATGGTGGTTTTCGGCATGATCATGCTGGAGAGGCGCCCGCGCCGCGATCTCAGCCCGCGTCTCGTCCCGACGACGCTGATCATGCTCGTTGGCGGCTTCGTCGCCATCCTGGCCCTGGTCCACCTGGCCAACCTGGCCGGGCTTCACACCGGGCGCTTCCATTGAAAACGGAGAAGGCGCCCGTGCGGATGCACGGACGCCCCTTTACGATGCCGCAATCGGACGGTGTTCAGGCCGCCTTCTTGCTCTCGATGACCTTGGGCTCGCTCTTGCCGTTCTTGACGGCGATCGTGCGCGGCTTCATCGCCTCGGGGATCTCGCGCTTCAGCGCGATGTGGAGCAGGCCGTTGTCGAGCTCAGCGCCGACCACCTGGACATAGTCGGCCAGCTGGAAGCGGCGCTCGAAGGCCCGCTGGGCGATGCCCTGATGCAGGTACTCGGCCTTGCCGTCGGCCTTCTCGGCCTTCTTCCCGCTGACGGTGAGCGTGTTCTGCTTCACCTCGACGGTGATGTCGTCCTGGCCGAAACCGGCGACCGCCATGGTCACGCGATATTCGTCCTCGCCGACGCGCTCGATATTGTAGGGCGGATAGGCCGGGACCTCGAAGTTCCCGACATTGTCGAGAAGCTGCGCCAGACGGTCGAAACCGACAGTCGAACGATAAAGGGGGGAAAGATCGAACATGGTGCACATCCTCCTTGAGCAAGGTGCAGTTGAGTGGGTCCGCCACGATGACCGGACCGTTCACGTCGCGGACCCGCCGGGGCGGCGTCCGCATCCTTCAGATAATTTTCTCCGGGCGTTTTTCAAGACCCCTCTGCCGAACAGTTTTCATGAGGAGAAACAGGTATTTGGCGGGAAAGCCGGCGACGTGCGAATGAATGCGGGGTGAACGGCGCCTTCGCGCCCCGTTCAGTTACAAAATCGTAATGTCGCGTCCATCGATGGCGATGGCCATCACTTCGGAATGAACAAGGTCAAGGAGACATCGATGTTCACCAAGGTTCTCGTCGCTGCTGCTGCGCTCACCGCCGCTGCCGTCACCACGGCGCCGGCAGAGGCCAAGACCAATATCGGCATTGGCATCGGCCTCGGCCTGGGCGGCGGCTACTATGGCGGCTACGAGCCGGACTACTACCCCGTCTATGACGGCATCAGCTGCTGGAAAGCCAAGAAGATCGTGCAGAACCACGGCTTCCACAAGGTCTATGCCACCGATTGCGGCGGCAAGATCATGGGCTTCAAGGGCAAGAAGTCCGGCGACTGGTACCGCATCAAGATCAATCGCTGGGGCAGCATCGTCGACGTCGACGAGATCTGACGGCGCAGGGGCGCCCCTCGAGGGGGCGCCCTTTTTATTCGGGCGGCGCGGACTACATGAAGGATGAATGCCGGATGAAGAGCATCGTCCGGCGAGGTTCAGCTGCGGTCTGACATGTTGTGCCGGACGTGAGTTTTTTTGGAGCCTTCATGACCAGCCGATTGCATTGCCTTCTCCTCATCGCCGGTGTCTTCCTGCCGGTGGCGCTCTGCGGCCCCGCCCATGCCGATTCCCGCAAGGACGGCTACAGCTGGCCGTCGCATTACGACTTCTTCGTGCCCTACGGCACGAAGGACGGCGGCCCCGTCTATGCCAAGCCCGGCTACAAGGGCGTGAGCCTGACCCTCACCTGCAAGGAGGCCGAGGGGGTCCTCAAGATGCGCGGCTATCGCGACATTTCCGAGCTCGACTGCTCCGGCAAGCTGTACCGCTTCGAGGTCAGCCGGGTGGAGGGCCGTTTCGTCGTCGAGATCGACCCGCGCACCGGCACGATCGTCAAGCGCCGGCAGCTTTAGCCGGCGTCCGCCTGGCCCTGCCGGCTCGCTTTCAGGTTGTTGCCGGCTGCCGCATTTTCTTCACGATCGTCACGCAACCTGCGCCGGATTCCACGACGGTCATACGTCATATGACGGCTATTGAGGATGGTGCGCGGAAGCGACGGCTCTCCGCTCTGTTTCGAGGGAAGAATTTCATGCTGTTCAGGCTCGGACTCATCGCAGCGGCTCTGGTATCCGTGACATTTGCCATCGCGGGCGAGGCTGATGCCGGCTCGCGCTGGAAGTTCAGATATTACGCCTATGATCCGGACTATGACTTCTACTACGGTCCGGAATATGTGCCGCAGCCGCGCTACTACCGCTACCTGAAGCGCCACCGCTACGACGATCTCTATGACGACGACTATGACGACGGCGACTATGCCTATGATCCGGACTATTACGAGCCGGAATACATACCGCCGCGCAAGAAGCGCAAATCCGCCGCCAAGCCCCGGACCGAGCAGAAGCCGCAGAAGCCGAAGACCCAGGCCGCCGCGAAGAAGAAGCCCGCCTCGATCACTTGTGCCAAGGCCGGCGAGATCATCTCGGGCTATGGCTTCAAGAGCGTCGAGGAGGTGAGCTGCAAGGGCAAGGTCTATGCCTTCAACGCGACCCGTGACGGCAAGCCTTTCTCCGTCAAGCTCAGCGCCGCCTCGGGCGAGCTGACCGAGGTCAAGAAGCGCAAATAGACGGCGCGGCCGCATAGTCCGGCGGCGCCCTGTTCCTTGCTGCGGCGCCCGGCATCATGTATTCGCTGGTGAACGCCAACAGGTGAGCCGGAACGACAGGCGCTTGGATCAGCTTCTGCAGCCCCCTCTGATTCCCCTGACCCCGCTGCCCGGCAACGGCCTGCCGGAGGGCCTCGTTAGTGCCGTCGTGACGGCGAGGGACGGCCGCAAGCTGAGGGCGGCCTATGCCGTGCCCGCCTCGCCCAAAGGCACTGTGGTGCTGCTCAGCGGGCGGGGCGATTTCATCGAGCGCTGGTTCGAGACGATCGGCGATTTCATCCGCCGCGGCTTTGCCGTCGCCACCTTCGATTTTCGCGGCCAGGGCGGTTCGGAGCGGATCCGCGGCGACCGCTATCGCGACGGCCTCAGGAGCTTCTCCGAATATGACGACGACTTTGCCGCCTTCATGACCCAGATCGTCCTGCCGGACTGCCCGCCGCCCTTCTTCGCCGTCGGCCACTCCACCGGCGGCCTGGTCCTGCTGCGGGCGCTGAGCCGGCGCACCTGGTTCGAGCGGGCGGTGCTCTCGGCGCCGCTGCTCGGCGTCGAGATCGGCGTCTGGCCGATGCCGCTGGTCAGGAGCCTGTGCTGGCTCTTCCCCAAGCTCGGTCTCGGCCGCCTCTTCCTTCCGGGTCAGGGCAAGCGCCCGCTGGCGCCCCAGAGCTTCCCGGGCAACAATCTGACCAGCGACCAGCGCCGGTTCAACCAAGCGACGAGGACGCTCGCCGAGCAGCCCGATCTCGGCGTCGGCGGTCCCACTTTCTCCTGGCTCAACGCCGCTCTCAAATCGATGGACCGGATCGAGGCCGAGAGCGCCAGGGCGACGTTCCGCGCCCCCATTCTCGTGGTCGCGGCCGGGCGCGACCGCATCGTCGACAACGAGGCGATAAGACGGTTCTGCGCGACGGCGACGGGCGTGTCGCTCGCCTTCATTCCCGAAGCGCGCCATGAGATGCTGTTCGAGCGCGACAGCGTGCGCGAGCAGTTCTTCGCCGCCTTCGAAGCCTTCACTTCCGGATGACGGCGAGCGCCTCTTCATGGAGCTCCGGCGAGCTCGCGGCGATCACATGGCCGCCGGCTGCTGCGGGCTTGCGTTCCCATGTCGTCACGACGCCGCCGGCCCCTTCGATGATCGGAATCAGGGGAGCGATGTCGTAAGGCTGCATATGCGCGTCCATGGCGAGATCGGTCTGGCCGGCGGCGAGCACGCAGAAGAAATAGGCGTCGCCGCCATAGCGCGTGAGCTGCGTCGCTCCGGTCAGGCGCCGGAGCACGGCCTTCTCGGCGGCGCTGCGATAGAGCTCGGGCGCGGTGGTGGTGAGCGCCGCCTGGGCGAGCGGCCGCGCCGCGCGGGTCCTGAGCCTGACCGAGGCTCCGCGATACAGCGACCAGGCGCCGTCCGGGCTGCCATAGAAGGTCTCGCCGACGAAGGGCTGGTTCATCACCCCGACCATGGGCCGGTCCTCGAAATTGAGGCCGATCAGCGTGGCCCAGGTCGGCATGCCGGTGATGAAGGCCCTGGTGCCGTCGACCGGATCGAGCACCCAGGTGAAGCCGGAGCGCGAGGGCTTGATGCCATATTCCTCGCCGTTGATGCCGTGATCGGGATAGCGCTTCTCGATCATCGCGCGCATGATTCGCTCGCCCGCCCGGTCCCCTTCGGTGACCGGATCCCATACCGCGCCCGATTTGACGTCGACCTGGATGTTCCTGCGGAAGAAAGGGAGAATCACCTCGGCCGACGCCTGGGCCAGCTGCAAGGCGAATTGCATGAGATCGGTCCAGCTCTGCCGGGTCATGGTGTCTCGTGTAAACATATGAATTCGACCGGTTTTATGGAGTTTCTACCGGCGAAAGTCGAGAGGCCGTCGCGCGAGGCGCCGTGGGACGGGCGCTGCTCTTCGGCACTGCTTTGTTGCGCCGCAACACAAACCTCTCCTCTCCGAGCCATGCGCCAATGGCATATCTTTTATCGAAAGATGTATGGATCAATCCTGGACATCCAGAAATCTACTTTTGAGAACAAGGAGATAACTCATGATTGGGTGACCTGCGTTTTATAAAGTTGTCCACGATTATTCACTTCGATTGACTCTTTCCCTTGAAATTTCGCTGCTGCACTGCCAAATAGGCTGCGTGAGACGGAGACGTCTCGCATGCCCTTCCTGGGCGTTTCCTCCCTAGACTTGGGCCGGTTCACGAAAGTGACACCGGCCTTTTTTCTTCTCAGGCCTTCACCGGGTCCTCTCTGCTCCTATTCGGCCGCCTGGCGGCGCGGCTGCATGATGTCGGGCAAGGCCGCGAGCAGCCCGGCGAAGACCCGGCGCAAGGTGAGCTTGACGGCGGCGAAGCCGCGGCCGCGCTCGAGTGTGCGCTCGTCGAGATACAATGCCCGATTGATCTCGATCTGCAGCGCGTGCCTCTGATGCGCCGGCGAGCCGTAATTCTGCGTGATGAAGCCGCCGGAATAGGGCTTGTTGCGCAAGGTCCTCAGGCCCTGGCTGCGCATCAGCTCTTCGAGCGTGGCGACGATCTCGTCGGCGCAGGCCACGCCATGGCGGTCGCCGATCACGATGTCCACACGCCCCATCTGCGCGGGCGTCACATGCGAGCAGGCGGTGGACGGCATGGAATGGCAGTCGACGAGCAGCGCATAGCCGAAGGCGTCGCGTGCCCGGCCGATGAGGTCGGCGAGGGTGCGATGATAGGGCCTGTAGATCGTCTCGATGCGCGCGATGGCCTCGCCGAGCCGCAGCGGGCCCCGGTAGATTTCGTCGCCCTCGCTGACGATGCGGGGAATGGTGCCGAGCCCGCCCGCCACCCGCATGGACGAGACATTGGCGAAGCCCGGCAGCTCCTCGCGGAACATGCGCGGATCGAGCTCGTAGGGTTCGCGGTTCACATCGAGATAGGCGCGCGGGAAATGGGCATGGAGCAAGGGCGAGCCGAGCTCGGCGACGAAGGCGAAGAGCTCGTCGATATAGCAGTCTTCCGATTTTCGCAGAGCATGCGGGTTGAGGCGCGAGGCGGCGAGGAAATCTTCCGGATAGAGGCGTCCGCTGTGAGGTGAGTTGAAGATCGCCGGCCTTGTCCATTGGCGCGGGGCAAGGATGGCGAACGGCTCCATCTCAGCGGATTTGCCCAATTCGCATGGCTCCTTCTGGCGTCATGGCCGTCAGTATTACGGTCAAAAGCGCCGTTGTCCACAAGCAAGACGCGCTTTATAGGACATTTACCTGTCCGGCCTAGGCTGGCAGGCTCGAGACGAAAGACTGGTGAAAGAGCCGCAGGCCCGGGGAGCATGGCCAGGATCATTTTGGCTGAGGACGACGAGGATATGCGCCGCTTCCTGGTGCGGGCACTGGAGCGCGCCGGCCATGCCGTCGTGTCCTTCGGCGAGGGGGCGAGCGCTTTCGAGGAGATCAAGCAGACCACCTTCGACCTGCTCCTCACCGATATCGTCATGCCCGAGATGGACGGCATCGAGCTGGCGCGGCGGGCGGCCGAGCTCGACCCTTCTCTCAAGATCATGTTCATCACCGGCTTCGCCGCCGTGGCGCTGCATCCCGACTCGCGCGCCCCCAAGGAGGCCAAGGTGCTCTCCAAGCCTTTCCACCTGCGCGAGCTCGTGGCCGAGGTCGACCGCATGATGGCCGCCTGAGCGGCCCGTTCTCGAGGCTTGCGCTCGGCCCCGCTTCCCGATATAGCGAGGCCCACTCGGACATATGGTATGGGCGGTTAGCTCAGCGGTAGAGCACCACGTTGACATCGTGGGGGTCACATGTTCGATCCATGTACCGCCCACCATTTGTTTTCTCGGCAACATCAAGTTCCTGGAAATTCGAGCTGCCTCGGCAATCGGAGGTCCTAAGCGCGTTTTGGCGGAGACTTGGCGGAAACGCGGCCGGCAAGCCAGAGGACCAAGTCGAGCTGTAGCCGGCGGTTCGTTCATATCTGACACGGTCATCTTAGTATCATACCTTGACACTAGTATCTCTATATGATACCAATGTTGCCATGATCAAGAGCTTCAAGGACGCAGTCTCCGAGAAGGTCTTCAACGATGAGAAGCCCGGCAAAGGTTTTCCGTCTGACCTTTTCAAGATCGCCCGCCGCAAGCTCATGATGGTCCATGCAGCGGTGAAGCTCGATGACCTGAGATCGCCGCCCGCCAACCGGTTGGAAGCCCTGAAGGGTGACCGGGCGGGGCAGCATTCGATCAGGATCAACGACCAGTTCCGCGTCTGCTTCAAGTGGTCAGGCGACGGAGCCGGGGAAGTGGAGATTTGCGACTACCGCTAGGCCATGGAGGGCCGCAACCGATGACCAAGAAAGAAGTGCCCATGCATCCGGGCGAAGTGCTGCGCGAGGAATTTATGAAGCCCCTCGGCCTTACCGCCTATGCCGTCGCCAAGGCTGTGGACGTTCCCCGTACCCGCATTGAGCGCATCGAGCGGGAGGAAACTGCCGTCACCGCCGACACGGCGCACCGCCTGGGCCGGTATTTCCGGACCACGCCGCAGTTCTGGCTGAACCTGCAGACCGAGTACGAGTTGCGCTTGTCGGCCGCCCAGCTCGCAAAGACGCTCGACCGTATCCAGCCTGTGGCTGAGAATGCGGCCTGACTTGGCGGGCGCGCCGGGCGAAGTCGACGTTGACATCGTGGAGGTCACATGTTCGATCCATGTACCGCCCACCATTTTTCCAACTTTCTGACCTTCTCATCTGGTCTCGCTCCAGTTTTCGCTTCCGGCTCATGTCGCAGAGGCCAGCAAGGCGGCCCGGCTTCGGGCGGCTTTCGCGACCGAGGCGGGAATGACCGCTGGAAATCCGCGGGGGAGCTCGTGCCGCGCCCGCTCCAGCGCGCCCTCCGTCGCTGCCGCGATCTCCTCGATCGCCTCCCGCGCCATCGTCTTCGGCAGGCCTGCCGCTGCCGCCGTCTGCAGGAAATGGCGGCCGCTGATGCCATCTATCCGATAGTGATTCCGCTCGCCGACGGACATCGCAAGCTTCATCCGCTTGCGCTCGATCCGGCGCGCGTCGAGGCTGGGCTGCGTCGTCAGGACATCGTATAGCGGCGTCAGGCTGAAGGCGCCGCCCGGTTCCAGGAAGATGCTGAAATTCTTGGCGTGGCCGTCGGTCGCGCCGATGAGCCAGAAGAGGATCTGCGCCTTGAACACCGTCTTCCGATCCTCGTCGGGCCTATCGCTGCCCCGAAGCAGCTCCAGGATCTGGACAAGTCCGGGACCACCGTCGCTCTGGTACTTCCTGCCCGGCGGGACGGAAAGGGCCTGACAGCAATCCTCCTGTGGCAGGCGCAGCAAGCGCCCGTCCTTTGTCCAGCGCCGGTCGAAGCGTTCGACGACCAGCGCCCTGGTCTTTCCGAAGGTTTCGATCGTCGCTGTGTTCACCGCCATGCCGAAGGCCGCCATCAGCCGCAGGCAATAGAACTCGTTCTCGACGCTGTGCGAGAGATCGATGCCGTTCGGCAACTCGCCGATCCGGGGCTTGAAGATGTGCGTCGTCGGTGTCGTTCCAAGCGGCTTGCGCCAGCGCTTGCCATCCCAGAGCAGGGCTGTCTTCTCCTGCGCGCCGGCCACCGAGATTCGGAAACCGTCGTCCCTGCTCAGGCCGAGGGGCGCCTGCGCGAGACCCCGGAGGAGCTTTTCGATCGCCTCGTCGTCGACCGGTTCGCCTTCGATGCCGGCATCCTTGTCGGGAGCCTCGTCGTCGGCGACGAACTGGAGCGCGCCGACGCAGTCCCGGCCGATAGCCGACAGCAGGCTGTACGCGTCGCTTCCTTCGGCGCCGACCCTCTCGGCGATCCGGCGGCGCAGGGCCTCCGAATCCGGCAGCAGGTTCTCGAGAACCGCCGCGACCGGCGCGCCGCGATAGGCATCCTCCCGCAGGGGCAGCGAGAGCGAGACGGGAATGGCGTTCGCCCAGGCAAGCCAGCTCTCGTCGTAACTGAAGCTGGTTGCCCCGCCGGGCTCCTTCGCCAGATGGCCGACAAGCCGATGGTTGAGGTAGAGGCGCAGCGGCGCATGTCTGCGGCGGCGCGGCATCAGAAGATATCCTCGATGGCGGCTCCTTTCGACCGCTCGCCGACCCGGAACTCGAGATCGAGTGCCGCGAGCACCGCCATGATCGTGTCGAGCCTCGCCGCGGGATTTCCGGTTTCGATCAGGGAGATCGTCTCCTGCCGCAGTCCGGCCTTCGCGCCGAGCCGCGTCTGGCTCCAGCCGCGCCGCTTGCGGGCGCGCCTGACGAGACTGCCAATTTGTCGCGGGCTGCGGGCAAGGTTCGCCATGCGGGCATTATGATCTATCTCCGATAAGAAATCAATATCGGAATCAGCTAATAAAATATCTTTATGTGATGAACACGATAAAGCGCAAACGGCAACATCCATGCGCAACGTCCTGCCGGCGTCGCCGCCCGTCCCTCGTCACGCCGCCGTCCAGCCGCCGTCGACCCTGAGCGAGGAGCCCGTCACCAGCGCCGATGCGGGCCTCCCAGGGCCTTCGCCAGTTGATTGAAGACAAGGCAGATATGTTCGCCGCCATAGAACCCGCCACAACAAAAAACGCTCAATCCCCGGGAGTTGTTGTAACTTGTCGCTTTACTATTTACATTTGTAATTCGTGACGCTACAATACGTTTCGTGATCAAGAGCTGGAAACACAAGGGCCTCAAGGATCTGTTTGAGAGGGGCACGACCGCCAAGATCGACAAACGATTTCATGAGCGGATCATGGAACGCCTGGACGCTCTGGATGTCGCTCTCTTCCCGGCAGCCATGAACGTCCCCGGCTATGACTTCCATCCCTTGAGAGGCTTCGAGCCTGCCCGCTACGCTGTCCATGTCAATGGACCGTGGTGCATAACCTTCGAGTTCGACGGCAGGGATGCCGCAAGAGTCGATTTCGAACAATACCACTGACGAAAGTCGGATAGACCATGGAGGGTCACAAAATGACTGGTACCCCCAACCGGGCCCGGCGCCCTACTCACCCCGGAGCCGTGCTCCGCAATACGGTTCTGCCGGCACTGAAGATGCCGGTGGCCGATGCCGCGGATGCGCTTGGCATCACCCGGCAGACGCTTCATCGGATCGTGAGCGAGAAGGCGTCCATCACCCCGGACATGGCCGTCAGGCTCGGCAAGTTCTGCGGCAATGGCCCTGAGCTCTGGCTCGGCATGCAGCAGGCAGTGGACCTTTGGGACGCCCGCCGGAGGCTGGCCAAAGCCGTCGAGAAGATACCGACGCCCGAGGTTGCGGCCTGACCCGGGCGGCGCTGCCCGCTTCGTCACGCCGCCGTCCAGCCGCCATCGACCTTGAGTGAGGAGCCCGTCACCAGCGCCGATGCGTCGGAGGCGAGGAACACCACGGCGCCCATGATGTCCTGGGGCACGCCGATACGGCCGAGCCTGATGTTGCGCAGCACCTCGGCGCGAAACTCGGCGTTCTCGAAATAGGGCCGCGTCATCGGCGTCTCGATGAAGGTCGGCGCGATGGAGTTCACACGGATGCCCGTGGGCGCGAGCTCGACGGCGAGCGCCTTGGTGAAGCCCTCGAGCCCGTGCTTGGTGCTGCAATAGAGCACGCGGTTGGCCGCACCCACATGGCCCATCTGCGATGAGATGTTGACGATGCTGCCGGCGCGTCCCTCGGCCAGCAGGCGGCGGACCACCGCCTGGGTCAGGAAGAAGACCGCCTTGAGATTGAGGCCGGCCACCGCGTCATAATCCGCCTCGCTCACCTCGACGAGCGGCTTCGGCCGGTTGGTCCCGGCATTGTTGACGAGGATGTCGACCGGCGGACGGCGGGCGAGCTCCCTCCCGACCGCCGCGCCGTCGGTGACGTCCAGGACAAGCGCCTCCGCCGAGCCGCCGCGATCGCGCAGCGCCGAGGCAAGGGCCGCGACCTCGCCTGCGCTGCGGGCCGCGGCGATCACATGTGCGCCCGCCTCGGCAAGGGCAGCGGCAATGGCGGCGCCGAGCCCCCGCCCGGCCCCGCTCACCAGCGCCGTTCTGCCGTCCAGCCTGAATGAGGGAATCAGCGGGAGAGAATTTTTTTCATGTTTTTCCATGGCTTGCTGTCCGGCTGGGTCGATGTCGCGGGCGCTCCGCGGGTAGGCGTTGACATCGGCAAGGAGGAATGAGAAGGTTCTCAGAGAACGTTCTCATAAATAGCCGATAAAACGAGAAACGTCCACGGGAGGATTTTGTGAGCGATCCCGCTCAGACAGGCCTGGCCGTCGCATCCGTCACCAAGACCTATGGTCCGACGGTCGCGCTCGAAGGCGTCTCCCTCGACCTCAGGCCCGGCGAGGTTCACGCTCTTCTCGGCGAGAACGGTGCCGGCAAGTCCACCCTGGTCAAGATCCTCAGCGGCGTCGTCCGGCCGGACAGCGGTCACATGCTGCTCGACGGCCGTCCCTATGCGCCCGACGGCATCGTCGCGGCGCGCGCCGCCGGCGTCGCCACCGCCTTCCAGGAATTGAGCCTCGCGCCCAACCTGACCGTGGCCCAGGCGCTCCTCATGCCGGCGATGAAGCGCAATGCCCTGGGCTTCGTCTCGGCGCGCCGGACCGCGCAGGAAGCGGCGCAGGTCCTCGACCGTTACGGTCTGACCTCCATCCAGCCTTTCCAGCTGATCACCGAGCTCTCGCTCGCCGAGCGCCAGCGCCTCGAGATCGTGCGCGCGCTGCTCCATGCGACGAAGGTGCTGGTGCTCGACGAGCCCACCGCCGCCCTTTCCGAAACCGACTGGCTGTTCTCGCTGATCCGCGAGGCCACCCGGCGCGACACCGCCATCCTCTATATCTCGCACCGCCTGGCGGAAGTGCGCGCCCTCTGCCAGCGCGCCACCGTCCTGCGCAACGGGCATTCCGTCGCCAGCGTCGAGCTCGCCCAGGCGACCGACGCCGACATCTTCGAGATGATGGTCGGCCGCTCGCAGGCGAGCGTCGCGCGCCGGGCCGATCGTCCGTCCGCGTCCGGCCAGCCGGCGCTCGAGGCCGTAGGCCTCTGCGGCAGCCGGCTGCGCGACATATCCTTCAGCCTCGCGCGCGGCGAGATCCTCGGCGTCGCGGCGCTCGAAGGCCAGGGCCAGCGCGAGCTGTTCCTCACCTTGGCCGGGCTGCAGCCGGCCACGGGCGGCGAGATCAGGGTCGACGGCCGCGCGCTCCGCCTGAGGGGGCCGCGCGATGCGCAGGCCGCGGGCTTGAGCTACCTGCCCGAGGAGCGCAAGACCGAAGGGATCTTCCCCGGCATCAGCACGGCCGGAAACATCGTCCTGCCGATCATCGGGCAGGTGGGCCGGGCCGGCCTCGTATGGCCGTCGATGGAGCGCCGGGCGGCATCGCGCCCGGCCAAGGCCGTCGAGCTGGCCGAGCGCTACATCGATTTCCGCATCGGCGAGCTGTCCGGCGGCAACCAGCAGAAGGCGCTTCTCGCGCGCGCTCTCTCGACCGGCGCCCGCACCCTTCTCCTCTACGATCCCACCCGCGGGGTGGATGTCGGCACCAAGCAGGCGATCTACGCGGCGATCCGCAAGTTTGCCGAAGCCGGCGGCTCGGTCCTCCTCTTTTCGTCGGAGCTGCCCGAGATCGTCAGGCTCGCCGACCGCTGCATCATCGTCTATGGCGCGCGGATCTTCGCGACGCTCGAAGGCGGCGAGATCGAGGAGCAATCCCTGGTCGCCGCCCTGACCGGCCACCGCGCCGCCGGGCGCGAGGGATCGTCCGTCCGGGAGGTCGCATGAGCACGGCCGCGCTCTCTTCCCGCCGGCTCGACCTGCCGGCCGCGATGCGCGCGAGGCGGGCGCTGACCAGCGGGGCCGGCATCGTCGCCCTCCTCTATGTCATCCTCTATGCCCTCTATGCGGCATGGCAGCCCGGCGCGCTCTCGGCCTATTCCTTCGCGAGCCTGGTCAACAATGCGACACCCCTGGCGCTCGCCGCGGCCGGCGAGACGCTGGTGGTGCTGACCCGCGGCTTCGACCTTTCCGTCGCCGGCGTGACCTCTCTGACCAATGTGGTGATGGCCGCCTATCCCTTCGAAGGCCCGCAGGGCGCGCTTCTGAGCCTCGCCATCTGTCTCGGCATCGGCGGCTGCGTGGGCACGGTGAACGGCTATCTCGTGGCGGTGCTGCGCCTGCAGTCGATCGCCGCGACGCTCGGCACCATGATCATCTGCCAGGGACTGGCGCTGGTGATCCTCGACGCGCCCGGCGGCACCGTCGCCGATTTCGTCAGCTACGAGCTGACCGACACGCTCTTCGGCGTCATCCCGATCTCGGGCCTGATCGTGCTGGCGGTCGTCGTGCTGTGGTTCGCCCTGCGCCGCACCAATACGGGCCTTGCCCTCTATGTCGTCGGCGCCGACGAGACGGCCGCCTCGCTCTCCGGCGTCGCGGTGACGCGCACGCGCTTCATCGCCTTTGTCGGCGCCGGCATGCTCTACGGCCTCGCCGGCTACATGCTGAGCGCGCAGACGGCGACAGGCGACCCCAACAGCGGCACGTCGTTCCTGATGCTGACCTTCGCCGCCGTGGCGCTCGGCGGAACCTCGCTGTCCGGCGGGCGCGGCGGCCTCGTCGGCAGCATCATCGGCGCCGCCGTCCTGATGCTCTTGCAGAAGGTCCTCTTCTCGGGCGGCGTCTCGTCCTTCTATACCGGGATCTTCCAGGGCGCGGTGCTCATCCTCGCGATCATTTTCGGCGTCGCCGTCACCTGGCTCCTCGGCCGGAGAGGGGCATGATGAACGAAACGCCCATGCGTCTTTCCGATGTCGAGGCGGGCGAGGATCTGCGCCGCACCGCGCGTTTGCGGCCCGAGACCATCACCGTCCTGTGCATCTTCGGGCTGTGCGTGGCGCTGCTCTTCGCCTCGCGCTTCGTGAGCCCGGCTCTCGGGTCGTGGAGCCAGGTCTACACGGTCATCACCCTCGCCTCGTTCCTCATCGTCGTGGCCTTCGGCCAGGGGCTCGTCATCCTGGTGGGCGGGCTCGATCTCTCCATCGCCTCTCTCATCACGCTGGGCGGCGTGCTGACCACCATGTGGGCCGGCGGCGCCGACGGCGCCTGGTACCTCATCCCGGTGATCCTCGCGGTCTGCGCGGCCATCGGCGCGCTGAGCGGCCTCGGCGTGGCGCTCCTCGGGATCCCGCCCTTCATCATGACCATGGCCACCGGCATCATCGTCGCCTCGGTCGCGCTCGGCTATACCAGCGGGACGCCGCGCGGCGCCGCACCTCCGGTCTTCATCGACCTGATGAAGTCGAGCGTCGCCGGCATTCCGGTCATCCTGATCTTCGTCGTGCTGTTCGCCATCGCCGCCGCCGGCCTCCAGGGCCGGACCGCCTTCGGCCGCCGGCTCTACGCCATCGGCTCCAATCCGCTCGCCGCTCATATCGCCGGCCTCGCCGTCACCCGCTCGGTCGTTCTCGCCTATATGGCGAGCGCCGTCGCGGCGGGCTTTGCCGGCATGATGCTGGCCGGCTACTCGAACGGCGCCACCCTGCGCATGGGCGACAGCTATCTCCTGCCGAGCATCGCGGCCGTGGTGATCGGCGGCTCCTCGATCCTCGGCGGCAGCGGCAGCTTCGTCGCGACCGTCGGCGGCGCCCTGCTCCTGACCACGATCGGCACCATCATCGCCGCGCTCGGCATCCCGCAGGGGTGGCGCACGGTGATCGAAGGCTCGATCATTCTGATCGCATTGCTTCTCTTGAGGGAAAACACTTTCGCAAGACTGCGGAACTGGACAGCGCGGTAGCAGCCGCCCGCGCTGGCCGGCCGGACGTTCGCGAGTGGGAACGTTCTCATCAACAGGCGGCTCCGAAACGGGAGGAAGTTCATGACGTCTTGGAAGACAGCCCTAAGGACATGCGGCGCAGCGCTCTGCGCGGCACTCCTCGGCACGGCCGTTCTCGGCAGTCCGGCAACGGCGCAGGACAAGAAATACAAGATCTATCTGAGCCTGAGCTACAGCGGCAACAGCTGGCAGTCCGAGGCCGCCAACATCGTCAAGGCGCTGGCGCAGACGCCGCCCTACAACGAGACGGTGGAGCTGAAGGAAGTCATCTCCGGCACCGATCCGCAGGCCCAGATCGCCGCCTATGAGAGCATGATCGACGCCGGCGCCGACGGCATCATCAGCTTCCCGATCTCCTCCACCGCCCTCAACCGCATCGTCAAGCGCGGCTGCGAGAAGGGCGTGAAGTTCTTCATGTACGACGCGACGGTGACCGAGCCCTGCGCCTACAACGTCAGCTACATAACCGCCGGCTTCGGCGAGAACACTGCGCAGGCTCTGGTGAACGCGCTGAACGGCAAGGGCAAGATCTTCCTGAGCCGCGGCGTTCCGGGCAACTCCGTCGACAAGCGCCACACCGACGGCGCCATGTCGATCTTCAACAAGTATCCCGGCATCGAGGTGGTGGCGGAATACTACTCCTACTGGGACGACCGCACGACCCAGCAGGAGACGGCGAAGGCGCTCGCGGCCCATCCCGATGTCGACGGCATCTGGGCGCAGGCCGGCGAATATGGCGCGATCCTGGCGCTCATGGACAAGGGCAACAAGCTCGTCCCGATGACCGGCGAGAACTCCAACGGCTTCCGCCTGGCGCTCGCCAATCCCGACTTCCAGAAGCGCGGGCTCACCGGCGTCTCCGCGGGCTCGCCCCCGGCGACCTCGGGCTACGCCTTCAAGCTGATGATGGAAGTGCTTACCGGCAAGCGTAAGCTCGAGCCGGGCAACATCGAATATCCGCTGCCCTGGGTTCCCGCCGACGCCATCAAGCTGTGCAAGGGCCAGACCTTCGAGGACGGCTGCAACACCTTCCCCGAAGGCGTCGTCCCGACGTCCTTCGTGACCGAGGTGTTCAGCCCGACGCTCCTGCCCGAGCTGACGCTGCAGTCGGCGCTCGAAGGCAAGGCCACGCCCGGCGCCACCATCCAGCCCCTGCCGGCCGACGTTCCGCAGGCGGCCAACGAGCCCGGCATCAACTGCCAGAAATGCGAAGCCCCGCCCGATCTCTACAAGCTCACGAAAGTCGAGCCCAAGGTCAACCCGTAGGCTTCCACAAGAAATGCCGGGCGGCGCGTCGCCGCCCGGCTTCCGGACTTTATGAGGATCGATCATGGCGAAGTATTTGAAACGTGGACAGGATGCGAGCGCCGTCAAGGCCGCGGACGAGCGCACGCGCGCAACCGTCGAGGCCATTCTTGCCGATGTGGAAGAGCGCGGCGACGCGGCGGTCCGCGCGCTTTCCGAGCGTTTCGACAAATGGTCGCCGCCACGCTTCCGGCTGTCGGAGCGCGAGGTCGAAGCCGCCATGTCGCAGGTTTCGAAGCGCGACCTCGACGATATCCGCTTCGCGCAGACGCAAGTGCGCAATTTCGCGCAGCATCAGCGCGACGCCATCAGGGACGTCGAGGTCGAGACGCTGCCGGGCGTGGTGCTCGGCCACAGGAACATCCCGGTGAACGCCATCGGCTGCTATGTGCCCGGCGGCAAATATCCCATGGTCGCCTCCGCCCATATGAGCGTGGTGACGGCGCGCGTCGCGGGCGTGAAGCGCATCGCCGCCTGCGCCCCCCCCTTCAAGGGCGGCCCCCATCCCGCCATCGTCGCGGCCATGCATCTGGGCGGCGCCGACGAGATCTACGTCCTGGGCGGCGTGCAGGCGGTGGCCGCCATGGCACTGGGCACCGAAACGATAGCGCCGGTCGACATGCTGGTCGGTCCCGGCAACGCCTTCGTGGCCGAAGCCAAGCGCCAGCTCTTCGGGCGCGTCGGCATCGACCTCTTCGCCGGCCCCACGGAAACGCTGGTCATCGCCGACGACAGCGTCGACGGCGAGCTCTGCGCCACCGACCTGCTCGGCCAGGCCGAGCATGGCCCGACCTCGCCGGCGGTCCTCCTGACGACGTCGGAGAAGCTCGCCCGCGCCACCATGGCCGAGGTGGAGCGGCAGCTCAAGTCGCTGCCCACCGCCGACCTCGCCGGCAAGGCCTGGGCCGACTTCGGCGAGGTCATCGTGTGCGATGACGACGCCGAGATGGTCCGCGAGGCCGACCGCATCGCCTCCGAGCATGTCCAGGTGATGACCCGTGACCCCGATTATTTCCTCCAGAACATGACCAACTACGGCGCCCTCTTCCTCGGCCCCCGCACCAATGTGGCCTTCGGCGACAAGGTGATCGGCACCAACCATACGCTGCCGACCAAGAAGGCGGCCCGCTATACCGGCGGCCTGTGGGTGGGCAAGTTCCTCAAGACCTGCACCTACCAGAAGGTGCTGACCGACGAAGCCAGCGCGATGGTCGGCGAATATTGTTCGCGCCTGTGCATGCTGGAAGGCTTTGTCGCCCATGCGGAACAGGCCAATATACGCGTCCGGCGCTATGGCGGACGCAATGCCGCGTGAGGGGAATGGCGCCTGGTGAGGGGCGGCATGAAGCAGGGCTGCGGCAATGGCTGACATCGGCAGGATCAGGAAGCCACGCGTGACGGTGAAGGACCTCGCGCGCGAGCTCGGCATGTCGGTCTCGACCGTGTCGCGGGCCTTCTACAACGATGCGGTCATCGCGCCTGAGACCCGGGAGCGGGTCCTCAAGCACGCCGCCCAGATCGGCTACCATCCCAATCCGCTGGCGCGCGGGCTCATCACCAAGAGCAGCCGCATCATCGGCGTGGTCGTCTCGGACATCACCAACCCGTTCTATCCGGAGGTGCTGACGAGCCTTACCGAGAGCATCCAGGCCATCGATTTCAACGTCATGCTGGTCGTCACCAACCCGGCGCGCCCCGAGGACGACGCGGTGAAAGTCCTCCTCTCCTATCATCCGGATGTGGTGATCATCCTGGCGGCGACGCTGTCGTCGGAAGCGTCCGCCGCCTGCCGGCAGGCGGGAACGCCGGTCGTCTTCTTCAATCGCCACGCATCCGACACGCATTCCTTCTCAGTGACCTGCGACAACACGCTCGGCGGGCGCGTCGTCGCCGACCACCTCATCGGGCTCGGCCACGGCCGGCTCGCCTTCATCGCCGGCCGGCCCGACGCTTCGACCAATGTCGAGCGCTGGGAGGGCTTCAGCGAGCGCTGCCGCGAGCGCGGACTGCCCCTGCCGGTCAGCACGGAGGGCCGCGCCTTCACCTATGAGGACGGCTATGCGAGCGCGCTCGCCTTGCTGCGGCAGGCCCCGCGCCCCGATGCTCTCTTCTGCGCCAACGACATCCTGGCCATCGGCGCCATGGATGCGGCGCGGCGCGAGCTGGGCCTCCGGATCCCGAAAGATCTCTCCGTCGTCGGCTTCGACGACATCGCGATGGCCTCATGGCCCTCGCACGCGCTCACCACGATGCGCCAGCCGGTCGATCTGATGATCCGGAGCACGGTCGACCTTGCCCTCTCGCTGTCCCGCGACGGCGACCAGGAGCCGGCGGCGAAGCGCATTCCGGGCCGGTTGATCGAACGCAGCACGACGAGGGCCGCCGATGGCAACGCAGCATGAATCATGGTCGCTTCTCGATCAGGTCTCGGCCATCCACCGTCCGGATTGCGCAAGTCTCAGGGACGAAGCGTCCCCGGGCGACGTCGCCGCCGGTATGCTGGCCGCCGACGACGCCGTGGTCGCCTACGCTCTCGAGGCGAGACGCATCTATGACGCGCTCAAGCGCGTGATCGGGCTGACGGCCGGCCTCCTGGTCATCGCGGAAGCGAGCGGCAGGCGCGAGGTCGCCGACCTGCCGTCGCTGGCGATTGCCGGGGAAGCCTGGCGCGAGACCGAGGAGCGCCTCGCCGCCGCCGCCGCACCGGCCCGGCTTGCGGCGCACCTCGACCGGCTGCGGGAGACGTCGCGGCTGACGGGCATCGGCCTGAAGGCGCTCTCAGACCTCGCCGCGAGATCGGCGCCCGTGAACCTCGCCGCGGCTCTCGCCGCCCTCTCCGCCGCCTATCGCCACCTGCAGTCGGCATCGGACAGCCGCTTTGGGCTGATGATGGTCGATTTCCGCCATGCCTGCTGCAACTGCGGAGCCGGGCGCCACTGAACGACAGGTCACGCCAAACTGGGAGAAGACAATGGGACAATACTCGATCTGGGTTCTCGAATATTCCTTCGTCAGCAAGTACCACAAGAGCGGCGTGCTCTATGGCGCGCACAATCAGGGCTATGTGAAGCTTCCCTATTGCTACGCCCTCATCAAGGGCAACGGCCATGTCGCCATGGTCGACGTCGGCTACAACGACAAGGACTACGGCAAGCATCTGGGCGACAAGTTCGGAGTGGAGAACTGGCGCTCGCCGAAGACGGTCCTCGCCGGAGTGGGCCTGAAGCCCGAGGACGTCGACACGGTGTTCATCACCCATGCCCATTTCGATCATTTCGGCAATGTCGAGGATTTCCCGAAGGCCAGGTTCTTCATCCAGGAGCGCGAGATCGCCAAATGGACCTGGGCCATGTCTCTGCCCGACCGCCTGCGCTGGATGATGGTGGCCGTCGATCCGGGCGACATCGTGCGCGGCGTCGATCTGGCGCGCCAGAAGCGCCTGGTCTGCATCGACGGGCCGCGCAGCGACGTGCTGCCCGGCATCGATCTTCACGTCGCCTATGACAGCCACACTTTCGGATCGATGTGGGTGGCCGTGCGCAATGACGGCAAGCATGAATCGTCCGACACCTGGGTCCTGGCCGGGGACCTCGTCTATGTGTTCGACAACCTGAAAGGCCCCGGCGACGCCGTCGACGTGGACTCCATGTATGTGCCGGTCGGCCTCGCGGTCGGCAGCCAGGAGAATCTCGTGATGGCGACGGAGGCCATGATGAAGCAGACGGGCTATGACGCGCACCGCGTGATCCCCATTCACGAGGAACGACTGAAGGACTCGTTTCCGTCCCGCATCACCGGCGACGGCCTGCGGATCACCGAGATCTGCCTCGCCGACGGCGAGAAATCGCGGGTCCGCTGATGGAGAGGATAAGGAGCGTCGCCGTGGTCGGCGGCGGGCTGGTGGGATCGGGCTGGGCGATCGTCTTCGCGAAGGCGGGCCTTCAGGTCCGCCTCTTCGATGCCGACGAGGACGTCCGCCGCTCCGCCCCGGGGCGCATCCGCGCCTCGCTCACGGACATGCGCGGCTATGGCCTCATCGGGGAGGACGTCGAGGCGATCGCGGGCCGCGTCACCCTGGCGGAGAGCCTCGCCGATGCGGTGCGCGAGGCCGACTATGTGCAGGAATCCGTCTTCGAGCGAGTCGACGTCAAGACCGCGGTCTGCCTCGCCATCGGCGAGCATCTGCGGGCGGATGCGGTGTGCGGCAGCTCGAGCTCCGGCATACCGGCGTCGGCCTTCACGGAGAAGGCGCGCCGTCGCGGACGTTTCCTCATCGCCCATCCGGTCAACCCGCCGCATCTCGTCCCGCTTGTCGAACTGGTGCCGGCGCCCTGGACCGAGCCCGAGATCCTGCCCTGGCTCAGAAGCGAGATGGAGCGGCTCGGCCAGGCGCCCATCGTCGTCAGCCGCGAGATCGAGGGCTTCATTCTCAACCGCCTGCAGGGCGCTCTCCTCAACGAGGCCTGGGCCATCTTCGACGAAGGCCTGGCGAGCACCGCCGACATCGACCGCACGGTCTCGCATGGTCTCGGCTACCGCTGGTCCTTCATGGGCCCTTTCGAGACCATCGACCTCAATGCGCCGGGCGGCGTCGACGACTATGCCCGGCGGCTGGGACCGCTCTATCACCGCATCGCGCGCTCGCGCGCCGATCCGCGGCCCTGGCCGGCCGAGTTGATCGAACGGGTGAAAGCAGAGCGCCGCCGAGCCCTGCCGCAGGCGGATCTGCCCCGCCGCTCGGCCTGGCGCGACCGCCGGCTGATGGCGCTCATCGCCCATTTGCGGAAGGAGACAGCGGATTGATAGTCCGATAGGACGGGCAATGGCGGCACTTATAGGAACTTCCCCGGAGTCCGCCGGTTTCGGAGGATGCCTCATTACTTTTTCGACACCTGTGAAGACGGCCATGTCATATCTGATGAGGTGGGGCTCGAACTGCCAGGTATCGAAGATGCCAAGAGAGAGGCGGCACGCAGTCTGGCGGATCTTGCCCGCGATGTGCTTTCCAGCAGCATGAAGAAGCGCGAGTTTGCGGTCGAGGTGAGAGATGCGCTATCAAAGCGCATACTCAGGATCGTTCTTGTCTTCGATATTGAGCATGAACCGCCCGTTTAAGCGGCGTTGAGGCTCCCGGTCCGGGTGAGGAGGCTGCCCTTTGATCACCGCGTTTCTGGCCAAGATCCAGCGTTATGGACAGGTCTCCGAAGCCGAAAAGGCATTTCTCAAGCGTATCGTCATGCATCTCCATAAATATGGACCGGGCCAGGAGATCGCAGCTCAGGGGATGAGTCCGCCCGAAAGCTGTCTCGTAACTTCAGGGTTTGCCGGCAGGATCAAGACGCTGTCAGGGGGTCGGCGGCAAATCCTTTCACTTCAGGTCCCTGGCGATTTCTGCGACTTGCAGGGTTTTCTGCTGAAGGAAATCGATCATTCGATCGAAGCGCTCAGCCAATGCGAAATCGCCAAGGTGCCTCATTCAGCGATCGCCGACATTACCGAGCGCTTTCCACGGCTTACGCGGGCGCTATGGTGGGACACCGCGGTCGACGCCGCGGTACAGCGTGAGTGGATGACCAGCATGGGGTGCCGATCGGCCTATGAGCAGATCGCCCATTTGCTGTGCGAGATGCTCTTGCGGCTCCAGGCGGTCGGCTGGGCAGACAGCAACAGCTATGATCTGCCGATAACTCAGGAGCGCTTGGGCGATGCCTTTGGCTTGAGCACCGTGCATGTCAACCGGACGCTTCAGGCCCTGCGCCAAAATCGCCTGATCGTTTCGGAGGGTGCCCGCATCATCATTCCAGATGTCGAGGCCCTCAAAAAGGTGGCGGGCTTTGACCCGGCCTACCTCACGGGTCAGGCACCTGCGTAGCGGGGGACTTGATCGTCGACGGCGAGCCGAATCGCCGCAACAATATACCAACGCCGCTGACCGTCAGCGCCCGGCCATGCGGAAAAATAATGTCCGGCCTGCCTGTCGATTCGCCTATGTTAAGGCGGCGCCTTAATGGACGCCTATGCTGCCCTCAAGGGTCAATTGCAAGACCGCGGGCGTGACGCCCGCCGGAGGCAAGGATGGACAAATTTCAGGACGATCCAATCGCTCGTGTTCGCAAGGAAATGCAGATCATCACCGCTGACGGCCGCTGCGCCGGTCATGTCAGCGACTGCACCGCGAACCTGATCTACATGGGCAAATCGAGCCGGGCCATTCCTAAGGAATGGATCAGGCGCGTGGATCGCGAGGTCTACATTTCGAAGCGCCTTTATGAAATCTCTCAATAGAATGACCTACAAAACGGTCTGGGAGGTTTCGGCATGGCTACCGGCCACTTCAACTCGGAGCAACTCGCTGCTCTCCGTCGGGAACTTGATCATGAATGTCCCGAATTCGCCCGGGAACATGGCCAGCTGACTGCGGTTCAGCGCAATCTGATTGCGGCCCGGCTCATGAAGGCGGCGCGGGCCTGAACCCGCCGTGGGCACGGTCGGCTTCTCGAATGCATCGAGCGCGGCGGACGAGACCGCGATCCGGCTTCAGGAAATGACGAAGCTCCCCCTGGCCGCGGCCACGCTCCTCGCCACGAATTCGTGGACCTCGGCCACCCGCCTCGTGTGATGCGTGTCGGGATGCGACATCAGCCAGTAGGTGCGGGTGAAGCGGATCTCGGGCAGGAGCCGGCTGAGCTCGGGGAACTGGCCTGCCGCGTAGTCGTGCAGGATGCCGATGCCGTGGCCGGCGCGCACCGCCTCCATCTGGGCGACCACGCTGCCGCATTCATAGTGCCGGCGCATCAGCCGGCCGAGCTCGGCGGCATAGTCGAGAGCGCGGCTGTAGACGAAATCCTCGACATGGGTGACGAACAGATGCCCCGACAGGTCCTCGCGTCCCGCGATCGGGCCTGAGCGCGACAGGTAGCTCCGGGCCGCATAGACGCTGAGCGTGTAGTCGGTGAGCTTCCTGACGATGAGCCGTCCCTGCTTCGGCCGGTCGAGGGTGATGACTATGTCGGCCTCGCGGCGGCTGAGCGAGAAGGTGCGCGGCAGCGGCACGAGTTGGATGGTCAGCCCCGGATGCTCCGCCGCCAGGGCGCCGAGCGCCCGCGACAGGAAGTAATTGCCGAGACCGTCGGGCGCACCGACGCGCACCGTGCCGGTGAGCCGCTCGGAGGCGCCCGACAGCAGCGTTCCCGCCTGGAGCAGCTCGGACTCGACCCGCTCGGCCGCCCTGAGCAGCGCCTCGCCCGCCGGCGTCAACCGCGAGCCGTGGGTCTGGCGCTCAACCAGCCGCGCGCCGAGGTCCTCTTCCAGCGCCGTCAGCTGCCGGCCGACCGTGGCGTGGTTCAGCTTGAGCTGCCGCGCCGCGCCCAGGATCTGGCCGGAGCGCGCGACGGCGAGGAAGATGCGGATGCGGTCCCAGTCCATTTCCGCCGACTATAAAATATGCACAACGAAGCTGCAATTCTGCTTATTGCTGTGCACCATTCAGCGGCTCATAAGACCCTCTGATTTCAGACATGGAGGAATGAGATGGTGAAGAGCATCCCGCATTATATCGGCGGTCGCCGGGTCGAGGGCCGGTCCGGCCGAAGCTCGCCCGTCTTCAATCCGGCCACCGGCGAGGAGACGGGTTCGCTCGCTCTGGCCTCGGCCGGCGATGTTGACGAGGCGGTCGCCGCCGCGGGCAAGGCCTTCCCCGGCTGGTCCGCGACCACGCCATTGCGCCGCGCCCGCATCCTCAACAGATTTCTGCGCCTGCTCGAGGAGCACACCGGCGAGCTTGCCCGGGTCATCACCTCGGAGCATGGCAAGGTGCTGTCCGACGCGGCGGGCGAGATCCAGCGCGGCATGGAGGTCGTCGAGTTCGCCACCGGCGCGCCGCAGCTCCTGAAGGGCGAGATCACCGAGAATGTCGGCACCCGCGTCGACAGCCATTCGCTGCGCCAGCCGCTCGGCGTCGTCGCCGGCATCACGCCGTTCAACTTCCCCGCCATGGTCCCGATGTGGATGTTCCCAGTGGCGCTCGCCGCCGGCAACTGCTTCATCCTGAAGCCGTCGGAGCGCGATCCGTCCGCGGCGCTGATCCTCGCCGGGCTCCTCACCGAGGCCGGGCTTCCCGACGGCGTCTTCAATGTCGTCAACGGCGACAAGACCGCCGTCGACGCGCTCCTGCACCATCGCGACATCGCCGCGGTGAGCTTCGTCGGCTCGACGCCGGTCGCGCGCTATATCTATGAGACCGCGGCCAGGACCGGCAAGCGCTGCCAGGCGCTGGGCGGCGCCAAGAACCACATGATCGTCATGCCCGATGCCGACCTCGACCAGGCGGTCGACGCCCTGATGGGCGCGGCCTATGGCTCGGCCGGCGAGCGCTGCATGGCGGTCTCGGTCGCCGTGCCGGTCGGAGAGAAGACGGCCGACGCCCTGGTGGCCAGGCTCGAGCCCCGGATCCGCGGCCTCAAGGTGGGCCCGGGCACCGACCCCGAGGCCGAGATGGGTCCGCTGGTGACCCGGCAGCACTATGAGAGGGTGAAGTCCTATATCGACACCGGGGTCGCCGAAGGCGCCAGGCTTGTCGTCGACGGCCGCTCCTTCCGCATGCAGGGCTACGAGAACGGCTATTTCCTCGGCGGCTCGCTTTTCGACCATGTGACCACCGGCATGAAGATCTACAAGGACGAGATCTTCGGTCCGGTGCTCGCCGTCTCGCGGGCGGACTCCTTCGAGACCGCCGCGCGCATGATCAACGAGCATGAATTCGGCAACGGCACCGCGATCTTCACCCGCGACGGCGACGCCGCGCGCGAATTCGCCCATCAGATCCAGGTCGGCATGGTCGGGATCAACGTCCCTATCCCGGTGCCGATGGCCTTCCACTCGTTCGGCGGCTGGAAGTCCTCGCTGTTCGGCGATCACCACATGCACGGGCCGGAAGGCATCCGCTTCTACACCAGGCTCAAGACGATCACGACGCGCTGGCCGACCGGCATCAGGGCGGGCTCCGAATTCGTCATGCCGACGATGGGCTGACCGGCTCGGAAACGCATTCGCTGACTTTTGCGGAGAGCGGATATTTGTTAGGCCTTGTGCATGACCGCGAGCACCCCGGCGCCCTCACCCGCGTGGCTGCGGCAGGCCGTGTTCGGCAACTATGCCGAGCGCCCGCGCGCCGATGCGCTCGATCGCCTGCGCGTCTGGTCCTATACCGACGCGCAGTCCTATGCTCCGGGCGGCAAGGTGAGGCTCCATGGCTGCACCAATGCCCCGGCCTATGATCTCTCCGTCATCCGCGACGGCCTCGTGCAGGAGACCGTGCTCGAGCTGAAGGACTTGCCGGGCAGGCTTCATCCCATTCCGGAGGACTGCTCTATCGCGGGCTGCGGCTGGCCCGTGGCGGTCGAGTTCGAGATCGTGCGCACGCAATGCCGCGATGCCGGCGGCATCGCCGACACGCATGATCACCTGCTCATCCTGCGCCCTCCCCTGGCGCAGGACAGATCGGACCGCCTTCTCCTCGTCGCCGCGACCTCGACCTGGACGGCCTACAACGACTGGGGCGGGTCGAACCACTATCAGGGCTTCGCCGGTCCCGGCGGCGATCTCTTCTCCGCCGTCCTCAGCATCCACCGCCCCTTCGCCAGGGGCTTCGCCGCCCTGCCGCCCGACGCGCCGCGTCCGACATTGCAGGAGCCGCCGGCGATGATGGCCGAGCCTCGCTATCCCCATATGGAATGGGCCTATGCCCATGGCTACAGCAAGAAATACGCGTCCGCCGGCTGGGCGAGCTACGAGCGGCATTTCCTGCGCTGGGCCGAGGCTTCGGGCTATGCGGTCGACGTCATTTCGCAGACCGACCTGCATTTCCGCCCCGCGATCATCTCCGGCTATCGCTGCCTGGTCATGGTCGGCCATGACGAATACTGGTCATGGGAGATGCGCGACGCCATCGACGCCTATGTCGAGCGCGGCGGCCGCATCGCCCGCTTCGCCGGCAACTTCATGTGGCAGATAAGGCTCGAGCGCGAGGGCGCGGTGCAGATCTGCCACAAATACCTTGCGACGAAGAACGATCCGCTCATGAAGAGCGGGCCGCGCCATCTGGTGACGGAGTCCTGGGAGGCGAGCGAGATCGGACGGCCGGGCGCCCTCACCTTCGGACTCAATGCGACGCGCGGCCTCTATGCCGGCTGGTCCGGCTGCTCGCCGCGCGGCGCGCGCGGCTTTCCCGTCTACCGGCCGGAGCATTGGGCGTTCGACGGCACCGGCCTCTATTATGGCGACGTTCTGGGCGCGGCCTCCGTCATCTTCGGCTACGAGGTGGACGGCCTCGACTACGAGATACGCGGCGGCCTGCCCCATGTGGCGTCGGGCGAGACCGCGCCCGAGGGCTTGCAGATACTCGCCCTCGGCCTGTCATCGACCATCGAGGAAGGTCCGACCATCGCGCCGGGCGAGACCTTCCTCGGCAACGAGGACGCGCTCTACGTGGCGGGCGTCCTCGCCGGCGCCACCGATGACGCGCCGTCGCGGCGACCAAGCGCGGATGCGGCATGATCGTCCATTTCCACCGTGGCCGGGGCGAGGTCTTCCATGCCGGCACCTGCGAATGGGTGGCTGGCCTTCTGCGCCGTGACGAGATGGTCGCCAGGGTGACGCGCAACGTCCTCGACCGCTTCCTCGGCCGCGGCTGAAGCGTGACGGCTTCGAGTGGAACCGCCATCACGCCGATTGCCTTCCCGTGCCGCGATGCGGCAAGCTATGTCTGTGGCGGTGCTCGATGTCGATGTCGGCGTCTATATGCAGGGAGGTCCCCGTGCCTGATTTTCCGGTCGTCGACAGCCATGTGCATCTCTGCGACCCGGGCCGCTTCGGTTACGGCTGGACGAAGAGCGTGCCGACGCTGAACCGCCGGGTGCTGCCCGCCGATTTCGTCGGGGCCGCGGCGCCGGTCGAGATCGAGCGCTTCGTCTTCGTCGAGGTCGACGTCGACTTCCCGCAGCATATCGAGGAAGCCGGCTGGGTCGCCGATCTCGCCCGGACCGACCGGCGGCTGGCCGGCATGGTGGCGGCCCTTCCCCTAGAGCGCGGCCTCGCGGTCGAGCCCGAGCTCGACCGGCTGCGCCGGCACGGGCTCCTGCGGGGCGTGCGCCGGCTGATCCAGGCCCGGCCCGACCCCGATTTCTGCATCCGTCCCGACTTCATCGCCGGCCTCGGGCTGCTCGCCCGCCATGACCTCGCTTTCGACATCTGCGTCCTGCATCATCAGATGCCGAAGGTGATCGAGATGGTGCGCCGGTGTCCCGGGGTGCGCTTCGTGCTCGACCATATCGGCAAGCCCGGGATCAAGGCCGGCCTCCTCGATCCCTGGCGCCGGCACATGAAGGAGCTCGCCGAGTTGCCCAACGTGCATTGCAAGATCTCGGGCGTCGTCACCGAGGCCGACCACGCGAGCTGGACGCGCGAGCAGATCAGGCCCTATATCGCCCACGCCATCGACACCTTCGGCTTCGACCGCGTCATGTATGGCGGCGACTGGCACGTCCTCGGGCTCGCCGGCACCTATCCCGGATGGGTCGACGTCGTCGACTGGGTCGTCGAGGGCGCCGGCGCCGGGGAGAAGCGCAAGCTCTTTCGCGACAATGCGATGGACGTCTACCGTCTCGACGGGGCGGCATGACGCAGGACTGGCGGCGCCGCGCCTACAGCATCGACGCGATGCGCCTGATGGCGAGACGCGCCTTGCCGCGGCCGGTCTTCGATTTCGCCGACGGCGGCGCCGAGGACGAGCGCACGCTGAGGCGCAACGAGCTGGCCTTCGGCGCGGTCGAGTTGCTGCCGCGTCCGCTCTCCGGCACGGCCGAGCGCGACCTGTCGGTGACCCTGTTCGGCAAGCGCCTGAGCCTGCCGGTGGTCGTCGGGCCGGCCGGCCTCGCCGGCCTGTTCTGGCCGGACGGCGAGCGCGCTGTGGCGCGCGCCGCCGGGGCCGCCGGTACCGCCTTCTGCCTGAGCCACGGCTCGGTCGCGCCGCTCGAGGCCGTCGCCGCCGCGAGCACGGCGCCCCGATGGATGCAGGTCTTCATCTACAAGGACCGCGGCTTCACCCGCGAGCTGGCCGGGCGCGCCGCGGCGGCGGGCTATGACGCGCTCGTGCTCACCATCGACAACCAGCTTCTCGGCAACCGCGAGCGCGACATCCGCAACGGCTTCGCCATACCGCCGCGCTTCGGGCTTTCGGGCCTCGCCGGCATGGCGCTCAAGGCCGGATGGCTATGGCGCATGCGCGCGGAGATCGGGCGCGTCACCTTCGGCAACTATGTGCGCCCGGGCGAGAGCGCCGACATCCGCACGCTGGCCGGCCGCATGGCGTCGCTGCTCGATGCGTCCATGTCGTGGAAGGACGTCGAGGAGCTGCGCAAGGCGTGGACCGGCCCGCTCATCCTCAAGGGCGTCCTCCATCGCGACGAGGCCGCCCGGGCGGTCGGGCACGGCGTCGACGGAGTGATCGTGTCGAACCATGGCGGCCGCCAGCTCGACGGCGCGCCGGCGAGCCTCGACGTGCTCCCCGGCATCGTCGCCGCGGTGGACGGCCGCATCCCGGTCCTCCTCGACGGCGGCGTCCGGCGCGGCGGCGACGTCGTCAAGGCGCTGGCGCTCGGCGCCAGGGCCTGTCTCGTCGGGCGCCCGCAGCTCTGGGGCCTCGCCGTCGCCGGCGAGGCCGGCGTCGCGCATATGCTCGACATCTATCGCCGCGAGATCGACCGCGTCATGGGCCTGTGCGGCCTCTCCTGCCTCGCCGACATCGGGCACGACCTGTTGTTCAACCCGCCTTCCAGAAGAAACAGATGATCAAGGATCCTCCCCTTCTCGCCATCCGGCGCGATTTCCCGCGGCCTTCCGCCGAGACTCTTGCGGCGCTCGCCGGCACGCCGACCGGCCATGCGGTCGATGCGATGGCGGGGCGCGGGGCGCTCGATCATCGCATCAAGCCTCTGGCGCCGCTGGACGGCGTCCTGGTCGGCACCGCCGTCACCTGCCACTGCGGACCGGCGGACAATCTCGCTCTGTTCGCCGCACTCGCCACCGCGCGCGCCGGCGACGTCCTCATCGCCGCCACCGACGGTTTCGCCGGCACCTCGGTGACCGGCGACCTGCTCATGGGCATGGCGCGGAACCGCGGCGTCGGGGGCCTGGTGACCGACGGGCTGGCGCGCGATCTCGCCGGCATCCTTTCCGTCGGCCTGCCGGTCTGTTGCGCCGGCCTCTCGCCCAACTCCCCGGCGCGCAACGGTCCGGGCACGGTCGGCCTCGCCGTCGTGATGGGCGGCATGACGGTCTCTTCGGGAGACATCGTCGTCGCCGACAATGACGGCGTCGTCATCATCCCCGGCGCCGAGGCCGATCATGTGATCACCCGCCTGGCCGACGTCAGGGCGGCGGAATCGGCCCTCGAGGCCGCGGTGAAGGCCGGGCTCGAAGTCCCCGACTTCATACGGTCGGTCCTGTCCTCCGACCGCGTCGTGGTGATCGGCTAGCATCCGGCGCTCTAGATGCGAGATGAGTATAGGTCGATCCACAATCCTCGCCCTGAGGTGCCGAGGATCAGGAGATGTCATTTGCGTCGCCCCGGCCGGACGGCTTAAGGAAGAGCGGTATCGTCAAGACCGGGAGAGACCATTGGCCCAGGACGCCGTCATGCCTGCCGCGAAACGCCGCTTCACCTTCGTGATCGCCAGCGCCCGGCGCGACGGCAACACCGAATGGCTGGCGCGCAAGGCGGCCGAATCCCTCGACCCCGGCACGGCGCGGCAATGGCTCCATCTCATGGACTTGCCGTTGCCGCCTTTCGAGGACATCCGCCATTCGCTCGGCGTCTATCCCCAGCCCGAAGGCCATGAGCGCGTCCTTTTCGACGCGACGCTCTCAGCGACCGACCTCGTCTTCGTGGTTCCGCTCTATTGGTACAGCGTGCCGGCCAGCGCCAAGCTCTATCTCGATTACTGGAGCGGCTGGCTGCGCGTGCCGGGCGCCGATTTCAGGGCGCGCATGGCGGGCAAGACTTTGTGGGGCGTCTCCACCCTCTCCGAGGAGGACCGCAGCCGGGCCGGCCCGCTCATCGGCACGCTCGCGACCACCGCCGACTACATGAAGATGGATTTCGGCGGCGTCCTCCTCGGCTATGCCAATCGTCCCGGCGACGTCGCCGCCGACAAGGCGGCGCTCGCCGAGGCCCGCACCTTCTTCGTCACGCCTGCTCCTTCAGCCGGCACACCGCTTCGATCCGCTGCCCGTCCGGGTCCCTGAGGAAGGCGGCGAAATAGTCCTCGCCATAGTCCTCGCGGATGCCGGGCGCCCCGTCGTCGCGCCCGCCGGCATCGAGACCCCGGCGGTGGAACGCCTCGACCGCTTCGCGCGAGCCGGCGCAGAAGGCGATATGGACCTTGGGATCGGGGCACCAGGCCTCGCCGCCCTGATGGATGCTGAGATCGTCCTTGTCGTCCTTGCCATAGGCGGCGAAATCGAGCCCGTCATAGAGGCGCCTGATGCCGAGCGGCTCCAGCACGGCGTCATAGAAGGTCCTGGCGGCTTCGATGTTGCGCACGCCGATCGAGATATGATCGATCGTCAGGGACACGGCGTCTCGCCGCTCCTATTCCTTGCGGTGCGCGGATCGCGCCGCTTCGCGGACCGGGCCGCTTCGGGTGAAGACCAGGCCCGCGGGATACCGGCTGGCGTCCTCTGCCGGCGTCACTTTCTCGCATGAGGTGAAACTGCTGCTCGACCAGGGCGAGAAGAAGGGCAGTCTGGTCCTGGCCTCGGACTGACGGGTGCGGGTCTCGACCTCGACCATGGCGCGCGCTTCCTGGGCACCCGTCGCCCAGACGAAGCAGGTGTCCTTGACCGTGCTTGCTTCCCACTCGTCGCGCTCGCGCATCTGGGCCAGGGGTTCCAGCCGGTAGAGATGAAGCCTGGCCTTCGTCGGGTTGGTGGTCTTCGGCATGGCTGAGGATCCCTTGGGCTCTCCACGGACTCTAAGAGCGGCTTGTCTTGAAAGTTCCGGGGGTCCCCATCACCTTTTCCCGGAACCGGAAGGCCTCTCGCGCGTTGGGAGTCCGCTCATCTGGAGGGCGGCCATGCAAGCGATAACCAAGAGCGACCTGCTGACGATCATCGAGGACGTCGGCTTCGGCAGCGCCGTCGTCGCCGGCGCCGACCAGAACGGCGTCGTGGTCGACGGCTATCTCGATCTGGCCTCGATAGCCGCGCGCCTCGACAAGCTCGTGGAGAGGCGCTTGCGTCATCGCGCTTCGCGGGACGAGCAGGCCCGCTAGCCTGTCTTGCGCATCGATCTGAACGTGATGGAGCAGCGCCGCGCCTCGACCGCCGGGATGCTGTGTTCCCATCGGCTCCGCGCCTCTCCCGACATCATATAAAGAGACCGCGGCTCGGCGGCGAGCGTGAAGCGCTCCCAGCCCTTGCCGGCCGGACGGCGGAAGCGGAACCTGCACGCTGACGCAAGCGACAGGCCGAAGACCTCGTCGAAATGCGGCTTGTCGCGATGCCAGCCTATGCCGACGCCTTCGTCATATTCGGTGCACAGGACCTGGCGGATGGGTCCGCTTGCCGGCCCGGCGAAGGTCTCGATCCGCGCGATGAAGGGCCGAAGCCAGTCGGGAATGTCTTCCGCCTGCTCGAGCCGGCGCTCGCCGTAATCATAGCGCCAGCCGAAGGAGGCCACCCGGCGCTTGCCCTTATAGGCGCCGAACTGGAAGGGCTGGAGCGGCAGCGCGCCGACCTGCGCGATGAGGTGTCGCTCCTCGTCGCGCGAGATGAAATCGGCCTCGTAGCGCAGCCCGGACGGGCCGCCCAGCGGAAGCGGAAAGAGGCTCGAAGCATCGTTCATCGTCTCGACTCGCCTGCGCGCTATGTGGGAAGCCATCCTTTCCGCTCCAAGGACGTCATGGCCTCCCGCGGCGTCCCCGGCATCGGAATTTGCGCGAAGACCCATAGGAACCTTCATCGCCGGCGGCCATTGATCTCCACGATGCCGCAGCAACAGTCGCCATTCATGAGCCGACGCGCGCTTTTGACGGGAACCGCCTCGGGTGCCGCTCTCCCCCTGCTGAAAGGAGGCGACGCCGCCGGCGCACCCGCGGTCACTGCCGATGCCAGGGCGCGGTTGCCGGTCTCCCTCAGCGTGAACGGCCAGACCCATCATCTCGATCTCGACAGCCGCACCACGCTGCTCGACGTGCTGCGCGAGCATATCGGCCTGACCGGCACCAAGAAGGGCTGCGACCATGGCCAGTGCGGCGCCTGCACGGTTCACGTCGACGGCAAGACCGCGCTGTCCTGCCTCACCCTCGCTCATGCCGCGGCTGGCAGGGAGATCCGCACCATCGAGGACCTGGCCGGCGCCCAGGAGAAGCTTCATCCGATGCAGGAGGCCTTCATCCGCCACGACGCCTTCCAATGCGGCTATTGCACGCCGGGCCAGATCATGTCGGCCGTCGCCTGTATCGACAGGGGGGCGGCCGGGAGCCGCGCCTCGATCCGCGAATTCATGAGCGGCAACATCTGCCGCTGTGCCGCCTATCCCAATATCGTCGATGCGATCATCGATGCCCGGCAGCGCACGGAGAGCTGACCATGCGGCCCTTCACCTATCTGCGCCACGACGGCACCGCCCCGATCGCTTCGGGAAGCAGGTTTCTCGCCGGCGGCACCACACTCATCGATCTCATGAAGCTCAATGTCGAGACGCCGGCCGCGGTGGTCGATCTGGCGGCCCTCGACCTGCCGGGCCTGCGCGAGATCGTTGAGACCGAAGGCGGCGTCCGGATCGGGGCGCTCGTCACCATGGCCGACGCCGCCGAGCATTCCCTGATCGCGGGCGGCTACCCGCTCGTCGCCCAGTCGCTCACCCTCGCCGCCAGCCAGCAGCTCCGCAACATGGCGACCATCGGCGGCAATATCCTGCAGCGCACCCGCTGCCCCTATTTCCGCGACATCAGCTATGCGAGCTGCAACAAGCGCCGCCCGGGCAGCGGCTGCAGCGCCCGCGACGGCGTCAACCGCATGCATGCGGTCCTCGGCACCAGCGACGACTGCGTGGCGGCCTATCCCGGCGATTTCGCGCAGGCGCTGATCGCCGTCGGCGGCCATGTCGAGACGGCGCGCCGCGGCGGAACGAGGCGCATTCCCTTCGCCGGATTCCACCGCCCCGTCGCCGACGGCCCGCATCGCGAGACGGTCCTTGCGGAAGACGAGATCGTCACCGCCGTCTTCCTGCCCGCCGCGGATTTCCGCCGCTCGCTCTATCTCAAGGTGAGGGACCGCGAATCCTATGAGTTCGCGGCCGCCTCCGCGGCGGTCGCGCTGACCCTCGACGAAAGCGGCGGAGTGAGCGATGCCCGCATCGCCCTGGGCGGCGTCGCCTACCGGCCGTGGCGCGCGCCGGAAGCGGAGCAGGTGCTGCTCGGCGCCGGCCTCACCCAGGCCAGGGCCGGGGCCGCAGCCGAGATCGCCTTCAGGGATGCGCGCCCGCTCGCCCATAATGGCTTCAAGGTCGCGCTCGGCAAACGTACTCTGGTCGAAGCGCTCCTGCGCGCCAGGGCCCTGGAGGTCTGACATGGCGATCAGAGCCGCTCCCGCTCCCGACCGCAATATGGGCCGCCCCGAGCCGCGCATCGACGGGCGCCTGAAGGTGACCGGCATGGCGCCCTATGCCGCCGATTTTCCCGCCGACGGCCTGGCCCATGGCTGGCTCGTCACCAGCGCCATCGCGCGCGGCCGCATCGCCGCCATCGATACGCGGAAGGCGAGCGCGGTCCCCGGCGTGCTTCACGTCATGACGCATGAGAATCGCCCGTCGCTCGGCGAGTTCGCCTTCTTCGGCGCCGGCGGCGAGGCGGCGACCGCCAAGCCGCCTCTCGGCTCCGACCGCATCGACCATGAAGGCGAGATCGTCGCTCTCGTGGTGGCCGAAAGCCTCGAAACGGCGCGCGAGGCGGCCGACGCCGTCACGGTCCGATACGAGGAAGAGCAGCCGGCCCCCGGCTTCGATGCGCCCGGAGTCGAGCTCGTCCGGGCCGAGGGCCGCGTGCCGCAGCACAAGGACCCGAAAGCCGGCGATTTCGACGCCGCCTTCCGGGAGGCGGAGGTGAAGCTCGACTTCGTCTATCGGACGCCGACGCAGCACCACAATCCGATCGAGCTCTTCTCGACCACCTGCCGCTGGGACGGCGCGACCCTCATCGTGCACGAGCCGAGCCAGTGGGTGGTCGGCCTGCAGAACGGGCTGGCGCGCGAGCTGGGCATGGATGCCGGGGCGATCGAGGTGCACTCGCCCTATATCGGCGGCGCCTTCGGATCGAAGGGCTCGATCACGCCGCGCACCGCCCTCGTCGCTCTGGCCGCGAAGCTCCTCGCCCGCCCGGTCAGGCTCGTGGTCACCCGCGACCAGGGCTTCACCACCGCGACCTACCGGGCCGAGACCCGCCACCGGATCAGGCTCGGTGCCGCGCGCGACGGCCGTATCGCCGCCTATGGCCATGAATCCTGGGAGCTGTCGTCGCGCAGCGACGACTATGTCGTGGCCGGCAGCCAGAATTCGGTCGCCATGTACGGCATCCCCAACGTGCTGACCCGGGTGAACATCGCCAAGGCCGACCGCAACACGCCGGGCTTCATGCGCTCGCCGCCGGAAGTCCCCTATATCTACGCGCTCGAATCGGCGATCGACGAGCTGTCCTATATGGTGGGTCTCGATCCGGTCGAGTTGCGCCGCCGCAACGACACCATGGTCAATCCCGTCAATGGCGCCCCCTACACCAGCCGCTCGCTGATGCAGTGCTTCGATGCGGCGGCGAAGGCCTTCGGCTGGGAGACGCGCAGGCCCGGGATCGGCGCCATGACCGACGGCGACTGGCTCGTCGGCCTGGGTTGCGCCATGGCCACCTATCCGACCCAGATGGCGCCCGCCGCGGCCCGCGTGCGCCTCGCCGCCGACGGCAAGGTCCGCGTCCAGATCGCCTCCCAGGATGTTGGCACCGGCGCCTATACGGTCATCGGCCAGCAGGCCGCCGACATGCTGGCCGTTCCGATCGAGAAGGTGACGGTGGAGCTCGGCCGCTCGGACCTGCCGCCGGGGCCGGTCGCCGGCGGCTCGGTCACCACCGCGAGCAGCTGTTCCGCCGTCAGGATCGCCTGCGATGCGATCGTGAGAAGGCTTGCCGGCAACAAGCCGCCGGACTCCTTCGCGCTCAAGGATGGACTCCTCGTCTTCGAGAACGAGAGCAAGACCTTGAAGCAGGCCTTCGGCGAGCTGGGCCTCGGCGCCATCGAGGAATATGGCGAGTATCTGCCCGATGGGCTCGAGCCGACGGTGCTCGCCGACATGTATGCCGGCAGGCTCAAGTTCACCGGCGGGCCGGGGGAAAAGAGCACCATGTTCGCTTTCGGCGCGGAATTCGTCGAGGTCCGGGTGCATCGGCGCACCCGCGTCATCCGCGTGCCGCGCATGGTCGGCGCCTTCGCCGCCGGCCGCATCATGAACCCGCGCACCGCGCGCAGCCAGCTGATGGGCGGCATGATCTGGGGCATCTCCTCGGCTCTGCACGAGGCGACCGAGATCGACCCGCGCAACGCCCGCTACATCAACGACAACCTCGCCGACTATCTGGTGCCGGTGAACGCCGACATCGACGAGGTGGAGGTCATCCTGCTGCCCGAGGAGGACGGGAAGGTGAACCCGGCGGGCGTCAAGGGCCTCGGCGAGCTGGGCAATGTCGGCACGGCCGCCGCGGTCGCCAACGCGGTCTATCACGCCACCGGCAGGCGCATCCGCGATCTCCCGATCCGCATCGAGAAGCTTCTCTAGGGACTGGCAAACCCCTCATGGCCGCCCTTGAGGCGGCCATCCAGCCTATCCGCACAAACGGCTGTTGCAAGATCGACATCCGACGGCCGGGTCGAGCCCCGCTCTCTCCCACTCGTCATGGCCGCCCTTGAGGCGGCCATCCAGCCCATCCGTGCAACGGCGGTGTGGCGCCCGGTGATGACGGACAGAACCGTTCACGATCCGACGTCGGCCGCCGGCGGCGAGAGCTGGTCGCAGGTGCATTGCCGGGGCGCCTTGTCGGGGCGCCAGCGGATGAATGTCGTGCCGTGCCGGAAGCGCCCGGCGGTGACGTGGTCGAATCTCACCTCCGCGACGAGCTCGGGCCGCAAGGGCTGCCAGTCGGCGCTGCGCGCGGTGCTCCAGCGGCTCGGCCCGCCCGGTCTGTCGCCGGTGAAGCCGGGCGGCGCGCGGAGGCTCTCGAGCTTGCGCGTCAGGGCGGGCCGCTCCTCGTTGCCGATCGTCGAGGTGAAGCCGACATGGTTGAGCCGGCCCTCCCCGTCATAGAGGCCGAGGAGCAGCGAGCCCACCTGCCGCCGCTTCGCCAGATAGCGGAAGCCGCCCACCACGCAGTCGGCGCTGCGCAACCTCTTCACCTTGACCATGTCGCGCTCGCCCGGCGCATAGGGCTCGGCCAGCTTCTTGGCGACGACGCCGTCGGTCGCGCCTTCGTCGTCCTCGAGCCAGGCTTCGGCCCTGGCGATGGCGGTGGTCGCCGGCGAAAGGACGAGCTTCCTGCGCACGCCCGCCGTCTTCATGAAGGCCGCGAGCGCCTTGCGTCTCTCGGCGAGCGGCCGCTCCAGGACCGGCCGTCCCGCGGCGTCGGCCAGCATGTCGAAGACGATCAGCCGCGCCGGCGTCTCGCCGGCGAGCTTGCGGATCCGGCTCTCGGCCGGATGCAGACGCATCTGCAGCGCGTCGAAGGCGATCCGCCCGCCGATCTCGATAACGAGCTCGCCGTCGATCACGAACTGCTTCGCCGGCACCTCCTCGAGCAGGTTCACGACCTCGGGAAAGAACCGCCCGAGCGGCTTGCCGGACTTGCCGCGCAGTTCGACCGCGCTGCCGGATTTGAAGGCGAGGCACCGGAAGCCGTCCCATTTGGGTTCGTACTGCCAGGGGCCGTCCTCCCGCGGCAGGCGGAACGCGGTGCGCGCCTCCATCGGCCGCGTCGCGAGCGGGAGAGGGAATTTCGCCATGCGTTACGGAAACGGCCCGCCCGGGATATGGTTCAGTTGAAAACCGCGGGCACGCCCCGATCGACCTTCTCAGGCAGTCCGGCGAAAGTCTCGCCGGCCGAATGGAGTATGTGGAAATGGAGCCGCTCGACATCCTTGAAGTCGGCGGGACCAGTGAAAACGTCAACAATCTCTGGATACGCGGCAGCTTCCCGGACAGCTTTCTCTCCGACAGCGACGAGGCCAGCTTCGCATTCCGTCGCGACTTCATCCGGACCTATCTGAAGCGGGATGTTGCGCAGTTCGGCCGCCGCATTCCGGCCGAAACGCTCGAACGGCTTTGGACGATGCTGGCCCACGGGCAGGGCACCCTTCTCAATGCATCGAAACTGGCCGCCGGGCTGTCGGTGAGCGCGCCCACCCTCACGAGCTACATAGATCTTTTGGTTGACCTCCTGCTCGTCCGTCGCCTGCGTCCATATCACGCCAACACAGGAAAGCGGCTCGTGAGGTCGCCCGAGGTTTACGTGCGAGACAGCGGCATCGTGCATGCCCTGCTCGGGATCGGAGATGACAACGCCGTGGCGGGACATCCGGTCGTCGGCGCGAGTTGGGAGGGCTTCGTCATCGAGAACCTGCTCGCTGCTGCGCCGCCGCGCACGACCGCCGGCTTCTACCGCACCTCGGCGGGAGCGGAAATCGACCTTATCCTCGAATTGCCCGGCAGGCATGGCACCTGGGCGATTGAGATCAAGCGAGGGCTCGGCGCGGCATCCAGCAAAGGGTTCTACATCGCGCGCGACGATCTGCAGCCGGCCCGCTCCTTCGTCGTCTATTCGGGGAACGAGCGGTATCCCTTTTCGGAAGACGTCGAAGCGATTGGCATGCCGGAAATGGCGGAGATGCTGGGAGAGCTGTCATGAGCAAGGGCGCCGAAGGCCAGCCGGGAGAGGGCTTTTTATATATCGAGGCGGCGGACGTCGCCGGGCCGCACGGGAACGCCCGCATGCGCCGAGGCGATGGCGGCGAAGGCCAGAGCGAGGCTGGCGAGATTGCCCTGCGCCCCGTTGAGCGGCTCGCGGCCGTCCTCGATGGCTGAGACGAGTTCGCTCATGGCCCCGTCGAAACCGTCGTTGAACCAGTTGCCGCTCAGGGCCGGCGTGGCGACGCCGTCGGCCGTGCTCAAGGTCACGGTCTGCTCGCCGAGATTGGGACCGACGCTTGCGAGGCTGCCTCTGGTGCCCGCGATGTAGGTGCTGTCCCGGGCGCCATAGGGGGTGGCGCCGTCGAAGACGAGCGAGGCCTGGCCCCGGTCGAACCGCACCAGCGCCGCGGCGAGGAGCGGCGGCCTGACGTCCTGTCCGGCGGCCCGGCCGCGCTGGGCGAAGACCGACGTCGCGCGCTCGCCGATCAGGCTCGCGAGGAAATCGAACCAGTGGATGGCGAAGTCGTAGAAGATGAGATCGTCGATCGCCTCGAAGGGCGTGCCCTTGATCCAGCCGTGGTTCCAGTGGATCGCGACATGGCAGGAGACGAGATCGCCGATGAGCCCGGCCCGCACCGCCTCGCGCATATAGGACAGATGCGGCGCCCAGCGGCCGTTCTGGTTGACGGCGAGCCTGACGCCCCGGCTCTCGGCGAGCCGCGCCAGGCGCTCGCCGGCGTCGAGATCGAGCACGAACGGCTTCTGCGACAGCACATGCTTGCCGGCATCGAGCGCCGCCTCGATCATGCGATAGCGCTCGCGCGGATGGGTGGTGATGTCGACGATGTCGATATCGGGACGCGCGAGGACGGCGGCGAGATCGCTCGTCGCCTCGGCCTGCGGAAAATACTGGTAGCGCCGCGCCTCGGCCTTGGCGATCGTGCGGTTGCAGATGACCCGGACGTCGAGGCCGGCTTTGCGATAGGCGTCGAGATGGGCGAAGGAGATGCCCCCGGCGCCGACGAGCGCGATGCCGGGCGCATAGGACCTAGCGCGCGGCGGCCGGTAGGCGAGATCGGGCGCGGCGACGGCCGCCGCCGGCCGGGTCGCCAGCGCATAGGCGTCTTCGCCGGGAGGCTGCGCCTCGCTCATGCGAGGAGCGCCACGGTGCGCTTCTCGCGCGCCGACAGGACGGCGCTGTCGGTGATCTGCTGTCCGATCCGCGACAGGGCGGGCGACAGAGGTCCGGCGACGTCGCCGTCATTGGCGATGCGCTCGAGCATGTATTCGACCGGCGAGCGCCGCCCCGCCGGCAGGACGTCCGCCGCGATCGCCCGGTGGGCGGGCCGGTCGCGGGTCTGGATGGTCACGACCGGCTCATGGTCGTAGCTCGATAGCGTGCCCTGCGTGCCGACCACGACGAAGCCGCATTTGGGCTGCGGCTGCTGCGTCCACGGATCGGAGAAGGTGCCCCAGCGCGTCTCGAACTTCGACAGGCCGCGCGCATAGCGGCAGACGGTGACCGAATGCTGGTCGACCTCGATGCCGGGCGCCTCGTCGACGACGCTTGTGACCTCGATCGGCTTCTCGCCGTCGAGGAACCAGGTGCCGAGCGTCACGCCATAGCCCAGATAGTCGAGAAGGCTGCCGCCGCCGGACGCGCGCTTGTACCACCAGGAGGAGGGCTTGGCGGCCTCCACCTCCTGCGGCGTCACCTCGACCTTGTCGGCGAGATGATAGAGCGGCCCGCGATTGCCGTCGTAATAATGCACCTCGACGACGTCGCCGATGGCGCCTTCGTCGATCAGCCGCTTGGTCGTGACGTGGCAGGGATACCAGGCGAGCGGCCAGTTGACGGCGAGCTTGCGCCCGGCCTCGTCCATGGCCGCGATCATGCGGTCGGCTTCGGCGAGCGAGGTGGCGAAGGGCTTCTCGACCAGCACATGGACCTTGTGCCGCGCCACCCGCTCGACATGATCGGCATGCTCCGCGGTCGCCGCGCAGACGAGGGCGAGGTCGGGCCTCGTCTTCTCCAGGCATTCGTCGAGATCGGTGAACACCCGCTCGTCCGGGATGTCGAAGCTGGCGATCGCCGACGCCATGCGCTCTGCCTTGCGGTCGCAGACCGCGGCGATCTCCGCATCGGGATGGTTGAACGCCTCCCGCAGCAGGTCGCCCATATGCATATGGTCGAAATTGATCCCCGCCACCCGCCACCTGGTCATGCGCTCTCTCCCTTCATGCCTTCTCCTGCCCTGACGGATGAGAAATGTGGCTCCGAACCCGCACGGCTCCGTCTCACCTCTACAACACCGGAAAACCGGCGGCGCATCATGCCAGCTTGATGAAGATCCGGCCGCCATCGACCTTCACCGGATAGGTGGCGAGATCGACGCAGGCCGGGGCGCCCCTGGCCTTGCCGGTGGTGAAGTCGAAGCGGCCATTGTGCTTGGGGCATTCGATGATCGTGCCCATGACCAGTCCGCCGGAGAGATGCACCTTCTCATGCGTGCACAGGCCGTCGGTGGCGAAATAGCGGTCGTCCTCGGTGCGGTAGACTGCGAAGGTGCGGCCCTCGTGATCGAAGCGGATCACGTCCTCCGGGTCGATCTCCTCCGCGCTGCCCGCCTCGATCCACTGATCCGCCATGCGTCTCTCCTGTCTCTTTTTGTATTATACCGCCACCCGTCGCCTCATTCCGCCGGCTTCAGCACCGCGCCGTAATTATAGGGAACGGAGCTCGCGCCCGACGGCAGTTGCCGCACCACATGATAGGCCGGCTCTCGCACCTGCCTGAGGATCGTCGGGATGATCTCGCGATAGGCGGCGATGGTGCTGGGATAGGGGGCGGGGCAATCGTCCTTGATCGCCTCGTGCAGGCGCGGCAGCGCGTGATAGGGCACCATCGGGAACATGTGGTGCTCGACGTGATAGTTCATGTTCCAGTAGAGGAAGCGGAACAGCGGGTTCATGTGGACGGTGCGAGTGTTGAGACGGTGGTCGAGCACGTCCTCGGCGAGGCCGGCATGCTGGGTCAGGCCGAAGAAGATGGTCATGAAGCCGCCATAGAAGGTCGGAAGCCCGATCAGCATCGCCGGCAGGAGGCTTCCCGTCCACAGGCAGGCGGCGATCACCGCGGCGAAGACGGCGAGATAGACGCGCGCCGCCAGATGGACCTTCCAGCGCTCCATCCCGGGGATGAAGGTCGCTTCCTCGTCGGTGAGCCGGCCCGCCGCGTGGACGAACAGATGCCCGATGCTGCGCAGGCCGCTCTTGATGGCGAAGACGTTGAGCAGAAGCCCGGTCACGTCGGGCGGGCGCGGCACCGCGATCTCCGGATCGCGCCCGACGATGATCGTGTCGGTGTGATGGCGCGTGTGGCTCCAGCGCCACACCGTCGGCTCGCGCAGGATCATGAAGCTGGCGATATGATAGACGACGTCGTTCATCCAGCGCGTCCGGAAGGCCGTGCCGTGGCCCGCCTCGTGCCAGCGGCTGTCGCTGGACGAGCCGTAGAGAACGCCATAGGCGAGGAAGAACGGCGCCGCCCACCAGCTGCCCCAGAAATAGACGCCTCCGGCCGCGGTCGCGATCAGGGCGGCGAGCCAGATCGCGGTATCGCGCAGGGCCGGCCCGTCCGAGCGCTTCATCAGCTCCTTGAGCGCCTTGCGCGGGATCGGACAGGAATACCATTCGGCCGCCGCGAGACCGCTTTCCTCGGCGAGCTTCGTGTCTCTGCCGATCAGGCTGTAGTCTCTTGCCGAGGGTGTCATCGCCACCTCACCACTCCCCCCGCGGACCTTGCCCCCGGATCCGCGGGTCAGACATCATTTTGACGCGTCATTTTGAGGGTATCATTTGAGACCGACAAGTTCAAGGAAGTTTGCCCCCGGCTTTCTTCCGGGGAAAACCTCATTTTGAGGTTTTCATTGACCGGCCGCCGGGGAGACCGGTACTCTTCGGCGAATCGAAGGCCGGGAAAGGACGCAATTGGCCAGGGAGCGACCGAAACTGGACGAGATCGCCCGCGCCGCCGGCGTTTCGAAAGCGACCGTCGACCGCGTCCTCAACCAGCGTCCGGGCGTCCAGGACCATACGCGCGCGCATGTGCTGGCCGTCATGGCCGGGCTTGCCGGCGAGCGGCCGACGGCCGGCGTCCCCGGGAAGATCCCTCTCGATTTCGTCCTCCCGGACGGCGGCAACGCCTTCATCGCCGATCTCGCCCGCCACATCGAGAGGCAGGCCCGGGCGCGCGGCGACGTCGAGATCGTGATCCATCATCTGGAAGGCATCGAGCCCGAGGAGATCGCCGCGCGCCTCTCGGGCCTGAGATCCGCCTGCCGCGGGGTCGGGCTCGTCGGCCTCGACAGCCCCGCGGTGCGCGAGGCGGTGCGCAGGCTGATCGCCAGGGGCATCGTCGTGATGACCCTCGTCTCCGACATCAGCCATGTCGGGCGCGTGACCTATGTCGGCATCGACAACCGCGCCGCCGGCCGCCTCGCGGGCTACCTCATCGGCCGCTTCCTGCCGGGCGCTTCCGGCAAGGTGGCCATGCTGGCCGGCGCCCTGGCCTATCGCGGCCATGAGGAGCGCGAGATGGGCTTCCGCCACGTCCTGCAGGAGAGCTTCCCGCAATTGCGCATCGTCGCGGCGCGCGAGGTGCGCGAGGATGCCGCGCGCGCCTATCGCGAGACCCGGGCGCTTCTCGCCGAGCATCCCGACCTCGCCGCCATCTACTGCATCGGCGCCGGCCAGGACGGCATCGCGCGCGCCCTTCTCGACCTCGAGCGCGACCGGTCGGTCGTCTTCGTGGGCCACGACCTGACCGAGGACACACGCCAGTATCTCCTGAACGGCGTGATGGACGTCGCCATCGATCAGAACGCCCGCGTCGAGGCGCGCGAGGCGGTCGACCGGCTGGTCCGCTGGGTGCGCGGCGAGACGGATATTTCCACCGCCACGGTCCGCATCCAGTCGGTCTTCCGCGAGAACATCCCCACCGAGAGCTGAAGCGCCATGGACATCAGATGGACATCATAAGCACCGAGGGCATCTCCCTCGCCTTTCGCCGCGAAGGCGGCATCATCGACGATCTGGTGATCGCCTGCGCCGGCGCCAAGGACCTGCGGCCCCTGCACCGCGCCCCCTGGGTCCGTGCGGGCGAAGAGCTTCCCGCCACGGTGGCGCCTGTCGAACGCCGTCTCGCCGGCGATTTCTTCTGCGCGCCCTTCGGCAAGACGAGCGCCGACATGCCCATCCATGGCTGGGCCGCCAATGGCGACTGGGACGAGGCCGGCACCGAGCGGACGGCGGCGGGCGCCGTCACCGTGTCCTACCGGCTGCGCCAGGCGGTCGAAGGGGCGCGGCTCGTCAAGCATCTCACGCTTCATCCCGGCCATCCCGTCCTCTATCAGCGTCATGTCTTCGAGGGCGGCCTGGGCCATGTCCCGGTGGCCCATCACGCCATGATCCATGTGCCGGGCGGCGCCCGCCTGAGCTTCTCCGGCAAGGCCTCGTGCTTCACGCCGGCCGCCGCGCTCGAGACCGACCCCGGACGCGGCCGCTCGGTCCTCCTCTATCCGCAGCGTTTCGCAGCGCTGGCGAGCGTCCGGCGCGCCGATGGCGGCAGCAGCGATCTGCGCCTCTATCCGTTCGACCGCGATCACGAGGATCTCGTCATCATGAGCGAGGCGCCGGGTGCGCGGCTCGGCTGGTCGGCGGCGCTCGCCCCGGCGCAAGGCTTCCTGTTCTTCGCCGTCAAGGACGCGCCCGCCTTGCCGCACACCGTGTTGTGGATGAGCAATGGCGGGCGCTCCTATGCGCCGTGGAACGGCCGCCACCGGGCGGTGATCGGCATCGAGGAGGCCTCCCTCGATCATCGCCTGATCGAGGATCCGCGCGACGGCGCCTCGGGCCTCGCTCTCGGCGGCGACGGCCGGACGGCCACGGTCCGCTATGCGCTCGGCGCCGTTCCGGCGCCTGCGGGCTGGACCGAGGTCGCCGACATCCGTCTCGGCCGCGACGGGATCACCCTCGTCGATGCGGGCGGCGATGAGCGCCGCGTGCCGTTCCTGTCTACGCATTTTTCGTAAAATAACTTGACTTTCTGCGTAAAGTGTGCGATTTGGGGAAATATCAGGGTCGAAGAACACGCGAGCCGAAGCGCAACTTGACTCCCCGTTCCAGGCGCTCCTAACATCTTCAAAATGATGCGGCTCGAATATCATTTTGACATTGCCGCAGGACAGGAACATCCCGCGCCGGCGGGCCATAGGGAGGACGACATGCTGAAGCGACTGACCATCTGCCTCAGCGCCGCGCTGGTGGCGTTGAGCCTGAGCCTGGCCGCGAGCGTCTCTGCCGAGGCGAAGAAGACCTTCTACTGGATATCGCACGGCTCGCCCGCCGATCCGGTCTGGACCTATTTCCTCGCCGGCGCCAAGCAGTGGGCGGAAGACACCGGCAACGAGGTCAACACCTCCTTCCACAATGGCGACGTGCCGGCGCATCAGGAGGCGGTCCGCGCCGCCATCGCCGCCAAGGCCGACGGCATCGTCACCACCAGCCCCGATCCCGGCAGCCTGGTCGAGGTCGCCAGGGAGGCGAACGCCGCCGGCATCCCGATCATCAATTTCAACACGCCCGATCCCAAGGCGAGCTTCGATGCCTATGTCGGCGGCGACAACGTCGCCTTCGGCCGCAACTGGGCGCAGTATCTGGTCGACAAGGGGCTGGTGAAATCCGGCGATTTCGTCTGGATGCCGGTCGAGGTGCCGGGCGCCACCTATGGCGTGCAGGAAGAGGAAGGCATCGCCGGCGTCTTCAAGCCGCTGAACATCACCTGGGAAGTGACCGATTCCACCCTCGACCAGGCCGAGATCATCACCCGCATGTCGGATTACCTGACCGCCAATCGCGCCAAGGTCAAGGCGATCATCGGCCTCGGCGACCTGGTGACCGGCAGCATCAAGCGCGTCTTCGACCAGGTCGGCGTCAAGGCCGGCGAGATCCCGGTGGTCGGCTGGGGCAACTCCACCGACACCACCCAGGAGGTGCTGAACGGCTATGTGAACGCCGCGCAATGGCAAGACCCGCAGGCGACCAGCTACATGGCGCTGTCGATGGCGGCCATGGCGGCGAGCGGGATCCCGCCCGGCTTCAACATCATCACCGGCGCCCTTTACGAGAAGGACACCGCCGGGGTCTATGACAAGATTCTGTCGGGCAAATGAGGCCGGTCGAACGTTCCGCCACGTAAGCGGCACGGGAAACTCGGAGACGGCACCTGTCGCAAAACGTCCAAGGCCATCTGAAGCGTCTCGTCGCGGCGCCTGAATTCGGCCCGCTGGTCCTTCTGGTGCTCGAGCTCCTCGTCTTCTGGTCGATCAATCCGGGCTTCCTGTCGCTCCAGAACATCAGCAACACGCTGACCTTCACCGTCGAGCTCGGCCTCGTGGCGCTGGCCATGACGCTCCTCATGACCGCGGGCGAGTTCGATCTCTCGGTCGGCTCGGTCTTCGGCTTCGCCGCCGTCGTCATGTGGACCCTGTTCAACAGCGGCGCCGTGCCGCTCGGCGTGGCGTTCCTCGCGGCCCTCGGCGTCAGCCTGTTCATCGGCTTCGCCAATGGCTGGTTCGTGACGCGCCTCGCCATTCCCTCCTTCCTGGTGACGCTCGGCATGCTGCTGGTGGTGCGCGGCACAGCACTCTACGTCACCGACGGCTTCCCGCAGCGGACCTGGAACGCCGAGGGCAGCTGGCTCGCCGACATCCTGGTCGGCAGCTTCTACATCGGCGATTTCCGCGTCTACATGTCGGTCTTCTGGTTCGCGCTTGCGGCACTCGCGACGCATTACCTCCTCACCGAGACCAAGGCCGGCAACTGGATCCAGGCCGCCGGCGGCAACGCGAGCGCCGCGCGCGCCAGGGGCGTCGACGTCCGGCGCACCAAGATCCTCCTGTTCATGTTCGCCTCCGCCATGTCGGCGCTGGCCGGCATCATCTCCTCGATCCGCACCTCCGCCGCCAATCCCAACAGCGGCACCGGCTACGAGCTCGAGGTCATCGCCATGGTCGTCATCGGCGGCACGCTGCTGACCGGCGGGCGCGGCACCATCATCGGCACCGTGCTCGGCATCTTCATCCTGCGCGTCATGCGCAACGGCATCGTCATGGTCGGCGTGCCGGGCCTCGCCTACAACATCTTCATCGGCGCCATCATCCTCGCCATGATGGCGCTCCATTCCGGGCTCGAGCGCCGGCACAATGCGGGGACGTGAGCCGATGCCGGAAGAGCTCGTGCGCATGGAAGGCATCGACAAGTTCTACGGCCGCGTCCATGCGCTGCGCGGCGTGAGCCTCAGGATCCGGCGCGGCGAGGTCGTGGGCCTCCTCGGCGACAACGGCGCCGGCAAGTCGACCCTGATCAAGGTGCTGTCCGGCGCCGTGCCGATGTCGGCGGGCGAGATCTTCGTCAAGGGCCGCAAGGTCGAGATGAAGAGCACGACCGACGCCATCGCCAACGGCATCGAGACCATCTACCAGGATTCGGCCCTGGTGCCGCAGCTCTCCATCGCCCGCAACCTGTTCCTCGGCCGCGAGCCGGTGAAGGGCTGGCGCTTCCTCGACCGGCTCGACCATGACGCGATGAACGCGGTGGCGCGCAGCCTCCTCAGGAAGGTCGGAATCACCAAGGACATCCCGCCCGACACGCCGATCACCGCCCTGTCGGGCGGCGAGCGCCAGGCGGTGGCGATCGCGCGCGCCATGCAGTTCGACAGCGACCTCATCATCCTCGACGAGCCGACCAACAATCTGGGCGTCGCCGAGACGCAAGGCGTGCTGCGCTTCGTGCGCGAGGCGCGCGACACCGGCCATTCCTGCATCTTCATCGCCCACAACATCCACCACGTCTTCCAGGTGGTCGACCGCATCGTCGTCATGCGCGGCGGCCGGATCGTCGCCGACGACATCGATCCCCGGCAATCGAGCATCGAGGAGGTCGAGCGCGTCATCACCGGCGAGGCGATGATCGAAGCCGCCTCCGGCTTACCCCCGCAGAGCGGGTGAGGGCCGGGCCCACGCACGGTCTCCCAGGACATTCCCCTTCTCGTCCCCCCGGGGACTGGCGATCTGGTCACGGTCGAAGTCCGGGGCAAGGCGGCGCACCGGCCCGGCGGGGAGGTCTGGCTCGCGCCCGATATCGGGCGCTGCCATCTTTTCGATCGCGACGGCGACCGGCTGTCCGGCGCCGATAATCCTTAACCCGCGATCGTCTTCTTTCCAGGTGATGTTTTTGTTAGAGTGCGGTCCTGGCGGCAGGGCGCCGGACCATGTCCGCGCGCTTTCGGAGGATGGAGGTCCCGCATGTTTACTCGTCTCACGGCCCTTGCCGGCATTGCCCTGGCAGCGGCGGCTTTCGCGGTCGCGCCCGCCGAAGCCCTGACCACGAAGGAATGCAGCGTCAAATACCAGGCGGCCAAGGAGGCCGGCACGCTCGGAGACATGAAATGGAACGACTTCCGCAAGACGCAATGCGCCGCGGCGGCGGACGACGACAAGGCGAAGACGGCCGCGGCCAAGGACGATGACGCAAAGGGCCTGACGTCCAAGCAGTGCAGCGCCAAGTATCAGGCGGCGAAGGAGGCGGGCACGCTCGGCGGCATGAAGTGGAACGATTTCCGCAAGGCCGAATGCGGTCCGGGCGCCTCGGCCGAGATCGAGAAGCCGGCCAAGGCCAAGAAGAAGAAGGCCGCCGCCAAGTCTGATGACGACGATGCCGCCAAGGGCCTCTCGATGAAGGACTGCAGCGCCAAGTACCAGGCGGCCAAGGACGCCGGCACGCTCGGCGACAGGAAGTGGAACGACTTCCGCAAGGCCGAATGCGGTCCGGGCACGTCCACCGAGAACGAGAGCAAGACGAAGACGAAGA
>JBFWVM010000024.1:0-83590 GCA_050246735.1 Parvibaculaceae bacterium | reverse complement strand
CGCAAAAAACATGGCCGTCGTCAGGCATTTCGCCATCAATCTCATCACCAGCGCGCCAGAGCCGGTCAGACCAAAGCCCTTGAAACCGCAGCGTAAGGCGACAAAACCTCGACGCACCAGCATCAAGCTGCGCAGAAAAATCGCCAGCTGGAACCCAGACTATCTCTCAGCACAGATCGGTGACACAACCCGTTAACCCAGATTCGGAGCCCTGCCGGAAAGCCTGGAAGGCGGCGTCAGCCGGCGGCGAGGCGCGCATAGGGGCCGGTGCGCCTGACGGCCCAGTCCCAGTAGGTGAGGAGCACGCGGGCCTTGTTGAACGACAGGCTGTCGAATATCGCCTGCAGGGCCTCGGCATCGGGGCGCCGGCCGACCATTTCGGCGAACTGGGCGCGCGTCAGGCCCGCCGCCTTCAGCGCGACCGTCAGCGCCTCGCCGCCGGCATCCTCGGCAATGCGGTTGCCGGTCTCCGCGCTCACATGGGTCAGCCTGGCATAGATCCCGCCGGCCTCTTCGGGGGCGGCATCGGCAAGCCTGGCGAGCAGCGAAAGATCGGCCTGCCTGCGGTCGCCGCCGTCATTCTCCCGGTTCATGGTGAGAATCCGGCCGATGGTCTCGGAATCGGTCAGGAAGCGGGACAGCACATAGCGCCTGAGCTCGGAAGGCAGCCGCCAGAAGAGCTGGAAGACGATCGGCGGAGGCGTGTCGGCGCGCGTCACCAGCGGTGCCTGCAGCACCGGATGGGCGGCGGCGAAGCGGGTCAGATGCCACATCGACTCGATCGAGAAGGACGCCCCCTGGTTGCGGACGAGATTGACCAGGGTCTCGACGTCGTTCGACCGGATGAGCGCTTCCGACAAAGCCGGCGAGATGATGCGCCGGCGCGCGATCAGCTTGAGCTTCGCCGCGTCACGGCCGTTCGCGACCGCGATGAGATCGCTGTCGTCGACGGTCGTCGCATGCTCGAGCAGAGGACCCGAGACCTCGATGCGCGCATGGTTGATCAGCCGGCGCACCAGCATCTGCGAGGGCGCCTCCATCAGGCACACGCGCTCGGCGAGATGACGCAGGCTCTTCAGCGGCATGCGCGGAATGAGGCGCAGCAGGGTGTCGTTGGCCAGGGCGCGCTCCTGCGGCAGCGAGCCTTCGGTCGGGATCGACATGATGTCGAGGAGCGCATGGGCCCTCATGCCGGCTTCGGCGTCCTCGCCCTGCTGCGGCTTCTCCAGCACACGGCGCTCGACGAAGCCCGAATCGGACAGTCCGCGCGGCAAGGGGACGGGCTCGGGCGCGACGGCGCTCGCCGCCTCCACAGGTGCCGGAGGCGCTGGCTCGGACAGTTCGGCCGCCGGCTCATCAGGCGCCGCAACGGAAGGTTCATCGACGGCGGCGACCGGCGGCGGCGCGGCCGGGGCGCCTTCCGCCTGGTCGGGAATCGCCGGGGCCGCCTCGCTCGTGGTCTGCGGCTCGCTGCTTTCGACGGCAGGCGGAGTTGGCTCCGGCGCGAGGCCGATGGTTGCAGGCGCCGGCGGTTCCGGCCGCATGGCGGTCTCCGGCGTCCGCCGGCCGGCACCCGCCAGCCTGAGCTTGAGCGCGCGGAACGAATCCGCCGTGATCGTGCGGCGCTCGGGCAGTCCGTGTTCAGGCTGCGCGCTCGACATGCTTGGCTCGGGTCCCCTTGTCTCTCGCGTCATTAAAATGGTCCAAGCCTCTAAATCTGCTTAAAAAAGCGATCCAGAAACCATTAACCAATGATGTTATGCTTAACGCATGGTTAAGGGGCGGGCACGCCCGGTTTGCAGGCGCCGGGCCACTTGTCTATTCTCCCCCGCGCACATCCCGACATCAACGTCCGGCATGGTCCTCGAGCCAAACCCCGCAAGAGACAAAGCAGATACATGACCAAATACGAGACGATCGATCCGCCCCGCGCCGAAAAGCGCCAGCATGCCGACACGCATCACGGCGTCACCAGGCAAGATGAATATGCCTGGCTCAAGGCGCCGAACTGGCAGGCGGTGATGCAGGACCCTTCCGTCCTGCCCGAGGACATCCGCCGCTATCTCGAAGCCGAGAACGCCTATACCGAGCGGGCCATGGCCGGCACCCGCGCGCTGCAGGACAGGCTCTTCGCCGAGATGAAGGGCCGCATCAAGGAGGACGATTCGAGCGTGCCGGCGCCCGACGGGCCCTATGCCTATTATTCGAGCTACGTCGCCGGCGCCGAGCATCCGCGCTATTGCCGCAAGGCGCGCGATCTTTCCGGACCGGAGGAGATCCTGGTCGACGGCACCATCGAAGCCGGCGACAAGCCGTTCTTCGATTTCGGCGGCTTCGCGGTCTCGCCCGACCACCGGCTGCTCGCCTGGTCGAGCGACGACAAGGGCTCGGAGTTCTTCCGCCTGCGCGTCCGCGATCTCGCGACGGGCAAGGACCTTGCCGACGAGATCGACAATACCGCCGGCCGGGCAAGCTGGGCCGCGGACGGCAAGAGCTTCCTCTACACCCAGCAGGACGAGCACCACCGCCCGCTCAAAGTCTTCCGGCATGTGCTCGGGACCCCGGCCGAAGCCGACGCGCTCGTCTATGAGGAAACCAACGCCGGGTTCTTCGCCGGCGTGGGCAAGACCCAGTCGGACCGCTTCTTCGTCATCGACACGCACGACCATGAGACGTCTGAGGCCTATCTGATCGACACGGCGACGCCCGAAGCGGCGCCGCGGCTCGTCGCGCCGCGCCGGACCGGTATCGAATACGACGTCGAGCATTGGAAGGACCGGCTCGTGATCCGCACCAATGCCGACGGCGCCGAGGACTTCAAGATCGTGACCGCTCCCCTTGCCGCGCCGGGACGCGAGAACTGGCGCGACCTCGTGCCCCACCGGCCCGGCTGCCTGGTGCTCGGCATCATCGCGCTCAAATCCTGGCTGATCCGCCTCGAGCGCGAGAACGGGCTGCCGCGCATCGTGGTGCGCGAGATGCGCACCGGTGCCGAGCATGAAATCGCCTTCGCCGAGGAGGCCTATGCGCTGGGCTTCGGCCAGATGCTCGAATACGACACCGACACGCTGCGCTTCAGCTATTCGTCGATGACCACGCCGGCCGAGGTCCACGACTACGACATGCGCAGCCGCTCGCGCGTGATGCGCAAGCGCCAGGAGGTGCCCTCCGGCCATGATCCGGCGCAATATGTCACCCGGCGCATCCAGGCGCCCGCCCATGACGGCGAGACGGTGCCGGTGACCCTGCTCCATCGCAAGGACACGCCGCTCGAGGGATCCGCACCCCTGTGGCTCTATGGCTATGGCTCCTACGGCATCACCATCCCGGCGGCCTTCAACACCAACATCCTGTCGCTGGTCGACCGCGGCTTCATCTATGCCATCGCCCACATAAGGGGCGGCCAGGACAAGGGCTACCGCTGGTATACCGAAGGCAAGCGCGAGAAGAAGCAGAACACCTTCCATGATTTCATCTCGGCGGCGCGCCACCTCATCGCCGCGGGCTACACGCGCCAGGGGAGCATCGTGGCGCAGGGCGGCTCGGCCGGCGGGATGCTGATGGGGGCCGTCGCCAATATGGCGCCGGAGCTGTTCAAGGCCGTCATCGCCGAGGTGCCCTTCGTCGACGTGCTCACCACCATGCTCGACGACACGCTGCCGCTGACGCCGCCCGAATGGCCGGAATGGGGCAACCCGATCGCGAGCCGGGAATTCTACGACGTCATCGCCGCCTATTCGCCCTATGACAATGTCGCGGCCAGGGACTATCCCAACATACTGGCCGTAGGCGGGCTCACCGATCCGCGCGTGACCTATTGGGAGCCGGCGAAATGGGTGGCGCGGCTGCGCGACCGCAAGACCGACAGGAACCTGCTGCTGCTCAGGACGCAGATGGAGGCCGGCCATGGCGGCGCGCCCGGCCGCTTCGACCGGCTCAAGGAGGTGGCGCTCTCCTATGCCTTCGGGCTGATGATGAGCGCGAAGGCGGACGTATAGCCCCCCGGAGGGCCTCGGCGCGGCTCCGGGGCCCTACCTTCAGGAAGCCGCCCGCAAGGTCTTCGAGGGCGCGGCGAGGCGCGCCAGGAAGCGGCGGCACCAGGCCGCGGCACTGTCCTCTTCGATCCGGCGCATCAAGGCGCGCCAGCGTTCCTGGCGCTCCTGCCTGGACATGGTGAGGCCCTGATGCATCGCTTCTGCGGTGTCGCCCGGATCGTGGGGGTTGACGATGAGGGCGGATTCGAGGCTCGCCGCCGCACCGGCGAAGCGCGACAGGACCAGGACGCCCGGATCCTCCTCGTCCTGGGCCGCAACATATTCCATCGCCACCAGGTTCATGCCGTCGCGCAGCGGCGTCACCAGGCCGATCGCCGATCCGCGGAAGAAGCCCGCCAGCACCCTGCGCGTGAGGCCCTTGGTCATGTAGCGCAGGGGCACCCAGTCGAACTCGGCATATTTGCCGTTGATCTTGCCGGTGAGCCGGTCGAGCGTGCGCTTCAATTCGCGATACTCGCTCACATCCTCGCGCGAGCGCGGCGCCACCTGGAGGAAGCTCACCTTCTCGCGATATTCGGCATGGGTCTCGAGGAGATCGGAATAGGCCTCGAAGCGCTGCGGCAGGCCCTTGGAATAGTCCAGCCGGTCGGCGCCGATGATCAGCCGGCGGCCGACGAGGCTCTCCTCGAGGCGGCGCGATTCCGCCGTCATGCTCGCGGTCTTCGCCATGCGCGCGAAGGCGGCGGCGTCGATGCCGACCGGCAGCGCCACGGCCGCCGCGAGCGCATGGGCGCGCTCCTTGTCGGAGAGCAGCTTGCGGGCGCAGCCCTGGAAGTTCTCGCGATCCTCGCCGGTCTGGAAGCCGACCACGTCATAGGCGGCGAGATCGGCCGCGAGCTGGCGCGCCGGCGGCAGGATGTCGAACACCGACTGCGGCGGGAAGGGGATATGCAGGAAGAACCCGGTCTTGAGATCGACGCCCAGATCGCGCAGCGAGCGGCCCAGCGGAATCAGGTGGTAATCGTGAATCCACAAGGTGTCGCCCGGCCGCAGCAGCGGCACGAGCGCGCTGGCGAATTTCCCGTTGACGGCTCGATAGCCCCGGTAATCCTGGCGCGAATAGGTGACGAGCCCGGTACGGTAGTGGAACAGCGGCCACAGGCTGCGGTTGGAGAAGCCCGCATAGTAGGCCTGATAGTCCTCCTCGCTCAGGTCGACGGTGGCGAAAGTCGTGGTGCCGCGCGTCGCGAAGGTCGGCTTCTCCGACGGCGCCGCCACTCGCTTGCCCGACCAGCCGAACCACAATACCTCGCCCTTGAGCGCTTCCTCGAGCACCACCGCGAGACCGCCGGCCTGCTGCTTGGCCGAGACCGGCACGCGGTTGGAGACGATCACGAGACGCGCCATAAGCCCTCCTCCCAGGTGCGGCTCAACTTCCTGGCGCAATGGATGATGCCGACCATCGAATAGGTCTGGGGGAAGTTGCCCCACAGCTCGCCGGTCGCGGGAACGGCGTCCTCGGACAGGATGCCGACGTGATTGCGCAGGTCCAGCACCCGTTCGAAGAGCTTCATGGCCTCGTCGAGTCTTCCGCAATTGGCGAGCGCCTCGATGTACCAGAAGGTGCAGACAAGGAAGGCCGTCTCCGGCATGCCGAAATCGTCGGCTTCCGCGTAGCGCATCATCAGCCCGTTCACCAGCAGGTGCTTCTCGATCGCGGCCAGAGTCTTCTGGAAGCGCGGATCGTCATAGCCGATGATGCCGATCTCCGGCATGAGCAGGAGCGCCGCGTCGAGCTCGCTGCCGCCGAGGCTGCCGCTGAAATATCCGCCCTCCTTGTTCCAGGCGCCTTCAAGAATGCGCTCCTTGAGCTCGGCGGCGGCCGCGAACCACTCCTCGCTGTCGGTGGCCTCGCCGACCTTGTCGGCAATGCGGCCCAGCCGCTCGAGCGCCGCCCAGCACATCACCGCAGAGAAGGTGTGGGCGCGGGTGCGGCCGCGATACTCCCAGATGCCGGCATCGGCCTCGAGCGAGGTCGTCCTGGCCATCATGCCGATGGGCTTGAGCTGATGATAGAGCGCGCGGTCGCCGGGACGCGGCAGCCGCATGTCCCAGAACATCTGGGCCGCGGCGAGAATGACCGAGCCGTAGATGTCGTTCTGGCGCTGGTTCGAAGCGCCGTTGCCGACGCGCACCGGCCCCATGCCGCGAAAGCCCTTGAGCGCCGTCGCCTCATATTCCTCGAGCGGCGTGCCCGGCACGATCGGATAGAGCGGCGCCAGGAACTGGACGTTCGAAGAGATCACCGAGTTGATCAGATAGTTGATGAAATTCTCCATCGTCGTCGTGGCGCCGAGCCGGTTCAGCGACATGACGGTGAAATAGGCGTCGCGCGGCCAGCAGTAGCGATAGTCCCAATTGCGTCCGCTGGCCTCGGCTTCGGGTATCGACGTGGTGAGCGCGGCGAGAATGGCGCCGGTATCCTCGAAGCTGCACAGCTTGAGGGTGATGGCCGAGCGGATCACCGGCTCCTGCCAATCGAACGGCACGGCGAGATCGCGCACCCAGTCGTTCCAGTAGGCGACCGTTTCGTCGAGATGGTCGCGCGCGACGCGATCGACGCGCGTCGGCAGATGCTCGTCGCTGCCGATGATGAGATGGACGGGCCGGTCGAGCAGGAAGAAGGCCTCGTCGCGCAAATAGGCGACCGGCATGTCGGTGGTGAGCCTTATGCTGGCATTGCTGCCGGAATAGCGCATGTAGTTGCTGCCCACCGTGACGTTGGGGCGGGTCGCGCCATAGTCGAAGACCGGGCGGGCGCGGACCTTCACATGGCAGCGGCCTTCCACCGGCTCGATGCGGCGCATGACGACGGGCGGCCTGAACAACCCGCCATACTGCTTGTAGCGCGGCGCCCAGTCGAGCACGCGGATCGAGCCGCTGTCGGCATCCAGCATGGTCTCGAGGACGGCGGTGTTGCGCAGATAGGCCTGGCGCGACGCCTTCTGGTCACGCAGCACAACGTCCATGAAGCCGTCCTGCGGATCGTCGCCGTTCACCAGCGCGTTGAACAGAGGATCGCCGTCGAGCCGCGGGAAGCAGAACCACACGTGGCGGGCTCGCGCATCGATGAGACTGGCCACCGCGCAGTTGCCGATCACCCCCAGATCCAGCTGCTTCATGCCGCGGCCACTCCCTGCATCTTGATCTCGCGCGCCAGCCAAGCGCGCACGCGCGCCGGCTCGCCGCCGAAGGCATCCTCGACGCGAAGCGCCACACCGCCCATGGCCTTGACCGCGACGAAGCCGTCCTCGTCGGTCACGTCGTCGCCGGCGAAGACCGGCACCCGTTGGCGGAACGGCTCTTCCGACATGAGCTCGGTGATCGCCTTGCCCTTGCTCATCGTGGTGAGCTTGAGCTCGAAAGCCATCTTGGCGGGAAGAATCTCGAACCCGCCCGAGGCCTGGCTCGCGAGCAATCTCAGAAGATCGAGGGCGTCATGCTCGGCCTGCGGGGCGCGCCTGAAATGGAGCGCGATGCTGTAGCTCTTGCGCTCGGCCTCGGTGCCGGGATGGTCGGCCAGGAACCGCGCCAGGCGCTCGTCCCAGGATTCCGGCCAGGCCGCCTGCGGGGGATGCGCGGCGCCGCCGCGCCGCTTGATGACCGCGCCATGCTCGGCGACGAGGTCGAGATCGGCGGGCGCCAGATAGGATTGCAGGTCGGACAGCGGCCGGCCGCTGACGATGGCGACGGCGCCGCCGAGCAGGACCTGCAGACGCATGAGATGAGCGGGCAGCTCGCGCGGCACCACGACGGCGTGGGGGCTGGGAGCTATGTCGATCAGGGTACCGTCAAAATCGAGGAAGAGCGCGTGGCGCCGCGTCAGCCGCGGGGGGCGTTTGCTTGCCGGCAATGGGTCTTGGGATGGGGATTGGGTCACCATTGGGCGAGATTTGACATTTGGGGACGTTTGGCGTTGTTAGCATGCTCGGCATTAACTCGCAAAGCAACCAAAAGTTCCTATGACCCAAGCCGCACGCAAAGCCCATGGCCCGGCCCCGCTCGCCGAATTCAACTGGGAAGACCCGCTCGACCTCGAAAGCCAGCTCAGCGAAGACGAGCGCATGATCCGCGACACGGCGCGCGCCTTCTGCGCCGACAAGCTGATGCCGCGAGTCCAGAAGGCTTTTCGCGAGGAGCGCTTCGACCGCGAGATCATGAACGAGCTCGGCGAAGTGGGCTTCCTCGGCATGATGAATTCCGAAGCCTATGGCGGCTCCGGCCTCGGCTACGTCGCCTATGGCCTGGTGGCGCGCGAGGTCGAGCGCGTCGATTCGGGCTACCGTTCGGCGATGAGCGTGCAGAACTCGCTCGTCATGCATCCGATCGAGGCGTATGGCTCGGAGAGCCAGCGCCGGAAATATCTGCCCAGGCTCGCAACCGGCGAATGGGTCGGGTGCTTCGGCCTGACCGAGCCCGATGCCGGCTCCGATCCCGGCGGCATGAAGACCAGGGCCAAGCGGATCGACGGCGGCTTCGTGCTGAACGGCACGAAGATGTGGATCACCAATTCGCCGATCGCCGACGTGGCGGTGGTGTGGGCGAAGCTCGCGGACGAAGGCATTCACGGTTTCCTGGTCGAGCGCGGCGCCAAAGGCTTCGCCACGCCCAAGATCGAAGGCAAGGTGTCGCTGCGCGCCTCGGTGACCGGCGAGATCGTGCTCGACGATGTCGAGATCCCGGACGAGAACATCCTGCCCAATGCGCGCGGCCTGTCCGGCCCCTTCGGCTGCCTCAACAAGGCGCGCTACGGCATCGCCTGGGGCGCCATGGGCGCTGCCGAGGACTGCTGGCAGCGGGCGCGGCAATATACGCTCGACCGCAAGCAGTTCGGACGGCCGCTCGCCGCCAACCAGCTCGTGCAGAAGAAGCTCGCCGACATGCAGACCGAGATCGCGCTCGGCCTCCACGGCGCCCTGGCGCTCGGCCGCGCGCTCGAGCGCGGCGTCGCCGCCCCGCCCGCCATCTCGCTCATGAAGCGCAACAATTGCGGCAAGGCGCTCGCCATCGCGCGCGATGCCCGCGACATGCACGGCGGCAACGGCATATCGGACGAATTCCACGTCATCCGCCACATGGTCAATCTGGAAACGGTCAACACCTATGAGGGCACGCATGACGTGCATGCGCTGATCCTCGGGCGGGCGCAGACCGGCCTGCAGGCGTTCCAGCCATGATCGCGGTCGAGATCCGGCGCGAGGATCCGCGCGCCCCCGACGTGACGAAGCTCATCCGCGACCTCGACGAGATGTTCCACCGTCTCTATCCGGCGGAGAGCAATCATCTCATCGACATCGAGACGCTGGCGTCCCCGGACATCCATTTCTTCGTCGCCCGGCGCAATGGGGAGGCCCTGGGCTGCGGCGCGCTCTGGCATCGCGACCCGGCCTATGGCGAGGTCAAGCGCATCTATGTGCGCCCCGAGGCGCGCGGCCTCAAGCTCTCCAAGCTCATCCTCGCCGCGCTCGAGGACAATGCCCGCGGCCACGGCCTCAAGACGATCAAGCTCGAGACCGGCACATTGCAGCCGGAAGCGCTCGGCCTCTTCACCGCATGGGGCTTCATGCGCTGCGGCCCCTATGCCGATTATCCGACCGACGACCCCTATTCCATCTTCATGGAAAAGCCGGTCGGCTGATCCCCGGAAAAGCGGCGGCAGCCCTGCCGGGAACAACTTTGACAGCGGGAACCCGACCGCTTATCTCTGGGTTGGGCCTCAGTGAGATCCGGAGGTTTCATTGACCACCCGCCGCCAATTCCAAACCCTTGCCGCAACAGGATTTCTCGCCGCGGCAAGCGGTCCGTCACCAGGAGCCGGAGCGCTGTTCGCAAGTCCTGCGGAAGCCTCTCAGAAAAAAGGAGATGACACCATGGCCCTTGAACTGCCCCCCTTGCCCTATGCCTATGATGCGCTCAGCCCCTACATGTCGAAGGAGACGCTCGAATTCCATCACGACAAGCATCATCAGGCCTATGTGACGAACGGCAACAACCTGCTCAAGGATTCCCCGCTCGCCGGCCAGTCGCTCAGCAAGATCGTCAAGGCGGCCTACAAGGAGAAGAACCAGGGCCTGATCAACAATGTCGGCCAGCACTACAACCACCTGCATTTCTGGCAGTGGATGAAGAAGGGCGGTGGCGGCAAGAAGCTGCCGGCGAAGCTGCAGAAGGCGGTCGATTCCGATCTCGGCGGCTATGACAAGATGCGCGCCGATTTCGTCAATGCCGGCACGACGCAGTTCGGCTCGGGCTGGGCGTGGATCGCGGTCAGGAACGGCAAGCTCGAGATCCAGAAGACGCCCAATGGCGAGAATCCGCTCATGCACGGGGCGCAGCCGATCCTCGGCGTCGACGTGTGGGAGCACAGCTACTATATCGACTACCGCAACGCCCGGCCGAAATACCTCGAGGCCTTCATCGACAACCTGGTCAACTGGGAGCGCGTCGAGGAGATGTTCTCGCAAGCCTGACCCCCGGCACGGCCTTTCGGGCGGGGCCTTCGGGCCCCCTCGTCATCCATCCCGGCTCGCGGAGATGATCAGCGCCGGCATGTCGAAGACCACCGATCCGTCGCCCTGCCGGAAGGGCTGAAGCGACTTCTCCGCTTCGCCCATGAGGCGTCCGAACCGGGCCTCGTCGAGCAATCCGCCCAAGGTCCAGACGCAGGCCCGTTCCGTCGAGATCAGCGAGGCAATCGAGGCGAAGCGGACCTTTCCTCCATGCTGGTCTATCCTGGCATGGCCGAGGCCGGCCTCGGCGCACAGCGACCGCAGCGCGTCCCGATCGCCGAATGCGAAAGGCGCGCGGAAGGCATCGGCGACCCGGCCGCCGAACAGCTTCTCCAGCAGGGCGGCGAGCGCGGCATAGCCGGGCGAATCCGCCAATGGCCCGCAGACGGCGACCGCGAGCCTGCCGCCGGGCTTCAGCACGCGCAGCATTTCACGCAAGCCCCCGGCCGGATCCGCAAAGAACATCAGACCGAACTGGCTCACGGCGGCATCGAAGGTGCGCCCGGGAAAGGGGAGCGCCTCGGCGCGGCCGTCGCGCCAGTCGATGCGGGAAGACTTGCGGCGGGCGACGCCCAGCATGTCGGCATTCGGATCGAGACCGACCACCGTGCCGCCGGGCCCGGCACGATCGAGTGCCGCGAGAGCGAGCACGCCGGTTCCGCAGGCGACGTCGATCACCCTGTCGCCCGGTCCAATCCGGGCCTCGCCGGCGACGATCGCGCTCCAATGCCGGAAGAGCGCCGGGACGAACAGGGTGTCATAGATTTCAGCGGGCGATTTCGCCGCTGCTTCGCCGCGTGCATGGGTCGTCATGGCCTGTCCTTCCGGGAACGAACGATGCGGGGATGCGTGGTCGCGTCATGCACGATGGTGTAAGCTCGGCCATGGGCACACTCCATGACCGGGCGTCCCGATCGCTTGTCGCGGCGTCCGGCGCGCCGTCATCGGCAGGATCGCCGGCGCAAGCGGATCGCACCGGCCAGCCTGCCGGCATGGACACCTTGTCCGACGTGCTGCGGGTCATAAAGCTCACGGGCGCGCTGTTCTTTGGAGTCGACGCGTCCTCGCCGTGGTCGGTCGAGGTGCCGCGCGCGCGCTCGTTTGCAAAGATCATCCTGCCCTGCGCCCAGCATGTGATCTCCTACCATGTCATCACGCGGGGATCGGGCTGGGTCGGGGCCGGAGCCGATCCTCCGGTGCAGTTCCGCGACGGCGACATATTGGTGATCTCGCATGAAGATCCCTATGCCATGTATGGCGCCCCCGGCGCTCCGAGAGACCTGACCGAGGACGACTCGCTCGAATTCTTCCGCGCCATGGCGGCCGGGCGGCTGCCGGCGACGGTGATCGAAGGGGGCGGGGGGCTTCCCCGCGCCCACTATGTCTGCGGCTTCCTCGGCTGCGATGCGCGGCCGTTCAATCCGCTGCTCGAGACCCTGCCCAGGCTGGTGCGGCTTCGCCGCGATGCCGGCGAGGTGAGCCGTCTGCTCGGCGGCCTCGTCGATCTCACTCTCGGCGAGGCGTCCGGCGGGCGGGCCGGATCCCAATGCGTCCGCCTGCGCCTCGGCGAACTGATGTTCGTCGAAGTGCTTCGCCTCTGTATCGACACGCTGCCGCAGGATCGGACCGGTTGGCTTGCCGGACTGCGTGACCCGGCCGTCGGCCGCGCCCTGGCGCTGCTGCATCGCGATCCCGGCGGGGGATGGACGCTGTCCGGGCTGGCGCGTGAGACCGGTGTGTCGCGCTCGGTCCTGGCGGCCCGCTTCACGACGCTCGTCGGCTTTCCGCCCATGCAGTATCTGGCGCGCTGGCGGGTGCAGCTTGCAGCGCGCCGGCTCAGCGACGGACCGGTCAAAGTGTCGGCGGTCGCACACGACGTGGGCTACAAATCCGAGGCGACCTTCAGCCGAGCCTTCAAGCGGCTTTCCGGGCTCTCGCCGGGCCAATGGCGTCAACATGATAATTATAACTAATAATCTTCTTTCCATTGAATATTAGCATTGCTAAATAACCATTCATGAAGCTCCCCGACTGGCTCGACAAGACCGCGACTTCGCAATCGGCCCTTGCCAAGGCCATCGGTGTCTCCCAGGGCCGCGTCTCGCAGCTCATCGCCGGCGCATCGCCCTCCCTCGATCTCGCCCTCAAGATCGCCACATTCACCAACAACGCCGTTCGCCCCGAGGATTTTTCCGGACCCGCCCCCATGGACACGACACCGCACGCCGCCACCGCCGAGCTCGACCGCGTCGAGGACGCCATCGCCGCCATCGCGCGCGGCGAGATGGTCGTCGTCGTCGACGATGACGACCGCGAGAACGAAGGCGATCTCATCGGCGCCGCATGCAAGATCACGGCAGAGCAGATGGCCTTCATGATCCGCCATTGCTGCGGCATCGTCTGCGCCCCGATCACGCCCGAGGATGCGCGCCGCCTCAAGCTCGATCCCATGGTCGCCCATAATGACGCGCCCCTCGGCACCGCCTTCACCGTTTCCGTCGACTACCGCGAGGGCCTCACCACCGGCATCTCGGCCAAGGAGCGCGCCGCCACCGTCCATGCGCTCGCCAACGGCAATGTGCAGGCGGGCGATTTCGTGCGCCCCGGCCATGTCTTCCCGCTGGTCGCGAAATCGGGCGGCGTGCTGATGCGCTCGGGCCATACAGAGGCCGCGGTCGACCTCGTCCGGCTCGCCGGCCTCCATCCGGCCGGCGTCATCTGCGAGCTCGTCAACGACGACGGAACGGTGAAGCGGGGACCGCAGGTCGCCGCCTTCGCCCGCGAGCACGGGCTCAAGATCATCTCGGTCGCCGATCTCATCGCCTATCGCCAGGCGCGCGAGCGGCTGGTCGACCAGCAGAGCCAGCTCGACATCGACACGCCGGTCGGCAAGGCGCGCGGCTTCGCCTATTCGACGCCCTTCGACCCGGTCGAGCATCTCGCCATCGTGTTCGGCGATATCGGCGGCGGCAAGGACATCCCGGTGCGCCTGCACCGCGAGGATATCATGGCCGACATCTTCGGCGCGCCGCACGTCCTCACCAAGGTCTACGAGGTCTTCAAGCGCGAAGGCCGCGGCGTCCTGGTCTATCTGCGCGAAGGCACCGCGGGCGTGCCGGCGGGCCAGAAGATGGGCAGCGAGAAAGCCTCGAGCGCCGCCCTGCGCGAGCAGGTCTGGCGCGACGTCGGGCTCGGCGCCCAGATCCTGCGCGATCTCAACGTGCGTTCGATCCGGCTCATCACCTCGAGCACGCGCCACTATGTCGGCCTCTCGGGCTTCGGCATCGACATCGTCGGGACGATCAGGATCGAGGGGTGAGCCATGACGGATATTCCCACACTCACCAAGCGGCGCCTGCAGGCCCAGGTCATCGGTCCGATCTTCGCCGAGATGGCGGCCGAGATCGGGGAGGAGAAGGCCGCCGCCATACTCGACCGCGCGATCCGCAAGGCGGCCATCGCCGAAGGCCGGGAATTCGCCGGCCGGGCGCCGGGCGGCCGAACCTCCATGGCCGACTTCATCAAGCTCTATGAGCTGTGGACCGCCGACGGCGCCCTCGAGATGAAAGTGCTCGAGGCCAGCGACACGCGGTTCGATTTCGACATCACCCGCTGCCGCTATGCCGAAACCTACAGGGACATGGGCCTCGGCAGGATCGGCCATCTCCTGTCCTGCAACCGCGACGGCACGTTCTGCGAGGGCTACGACCCCAATATCACGCTCGAGCGCAAGCAGACCATCATGCAGGGCGCCCCCTGCTGCACCTTCCGCTACAGCTACCGGCAGGCGGAAGACGCCGAACGCTGATCGGCGGTTTCAGCCAATCCGCCCTCTCCCGATGGATGGAGCGGCAAAAGCCGGATTCCCCTTTCCCGGGCGCTGCCCTATGGTGACGCCATGACGGAGCACGACCGCGACCCGGACCACGGCAGAGCCCTGATCGGCTGGCAGGAGACGGTCAGCCTGCCGGAGCTCGGCGCCGGCCCGATCGTCGCCAAGATCGACACGGGTGCCCGCTCGGCCGCCCTTCATGCCGACGACATCCAGATCACCGGCCGCGGCAGGCGCATGAAGGTGCGCTTCAAGGTGCAGCGCCGCGGCAGCTCCTCGCGGCGCATCGAATGCGAGATGCCGCTGCACGACCTCAGGCGGGTGAAAAGCTCGAACGGCCATATCGAGCTGCGCGCCGTGATCTCGACCCCGGTCGAGATCGGCGGGCATGTGCTCGACGCCGAGATCACCCTCACCCAGCGCTCCGACATGGGCGCTGCCATGCTCATCGGCCGGAGCTCGATCAAGGGCACGTTCCTGGTCGATCCGAGCCGCAGATTTCTCAGATCACGGCGACCGAGAAAGACCAGGCCTCGATGAAGATCGCGCTCCTGACCCGCAATCCCAAGCTCTTCTCCCATCAGCGCATCATGGAAGCCGCCCATGCCCGCGGCCATGAGATCGTGCCGGTCGACTACCTGCGCTGCTACATGAACATCACCTCGCGCAAGCCGGAGCTGCGCTATATGGGCGAGAAGCTCGAAGGCTTCGACGCCGTCATCCCGCGCATCGCCGCCTCCCACACGTTCTACGGCCTCGCGGTGCTGCGCCAGTTCGAGATGATGGGCGTGTTCCCGCTCAACGAATCGGTCGCCATCGGCCGCTCGCGCGACAAGCTGCGCTCGCTGCAGATCCTGGCGCGCGACGGCGTCGGCCTGCCGATCACCGCCTTCGCCAACGACACGACGCGCACCGACGACGTCATCGAGATCGTCGGCGGCGCGCCGACCGTGATCAAGCTTCTCGAGGGCACGCAGGGCATCGGCGTGGTCCTGAGCGAGACGCACAATTCGGCGAAGTCGGTCATCGAGGCCTTCCATAGCGCCGACATCGCCATCCTGGTGCAGGAATTCATCAAGGAGGCGGAAGGCCGCGACCTGCGCGTCTTCGTCGTCGGCGGCAAGCCGGTCGCCTCGATCCTGCGCTCGGGCGCCAAGGGCGACTTCCGCTCCAATCTGCATCGCGGCGGCCATGCCGAGAAGATCACCATCACGCGCCAGGAAAGGGCCGCGGCGATCAAGGCGGCCAAGTCCATGGGCCTCAATGTCTGCGGCGTCGACATGCTGCAGTCGAGCCGCGGTCCCCTGGTCATGGAGGTCAACTCCTCGCCCGGGCTCGAAGGCGTCGAGAAGGCGACCGGCGCCGACGTCGCCTCCGCCATCATCCAGTTCCTCGAGGCGGAGGCGCGGCCGGGCCACACCCGGACGAAAGGCAAGGGATGAGCGCCGGGCCGTTCCAGTTCGGGACGACGACGCTCCGGCCGGGCGGGCGCAAGACGGTCGACCTGCCGGTGAGCGCGCTCTCCAACCACACGCCGCTGACGCTTCCCGTGCACGTCGTTCACGGCGACCGGCCGGGGCCGGTGCTGTTCCTCTCCGCCGTCGTCCATGGCGACGAGATCCTGGGGGCCGAGATCGTGCGCCGGGTGATCCGCCATCGCGCCCTCGACGCTCTTTCCGGCACGCTCCTCGCCGTGCCGGTGGTCAACGCCTTCGGCCTCATCAGCCATTCGCGCTACATGCCGGACCGGCGCGACCTCAACCGTTCCTTCCCCGGATCGGATCACGGATCGCTCGCCTCGATCCTCGCCGATCTGTTCATGCGCGAGGTCGTGCTCAGGAGCGACTACGGCATCGACCTCCACACGGCGGCGCTTCATCGCACCAACCTGCCGCAGATCCGCATAGCGCCGGGCGAGCCCGACCTCCTGCACATGGCGGAGGCCTTCGGGCCGCCCGTCATCCTCGTCTCGAAACTGCGCGAAGGCACGCTCAGGCAATGCGCGCGCGACCGCGGCGTCAAGGTGCTGCTCTATGAGGGCGGCGAGGCGCTGCGCTTCGACGAGATCGCGATCCGGGCGGGCGTCATCGGCATATTGCGGGTGATGAAATGGCTCGACATGATCGCGCCGGCCAACGTCGCGCGCAGCAAGGTGCCGCCGGCGGTCTCGACGTCGAGCGCGTGGCTCAGGGCTTCCGAAGGCGGGCTCCTGCGCGCGGCCCGCCTCGCCGGCGACCGGGTGGAGAAGGGCGAGACGATCGGCGAAATCTCCGATCCCTTCGGCGAGCGCGTCGTCCCGGTGATCGCGCCCGAAGACGGCATCGTCATCGGCCGCACCAACCTGCCGATCGTCAACCGCGGCGACGCCCTGTTCCATATCGCCCGCGTCAAGGACCCGGAGACGTCGCGCGCCCGCATCGGCCGCATCGGCGGCGAGCTGGCCCAGGCGCCGCTCTTCGACGAGGACGAGATCATCTAGGGTCCGGGCAATATGGATCGTCAAACGCTAGCGGCGGCGCGACAATATTCTTGCGACATCAGCTACGCCAGACCGGCTCCGTGCCGGCGCAGAATCCCTGCAATTTTCCGGAGACCCTGATCGTCAACCGCGGCGATGAAATCCTCGACGGTCGGCAAGGACCTGCGCAGGTTGCGGCGCGCGTTTGCAATCGACGCAATCAACGCCTCCGGAGCCCTGGCGTGAACTCCGAGCAGAAATTCGTCAGGCCGCCGGCATACGATTCCATACTGAGCCAGATTGGCCGGCGGGAAGTGCTTTACGTTCCAGGACACGATACATGAAGCTCCGCCCGCAATCGCCGCCGCAAGAACGTGCCTGTCATCGGGGTCGGGAAGCTGAAGAGCAGGAACGAGACGGCGATAGTCTCTCACATCCGCCTCAGGCAGCGCGCTCTTCATGCGGTCACATGTTTCCATGAGACGTTCCACTGTCAGGCCGGGTCTTTGCTTGGCAAGACCGTGAATCCACTCGGCATGGATTTCGTCGGTCCAACGCGCCTCGACCAGCCCGTCACAGGCTGATTGGATCAGGATGTTTCGGATGTGAAAAGGATAGAGAACGCAGGCGTCGTAGACAACGACGGGCGGTTCATAGACCATGATCGCCGATCAGGCCTTCAGTATCGTCGGCGAGAGAATCCAGCGCCGTCCGCCGTGCGTCCAGCCTGTGTTTCAATGCCAGCACGTCCTTCAACCTGGCACGCCGATGCTTGCCGACATAGCGAAACGGCAACTCCCCCCGGTCCATGCGCAGCACCACAAGCGGGCGCGATATGCCCAGTATCTCCGATGCTTCAGCCGGACTGAGCTCCTGCTCCTCGGAAAGGATGGCGACGCGCTCACCCTCCGACAATCGGGCAAGCAGCATTTCAATGACGGCGGCGGCCGGCGCGGAGAGGCCTACGACATGCACCTTGCCGCTCTTCCTCTGAATACGCAGCTCGACACGGTCGCCCGTCGAGAGCTTCGGCAAGGCAGCTGCGGCCTTGCGGTCCCGTTCCGACAGTTTCGAGTAATGGACGACATGCGCGGTCATGGCGGAAAACTCCTTGTCGCCAATATAGGAGTCTGCGCATCTAAGTGCAATAACTGAAATCGGTCGCCGCTCAGCGCCGCGTCAGCCCGCCCAGTATGCCGCGCACCAGGGAGCGCACCACGATCGAGCCGACCTGGCGGCCGACGCTGCCGGCGACGTTCTTGATGAAGCGGTCGGTCGCCGATTCGCGCCGGCGCGGGGCGGAGCGGGCCTCGCGCGCCGCCGCCTTGTCGGCCGCGGCTTTCTCCTGCGCCTCGGCCCGCTCATTGGCGCGCTGCGTCAGCTTCTCATAGGCCGACTCGCGATCGGCGGCCTCGTCATACTGGCCGTAGACCGGCGACGACTTGATGGATTTCTCGCGCTCCGCCGGCGTGATCGGCCCCATCCGGCTCTCGGGGGGGCGGATCAGCGTACGCTCGACCATGGTCGGCACGCCCTTGAGGTCGAGCACCGAGACCAGGGCCTCGCCCTTGCCAAGCTCGGTGATCGCCTTCTCGGTCTTGAACTTGGGATTGGGCCTGAAGGTATCGGCCGCCGTCTTCACCGCCTTCTGCTCGCGCGGCGTATAGGCGCGCAGCGCATGCTGGACGCGGTTGCCCATCTGCGCCAGCACGCTTTCCGGCACGTCGAGCGGGTTCTGGGTCACGAAATAGACGCCGACACCCTTCGAGCGGATGAGCTTCACCGTCTGCTCGATCTTCTGCAAAAGGCCGGGCGGGGCGTCGGCGAAGAGCAGATGCGCCTCGTCGAAGAAGAAGACGAGCTTCGGCTTGTCGGGATCGCCGACCTCGGGAAGATCCTCGAACAATTCCGAGAGCAGCCACAGCAGGAAGGTGGCATAGAGCTGCGGCGAGGACATCAGCCTGTCGGCGGCGAGGATGTTCATGTAGCCTTTGCCGTCGCGCGCCGTGCGCATGAGGTCCTTGATGTCGAGCGCCGGCTCGCCGAAGAACTTGTCGCCGCCCTGCTCCTCGATCACCACCAGGCGGCGCTGGATCGAGCCGATGGTCATGGCGTTGAGATTGCCGTAGTCGGTGCGCAGCTCCTTGCCGCGGTCGGCGAGATCGGAGAGCAGAGAGCGCAGATCCTTGAGGTCGAGAAGGGCCAGACCCTCCTCGTCGGCGATCTTGAAGGCGATATTGAGCGCCCCTTCCTGGGCGTCGGTAAGGCCCATCAGGCGCGAAAGCAGGAGCGGCCCCATCTCGGAAATGGTGGTGCGGATGGGATGGCCCTGCTCGCCGAACAGATCCCAGAAGATCGTGGGCGTCGCCGCGAAGCCGTAGTCGTCGAAGCCGACCTTTCTGGCGCGCTCGATGAGGGAGTCCTGCGGCGTGCCTTCCTGCGAGATCCCCGAGAGATCGCCTTTCACGTCGGCGGCGAAGACCGGCACGCCCGCCTTGCAGAAGCCTTCCGCCATGATCTGCAAGGTGACGGTCTTGCCGGTGCCGGTGGCGCCGGTCACCAGCCCATGGCGGTTGGCCATGGCCAGGAAGAGGTCCTGGCGCTTGTCCGCCTTGCCGAGAAAGATCGTATTGTCAGCCATGGTCGAAAAGTCCCTTGTGGTGCGCAGTCATGCGCCTTGCAGTTGCTTCAATGTGCTATAGAACGCTGACGGGCTCAAAACCAGAGTTCCGAACCGCCACACCGAGCCGGAGTGCCCATGCAGGAGCTGATTGCCAGAATTGTGACGAAAACCGGTCTCGATCGCGAGCGCGCCGAGAAGGCGCTCGGCATCATGCTGTCGCTGGTCAGGTCGCAGGGCAACCAGCAGAAAGTGGGCGAGCTCTTCGCCAGGCTGCCGGGGGCAGACGAGCTGGCCAGGCGCCATGGCGGCGACGGCTCGCGCGGCGGCGGGCTTCTCGGCATGCTGGGCGGCGGCCTCATGGGGGGCCCCCTCGCCGCGATCACCAAGCTGCAGGCGGCGGGACTCACCATGGACCAGATCAAGGGGCTCGGCACCGAGACCCTCGCCTATGCCAAGGAGATCGCGGGCGAGGATCTCGTCAAGCAGGTGGCAGGCTCGATCCCGGGCCTCGGCTCCTATGTCTGACGCTGCGGCATCGTCGACCCTGCCGCTCGCCGCGGATTTTCCGCCGGCTACCGAGGATGACTGGCGCAAGCGGGTCGAGGCCGTGCTCAAGGGCGCCGATTTCGAGAAGAGGCTCTATTCCCGGACCGCCGACGGCATCGCCGTAGCGCCGCTCTATTCGTCGGGAGCGGCCTGCGCGGCGCGGCGGCCGGAGCAGACCCCCTGGATCGTGATGCAGCGCGCCGATCATCCCGACCCAGGGGCAGCCAATGCCCAGGCGCTCGACGATCTCACTCACGGCGCGACAGGGCTTCACCTGGTCTTCGCCGGCGCGCCGGGCGCCTTCGGCTTCGGGCTTCCGGCGCCCGACAGGAAAGGCATGGGGCGACTGCTCGGCGGCATCCGCATCGATGCGATCGATCTGCGCCTCGATGCCGGTCCCCATGGCGCCGCGGCGGCGGAAAGGCTCGCCCAATGGGTGGCGACGCAGCCGGTCGATCCCGAGAGGCTGCGCCTCGCCTTCGGCATCGATCCGATCGGCAGCGGCGGCGCGCAGGACAGGATCGATCCCGACTTCGCGCCGGCCTTGCGGGCATCCGTGCAATCCCTGCGCGACCGGCATTTCACCGGCCCCTTCGCGCTGGCCTCCGGCGCGGTGTGGCACAATGCCGGCGCCAGCGAAGCGCAGGAGCTCGCCCTCATGATCGCCACGGGCGTCGCCTATCTGCGCGCCCTCGACCATCTCGATGACGCGCATCTGAAACGCGCCGTCGCGCTCAGCGTCGCGGCCGACCAGGACATGTTCCTCACCCTTGCAAAATTCCGCGCGGCGCGGCTGTTGTGGTCGCGGGTGCTGACGGCATCGGGGCTCGCGGCGGACGCCGTCACGCTCGACGGCGAGACGTCCTGGCGGATGATGGCGGCCCTCGATGCCCATACGAACATTCTGAGGACGACCGCCGCCGTCTTCGGCGCGGCGCTCGGCGGCGCCGACCGCATCACCGTTCTCCCCTTCTCGCTGGCGCAAGGACTGCCGGATGAATTCGCGCGGCGCATCGCGCGCAACACGCAGACCATCCTGCAGGAGGAATCGCAGCTCTGGCGCGTCGGCGATCCGGCGTCCGGCTCGGGCTTCATCGAGCATCTGACGCGGGCGCTGTGCGACAAGGCCTGGACGCTGTTCCAGGACATCGAGAGGCACGGCGGCATCACCGCTTTCGTCAATGACGGCCATGCCGCGACGCTCGTCGCCGCGAACCGCCGGCAAGAGCTGGCCCGCATCCGTGACAAGGCCGGGACCATCATCGGCGTGACCGCCTACCGGCCGCCGCGCGAGGCCGAACCGTCCATCGTAGACCTGCCGCGCGAAACGGCGCCGTCCCCGCGGCTGGCGGAAGTCTTCGAGACCGCCGGAGCCTCGCCGTGAGCCGCATACCGGATTTCGCCAGGATCGGCTTCGCTGCCGCCCCGGCGGCCACGGCGCCGGCGGTCTGGCAGACGCCGGAAGGCCTCGCCGTCAAATCGGCCTACAAGGCGGACGACGTCGAGGGGCTCGATTTCCTGCGCACCTGGCCCGGCATCCCGCCCTATCTGCGCGGGCCCTATCCGACCATGTATGTCACCCAGCCCTGGACGATCCGGCAATATGCCGGGTTCTCCACCGCCGAGGACTCGAACGCCTTCTATCGGCGCAACCTCGCGGCGGGCCAGATGGGACTGTCGATCGCCTTCGATCTCGCCACTCATCGCGGCTATGATTCCGACCATCCGCGCGTCGCGGGCGACGTCGGCATGGCGGGAGTCGCCATCGATTCCATCTACGACATGCGCACGCTGTTCGACGGAATCCCCCTCGACAGGATGAGCGTGTCGATGACGATGAACGGCGCGGTGCTGCCGGTCATGGCGCTCTATATCGTGGCGGGCGAGGAGCAGGGGGTTCCGCCGGCGAAGCTCTCGGGCACGATCCAGAACGACATCCTCAAGGAATTCATGGTGCGGAATACCTACATCTATCCGCCCAAGCAGTCGATGCGCATCGTCTCGGACATCTTCGCCTATGCCAGCGAGAAGATGCCGAAGTTCAACTCGATCTCGATTTCCGGCTATCACATGCAGGAAGCGGGAGCGACGGCCGACCTCGAGCTCGCCTATACGCTGGCCGACGGGCTCGACTATGCGCGCGCCGGCATCGCCGCAGGCCTCGATATCGACCGCTTCGCGCCGCGGCTCTCCTTCTTCTGGGCCATCGGCATGAACTTCTTCATGGAAGTGGCGAAGATGCGCGCCGCGCGCATGCTGTGGGCGAAGCTCATCAAGCCCTTCGATCCCAAGGACGAGCGTTCGCTGTCGCTGCGCACCCATTGCCAGACCTCGGGCTGGAGCCTCGCCGCCCAGGACGTGTTCAACAACGTGGTGCGCACCGCGATCGAGGCGATGGCGGCGACGCAGGGCGGCACGCAGTCGCTGCACACCAACTCGCTCGACGAGGCCCTGGCGCTGCCGACCGACTTCTCCGCCCGCATCGCGCGCAACACCCAGCTCTTCCTGCAGCAGGAAGCGAGGACCTGCCGCGTCATCGACCCCTGGGGCGGCAGCTTCTTCGTCGAGCGGCTCACCCACGATCTCGCCGCCAAGGCCTGGCGCCATATCGAGGACGTCGAGAAAATGGGCGGCATGGCGCGCGCCATCGAGGCGGGAATCCCCAAGCTGCGCATCGAGGAAGCGGCGACCCGCACCCAGGCGCGCATCGATTCGGGCGAGCAGGCCGTCGTCGGCGTCAACAAATATGTGAGCGGCGGGGACGCCGTGATCGACATACTGAAAGTCGACAACTCGGCCGTCCGCGCCCGCCAGATCGAGAAGCTCACCCGGCTGCGCGCGGAACGCGACGAGGGAGCGTGCCAGGCGGCGCTTGCCGAACTCACCCGTCTGGCGAAGAGCGGCCAGGGCAATCTCCTGGCAGGCGCGGTCGCAGCGGCGCGCGCCAAGGCGACCGTCGGGGAGATTTCGCTGGCGCTGGAAAAAGCCTGGAGCCGGCATGCCGCCGGGAGCCGCGCGGTCAGGGGCGTCTATGAGGCGGCGAGCAAAGGGAGCAGGCTCGAGGAGGCGCGCCGCTCGGTGCGCGCCTTCCGCGAAGCCGACGGGCGGCCGCCGCGCATCCTCGTGGCCAAGATCGGCCAGGACGGCCATGACCGCGGCCAGAAGGTGATCGCCTCGGCCTTCGGCGACATGGGCTTCGAGGTCGAGGTGGGCGCCCTGTTCTCGACGCCCGAGGAAGTCGCCGACGCCGCGGCTGCCAGGGACGTCCATGTGGTGGGCGTCTCCTCCCTCACCGCCGGCCATCTCACCCATGTGCCCCTTCTCAAGGCGGCGCTCGAGGCGCTGGGCCGCCCCGACATCATGATCGTGGTGGGCGGCGTCATCCCGCCAGAGGACGTGGCGACGCTGCTTGCCGCCGGCGCCGCCGCCGTGTTCCCTCCCGGCACGGCCATTCCGGACGCGGCGCAAAAGCTCCTCGACCGTCTCAACGAGCGGCTGGGCTATGCCCAGAAGGCGGCCGAGTAGCCGGCGGGGCGCAAGCAGGTACGGGGCTTGCACGACTGGCGCGAGGACTGTGCCAGAATGGACCTTTCACGCCGCATCTTCATGTCGTCCGCTCCGCTGGCTGCCGCCGGCGCCGTGGCGGCGGGACCGGCGCTCGCGGCGTCCGGCGGCGCCCTGATCGCGGCCACCGAGCTCGGCCTCAGGCCCAATGCGAAAGGCGACCAGTCGGCGGCATTGCGCAAGGCGCTGGCCAAGGCTTCCGAGCGCGGCCTCGCCCTGCTGCTGCCGGCGGGAACCTATCGGCTTTCCGGCGTCCGCATCGAGCGCCCCGTCGCCATTTGCGGCATTCGCGGAGCGACCAGGCTCCTGACCACCACGGGACACGGCATCTTCACGATCGAGGCCCCGTCCGTCACGCTCGACGGCCTCGCCTTCGAGGGCGAGACCACGCCAGGCGAGGCCGAAAACGACCTCGTCTCGGCGTCGAACAGCCTCGATCTCGCGATCCGCAACTGCGGCTTCGGCAATTTCGCCGGCGGCGGCCTTGCCCTCAGGCAATGCGCCGGGCGCGTCGTCCACAACAGAGCGTCCGATATCGGGCGCACCGGCATCTTCGCGCTCGACTCGCTCGGGCTCGAGATCGCCGGCAACGACCTTCAGGACATCGGCAACAACGGCATCCAGGTATGGACGAGCGAGCCGCGTCCCGACGGCACCATCGTCAGCGGCAACCGGATCGCGCGGGTGCGCTTCGACAGGGGCGGCAGCGGCCAGAACGGCAACGGCATCGTGGTGTTCCGCGCCGGCAACGTCATGGTGAGCCACAACCGGGTGAGCGATTGCGGCTACAGCGCCATCCGCAACAATTCCGGGCGCAACTGCCAGATCATCGGCAATTCCGTCTCGCGGATCGCCGAGACGGCGATCTATGTCGAGTTCGCCTTCGACGGCGCGGTGGTCTGCGGCAACATCGTCGAGACGGCGGCCAGCGGCATCTCGATCACCAATTTCAACGAGGGGGGCAGGCTCGCGGTCTGCGCCAACAATGTCGTGCGCAAGATCACCGGCGGCGGCTCCAATCCGGCGACGCGCGGCATCGCCATCGGGGCGGAAGCCGACACGGCCGTGACCGGCAATGTGATCGAAGAGGCGGCCTATTGCGGCATCCATCTGGGCTGGGGCCGCTATGCCCGCAATCTCCTGGTCAGCGCCAATCTCATCCGCGACTGCAAGACCGCCGTCATCGCCTCGGTCAGCGAGGGTGCGGGCCCCATGAGCATCACCGGCAACATGATCGCCGGGTCCGGCAAGGCGATCGTCGGCATGGACCACGCGACCGAGATGACCGGCGATCTCGGCATCGCCCATGCGGCGGTGCCGGCGCATCTGACGATCAGCGGCAACACGGTGAGCTAGGATCCGATCACAGCGTGCACGTCGCCGACCCGGACCTTGCGCCAGTTGCTGAGGTCGGTGGCGGCGAAGCTCCCGAGCGCCCGGCGCTCGTCCTCCGTCCAGACGGGGAGCGACGCCATCAGCGCCGCCATCGCCGCCTCCGACGCGCGCGAAGCGCCGTCGTCGCATTTGAGAGCGATGCCCAGGCCCGCATGCGCGACGGCGCCGCAGAACACGCCTTCCGCCCCCGTCTTCACGAAGGCGCGCGGCACCGCCTGCATTACCCTGGTGCAGAAGCGATCAGTCCCCGCGACCATGAAGGGATGGGCGCGCACCGCCTCGATGATGCGCCGGCACGCGGCCTTCCGGCCTTCGCCGAGCGTGGCGCCCGAGCCGAAACGGGCAAAGCCCAGTGCCAGATTGCGCAGGGGGATGGCCCAGGTCGGCACCGAGCAGCCGTCTGTACCATGGGGCTGCATGCCGACGTCGATGTCGCACAGTTCGCTCATGGCGCGGGCGACAGCGCGCTGCACCGGATGATCGATCCGGGTATAGCCTTCGGCCGGCGCGCCGAGCTGGCGCGACAGCGCCAGCATGCCGGCATGCTTGCCGGAGCAGTTGTTGTGGATCGCCCGGGGTTCCTCGCCGCGGCGGACCATCTCATGCTGGGCGGAAGGGTCGTAAGGCCAGTGGGCGCCGCATTCATACTGGCTCTCGCGCATGCCGGCCTTGGCCAGCATGCCGGCCGCGACCTCGACATGGGGAGCCTCGCCGCTGTGCGAGGAACAGGCGAGCGCCAGTTCCTCGCCGCTGAAGCCGAAACGGTCGGCCGCGCCGCTTTCGATCAGCGGCAGGCACTGGAACGCCTTGACCGCGGAGCGCGGAAAGACGGCCTGCCCGATGTCGCCGGCCGAGGCCACGAGCCTGCCGGCCGCGTCCATCACCGCATAGGCGCCGGTATGGCGGCTTTCGACGATGCCGCCCCTGGTCACTTCGACGATCACGGGATTAGGCATAGCGGGCTTCCTTGCCGCGGACTCCCCAAAGATACCAGCCGAGCGCCAGGATCTGGAGCAGGAGAAAAGCGCCGAAGGCCCAGCTATAGGCTTCCGGCGCATAGCCCGTGCCCGTCGGCTCGAACAGGCCGATGATCATGCCGATCACGCCCTGGGCCGCGAAGGCCGCGATGAATATGGCGAAATTGATGCTGGCATTGGCGCGTCCCGCCAGCTCGTTGCCGACCCGGCCCGCGAACCAGGGATAGGCGACGATGGCGACCTGCCCGGTCGCCGCCAGCACCAGCCAGGCCGGGAAGCTCACCTCCGTCAGGCGCAGGACGATGACGCTCTGTGCCGCGAGATAGACCAGCTGATAGGCGAGCATGACGGCGAGCGGGCTGACGCCGCGCCGGCCGAGCCGGTCGACCACGAAACCGATCGACAGGATGCCGATCATGAAGGCGACCGCGATCCACAGGAGATGGCGCGCCACCTCGTCGCGCCCGAGGCCCATCACATCGCGCAGCCATGGGCCGGCCCACAGGCTCTGGACCCCGATCTGCACGCCCGCCGTCAAGGCGAGGAACGGCGTCAGCCGCCAGTACAGCGGCAGCCTGAAGAGGCGCAGCAACTGGCCGAACTGCTCGGAGAAATGCGCCTCGACCCGCTCGCCGTCATGGCGCGGCACGGCGAGGAGGATCAGGACGGCGCTGGCCAGAACGAGCGCGGCGAAGACGAGAAAGGCGCTGCGCCACCCCACCAGATTCACCAGGTACTGGGTCGGCTCGGTCGAGACGACAAGGCCCACGGCGCCCGCGGCCATGATGCAGGAATTGGCGAGTATGCGGCGCTCCGGCGCCACCCAGACCGAGGTCGCCTTGAAACCGGACATCAGCCCTCCGGCGAACCCCAGCCCGATGACCGACCGGGAGGCGAACAAGGTGAGGAAGCCGGGAGCCACGGCGAACAACGCGCAGCCCGCCGCGGCGACCGTCAGCAGGATGGCCTGGACGCGGCGCGGTCCGTAGCGGTCGAACAATATGCCGAGCGGCAGCTGGAACAGGCCGAAGGCCAGGAGATAGGCCGAGGTCAGGAGCCCGAGCTCGGCCGGGGTCAGGGACAGGTCGGCGACGAGGTCGGGCGCCACGACCGCATTCACGGCACGCAGCACATAGGACAAGAGATAGCAGATGGCGAACGGGGCCAGCGCCCCGGCTATGATGCGAAACGGAATGCCAGGCGCCATGTCGGGGAATGCCGGTTGGAATGATGCCACGCTCTAACGAACGGCCGGGCTGGAATCGCCACGTCCATCCCCGTCATAGCAGCATTTGCCGGCATTGACAGCGTCTCCTGCCGGCACCTCCGGACCCGGAGCCCGCTTTGCCTTGAAAAGGACGAGAGAGAGCCATGAAGGTGTAATATCCATTTGAACAGAAACCGTTTCAGCCAGCCCCCCGCTTGGGTTTATAGTGCGGCGCGAAAAATGACGGCGGCATCGGCATCTGGTTTGCGGAGATCAAGCGGAAGCCGCTCGGGTCAAAGGAGGCCTTGAATGATGCGCAGTGCGTTTCTGGCGCTGGCCGCCGCCGCGATCCTGGTGGTCGCCTGGGGGTGGCAGAATCTCACCTCGCCGGGATGGGGGCAGTTGCCGGCCGCATGGAACCGATGGTCGATCGACTGGGACAAGCTCGCCAAATACTACGACCAGGAGACCGTCAGGTTCACGGGCGTGATCAGCGATGACGAACAGATCGCCCCGCTCATCCCCAAGATGGTGGACGCCGGCATCGGGCTTTCAGGCCCCTCCTATGCGCAGACCCAGACGGAGCGCGCGCGCCTGACCGTCGAGAACCGCGAATGCATCAGCCCCAAGGCCAATCTGGACAAGACCCTAGTGCTCCTGCGCTCCACCCTGTCGGAGCCGCTCGACCCGATCGTCGCCTCCTATGACCGCACCGCCCAGCTCTCGCCTGAGCTCAAGCTGTTCTTCCAGGAGTATGGCTACGGCGTCCATAACCTCACAACCAATGCGCTGGCCGAGCGGGTCACGGTGCCTCAGGTCGAGCAGCCGCGCAAAGTGGTCGTGGCGGGGGGGTCCGCCGCCTTCGGCCTTCTGCTCGGCGACGCCAATTCGCTCGCCTCGCGCCTGCAGAAGCGCGACAGCAGCCGGCAATACATAACCCTCGCGGTGCCGGAAGGATCGGCGGAACAGGTCATCTGCAACCTGACCAAGGCCGTGTCGCGCTATCGCGGAGAGGTCGACGAGCTCATCTATTTCTACTCGGAAGCCGACCTCGATTCGGGCGAGAGGCTGGGCACGCCGGAAGAGGCGATCGGCGCCCTCAAGAACCTGGCGCAGAACGAGGCGATCGGCAAGGTGACGGTCTTCTATTCGCCGCTGATCTACAGCCTCGCCCCGCAATATACCCGCTACCGGGGCTATGCCAGCGACCTCCTGCCGAACCGGCGCGAGGTCAAGGAGCGGCTGCGCAAGATCGTCGCCGGCGCGGGCTTCGGCTGGCTCGACATCGGCGAAGTCGCGCTTGCGGCCAGCAAGGCGCAAGGGTCCGAATTCTCGGTGCTCAACAATTTCGCCGACGACAGGAACCTGTCGCGCGAGGGCATGGACAGGCTGGTCGAGCGGCTCATGGGCCCAGAGCCCAAGCCGGTCGCCCCGGCGCCCGTCACCGCCGCGCCAAAGGCGGAGACGGTCGCGGCCAAGGTCGATCCGGAGGTGGAAAAGCGGGCGGAGAAGCTGGAAGAGGCGCTGGAGGATATCCGCAAGGCGTCAGGACATGCGGCCAAGAACAACCGGTTGAGGCGCGATGTCGACAAGATCATGCAGAAGCTCAAGAAGGACCTTGCCGAAGGCGACTGATGAAATGGTCGGAGTGAGAGGATTCGAACCTCCGACCCCCTGCTCCCGAAGCAGGTGCGCTACCAGACTGCGCTACACTCCGACACCTGAAAACACGGGCTTTTTGCCGCTTTAGGGCAGCCCGGTCAAGCGTCAAAACGCGAACAAATCGCACCAATCGCTCCGGAAATGACGAACGGGTGCCGGATTCCGGCTGGATCCCGTTCCCGCTCAGCTCCTATAGCCTATAGGGCGCTAAGAACCATGAGCCCGGCCTGAGCCGTCGACCTTCCGCCTATAGCCTATCCAACCCACAATCAGAAAAAATGTTATGGACATGAATGAACACGGCCTCCATCGCGGGCTTGACCGAAAGTGCAGGTCAGGCTGCCCTACTCTGTCGCCCGCCGCAGCAGAGTGCCGACGCGATCAGCCGCCTTCTCCATGCCATCGGCCAAGCAACCAAGGAGCATGTGCACGCTCAGCGGATATGCCGATGCACGCCTGTGCGGGCGGAGGCGGCCGAACTCATGAATATGCGCGGCATGCTGGCAAGAAGCTCAAAGTCATGGTTACCAAACTCGACCTCGAAACGCACGTGTGGCTCCCTGCTGTGATTCCGGCCGAGTTTTCGCCTCGAGTTCAATGAAGGCCGTGAGCCGATTTGATTTATGATCGCCGTGGTTTTCGGGCCAACCGCCAAGGATAACTGTCGGTTGTACAGAATTGCGTCGGCTAGCCCTTAACCAACGCGACGTCGCAGAACATCTCCTGCTGCAAGGCGAAGGCCACCATCCGCCAGCCATGATGTACGCACAAATAGTTGACGCACTGTACCACTCCGAAGGGCCAGGCCGGCCCTGGGTATGTACAATCCCACATGGTATAATCGTTGAACACAAGAATGCCGCCCGGCTTGACCTTCACTCTTGCGGCTCCAGCATCCTTGCTGACGCCTCCCAGGGTATGATCGCCGTCGATGTAGATGAGGTCATACGTGTGATCTGGCTGGTTCATGAGGTTGCAAGAGCTATCGCCTTCAAAGAGCTCGACCGTGCCAGCCGCGATCTGGCTTGAAAACCTGTCTTCAAAGAAAGTCCGGTGCGAGCGCATACCAAGAATGTCCTGAGGACGACGATGACCATATTCGGAAAGTAAGTGCAGGTTGAACAAGTCATAGGCGTGAAACATCACCGGCTGGAGCTTCTCGATCAGAAACTCGCTGAAGAGCCCATATTCCACACCAATCTCAGCAACCGTCCCCCTGAGAATGTGTGGCGCCAGAAATTCTATCATCTGATGGCGATCGGCAAAGACACGGCAACCTTCGACGTGTTTCTGCTCAAGGGAATCAGATACCCACCTCTGCCTCTTCATCGCTTGCGCTGGCCATAAAAAGTGTATTTCATAAAACCGCTGTCTCCTGACCAATTAGAATAGGCCGATGTTGAGCCGAGGGCCAATAGAGGCATCGATCCGACATGCTTGGTCGTCGGACAGACACTTGCATGCGGGCGTGTATGACCTATACCGGTCTGCGCCGCGTCATCCACAATGCGGTCGGCATCCAGGACTTCCACATCCACGACCGCGCGAGACGTGCGATTTGGCTTTGGTCCAGAAGCCGCTTGGGCGTGCCGATGTCGAATCAACTATGCGCTATGCTCACGTGCTTGATGATGACATGGCCCAAGAGCTCAAACTCATGCCAGACCAACCGGAATTAAGCTGGACTGCGGTGGCAAGGCTACCCAAAAGAGGGAAGACCTTGCTATACTGAGAGAAAGTCTCTGTGCTCCGGAAGCAGGTGCGCTACCAGACTGCGCTAAACTCCGACACCTGAAAACACGGGCTCTCGCCGCATTAGGGCAGCCCGGTCAAGCGTCAAACGCGAAGGGATCCCCGGACCCGCCGGAAACCGGATCGCTCCGGAACAGAACACGCCGGGCTCCCGCTTCCCGCCCCTCTGTCCAAGGCCAGCACAGCCCCAAAAGAAACAGGCGCTTGGACCCTTGCCCGTCATTGCGGCGCAGCAGGCGAGCCAGTATATGGACCTCCGGCCAATGGGGCGTAGCCAAGTGGTAAGGCAGCGGATTTTGATTCCGCCATTCCCAGGTTCGAATCCTGGCGCCCCAGCCATTCGCAACGGGAAGGACAAACAAAAACCCCGCCCTGATCTCCAAGGCGGGGTCGGTCTTATCCCTATTTCACGTCAGGCTCAGCTCCGCGGGCCACTCGCAGCCGCCGACATGAAGAAGTCGGGCAGCTTCTCGTGGAAGACGCTGGTGTTGTCGATGGTGCCGGTGCGCTGGCGCTCGATCAGCGTGCCGTCATAGCCGAAGTAGAACTTGATGCCGGCGAATACCTGGAAGTCCTCGATCTCGACGCTCTCATCGTCGTTGTCCTCTTCGGCTTCCCGGTCGGCATAGCGCGCCCCGCCGAAGATCGACAGGCCCTGGTCCCAGACCAGATATTCGACGTCGCCGGTGATCGCGAAGCCGTCGAGATCGACCTCATCGCCCAGGCTATCGTTGTCTATGTCGCCGAAGAGCACATCGCCGCGCAGCGTGAAGGCGAGATCCGGCGTCGCATAGAACTTGCCCCAGGCAGCCAATTCGAAGCCGTCCTCGTCTTTGCCCTCAGGCCAGTCGGTATTGTAGTAGTGTGCGGAGCCGCCCAGCGTGAAGGTGTCGTTCAGATAGAACTCGCCGAACAGGCCGACCCGGAAGACATCGATGTCCTTCGCATCGATGTCCTGGCCGATCCACGACGCGCTGACGCCGCCCGCCCAGGAGGACGGGTCGCGGTAGAACAGGGCGCCGCCGATATGGGTGTTGGTCTGGTCGAGATCGACGTCCTCGAAATCGAGGTCGGCAGAATGGGCGTAATAGGCAACATCGGCCTGGGCGTTGAAGCCGCCGCAGGTGACGAGACCGGCGCCTTCGCCGAAGGGCGTGTTCCAGTCGACGTCCTTGCCGTCGACGTCCTCACTGCCGAAGTCGAAATCCGCACTCTGCCAATTGTACATGTAGCCGGCCATGACCGAGCCGGACAATGTGCAGCCCGGATCGACATAGTCGGCCGCCTGCGAGGCGCCGGCCCCCGCGGCCAGCAGAAGCGCCATGCCGGCGGCGCCGGCGAGCAGTCTCATCTTGTTGTTCACAACGGAATCCCTACGCTAGTTGCCCTCGCGCGAAGTCATAGCAAAATGGAACCAGGGCTGGAACCGAAGTTTCCCGCAGCGGCAAAATTTCCAGCCACTATGGCAAAATAGTCGCATACCGGCATGCGCCGCCCACGGGCCTCGGCACGGGCGCAAGCGCAGCAGCAAAAAACAAAAGGGCCCCGCCGGTGCCGGCGAGGCCCTTACCTGTCCGTTTTCCGTCCACCTCAGATCGGCGGGACGCTCAGGTCCGCGGACGTGAAGAAGTCCGGCAGCTTCTCGTGGAAGACGCTGGTGTTGTCGACGGTGCCGGTGCGCTGGCGCTCGATCAGCGTGCCGTCATAGCCGAAGTAGAACTTGATGCCGGCGAACACCTGGAAGTCCTCGATCTCGACGCTCTCATCGTCGTCGTCCTCGGCTTCCCGGTCGGCATAGCGCGCCCCGCCGAAGATCGACAGGCCCTGGTCCCAGACCAGATATTCGACGTCGCCGGTGATCGCGAAGCCGTCGAGATCGACCTCATCGTCCCCGAAATCGGCGTCTATGTCGCTGAAGAGCGCATCGCCGCGCAGCGTGAAGGCGAGGTCCGGCGTCGCATAGAACTTGCCCCAGGCAGCGAGCTCGAAGCCGTCCTCGTCTTTGCCCTCCGGCCAGTCGGTATTATAATAGTGCGCCGAGCCGCCCAGCGTGAAGGTGTCGTTCAGGTAGAACTCGCCGAACAGGCCGACCCGGAAGACATCGATATCCGCCCCTTCGATATCCTGGCTGATCCACGACGCGCTGACGCCGGCCGCCCAGGAGGACGGGTCGCGATAGAACAGGGCGCCGCCGATATGGCTGTTGGTCTGGTCGATATCGACGTCCTCGAAATCGACGTCGGCAGAATGGGCGTAATAGGCCACGTCGGCCTGGGCGTTGAAGCCGCCGCAGGTGACGAGACCGGCGCCTTCGCCGAAGGGCGTGCTCCAGTCGACGTCCTTGCCGTCGATTTCGCTGCTGAAATCGAAGTCGTGATCCGCGCTCTGCCAGTCATACATGTAGCCGGCCATGACCGAGCCGGACAGCGTGCAGCCCGGATCGACATAGTCGGCCGCCTGCGAGGTGCCGGCCCCCGCGGCCAGCAGAAGCGCCATGCCGGCGGCACCGGCGAGCAGTCTCGTCTTGTCGTTCACAGCAGAATCCCCACGCTGATTGCCCTCGCGCAGTCATAGCAAAAGGGCGTCGCGGCTGGAACCGAAGTTTCCTGCGACGGCAAAATTTCCAGCCACTATGGCAAAATGGCCACATACCGGCATGCGCCGCCTACGGGCCTCGACACGGGCGCAAGCGCGGCAGCAGAAAACAAGAGGCCCCGCCGATGCCGGCGAGGCCCCGTCCGTTCCGTTTTCCGTCAGGCTCAGTTCGGGCCACTCGCAGCCGCCGACACGAAGAAATCGGGCAGCTTCTCGTGGAAGACGCTGGTGTTGTCGACAGTGCCGGTGCGCTGGCGCTCGATCAGCGTGCCGTCATAGCCGAAGTAGAACTTGATGCCGGCGAACACCTGGAAGTCCTCGATCTCGACGCTGTCATTATCGTCGTCCTCTTCGGCTTCCCGGTCGGCATAGCGCGCCCCGCCGAAGATCGACAGGCCCTGGTCCCAGACCAGATATTCGACGTCGCCGGTGATCGCGAAGCCGTCGATGTCGCCCTCATCGCCCAGGCTATCGGTGTCTATGTCGCCGAAGAGCACATCGCCGCGCAGCGTGAAGGCGAGATCCGGGGTCGCATAGAACTTGCCCCAGGCAGCCAATTCAAAGCCGTCCTCGTCTTTGCCCTGCGGCCAGTCGGTATTGTAGTAGTGCGCGGAACCGCCCAGCGTGAAGGCGTCGTTCAGGTAGAACTCGCCGAACAGGCCGACCCGGAACACGTCGATATCCTTCGCATCGATGTCCTGGCCGATCCACGACGCGCTGACACCGCCCGCCCAGGAGGACGGATCGCGGTAGAACAGGGCGCCGCCGATATGGGTGTTGGTCTGGTCGAGATCGACGTCCTCGAAATCGAGGTCGGCAGAATGGGCGTAATAGGCAACATCGGCCTGGGCGTTGAAGCCGCCGCAGGTGACGAGACCGGCGCCTTCGCCGAAGGGCGTGTTCCAGTCGACGTCCTTGCCGTCGAAGTCCTCGCTGCCGTCGCCGAAGTCGAAATCCGAACTCTGCCAATTGTACATGTAGCCGGCCATGACCGAGCCGGACAGCGTGCAGCCCGGATCGACATAGTCGGCCGCCTGCGAGGCGCCGGCCCCCGCGGCCAGCAGAAGCGCCATGCCGGCGGCGCCGGCGAGCAGTTTCATCTTGTTGTTCACAGCGGAATCCCCACACTGATTGCCCTCGCGAGCAGTCATAGCAAAAGGGCGTCGCGGCTGGAACCGGAGTTTCCCGCATCGGCAAAATTTTCAGCCACTATGGCAAAATAGTCGCATCACGTGGTTCCGGGATATTTCAACTGATAGTTGCATAGGGCATGCACCGCTGCGCCGCCGCGCTCGATCGGTGCCGTCATGCCCGAAGCAGAACCTGATGCCGGCGAACACCTGGAAGTCCTCGATCCCGACGCTCTCATCGTCGTCCTCTTCGGCTTCCCGGTGGGCATACCGCGCGCCGCCGAAGATCGACAGGCCTGGTCCCAGACCAGATAGTCGACGTCGCCGGTGATCGCGAATCCGTCCTCGTCTTTGCCCTGCGGCCAGTCGGTATTGTAGTAATGCGCGGAGCCGCCCAGCGTGCCGGGGCTGAACGGGCTCGCCCGGAGCGTCGGTTCGGACGGACCTGCATCTCAATCCTTCCTGAAGATCGCGGACCTGGTTTTCGCCGCCGGCCCGGATTCGTTTCGCCATGGTCCCATTCCGCGGACCATCTGTAGCTTGCCTGCAACACCGCCGCCTGAAATCGGGAAATCGGCCGCTGCGCCCTGATTTCGTCCGGCTTGCATGCTAAAGCGATGCCTGCGCGGAACCCCGCGCATGGGAACGAGCTTTCGAGGCCGGCGTGATCTTTCGGTTCTCAACGCGCCCTCAGCCGAAGGCCACGCGGCGACGGGCCGGCCCAGCCGGCCCGTTTCCCATGGGGTCCGCCGCCCTCAGGCCTGCTCGGGCCCGGCTTTCCTGCGGACCATGCCGGACTCGGCCAGGTAATAGCCGCGCGGCAGGAAATCGCCGAGCTTGGCCGCGAGCTCGCCGGAGATGAAGCAGCCGGATTTGGCCCGCTTGTCATGGAAGAGATGGCGCGTCCCCACGCGCTCGGCGTCGAGCCAGACCTTGTCCTCGTCCGACATGCGCACCCAGTAGGTCGAATTGTCCTGACGCACGCCCTTGCGGAAGCCGCCGAGCCTGGGAACCGTGCAATCGGTATGCTCGAGGAACTGCATGAAGTGATGGCGATGCGACACGCCGCCTTCCGGCTCGAGGATCTCGAGGGGATAGAACGCATGGCGCCCGTCTTCGAGCGAAGCGATCGCCTTCATCACGCGCTCGGACACGACGTTGACGTTCATGATCTGCGAATATTCCGGCAGCGTCTTCGGCATGCCTGTCTTGAGAGTCGCCTGCCTGATCACATGCGCCGGATCCACCGCCTGATAGGGCCACAGATGGAACACGTCATGCGGCCTGTAGTCGGTGCCGTTGCGCAGCTGGTAGGCTTCTATCCGCCTGTCGCGCAGCCGCGCTTCCTCCTCCTTGTCCCAAGTCACCTGGTCATGCAGGGGCCGCGCGCGGTTCTGATAGGTCTCGAGGATCTCGAAAAAGCGGCGGCCGGCGCATTCGACGTAATCGGATGCGGGCGGGGGTGGGCCAGCCACGGGGGACGGCGTCTCGGCCGTCGCGGCGGCGGCCGCCGCGGCTGCTGCCGCGCTCACCACGGGCTCAGGGGCGGACGCCTCTTTGGCGCCGAACAGGCTGCGCAGGAATTCCACCATCAGCAACTCCCAAACTCACTCACCAGGAAGGCCCGCGGGTTCCCGGACATTCCAAGGCAATCCTATCCCCGCATATTTTGAATTTGGGTTAATGCGCGGTGCATGCGGCCTAACCCACGCCGGCGGCTGGAACTTTTGGCCGCCGCGCGTGTTTCCTGCAGATGAAACGCGATCTGAAAGCCGCGCAAGCGCGCCAGTCGGTCAGGGTGCCGGCGATGAAATACGTGCTGGGCTTCGGAACCGCGGGAGCCGCGCTCGGCATGCTCGCGGCCTGGGTTCTGTTCGGCTAGCGCATGCCTTCCCGTTCGGTCAGCGAGGCCAGGATAAAGGCGACGCATGAGGCGGCGATGGCCATCATCGCCGCCGAGAAGAAAAAGCGGGACGAGAAGACGGCCCGGCTGCGCGCCGCCCGCGAGGCGGCCGAAAGGGGAGCGCCGCAGAAAGCCGTGAAGACGCCGAAGCGCCCGCGCCGGGGACAGGTCTGACAAAGCCTCCGTGCTGCGAGCGAATGTCGCGCCTCCTTGATTGCGCCGCGCACATTACGCATCTGTAAACCAGACGATCGACAGAAGGCGCAGACTTCCATGGCGACACAGAAACCCGAAGACCCTCCCCCCGCCAGGCACCCGCCCGCCGGCCCGGCCGGCGCAGCGCGATTCGGCATCCCCAAGATCATCGGCGGCACCGTGCTGCTCGCGTTCCTGACCGTGATCGGAACCTATGTCTTCGGCGGCTTCGACGGCCTGAGTGCCGGCGGGGTCATGGCCCTCATCCTCGGCGTCACGTTCTCCTACGCCCTGGGCGTCGGATTGATGGTCGCCGTCTTCTACAGCAGCCGCTTCTACGACGACAGCGCGCATGAAGCGGCGCTCGATCACTTCTCGGACCGCCGCAAGGAGTCCTGAGAGAGGCGCGCAAGGTCGTTGCGGGGCGCCATGAGTCGGACTAGACCACGGGGCGGGGCCCCGTAGCTCAATTGGATAGAGCATCAGACTTCGAATCTGAGGGTTGCGCGTTCAAATCGTGCCGGGGTCACCATCGACCGTGCCGCCGGGCACGATGTCGGTCCGCGGGCCGGCCCGGGTGTCAAAATTTCGCCACAGCCGGATGACGATGACGTTGATAATATTGATGAATATTTAAAGTTTATTATCGCGCCGCAGAGTGTTACTTTCATCTGCCCACTGACGAGACACCGCATGACTTTGGCGAAAGCCGCGACTTCCACGAGACGGGAAAGCCCGATTCGGTCCAGGCCGGCGTTCTGGATGGTGCTGGCGCTCGGGCTCTTCGCCGGCGCGGCGCCGGGCCTGAGCCAGTGCCTGAGCCCGTCGGCGGCCGGAAAAACGACGACCACCGTCTATCGCTGCCCCGGCGGGACGCAGGAGCCACGACCGGTGGAACAGTCTCCCCTGATCGTCGATACCGGCAAGACGACCACCGTCGATCGCGGGCCGGCCGACATACCCTGGTTCGCGCCGCGGACGACCAGGACGGCGAATCCGATCGCCATGCCGAAAGCGTCGGGCGAGAAGAAGGACGCGGCCGCGGCGAAGGCCGCGCCGAAGGATGCCGCCGGGGCGCCGCCTGCGAAGGAGGAGATGGTCGATCTCGAACCTTCCTCCGGGGAGGCCTCGGAGCCCGGGAAGACGAAGCCGGCGGCCGCCAAGCCTGAAAAGAAGACGAAGAAGAAGCTGACCAAGGCCAAGCGCGGCAAGGCCAAGGCGGTCAAGAAGAGCAAGGCGAAGAAGGCCAGGTCGAAGATCGCGAAGGCCGGGCGCACGAAGAGCCGGACGGCCAAGGCCGGGAAGACGGCCGAAGAGGTCAAGACCGAGCCGGCGAAGTCCGACGACAAGGTCATCACCATGACGAAGAAGGACATGTCGCTCGGCAACCGCATCGTGAACTGGCTCGGCTTCTAGCGCGCGACGCTGCCCATCCGTCGAGGCCCGCCATTGCGGGTTGAACCATTTCGGAGCATCGCTCTCACAAAATTTTGCGCGGCGAGGATCGAAGAGACTGGAATTGCGCCGTGGAATTGTTATCGTAGCGTTCCAGGGGCAAGCCAATTGGATTGAGGCCCGATCTGGCAAAGCGGCGGCGGCCCTCGAGCATTCACCCGGCCATCCGGGCGCCTGGCTTTGCTGAGCGGTCTCTACGGGATTTTGACCGAGGACGGACATTCCACATGACGACCATGCTGTTCGATACGACGCGCGAACGCTCGAAGATGTTCACACATCTCGTGATCTGCTGCCTCGTGGCGGTGCTGGGTATCGGAGCCTATCTCTATTCGACGACGCTGGGCGTGAACTACACGCGCGAGCGCGACAATATCGGCAATACCTATTGCCTGTACTGGACGCCGTTCTCGACCTTCGAGACGTCGCTCGAGGACGAGGGCAACGTCGCTCCGTGCCCCTATCTGGCGAAGCCCGGCCGGCGGGCGAGCCTCTGAGGCGCGCCCTTGCGCAAGGCGAGGATTGACCGGGCGCGGGCAGCCGCGCTACGGGTCGTCCATGACCGCATTTGAACCCGATGGAATCGGCGAGAGCCGGGTCGGCCCCGACGGAAAATCGATCTCCGTCACCTTCGACACGGCCGATTCGGGCCTCGTCACCCTCAGCCTGCCCCTGCCGCTGAGCGGGCACCTGATCAGGATCCTGACCGCGCGGACGAGGGAAGCTCACGAGAGGCTGCGCAAGGCCGGCGAGACCACGGATTTCGCCAGCGAGATCGCCGACGTGAAGACGCTCAGCGTCGGCGGCGCCAAGAAATACCCCCATCCCATCCTCAGCCTCGAGACCAGGGACGGGGTGGTGACCGCCTATCATGTGCCGACCAACATCATGCAGCGCCTCGCCGTCGGCCTGACCCGGCTCTTCGCCGCCAAGGGCAAGCGTCCGGCAAGACCCAGATAGGCTGATTCGCGCGGCTCCGGCGCAGGTGCCTATTGATGGATGCGCCGCACGCCGGCCTGCCACAGAATCTCGGCGATCCTTTTCTCCGCGGCGGCCACCGGGCGTTCCTCCATGTCGGGGAAGGCCACGTGCAGGGCCTCGTGCACCAGCGTCGAGAGCCATTCCCGCGGCTTCTGGCGCTCGTCGATCTCGATGACGCCCGCGTCCAGGAAGACCCGGCCCAGGGCGCGCTGGCGCTTCAGCTTGCGCGCGACGATCCTGATCTTCCTGCGCCGCATGGGGTTCATATCCTGCTCTGCCTTGGCCTCGAACCGGCCGTGGGTCGCGAAGTTCAGTCGCCGCGTGCGGATGCCGGGCATCGCCATGCGGGGACGCCGGCTCTTGTCCAGGGGGTGCCGCTTTCGCCGGCATGACGATGGAGGGGCCATGCCAATTTCCCCGGACAGTCTGCCCGCGGCCGCGGGAACGATTTCGGCCGCCCGGCTTTCTGACCATGTCCGTCTCGCTGTCCCGAAAGGACAGAGGCATGCCTCCGGCCCGCCGCAGTGCGTCACCACGCGGCGGGCCACTCCTGGTGGAACTTTCCGGAACTCGAGGCATTGGGGCACCGCCATTGCCCGCTGGCAAAGGCGCCCCCGGCCCTTCGAAAGGCACCCGCGAGATGAACAACGGCAGGCTCGCCCTGGCGATGGCGATGGGCACCGCCGCCGGTGTCGGCATCGGCGTGGCCATGGACGATATCGGCCTCGGCATCGGCGTGGGCATCGCCATCGGCATAGCCATGAGCACCGCCTGGACGCGCTGAGCCGTCCCGTCGCCTCCGCGGTGAATTATTTTCAGACGGCCGGAACGTTTCCTCCCGCCCGGCGTTCCTCCCGATCGTCGGCACGTGCTTTTCAGCAGACGGGCGCTGACGGCTGAGAGTTCATATGTGCTCCCGCCCCCGAGCCGTGGAGCGCAAAATGTCCGTGAAGGAAGACACCGAGCGTCATATCGCCGATCTGGCATGCCGCCTGGACGACTATCTGGCGACGGCGCGTGGCCTGCGCCAGGCCATCCACGGCCTGCAGGAAACCGCCCGGGTCCGGATCGGGACGTCCCGCCGGCTCCTGGCCGAGACCGAGGAAATGGCCAGAGGCTACAAGGCGACGCGGCGATAGTCCCGCTTTGGGCGTACGCTGTCGTGCGGAACCTTGTTCCGGTTCCTGGAAGCGGAACTTCCGCCGGCGCGCCGCGTTGAAGGATCGTTGTAGGTCCTTCATCTTTCCTCCCTGGAACCTGCCCTCGGCGGCCGTCGTCTCCCCTTGATGCCGGCGCCGGGGGATTTCTTTGCAACGGGCTTGGGGAAAAGCCGCTTCAACCTGTCCTTTGTTAATGTGCCGGCCCGGGATCGCGCTAGCCTTGCGCCATGACCCGCGTCGAATTGCTCGCGGCGCTCGAAAGGGCCGTAAGGCACGCCGAACAGGCCGAAGCGCATGTTGCCCGCCAGAGGGAGATCATCGCCTCGGCCGCGGCGCGCGGCGCCGATACCGGGAAAGCCGAGGAGGCGCTGCGCACCTTCGTCGATTCCCAGGACTGCGACCTCGCCGAGGTCGGCCGCATCCTGCTCGCCTTGCGCCAGGCCGGTCCCTGCCCGTACTGAACGAAAGCCCCGCCGGCCGTGCCGGCGGGGCCACCAGGCTGCAGCGCGGACCGGGGGCAGTTCTCGCGCTGCCCGCTCCATATGGGGTCGCCGCCGCCGTTTTGCACCACCCGCGAGCCGCCATGGCCGCTTGCAGGATCCTATGGGGGAGGATAGGTTGGAGGGATGCCGAAGGAAGCTCCCCACCAGTCCCATCCGGCCATCATCAGGCGGCTGAAGCGCGCCGAAGGCCATTTGCGCAGCATCGTCGCGATGATGGAGGGCGCGCGCCCCTGCCTGGAGCTCGCCCAGCAGCTCCACGCCGTCGAAAGCGCCATCAAGCAGGCCAAGAAAACCCTGATCGAGGACCACCTCGAGCATTGCCTGGACGAAACCGTGGGCCCCCTGCCCCGCGAGCGGCGCAGGTCCATCGAGGAGTTCAAGGCCATCGCCAAGTATCTTTGAGCCCGCAATGGCGCCCTTCGCAGACCTGATCCGGCAGGGCTCGGCGCATGCCTGGCTGTTCATCCCGACCGCCGTCCTGCTCGGCGCCCTGCACGGCCTCGAGCCCGGCCATTCGAAGACGGTGATGGCCGCCTTCATCGTGGCGGTCCGCGGCACGGTGGCGCAGGCCGTCCTGCTCGGCCTGGCGGCCACCCTGTCGCACAGCATCGTCGTCTGGGGAATAGCGCTCGGCGGACTCTATCTGTGGCAAGGCCTCGACACGCAAGCCGTCGAGCCCTGGCTCCAGATGGCCTCGGCCGTCGCCGTCATCGCCATCGCTTTGTGGACGGCATGGCGGATCCGCCGGGACCGGCGTCACGGGCGGGAGCATCGCCATCCCCGGCACCATCATGGTCATGGCCATCACCATCACGCTGCCGGCGCCGCCGCGGAGCGCATGACGGGCGCGAGCGCGCACGAGCTTGCCCATGCGCGCGGCCTGGAGCGGCGGTTCCCGGGCGCCGGGGCGACGAGCGGGCAGGTCGTCCTGTTCGGGCTCACCGGCGGCCTCGTTCCCTGCCCCGCGGCCATCACCGTCCTGTTGCTCTGCCTCCAGCTCGAGCGGGTCGCCCTGGGCGGCGTCCTGGTGCTGTGCTTCTCCGCGGGGCTCGCCGTGACGCTCGTCGCCGTGGGCGTGGCGGCGGCCCTGAGCGTCGGCCATGCGTCGCGCCGCTGGCCCTGGTTCGACGCCGCCGCCCGGCGCGCGCCCTATCTGTCGAGCCTGCTGATGATGCTCGCCGGCCTCTACATGGGCATCCACGGCTGGACCGCGCTCGCCTGACGGGACCCGTCCGGCCGGGCCCATGCGGCTTTCGCAATATTCTATTGCCGCTAGGTCAGAATCCGCCATAATGCGGCCGCTCAACCACCCCTCCGAAAAGGACCGATCATGCCCAAGCGAATACCGACGATCCTGGCCGCCGCTCTCGCGCTGTCCCTGGGCCTCGCCGCCGCGCCCGCGACCGGCGATGCCGCCAGCAAGCAGGTCTATCAGAGGCTCCCGACCTCGGGCGTCAAGCTCAAGAACAAGAGCGGCTACTATGTGCAGTGCTATTATTCGGCCCTCGGAGAGCAGTGCGAATATGTCTATGCCCGGGTGCGCACGTCGAAAGGCAAATCCGCCAGGCTGCAGCGGGTGAAGGTGTCGAACGGACCTCTCAAGAAGAAGCTCGGCTACTATACCCAGTGCTATTATTCGGCCCTGGGCGAGCAGTGCGAGACCGTCTACATGAAGCCGCGCCGGCGCTGAGGCCGCGGGCGCCGCGCTCCGGCACATGGTCCGGACGCGAAGACGGCGTCACCGGTCGTGCCTGAGGTCTCCCACGTCGGGATTCTTCGGCTCGGCCGGCTTGCGCGGAGGCTTGTCCGGATCGCGGCGCTCGCGCGCCTCGCCGCCGGCGTCGGGCTCGCCGCCTGACGGGCGTGGTTTCTCGGCATCCTTCGCATCCTTCGACATTCGAGGGCCCTCTTGCGGCACGGCTTTCGCATAACGCCCGGCCCGCGGCGCGGTTCCCTCACCCCTGCCGGACGATCGGGAACGATGGCCGCCGGCCGGCGTTGGCCCCCCGGCCGGGAAAGATCCCGGCTCCCCCTTCAGGGACGGCGCATGGAGGCGAATGCCGGTGAGAAACGCCCTGACCCCGGACGAGGTCGACATGGTCGGCAAGGTGACCGACGAGGCCTGCGCGACGCTCGGCTGCGACGACGTCGTGAAAGCGGCCATCGCCGCGCGCGTCATCGGCTTCGCCAACCGGGGAGAGCGCAGATACGGCACGCTCCTGGCGATCGCGCTCGACCGGACCACCCGGTGAGCCGGCGGGCCGGCCGGCGGCTTTTTCCATTAATCTTCTATCCTTACGTCATTTTCAGTTGACTCACGCCGAAGCTGGTGGTTGCTGGAGGGAACTCCCGCGCTGAGCGTCTTCGGACGGAGGCTCCGGGCTGCCGCTGTGCTTCGCCGTTCGGTGGCAGACCAGGCGGACCCCGCCACCTTCAACAAACCCCCGAGGGTGGCGGGTTTCCGCGTCTCCATGGGGTGACGGCGTCGGAGCCGGCCGACGTCCTGTTCCGGCCGGTGGAGGTCGTTGCGTATCCATGGCGGCTGCCTCCTTCCGGTCATGCCTGATCGCGGCTTCACTGCCTCATCCGGCGCGGCAGGCGCCTCACTTGCCTCCCGCCGTCCGCCTGACGCGCAGATACCAGGCCTTGCTCTTGCGCAGCCGGGAATTGGCCTCCTTGAGACTGCCCCTCTCCCGGGCCAGCGCCTCGCGCGCATCCTGGTCCTTGCGGAATTTCTGCATCGCCACCGGCTCCATGAAGGATGGAGGCGCCGGCAGCGTCATTCCGCCGGCATCGACAACGGCAGGACGGCTACAGGCCGTTAAGCCGGTCAGCGTCATCACCGAGAGGACAGTGATCGGGGCGGCTCTCGAGTTCTTCCACATAGGCGTCAATCACCTTCTTGAGCTTTTTGTTTTCGGCGTCGAGTTCGGCGCGGGACCGGTCCTCGATGGCGTCGGCGTCCTTCCGGGTCTGGATTTCGAGCTCCAGCCTGGCGATCCTGGCCTCGAGGGCGGCCGTCTCGCACTGCCGCTCCATGGCCGCGTAGCCGGCGTCATAGACGCGCCAGGTCCAGAGGGCGAAGAGCGCAACAAGGCCGGCCGCGATCCATGTCGTGGCGCTCAGGCCGGTCAGCCATTTGACGATGGCGGAGATCATGCGGGCAGCTCCGACAGGCACAGTTCCCGCTCTTCCCGCCGGCGCCTCGCCAGGCCGGGAAAGGTGATGCCGGCGGCTTTGTCGTAGAGCAGCAGCCGGTCGCAGCCCTCGCGCGTCCTGCCCTCGTTGATGAGGCGGATGACGCTCGACCGGCAGGCGGCGCGGACGCCGACATTGAACGCGAACGACACCAGCGCCACGTAGCGCCGGTCGGGCAGCGGGACCGTGACGCAGCGCTCGATGCCGCGCGCATAGACCTCGAGGTCACGGCGCAGCATGACCCGGCATTCGTCGAGCGTGTGGCGGTCCCCGGGCCTGACGCCCTCGGTGTGGCCGTAGCAGACCGTGGGGATGCCGGCCGGATCGCTGTAGGCCGTCTGCCTGACGCTCTCGAAGGCGCCGACGACGGCGATGAGCAGCCCGACGAGAGCGCCGCCCTGGGCGAGCCTGCTCATGCGTCCTCTCCGGGCAGGCGGCCGGGGCTCCAGTCCTCGCCGATCAGGACGACGCAGGACAGGCCGTCGCCGCCGTCGATCACCAGCAGCCAGCGGCTGCTCTTCGGGCTGGCGAATATCCGCGCGGGGACGAGGCCCCCGCCGGTCCGGATCCGCATCGTGGCGGCGATCCTGTTGCCGGCCCCGATCAACCCGGCCGTGACCTGGCTTGCCGGGCCGCAGGGCATCCGGGCGTGGGCGCAGGTCGCAAGGACCGGGAAGCCGAGCGCGCACGCGCCGGCCAGCAGCCAGTGACAGGCCTTCATGGCAGTTTTCCTTTCGTGGAGAGTTGGGAGGCGGGGCTCAGGCCTGCGGCGGCCGATACTTGATCCACTGGTAGACGATCCACGCCAGCGTGACCGGCGGGACGAGCAATGCGGCTATCTCGGACACGTCCCTCAGGATGGGCAGCCAGCCCCACAATGTCAGGCCCGCCGCCGCGACCGCCACGTTGACCTTTGTCGTCATCATCAGGTGCCGTCCTTGTCGGAGATGGAGATATGCGAACGCCGCCGGCGCGACGCCACGGAGCAGCGTGAAGGCGATGGAGAGAGGGGTCGCGCGATCAGCCGTACTGGCCGCCGCTCCCGATGCTCCCGGACAAGGTGCCGGGGAAATAGCCGCCACCACTGCCGCCGGTCCTGATGACGCCGTTCAGATTCACCCCGTAGCGAGAGGTGCCGCTCCCTATGCCGCCGGAGAAGGTAATGCCGGAGCTGACCACGACCCCGCACGAAGTTGCAGTGCAAAAACTGTTTATGAGAGGTGTATCGACGAGAGTGACGCTCGACAACGACGTGACTATGCGCCCGCCATCAGCGCTATAGTGGGCGGGCGCATTACCGGCGATCGTATAGTCAGAGGTCAATTTGATGTAGCCGTCTGCTTCCGCCCTTATGTGGTGAGAGGCGGCCGCACCAAAAATCATGCTTCCAACTTCGAGATACCCGTATGCCAAGAGACAAGAGCCCGATGTCGCAGTCCGAAGCTCCATATCCTTGATGGTGACCATCGCCCTCCTGCCAACCGTGAAACAATTGGCGCTTGTGGTTGAAACGATCACGTTTCCAGGCGCGCTCGAGTTGCCCTGAATGACATATCCACTGGCATCCGTGAGCCCGACCTTCAGGCGGATCATGGCCGTGTCGTCAAAAGTGCCGTCCATCAGTTGCACCGTGACCGTATGCCCGTTGAAGTCGATAGCATTGAGATAGTCGTCCGCCCCTTGGACCGTCTCAAAGGCGTGATCATCGTCGTTCGCGGAGCCATCATTGCCATCGTCACCACCGGTTCGAACATAGAAGGTCGTATTGGTGGTGAGCTTGAGCCGCGTCGCGCCGGCGAGGCCCGCCGGTGTGACCACCCGTACGGGATCCGTGCCAGCTTTGACCTCAGCCATTGTCGCAAGCTCGATGATCCCCTTGACTGCCTCTGAAGCATCTGACACCGCACTTGCGCTGATGATGAGCACGTCAGTCCCGTCATAGACGCAGTCGACGATATGGCCCGATCCCGCGATGTCGCCGGCAACCAACGCTTGGCCGTTCAGCTTCTTGATCGTCTTGGCGCCGAGGCTGTCCACATTCACCGTTGGCGCCGTGACCGTATTCGCACCGGTCGCCGTGAAGCGGAAGCGCATCTTGGCGATATAGGCGCTGAAGGCCGGGGAGAACGTCAGGGTGATGGCATCGGCCGTGCCACCGACCACGGCCGCGTGTGCCATGATGCTGCTTTGCACCTGGCCGAGCGTTGCGCTGTCGCCCGCCGCCACGCCGGCGGACAGCCCGGTGAGTTTGTGGCCGCCCATGGGCTGGTCGGCCTGGAACGGCGCCGTGCCCTGGACATTGACGCTTTCTGTCAGAGCCTGGGCTAGATCGGTCGTGGCTGCGTTATATTTGGCGGATTCGATTGGCGTGTTAGGCACGGCAGTGCTACCTGCCGGAAGGCCGTAAACGCCGCTTCCGTTGCGAGGCATACAATTTTCTCCTGTAAAGGCGCTGGCGATGAAACGAACCGACCTAGTGGTAACCGTTGGTGATCTGCGTGCGGCGGTTATTGTTTGGCATTCAAGATGTTACCCTTGCACCTTCGCCAAGGTGCAGAGCCTTCCGGTAATCAACAGCCTTAACACCACCCGGTAACGTTATGATGGCACCAGGTTTCTTGCGCTGGACCTCCTGCGCAATTAGTCCCAGTTGTAGACGCTTGTCGCCCTTGTAGTGATACGAATAGATGTTCTGCCCATCATTCGTTTCACCCACTTTCTCCACATCCTCCTTCAGGCGACGATCGGAGAATTTAAGCGAGGGATTACCGGCGAACGCGGCGCCAATGCCAAGCAGTCCGCCAAGCAGGTCATTCTGGTTCTGCTGCTGTTGTTGCCAAGCCGCCAGCTGCTGCTGATAATTCGCATTCACCAGGCCGGCATAGTCGGTATTCGCCACGTCCGCCTGCGGCGTACCGACGAAGCGGGGCTGCGCCACGGCGGAGCCCGACAGCAGCGCCGAGATCTCGTTCAGCGGCTGGTTGCGCTCGGTGAGAAGCTCGTTCAGCGCCTGGCCGCGCCCGCTCAGCAGGAGCTGGGTCCAGGCGTCGTTCTCGGTCTCGCCGACGCCGCGCATCAGCCGGTCATAGGCGGCGGAGCCCAGGCGGATGCCGCGGCTGGCGGCGTCGGTCTCGGCGCGCCGGCGCGCCTCGGCGAGGCGCGGCTCGAGGCGCCGGGCGCCCAGCTCGAGCAGGCGGCTCTCCACCGCCTCGTTGCCCAGATCCAGCGGACGGTCGAGCAGGCCCTGAAGCCGGCCCGACTGGCCGGCCGCCAGCGCCGCCAGGTTGAGGGACGCCCGGTCCTCCTCGTCCTTGATGCGCTGCTGGGCAGCGGAGAGCGTGGTGGTCGCGGTATAGCGCGGGATGTCGTAGACACGGCCGCTGAGCGGATCGCGCCACTGCTCCATGCCGCTCCTCGCATAGGTCAGGGCGCCGTCGGGCGTCACCTGGTCGACGCGGTTGATCGCGCCTTCGGCCAGCGCCGTCCCTATGTTGCTGGCGGTCTGCGCCGCCGCGGTCTTGACCGGATCAGGCGGCTTCGGCGCCTTGCTCTTGCCCATGTGCGTTCTCCTTGTGAAATCCGTTCGCCCGCCAGTCCTCGACGGTGAGCGTCGACAGGATGCCGTCCTCGCCGCGGCCGAACAGCCGCGGCACGCGCTGCTGGCGGAAGCCATAGGCCCGGCAGATCCTGACCGCGTGGCCGAGGCCCGCCGGGGTGCGCGAGCAGGCCATCTGGCAGCCGAGCCCGTCGAACACATAGGAGAAGGCGGCATAGAGGACGGGACGCGTCAGCCAGCGCCGGTCGGCGGCGGCGAAGCTCAGCTCGACGACGCCGAATTCCGGCGCATAGTCGTGAAAGACGAAGCCGCCGACGAGACGGCCCCGGCGCGCGACGCCCAAGGCGGCGCATTCGCCGAAGCCGCGCGCGGCGCAGAAGGGAATGAGGCTTGCGACGAAGGCCGCCACCTCATCATTGCGGCCATAGACCAGATCCATGTCGACGCTCCTGCGCGGGGGCCGTTCTCCGGCTGGAAAGAATCGCGCCCTGTTCCGGCGAGATCGAAGGCCCGCGCCATTCCCGGAAACATCAGGCCGCAAGCCCGCCCGGCTCGTAGAGAAGATCGACGGACACGAGCTCGGCCTCGGGCGGCGCGGTATGCGAGTTGGTGAGCTGCACGTTGGGCGCCAGCGCGAAGCCGGTGCCGGCCACGCTCACCCAGCGGGTGACGATGCGCTGCGCGGAGGACGAATCCCACAAGGCCGCGTCCCATTCGCCGACGTCCCACAGATCGAGATCGGGATGGACGGCGGCACTCGGGAAAGGCGGCAGGGAAGGCACATGGTCGAAGGAACAGGAGACGCGCGGATTGACCGGCTTGCGGCAGAGCCAGGTGGTGCGCGCCAGCACCGCCGTCTTGGCCGAGGCCTGGTTCCCCAGATGGTCGAAGCGCCCGACGAAGGTCGAGAAATAGGGCTCGCCGTCGTCGCTGCCGCCGCCCTCGGCGATGAAGACGCCGCCCGACGGCGTTCCGACATGGACGAGGCTGCCGGCCTCGACCGCGCAGGACACGTCCCAGCCCGTGTATTTCGCCCAGGCGCCGGTCAGCAGGTTGACGACGAAGCAGCAGACCTCGGCCGCGCCCACCGTGGGCAGGCCGACGATCGCCATGTTGCGCGCCACCCACTTGACGCAGGTCCAGGCGCGCGACGAGCGGCGCGCGACCGCCTCGGCGCGCCATTCCTCGCCGATGGCGCCGGCGACGGAGGCGAGGGAGAGCGCCGCCGGGTCCTTCTGCTTGGCCGCGGACAGCGGGATGAGCCCGTCGAGCGTCGCGATGATAACGTCGCCGCCGGCGCGGAAATGCGCCTGGGGACCGAGCGGCTGGCCGATGTCGTAGGTGCCGACCAGCGCCCAGGCCGCGGGATCGGCCGGGTCGGTGCCGGCGAAGGCGGCGAGCTCGCCCGTGGTCGACACGAAGACGCAGACGTCGTCCATGCCGTCGCCGGCGTCGACCGACCAGGTCACCCCGAAGAGCAGCGAGCCGCCCTTGCGGAAGACGCCGGAGAGCGCGATCTGCGCCGCGGCTCCGCCCAAGCTGTCGACCGGCAGGCACCAGGCGTTCATCGTGTCCTTCTCGATGAAGAACAGCCGGTTCTTGAACACCCAGACATAGGAGAGGCCGGCCGTGTCGACGCCGGTGACGGCGGGCGTGCCGGCGGCGAAGGCCGAGCCGTCATAGACGAGATGCGCATCGGTGCCGTTCACCGCGACGAGGAAGTCGCCGCCCGAGGTCGAGAACATGGTCGAGGCGTAGACGCCCGAGGTCTGCGCGCTCACCAGCGGTGCGGGCGCCACGGCGGGGTCGGCCGGAGCGGTGACGTCATAGACGGCCGTGGCGTCGCTTGCGAAGATCCGCTCGATCGTGCCGCTGCGCCAGGCCATGAGGCTCGACACGCCGCCCGCGATGGTGGCGTGGCGGAACAGGCCGCCCCTCGGCCGGATGCCGCGCGCGGTCGGGAAGAAGTTCTCGAGCACGGTCGCCCCGCCGGGACCGTCGAGCGCGAAGCTTTCGGAGGTGACCCAGCCGCGCGTCGGCGCCGGGAAGCTCTTCGGGACCGCCCTTGCGCGCGCTGCGGCACGAACGGGCTTGCGGCGAAGATCGGGCGTCATGGCAGGATCACGCCGGGCCAGGCGGCGGCGGCGCCGCCGGCGATGCGGGCGCGGCCGAGGGTCAGGATGCGGGGACCCCGGTCGGCGACCATCAGCTTCTCGCGCGCCTCTTCATAGCCCGCGAGGTCCTCGGCATAGGCCAGGCCCTTGGCCGCCCGCCACTTCCAGATCATGCAGAGCCCGAGCAGCTCTTCCGGCAGCCTGAAGCCGTCGGTGTCGGAGGCGAAGGCAAGCCTCGGCGTGCCGTTCACGTCGAGCGCCCATTTCGACGACATGTAGAACCAGGCGATCTCCTCGCCGGCGGCCGGCGCCGGCCTGACATGGATCCGCCCGCCATAGACGGTCCAGGCGCCGGCGGCGGCACCGCGTCCGCCGATCGTCATGCCGAGCCAGCGGTCGCTCGACAGGACGTGCACCAGGGGCATGCCGTCGCGGCTTCTGCGCAGCTCGGCGCGCGTCAGCATGCGGTCGTGGTCGGCCGGGAAATCGAAGGCCTCCGTCTCCCCGTCGCCCGTGACGGTGGCGACGGCCTTGAGCTCCTGCCATTCGCAGTCCCTGGCGATGTGGCGGGCGGCGGCGTTGGCCAGCGCCTGCAGCTCGAAATGCTCGCGCTCGGTCGAGCTGAAGACGGCCTCCGGCCGGGTGAGCGGCAGGACGGCGCAGACATCCTGGATGGCGGAGAGGACGGTCATGGACGAGGCGGCCTCCTTCGGGGCTGTTCATCTTCGGGGCTGTTCACGGGCGATCGGCTTCGGGCGGAAGGCGGCGGGGGATCAGGCGTCCGGCGGCGCCGGCGGCGCGGCGGCGTCCTGCGCCTTGCGCAGCAGCGTCTCGCGGGTCGCCGCACCGCGCGGCGCCTGGCCGGTCTGCGCCTTGATGTAGGTCCTGAGATCGGCGTCCGACAGGGCGGCGAGGCCGGCACCCTCCCCGCGGGCCGCGCTGACGATCCGCTCCAGAGCCTCGAGGCGCCGGCGGAGCTCGCCATTCTCCTGCTTCAGGCGATATTCCATCGCGTTGCCGGCGGCGTGCTCGAGATACTGCATCGCCCTGGCCTTGTGGTCGCGGCCATGCAGGCCGAGGCGCTGCAGAGCCGCGCCCTCGAGGGCGGCGAGCTGCTCGACCGTGTGCAGGTTGAGCGCCTCGAACTCCTTGACCTGCGAGGGCGTGAGGAAGCCCGCCTCGCGCAGCGGCGTGCCCTCGACGAGCGCGCTCTTGCACCCGCTGCGGAAAGCCTCGTAGTGGCGCGGAAAGGCCTCGGCATAGCTCACCCAGGCGCCGGTCGCGCGGTCGCGCGTGAACTTCTCAGCCGCCGGCGCCACCAGCTCCTTCTTGCGGTCGCCGACGAACCTGATGACGACCATCTCGCGGTCCTCGTAGATGGGGCGGCCCTCGCTGCGCGAGCGCGCCTCGTTCCTGACCTGATCGAGCATGAACTCGACATGCAGATGCCTGGTGTCGCCAAAGTCGAACATTGCGGGTCTCTCCATTGCGGGCGCGACGCGCCGCGCGGGTTTCGTTGCGGCAGAACAACAGATTTCAGGCGGGCGCGGCCGTGGCCGCGCCCGGCTTCGTCATTCGGGGAACCGGCACAGGACGATCTTCGCCGAGGCGTCGACCGCCACCGCGCAGACGTGATCGGTCACCGCGGCCGACACGTCGAGCGTGCCGTCGGTGGCGCCGGTCGGCGTCAGCGCGTCGCCGTCGCCGCCGGCGGTGAGGCCTGCGGCCAGCGTCGCCGGGCCGGTGACCTGGACCCAGGCATATTCGCCGTCCGCCGGCGCCGCGACGAGGACGCCGGCGCCGACCTCGGCCGAGTCGGACAGATCGCAGGTCACGACATCGACCGCGCCGGCCGAGACGCCGCCCGGCGCGTAGTAGTAGGCGACGCCGCCCGCGACCGCGGCCACCGCGCCCGCGCCCGCCTCATACCGGACGTATTTGTATCTGCGCCCGGCACTGTCGGCGGCGACCGTGCCCGGAATGAAGGACGCGGCCTCATCGACGCGGTCGAAGTCTGGGCCCAATATATAAGTCATCGTCTCGTCCTCTCTCTATGCCGCGGGGTTGCTGTCGTGGAGCTTGGCCATGTGCAGCGGGCAGTTCATGGTCAGCTCGCCGAAGAAGCCGATATGCTGCACGATGGCGTCCTGGTTGATCGGCGCCTGCCGGCCGCCGAACTTCACGAAGTTGCGGTCGGGGTGGTAGCGGAACCTGAGCGCCCTGGTGTCGATGAAGTAGGTGGTGTTGGCCGGCATGGACGTGCCGATGCCGCCCTCCAGCACCACGTCCACCGACTTGCCGGCCGCCCCGATATAGCGCAGCGCCGAGAAGCCGAGCCGGCCGAGCTCGCTCTCGTTGGTGATCTGCTGGATCGCCACGAGGGCGGCGCTGAACGCCTGGTAGTGCTCGGACGCGGAGAGGATCAGGTCGGGCCCCTTGTTGTAGCGGCTCCTGGCGATCATGATCTGGTCGAAGATCGACTTGACCGTCGCCGCCGTCACCTGGGTGATGCCGGAGAAGGCCGAATGGGCGTCATAGGCGGCGGTCTGCCAGATGGCGTTCGAGCGCGCGATGCCGCCATAGGTGCCGGCGGCGACATTGGTCGGCAGCACGAGCTGCAGGCCGCCGATCTGGTTGGCGGCGACGCCCGCCGAATGGAGGTCCTCGACGAAGCGGTCGGTGAGCTCCTGCTCGGCCGCGGCGATGTGCTCCTCCATGATGTCCTTGAGCCGGCCGGTGCCCGAATTCTTGAGGATGTCCTCGCCCGACAGCGTCACCGACACGGCGGCGAGCTTGGGGGTGAACTCGGCATCGTTGAAGAGCTCGGCCGGGGTGGGGTTGAGCAGCTGGTAGCCGCTGTAGCGGGTATAGCTGTTGGTCTCGCCGTAGAGCAGGCGCTCGCGGATCGTCGGACCCGAGAACTCCTTGAACTGGTCGCGCTTCTTCATCACGTGAAGCAGCGCATTGGAGTTGGACACAAGGTCGGCATAGCCCCTGGACCGGTCCTCCAATGCCAGGGAGAACGCCTCGTGCAGGCGCTCGTTGGTGTTCAATGCCATTTAGATCGCTCCTCGAATGGCGATGGGGGATGCGCCCTCAGAGGCCCAGTTCCGCGAAGGCGCGGTCGAGGCTCTCCCGGGCGGATGGAGCAGGCCTGCGCTTCGCCGGGTTTGAGCCGGAGACGGGCGCGCCCGCGATGGAGATGCCGCCTTTGCGGGTCTGAGCCGCCGGGGCCGCTGCCGCGTCTGAGGCGGCGGGAGAAGGAGTGCCGGCGCCGGCAGCGGGTATGAGCCGCTGCGCCATGTCATAGGCACCCGCGAGGTCGTCGGCCATCCGCGTGGTGATCAGGCGGATGACGGTATCGGTGAACCGGCGGTCGTCGAGCCGCGGATGGCTGCGGGCGAAGTCGGCGACCATCCGGGTGACCTCGGCCTGGCGCGACGCCTCGAGCGTGCCGGTGACGCCGCCCATCGCCGCCTTGAGCGCGGCCAGGTCCCGGCGCAGGCTCTCGACCTCGCCGGCGGGTGCCTCCCCGGCGTCCGGTCTCTTCGCCTGCTGCGCCGGCGCCGCGGCGACGTGCGCCGCATAGTCGGCCGGCGACATGCCGGCATAGGCCAGCACCTCCTCTATGGCGAGGAGCCGGTCCTTCGGATCGCCCGAGGCGAGCTGGATGTCGAGCGCCGTATAGCGCGAGAGCGCCTCGGGCACAGTGGTGTCGTTCTGCTCGGCCAGCCGGTAGAAGAGCTTCAGCGGCTCGAAGGCCTGCTGGTAGCGGGTGAGGCCGCTTTCGAGCTCGCGGAAGGTGCGGTGCACCTCGCCCTTGACCTCGTCCGGCACCGACGGCCAGGCCGCCCTGGCATCGGCCGAGAACCGCTGCGGCGCCTCCGGGGCCGCAGGCGCGTCGCCGGGCTCGCCGGACGGGGCCCCGCCATCCGCCTCGGCGCCGGACCCGGGCCTCGCCGCCGTCCCGCCGGCTGCATCCTGCTCGCGCTTCTCGATCTCGGCGAAGGCGCGCTCGATGGAGGAGCGCGCCGAAGGCTCCGCCCGCGCCTCGCCGGCGGCATCCGCGGCTGCAGCGCCGGCGCCTGCGTCCAGCGTCGAGGGTTCGGCCGCGGCGGCCGCCGCTCCGGCATCATCGGTCATGTCATGTCTCCGTCTGAGGGAATGCGTGGGGTCAAGAATGCACGAGGGATCGGTGTCAGCGAGATCTGCCGTCCACTCATTCGCTTTTCTGCAGCAGAACGCCGTTCTCACACACCGAAACCGGTGCGGGCGAAGGCCCTGCCGACCGCCTGGCGGATCGCCTTGCGGTCGGGGGCGGGTCTCGGACGCGGCCGCAGCAGCGCCGGGTCGTTGCCGACCTCGACGAAGCGGGCCCCCTCCCTGTTGCCCGATGGCCGGTAGGTCGCGCGCAGCGCCGCCTTGGACGTGTAGTATTTCCCGTCGAGCATGCTCTGCGTCGGCGGCATCTCGTCGGAGATCACCCCGGGCGCGCCGAGCCCCGAGCGCGCATGCCATGCGGGACCGGATCCGTGCGCGATGCGATGGACGACGGTCATTCCTCTCTGCCTCCTCATTCGTCTCATTTGCCGGGGTCCTCATCCGGCCGCTTTCAGGCGGCGAGGAGGATCACCATGGCTTCCTCTTCCTCGCGGCGCGCGACATCGGCTAGCAGCGCCTCGAGGCTCTCACGATCCACGGCCTGCCGCGCCGAAGCGAGCGCGCCGGCGAGGCCGTCGAAATCGGGCGGCGGGACCGGCGCCAGCGTGACCGGATCGACGAGGCCATGGGCGACCGCCCAGGCCTCCTCGATGATCCGCCTGAGGTCGCGCTCCCATTCGAGCTCGCGGCGGCGAAGCTCCTCGCGCTCGTCGATGCCGCCGCGGCGCGGATAGACGACCGGCATCCGCGCCGGCGCCGCGGCCGCCGCATCGCCCAGAGCGATCAGGGCCTCGCCCCGGATCGCGACCGCGCCCTCGGCCGCCAGCCCGGTGGCCGCCGTCGTGGCGAGCGTACCGGCGACGGGCACGGCGCCGGCCGCGGCAACAGCCTGGTCCGCAGCAGCGGCGGCCAGCGCCCCGACGGCGCCATTCGCGGCGACCGCCGCCGAAACGGCGTCGCCGGCCTCGATCATGCCGGCGGCGCCGGCGATGGCGAGGACGCCCGTCGCGGCGAGGGCGTGATCGGCTTCCGCCATGGCGGCCGTGCCGGCGAGCGCCGCCGTTGCCGCCGCAGAGACCGTGTCGCCGATACCGGTCAGCGCGGCCGTGCCCGCGAGGGCGACGGCGCCGCCCGCCGAGACCGTGCCGTCCTCTCCGGTGACGCTCGCGGCCGCCGAGATCAGGCTCGATGGCTTGACGACGATCGTCGCCGCGACCCAGCCAAAGCCGACGCTCCCGGACACACTCCCGGGATTGTCGGAAGAAGATGCCAAGTTTCGGGACCACAAGAATGATCGAGCGGTGGCACCGTTGGCCGTGGCATCTGTTACCAGCGCATAGTTGCTGGGCGGCGATTTGTTTCCGGTCGAGCCGCATTCGCCTACGACGAGAAAGAGATTGTCGTCGCTCCCCCAGGACGCTGTTCGTGAAGGTGGGTTAATGCTCCCGAAGCTACCATCGTCAAAGGCCACTTCAGGTGTCTGAGTTCCATCGGCACCGGTAATTCGGCATGTAAAAAATGTACGTGGACTATTGCCGCCGGTAACAGTGACAGTGGACCCCACGCTGCCATCGTCGACGCGGGAATAGATATTTAATCGGTAGTTGCCTCCATCATTTCCAACCAAATCCCAGGCGGCAGGCGTATTTGTGGTAGTAGCACCTACAGACACAATCATGAGCAACAGGCCGCCGGAGCCGGGCGGCATGGAAACCACGTGGCTGCCGGCCGACCCGTCTGACTGCGTGACCGTCTCCGCGATTACGGCGAAGGCCATGTCGGGTCACCTCAAGCGTTGCCGGCGGTGATCGTGAAGCCGGTGACCGTGAAGGCCTGGCCGGCGGCGAAACTCGTATTGTCGACCTCCATGTCGCCGCCGCCGCCGGTCGCCGTCACGGTGCCCTGAGCGTGACAGGTGGCGCCGTCGGACGCATAGAGGCGCCAGTGCCCGGCCGTGCCGGAATTGTCCGCCGACGCGTCCTCCCAGGTGCCGCTCTTCGCCTTGCCGCCTCCGGAGGCGGCGCCCATCCAGTCGGACGGCAGAGAGAGCGTGGCGAGCACGGTGCCGCTGTCCGCCGCGCCGCAGTCGGCCGGCACAGCACCCGTCCTGATCCTGAGGACGGCCGACGTTCCCACCGCCGTCTCTATCGCATCGAGTTGCGCATTGCGGACGGTCTCGGACAATTGCAGGGTCATGGCTTGGCGTCTCCAATGATGTCAGCCGCACGGGCGAAGGTCTCCATGCCCCAGGGCAGGATGTTCGCGGACGACCAGCCGCCTTCGCCGAAGCGGAAGCGGAAGATGTACTGATCCGGACACCAGCCCTGCGGCGAGCGGAAGATCATGGCCTCGACCTCGGCACCGTTGCCGGCGAGCCACTCGTTGAACATTCTCTCCATGTCAGTTCATCCTTGCTGGGCTGGTCGTGTAGGTGCGTCCGTCCGGCGTGGTGACCGATTTCGGCGCGGCGATGGCCTGGGCGAGGTCGCGGATCGCCTCGGCGATCCGGGCCTGGCCGAGGGCGAGCCCCTCCAGCATCTCCTCGCGGGAATAGGCGGAGGCGGGCACCGGCGGGGCGCCATCCTCCTCTCCCGAAGGCGGCGGCCCGGGGCCGGCATCGGCGCGCGCCTTCAGCGTCTCGAGCCGCCGGCGATGAGCGAACATCTCGCGGCGCAGCGCCATCTCGTCCTCGTGCTTCTGCCGGTCGAAGGCGAGCTTCGCGTCCTCGCGGCGGGCCTCGATCTGCTCCGGCGCCGCTCCCGCATCCGCAGCGGCGCGCCGCGCTCCCTCCTTCACCGTCTCGGCGAAGCTCTCGATGGCGCCCTGGACGCCGCGCCCGGCGCGGAACGGCGCCACCGAGAATTTCAGGATCTCGGCGGCGAAAGGTGCTGCGGCGGGCTCGCGGCTCACCAGCGGCACGAGCTGCTGCAGCGCCCCGCTCAGCGCGGCGAGGAACTCGCTGCGGCCCTGCTTCTCGGCATTCTCGTCGGGCCTGATGGTGCTGTCGGTCTCGATCTCGAGCACGAAGGGCCTGAGGCGCTGCTCCCTCAGGAGAGAGACGACCTTGTCCATCGTGATCGTGGCCGCGAGCGCTTCGATCTCGGCGTCCATCCCCTGCTTCGCCGCGGCCAGCGCCTCGGGGTCCTGCCGAAGCGCCAGGCCTTGCGGCGTTTCGAGATGATCGAGCGCCCGGCGGCCCAGGGCTTCGATCCGCCCGGCGATCTCGGCGGCGCTGGGCAGGCCCATCCCGGCCATGGCGTCGAACTGCGAAGGCGTGTAGTTCTCGGCCATGATCTCGGCCGAGAGGCGCGTCAGGTCGCGGGCGAAGCGGATGAGCTCCGCCTGGCGGTCGCGGATGCGGATCGAGCCATACTGGCTCTTGAGCTGCTGGGCGCCCAATGTCTCGTTCGGGTCGGTGGCGCCGCGCATGATGTCGGAGAGGCCGGTGATCTGATAGACGTCGTCGATCAGCTGCTTGCGCAGCAGCACGAGCGAGGAGATGGTGTTCGCAACCTCGACGATCGGCAGCCAGATGATGCTGTCCCTGAGCGAGGCCCCGCCAAGGGCCGCGAAGTTCGCCACCGGAATGGCGCGGGCATTGTCGCTCGTGTCCTTGAGCGCCGCCTCGATCGCCTCGCCGAGCTCGCCGGCGCCGCCGGGATAGAAGCCCTTGAGCCTCAGCGCCTCGGCGAGCGCCGAGATGCGCGCGGTCAGCTCGTTGATTTCCTCGAGCTGATCGCGATAGTAGTAGAAATCGGGCACCGGCACGAGCGAGTGGCGCTCCAGCGTGGCATAGGCCGGCCGCGGGCACGGAAAGAATCGGTCGAGCCTGAGGAACGGCGGCTTGAGGTCGAGAACCTCCTCGAGCCCTGGCGAGACCCAGACGACGCAGCCTTTCGTCTTCGACCAGATCTCCCAGATCTCGGCCTTGGGCTCGCCCGCATGGTCGGGCACGAGCGCCTCGCCCTTGCCGTCCCTGGGGACCTTCAGCGCGACGGCGCGCGCCGCCTCGTCGCCGAACCGCCGGCGCACCTCGGCGCGCGTCAGCCAGGCGCGCCTGGCGACCCAGCCCACCTCCTCCCATTTGCGCGCCGGCTCGTGCAGGAAATCGGCGCGGTCGACATGCTCGACGACGCTGCGGTCGCCGCCCTCGCCGGCCTCGAGCCTGATCCAGGCGGCGCCGCGGCCGACGGTCGCCACGTCGTCGCGAACCTGCAGCATGACGGCGTCGAGCCCGGTCTCCTCGAAGGCGAGGGAGAGGGCGCGCTCGAGCACTTCCGATGCCTTGCGCGCGAGCTCGCTCCCGCTCTGCCAGCGCGGCACCACGACGGGCGAAGGCGGCCTGGAATAGATCGAGGGCTTGAGCACCTCGAGGTTGGCCCAGAACATGCGGTATTCGCGGTCGCCGTTGGCGGCGGCGAACCGCGCGAGGTCGGCATAGGCCCTGTCGATGCCGTCGGCCTTCTCCTGCCACAGGGCGAAGACCTTGCGCGCGCCGGCGATGCAGTCCAGCCAGTATCCGGCGCCGCGGCCGGCCGGCGGATCGATCTCGCCGCCGTCGCTCTCGTAATCGGCCATCAGGTGACGATCCTTCTGGTTCGGGAGGGCTCGGGCGCGCCCGGCAGCCACACGCTGCCGGGCGGGAGCTTCTCGGGTTCGGGTGCCGCCGTCGCCGGCCGCCAGCCGCAGTTCACCGCATATTCGCCGAAGGCGTCGGCGCCGTGGCTGTTGATGTCGTGCACCGGGCGGGTGTAGGTTCCCAGCGCTTCGTTGCGCTTGCGGCTGTAGCGGCGCAGGCGCGATACGCCCAGCATGACGCGCGCCGTGCGGTTGAAGCGCATCCGCGGCAGCAGCGAGCGCGCCGCGTTCACCCGCTCGGCCGGACCGACGGCCGCCCCGACATGCAGCGGCTTCACGCCGAGCCCCATCAGCGTCAGGGCCCGGCTGCGCCCGCCCGCACCCCATTCGCGGTTCTTCACGTCATGCGGCAGGAAATGCGTGCCATAGCGGAACGGACGGCTGCGCCCGGCCGCCGCCAGGCAGTCCGCCATCTCGCGGAGGTCCGGATTGAGCTCGGGCAAGGCTTCCCTCACGATCTGCTCGGCGCCCTCGCCCGAGGTCTCGTAATAATCGACCGCGGTGGCGAGGAAGCCGTCGTCCTGGAAGAACCAGATGGCGGTGTGGTCGTCGACGCCGATGTCCCAGGCGGTGCTCACCGAGCGCTCAGGATCGTGGAGGAATTCGCCGACGCGCCCGGCGCTGTCCGCCGCCGCGATCAGGCGGCCGTAATAGCTCGCCTCGCCGACGATCTCATAGCCGCCGCCCCACACATGCTCGGCCATCTCGGGGTCGTCGGCATAGTCGCCGTTCTTCTCCTCGTCCAGAACGCGCGGAAACCACGGGTTGTCGCGCCAGCCGACCTCGACCAGCACGGCGTCGGAGCGCTGCCGGCCGCCGCGAAAGAACCTGTCGACGGCATCGGTCTCGTGGCGCGGGTTCCAGCTGAACCAGATCTCCGAGCCTTCCTTGCGTATCGTCGGGCGCAGGAGCCGCAGGGAATGCTCGGAAAAGTTCTGCGCCTCCTCAACCCAGGCCAGGTCGCAGCCCTCGAGCGACTTGATGTTGCCGGCATTGTAGGACTGCATGCCCCTGAAGATGACGAGCGAGCCGTTGCGCCCGCGAATTTCAGTTTCGAGCACGGTGAAGAATCCTTCGAGCCTGAAATGCCGGATCTTGTCGACGATGAGCTGGCGCACCGATTCGCGGATGGAATTCTGCACCTCGCGGATGCAGACGGCGCGCGTGGTGCGGGCAAAGCAGCGCAGCACCAGCTGCTCGGCGAAGAAATGCGACTTGGCTCCGCCCCTGCCGCCATAGGCACCCTTGTAGCGGCGGGGAACGAGCAGCGGCGCAAAGGCGCGCGGAACCTCAACGCTGAAGATCGACAATGCGGATTTCGATCTCGGCATGGTCGGGCGCCGCCGAGACCCGGCTCGCCGACATTTCGCGCCGCCCTTGCGCATATTCGATGAGCGCGTCGAGAATGCCGCTCGCCTGGATTTTCCGGCGCGCGCTCACGAAACAGCCGTCACCGGCCGCAAGTGTCTTCGGCATGAGGCAGACCTTCCTGATCGAACGGACGTGGAATCGCGCGGGACGGAGGAGCGGCGGGAGATGCGCAAACGAAAAGCGCCCGGTGAGATTTCCGGGCGCTTGTACTCCGATCCTGATATTTCCCAAATCGCACATTCCGGGACGAAAGTCAAGATTTTTTTCGAGAAACCGCGAAGTCTCTGACGACACACGGCATTCTGGCACGCTCTGTTGCAGCGGACGAACACCTCGCGGCCGGGAGAATCGCATGGCGACATGAAGACCGGCTGGATGACCGGGTCAGGCCCGGTCATGACGAGGTGGAGGTGGCGGTGGCCGGCCTCCTCTCGCCTCAACTCGTCATGGCCGCCCCTGAGGCGGCCATCCAGCCCATCCATGCAACGGCTGTGCGACGTCGAGACTGGATGACCGGGTCAGGCCCGGTCATGACGAGGTGGAGATGGCGGTAGCCGGGCTCCTCTCGCCCCAACTCGTCATGGCCGCCCCTGAGGCGGCCATCCAGCCCATCCATGCAACGGCTGTGCGACGTCGAGACTGGACGGCCGCCTCCGGCGCGGGCCGTCCAGCCGTTCACGGGCATGCCCGCCGATCAGGGAGTGCCTTCGCCTCCGCCCTGGCCTTCACCTCCGCCCTCGCCGCCTCCGCCGCCGTTGCCCGGGCTTCCTCTGGTGCTGCCGCCCGACCGGCCGTTGCTGTTCCGGCCGCCGCCGAAGAAGTTCTCATACAGATCGACGCTCGAGCGGCAGGAACGGGTATTGAGCCGGAAGGGCCGCGTCAGCTGGCCCTGGTTGACGATATAGGGCAGCGCGCGCAAGGCGCGGCCCTTGGCGCGGCCGCCCAGCTCGTCGACATCGCCGCTTTGCGCGCGGCCGACGCCGCAATTGTCCGGGATCGATTCGCAGCGGCCGGAAGCGCACAGCCGCACCAGCCCCTCGACCACGGCGACGAGCGTCGTGCGGCCGGACGAAAAGTCGAAAGCGGTGCCGCGGATGCCGATGGTCGCGTTGGCGGTCTCGATGTCATAGGCGTTCTTGGCGCTGTTGCCGCTGATGAAACGGAACGTGCCGCGCAAGGCGTCGACGGAGAATTTCCGGGCGCGGTTGCCGCCGCGCATGAGGAAGCGGTCGATCACCAGCGTCGAATTGGGCCCGACCACGAGCTTCGTGTCGTCGACGAAGATGATCTGGATATTGCCGCGGCCGGTCTGGAGCCGGTCGTTCTCATAGACCGGGCTGCCGGCGCTGAGCGGGCGCCCCGAGCCGGTGGGCGATCCCACCACGGCCACGACTTTTCCGATAGGGGTTGCGGCCAGGCCCGGAGCCGCGAAGAGCAACAGACCGGCCGTTGCCGCGAGGAGGAGGCGGGCGGAACTCAGCATGCAGGGTTCTCCACAGAGTGGGCACCCTCTCTCGGGGGCCGCTTGTGGCGGTTTTCGCAAGGAAAGGCAACTCACAAATCGCCGGGGATGCTGTGCCCGTTTCGTTCGCGCCGGCGGCGGTCAGGATATCCGGCGCAAGCCTCGCCTCACCACACGAAGCGGACGCCGGCATTGCCGGTGACGGCCTCGTAGTCGTCGGCGAACAGGTAGTTGGCGCGCAGGAAGCTCGACCAGCCGTCGGGATTGGCCACGCTCAGGCCCAGCGCGACATCGCCGTAGGTCGAGGCCGGATCGTCGGACACGCCGATATCCGTCAGGCCCGGGACCGAGATCGTGGCGTCGTTGCCGCTGGTGAAGTCCTCCCACACGCTCGCCGTCACGTCGGCCGAATAGACCGTCGCGTCGGCCGCGGTGTGGTCGACGCCGAGCCTGAGCCCGAGCCGGCCCAGCACGCTCGTCTGGTCGTCGAACTCGACCGTGCCGCCGAAGATGTCGACGTCGTCGACTTCGCTGTGGACGACCGCCAGCGAGGCCTGCGGCTCGACGAACACCGTGCGGCCGAACTTGTAGCCGGTGTCGAGGCGGCCGCCGACATTGACGGCGTCGCTGTCGGAATCGTCCGCCGCCACCGCGAGGTCGTCCGGATCGATGTCGATATCGAGGAAATCAGCCTTCACCGTCAGGTCGGCATAGAAGGCCTGGTCGAGATAGGTGACATAGGCGCCGACCGTCGGGCCCTCGTATTTCCATTTGCTGTCGGTCGCCTCGAACTTGAGATCGGAGACGATATAGCCGCCGAACACGCCGAAGAGCAGCGCGTCGCCGACGGCTTCGCGGGTGCCGAAATCGAAGCCCGCCATGCCGCCATAGGTGGTCTGCCTGTTGGAGATGTCGAAGCCGCCGGCTTCCGAGTCGCGCTCGACATAGGCGCCGAAGCCCTTGTACCAGAAGCCCGGCGACACGATGGCGGTGGGCCCGATGGGCGTCGGCTCGACCGGCTCGGCATAGTCGGCGGCCGGCGTCACGCTGAGATTCTGCAGGAGCGAGCGCAGGTCGGCCTGGCGGTGCAATGCGGTGCCGAGCGTCTGCAGCCAGATGTCCTTCGTGGCGGCGAAGCCCGCCGGGAATTCCTGGGCGCCGGCGCCGAGGACCGGATCGCCCGGCTCCTCCTCGGTGCCGCTGTTGAGGGTGAAGAGTTCATGCTGCTTGTTGGCTTCGTCGTAACGCATGTCCCACATGAAGAAGCCGCCGCTCACCGGACCGTCGAGGATGACATGCGCCGCATCCGAGGTCGCGGCATCGCCTTCGATGACCACCACCGGGATGCCCTCGAAATTGGCGCCCGCGGCCGAGACGACATTGACATGGACGGTGGTCGTGTAGCCGTCCTGCGTGCTGCCGAAAATGTGGAACTCGTCCGCAACGCCGACGCCTGGGGCGCCGAGCGCCGCATCGACCGCGAGACTGCCGCTGCCGGTGAAGTTGACGGCGCTCGGATCGGCGCTTCCTTCCGGCTGGTCGGTGATCGCGAACTCGTCGCCGGCCTGGCCGTCGATGAGCGAGATGAGGCCGCCCTCGTTGTCGAAGTTCTCGACCCGCAGGATGCGCGTCGTCTCGATCTCGGCCGAATCGTCGGCGGCGACCAGCACGCCGCTGTTGTTCACCGTGTCTTCGGAGCCTGCGCCCAGGTCGCTGTCGGTGCCGGCGAAATTCCAGAAGCCGCGGTTGTTCACCGTGTCGTCGAACGAGTTGACGTCGCTGAGGTCGGTGGTCACCGCGCCGATGAGATCGGCGTTGTTGTCGATGTTGGTGGCCGCCCCCCAGGTGACGATCGCCAGCCTGTCGGAAGAGCCCGAAAGGTTGCGCACCAGGCCGTCATTGGTGATCCAGATCTTCTGGCCGTCGGAAGAACCCGCGCGGATGCCCGCATAATTGCCTTGCGCCACGCCGCCCGCGCCGACCGTGATGATCGTCTCCGCTTCGTCGGGATTGGGATCGGGCAAGTCCGATTCCTCCGGGGCGTCCAAAGTGCCGTAGATGTAGCCGGCATTGAAGGCGTTCACGCCGGAACCGTACTCACCCTGCCCGGTCGCCGAACCATTGACAGTGATCGAGAGGTCGCCTTCGCCGCGCTGAACGGCATCGATGCCGTCGCTGAGACCGCCGGTGACGGCGCTGCCGGCACCGGTGACGATGGTGAGGCGGCCGCCGAAATTATAGGCGTATATGCCGTCGCCGCCGTCGCCGTCCTCGCAATAGTAGTCTTCCTCCCCGCAGGCCAGGCCTTCGCCGGTGACGCGGCCCCGCACGTCGATCCTGAGGGCGCCATAGCCGAAATTGATGGCGTCGATGCCGTCCTTGCCGCCGAACACGTCACTGTCGGCGCCGGTGGCGATGGTCATGTCGCCGCCGTCACTCTCGGCATAGATGCCGGCGCCCCGGCGGCCGGAGACATCGCCGTCGACGGTGATGGTGAAAGTGCCCTCACCCCGGTTGAAGGCCGCTATGCCGTCGTAATCGCCCGTCACCTTGCTTGCCGCACCAGTGGTGATGGTGAGCGCCGTATAATCCTCGGTGTCCTCGTTGTAGGTCGCCCCATACTGGTTGTGGGCACTGATGCCGTCGGCGTAGCGGCCGGTGACCGTGCCCTCGACCGTAATGGTGAGCGCGCCCCGGCCCTCATTGTCGGCCTGGATGCCGTCGTCATAGCCCCGGATGGTGCTGCCCGCCCCGGTGGTGATTGTCAGGGCGCCGCCGTCTTCGGAGTTATAGGCGCGGATGCCATCGCCCGCGCCACCCTCGCCATAGGCGTAGCCTCCGACCCAGCCATTGGCTTCGATCGTGAGGTCGCCCGAGCCATAGTTCATGGCGCCGATGCCGTCGCCGCCGCCGCGCACCACGCTCCCGGGATCGGTGGTGATGCTGAGATCCGTGCCGTAATTCCTGGCATGGATGCCGTCATTGTAGAAGCCGGTCACATAGCCGCCGACGCTGATGGTGAGCGCGTCCTCGCCGTAGTTGCGGGCATCGATGCCGTTGTCGTCACCATAGACGTGGCTCGCGGCGCCGGTGGTGATGTCGAGGGTGGTGCCGTGATTGTAGGCTCGGATCCCGTCATAGCCGCGGCTGGTGACTTGGCCGTACACGTCGATGTCGAGCGCGCCGATGCCGTTGTTATAGGCGCCGATGCCGTTGCCCGCGCCGTCGACCACACTCCGGGCCTCGACGGTGACGGAAAGGTCGTTGCCGTTGTTGATGGCGAAGATGGCGTCGAACTCGTTGCCGGTGACGTCGCCGCCGGTGGTGATGGTCAGGTCGCCCGAGCCGTAGTTGCGCGCGTCGATGCCGTTGTGCTCGCCGCTGACGGCGCTGCCGGTGCCGGTGGTGATCGTGATATCGTCGCCGTCTTCGGAATTCTCGGCATGAATGCCGTCATTGGGGATGTCATCGTCGTACTCTGATTCATCGACATCCGTGCCGGTGACCGTGCCGTTCACCGTGATGGAGATATCGCCGCTGCCGCCGTTATAGGCGTCGATGCCGTGACCCGAGCCCGAGATGGCGCCGTCGGTGACGATGGTCACCGCGCCGGGCGTGTCTCCGTCATCGCCAAGGGATCGGACCCTGAGGCCGGTGTCGCCATAGGTGGTATTGGAGATGCTGGTGTTGGCATTCTCGTCGATGAACCGGATATTGCCGTCGCCTGCGATCGAGACGCCCTCCGTCGTCACCACGAAGGCCGGGCTGCCCGATGTCGAGACATCGGCATTGGCGACGCCGAGGATGACCTCGCCCGCGCTGGGTCCGCTGCAGACGAAGGTCGGCGAGACCGACGAGATGCAATCGGCATAGGCCTGGCGGCCATAGCCCAGGAAGGGTGCCACCGCGAGGATCGTGGTCGCCGCCAGGCGGTTGCGCAATGCCCGCTTCGAGACCCGCTTCGCGCCGCCGCCGGCGATGATCCAGTTCAACGGCTGTCGCATCTCCCACTCCCTTCTCGGGACCTATCTCTCATTGCCCCACCCCGCCTGGGCCGCCGCCGCTGCCGCCGCCGCCACCGCCGGGCGTCCCGCCACCCGGCGCCCCGCCGCCGGGGGCATTGCCGCCGGGGCCGCCGCCCGGCGTTCCACCACCGGATGGGCCGCCGGGCGTTTCCCCGCCGGAGGGACCGCCGCGATCGCCGCGGTTGTTGCCGGGCGCGGTCTGCAGCGGGCTCAGGCTCGAGCGGCAGGAGCGCGTATTGACGCGGAACTGGCGGGCGAGCGTACCCTGGTTGACGATGTAAGGCAGCGAGCGCAGGGCCTGGCCCTTGGCGCGGCCGCCCAGCTGGTCGACGTCGTTGCTGCGCGCGCGTCCGACGCCGCAGCCTTCGGGAATGGTCTCGCACCGGCCCCCGGTGCACAGCCGCACGCCGCCCTCGAACACGGCGAGCAGCGTCTCGCGGCCCGAGCTGAAGTCGAAAGCGGTGCCGCGGATGCCGATCGTGGCGTTGGCTGTCCTGATGTCGTAGGCGCTCTTGGCGCTGGTGCCGCTGATGAAGCGGAAGGTGCCGCGCAGGGCGTCGACGGAGAATTTCCGCGCGCTGTTGCCGCCGCGCATGAGGAAGCGGTCGATCACCAGCGTGGAATTGGGACCGACAACGAGCTTGGTGCTGTCGACGAAGATGATCTGGACATTGCCTCTGCCGGTCTGGAGCCGGTCGTTCTCATAGACCGGGCTGCCGGCGCCGAGCGGACGTCCCGAGCCGGTGGGCGATCCCGTCACGGCGACCACCGTGCCGATAGGCGTCGCCGCGTGCCCCTGCCCCGCCAGGATGAACAGGCCCACCATTGCCGCGAACAGGAATCGGGCGAAACGCGCCATCAAAGGCTCTCCCCCAGCCATTTCCCCCCTGTAGAGTCTCTACTTTTGACCGCTTTTGCCGAAAAAGACAAATGAAATTACCATTGGTTAGCCGTTCTTAGCCCATCTGTCCCGTTTCGGAACTCCGCGGGGCGGCTCGCCGGCCCGCGACAGGGCCGCGATGGAGCACCCGGCTCAAGGCGTTGAGGCCGGAGCGCAGGAGACCGAGCTCGGCGTCGCGCATGCGGTCGTTCTCTGAAATGCACACGTCCCAGACGATGCTGGTCGCCGACGGCTTGGAGGGCTCGAGGAGGTCCACCTCGCGTAGGGCCTCCATATAGGCGCGGGCGCGATCCTCCGTCGTGCGCCACAGGTCGGAAGCGCCGGCGCCGCGCAGGGACGGCAGGAAGCTCGCCTGGTGCGGGCTCGGGCGCTGGCTGCCGGCGGCGGCCAGATAGTCGCGCATGGCTAGGGCGAAGTGATAGCCGGCATCGGCCTGCAGCGGAGTGATGATGTTCCAATGCATGAGCCGGCCCAAAGGCGAGCCCATCACGTCGCGGCCGGCAATCTCGCCCGACACGCCGAAGACTCGCATGCGGGCCTCGAGCGCGACGCGGCGGACGTCGTCCTCGCGCTGGACCTTCGACCTGTCGCCGGAGCCGTAGCGGCGGCCCGGCTTGCGCTTGCGTCCGGCTCTCATGGTCATCTCCTGTCTGTTCTATCGGTTGGCCGAGAGCGCGCATCGCTGTCGGGACGGCGGATGCATGCGATAGCGCCCGGTGACGACGATGCCGGGCACGAAGGCCACCGTCGGCACATCCGCTTCACATCCGGACCGCCAGGCACAGACGGCCGCAACGAGACGGCGGCGCCTTGCGTCGGCTTCGGCAAGCGATGCAGCCGTCGGCGAAAGAGTCGGGCCGGGAGCCGGGTCCGGGGAGGAGGACGGCTCGACCGGCCCTGCCGCCGCGAGATCGTCTCGAGCGACGGGTCCTGGAAGCGGCGGGAGGCAGCAATCAGGGTTTGTCATGCCTCTTTTATACGCTTTTATCGTAATCCATGTCAAGCTTGAAAACGTATCGGAACTACGTTATCTTCGTGAAATGACGGAAGCTCCGGTCACTGAACGTTTGAAGGCGCTGCGGCTGCGCGCCGGCGTCAGCATGGCCGAGGCCGCGGCGGCGCTGGGCCGCAAGACGGCGTCCGGCTACCAGCATTACGAAGACCCGAGGAAATTCACCAAGCTCTATCTGCCGCGCGAGATGCTCGAGAAGCTGGCTCCTCTCTTCACGGGCCGCGCCGCCCGGGGGGAAGCGCCGGTCACGGCCGAGGAGGTCTGGGCGCTCGGCGGCTATGCCGGGGCGCCGAGAGGAGACCCGGTGGTGACCTTCGATCCGGCGCTGGCGCCGCTCAGGGGCGCGCTGGTGCCCATCTATTCCGCCGCCATGGGCGGCAAGGGCCATATCATCATCGACACCAATCCGATCGAGGAGGCGCGGCCGCCCGACGAGCTCATCCGGGTGAGGGGCGCCTACGGGATCCTGATCGTGGGCTCGTCCATGGTGCCGGCCTACAAGCCGGGCGACGTCGCCTGGGTCAATCCGCACAAGCCGGTCGAGCGCGACACCGACGTGGTGCTCTATCACGTGCCGCCCAATGGCGAGGCCGAGGCGATCATCAAGACTCTGATCGGCATTTCGGAGCGCGAATGGAAATTGCGCCAGTACCAGCCGGCGCGCGACTTCAGCGAGTCGCGCATCGACTGGCCGATCTGCCACCGCATCATCGGCAAGCGCAACGTACGCTAGCGCGCGACGGCTCCGCCCAACCGCCCTCATGCAAGGTGCGGCCCCGGCCTCGAGCCGGGGGAGCCTCGAAGCATGATCCAGGCACAAAGAGCTTGCCGCTTGCCGCCCTTCGAGGCCCGCCTGCGACGGGCACCTCGGGGCGAGGGTCATGCTCATCCCGCTCCGGCGCGAGGCGACTCGAGAAAGCGTCGCTCCAAGCTCAGGCCGCGGCCTCTGCCCCTTCGCCGTCATCGGGCACCCTGCCCCAGCGCGACAGCACCACGGCGGCCTCGTAGTCGCCGGTCTCGGGGTCGCCGCGGCGCGAGAAGGCGATCAGGCCGGCCGCCACCCGCTTCTGCCGCGCCGCCAGCCGCAGGGCGTGATCGGCGTCGCTGGCCGCCATGGCCGGCAGAGCGACCAGCGCGCCCCGGCTGGTCTCCTGATAGGCCTGGACGACGAAATAGACCTGCATGCTCATCGATGTGCCTCCCTCGATGCGGAAAGGCTGACTCCAATCCAGGAACAAATCAAGAACTTTCTGACATTCATGCCGGCGCACGCCGATTTCGTCGTTATTACGTTTTTAACGTTGACATTATCGAATTTAACGTATAGATAGAGTTCCGGACCTGGAACGGAGGCGGCGATGATGCCCAGCGAAGCCGAGGCGCTCAGGCGGCGCAACGCGGCCTATATCGAGGCCTATGCGACGGCCTGGGCCGAAGCCACACCCCTCGAGCGGGAGCTGGCCGCGCTCACCATGAAGGATCGCTGGAGCGATGCCGACCACAGCCGCCAGGCCGAGCTCATCCGGCTGTCGCTGCGGATGCCGGCGCCATGATGGTCAGCGCCCATATTCCGTTGCGCGAGCGCGACATCGTGGTCGGCGAACTCGAGATCCGCATCCGGCCCGTCCATGACGAAGCCTTCGCGGACGACCTCGCCTGCGACGTGTTCTTCATCGGCGCCGACGACAAGCAGCATGCCTTCACCGATCTGCGCGCCCGCGAGGTCCTGGCCGAGATCAAGCGCGACCATCCGGCGACCTGGCGCGAGATCAGGGAAGCCGCGCAGGACAACTACAAGGGCCGGGACTGATCGAAGCCGGAGCACGGCATACGATCGGGTGCTGCGGCTCGCGGGCAAGGAAGGCCGCCGGACGATTCGCGGTCGCGCGGCCATTTTCTCGACATGCTTGCAGTGCACCCAGTCGCGCCATGATATCCCGCCTCGCTCTGACAACGCTCTGCGCCCTTCTCGCAACCGCCATCGACCATCATCCGTGCGCCGAAGCTGCACAACGGCCGCCGGTCGCCTGCACGCTGATCCTCGATGCGGCGTCCGGCGCGACGATCCGGCGCGACGGCGCCTGCGGGGAGCGCTTCAGCCCCGCTTCCACCTTCAAGGTGCCGCTCGCCGTCATGGGCTACGACGCCGGCATCCTGAAGGATGCGCATCGCCCGGCCTGGAGTTGGCGGCCGGGGATCGAAGCGCCCAAGCGCGACCGCAAGACGGTCGATCCCACGATCTGGGAGCGCGATTCCGTCCTGTGGTATTCGCGCGGGCTCACGGACCGTCTGGGCAAAGAGAAATTCGCCGCCTATGTGGCGAAGCTCGATTACGGCAACAAGGATGTTTCCGGCGATCCCGGCAAGGACAACGGCCTCACTCATTCGTGGCTGTCCTCCTCGCTCGTCGTCTCGGCCGACGAGCAGGCGCGGTTCATCCGCCGCCTGCTGTCCGATTCGCTGCCGGCCGGCAAGGACGCCCAGGCGCTGACGCGCGGCATCATCCCGTCCTTCGACGCGGCCGGAGGCTGGCGCGTCCACGGCAAGACCGGCAGCATCTGGCTGCGCGACGGGAACGGCGGGCTGGACCGCAACCGCCCGATCGGCTGGTTCGTCGGCTGGGCCGAGAAGGGCGCGCGCCAGGTCGTCTTCGTGGGCCTGGAGGTCGGCGACGCGCGATCCGCGCGGCCGAAAGGCCCCGCGGTCAGGGACGTCTTTCTCAAGCGGCTACCGGAACTGATGCAGCGCCCGTGAGGGAATAGATCTAGAATCGCCTGGTGAAGAGCCCGCGCGCATCATAGGCGTCCGCGGCCTCCTCGAGAAATCCGGCGATCAGCACCGCCCGGTATGTGTCCCTGAGCTCCGCCGCGCGCCGGCGCAGGGCTTCGGAGCTCGCGGACCGGCCGGGGCGCAGCAGCTCATAGGTCGACATCACGACCTCCTGCGGGATGAGAGCGAGCTCGGCGGCGCGCTCGAGATTTCGCGCCAGACGGTCACGGCCGGCAGAGTCGGCGATCCCCGCCTGCAGGCGCAAGGTCTCGGGCGTGATCGCGACGTCGGCCGCGGTGACCTCGCCTTTCATCACCGCGGCGAGCGTCATGTCGGCAAGGCTCAGGCCGCGCGGCGTGCCGACCGATGCGGGACGCTTTTCCGACAGGGGATAGATCGCTTTCATCACCGGCTCCCCGCTCATGCTCCGGCCTCCGCGAAGACGGCGGCGACGTCCAGCGGCGGCGCCGCCGGATCCACGAGCTCGGTCTCGAGCGCATGGAGCAGCGCCACGCGGACATGGAAGCGCGCCCCAAGGGCTTCCCCCCGCACCGGCACGATCACCGGCTCCGGCCGTTCGCCACGAGCATAGCGGGCGGCGTTGCGGCCGAGCGCCCGATAGTGGTCGAGGCCGATCAGCGGCGCGTTGGAGAAGAGCTCGAGATTGAGATGCGGCAGGCGGTCGGCGCGGTGGATCACGGCGGTCCCCTTCGCCTGGATGCCGATGGCGATCCCTGAGCCCGACAGCCGCGCCGCCGTCAGGCCGAGGAAGGACGTATCGGCCGTGTGCAGGATCCGCACGAGGCGCGCCACGCCGCCGCCTTCCTCGATCCCGGCGGTCAGAGACCTGACCACACGTCCAAGCGGATGGCCGGCCGTCGTCTGGTGCAGCCGCTCGGCAAAGGCCGGGCTTACGCCGATGACCACCTCGCGAGGGTCATGCCCCGGCCGGGCGGGCCCCAGATGCCGCAGGCGCAGCGACCGTCTCGCCGGCGGAAAATCGATGCTCTCGGCGGCGAGCACCTTATCGCGCGACAGCACGCCGCGGATCGCGCGCACATCGCGCCATCTTTCCGGCGTCATCCGGTAGCCGGTGCCCGGCCCCTGATAGTCGTTCGGCATGTTGACGGCGCTCATCACGCCGCCGTCACGGATGACGGCCGAGGTCTGAAGGTAGTCGCCCGAGACGCGCTGGCGCAGCATGAACAGGAGGTTCTCCGCCTCCGCTTCGAACCCGCGCCTCGCCAGGGCCTTCACGATATCGATGGCGGTGATGCCGCGCTCCCTGATCCTGTCGCTGATCGCCGTCGCCTGTCCGGCCGTGAAGCTCTCGGTCTCATCCGAGCCCGAAGCGAAGACGACCGACGAACGCATGGCTGGCGTGACCTCGGCGAGCCCGAGCTCTTCCAGCACCGCGGAAAGCGCCTCGGCGGCGCGCGTCCTGACGGCGAGGACGGCGTCCTCGTCCACCGGCACAAGACCCCCGTCGGCCTCGAAGTCGCGCTGCAAGGCGAGATAGTCCTCGATCTCCTCGCCGTTGAACAGGGAGGCGTTGAAGGAATTGTCGTATTTCCTGATCGAGCCGAAGCCCGAGCAGATGAGATCCGAGCCCGCCATCAGATAGGGCGCGATCTTGGCGCCGATGCGGATCTCCGATTCGCTGATGCGGGTATCGTTGCCCGAGGCGCATTCGAGGCCGAGCCACACGGCGAGCAGGTTCTCCGCCATGAGCTCGCGCACGCCGCCCGCCATGGCGGCGGTGAGCGGCGCCCCGTCGATGCCGCCATTCTGCGTGCCCTGGACGCCCATGGCGCGCTGCAGGCAGAGACAGCGCGCCTCGAGATAGAGCAGCGAGCGCTTCTCGTGAAAGCCCATCAGCAGTTCCGCGGCCGCGCCCGAGGTGCAGCGGCCCTTGATGCCGCGCGAGGCATAGGCGGCGGCGAGGAAGGCCTTGGACCAGGGCGTGTCGTCGCCGTCGACGAAGGCGCGCTCGGTGCCGTAGACCGAGACCGTCTCGGCATAGGAGGCGAGGCCGGCAAAGCCTATCCTGAGCTCCTCGGCCTCCTCGATCGAGCATTGGAAGAGGACGCCGCCGCGCCCGACCGCGGCGCCGACGGTGCCGGCGAGCGCGTTCGACCAGGCATTGCCCGCCACCCGCATGGTGGTCTCGATCTCGTCGAAGCCCATGGCCACCGCAGTCGCCGCATCGGCGGCGAGCTGCACGGGATCGTCCTTGGCATTGGTGACATGCGCCTGGTTGCCCGGCGCCTTGCGCTGGCGCATCTTCGAATAGGCGAAGGCGATCTCGAGCGCCGACAGCTTCGCGACCACCTCGGCGAGCTTCGCCGGCGTCAGGCCGCGCGCCAGCCTTTCGAGCTCGGCGCGCGGGACGTTGATGTCGACCAGCATGCGGGCGAGGCCGAGCGAGTCCATGCGCATCGCCGTCCCGGCGACGGCGAGGTCGAGATGATGGCGCGCGATGAACATGTCGATGATGTCGAAATCGGCGGCCTTGCGGCCGTCCATGGACAGGAGCCGGCCATCTTCGATCTCGATGCCGGGTGCTGGATCATGGGGGCTCGTGAAGACGGCGAAGCCGTTCTCGGCGTCCTCGGCGGCGAAGCGGTCGAGAGCGAGCGGCCGCTCCTCCCATTCGGCAAAGCGCCGCCAGCGGTTCGAGGATGGGCTCCTGCTCATCGCTACAGACTATGCCAGGGACGGCGGACAGGTCGAGTGGTCACGCCCGGCGCAGGCGGTTGGCGAGGATCACCAGGAGAATGCCGGGAATGAAGACGACCGTCGCGATCGCCGGATAGAGCGGCGAGGAGCCGATGGCGATGCCGGAAAAGATGAAGGTCGGCAGCGTGCGCGTCGATCCGGCGAGGCTGTAGGTGAGATAGAAATTGCCCCAGCTCAGCAGGAAGGCGAAGATCGCCGCGGAGAAGATGCCGGGCCACAGCAGCGGGATGGTGATGTAGCGGTAGACGGCATAGGTGCCGGCGCCGCAGTCGCGCGCCGCATCCTCGAGCGTCGCGTCGAAGTTGAACACCTGCACGGCGACGATCACCATCGCGAAGGGCGTGATATAGACGATATGGCCGATGATCGCGGTGACGATTCCGGTCGAGAAGTCGAAGACGCGGCCGAGGACCGAGAACCACAGCAGCAGGACGATGCCGAGCAGCAGCTGCGGGAAGGCGAGCGGCACGCCCGCCAGCAGCCGGAAGGACTCCCTGCCCGTGAAGCGGTAGCGCACCGCGGCGATCGCGGCCATGGTGCCGGTCGCGGTGGCGGCGATGGTGGTGACGGCGGCGATCAGCGTCGAGTTCCAGAGGGCGTCGAGCGCCGCGGCATTGCGGAAAAGCTCGCCATACCAGCGCAGCGACAGGCCCTCGAAGGGCAGCGTGAGGATGCGGCCGTGCTGGAAGGAGAAGGCGATGAGGGTGAAGATCGGGATATAGAAGAAGACCAGCACCGCGGCGAGGCTGCCCCACAGCACGGCATCGATCAGCCGGTTCTCTGCCTTCGGGCTCATGCCGCGAGGCCCGCCCGCTTCATGCCGATCGCCCGGCTGAACAGCAGGACGACGAAGACCGACACCGCCATGAGCACCAGGGTCAGGGCGGCGCCGAGCGGCCAGTTCACCCGCGTCTCGAAGGTCTGCCGGATGAGCTCCGCCGACATCGGCGACTTGCCGCCGCCCAGGACCTTGGGCTCGAGGAAGGCGCCGGCGCTCAGCAGGAAGATCAGCACGCTGCCGGCCCAGATGCCGGGCTTGCACAGGGGCAAGGTCACCTCCCAATGCGCCCGGAGCTTGCCGGCGCCCGCGTCGTAGGCGGCGAGAATAAGAGAGCGGTCGATATTGCCGATCGACAGGTAAAGCGTGAAGATGGCGAAGGCCAGCAGCGAATAGACCATGCCGAGCAGGGTCGCCCAGTCGGTATAGAGGAAGGCCACCATGCCGGGCGGCAGGCCGAGCTTCTCCAGCAGGTAGTTCGCCATGCCGTTCCTGTCGAGGAACAGCGCCCAGCCATAGATCTTGAGGGTGGCGTCGGTGATGAAGGCGAAGGTGACGAGCACCTTGATCTCGTTCTCCCATGGCTTGAAGCGGGTCGCGAGGCCGTAGGCCACCGGAAAGGCGACCACCAGGCAGATCGCCACGCAGGCCGCGGCCATGAAGATCGTATGGACGAGGATCGTCCAGTAATGCGGCCTGGAGAAGATGTCGGTCCAGGTCCACAGGTCCCAGCTCCAGTAGAGCTGGAAGCTGCGGCTGCGCTGGAAGGTGAGGAGGAAAGTCATCACCAGAGGCGCCAGGAAGCAGGTGGTCTGCAGGACCACGGTCGGCGCGGCCTTGATCAGCAGCTCCGGGTCGCGCCAGCTCCTGGGAAGCTCATCCGCCACGATCAGGCTCCCGAGCCGAAGACGTAGATGTCCTTCTTGGCGAAGCCGAGCCTGACCTTGTCGCCGATCCGCATGGGAAGCGACGACGTGCCGAGTATTTCGACGACGAGGCTCCGGCCGGCCGCCGTGCGGGCACGATACTGGACCGTGCCGCCCTTGCCGAACATCTCGGTCACTTCCGCGGCGATGACGCCGTCGGCCGTCTCGCCGGGCGCCAGCACGCGGAGCAGCTCGGGCCGCAGCATCAGCAGCGCTTCGCCCCGGGTCACGTCCGCGCCGACGAACCCGGAAGCGATCCTGCCCTCCGCGTCATCGATTTCCGCTGAGCGGTAGACGAGGCCCGAACCGTCACGGCTCTCGACCGAGATCGGCATCAGGTTGGTTTCGCCGATGAAGCCCGCGACGAAGCTGCCGGCAGGCCGGTAGTAGATGTCGCCCGGCGTGCCGAGCTGCAGGATGACGCCGTCGCGCATCACGCAGATGCGGTCGGCCAGCATCATCGCCTCCTCGAGATCATGCGTCACATGGACGAAGGTGACGCCGAGCGACCGGTGCAGGCGCTTGAGCTCGGCCTGCAGCAGCTTCTTGAGCTTGACGTCGAGGGCCGACAGGGGCTCGTCGAGCAGCAGCAGCTTGGGATCCGAGACCATCGAGCGCGCCAGCGCCACGCGCTGCTGCTCGCCGCCCGAAAGCTGGTGCGGATAGCGCGTCAGATAGCCGGCCTTGAGCTGCATGAGCTCGATCATCTCGCCGACCCGGGCGCGGATCCGGGCCGGCCCGGCCCGCCTGAGCTTCAGCGGAAACCCGATATTCTCGGCCACCGTCATATGCGGGAAGAGCGCCAGCTTCTGGAACACCATGCTGGTCGGCCGCCGCGCCGCCGGCACGCCCGCCATGTCGGCGCCGGCGATGGCGATGCTGCCGCGGTCCGGCTCCTCGAAGCCCGCGACCTGCTTCAGCAAGGTCGTCTTGCCGCAGCCCGAGGGACCGACGAGCGCCACGAACTCGCCTTCGCCGACCGCGAGCGACACGCCCTTCAGCGCCTGATGCGCGCCATAGGACTTGCGGACCTCCCGGATGTCGAGAATGGCCGCCATCAGCCGCTCCCATCGCGGGGCCGCGCGCCCTGGAGCATGATCGCAAGGTCGCCGGCGAGGGGCCCGGTCTTCGTCTCGGACTTCATCTGCGAGGGTGGTGCCTCACTGCGCCGCCGCCAGCTCCTCCTGCCAGATGGCGAGCATCTCGTCGATATTGGGGGCGATGCGGTGCATCTGGGAATTGTCCCAGGCCTTCCACATGTAGTCCACCTGCAGGATGTCGCGCTCCTCGGGCGTATAGAGCTCCTCCACCGCCTTGTTGGTCACGACGTTGCAGGTCGTATCGAGAAGCGACAGGATGTGGCCCGATTCCTTCGACACGACGTGCTTCAGGAGCTTCTGCGACAATTCCGGCTGGTCGGTGTCCTTGAGGATCGCCGTCGCCTCGACCCAGATGATGCCCTGCTTCAGGCCGTCCTTCGGCTCCGGCACCACGGCCATGATGTTCTTGTGGCCCTGCTTGCGCACAGCCGAGGTGAGATAGGATCCCGCGCCGATGCAGCCGAGGAGCGATCCGTCGAGCAGGCCCTTCTGCGCCTGGGTCAGGTCGGCGACCAGGGTGCGCGTGTTCCTGAACATCGCCCGCAGCACCTTGCGCACCTCCTCCAGCGCATTCTGGTCGAGCTCTTCATAGGGGTTGATGCCGGCATGGAGCGCCATGGGCAGGATGGGCCAGTCGCCCCAGTCCATCACGCAGATCTTGCCCTTGTTGGCGTCGTCGAAGACCGGATCATAGGTCCGCCAGGCCTCGGGCTTGGTTACGTCGGTGTTGAGGCAGGGGCCCACCCAGCCCCAGCGCGTCGCCACGCCGATGGTCTTGCCGTCGTTGAGCAAGGGCTCAAAGGGCGGCTTGAACTGGTCGTAGAAGGTCGCGTAGACGTCCTTGTAGTCGTCGGGATCGAGGTCGAGCGTGAGGCCCGCCGGGCCCATGCGGGTGATCCACGGCATGTCGCTCGAGACGAGGTCGACCTCGCGCGAGGCGCCCGCCTGCAGCTTGGCGAAGCCGCCCGGACTGTCGACTATGAGATCGAAGGCGATGTCGACGTCATTGGCCTGCTTGAAGGGATCGATGATGCGCGGGTCGTTGTAGCCTTCCCAGCACATATAGGTCATCTGGCTCGCCGCCCGTGACGGCCGCGAGGAAAGCCCCGCCATGGCGACGCCCGCGGCGGCGGCTGCGCCTTTGAGCAGGCGGCGGCGCGTGAGACCGGCCTCGTCGAGGCCCGCGGCCCTGATCTGGCGTTGATAGAACTGCGGCAGATCGCTGTACCAGCTTCTCGTCATCTGTCCCTCCCTGGGATCGTCTGTCGGTTGCGGGGATTATCCGGGAGACGGCCGCTTACGGGTATATCCCCCGGGGAATAGGCGGGCCCCTTCGGGCCGCGCCTGGACGAAAGCCAGATAGGCCGCGAAGAGCTCGGCCTGGGTCGAGATGTTGAGCTTCCGATAGACGTTCTTGCGATGGATCTTCACCGTGCCGGGACTGATGTCGAGATGATGGGCGAGCGACTGGGTCGAATGGCCCTGCAGGATCATGGTCATGATCTGGCGCTCGCGGGCGGAGAGGACGCCGCCGGCGAATTCCTCGAGGGCAGCCACCGGATGGAGGCCGACGGTCCCGGCGGCGACGAGCCTCGCCCGGGTGACACGGCTCCAGTGCCGGGCGCACAGGCTGCGGATCGCCGGCTCGACCGCCCGCAGGAGGTCGAGCTCGTCGCGCGCGAGCGCCGGCGACGACGTCCAGCGCGCCAGTGAGGCGACGCCCGTGATGCCGTGTCCGGCATCGAAGACGAAGCCGATCTCCTCGCCGATCCCGGTGCGCTTGTAATGGGTGCGGAAATACTCGCTCTGGCGGAAGCGGTCGGGCGCTATGTCGTGAAGGCGAAAGCAGCCTTCGCGCTTTCCGTCCTCGACCAGCTGATAGAAGGGATCGAGCAGGTAAGGCCCGTTGATGTAGTCCTCCGCGATGACGCCGTGGCGCTCGCGGTCGAGCGTGTCGCCCAGCATCAGGGGCTGTTCGGCCCCCTGATAGCCGAAGACCATGACGAAGTCGGCATGGACGAGGCGCTGGACGGCGCCGAGCAGGACCGCGACGAAACGGCCGCTTTCGAGCGCGTCCGCGAGTTCGGCGATGCTGCGGGCAAAACCTTCGAGCACCCGATGGCGGCGGGGAAACTGGCCTGTCATGCCTCTTCTATAGCCCGGCAGGCGCGTCCGGGCGATCCCGCTATTGCTTTAGGGATATGGCCAGGCAAATGCCGGCAAATCTAGGTTGCTCCGCGAGGCCACAATGGGAGCGGATCATGGCGAAAACGATGAAGGCGGCGGTCCTGCGCAAGATCAAGGACCGGCTCGCCCTGGAAGACGTCGCCATCCCCGAGCCCGGCCATGGCGAGATCCTGATCAAGGTCAAGGCCTGCGGCGTCTGCCACAGCGACCTGCACGCCATCGAAGGCGACTGGTCGCCGCCGCCCAGCCTGCCGCTCATTCCGGGCCATGAGGTGACGGGCCATGTCGCGGCTCTCGGGTCCGGCGTCGACGGCTTCAAGCCCGGCGATGCGGTCGGCGTGCCGTGGATGTATTCGTCCTGCGGCGCCTGCGAGTTCTGCCTCGCCGGCATGGAGACGATCTGCAAGGCGGGCGAGGCGACCGGCTATTCCAAGCCCGGCGGCTATGCCGAATACATGGTGGCGCCGGCCGCCTTCGTCGGCCGGCTTGCCGCCGATGCCGATTTCTTCGGCCTCGCGCCCATCCTGTGCGCCGGCGTCACCACCTATCGCGGGCTCAAGCGCACCGGCGCCAGGCCCGGCCAGTGGGTCGCCATTGTGGGCATCGGCGGCCTGGGCCACATCGCCATCCAGTATGCGCGCGCCATGGGGCTGAGGGTCGCCGCCGTCGACGTCGCGGCCGACAAGCTGGCGCTGGCGCAATCGCTCGGTGCCGAGATCCTGGTCGACGGCGCGAAGGAGGACGCGGTCGCCGCCGTCCAGGCGAAGATCGGCGGCGCCCATGCCGCGGTGGTCACGGCGGTCGCGAGCAAGGCCTTCGAGCAGGCCGTCCTCATGCTCAGGCCCGCCGGAACGGTCGCCTATATCGGCCTGCCGGGCGGCAAGTCGGACGAGATCCGCACCTCGATCTCGGCGATCACCAATTGGGAGCTGAGCATAAGGGGCTCCAATGTCGGCACCCGCGCCGACCTCGGGGAAGCGCTCGATTTCGCCGCCAGAGGCCTCGTCCGCGCCCGGATCAGGACCGCACCCCTGCCGGAGATCAATGCGGTCCTCGACGAGATGCGCCACGGCACGATCGTCGGGCGCGTGGTGCTGGACCTCGCCCCATGACCGGCCAAACGGCCGGCCGGACATCCGCCGCGCGGGGCAGCTGGAGTTATTAAATCAGCTCAGACGGGGGAGGAATCGACTTTCAGAGCTTAAAGGGTTAACATTTTTCTGAAATAATTGCCGAAAGTAATCGTCTTTCAGTTCGGGTTAGAGTTTTGCAGATGCCCGTGCCCCTTTCCATACCAGCCCAGGTCCCCGAGATTGCCGGGGAATCCACGCCCGCGGCATCGCGGCCGGCGGGCTATGCAGCCCTCATCGCAGCCTTCGGCTTACAGGTGCCGGCGCCCGATGTGCTTCTCACTATCGGTGAAAAGCATACGATGCGGCAAGAAGGCAGGTGGCGCATCCTCACGCCGCGATACCGGCCCGCCGATACAATCAGCGCTCACCTGGATTTCGCTCTCCGCCATGAGGGCGTCGATCTTGGGACCCTCAGCGCTCTTTTTCCTGTCATGCCGAAGGGTACGATCGAAGACTGGGTAAAGTCGGAGCCGACCGGACAACATGCCAGGCGCATCTGGTTTCTCTACGAGTGGCTGACTGCGCAAAAGCTCGCGCTGCCGGACGCTCCCAAGGCTCCTTATGTCGGCGCCCTGGACGAAAAGCATCAGTTTGCCGTCAGGGGCGAAACCGTCACCCGCTACCGTATCCGCAACAATCTACCGGGCACGCCTGACTTTTGCCCGCTGATCCGGCGCACAGACCATCTGACGGCCATCACGGGCACGGCGCTCGCAGACGAAGCACGCGCGGTCGTCCAACGCACTGCGCCGGATCTGATGGCCCGAGCAGCCGCCTTTCTTCTGCTGGAAGACTCCAAGGCATCTTATGTGATTGAAGGAGAACGTCCCCCACAGGATCGCATTCAGCGTTGGGGGCAGGCGATCGGCGAGGCTGGCCAACACCCCCTGACGACCGATGAGCTCCTACGTCTGCAACGCATCGTCATCGGCAATGCACGCTTCATGCATTTTGGCTGGCGTACGGAAGGTGGCTTTGTCGGCAAGCGTGATCGTGAAACAAATGCACCCATTCCTGACCATATCAGCTCGCGGCATGAAGATATTGCAGCCCTGATCGGCGGGTTGATCGCCTATGCCGAAAGGGCGGAAAAAAACAACGGGCTCCACGCCATAGTCGCCGCAGCGGCGGTCGCCTTCGGCTTCGTCTTCATTCATCCGTTCGAAGACGGAAACGGCAGGATTCACCGTTGGCTTGTCCATCACATCCTTTCGCGCAGCGGTTTCAATCCGCCGGGCATAATATTCCCCGTCTCCGCGGTCTTCCTGGAACAGATCGAGCGTTACAGGCGAGTGCTGGACCAGTATTCCCGCCCGCGCCTCTTACTGACGCGGTGGGAAACGACGCCGTCGCTGAATGTTCGCGTGCTCAATCAGACACGTGATTTGTTTCGATTCTTCGATGCCACGTCGCAAGCGGAATTTTTGGCGGACTGCATCGTTCAAACCATTCGCCGGACATTGCCGAACGAGGTCGAGTATCTGCGGCGCTATGATCAGGCCAGGCAGAGCATCGGGGCATTCCTCGAGATGCCCGATGCGACCTTCGATCTAATGATGGGATTTCTCGGTCAGAACAGAGGTCGCTTTTCCCAGAGAGCACGCTCGGAGGAATTTGCGGAGCTTACCGACGAGGAGGCGACCGCCATCGAAAGCATTTATCAGGACCTTCTCCTGGACAAGGCAACCAGTGCCAAGGCACGCGTTTCATCGGCCTCCCCCAGGACATCACCCGCCGCAAGAAGGCGGAAAGGCGCATCACCATGCTGATGCGCGAGTTCGCCAAAAGGGGCTCCAATGTCGGCATCCGCGCCGACCTCGGAGAAGCGCTCGATTTCGCCGCCAGAGGCCTCGTCCGCGCCTGAATCAGGACCGCACCCCTGCCGGAGATCAATGCGGTCCTCGACGAGATGCGCCACGGCACGATCGTCGGGCGCGTGGTGCTGGATCTCGCTGCATGATCGGCCAAACGATCGGCCAAGGAATCGGCCAACATTGCGGTTTTTCTTGTTTTTCCTAGTGTATTTATGTATTTAAGGATCATCTTTTCTAAAGAAAGATCGGCCAAATGCCTTTGGAAACCGTTGCCAGGATAGAACCTGTCCGGCTGGACGAGCCGACGGGAGAGATCACCGATGTGATCGTCGATCTGTCGGCCGCAGCAGCGACCCTTGGCCGGGCGCTTCATCCGCGCACCGCGGCCAACCTGGCCGATCTGGTGCGCATCATGAATACTTATTACAGCAATCTGATCGAGGGTCATAACACCCGTCCGCGCGACATCGAGCGGGCTCTGGCGGGAAATCTCGACCACGACGAAAACCGGCGGAATCTTCAGCTCGAGGCCATGGCGCATATTCGTGTCCAGAAGGAAGTGGACAGGCAAAGCGCGGAAGGCGCGCTGCCGCCACCCGCCTCCTGCGAATTTCTGCGCTGGCTGCATCGTGAGTTCTATAAAGGCGCGCCGGAATCCGCGCTGGTCGTCGGGACAGGCGGGCAGAAGATCGTCATGGCTCCCGGCGAGTGGCGAAGCCGAGGCGAGGAAGATGTCGCCGTGGGCCGGCACGTTCCTCCCGCCAGCAGCCGCGTCGCCGATTTCATGACGTATTTCGAAGACCGATTCCGGTTCGATCGCATGGGCAGAGCCGCGCGGATCATGGCCATGGCTTCCGCGCATCATCGTTTCAACTACATTCATCCTTTTCCAGACGGCAACGGTCGAGTAAGCCGCCTGATGAGTCATGCGATGGCTCACGCTGCCGGCATAGGCTCCCACGGCCTCTGGTCGATCTCGCGCGGACTTGCACGTGGCCTCCGGAGCCGCAGCGAATACAAGGCCATGATGGATCATGCCGACATGCCGAGGCAGAATGATCTCGATGGCCGCGGCAACCTGTCGGAAGCGGCGCTGAGGCAATTCATACTCTGGTTCCTGAATGTGTGTCTCGACCAGGTCAGATTCATGAGCGCGCTCTTTGATCTGACGGCACTTTCGCAACGGCTTCGGACTTATGTCGAACACCATCCGACACTGAGACCCGAATCTGCGTGGCTGCTGGAAGCGGCACTGATGCGCGGCGAATTCGACCGCGGCGACGCAGCGCGCATCATGTCGCTTCCCGAGCGCACGGCCCGGCGCGTCCTGGGCGACGTCGTCCGTCACGGCCTGCTTGCATCGGATACGCCCAAGGGCAAGGTGTCGTTGCGATTCCCGGCGGAAACGCTCGAGAATCTGTTTCCGAAGCTCTATCCGCAAGCGTGATGCGGCATGACGACAACGCTGAAAGCGATATCCAGGAACCCATGCGATGAAGGTGGCGGACGCCCACCGAAGCAGGATGCATCCGTGCTCGAGGCCTGAAAGTCAGGGCAACCATCGCGGTCTCCTCGACGTTCTCGGAAGACTATCCCAGGCGAGGCCAGGCACAAAGAACTGCCGCTGGCGCCGTCTTCCGGCCATGTTAGAGTGAGCCCCGCAGAGGGAGGGGCCGGTGTGGATCGACAGGCACTTGCCGTCATTCAGGCGGAGTCCGGGTCACGGGTATGTTGCGGCGGCGGCTTTCGTGGGCATCGCGGCCGGGCTCAAGCTGGCGATGCCCGGCATGCAGCCTTTCCTCACCCTCTATCCCGCGGTGCTGCTCAGCGCCTTTGTCGGCGGCCGCGCCGCCGGGTTCGCCGCCCTGGCCGCCTGCACCGGCCTTGCGATCTATTTCCTCACCAGTTCGGGACCGGGTGCGGCCACCGGCATATGGGCGGTCGCGGCGGTCATCGGCTTCATCGCGGTCTGCGGCCTGATCCTCTTCGTGGTCGATCTCCTCGACAAGTCGATCAGGCGCCTCGAGCAGGAGAGGCAGTCCCTGGAGCGCGAGCGGCGCCGGCTCGAGCTCGCCTTCGAAGCGGCCGACATGGCGAGCTGGGAGATCACGCCAGACGGACGGCTCGCCTGGGACGACAATTTCTTCCGCCTGGTGGGCCTCGACCCGGCCAGGGACGCTCCCGCCACCGAGCGCTTCATCGCGATGGTGCATCCCGAGGACCGGGCGCGCATGCAGGACGCCCGCAACCGGATGGCCCGGGGCGAGCCGCCGCAGCCGCGCGACGAATATCGCCTCTACCGCCCCGACGGGCGGATGATCTGGCTCGAGAACCACCGGGCCTCGGTGGATCCGCAAGGCAGGCACTTCATCGGCATCACCCAGGACATCACCCGCCGCAAGAAGGCGGAAAAGCGCATCACCATGCTGATGCGCGAGCTCGCCCACCGGGTGAAGAACCAATATGCCGTCATCTTCGCCATGATCCGCGAGACCAACGCGCATGCGCGCTCGCCGGAAGAGTTCGAGAGCCTTATCCGCGCACGCATCACCGCCCTGTCGCGCTCGCATGATCTCCTCGTCCGCGGCGAATGGGAGCACGCCGACCTGCACGGCCTCGTCATCGCGCATCTCGACAGTTTCGGCGTCCGCGACAGGCTCACGACGGACGGGCCGGAGGTGCTGCTGTCGCCCACCGCGGCGCAATATCTCGGCATGGCCTTCCATGAGCTCGCGACCAATGCCGCGAAGCACGGCGCCTTTTCCGTCGCCGAAGGCAAGGTCAGCGTGACGTGGGCGTTCAGCGGCGAGGCCGGTGCGCGCCTGCTCACCCTGCGCTGGGAAGAGACCGGGGGTCCCGCGGCGAAGCCGGGAAGAGCCCCGGGCTTCGGCACCAAGGTTCTCGAGCAGCTGGCGCCAGCGGCCGTCAACGGCGAAGCCCGGCTCGAGCATACGGCCTCTGGCCTCGTCTGGCAGCTCACATCACCGCAAAGCGGCCTCGAAGGCACCTGATGCCGCGTGGCGCGGCGCGCACCGGGCCGCATTGATGACAGGTTTCCTGTCACCGACGCCGTCTAAACTGAAGTTTTTGCCTTTCGCGGCTTGAAAGGTGAGTGGTTGCAATGATTTGAGTCCGCTGTGGTCTTGGATCGGTGTCCATGTGGGGGGATTCCCAAATCAGTCGGGATATGATTCGATGCCGGCA
>JBFWVM010000023.1:0-84343 GCA_050246735.1 Parvibaculaceae bacterium | reverse complement strand
GCGTCAGACTACCGGCAGGGCTTTGAGATCGCGTTCAGTTTATCGCTGCAACTCTCTGAAATCTAATAATAAATTAGAAAGGTTGCGAAAGGTGACCATTAACCATCAAGATTGCGCGGGGGGGGGGCGCTGCGAGGTCAGAGATCCTTGCGTCAGCGGATCTGGGCGGAAAGTTGGGTGGTATCGAGCGGCTTCAGGAATTCGATGGCTATTCCTGCATCCAGGTAGCGCACGATGCGGCCGCGCATCTTGCCGAGCATCAGATAGGAGCCGAGGCTCGGCATGACATCGACCTTGATCGCAGCACCCGACAGCGAAATGTCGATGATCTCGCAAGGGTAGATGCGTCCGTCCGGCAGGGTGATATGTGACTGGCCGTCGGTCGGGGCATAACGGGCATAACGGCGCAAGTCGGTGCCCGCCGTCAGATTCCTGGCCGAACGGCTGGAAAGCCTTGAACGAAAACGCTCCTTGCGCTGGCCGGAGTGGGAAAAAAGGATGCGGAAGCCACCCGGCACCGCCTCGCCGCTCAAGCCTTCGACGCGGCCGATCCCGTCGAGATAGGCAACGATCTGGGCGTTCGTGTCCGGCACGGCGGCGGTGATGAAGATCGCGCCGTCCGGCGTGAGCTCGCCGACCTGGCAGGGATGCTCGCTCATGTCGGGCAGCATGAAACGACCGAACATGACTGTCGGTCCTGCCGCCATTTTTGCCGGCAGAATTTCCTCACCAGTCGCGTTTTTCGCCGTCACGGCCGGTATTGCCTCTTGTTCGTCCTGCGCTTGTGCGGCGCAGAATAGCATCGGCATGCTAGCGAAGGTCTAAAAATAGGTGGTTAAGGAAAGCTCAACTCGTGTGCGGAACGCGAGTTCCTGCGTTTCAGGCGGCATGTATTTCAGGAACTTCGCGTTCCAAAAGCACACGAGAAGTAGCTTAATTTGCTAGTGTCCTTTCAAATCCGAAGTTCGCTCGGAGGCGCCGTGAGATTGTGCGAACTTCGGATTTGGGACACTAGCCGCGCCCGCCATTAATGATCTGGAAGGCCTGAGGCGGGATTTTCGGTGGCGTGCCCGCCACTCCCGGCACCGGCTCGGTCCAGATCGTGCGCGCGGCCGAGAGCTCGAAGCCGGTCACCCGGTCGTGGCGCGGGCGGCTGATCTCGCGGAACGGCATCACGAGCCCGAAGACATAGGTTGCACCGCCATTGCGGGCCCGCAATGGCAGGCCCACGAATTCCGCCGCCACGGTCATGCCCAGGACGGAATGCAGGCGGAAGCGGAGCACGAAAGGCTGGTGGGTGTCGATGACGCCGTCGAGGAGGCGCGCCACGGTCTCGCGCTCGAAGCGCTCGCCCATGGCCAGGGCGGGCTTGCCGGTGAGCTCCATGCCCCACAATTCGCAGACGCGCGTGCCGGCCAGGCGCCAGACATAGCCGGCGCACGCCTTGCGCTCGATCATGAACAGGAAGGGGACGAGGCTGCGGATTTTCGCGAGGTCCAGCCAGTCGCGCGGCGGCGCCGACATTTCGCCGCGAATCGCCTCCCAATAGCGGAACAGGGCGCGGCTGCCCGGATGGAGCATTTCCTCTGGGGCCGCCATGGCCTGGATGGTATCAGTGGTCTGCATAAAGGCACCGCGCTGCGTGGCAGCTGTGTCAGGAGTGGACAATCGCCAGGAGAGAGTGCAGCAACCGTGCCAAGCGTCAGGGAGGGAGGCGGCGAATTCGAGCCGCCGGAGGAGGGGCCGCGCCGGGGCGGGCCCATGGTCAACGCACCGCCGGTGGTCCTTGCGGTCATCACCGTGCTGATCGCCATCCAGGCCCTGATACAGTTCGGCGGCCAGGACTGGGCAATCTGGTCGCTTTACGCCTTCGCGCTCATCCCGGCGCGTTTCGGCGGGATCGACAGCACCGCCATGATGGAGGGATCGCAATATTGGAGCCTGGTCACCTATGGCTTGCTGCATGACGGCTGGCTCCATGTGCTTCTCAACTCGCTCTGGCTCCTGATCTTCGGGACCCCGGTGGCGCGGCAATTCGGATCGCTGCGCTTCCTGGCCATCATGCTGGTGGCGACGCTCGGCGGCGCGCTGGCCATGCTAGCCGTGTACTGGAAGGTGTTCATCGTCGTGGTCGGCGCATCCGCGGCCGTATCGGGGCTTCTCGCCGCCGCCATCCCGATCATGTTCGGCAGGCCCGGCAGGCCGCTCACCCTCGGCGAGTTCCTGCACAACCGGCGCGCCATCATCTTCATGCTCGCCTTTCTCGGCATGACGCTTCTCCCCGGAGTCCAGGGCCTGCCCGGCTTTGCCGATGGCGGGCGCATCGCATGGGAGGCGCATCTCGGCGGCTTCGCAGCCGGCCTTCTCTGCTTTTTCGTGATCCGCCGGGAAGGCGTGCAGAGATCATGAAATTATGTTAATGTCAGAGCACGGCGAAGAAGGAGGTGTGCATGACCGTTGCGCAAATTCTCAACGCTAAGGGCCGCGCCGTGATCACCGCCCAGGCCGGCGATACGGTGTTGACCGTGGCGCAGACCCTCGCTGCCAAGAAAATCGGCGCCGTCGTCATCATCGACGCCCATGGCCGCATCGGCGGGATCGTGTCCGAGCGCGACATCGTGCGGGCCCTGGCCACCGGCGGCGGCAAGGCGCTCGACAAGCCGGTAGAGGAATTCATGACCTCGCCCGTCAGGACATGCACGTCGAGCGATACCGAGGCGGAGCTCATGTCGCTGATGACCGAGCATCGCGTGCGCCATCTGCCGGTGGTCGAGAGCGGCAAGCTCGGCGGCATGATCTCGATCGGCGACGTGGTCAAGAACCGCATCGAGGCCATCGAACGCGAGGCCGAGGACATGAAAACCTATATCGCGTCTTCAGGCTAGAGCGCCGGATGTTCCGATGGAATCGGAACAGCGCTCTATCTCTTTGATTTTGCGCATCGGCTTGCCCGAAAACCGCGCACACTTTTCGGGCCGATGCTCCAGGCTAAAGCACGGCCATCGCGTGCTCTATGTCCGGCATGGCCCGGTCGACGGCCTCGCGTCCGGCGGCGATCGCCTTCTCCGCCTTGTCAAACTCGAACAGGCCCATGCCGTTGGTGCGCGGCATGATCGATATGTCGGGCGGATCGCCGGCAAGACGCGAGCGCGCCAGCCGGTCCTGGGTGATGTTGAAGGCGGCGGCGATCACCGATGTGAGGCTCGGCGCGGTCCTGGCGCCGTCGCCAGCGGTGATGTCCGGCGGGTTCTGGATGGCGATGCCGGTGGCCGTGTCGGCGCCGAGATTGACGGCGATGACCATCCGCGCGCCCAGAGCGCGGCAGGCGGCGACCGGAACGGGATTGACCACGCCGCCGTCGATCAGCCAATGCCCGTTGACGCGCACCGGACGAAACACGCCGGGCAAAGCGTAAGAGGCCCTGATCGCCGGCGCCAGCGGGCCCGAGCGCAGCCACAGCTCATGGCCGGTGCCGAGCTCGGTGGCGATGCAGATGAAGGGGATCTTGATGTCGGCGAAGCTGATACCGCCCACGACATCATCGAGCAGGCCGCCCAGCCTCTCGCCGGCGATGAGGCCGGAGCCGCGCCAGGAAATATCGAGCAGCGACAGGACGCGCCGGCGCGTCAGGCTGACGGCGAAATCACGGAGCGCCGAAAGCCGCCCGGCTGCATGGAGGCCGCCAGCCAGGGCGCCGATCGAGGAGCCGGCGATGGCCGAAGCAAAGATGCCGTGCTCTTCGAGCCGTTGGATGACGCCGATATGCGCCCAGCCGCGTGCCGCTCCGGCGCCGAGCGCCAGCCCGACGGCATGCCTCACCTTACCGTTCATGGCGCAAAGCTTACACCGTGCACGGAAGATCGGGAAATCTCAGAATGTTTCGAGTTTGTAACCTTGTGACCCGCTGCTCACCCTGCGATAGAAGCAGGAATGGCGGCCGGTGTGGCAGGCGACGCCGCGGCCCGCGATCGTCACCGACAGGAGCACCGCGTCCTGGTCGCAGTCGAGCCTGATGTCGACGATCGTCTGGACGTCGCCCGAGGTCGCGCCCTTGCGCCAGAGCTCGTTGCGCGACCGGCTCCAGTAATGCGCTTCGCCGGTCTCGAGCGTCAGCCGCAAGGCTTCCGGGTTCATGTAGGCGAGCATGACGACCGATCCGTCGCGGGCATCGGTGACGATGGCCGGGATCAGTCCGTTATGGTCATAGCGCGGCGCGAAGACCGTCGACTCTTCGGCGCCTGTCGCCATCACAGGGAGAAGCCGCCCGAAGGCGAGCGCACCAGCTCCATAAAGCGGGCCTGGAGCACCGGATTGGACTTGAACTCGCCGGTGAACTGGGTGGTGATGGTCGCGACGTTGCGCTTGTTCACGCCGCGCAGCGACATGCATTGGTGCACCGCCTCGATGAGGATCGCCGTGCCCTTGGGCTCGAGCGCCCGATCGATGGCTTTGGCGATCTGCGCCGTCATGGTCTCCTGCGTCTGGAGTCTGCGGGCATAGATCTCGACCACGCGGGCAAGCTTCGAAATGCCGACGACCGCATGGGAGGGCAGATAAGCGACATGAGCGCGGCCGATGAAGGGTACGATATGGTGCTCGCAATGCGAGTTGAACTCGATGTCGCGGAGCATAACTATGTCGTCGTAGCCTTCGACCTCATCGAAGGTGCGCGACAGGGCCTGGAACGGATCCTCGCTGTAGCCTTTGAAAAACTCCTTATAGGCCTTGACCACCCGGCGCGGCGTATCGATCAGGCCCTGACGGGTGGGGTCGTCGCCGGCCCAGGCGATCAGCGTGCGGACGGCCTCCTCGGCCTCCTCCTGGGAGGGGCGCTTGAGGGCCGATTCCCGCGCGAGTTTCTTGACGACAGCATCCATTTCAGGGCTCACTTTGACATCCGATTTGGCCGTTCCCATATCATGGGCGGGTTTCAGGGGCAAACTCGCCGGACGCCGCTTTGCCCGGGGTTCCCGGCATATTAAGATGTGTGCATGATCAACGAAATCTACAATCGCAAGATCCTCGAATTCGCGGCCGACATACCCCGGCTGCATCGTCTGGATGCACCCGACGCGACGGCAACCGCCATATCCCGCCTGTGCGGCTCCAAGGTGACGGTCGATGTGAAGATGGCGGACGGCCTCGTGAGCGACTTCGGGCACGAGGTCAAGGCCTGCGCGCTCGGCCAGGCCTCTTCGTCGATCATGGCCCGCAATATCCTGGGCTCGACGCCCGAGGAGCTGCGCCAGCTGCGCGCCCGGATGCACGCCATGCTCAGGGAGGGCGGCGAGCCGCCGTCCGGCAAATGGAAGGATCTCGAGGCGCTGCTGCCGGTGCGCGACTTCAAGGCCCGGCACCCTTCGACACTGCTCACCTTCGACGCGGTCGTCGACGCGCTTGACCAGATCGAAGCGAAGACGAAGGCCAAGGTCCCGGCCTGACGGATCGGATCAGCTTCTGCGGCCGGACACGTCGGGCGCCGGTGGAAAACGGCTCTTGAGATCGCGATCCGTCACCGACATGTGGTTGCGGGTATATTGCTCGGACGCATCGCGCAGCGGCTGGAAGTCCCATGGGAAATGAGCGCCGCGCCGCAGGGCCTCGAACATCATGAGGCGGGCCTGCTGGCTTTCCAGCACCGCCTGGGTTATGCGCGGAATATCGAAGGCCGCCTCGACCTCGCGGCGCAACGATCGTGCCAGTGGCCGGTGCTCGCGGGTTTCCGCGAGATTGACACGCTCCTCGGCATCGGCGGCCAGATCGAAGAGCTGGTCGGGATCGGACGGCGTATGGATGAACTTCCACGTGCCGCGCCTCAGCATGTAGAGAGGCGCCATGGCGCCCTCGGCCAGATATTCGCCCCAGGCGGTCGCGTCCGCCGTCTCGCCGGCGCCGTGCAGCAGAGGATAGAGGCTGCGGCCGTCGACCTTGCGGGCGAGAGGAGCCTTGCCGTCGCTGCCGAGATCGACAAGGGTCGGAAGGATGTCGGCGAGGCTCACCGGCTCGCCGACGCGCCGTGCCGCGAAATTCTCCGGCGACCAGACGATCAGCGGCACATGGGCGGAGGGCTCGAGGAAGGACATCTTGTACCAGAGGCCGCGCTCGCCGAGAAAATCGCCGTGATCCGAGGTGAAGACGATGACGGTATCGGCGAGCTTCCCGGTCGCGACGAGCGCCGCCATGAGCTTGCCGACGAGATCGTCGACATAGGAGATATTGGCGTAGTAGCCGTGCCGTGCGGCGCGCATGTCCGCCGCGCCGACCACATACTCGTCCATGGCCGACACCTCGTAGAGGCGCCGGCTGTGGGGATCGAGCCCGTCCTTGGGAATGGGCGCCAGGGAGGGCAGGTCGATATCCTCGTGGCGGTAGAGGTTCCAGAATTTTGCCCGCGCAGCGTAGGGGTCGTGCGGATGAGTGAAGGACACCAAGAGGCAGAAGGGGGTTTGCGCTTCGTAGCGGGCATAGTCATAGATCTTCCGTTCGGCGAGGAACGCCGCCTCGTCGTCGAATTCGAGCTGGTTGGTGATCTCGGCGATGCCCGGCTGCAGCACCGAGGTCATGTTGTGATACCACCAGTCGATGCGCTCCTGGCGCAGGCGCCAGTCGGGCGTCCAGCCGAAATCCGCCGGATAGATATCGGTGGTCAGGCGCTCTTCCAGCCCGTGCAGCTGGTCGGGGCCGACGAAATGCATCTTGCCCGATAGGCAGGTGCGGTAGCCCTGGAGCCGCAGATAATGAGCCCAGGTCGGGATGGAGGAGGGGAACTCGGCCGCATTGTCATAGACACCCGTGCGCGAAGGCAGGAGGCCGTTCATCACCGTCGCGCGGGCCGGGGCGCAGAGCGGGCTCGTCGTGTAGGCGTTCTCGAAAACCACGCCCTCGGCCGCCAGCCGGTCGAGATGGGGCGTCTTCACCAGCGGGTGGCCATAGGCCCCGAGGTAGCGCGCGGCGAGCTGATCGGCCATGATGAACAGGATATTGGGCTTGGCCTGGGGCATGCTTATCTCCACGATGCACAGGGCAACTCTACGCGGCTTGAAGGCCAAACCGGATGTGCGAGCGTCACGATGAACAGGAAAAGCGACAGGCCAGGGGGCCGGTGGCGCTCGTGCTGCTCGGCCTCATCCGGATGTATCAGCTGACGGTATCGGCAGTCCTCGGACGGCGCTGCCGCTATCTGCCGACCTGCTCGGACTATGCGGCGGAAGCGATCAGGCTTCATGGCGCCTGGGCCGGCTTCTGGCTGGGGCTGGCGCGCATTTCACGCTGCCATCCGTGGGGCGGAGAGGGCTTCGACCCGGTTCCCGGGAAGTTTCCCGAAACCGGCTGGCGCGCCTGGCGTCACGTGCCCTGGCGACTGAAATGAGAGCGCCGGCAGAAACATACCGGCGCCCTCTGGCTGCTGCAGGCAACTTACCAGGATTGATCAAGGCCGGCCGTCAGCCGGCCGGGCTATCGCTCAGAGCAGATTGCCGAAATTGTAGGTCAGGCCTGCCCTGATCAGATGCATGCCCTCGAAGTCGAGGAAAACCGTGCCGACATCGAGATCGTAGTCTTCCTTGCCCAGATCGATATAGAGATATTCGAGGCGGGCATGGAGGCTGTCGTTGAAGGCGTGCTCGATGCCGCCGCCGACCGTCCAGCCGGTCGTCCACTTGCTGTCGTCGATGAAGGGACGATCGGGATCGTTCGGGTCGCCGACCTCGCCGCCGAAAGTCGTGTGCGCCCAGGCGACGCCGCCGGTGGCGTAGAACAGCGTGTCGTCATTGAAGATGTAGCCGGCGCGGGCGCGCAGCGTGGCGATGTCGTTGATCTCCATCTCGGTCGCCTCACCGGGATCGTCATTGTCGATCGTGCCGGCCCAGCCCCAGTCGCCCTCGACGCCGAGGAGGAATCCGTCACCGAGCTCGAAGTTGAAGCCGGCAAGGATACCGCCGCCCCAGGTGAAACCGCTCATCTCCGGATCGAAGGCGCAATCGTCCGGATTATCGCAAACCGCGTCATAGTGGCTCTCGACGCCGACGCCCATGATGAAGGCTCCGAGATAGGGGCCCGTCCAGCTCTCTTCGGGCGGCGGCGGCGGCTCGTAGTCGGCGGCATTGGCCACCGTCGTGGTCACGGCGGCGAGTGCTGCCGTGCAGAGCGTCAGACGAAGAAGAAATTTTGTCATAGGTTACCCCTGTTGCCTTGCGGTTCGGACAGGGATGATGACTTGTTAAGGTTAACGGGAAGTTATTGGTTAACCATGTTCGCTCCGTCGGCTGAATATCGGGCCAGGTTGACCGGGCGCGGAAGCGCTGCCATAAGCGACGGCGCAACGAATGAGGCTTACCTGCTGCGTGTGCAGGAGTGAGCAGGAGCAACACCATGATCAATCTGACTTTTCCCGACGGCGCGGTGCGCCAGGTTGAGGCGGGACTGAGCGGCGCGGAGCTCGCCGCCTCGATTTCCAAATCGCTCGAGAAGAAAGCGGTCGCCCTGATGAAGGATGGCGTGCTGACCGATCTCGCCGACCCCATCACCGGGGATGCGAGGGTCCGAATCATCACCCGCGACGACGAAGAGGCGCTCGAGCTGATCCGCCACGATGCAGCGCATGTCCTGGCGGAGGCCGTCCAGGAGCTCTACCCCGGCACTCAGGTCACCATCGGTCCGGTGATCGAAAACGGCTTCTATTATGACTTTTTCCGCAACGAGCCGTTCCGGCCCGAAGATTTTCCGGCCATCGAGAAGAAAATGCGGGAGATCATCGCCCGCGACCACCCATTTTCCAAACGAATCGTTTCACGTGAAGCGGCGAGAGAATTTTTCAAGTCAAGAGGGGAATTGTTCAAGGTCGAGCTGGTCGACGCCATCCCGGAGGGCCAGGAGATCAAATTCTACGACCAGGGCGGCTGGGTGGACCTCTGCCGCGGCCCGCATATGACCTCGACCGGCAAGATCGGGCAGGCCTTCAAGCTCATGAAGGTGGCGGGGGCCTATTGGCGCGGCGATGCCAGGAATCCCATGCTCACCCGCATCTACGGCACCGCCTGGGCCAGCGAGAAGGACTTGCAGGCCTATATCACGGCGCTCGAAGAGGCGGAAAAGCGCGATCACCGCCGCCTCGGCCGCGAGATGGACCTCTTCCATTTCCAGGAAGAGGGACCGGGCGTGGTCTTCTGGCATCCCAAGGGATGGACGCTGTTCCAGGCGCTCATCGCCTATATGCGCCGCAGGCTCAGGGCCGACTATGACGAGGTCAACGCCCCGCAGGTCCTCGACAAGATCCTGTGGGAGACCTCCGGCCATTGGGGCTGGTACCGGGAGAACATGTTCAAGGTGCAGACCGCCGGCGACGACGCGGAGGACCAGCGTGTCTTCGCGCTCAAGCCGATGAACTGCCCGGGGCATATCCAGATATTCAAGCATGGTCTCAAGTCCTATCGCGATCTGCCTATCAGGCTTGCAGAATTCGGCGCAGTGCACCGCTATGAGCCGTCCGGCGCGCTGCACGGGCTGATGCGGGTGAGAGGGTTTACCCAGGACGATGCGCATGTCTTCTGCACCGAGGACCAACTGGCCGAGGAATGCCTCAAGATCAACGACCTCATCCTGTCGGTCTATGCCGATTTCGGCTTCACCGAGTTCGTCGTGAAACTGGCGACGCGCCCCGAGAAGCGTGTCGGCACGGACGCCATGTGGGACCATGCCGAGGAGGTGCTCGGCCGGCTTCTGGACCGCATCGCGCAGGAATCGGGTGGACGCATCAAGACCGGCGTCAATCCGGGCGAAGGGACGTTCTACGGCCCCAAATTCGAGTATACGCTACGCGACGCGATCGGGCGCGATTGGCAATGCGGCACCACGCAGGTCGACTTCAACCTGCCGGAGCGGTTCGGCGCCTTTTATGTCGACGCCGATGGGCAGAAAAAGGTTCCAGTCATGGTCCATCGCGCCATCTGCGGCTCGATGGAGCGTTTCCTCGGCATCCTCATCGAGAATTTCGCGGGCCATTTCCCGCTCTGGCTGGCGCCGGTCCAGGCGGTGGTCGCCACCATCGTGTCCGACGCCGACGACTATGCGCGCAAGATGGCGGCCTCGCTCGCCCAGGCGGGCCTGCGCGTCGAAACCGATCTGCGCAACGAAAAGATCAACTACAAGGTGCGCGAGCACTCGGTGGCGAAGGTCCCGGTCATCCTGGTGGCCGGCAAGCGCGAGATGGAGGAGGGGACGCTCAATGTCCGCCGTCTCGGCTCGCAGGCCCAGCAGTCGCTGTCGCTCGATGCGGTGACCAGACAGCTCGTGGAGGAAGCGACGCCACCTGATGTGAAACGTGAGCAGACGATCACACCGCGCCTGTCGTAGAAAGCGAGCCGAAGCGCATAACCTCCCCACCTGCAAGGTGGTTTCCGCTGCTCCTTACGTTTCGGCGACAAGAAAATGTTCTGCCGCCTCACCGGCAACCCCGGCCTCCGCCATGATCCGGCGCGCCAGCACGATGGCCGCCGGCCGCGGCTTGCGGACGGGGCGGTCGAGCCAATAGGACACCGGGTTCTTCACCCGCCGGTCATCGACCTGGACGATGCGGCTCTGGTGGTGGGAGCCCTCGATCATGGGCGGTCGCGCCAGGGCTATGCCGAGACCGTGGGCGGCGGCATCGAGGACGAGGTTGTAATCCTCGAAGCGGCGGTCCTGCGGGCGTGGCCGGTAGTCGATCTCCCGGGTAGCGAACCAGGCACGCCAGGCCGAGGCGTCGGAATCGTGGATGAGCGGAAAACCGAGCAACCTCTCGGCGGCGCCTTGTCCGATGCGGCGGGCGAGCGCCGGAGCGGCGACCGGATAGCACAGTTCCTCAAAAAGCTGCACCGAGATGCGATTGGGGATGCGGCCCCGGCCGCAGCGGAAAGCAAGATCCGCGGCCTCGCTCTCAAGATCGACATGGCGATGTTCCACGCTGAGCTCGATGCGCAGGGCAGGCTCGCCGGCTTCGAAAGCGGCGAGCCTCTGCATCAGCCAAAGACCGCTGATCGAGGGGATTGAAGTGAGGCGCACCACCGCCGACCCGCGCGCCTCGATCCAGCGGTCCGAGCCGTCGGCAATGATCGACAGCGCCTCGCTCGTGCGCAGGAACAGGCGCTGACCTTCCGGCGTGAGGGCGACGCCGCGTGGCTGGCGCTCGAAGAGCCGGTGGCCGAACCAGTGCTCGAGCTTGGCGATCTGCCGGCTCACCGCCCCATGGGTGACATTCAGGGTCTCCGCTGCGGCCGAGAAGCTGCCGGCGCGTGCCGCGGCGTCGAAAACAGGGATCGTCTCGAGAGGCGGAAGCTGCGTCGGGCTGTGATCCATGGTCACAGCTCATACTCGATTGTTTCGTTTGTCAATGAGCTCGATCTGCGCCAAATCCAATAGAGAGATCGGGGCGCCTGCTCGACGTACCCTCGATCTCTTTTATCTTTCAATCCATTGGAGCGGCTTTCCGGCAAAGCGATCCAGCTTCGCCGGCGATCTCCCGCTATCGGAAACATGACCATGGCCGAAGCCGCCGCTCCGCCTCCCGCCGCGACCCGAGACTGGACCGCCATCTCCGCCGTCCTGGTCACCATCCTGATCTGGGCCTCGGCTTTCCCGGCGATCCGCGCCGGCCTGGGGGCTTTCGGCCCGGTCGAACTGGGGGCGGCCCGCTTCGCCATCGCCGGTCTGCCCGCCGCCATTTACCTTCTCGTCACGCGTCCGGGCTGGCCGAGAGGCGGCGAGATCTGGCGCATCCTCACCGGCGGCGTCTTTTTCGTGGCGCTCTATACCGTGCTGCTCAATGTCGGCGAGCAGACGGTCTCCGCGGGACCCGCCGCCTTCATCATCAACGTCAATCCGATCATCACCGCCATCTTCGCCATGCTGCTCCTCGGCGAGACCTTCAGCGGCAGGGCCTGGCTCGGCACCGCGATCTCCTTTGCCGGGATCGGCTTCATTGCGCTCGGCGAAGGCGATGGCTTCAGGATCGACATCGGCGCGCTGTTCGTCTTCGGCGCCGCCTTGTGCAATACCATCACCACCATCGCGCAGAAGCCTCTCTTCAAGAAGCATCGTCCGGTGACGGTCGCCTCCTGGAACATCGTGATCGGCGCGGTGCTCCTCTCGCCTTTCATCCCATCGGCGGCGATGCAGGCGCCACAGGCTTCCACGGAAGCGCTGCTCGCGACGTTCTATCTGGGAATCGGCCCCAGCATGATCGCCTATGCCACCTATTCCGTCATGCTGTCGAAGTTCCCGGCCAGCCGGGCATCGAACTTCCTCTATAGCGTGCCGCCCATCTCGACCCTGCTCGGCTTCCTGTGGCTGGGCGAAGTCCCGACCTTGTTTGCCATCCTCGGCGGCATCATGGCGCTTCTCGGGGTGATCATCGTCAATCTGGCGAAATAGCCCGCGCCGACGGCAGCGCCCAGCCTGCTTCTCCTGATCCGGGCGGGTGCAAGTAACGTAGTGGAAAAGCGCGACCGGCCGCGCGATAATGGTCGTCCCATTCCGGGCTGGAGTGAAGATGGCCTGCCGTTCCTGCGGAGCCGAGACGAAAGCGGGGCAGCGGTTCTGCACGGCCTGCGGAACGCCGCTTGCCGTCGCCTGCCGAAGCTGCGGCGCTGAAGTCCCCGCGGCCGCCAGGTTCTGCGGCCAATGCGGCACGGCCTTCGACGCCGGCGCGCCGACAGGCCGCACGGCCGACGGCGAGCTCAGACCGGTCAGCGTCCTCTTCGCCGACCTGTCGGGCTTCACGGCATTCTCCGACAGCCGCGACCCGGAGGACGTGCAGAACCTGCTCAACGATTTTTTCGCCTTGACCGACGGCGTGATCGTGAAGCTGGGCGGCACGGTCGACAAGCATATAGGCGACTGCGTCATGGCGGTATTCGGCGCTCCCATCGCTCATGGCGACGATGCCGAGCGTGCGGTCGCCGCCGCCATCGCCATCCGCGATGGGCTCGAGCCGCTGGCGGAGCGCTACCGCGCCGGTCACATCGACGTCCATTGCGGCCTGGCGGCGGGCACGGTGCTGGCGGCGACGACGGGGAGCGACGTCCACCGGCCCTATACGATCACCGGTTCCTCGGTCAACCTCGCGGCGCGCCTGTGCGATCTGGCGCAGCGCGGCGAGATCCTGCTGTCGGAGGATCTGGCGTCCTCCGTCTCGCACCGGCATGGGGTGGAGGCATTGGGGCGCCGGCGGCTCGACGGCTTCGCCGAACCGCTTCCCGTCTTCCGGATGGCCTCGCAACAGCGAGGGAAAAGAGACGCGAGCGCTCCGCGCTTCGTCGGGCGCAAGGCCGAGATGACGCGGATCGAGGCGGCGTTCGCCGAGACCGCCCGGCAAGGCACCGGGCGAATCGTTCACATCCGGGGCGACGCCGGCATCGGCAAGTCGCGGTTGCTCGAAGAGGCGGCATCCATGGCGCGCCGCAGGGGCCTCACCTTTCTTGCCGCATCGGTCATGCGCTTCGGCGCCGGCAGCCAGTCGCAGCTCCGCCGCATCCTCACCGAGGCGCTGCTCGCCGCCGGGAGCGGCAGGTCCGAGGCGCAGCCGCCGCGGCTCGATGATTTTGCAACGCGGACCGGCCTCGGCGAGCGTGACGAGACCTTCCTGCACGATCTCATGGGCGTCATGCTGCCGCCGCGGCTCGCCCGTGTCTTCGACACGTTCGACGCGCAGGGCCGGCGGACAGCGCGGATCGCCACGCTGGCCAGGCTCGCGGCCCTCGCCGCGCGGCAAGCGCCGCTGTGCATCGCGGTCGAGGACCTGCATTGGATCGACGACGACGGGCTCGACATGATCGAGGCCCTGGCGCTCGCCGCAGTCTCCCATCCGATCGATCTCGTCTTCACGGCGCGTCCGGAACGCGACCCGATCGATGCGGCCTGGCAAAAGCGGATCGCGCCCCTTCCGACAACGGTGCTCGATCTTGCCGCCCTGACCGATCAGGAGGCGGCGAGCCTCGCCGGCCAGGTCTTCGCGGGAAAGAGCGGACTCGTCAGGGAGGTCCTGGCGCGCGCCGCCGGCAATCCGCTGTTCCTCGTCCAGCTGCTGCACCACAAGACGAACACCGGCGGCGAAGCGCTGCCGCAATCGATCCAGAGCCTGGTCGTCGCACGGCTCGACCGCCTGTCCGAAAGAGACCGGCGCATCATGCAGGCGGCGTCCGTGCTGGGCCAGCGCTTCACCCAGGAAGAGCTCGACCATCTGGCAGGGGAAAAGGACGCGGCGCTCAAGACCCTTGTCGATGCCGTGCTCATCAGGCCGGGCGGGAATGGATATGAGTTCGTGCATGCGCTGGTGCGCGACGCGACATACGGTACCTTGCCCAAATCGCGCCGCCGGGCGCTGCATGCGAAGGCGGCCGACTGGTTCAGGGAGCGTGACAAGCTCCTGACCGCCGGCCATCTCGATCAGGCGCAGGATCCGCGGGCCGTCGATGCCTATGACGATGCCGCGCAGAGCGAATGGGCGATCTACCATTACGACAGCGCGATCGTGCTCAATGCCCGCGCCGCGGCGCTGGCGGAGGAGGGCGCGCGCAAGGCGGAGCTGCTCACGCGCCGGGCCGAGATGCTGCTCGAGACCGGGGAGATCAAGCCCTCGCTCGAGGTCTGGCCCGAAGCCTTGCGCCTCGCCGAAGGGAACCGGGCGCTGTCCTGCCGGGCCAATATCGGCTTCGCGCAGAGTCTCAGGCTGTCGGACCGCTTCGATGAAGCCTTCGCCGCCCTCGACCGGGCCGACGCCGTCGCCGGAAGCGACCGGCTCCTGCATGAGCTGTCGCGGTCGCATCACTTGCGCGGCAACCTCCTGTTTCCGCAAGGCCGGCTCGCCGAGTGCCTGGCCGAGCACCGCAAGGCGCTCGACTTCGCCCGCGAGGCCGGATCGATCGAGGCCGAGATCCGCGCCCTGGGCGGGCTCGGCGACGGCTACTATGCCAATGGCCGCATGCTCAGCGCCCATGGCGCGTTCAGCCGCTGCGTGACGCTGGCGCGCCGGGAAGGCTTCGGCCGCATCGAGGTCGCCAATCTGCCGATGTGGGCCATCACCGCCCTCGCCAAAGGCGAATGGCGCGAAGCCGACGACTGCAACCGCGAGGCGGTCGCGCTTGCCGAGCGCGCCGGAGCGCGGCGGGCGCTGATGATCGCGCATCACTGCAGCTATTTCCGCAAGTTCGAGGCGGACGAGACCGCGGCGGCGCGCGAGCATGCGGTCAAGGCGGACGAGATCGCCGTCGCGCTCGGCGCCAAGCGGTTCGAGGCGGAAAGCAAGATGTTCTTCGCCGAGCTGGCGCTCGCCGCCGGAAATCGCGACGAGGCCCGGCACTATGCCGACTGGGCGTACAGGCTTTCCGCCGAGACGAGCCTCAACTACATGGGACCGATCGTGCTCGGCATGCTGGCCGAGCTCGCCGGCAGCGAGAGCGAGCGGCAGGCCCGGATCGCCAAGGCGCGCGCCATCCTCGGCGCGGGCGCCCCGGTCCACAATCACATGTATTTCAACACTCACATGATGACGGCGTCGCTGAAGCGCGGCGAATGGGACGCCGCCGAGAGCTTCGCCCAGGCGCTGGCCGACTACATCGCGGAAGAGCCGTTCCCCTGGGCGGTCTTCTTCATCGGGCGGGCGCGCATCCTGATCCGCGTCGGCCGCGGCGAGCGCAGCGACGCGGCGAGAGCCGAGCTTGCACGGCTGGCGACAGAAGGCCGCGAATACGGCCTGGTGCGCGCCACGCGGGCTCTCGACGAAGCGATCGCCGCCCTGGCTTAATTGGACTGGATGATGGCGCTGACGCGCCCGGGCTCGATGGTGAACGCCGAGATCCTCTCGACGCCGTCGATCCGCGTGCGGAGCATATAGCGGCCGGGCTTCAGCACCACATCGGCGGTGGGTCCGAGAATGCCGGGGAGCCTCTCTCCCCTGGCATCGGCGATGATCCAGTAGATCTCACGCCCGCCGACGGCGGAGGCGTCGAGGCGCGCGATGCCGGCGTTCATGTCGATCTCGACCGCGGAAAGCACGCCCGGCTTGACCGTGACATCGGTCATGGCCTCGGCATTGCCGGGCTGGAAGCGGCTCTCGATGCGATAGGACCCGGCGCCCAGCCTCAGGATCTCGCCCGGCTCCTCGGTGATGGCGACGAGCGTGCCGCCATCCACTCCGGACGACCTGTAGACGCTGGTGAAGGGCCGGGCGGCGGGGAGGCCGATCTGCTTGAGCTTCGGGAGGACGCGCAGGCCGCCGGCATTGAGCACGAAGGTCACCGCCAGGCGCTCGCCTGCAAGCAAGGTGAGCCGGCGCTCGACCTTCACCGCGCCATAACCCGCCTCCACCACATAGTCGCCGGGCTCGGCCATGAGCGAGGCCTCGTCGGCGTCGCGCGAGAGGAGAGTCTCGCCGCCGAACGTCCTCACCTGCCAGGAGATGGGTCGGGTGACGAGGCCGCCGTCGCGGCTGAGGCGGGCATTGAAGGTGAGGCCTTCGTTGCCGGGCCGGGTGAGCTCGATGCGCACCTCGGCGCCGACGTCCTCGCCCGACCGCGCGATCTCGGGGGCGCGGTCTATGGCGGCGGTGGACGAGGCGGCAAAGGCAGTGGCGGTGGTCCAAAGCAGTGCCGCCAGGAGGCATCCAAGCCCCTGGCGGCCCAGTGAAGCTGCACGGATGAAGCCGACGTGCATGCGAGACGTTCCCCTGTTTCCCTCAGCCGGTCGGGCAGAGCCAACACGAGAAAAGGCGCGGCCTCAACGACATGCTTAATTTTTGGTTAACGCCATTCCTCGCAATTGAGCCTTGTTGTTTCCGATCTTGACTTTGCCGCGGGGCTTCTCTTGTTAAGGACCATGACCAGCCTCAACGACACCTCTTCGGCCCTCAACCTGCTTCGAACCCGCAAATCGGCATCCGTCAAAGCCATGGGCGAGCCGGGGCCGACACCCGAGCAGCTGAAGGCCATTCTCGAGATCGCCGTGCGCGTGCCCGATCACGGCAAGCTGACGCCATGGCGGCTGGTCCTGTTCGAGGGCGAGGCACGGGAGAAGTTCGGCGAGATCATCAAGGCGCGCTGGCAGCGGCTGCATCCGGATCACGGCGCGGATTCGCTCTCCTTCCAGGCGGGCCTCTTCCTCAGGGCTCCAACCGTGCTCGTCGTCGTTTCGCGCGCGGCGCCGCATGTCAAGATCCCGGAATGGGAGCAACTCCTCTCCGCCGGCGCCCTGACCCAGAATCTCCTGCTCGCCGCGGCGGCCCTCGGGATCGGCGCACAATGGAACACCGACTGGATCGCCTATGATGCGGAGATCATGAAGGCCATGGGCCTGGGCGCCGCCGAGAAGATCGCCGGCATCGTCTATCTGGGGACGCCGCAAGCGGCGCTCGAGGACCGGCCGCGGCCGGATCCCGAAAGCCTCATCACCCGCTGGCGGGGCTGACCCCTCTCATGCCGATCAAGGGAGTTCTCTTCGACAAGGACGGAACGCTGATCGACGTGACCGGCACATGGGTTCCGGCCTACAGGCAGCTCCTCGCGGAGGTCTTCGCCGGGCACGATCCGGCCGAGGTCGAGGCGAAGTTCGTGGCCGCGGGCTACGATCCGGCGAGCGGCGCCTTCAAGGCGGGGTCCGTCCTGGCGCAAGGCACGACACGCGACATCATCGAGGTCTGGTGGCCCGGGCTCGATGCTTCGGGTGTCGCCCGGAAGATGAAGCTGCTCGACGTCGACTATCGCGATCTCGGCCTCAGGCATCTGAAACCGCTGCTGCCGCTCAGGCCGATCCTCGAGGAACTGCGCGGGATGGGGCTGAGGCTCGGCGTCGCCACCAACGACACGGCCGCATCGGCAGCGCTGCATATGGGCGCCCTGGGCGCCGACCAGCTCTTCGACGTCATCCTCGGCGCGGACAGCGTGAAGCGGCCGAAACCCTTCGGCGACATGATCCATGCCTTCGCCGACGCCACCGGCATGAGGGCGGACGAGGTCGCCATGGTGGGTGACAATCCGCATGACATGGAGACGGCGCATGATGCCGGAGCGGCGCTCGCCATCGGCGTGCTCTCCGGCAATTCGGCGGCGGACCATCTGATGCCGCTCGCCGATCACGTGATCGCCGACATCGCGGAGCTGCCGGCGCTGCTGAGGGGGAAAACCGGCTGATGCATTACGATGCGATCGACAATCTGCATGGCCTGGCCAACGACCCGTTCAAGGCGGTCGTGGTGCCGCGCCCGATCGGCTGGATCTCCAGCATGTCCAGGAACGGCGTCCCCAACCTCGCGCCCTACAGCTTCTTCAATGCGGTTTCCGAGAAGCCGCACTACATCGTGATCGGATCGTCGGGCATGAAGGATTCGCTCGCCAACATCGAGGCGACCGCGGAATTCGTCGTCAACATCGCAACCTATGAGCTGCGCGAGCAGATGAACGCGTCATCGACGCGCGTGGCGCCCGACGTCGACGAATTCAAGCTCGCGGGCCTGACGCCCGCGCCGTCGCGTTTCGTCACGGCGCCGCGCGTCAGCGAAAGCCCGGCGGCGCTCGAATGCCGGCTGTTCCAGATCGTGCCCCTGACCGACGATCACGGCGACGCCGCCAACTGGGCCATCATCGGACGGGTGGTCGGGGTCTATATCGACGACCGTTTCATCGTAGACGGCCGCGTCGACACGGCCGCGATGAAGCCCATCGCCCGCCTGGGCTACAGCGAGTTCACGACGGTCGAGACGGTATGGCGCATGCGCCGGCCGGATTAGCCGGGCCGGTTCCTCCCGCGCGCCAGCAAGGCCTTCGCCGCCTTGAGGTGCGGCACGTCGAGCATCTCGCCGTCAAGGCCGATGACGCCGGCACCGCCCGCGGCCGCGAAAGCCTCGACGATGCGCCTGGCCCTGCCGACCGCCTCGGGCGAGGGGGTGAAGACGCGGTTGACGACGCCGACCTGGTCGGGATGGATGCATAGTTTGGCGGTGAAGCCGTCGCGCACCGCCTCGCGGCATTGGGTCTCGAGCCCCGCCAGATCGCGGAAGTTCGCGTAGACACCGTCGATCGGCTCGACGCCGGCGGCGCGCGCGCCGATCAGGCACAGGGTGCGGGCCAGGTCATAGGGCGCGGTGGGCCGTCCCTGCGCGTCGCGGTTCGACTGGGCGCCGAGGGCTGCGGCGAGATCCTCCATGCCCCAGGTGAGGCCGAGAAGATCAGGCCCGCAACCGCCATAGGTGCCGAGATTGAACATCGCGGCCGGCGTCTCGGTGGCGATGGCGATGACGGGAAGCTTCGCCATGGCGATGAGGCGCTTCGCGTCGCCGCCCGACTCGGATTTGGGCAGCAAGAGGCCGTCGGGCCTGGCCGCGGCCACCGCGGCAAGGTCATCGCCGACGAGCCCGCTCGCCAGCGCGTTGACCCGCACGAACAGACGCGAGCGGCCGCGGGGCGACGCAAGGACCTCACGCGCCATCGCGCGCGCTTTGGGCTTGTCGGGGAGCGCCACCGAGTCCTCGAGATCGAGGATCACCACGTCGGCATCCGATGCGAGCGCCCTGGGGACCTTCTTCCCGCTGTCGGCCGGCACGAAGAGGAGCGAGCGCATCGTCTAGGCCCGGACGGGGCGCTTGCGCATGAAGGCCTGCCGCCGGCATTCGGCGACGAGGGTGCCGTCCTGCTTGAACGCCTTGTGGTGGAAATCGACGATGCCGGCCTCCGGTCTGGATCGGCTCTCGCGCTTGGCGATCACCTCGGTCGTGACATTGACCGTATCGCCCTGGAAGAGGGGAGCGGGGAACTTCACTTCAGTCATCCCGAGATTGGCGATGGTGGTGCCGAGGGTCAGGTCGTTCACCGAGATCCCGATCATGAGGCCGAGCGTGAACAGCGAGTTCATGATCGGCTGCCCCCATTCGGTCTGGGCCGAGAAATGCCGGTCGATATGCAAGGGCTGCGGATTCATGGTCAGGCAGGAGAACATCATATTGTCCATCTCGGTCACGGTGCGGGTGATGGGATGGCGGTAGAGTTTGCCGGCCTCGAATTCGTCGAACCACAATCCTGGCATGGGGTGCTCCCTTGGCTTGCTGCGGACTTCCTAAAGCATGCGGCTGCGAGGTGGATACCCCTTTCCCACCTTCGAACGATGACGCTGCGGAATGCAAACCTTCCGGACTCTCCTGGAATTTGACGGTGAGTCGCCGGAGGAGTCCCGGAAAGGCATCAAACCGCCACAATCGAGGGCTGTGGATAAGCCGGTGATATGATACCCCAACAGCATGAAAAGGTTTGTTTTTTCTTGGGCAGAGCGGTTGTGGAAACATTGTTAACGACGCATTAACCACCACGGCCGCAGGACTCCCTTAAGGCAATAACGGCACGGTTGCGGATGCGTCTGGAAGGAATAGTCGACATGACAAGATGTCTGCTTGTCGATGAGGATCACGCGGAGCGTCGGGCCTTGAGCGAACTCCTGGGTCAGTATGGGTTCGACATGGCCGAGACCGCTTCGGCGGATGCCGCTCTCAAGCACTGCCGCGCCAATTCTCCCGATATCGTGGTCACGGCCGACCGGGTCGGCAGCATGAGCGCCGGCGAGTTCGTCAAGCGCGTGCGCAGGGCCGCCAACGGACGCAAGCCGGTCGTCCTGGTCTATACGGAAAGGGCCGATACCGACGAGATCGGCAGCGCGATCATCGAAGGCGCGGCGGAATTCCTGCTCAAGCCCTTCGACCGCGACCTGCTCGAGTTCAAGCTGAAGCAGGTCGGCCTGCTCTGATTTTCCGTGACAAGGGCTCGAAGCGAGCACAATCCTTTCACAATCTCCGTGCAGTAGGCGACGTCCGGATAGCAGAGGGGTTTAGATGTTTGCCGGTTTGCGGTCGGTCTGGGTACTCCTGCTCGGCGTCGCCATCCTGTCGCTCGGTCATGGCCTGCATGGCTCGCTGATCGGCGTCAGGGCCAGCGCCGAGAACTTCGATGCCGCGACCACCGGCCTGATCATGTCCGGCTATTTCGCCGGCCTCCTTCTGAGCTCCATCGTCACGCCGCGCATCGTCCAGAGCGTCGGCCACATCCGCGTCTTTGCCGCCTTCGCTTCCGTCGTCTCGACGGCGGTGCTGCTGATCCCGCTGTGGGTCGAGCCGGTCTGGTGGTTTCTCATGCGCTTCGTCGCGGGCCTGTGCACCTCGGGCCTGTTCATCGTCTGCGAGAGCTGGCTCAATTCGGCCTCGACGAACAGGAACCGCGGCCAGCTGCTGTCGGTCTATATGATCATCACCTATGCGGCGATGGGCCTTGGGCAATTCCTCCTCAACGTCGCCGATTCATCGGGCTTTTCGCGCTTCATCATCGTCTCGGCCCTGCTGTCGATGGCGATGCTGCCGCTCACGCTGATGCCGAGCGAGACCCCGAGCCTGGCCGGCACGCGCCCGGTGACGCTGGCCGAGATCTACCGCTCCTCGCCGCTCGCCATCGTCGCGACCCTGGCGAGCGGCCTTGCCCAGAGCGCCTTCTTCAGCATGGGCGCCGTCTATGCCCTGATGCAGGGGCTGCCGCTGGCGCTCGTCTCGGTGATGATGGCGCTGCCGCCCCTGGCGCTCATCGTATCGCAATATCCGGCGGGAGTTCTCTCGGACCGCTATGACCGGCGCAGCATCATCATGATCCTGAGCGCCATCGCGGCGGCGATCGCGATCGTGAGCATTCCGGCGGCGGGCATCTCCTCCGCCATGCTCATCGGCCTTTTCACCGTGTTCGGCGCCATCGCCTTGCCGATCTATTCACTCGTCATCGCGCATGCCAACGACCACATGGCGAAGGAGCAGATGCTCGGAGCCTCGAGCAAGCTCGTCCTGCTCTACGGCACCGGCGCCATGGCGGGTCCGTCGATCGCGGGCTTCTTCATGCAGTATCTGGGATCGTCGGGCTTCATGACCTTCATGGCGGTGATCTATGTGATCATGGCCGTGCATGCCTTCTGGCGGCGCCAGCAGCGTCCGACCACGGTCAGGGCCTCGGCCGGCGACATCATGAAAGTAGGCCCGATGACGACGCCGGTCGCCGCCCAGGCGCAGGCGGAAGAGGGTGCGCCCAAGCCGCAGCCCGCGAGCTAAGCCATTCAAAAACCTCAGGCTGCATGGTGAACCGTTTCTTAATGGTTCCCTGACAGTTTCACCGGCGAGGACTTTGCAAGTGGTATCCCAATGTCAGGCCAGCCAGGGCTCGATGTCACCATCTTCGACGCGGTCGTCGAAACCGGCGACGCGCAGGCGCGCATCCAGCTCGCGGTCGAGCTCGCGCGCCTGATCGGCGATCCACAGGCGCCCGAGAACGAGCGCAGCTGCGTCGTGCCGACGGTGCTCAAGCTCGCGACCGATCCGGTGACGGAAGTCCGCCGCGCCCTGGTGGACGGGCTCGTCGGCGTTCGCGACCTTCACGGCGACATACTGTTCAGCATCATCGCCGATGACGACGACATCGCCTTGCCGTTCCTCGCCGCGACCCCGGCGCTCGATCCCTGGAAGATGCGCAGCATCGTGCGTGTCGGCGACGCCGCCCGCCAGGTCACCCTGGCGCGCCGGCCGGACCTCACCGACGACGTCGTCAAGGAGATCGTCACCCAGGCGGACCTGTCGGCGTGCCTCGCCCTCTTCGACAACGAGGACTGCATCATCGGCGAGCGCAACTGCCGCATACTCTATGCCCGCTTCGGCCGGGTCCGGGAGGTCATCGACCGGCTTCTCGCCCTCGACCACCTGCCGCTCGACATCCGCATCCTGCAGGCCAAGCGCGCGTCCAACCAGGTGCATCAACTGATGGCGGAGCGCGGCTGGGTGCCGGCCAACGACGCGGCCGACATGGTCGCCGACGCCGAGGAACGCGCCATACTGCATATTCTCGACAGCGCCAACGACAAGGAATTGCCGTCGCTCATCCGCTTCATGACCGCGCGCAGCATGCTGACCGCCTCGATCGTCATGCGGGCGGCCTGCACCGGCCAGATGCGCCTGGTCGAGAGCGCCATGGCGCATCTCGCCGATACGACGACGGCGCGGGTCGCAGAAGCGCTCTATGGCGGCGCTTTCGGCTTCAACGCGCTCTATCGCAGCTGCGGACTGCCCCCTACCTGCATCGGGCTGATCCGCGGCGCCGGCCGGGTCGAGCGCGAAGCGCGCGACACGAAATGCGCGCTCGGCGCGGAAAATTTCGCCCGCCGGCTGATCGAGGAGATCATGACCGGCGACGGCGCCATGCCGCAGGCGGAGCGCGCCAAGTATCTCGATTTCATCGCCCGCTATTCGACCGAGCGCGTCCGCGTGATCGCCGGCCGCTTGCGCGAAGGCTTGATCAGCGCGGCCTGACACCTTGTTCCTGGATTGGCGGACGGCCGTCCATCGGCGATGACCGCATCACCCCGATCGTGAAAATGCCGGAGTTCGGAGAACTCCGGCATTCTCGAAACTCAGTGACGCAACTCACGACGATGTGAGTGTAGTGCCGCCATCCTTAAGGGTTCCCTAAAACCGGAATTGTTCGGCGAGAACGCGTTCGGCGAGGCTGTGGCCCGGATCGAAGAGCAGGCGGGCCGAGCGCTTGCGGTCTTCGGCAATCTCGACCTTGCGGATGTTGCGCACCTCGAACTGATCGGCGACGGCCGCCACCGGACGCTTCTCGGCCTCGAGGCTTTCGATGGTGATGCGCGCTTCATGCGGGACGATCGCGCCGCGCCAGCGGCGTGGCCGGAACGGGCTGATCGGGGTCAGGGCGAGGAGCGGCGAGTTGATCGGCAGGATCGGCCCGTAGGCGGAAAGGTTGTAGGCGGTACTGCCGACGGGCGTCGCGACGATGAGGCCGTCGCATTTCAGCTCGTCGAGCCTCACATGATCGTCGATGGAAATCCTGAGCGCGGCCGTCTGGTGGGTCTGGCGCAGCAGCGACACTTCGTTGAACGCCATGGCCTTGTGCTCGTGCCCGGCCTGGTCGGTCGCCGTCATCCGCAGCGGCCGAACCGTCGTGAGCTCGGCCAGGTTGATGCGCTCGCGCAGGCGCTTCTCGCCGTAGTCGTTCATGAGGAAGCCGACCGAGCCGCGGTTCATGCCGTAGATCGCCTTGCCCGACGACATGAAGCGGTGCAGCGTCTGCAGCATGAGGCCGTCGCCGCCCAAGGCGACGATGACGTCGGCTTCCTCGGGCGCCGCCTGGCCATAGGCCTTGACCAGTGCGTTGAGGGCCCGGCGCGCCTGGGGAACCTCGGCTGCGACGAAGGCGAGGCGGCGAAATTCCATAAGGGCTCCGTGGCGTTGACAGGACCCCTTAACTCAATCATTGAAGCGGCGAGATTGGCAAGCCCTCAATTGGAGCCCATGCGCCGCATCGTCTTCTGCATCACCTGCCGCCATTCCGCCGAGGAGCGCGAGGGACCCGACGGCGTGACCGGAGGCGAGACCCTGGCGCGGCACATGGAGACACTCCTGGCCGAGCGCCGGCGGCGCGACGTCATCGTCGACCGCCAATCCTGCCTGTGGTCGTGCCTCAAGCACTGCAACGTCTTCCTCCAGGACAGCGAACGCTACAGCTATCTCGCCGGCGGCTTCACCCCGGCCCGCGAGACCGCCGAGGCCATCCTAGCCTGGTTCGACCTTCATGGTGCGAGCGCCACCGGCGAGGTGCCGTTCAAGGCGTGGCCGCAGGCGATGCGCGGTCATTTCATCGCGCGTTTTCCGCCGGCGCGGCCATGAGGCGGCTCACCCTGGTCCTGGGCGGCGCGAGATCCGGCAAGAGCCGGTATGCCGAAGGACTCGCCCGCCGCCACAGGGGCCGGCCCACCTATGTCGCCACGGCGGAAACCACCGATCAGGAGATGGCCGAGCGCATCTCGCGCCACCGCGCGGAGCGCGGCGCGCGATGGCGGACGATCGAGGCGCCGCTCGATCTGGTCGGGGCGCTGCGCCAGGCCGAGGGAGCACGGACCTTCACGCTCGTCGAATGCCTCACCGTGTGGATCAACAATCTCATATATCACGGCAAGGACGTCACCGGCGAAATCGAGCGTCTGTGCGAGAGCCTTGCCGGCGCCAAAGGCCATGTCGTCGTCGTGTCGAATGAGGTGGGCCTCGGGATCGTTCCCGACAACGCGCTGGCGCGCCGGTTCCGGGACGAGGCGGGCCGCGCCAATCAGGCGATCGCGGCAGCGGCCGACGAGGTCGTGTTCATCGCCGCAGGTCTGCCGATGATCCTCAAAAAGCCAAGGCGAGGAGTGCCGCGAGCGCGGTCAGAAGGGAAAGCGCACGGCCGCAGAGGATGAGGCCGGCGCGGATGTCGGAGGTATCGAGCTCGCTCCTGCCGTCGCCCATGGCTGCGAGCTCGACATGCCTCCCGCCATAAGAGCGCGGGCCGCCCAGCCTGATGCCCAGGGCGCCGGCCAGGGCCGCTTCCGGCCAGCCGGCATTGGGCGAGAGGTGGCGGCGGGCGTCGCGCATGGCGGCGGCGAGGGCCGCCGCGGCACTGCCGCGGGAAGAGAAGAGGGCGGCGCCTGCCAGAAGCAAAGCGGCAAGGCGGGCTCCCGGCAGGTTGACGAGATCGTCGAGCCTTGCGGAGGCCCAGCCGAAATTCAGATAGCGCGGCGATCTGTGCCCGATCATCGAATCGGCGGTGTTGATCGCCTTGTAGAGGACGATCCCGGGCAGACCGAGAAGCGCCAGCCAGAAGGCCGGCGCCACGATGCCGTCGGAGGCGTTCTCGCCCAGGCTCTCGAGCGCCGCGCGCGCGACGCCCGAGCGGTCGAGCGCTTCCGGGTCGCGACCGACGATGTGCGAGACGGCGCGGCGGCCGTCGGCGAGCGACCGGTCGAGACCATCCGCCACCGCGCCCACATGATCGCGCAGCGATTTCTGCGCGAGGAACGGCGTGGCGATGACGGCCTCGATGATCCAGCCATACGGCAAGTGCCGTAAAGCGGCCGCGACCAGCACAGCGAGACCTCCGCTGGCGAAGAGGAGGAAGAGAAGCGCCACGGCACCGGACAGGCGGCCGGCGGGCTTGCCGTCCGGATTGAATAGCCGGTCGAGCCACGCGATCGAGGCGCCGATCCATTGCACCGGATGGCCGATGATCCGCATGAGCCCTTCCGGATAGCCTATGAAGCGTTCGATCACCAGGGCGAGGGCAGTGAGCGCGAAAAACATTTCAAGGCGTCACGGGTGCGGCGAGCGCCAGGATCCGCCCGACGTCGAGATTGCGCTCCAGATGCCGGGCGAGCTCGTCCAGAGTATCTTCGATGCCGGCTTCGAAAGCGACGGCGCCGGCCCGGCCACCGAGCCCTTCGAGAAAATCGCGGCGGAAGGCGTCGTCGGAGAAAAGGCCGTGCATATAGGTGCCCATGACGCGGCCGTCTCGCGATTGCGCGCCGTCCGGCGCATCGCCGACCATGGTGAAAGGGCGGGCGCAATCGGGCCCGGCGGTCGTTCCCAGGTGAATTTCGTAGCCCGATACCGGCTTGCCGCTCGCCACATGGCGCGCCACGATGCGGGTCAACGTCTTGTCGGGAACGAGCGTCGTTTCGACATCGAGCAGCGCCAGGCCGGGCGAAGAGCCCGGCCGTCCTTCCAGGCCCAAGGGGTCATGTATCGCCTTGCCCAGCATCTGATAGCCGCCGCAAAGGCCGAGCACCGCGCCGCCGCGGCGACAATGCGCCGCGAGGTCGATGTCCCAGCCCTCGGCGCGAAAGGCCTCGAGGTCGGCGATGGTCGATTTGGAGCCCGGGATGATGACGAGGCCGGCCTCCGCAGGCAAAGGACTTCCCGGCTGCACGATCGTGAGGGTGACGTGCGGCTCGAGCCGCAGAGGATCGAGATCGTCGAAATTGGCGATGCGCGGCAGGCGGGGAACGGCGATATGGAAGCCGCAGCCGCCGCCCGGCGCCGTTTTCTCGAGCGCCACCGCGTCCTCCGCGGGCAGGCTTCGGGCGGCGGCGAAATAGGGGACGATGCCGAGGCATGGCCAGCCCGTCCGCGCCTCGGTGAAGGCGACACCTTCAGAGAACAATTCAGGGTCGCCGTGGAAGTTGTTGACGATGAACCCCTTGATCCTTTGCGCCTCATCGGGATCGAGGATTTCCCGTGTGCCGACGAGCGAGGCGATCACGCCGCCCCGGTGAATGTCGCCGATAAGGATCGCAGGAATATTCGCCGCCTGCGCGAATCCCATATTGGCGAGGTCGCCGCGGCGGAGATTGACCTCGGCCGGGCTGCCGGCGCCCTCGACGATGACGAGATCGGCCTCGCGCGCCAGCGACGCGAAGCTTTCGAGGATGGCCGGCATATATCTGGCGCGGTCCCTGAAATAGTCCCGGGCGCTCAGGGTCGCGGCGCGGCGTCCCTGCACGACCACCTGGGCGCCGGTCGCCGTTTCGGGCTTGAGCAGGATCGGATTCATGTGGACCGTGGGTTTGATCCGCGCGGCGCGCGCCTGCAGCGCCTGGGCTCGGCCGATCTCGCCGCCATCGACGGTGACCGCGGCGTTGTTCGACATGTTCTGAGGCTTGAACGGCCTGACGTGGAGGCCGCGGTCGGCGAACAGGCGGCAGAGACCGGCGGCGATGAGCGACTTGCCGACGTCGGAGCCGGTGCCCATCAGCATGATGGCCATGCCGGCGCGCATCCGCGTCATGCGATGACATGGGCATAGGAGCCCATCACCCTGTTGCGCCTGAGCCCCATGGGACCGAGATCGCGGGCGCAAGCGTCCGATGCATGGAAGAGCGGCGTTTCCTCATCCTGGCTGTCGATCATCGAATAATGAAATTCGTGACCCTTGAGCACCTTCGGCAAAGGCAGGACGCCGTCGTGCTCGAGGCGGCGATAGCCCAAGCGAAGTTTCCGCTTGGCGAAGCTCGTGGTGACGGGCAGGAGGTCCGCCATCTCATGGACGCGGCCATCGGCGGCGATCAGCGCGCGGCCCAGCACCATGTAGCCGCCGCATTCGCCATAGATCAACCGGCCGCGCCCGGCCGCCCGGCGCAGCCCGGCCAGGAAGCCATGCGCGCCGCTCAGGCGCCCGGCGTAAAGCTCCGGATAGCCGCCCGGCAGATAAACCGCATCGGCATGGGCCGCCGGCGACTCGTCGGCCAGAGGCGAGAAGAACGACATTCCGGCGCCTTGCCGGGACCAGCCGTCGAGAAGATGCGGATAGAGAAAAGCGAAGGCCTCGTCACGCGCGATGGCGATATGCTGCCCGAGCGGCGGCAGCGGCTTGCCCGCCGGCGCCGCCGCGACCGGCCTGGCGAGCGCCAGGAGTGCGGCGATGTCGACATGCGCCGCGACGCTGTCGGCGGCACCGTCGAGGAAGCTCGCGAGATCGGCATGCTCGCCCGCCTGGACCAGCCCCAGATGGCGGCTGGGAAGCGCCAGGGAGGCATCGCGCGGCACGGCGCCCAGAACGGTGACGCCGCACGCCGCGAGGGTCCGGCGCAGGATGTCGGCGTGACGGGCGCCGGCGATGCGGTTGAGGATGACCGCCGGCACGTCGAGACGAGGACGGTGAGTCATGAAGCCGCGAACGAGGGCGGCGACCGACTGCGCCTGATGGCTGCAATCGACGACGAGGATCACCGGCAGGCCGAGGTCCTCGGCAATGTCGGCAGTCGACCCGCGGCCATCCTCCGGGCCGTCGAAGAGGCCCATGACCCCCTCGATGAGGACGATGGCGGCATCCCGGGCAATGGCGGCGGCCAGGCCGCGGAGGCCGGGTCCCGTCATGGCCCAGCCATCGAGATTGACACAGGCGCGCCCGGTCGCCGCCTCGTGGAAACGCGGATCGATGTAATCCGGACCGATCTTGGCCGAAGCGACGGCCATTGCGCGCCGCCGCAGCGCGCGAAGCAGCGCCAGCGTGACGGTGGTCTTGCCGCTGCCGGAAGCGGGTGCCGCGATCACCAGGCCATCAGCCAATCGGATTCTCCTTGAGGCCGCCCTGATACCAGTCGAGCAGGGAACGCCATTCGGCGACGTGGCCGAGCACGACGATCGCCGGCGTCGCGACATCGTTGCCGGCGAGGAACGTCCTCACGTCGCGCAAGCTCGTCTGCGCCACGGACTGCCGGGGCAGGGTCGCATGAGAGACGATCGTCACCGGATCGGCGCTGTCGCGTCCGCCGGCGATGAGCGCATCGGCGATCTCCGCCAGGTTCTTCACCGCCATGTACATGACGATCACCGGGGATGCGGTGGCGACGGCCTGCCAGTTCACATTGGCCGGCATCTTGCCCGAGGCGTCGTGGCCGGTGAGGAAAATGACGGAGTGATTGGTGTCGCGATGCGTCGAGGGCAGGCCGGCATAGGCCAGTCCGCCGATGCCGGCGCTGATGCCGGGCACGATGCGGAAAGGGATGCCGGCCCTGACCAGATGCTGGCACTCCTCGCCGCCGCGTCCGAACATGAAGGGATCGCCGCCCTTGAGGCGCAGCACCCGCTTGCCCTCGCGCGCCAGCTCGATCAGACGCAACGATATGTCGCGTTGCTGCGCCGACGGCTTGCCGCCGCGCTTGCCGGCATATTCAAGATCGGTACCGGGACGGACCCATCCGAGGATCGAGGGGTTGACCAGCGCGTCATAGACCACGACGTCGCTCGACTGCAGAGCGTGATAGCACAGAAGGGACATGAGGCCGGGCGCGCCAGGGCCCGCACCCGCAAGCCATACCCATCCCGGCTCGAAGCCCGGGAAGGGCTCGCTGTCGAGCCGGGCGAAACCCATCTGCCTGGGCGTGTCCGATTGCCTGTCCATCGGCTGTTGTTTGCCTGATTTCCGGGATAATACAATCAACTTATGGCTTCTCGCGGCGATAAGACTCCGACGGCTTCAAGGCCCCGCCCGACCTCGCACGCCCCGGCCAGGGGCAGGGTGCTGATCCTGGGGGGAACCGCGGAAGGGCGGGAGCTTGCCGGCCTGCTGGCGGAGGCGGGCTACAGCGCCGTGACGTCGCTTGCCGGCATCACAAGCAAGCCCGCCGAGATCGCCGGCGAAACCCGCATCGGCGGTTTCGGCGGCGCCGGAGGGCTGGCCGCTTATCTGGCGGGCGAGCGCTTCTCCTGTGTCGTCGATGCGACGCATCCCTTTGCCGCCGCCATCTCGCGTCACGCCAAGACAGCGGCGCAAAGCTGCGACCTGCCCCTGATCCGGCTCGAACGGCCGGCCTGGCGCGCCGGGCCGAAGGATCGCTGGATCGAAGTCGAGGACGTGGCAGCCGCCGCCGCGGCGCCGCCGCCGGGCGCCCGCATATTGCTCACCATCGGGCGCAAGGAGATGACGGCCTTCCTCACGCGATCAGACATATCGGGCGTGGCGCGCATGATCGAACCCGCAGGCGTCGAGGTTGCCGGCAACTGGCGCGTCCTGCTTGCCCGGCCGCCGTTTCATGTCGAGAAAGAATTGTGCCTGCTCCGAGAGCACTCGATCACGCATCTGGTGACCAAGAATTCGGGCGGCGAGGACACGCGCGCCAAGCTCGCCGCCGCCCGGACGAGCGGCATTCCGGTGATCATGATCGCGCGTCCGGTGAAGCCCGAGGTCCCGACGGCGGGCGATCCCGTGGCGGTCATGACCCTTCTCGCCGAAGTCCTAAACGCTTGACCCCGCCGCGTTTCTCGGCTTCTCTGATTTCCAAGAGGACATGGGGTCAAACCGGGTCCTCGAGGGAGTAACTAAAAGCGAATAGGCGCACCGCTCCTGAAAAGATAAAAGGCGTCGAATGAGGGTGAAGCGATTTCCCCGCAAGACACGCAATCAGGCGGCAGCATGTTCAGAGAAGGATCAGCAATGAAAAACAAGCTTTTGTCACTGGCTTTGGGAGCAGGGCTGGGCCTCGCCGCCGTCACGGCGGCCCAGGCCGGCACGCTCGACGACGTGAAGGCCAAGGGCTTCATCCAATGCGGCAGCAATCCGAGCCTCATCGGCTTCGGCTTCCCGGACGACCAGAACAACTGGACCGGCTTCGACGTCGATTTCTGTCGGGCACTTGCCGCGGCGATCTTCAACGACCCGACCAAGGTGAAATTCACCCCGCTGTCGGCGAAGGAGCGCTTCACGGCGCTGCAGTCGGGCGAGATCGACGTGCTGTCGCGCAACACGACATGGTCGATGAGCCGCGACACCTCGCTCGGGCTCAAATTCGCGGGCGTCACCTATTATGACGGACAGGGCTTCATGGTGAAGAAGTCGCTGGGGGTCAACAGCGCGCTCAACCTCAACGGCGCTTCCGTCTGCACGCAGACCGGCACGACGACCGAGCTCAACCTCGCAGACTATTTCAAGGCCAACAACATGACCTATCAGGTCGTTGCCTTCGAGAAGAACCAGGAAGTGCTCAAGGCCTACAGCGACGGGCGCTGCGACGTCTACACGACCGACCAGTCCGGCCTCTATGCCGAGCGCCTCAAGCTGGCTGCTCCGGACGACCATATGATCCTCCCCGAAATCATCTCCAAGGAGCCGTTGGGTCCGGCAGTGCGCCAGGGCGACGATGCGTGGTTCAACGTCGTGAAATGGACCTATTTCGCGCTGGTCAATGCCGAAGAGCTCGGCATCACGTCCAAGAACGTCGAGGAGATGAAGAACTCGGCCAATCCGGAAGTGGCGCGCTTCGTCGGCAAGGAAGGCGATTTCGGCGTCGGCATCGGCCTCACCAACGAATGGGCCGTGCAGATCGTCAAGCATGTCGGCAATTACGGCGAGATCTTCGAGCGCAATCTGGGCGAGGGCACCAAGCTCAAGATCGCGCGCGGCAAGAACGCGCTGTGGACCAAGGGCGGCCTGCAATACGCCCCGCCGATTCGCTGAAGCATAGAGAGGAAGCCCGGAACGGATGCCGGGCTTCCTCCGTTTTCCGCACGAGAGATCACGTAAACGTGACGAGTGCTATAAGGGTGAGGAAGGGGTGAAGGGATGGCCGCAGTCGTCGATGAGGCGCGTCATGAGCGCGCTTCGTTCCTGAACGATCCGAAATTCCGCTCGCGTATCGCGCAGGCCGTCTTCCTGCTGTTGTTGGTGTGGTCCGGCTACGAAATCTATCATAATACGACAGTCAATCTGGCGAAAATCAACAGGAGCGTCGATTTCGGCTTCCTGTGGACGACGGCCGGCTTCGACATCATCCAGACGCCGATCGAATATTCGCGCAACTCCCTCTATATCGACGCGCTCATCGTCGGCTTTCTCAATACCTTGATTGTCGCCGGCCTCGGCATCGTCTTCGCCACCATGATCGGCTTCGTCGTCGGCATCATGCGGTTGTCGTCGAACTGGCTCGTCGCCAAGATCGCGACGGGCTATGTCGAGATCATCCGCAATATCCCGCTGCTGCTGCAGATCTTCTTCTGGTACGGAGCGGTGCTCAAGCCCCTGCCGGGACCTCGGGAGAGCATCAGCTTCTTCGATGCCGCCTTCCTCAGCAATCGCGGCCTCGTGATACCGAAGCCGATCTGGGGCGAAGGCTCGGGTCTCATCGTAATCGCCTTCGTCATCGGCTGCATCGGCGCCTTTGCCGTCTCCCGCTGGGCCCGGTGGCGGCAGGAGCGCACCGGCGAGCAGTTCCACAGCTTCTGGGCCGGCCTCGGCCTGGTCGTCGGATTGCCGCTGCTGGCCTTCCTGCTGACCGGAATGCCGGTGACGTTCGAGTATCCCGAGCTCAAGGGGTTCAATTTCGCCGGCGGCACCACGGTGCTGCCCGAACTGATCGCGCTGCTCCTGGCGCTCAGCATCTATACGGCCACGTTCATCGCGGAAATCGTGCGCGCCGGCATCCTGGCGGTGAGCCACGGCCAGACCGAGGCGGCCCACGCCCTGGGACTGCGGGCGCAGCCGACCTTGCGGCTGGTGGTGATCCCGCAAGCCTTGCGCGTGATCATTCCTCCCCTCACCAACCAGTATCTCAACCTCACCAAAAACTCGTCGCTCGCCGTGGCCATCGCCTATCCCGATCTCGTCGCCATGGGCGGCGTCGTCAACAACCAGTCGGGCCGGGCGGTCGAGGTGGTCCTGATCTGGATGGTCGTCTATCTGTCGCTCAGCATCATCACCTCGACGGTGATGAACTGGTACAATGAGCGCGTGCGCCTGGTGGAGAGATAAGGCCATGACCGACCTCTCCTCGCGACACGCCTGGGTCCGCTCCGAAGATGCCCCGCGATTGCCGCCGCCGCCCAACACGACCGGCGTGACGGGATGGGTGCTGCAAAACCTGTTCTCGACGCCGCTGAACGCGGTGCTCACCATAGTCGGCGCCGCCTTCGTCCTCTGGCTGGGCTGGGGCATATTCGACTGGGCCATATTGCGTGCGGTGTTCACGGGCGAGGATCGCGAAGCTTGCGTGGCCGTGCCGGATTCGGGCGCCTGCTGGCCCTATGTCTGGGCCAAGTTCCACCAGTTCATCTATGGCTTCTATCCCTTCGATCAGCGCTGGCGGGTGAATATCTGCCTGATCGTCGGCGCGGTGGCTCTCGCCACCATGGCGGTCCCCTCCGTTCCCTTCAAGAAATGGAACGCGCTCTTCCTGCTGGTGGTCTATCCGCTGATGACCTTCATCCTGTTGACCGGCGGCAATCTCGACCTGTCCCTGTCGACGATCCTGGGCATCGTCGGGCTGCTCCTGCTTTCCGCTCTTGCCGTACCGGTCTTCGCCTTCGGCGTCGAGGACGGGATCAGGCGGAACAGGCCGGCGCTCTTCCTTGCGGGCATCGCGCTCGTCATCTTCCTCGTGTCGCTCTTCGTCTCGATGCCCGAGGTCAACGTCTCCGGCAACTTCGTTTCATCGGCGACACTGGCGATCGTCGGCTTTCTGGTCGTCGCCGCCGGACTGTCCATCCGGCACGAGGTCGTCTCGCGCGACATCTCGGCGCGTTCCGCGCTGCTGGGCTGGTGCGGCGCCTGCTGCGCCGTCATCGCCGTCCTCGTCCTGGTGACCGCCGATTTCGGCCTCGTGCCGGTCGAAACCCAGCAATGGGGAGGCCTCCTGGTGACCCTCGTCGTGGCGATCACCGGCATCGTGGCCTCCCTGCCGCTGGGTATATTGCTGGCTCTGGGGCGACGCTCCAAAATGCCGGTGGTGCGGCTCTTCTCGGTGATCTTCATCGAGGTCTGGCGCGGCGTGCCCCTCATCACCGTGCTGTTCATGGCCAGCATCATGCTGCCGCTGTTCATGCCGGAAGGGGTGAACTTCGACAAGCTGCTCAGGGCGCTGGTCGGCACGGCGCTCTTCACCGCCGCCTATATGGCGGAGAATGTGCGCGGCGGCCTGCAGGCCATCCCGAAAGGCCAATACGAGGCCGCCCAGGCGCTCGGCCTCTCCTACTGGAAGATGATGAACCTGATCGTCCTGCCGCAGGCGCTCAAGATCTCCATCCCCGCCATCGTCAATTCCTGCATCAGCCTGTTCAAGGACACGACGCTCGTCCTCATCATCGGCCTGTTCGACCTGCTCGGCATCGTCATGGCCGGCTTCAATGATCCGAAATGGGTATCGCCGCAGACCGGAACGACGGGCTATTTCACCGCGGCCCTGATGTTCTGGGTTTTCTGTTTCGCCATGTCGCGCTATTCGATATTCATGGAGCGCCGGCTCCAGACCGGCCACAAGAGACGAGGGATATGATGGCTCAAGCCTCCGCCCAGACCAGCACGCCGAAGGTCCCCCCGGCCGACAAGAACGAAGCGGGAGAAGTCGCCATCCAGCTCGTGGGCGTCAACAAATGGTATGGCGAATTCCATGTGCTGCGCGACATCGATCTCGCGGTCGAGCGCGGTGAGCGGATCGTCATCTGCGGACCGTCGGGCTCCGGCAAGTCGACGCTCATCCGCTGCATCAACCGGCTGGAAGAGCATCAGTCCGGCCAGATCATCGTCGACGGGATCGAACTCACCAACGACCTCAAGCGCATCGACGAGGTCCGCCGCGAGGTCGGCATGGTATTCCAGCATTTCAACCTGTTCCCGCATCTGACGGTTCTCGAGAACTGCACCCTGGCGCCGATCTGGGTGCGCAAGATGGCCAAGGCCGATGCCGAGGCGGCGGCGATGAAGTATCTCACGCGGGTGAAGATCCCCGAGCAGGCGAACAAGTATCCGGGCCAGCTGTCGGGCGGCCAGCAGCAGCGTGTCGCCATCGCGCGCTCCTTGTGCATGAACCCGCGCATCATGCTGTTCGACGAGCCGACCTCGGCGCTCGATCCTGAGATGATCAAGGAGGTGCTCGAGGTGATGGTCGACCTGGCGCAATCCGGCATGACCATGCTGTGCGTCACCCATGAAATGGGCTTCGCGCGCCAGGTCGCCAACCGGGTGATCTTCATGGATCAGGGCCAGATCGTCGAGCAGAACTCGCCGGCCGAGTTCTTCAAGAACCCCAAGAGCGAGCGCACCAAGCTCTTCCTGAGCCAGATCCTGCACTGAGCGTCCTCTTTCCGGAGGAGGAGGGCGCCTAAGCCGCCCACTCGCCCTGGCGCATCAGGGGCTCGATCCCGCCATCCGCGCGCGCGCCGTCGATATCGAGCCTGCCCGATCCGATCATCCAGTCGACATGGATAAGGCTCGCATTGGCGCCGGCATCGGCGAGCGCCTCCTTGCTCAGGAAGCCGCCATTCGTCATCGTGTCGCTGTAGGACTGGCCGACGGCGATGTGGCTTGCGGCATTCTCGTCGAACAAGGTGTTGTTGAACACGATGCCGCTCCTGGCGATCGGCGATGAATGCGGCACCAGCGCAACCTCGCCGAGGCGGGAGGCCCCCTCATCGGTGGCGATCATGTTGGCGAACACGTCCGCCCCCTTGTCGGCATGCGCCTCGACGATGCGGCCGGCCTCGAAGCGAACCCTTATCCCTTCGATGAAGGTGCCCTGATAGGAGAGCGGCTTGGTGGCCACGACGGTGCCGTCGACCCGGTCCTTGTGCGGCATGGTGAAGACTTCCTCCGAAGGGATGTTCGGATTGCACGTCACGCCGTTCCCGGACACCGACGCGCCGCCTTTCCACACATGACCGTCGACCAGGCCTATGGTGAGGTCGGTGCCCGGCCCCTTGTATCTGAGCGCCGCGTAACGGCGGCCGTTCAGGAAGTCGGTGCGCCGGCGAAGATTGCGCGAATGCTCGACCCAGGCCTGGACCGGATCGGGCTGGTCGGCGCGGGCGCAGGTGAAAACCGCCTGCCAGAGCGCGTCGAGCGCGGCCTCGGGCGGCTTGTCCGGAAACACGGACCGCGCCCAGGCCGGCGTCGCGGCGGCGGCCACGCACCAGTTGATGGCATGGCTGGCGATGAGCTCGAGAGCCGGACGATAGGCCCTGGAGCGCGCCCGATTGGCGCGCGCCACCTTGTCGGTATCCTGGCCGGCGAGCAAGGAGGGATCTTCGCCGATGATGGCGAGGCGCGCGGCTCCCGCCCTGAAGGCGCTGGCCATCCCGTCGAACAGCCAGCCGGCCGCCGTGTCGAAACTCTCGTCGCGTGCATGCTCGAACCGCGCAAGGGTCGCGGCGTCGTCGCCATAGAGAGTGGTGACGAGACTCGCTCCGGCTTTATAGGCATGCTCGGTGACGAGGCGCACCAGGGGAAGAGCGTCGACCGGCGCCGTCATGAGCAGTTCCTGTCGGGGCGCGATATTGACGCCGGAGCGGACGATAAGCCGCGCATAGCGATCGAGGATATCCGAGTGGGTCATGACGTGCCTGCTCCGGTCTCGACGGGGGTGTCGGTGGCAGCACCCCATTCGCTCCACGATCCGTCGTAGAGCGCGGTATCCCTGGCGCCGATCAGGGCAAGGCCCAGGGTCAATATCGCCGCCGTTATCCCCGAGCCGCAGGAGGTGATGACCGGCTTCTTCACATCGACGCCGGCCGCGGCGAAGACCCGGGCGATCTCCTCAGGCGATTTGAGAGTGCCGTCCGGCCTGAGCAGGGTCGCGTAATGGACATTGCCGGCCCCCGGCATATGGCCGGAGCGCACTCCGGGACGCGGCTCGGGCTCGGCGCCGGCGAAGCGGCCGGGCGAGCGCGCATCGGCGATCTGCGCCCTGCCGGTCGTCACCGCATCGAGGACGCCGCTCTTGTCGCGCACCATCATCGACTGGAAGCGCGCCGAGAAATGCCGCTCCTGCGGCCGGCCCGGAGGATCCTCATCGACCGGCCGGCCCTCCGCCTTCCATTTCGGGAAGCCGCCGTCGAGCACCGCGACGTCGTCATGGCCGAAGACGCGGAACATCCACCAGGCGCGAGCCGCGGAGAACAGCCCGACCGTGTCATAGGCGACGACCTTCTTGCCGTCGCCGACACCGAGCCGGCGCATGCGCGAGGCGAATTTCTCGGCGCTCGGCAACATGTGAGGCAAGGCGGTGGCGCCGTCCGAGATCTCGTCGATATCGAAGAACTGCGCGCCCGGGATGCGTTCCCTGAGAAACTCCGCCCTGGCGTCGCGCCTGGCCGCCGGCAAATGCCACGAGGCGTCGACAATGGCGACATCCGGGGCCGCGAGGTGCTCGGCCAGCCATTGTGTCGAGACGACGTAAGGCGACGACATGGCAACTCCTCGATACGCTTCAGCCCGCGAATGCGAGCCGGATGCGGCGGTTCTGCTTGCCCTTGTTCTCGATCTTGGCGACGGCGACAGGACCTATGGCGCCGGTCGACGTAAGATGCGTGCCGCCGCAAGGCTGGAGGTCGATGGCGTCGTTCTCGCCGATCGAAACCAGGCGAATGCGGCCCGAGCCGCGCGGCGGCTTGACCCACAAGGTCCGCACCAATGTCGGATTGGCGTCGAGCTCCTCCTCGGCGATCCAGCGCGTGGTGATCGGATGATCCTCGGCGATCCACGCGTTGATCTTCGCCGCCAATTCGTCCTTGGCCGGAATATGCCCTTCCGGGATGTCGAAATCGATTCGTCCGCCGTCCGCGGTGAGCGCGCTGCCGGTCACGGGGAAGGGCACGGCGGCGCAGAGCAGATGCATGAGCGAATGGCAGCGCATGTTGCGGTAGCGGCTGTCCCAGTCGAGTGCTGCGGACACGGGCGCTCCGGGCGCCAGCGCCACCGGCGCCGCCGGGACATGCACGGCGTTCTTCGCCTCGTCATAGACGGTGGTGGCGATCTGGATCTCGGATCCCTCGGCCGTCAGCGTGCCCTTGTCGCCCGGCTGTCCGCCGGCGGTCGGATAGAAGACCGTCTGGTCGAGAATGATGCCGCCACGGTCATTGATGGAGACCACCCTGGCATCGCAGGATCTGCGATAGGCGTCGTCGCGGAACAGAAGCAGGGTCATCAGGCGGGGACTTCCTCGAAGACATGCGGCACGCTGGCGGCGCGTTCCTCCAGCCATTCGGGCACCGGCAGGCCTTTCTCGCGGAGGAATTCCGGATTGAAGAGCTTCGACTGGTAGCGCGTGCCATAGTCGCAGAGCAGGGTGACGATGGTGTGGCCCGGCCCCATTTTCCTGGCGAGGCGGATGGCGCCGGCCACGTTGATGCCGGTGGATCCGCCGAGGCACAGGCCTTCCTCCCTGAGGAGGTCGAAGACCAGCGGGATCGCCTCGCTGTCGGGAATCTGGAAGGCGTCGTCGACCACGGCGCCTTCGATGTTCCTGGTGACGCGGCCCTGGCCGATGCCCTCGGTGATCGACGAGCCTTCCGCCTTGAGCTCGCCGGTCGTGTAGTAGCTGTACAGAGCGGCGCCCAGGGGATCGGCAAGGGCGATGCGGATGTTCCTGTTCTTCGCCTTGAGCCCGTCGCTGACGCCGCCCAGCGTGCCGCCCGAGCCTACCGCCGAGACGAAGCCGTCGATCTTGCCGTCGGTCTGCCGCCAGATCTCCTGCGCGGTGGTCTCGACATGGGCCTGCCGGTTGGCGACATTGTCGAACTGGTTGGCCCATATCGCGCCTTCCGGCGTCGAGCGGGCAAGCCTCTCGGCCAGGCGGCCGGAATATTTCACGTAGTTGTTCGGGTTCTTGTAGGCGACCGCCGGGACTTCGACGAGCTCGGCACCCAGGAGCCTCAGCGTGTCCTTCTTCTCCTGGCTCTGGGTGATCGGGATCACGATCACCGTCTTGAAGCCCAGGGCATTGGCGACCACGGCGAGACCGATGCCGGTATTGCCGGCGGTGCCCTCGACGATGGTGCCGCCCGGCTTGAGCCTGCCCTTCGCGATCGCATCCTTGATGATGAACAGGGCCGCGCGGTCCTTCACCGACTGGCCCGGATTCATGAACTCCGCCTTGCCGAGGATCGTGCATCCGGTGAGCTCGGAGGCCTTCTTCAGCTTGATCAGGGGGGTGTTGCCGATGGCGGCGATGACATCCGGTTTGATATCCATGAGTACTCCAGGAAGCTCAAGGGAACCGATAACAGGTCCAAGGTGAGCACGAAAGGCCGGTCTCAAAGTGTATTGGGTTTCAGCGTAATGGAAGGGGGAAGCTTTGCTTCCGGCACATAAAAGGGATCGACTTTTTGCGCGATACAGTCGCTGAAAGGAAGATAGTCGGAATTGGGCATGTGAAACCAGCGGCGGAATTCCTCGGTGGTCATATGGCCCATGAGGTAGATCTCGAGCACCTGGCGGCTGAAGGAATGAAGCCGCGGCGGCAGGCAGACCTCGATGTCGCGCATGTCCAAGCTGGGTCACTCCTTTTGGCCCATGTTGCCCCTCTTTCGCGGGCTTTGAAAGCCGTCTTGCGGGCGGGCGGAGGTTCCGCCCGGCCGCCGGCCTTCAGTTCGGACCAAGTTTGCCGCCATGCCATCGCAGTTTCACCACCTTCCGCTGCGATAAGTATTTCATCGCTGCATGCCCCTGTGCTAGATTCGCCGGGTCCCAGGGGAGGGAAGGTCAAGAGGGAGTGCTGCATGTCGGTTTCGAGGCTCGCCGCGGCGGCGGTTGGAATCATATCTGACCCGATGAGCCGGAGCCTCACAGCGTCGCGATCCAATTTCAAGGCGGTCAACGGGCGCCGCGGAGAATGCTGCAACTAATTCAATACGAAGGAGACAGAGTGAATGACGGCGTTTAGCGTTTCAAAATGGGTGCTGGCTTCGGTCATTGCCATGGCGGCGGCCGGCGGAGCCATGGCGGGCGAGAACCTGCTTCTGGCGCGCGACAAGCTTCCGGTGAAGTATGTGAAGCGCATCAAGGAGTATCAGAAGGCGCTCGACAAGCTCGACGACTCCGACCAGGCCAAGGGCATCTATCGCAACAGCTCGCTCTGGGGGCCCAACTATCCCAAGCTCAGGGTGTGCTTCTTCGAAGGCAGCCAGGCCTTGCGCGAGGTGGTCGCCAACGTCGCCAAGGAGTGGATGGCCGACAACAATTCGGTCAAGCTCGATTTCGGCAAGTCCGGCAAGCGGCGCACCTGCCAGCCCGGGAACGGCAGGGAAATGCAGATCCGCGTCTCCTTCAGCCAGGAAGGCTATTGGTCGCAAGTGGGCCAGAACAGCGTGGTCTTCGCCAAGCAGGACGAGGCGTCGCTCAATCTCGGCGGCTTCATGAACGTGACGCCCGACCAGCTTTCCGACTATGAGATCGGCACCATCCGGCACGAATTTGGCCATGCCCTCGGCATCGAGCACGAGCATCAGAATCCGAAGGGCGGCTGCGACAACGAGTATAACTGGCAGCAGATCTACCAGTATCTGGAAGGGCCGCCGAACAACTGGACGAAGGAGACCATCGACTGGAACCTGCGCCAGGCGGCGGGCGAAGACCTGCAGCTGACGAAATTCGACAAGAACTCGGTGATGCTCTACCAGTTCCCGGCCGACTTCTACAAGAGAGGCGCCAAGAGCAAGTGCTTCGTGGCGCAGCCCAACTCGCAGATCTCATCGGGCGACCGCGCGCTGGTTGCCGCCATGTATCCCGCCAATCCGAGCGCCCGTCTCGAGGCTTTCCAGAAGAACAAGGAGAAGTTCGAGGCGATCTGGAAGAAGGACAAGGACGGCACCAAGGGCGTCATGTTCGATGCCGTCAAGGCGTTCTTCGGCCGCGACGGCACCAAGGATGCGCCGGCGGAAGAGGATTGATCGCCGGTAAACGATCGAGCGGGCCGGCGATTCCTGCGCCGGCCCGTCGACCACAGGGACGAATGCCCAAGAATGGCCTCTCGCCACGGGACGAAGCCATGGAGCCTTGCAGGCTGGCCGCGCTCGGCGTGGGCCATCCTCACAGCGGCGTCGGTCGCGCTCCTGACGCTCCTCGGCGGCGGCAAGGGTCTGACCTTGGCCTATAAGAGCTTCACCGAGACCGACCGGATCATCGAGCTTTCGGCGGCGTTGTCCGGCGCCGCCGACCATTCGTTCCCGGTCACGCTGATCAAGGTCGACGACGAGACCATGGCACGCTGGGGCGCGCCGGCGATCACGCCGCATGCGGCGCTGGCGAAGCTCATCGAGGCCGCCGGCAAGGGCGGCGCCGCGGCCATCGTCGTGGACATCGATCTTGCTTCCGACAGTCCGGCCGCGGCGCCCGATCCGTCCTTGATGGAAGCCGTCTCGAACCATCGGGCAGGCGCCTTGCCGCTCATGTTCGTCCGCAGCTTTCGCGCCGGAGCGGCGAACGACAAGGAGATCGGAGGAGCCGCCCTGGTCAATACGACGCCTTATGACGCCGTCTTTTCCGCCACGGGCAAGGCGATCTGGGTAAGCGTCCTGACGCCGCTGTCGGATGACCGGATCGTACGCCGGCTCAGACTCTGGCAAACCGTCTGCGCCGGCGCCGAGGGCGTGAGCTATCCCTCGCCGGCGCTCGTCGTCGCCGCCCGGTTCGACGCCGAACGCGACCGGTCCGACGATCTCAGGACATTTCTCGCACGCCAGGTGGACCGCCGCTGCAAAAGGCTGGATGTCGCGCCCGTCGGCTGGCCGCGCCGGGCGACGCCCGACGTCGCCATCCAGTACATGTTCAAGGCCGGGGCCGGGGAGACGACCGTCAGGACCGTCGTCCGTGACGGCGTCCCCGTCGCGCTGTTCAAGCAGATACCGGCGTGGACGCTGGTGAGCTTCACTGCCGGCACTGCCGCGCCGGCGGGCGAAATTCATCCGCAGGCGTTTCAAGACCGCATCGTCGTCATCGGCGTCACGCATGCCAATTCCCGCGATGTCTACGCGACGCCGCTCGGCTCGCAGCCGGGAGCGGTGATCCTCGCCAACACCCTCGCCGCGGCTGCCGCCATGGCCGACATGCCGGAAGCCTCGCCGGGAGTGGAGGTCTTGATCATCCTCGGCATTTTCTCGGTGCTCGCCTTCATCTCCTACAGGCTGCAGATGGCGCCTGCCATCCTGGTCGCCGGCCCGCTCATCGTCGCGGCGGCCCTGGTCCTGTCGCGGTTCTTCGGCTTCGACGTCGCGATCCGCATCGTCGCGGTGACGGTCACGCTGTTCGTCCTGCACAAGTTCGTCGATTCGCTGGCGGGCGTCGTCTACGACTGGAGCCATGGCAAAGGCTGGCGCGCCATGCTCAAGCAGCATTAGGAGGCCCGAGATTGCTGAAACGATTCTGCGCGGTCCTGCTTCTGGCGATCGGCCTCGCGGCATCCGGGGCTGAGGCCGAAGGCGCGCGCCCGGCCGGCTATATCATGGCCTACGAGCTGAAAGGAGCGGATGCCGCGAAGGGGACGGTGGTCGTGCGGGACGGCCAGGAACTGGCGCCCAAGCTCCTGATGCCGCTTTACGACGACGATTCCGTCTTCATCCGCGACGAAGCCAGCCGGATCACGCTCAGCCTCGCGCAGGAGGGCACTATCGTGGTCTCCGGCAAGCTCATGCGCAAGGAGATCGCCGGCGAGATGCCGAGCGGCGATGGCGGCTTCGATATCCTCGAGCAGATCGCCGACATCCTGTTCGGCCATGGCGAGGACGATTCGCTTTCCGTGCTCGTGGCCAAGGGCGGCGATGAGATGACCGCGCCGCTGGCGGCGCGCGGACGCAATCACATCGGCAAGGATTCGAGGCCGCTGCTGGTGAGATGGGCGGGCGGCGAGGGGCCGTTCTCGGTCGTGATCGATGGGATAGGGGGCGGCAAGCCGGTTTCCCTGGCCGTCCGCGAGATCGACGTCCCGCTGGCCCGGATCGGCGGCGCCACATTCGCGGTCGTCGTGACGGATGCGCTGAAGCGGCGATTGCGCGTCGCTTTCGATCTGCGCAAGGCCGTCCCGAAGGCGCCACAGGAGGTCAGGGCGCGCGACGGCAGCGGCGCGCTGGAAGCGGTCTGGCTGGCGGCGCAGCAGAACGGCGCCTGGCGCTTCGAAGCGGTCCGCCGGCTGCGGGCGCTGCCGCAGGACGAGGTGACCGCCGGGCTCGTCGCGGCGCTCGAAAGAGGCTGGCTGCCGAAATAGGAACCGGCGCCTTCACACCGCATCGGCCGCGCGGTCACCCCGCGGCCGCTATCGCCTTCGCCGTGTCGTAATATTCATAGAATTCGGTGGCTTTGCCGCGAGCGAAGCGCCAGAGATCGGCTTTCGGCGAGACGAAGATCCGGCCCGTCTTCCTGCTGGTGAAGGACACTTGCGCGAGGACCAGCACGAACGGCCCGGCGGCGATGTATTCGCCGACATCGTAGAAGTTCATGTCATAGGCCGAGGCCAGTTCGCGAAAATACAGGCCGACTTCGTCGCGGGTCATCCGCGTCTGCGTGAAGGCGATCGGGCGGGTGCCGGCGCCGAGCGAGCCCCAGATGACGTTGGCGGCGAGGATGTTGACGAAGGCGCGGGCGCTGCCGCTGCTGCCCCTGGTCGCATGCCAGCGCGCATAGAGCTTCCTGAGCATCTTCACATTGGCGGCCGTCGCAGCGGTCGCTCCGGCCACGGTGCGCGCGGCGCCCCATCTGTAGAGCGGCTTCGGGCGCCGCGCATCGGCTTCGCCGCCCGGCAGGCAGGCCGCATAGGCCTGATGCGTGTCGAAATACTCGAAGAAATCATGCATCCTGCCGTCCTTCACCCGGATGACGTCGAGCTTCGGCGAATGGACGGTCTTGCCGGTATGCCTGTTCTTCCAGGCGCATTCGCATATCACGGCGATGGTGTGGCCGGACACCAGGAACATGCGGACATTGTAGAAGATCATCTGCCAGTCGAGCGCCAGGCCTTCGAAATATGCGCGGATCTTCTCCCTGGTCCGGTGGGTGCGGGTGAACTGCATCGCATCGCCGCCCCCGCCGATCGAGCTGAAGGTCGCGTCGTCGGACATGAGGTCGATGAACAAGTCGCCCGTCTTGCCCTTGCCGCGATCCCACGTCTTGTAGCGGGTCTTGATCTGGCGCAGGATCCTCTCTGTCACGGATGCGCTCCCCGCGACGGCTAGGGCCGCACGTCGAAGGTGAACAGGGCCGAGCTCATGGCGGGGCCGCCTTCCTCGTCTTCCTGGATGGAGGCGGCGCGGGTGGCGGATCCGGTGATGCCGCCGAGCAGGGTCTTCAACGACCTGCCCTGGGCCGAGCCGCGGGTGGCCGACTTTTCCTCCACGCCGCGCGTCTGCTGCATCGCCGCCAGGGTCGGCTGGATCAGCGAGCACATGCTGGGCGCGATCTTGGTCGCATCCTGCGGGATGGCGATGATCACCGCGTTCTCGGTGCCGACCGCGGCCGGCTTCCTGCCTCGCGCGTCCCAGGTATTGATCTGGATGGTGTAGGTGAGGTCGCCTGATCCCGAATAGAGGGTGCGGACACAGCCGCGCGCCCTGTCCTGGTTCGACAGGGGGAAGACCCCGCCCAGCGCATCGACATAGAAGGCGGCGATATAATAGGTCTGATCGGTCTCGTTGGCGACCTTGAAGCGAACGGTATCGCAATTGCCGACCCCTTGCGGGGCGAAGGCCGCGAGCGGCTTTTCCGGAGCGGTCTTGTCGGGCCTGGCGCAGGCGGTCGAGGGATCGGCGCCCTTGCGCTGGATGGTGGCGCTGATCTCGGGCCGGTCGGCATTTTCGTCGGCAGGCGATCCGAGCGAGGACGCGAAGCGCACCAGCTTCTCGGCGCGCGACAGCGACCAGACCGCCTGCTTGACCTTCTCGGCGAGCACCTGGGGGTCGCCATCGATGGCAAAGCTCGGGGTCTCGCCGAAACTGCCGGCCGTCATGTCGAGTGGACGGTCGGGCCGCATGATCCAGAGGCGGCCGTTCTGCACCCTGAGCAGCACGTCCCCGTCGGGATTGGCGGGCTCGCCCAGCGTGATGCCGATGTCGGAGGAGCCCGAATCCTTGCCGAAGGCCATGTCGACGGCCTTCGACACGGTCCCGGACTGGGCGGCATCGGCGAGATCCTCAGCGGGCGGAGGCGACACGGCGAAGCGGAAGCTCACCGCCTGCTCGGTAAGCCTGACCGCGATGGGACCGTTGGTGATCTTGGCGGCGCCCGGCTCCCAGACGACGTTCCCGGCCTGGCTCGACGCGGCTTCGGCGGCGGTGATCTCGGCCTTGCCGATCGGCGCATCGCTCTTGCCCGGCGCATAGAGCGCCACCCGCGAGCCCAGCTCGAAACCGTGCAGCACGCCGCGCGGAATGGCGATCGAGCCGTCGGCCGCAAGCGAGGTGATGAGCCGCGGCCCCTTGCTGGCGGCGCCGGGCACCGGGCGGTCGAGGACGCCGTCGAAGACCGGCTGGGGCACGCGGCCGCCCGAGCGGTCGGTCGTCAGGTCGGCAGAAATCTCGCGCGCCAGGTCGGCGAAGGTCTGCGCCGTGCCCTGGGACAAGGCATGATGCAGGGCATTGGTGAAGACGCCCATGCGCTGGGTCTTGCCGTCGCCCACCATGGGCAGGTTGTAGCCGGCGAAGGGACGCTCGATGGCCTCGTCGAAGGCGTCGACGGCGTAGAAGCCCACGAGGTCGTTCTCGTTCTTGCTGACGAGCGCGCCCTTGCGGTTGCCGCCGCGCGACGCGTTGGCGGTGCCTGACGCGCCTTTCTCCGGGACGCCCAGCGACGCCGGGTCGATGGAGCGGGTCACGCTGTCGCCGCGCGTCACCGTGCCCGAATGGCAGGAATCGATGATCGCCCAGACGAAGGTGCCCTTGGCGCGGATCTGATCGAGCCTCCGGCCGAGCTCGTCGTCGACGAGGGCGTTCTTGATGCCGCCGCCGGCCGGATCATAGGGGCCGACGTCGGCGGGCAGGAGCACCTGGTCATATCCGTCGGCCTCCGGCTCGATCTCCTCTTCCGGATTGTCGTCGGGCTGGCGGGTGCCGTGGCCGGAATAGTAGAAGACGAAATCGTCCTCCGGCCCCGTCTCGGACGCGATCCTGTCGAATGCGGCCCGGATATTGCCGATGGTGGCGGCGCCATCGAGGACCGGATAGTCGGCTCCCTCCGGCACGCCGTCGCTCAGCACGGTGATGTCCTTGGGATCGACGCCGCGCGCCTTGAACAGCCGCCACATGATCGAGACGTCGTTGCGCGGGCCCAGGAGGTCGCGGATGCCCGATTCCTCGTTGTAGTCGGCAACTCCCACCAGCAGCATGCGGGTCCGGGCTTCGGCCTGCAGCTGCAAGCCCGGGAGAGCGAGGAGGGCGCTTGCCGTGCCGGCGAGCAGAAGCTTCTTCATCGTCATGAGCTACCTTACCAGAGCTATGGGAAAATCGGGAATGGTGTCGGGCTTGCGCATCACCGGCGCCTGCCGCTTGTCGGTCAGCTGCTTCACGCGCTCGGACAGATACAGATCGAGCTCGGAGATCGTCAACTTGCCGTCCTTCACGAAGTCGGCGCCGCCCGAAAGGCCGTCGATGAGGGCTTCGGTGAACGCTCCGTTCTTCCAGGCGTCGCTTTCGATCGAGAGCTGACGGCCGGTCGATGAAGCGAACATGACGACGCCGTTCTCGGCGCTCGACAGCTCGTTCACCACCTGGGTTATGTCGGCGCCGGCGCCGCGCGTCTGCTCGCCCCTGAGGCCGCTTGCCGAATGACAGGCGTCGATGAACATCATCGCCTTGCCGGCCAGCCCGCTCATGGTGGCGAGAAGATCGTCGCGCGAGACCGCCGTCGAGCGCAGCCTGTCCATGTCGACGTCGACCGGCAGGTAGTAGAATCTCTGCTTGTTGTCGGTGACGCCGTGACCGGCCATGAAGACCATGCCGACGTCGCGCGCCGTCACCTCGCCTTCGAGCCATTCCAGCGCCTCGACGATGCCGTCGCGGGTGGCGTCGGCGTCGGTGATGAGCCGCACGTCGACCTTGCCGTAGATGCCGCCTTCCTGGCGCCTGAGCGCCGCGGCGAAGTCCGTGGCGTCCTGGGCCGCGTATTTGAGCTTGAGATCTGGGCTGTCATAGTGGCTGACCCCGACGACCACCGCATAGAGCTTGGGCTTCAGCCGTTCGGCGAAGGCGCCGTCCCACAGGACCTTCACGACCTTGACCTCGCTGGCGCCGGTCCTGGTCCTGGCGATGATGCCGATCTCGGCGTTCTGGGCGGGGATCGGCACGTCGAGGGTCGCTATCTCGTCCTCGTCCGGAATGACGACGGCGGCGCGGCCTTCGAGCGGACGGCCGTCGATGAGGATGTCGATGCCCTCGAGCGGCTCGCCGCTCGGCGAGCGCACGCGGAACGCAACCTGCACCGGCGAGGTGGCGGTCCTGATCTCGCTGCTGTCCATGGCCAGCTCGACGACGGGCGGGAACGACAGCGGCGTCGGCTTGGCCGTGCCGTCCTCGTCGTCGCGCCCGGCCTCGGCATTGGCGTCGGTCACCGCCTTGGTGGGGTCGAGCGTCTTGAGAACGTGCTGCACGATATCCGGCCGGTAATAGGTGCTGCGCAGACGCGAGGCGGGGAAGAAATCCGGGGACAGGGCATCCCCGCGATTGATGTTCCAGCCGATCAGGTCCTCGCCGCCCGGCGATGCCGCGTAATATCCGCTCGGCGTCCAGACGATCCAGCGCCTGTCCTTGTTATGGACGAAGAGAGCGAGAAGCTCCTTGCCGTCCTCGGCTCGGAACCAGCGCACCGTCCCGTCGCCCACCGCCGCGACGACGACCTTGCCGCCCTGGGCGAAATTGACTCCCCAGGCGACACCCGGCACCGCGGCGCGCCACAGGGATTTCGCCGTGTCGTCGTAGCGGCGCACATACCATCCCGTTCCCAGAGCCACGGACTTCCTGTCCGGCGCGACCGCCGCGCTGAAGCTCATCTCATGCGGATCGGCGGGCAGGGGCTTGCCGGCGAGCGTGGTGCCTCGCTGGCCGTCCCACTTGTCGAGCTTGAGGCTTGTCGTGTCGGGTCCGGCAAGATCGTCGGCGATGCCGGTCATGTCCTTCAGCTCGAGCGCCGTCATGTCGAACAGCACCGGGTGCCGGCCGGCATTGTCGAGGAGGAAGCGCACCTGCGTGCCGTCCTCGCTGACGGTGATCGAGCCCTTCTCGCCGCGGCGCATGCGGGCGATGGGCGTCAGCAGCTCGGTGACCGTCCGGTCGTTCTCCAGGACCGCGATCTGGGGGAGGGCGCCCACCGCCACGATGCCGGTGGCGCCGTAGGGCTGGAGGTCGAGCACGGTGTCGTCCGCGGCGTAGATGAAGGACCGTTCGCCCGATCCCTGATCGAGCCAGCGCACGACCTGATAGCCCTTGTCGTCGCGGAATGTGCCGCCGGCATAGAGAATGCCGCCGTCCCGCGACCAGCCGACGGTGGTGAGATCGCCATTGTCCATGCCGGCGAGGTTCGGCTGCGGCAGCCACTCATAGGCGCCGGTCGAGAAGACGTCGACCTTGGGTATGTCGCCGTAGCCGATGGCGATCCTGTCGCCGCCGGCGGCGAAGGCGACGGAAAAGACCTTCTTGCCGCTCGGTGCCGTGATCTGGGAGAGGAGGCTGCCGTCCTGCGCGTAGAGCCGCAGCAGCCCGTCATAGGAGCCGGTCGCGAATGTCCCGTTCTCGCTGAAGGCGAGGCCGTTGGTGTCGTCGGAATAGGCCTTGTCCTCGGCAAGGACGGCGCCTGTCTCTGCGTCATACATCCGCATGCCGAAATTTCCGCCGAAGACCGCCGCCAGCTTGCCGCCGAGGGGAGAGAAAGCGAGATTTATCGTGACTTCCGGATTGGGACCGAGCGCGCGGACGATCTCGCCGGAGCTCGCGTCGATGAGATAGATGAACTTTTGCTTCATCCAGCCGCCGACGGCGATGGTCCTGGCGTCGGGGCTGAGCGCGATCGCGAAGATCGAGCCTTCGAAGCCCTCGCCGATGGGGACGCGAAAGACCTTCTCGAGCTTTCCCTCGGGAAGGCTCCACACCCTGATCGTCTTGTCGTAGGAAGCGCTCACCATGAGCTTGCCGTCGCCGCTCACGGCCACATGTCGCGCGACCGCCGTATGCATCCCGGCCTCGACGCGCAGTTGCGGCTCGTTCTGGGGATCCTGGGCAAGGGCCGCGTGCGTGGCCAGCCATAGAAACATGGCGCCCAGCCATAAGAATAGACTCCGCATGCCGTCCAGCGGTTCCTTGCCTTCTCACGATCCCCTGCGGTCGATCTTAGACTCTTATGCCCTTTGGGCAAGTTACATATGGCCGGAGTTTGTGGCGGCAGAACGGAGAAAGCCGGACGCTTTTGGGACCCGCGGTTGATCGCGCAGCGGCGGCAGCCATAATGGGCGCATCCATGACAACGGCAAACTCATCACCGGATGGTTCGATCGAACCCTTCAGCCTCGCGCTCTCCCGCAAGGCCGGGGCTCCGCTGGCCGAGCAGATCAGCAACGGAATCGGCGCGGCGATCCTGGAGGGACGGCTGGCGGCCGGCGCGCGCCTGCCGTCATGGCGCGACCTCGCCGCCCAGCTCGGCGTCGCCCGCGGCACGGTGAAGGCCGCCTACGAAAGGCTGGCCGACGACCGGCTGATCGTCGCCTCGGGGCCCAGGGGCACACATGTCTCGAACATTCCGCCGCTCCGGCGACCGACCGACGACGATATCGCCGGGGCCTCGCTCGCCGGCTTCTTCACCGGCTTCTCCCAATCGCCGAAGCTCTTTCAAATGGGCGTTCCGGCCCAGGACGCCTTTCCGTTCAAAACCTGGTCGCGCATCATGGCGCGGGGCGCGCGCACCGTCGCGGCGCTGCCGGCGAGCTATCCGGATCCGCGCGGCGAAGCGGAATTGCGCCGGCAGATCGCCTCCTATCTCGCGCTCGCGCGCAGTCTGCAGTGCCGGCCGCGCCAGGTCTTCATCACCAGCGGCTATGCCGGCGCCATCGGCTTCATCGTGCAGGCGCTCGAGCTCAAGGGCGGCACCGCCTGGGTGGAGGAGCCGGGCTTTCCGGTCACGCGCAAGGCGCTGGCCCTTGCGGGAGTCGATGCCGCCGCGGTCGAGGTCGACGGCGAGGGGCTGGTGGTGGCGCGAGGCATCGCCGCGGCAAGGCGGGCGGCATTGGCCATCGTCACGCCCGGACAGCAGGCGCCCCTGGGCATGGCGCTCTCGGCGCGGAGGCGCGAGGAGCTGCTCGCCTGGGCCCATCGGGCGGGCGCCTGGATCGTTGAGGACGATTACCTGAGCGAACTGCAGCTCGCCGGCCGCGCGGCGCCGGCCCTGGCGTCGCCCGGTCCCCCCGGCCGCGTCATCCATTTCGGCTCCTTCTCGAAAACCATCAGCCCGGCGCTGCGCCTCGGCTTCATCGTCGTCCCGGAGGAGCTCGTCCGGCATTTCGGCGACGTCGCCGCGTGCCTCGCGCCCGCCGCCAATGCGACGGCCCAGCACGCCGTCGCCGAGTTCCTGCGCGAGGGGCATTACCTGCGCCACCTCAGGCGCATGAAGACGCTCTATGCCGCGCGCCGCGACAGGCTGATGCGGCTCCTGCGCGACGTGGCGCCGCACGAGGCCATGGCGGGACTGGCGGTCCTGGTGCATCTGCCGGACGGCGCCGACGACGCCGGCCTCGTCCGCCAGGCGGCAAGCTTCGACATGATGCCGCGCGCACTGTCGCCGTGGTATGCGGCGCCCGAGGGGCGCTCGGGGCTGCTGCTCGGCGTGACCAACGCGGCGGGGCCCCGGCTCGACGAGGCCTGCGCGAGGCTGTGCGCGCTCATCCGGAAATCGGCGTGATGGTGCAAGCTTTCCGATCGTTCTTGGTGCTGTGCTCCGCCGGCGCGCGCGGGCATTGTGCGCCCGACAGTCGAGCGGATCTGGAGTGAATTCATGAGTCATCGCGTCTTTCTTGCCGGAGCCTCGGGCGTCGTCGGCCGGCCGCTTCTCAAGCTCCTGACCGGCGCCGGGCATCACGTCACCGGAATGGGCCGGTCTTCACGATCGGCCGAGGCCGTGCGCGGGCTGGGCGGAGATTTTGTGGCGGTCGACGTCTTCGATGCGCAGGCGCTCTCCCGGGCAATCGCGGCGGCGCATCCCGACGTCGTCATCCATCAGTTGACGGACCTTCCGTCGCGCTTCAACTCTCCGCTCACGGCCGAAGCCGTCGCGCGCAACGCGCGGGTCAGGGAAGAGGGGACCCGCAACCTGGTGCAGGCGGCGCTCGCCGCCGGCACCGGCCGCATGATCGCCCAGAGCATCGCCTGGGCCTATGCCCCCGGGACGCCGCCCTACACCGAGGAAGACCCGCTTGACGCGAAGGCCGGGGGAAACCGGGCCATCACGCTTCGCGGCATCGCCGCGCTGGAAGAGCAGGTCGTGGGCTCGCCGCCGCTCGAGGGCATCGTCCTGCGCTATGGCAATTTCTACGGACCCGGCACCGCCCATGAGACGCCGGAAGGCCCTTCGCCGCTCCATGTGGAGGCGGCCGCCCACGCCGCCCTTTGCGCGCTGGATCACTGGCAGCCGGGTATCTTCAACATCGCCGAACCGCAGGGCGAGGTCGCGACGGGCAAGGCGACGGCGGTGCTCGGCTGGCGTTCCGACTTCCGGCTGGACAGGGGCGTTTCATGAGCGACGCCCATGTTCCGCGACAGCCCCGCGGTTTCCCGCGGCCGGCCCTGCCGCTCGCCGGACTGGCGGTTGTTGCGATCCTTTACGGTAGCTATGCCGGCATCCGGCAGGATGCTTCGATGAGCCATCATGGCATGGCCATGACCGCCGCCACGGGCGGCAAGGACGCCAGTCGGCCGGCCACCGTCGTCCGGCCGGTATCCTGCGAGAGGCTGCCCAATGTGCCCGGCAAGTCGATCACCACGGTGGTGGTGGACTTCCCGCCCGGCGCCTTTTCGCCGCGCCACCGCCATCCGGGCTCGGTCACCGCCTTCATGCTGAAGGGCAGAGTGCGCTCGCAGCTGGATGGCGGTCCGGTCGAGACCTTCGATGCCGGGCAAAGCTGGTTCGAGCCTCCCGGCACGATCCACGACTTCGCCGAGAATGCGAGCACGACCGAGCCCGCCTCGCTTCTCGCCATCTTCGTCGCCGACGACGACTGCGGGCCTCTCACGATCTACGAGTGAGCCCGATCGGCGGCCGACGGCTCGATCCAGGCATGGGCGCGCACCGGGAACGTGCCCATGCCTTTCACCTTGGGCGGCACGGCGGCGAAACGGAAGCCGCTCGCCGGCAAATCCCGGAGCCCGGTCAGATGCTCGACGATCGGGATCTCCGCGGCCAGCAGCACGCTGTGGACCGGCCGGGTCCCGCCGGCCGTGTCGTCGATATTGAGGGAATCGATGCCGACCACCAGCGCCCCCTGGTCGCGCAGATAGACGGCGGCCTTCTCGGTGAGGAAGGGATGGCCCTCGAAATACCGGTCGGTCCGCCAGTGCCTGTCCCAGCCGGTATGGACCAGAACCGCATGGCCGCGGCACGCGACCGGCACGAAATGATGCCAGTCGATGGCGCGGCCTTGCGCGCCGGTCACGCGCACCACGACGCCCGGTATGCCGCCGACCCGCTCGAGCGCCAGCTCGGAGAGGTCGTGGCCATGGGCATAGCGGTGAAACGGCACGTCGATATAGGTGCCGGTGCTGGACACCATCTCGATCCTGCCGATCTGGAACTCGGTCCCCTCGGCATAGATCTCCCGCGACCTCTCGCGCGAGAGATGATCGCAGATCAGGGGCGCCGGCAGGCCCTTGTAGGTGATCATGCCGTCCTCGATCGTGTGGCTGAGATCGAACACCCTGACAGCCTTGTCCTGGATATGGACCGCCGGGGCGGGAGGACCCTGCCGCTTGTGACGCTCTTCGATGATCCTCTTGTTGAGGATGCGCACGTCGCCCACCATCAGGAGGCGCAGGTCGCCGACGATACAGGCGGCCAGGGCGTCGTCGGCGATGTCGTCGCCGTCGATATCGAGCCGGAAATCCTGGCCCTGGATTCCGCCGCCATTCGAGAAGTCCACCTCGAAGTCGAAACAAACGCGCTTTTCGCTCATCGTCCACTCCCGCCCGGATCATAGCTCATCCCCGGGGGCGATGCGCAACATCCAGGCGGAGGGCGGGTCAGGAAGCGTGCTTCGTCACGACGAGATGGGTGGCGGCTTGCGTCGAAACCCGTTCCGTCACCGCATAGCCCAGAGCCGGGAGGTCGATGCCGGCGAAAAGGCTCTCGCCTCGGCCGAGCAGCACGGGCGATATGGCGATGTGCATGTCGTCGATAAGGCGGGCGCGCAGATATTCGTGGATCGTGGCGACTCCGCCGCCCAGCCGCACATCCTTGCCCCGGGCGGCTTCCCGCGCCTGGCGCAGGGCCGGCCGGATGCCGTCGGTCACGAAGTGAAACACCGTGCCGCCCGCCATCGCGAGGGAGGCGCGCGGATGATGCGTCAGCACGAAGACCGGCACGCGATAGGGCGGGTTGTCTCCCCACCAGCCCTTCCAGCTCTCGTCGGGCCACGGTCCCCGCACGGGTCCGAACATGTTGCGGCCCAGGATCCAGGCGCCGACATTCTCGAAGCCGCGCCTGGCGAAATCGTCGTCCACCCCGACGTCGCCGCCGTCCCTGCCGGACATCGCCCGAAAGGTCTTCGTCGGGAGAAACCAGCGATGCAGGTCCTCGCCCTTTTCACCCAGGGGGTCGGCGAGGCTCTGGTTCGGCCCGGCGCCGTAGCCGTCGATCGAGATCGAGAAGGCGCGGACGATCAGCCTGGACATTGCGGTGTTCCTCATACTGGTTGTTGCTTGCAATCAGTTATAAAGGAACTGATTGCGATATGCAACTTGTATCTCGGATGGCCGGGAGGTCCGGACTCCGGACTGCCGCCGCCTTCCACCCTGCGCTAGGGTGCGGCATGACGGGATATGGCCAGTTCTGCGCGGTCGCGCGCGCCCATGAGATCGTGGGCGGGCGATGGACCTTGCTCGTCGTGCGCGAGCTGCTGAGCGGCAGCCGGCGTTTCAACGACATACGCCGCGGAATCCCGCGCATCTCGCGCACCATGCTTTCGGAGCGCCTGCAGGCTCTCGTCCTGGCCGGCGCCGTGATGCGCCGGGACGGCGCGCAAGGGCCCGAATATGAGCTCACCGAAGCGGGCAGGGCGCTCTCGAGCCTGATCGGCGAGCTGGCGCAGTGGGGCCAGCGATGGCTGCCGCGGCGCGCCGCGGACGAGGACCTCGATGTCGAGCCCTTGCTCATCGACATGCAGCGGCGCGTCGACTTCGCGTCCGTGCCCAGGGAGCCGCTGGTCGTCAGCTTCGCCATTCCCGGAAGCCAGCCCCGCTTCCTGCTGCTCAGCCCGTCGGAGGCTTCCCTGTGCACTCACAATCCGGGCTTTCCCGAACTGGTGAAGGTGAGAGCACCGCTTGCCGCGCTGGTCGCCTGGTGGCGCGGCGACGTCAGCTTCGTCCAGGCGCAGAGGATGGGGTTGTCGCTCACAGGCCCCAGGGCGCTGACGCGGTCCTTTCCCAAGTGGTTCGAGCGCTACCGGTTCGCCGCGGTCACCCCCCATGCGCGCTGACGCGAGAGGTTCGGCCGCGCGGCCGGCGGGGTCCGGATTCCGGACCACGATCCGGCCTGTTTCCGGCTCATAAGCCTCTTCGTCGTCGTTTGCAGGAGAGACGCTTCATGATCCTCGCGACCAACATCCTCGAAGCCATCGGCCGCACGCCGCTGGTCGGGCTCGGGAAGGTCGTGCCGGACGGCCACGCCCGGATCGTCGTCAAGCTGGAGGGCGCCAATCCGACCGGCAACATGAAGGACAGGATGGCGAAGGCCGCCATCGCGGCCGCCGAGGCGGATGGGCGCCTCAGGCCCGGCGGCACAGTCGTCGAATATACCGGAGGCTCGACCGGGGCGTCCCTGGCGCTCGTCTGCGCCGCCAGGGGTTATCGTCTCAGGATCGTCACCTCGGACGCCTTCAGCGCGGAAAAGATGCTCTCGATGCGGGCCTTCGGCGCCGAGATCATCCTCGTGCCGAGCGATGACGGGAAGATCACCGAGGAGCTGGTCAGGCGGATGATCGGCACCGCCCGGGAGATCAGCCGGGAGGACGGCCACTGGTGGTTCGACCAGCTCAACAACGGCGATGGCCCGACGGGCTATCACCAGATGGGCGAGGAGATCTGGGCGCAGACCGGCGGGCGCATCGAGGCCTTCGTGCAGGCGGTGGGCTCGGCCCATTCGCTCAACGGCGTGGCGCAAGCCCTGCGCCGGCATAATCCCCGGCTCCATGTCGCCGCCGCCGAGCCCGCCGAGTCGGCCGTGCTGTCCGGCGGGCCGAAAGGTGCCCATCGGATCGAAGGCATCGGCATCGGCTTTGCGCCGCCGCACTGGACGCCGGACCAGATCGACGAGGTGCTCTCGGCCACGACGGAGGAGTCGATCCATATGTGCCGCCGCCTGGCGCGCGAGGAGGGCATCTTCGCCGGAATATCGTCCGGGCTCAATGTCGTGGCGGCGCTGCGTGTCGCCGAACGGCTCGGTCCCGAGGCGACGGTCGCCACGATCATGATCGATTCCGGCCTCAGATATCTGAGCACGGATGTCTATCGATGATCCCGTGAGCGGTGCTGCGTGTTGTGAGCAGCTCAAGCGACGGGAATTGCCGGAAGCCTTCCCGATGTCCCGGCGGCGACCGAAGCGGCGTCGAGGCTGAATGAGCCTCCCGGTTCCATGCTGAAGGGGTGAGGGGAGGTGCCAAGGGTGAGCCTTGTGCGATTCTCCGCCGGCCGGTGGCAGCAGCACCAGCAAGGCTGTTGACAAGAAATCGATTTCTATTAATCTGAAATCGATATCTGAGCAAGGTTGGCGTGCAGCACGATGTCCCCTGGTGTTCAGACAAGGCCCGCAGCCTTCCTATCGGGTCGACCCGTTCCGCTCGGCCGGGGCAAGCGCCTCGCCGTGACCGGTATCGTCATACTGCTGGCGGTCCTTCTCGCGGTCCGCATAGCTGCTGCCGGCGCCATCAACTGGACGGTCGTCGGCAGCTTCTTTTTCCATCCGGCCATTCTCGACGGCCTGGTGATGACGCTCGAGCTTACCGCCCTGTCGATGATCGTCGGCGTGCTCCTCGGCATTGCGTTGGCCGTCATGGCGATCTCCCGCTATCCGGCGGTCTCGGGAGCGTCGGCACTCTATGTCTGGCTCTTTCGGGGCACGCCGCTGCTGGTGCAGCTGATCTTCTGGTTCAACATCGCGCTCGTTTTCCCGGTGGTCGGCGTCGGTCCATGGCAGGTGCCGATCAACACGCTGGTGACTCCCTTCGTCGCCGCGCTTCTCGGGCTCGGCCTGAACGAGGGGGCCTACATGGCCGAGATCGTGCGCGCCGGCATCAATTCGGTCGACCGGGGACAGAGCGAGGCCGCCGTCAGCGTGGGCCTGAACGGCCGGCAGGTGATGAGCCACATCGTCCTGCCTCAGGCGCTGAAAGTGATCATCCCGCCGACCGCCAATCAGGCCATCGGCATGCTGAAGAACACCTCGCTGGTTTCGGTGATCGGCGCCCAGGAACTGCTCACCAAGACGGAAGACATCTACGCCCGCAACTTCCAGGTCATCGAGCTGCTGATCGTCGCCTCCCTCTGGTACCTGGTGCTCACTACCGTAGCGTCCGGCTTCCAGTTCTGGCTGGAGCGCCGCTTCGGAGACAGTCGGGCCATCGAGACTGTCGCCGGGGTGCTGCCGTGACCGTCCAGCCATCACAACCGTTGACCGCGCGCGAGGCGGAAGATGCGCCGATGCTCAGCGCCCGCAACATCGCCAAGTCCTTCGGCGCGCACCGGGTGCTCGCCGACGTCTCACTGGACGTGGCGCGCGGCGAGGTGGTGTGCATTCTCGGACCGTCCGGCTCCGGCAAGAGCACTTTCCTGCGCTGCCTCAATTTCCTCGAGGTGCCGGGCGCGGGCGGAGTCTGGGTCGATGGCGAGCGCATCGGCTGCCAGGAGATCGACGGCATCCTGTGGGAGGTGCCGGCCGCCGTCTTCGCCCGCCAGCGGGCGGCCATGGGCATGGTCTTCCAGCGCTTCAACCTGTTCGGTCATCTCACGGCGATCGAGAACGTGGCGTTGGCGCTCAGGCTGGTGAAGAAGATGCCCCGCCGGCAGGCACGGGCCAAGGCATTGTCCGTCCTTGCCGTCGTGGGCATGGAGCGCTTTGCCGGCCATCGTCCGGCACAGCTTTCCGGCGGCCAGCAGCAGCGCGTCGCCATCGCGCGCGCGGTGGCCATGGAGCCGAAGGTTCTGATGTTCGACGAGCCGACATCGGCGCTCGATCCGGAACTGGTGCACGAGGTCCTCTCGGTCATGACCGGCCTGGCCCGAGGGGGCATGACCATGCTCGTCGTCACCCATGAGATCGGCTTCGCGCGCGAGGTTTCCGACCGTGTCGTCTTCATGGACGCTGGTGCGATCGTGGAGGAGGGACCGTCGGAACGGGTGCTGAACCATCCATCAGAGCCGCGCACCCAGGCTTTTCTGTCGAAGATCAAGTGAGGACCCGCCCGCAGACAGGCGGAACAAGGTGAGAGAAATGACGACTAGGAAGATCGCGGTTGTCGGCGTCGGCGCAATGGGGAGCATGGCGCTCTGGCAGCTTGCGCGGCGTGGCCATGAGGTCGTCGGCTTTGACCGCATGGGCGTGCCGCACGACACCAGCGCGCACGGGGCCGAATCCCGCATCTTCCGGCTGGCCTATCGAGAGGGCAAGGAATACATCCCGCTGCTCAAGCGCTCGCTGGAGCTGTGGCGGGAGCTGCAGGCTTCATCGGATCGCAGATTCCACTACCCGATCGGCTGTCTCTATATCGGCGAGCGCGACGCCGACTGGCTCACCGGCACCATCGAGGGCGCGCGCGAGCACGACGTGCGCCATGAGGTGCTCGACGAGCCCGCGTTGCGCCGGCGCTTTCCCCAGCACAGGCTCTCCGGCGGCGAGTTCGCGCTGTTCGATCTGGACGGCGGGCTGCTGCGGCCCGAGCTCGGGGTGAGGGCGGCAGTCAAGGCGGCACAGGCTGCCGGTGCCATGCTGCATCAAGGCTGTGCCGTCGAGCGGATCGCGCCCGATGCCGATGGCGTCGAGATTACCGCAGCCGGCAACACGCGCCGCTTCGATGCGGCGGTGGTGACCTGCGGCGCCTGGGGTGCCCGCGCCATCGACGTGCCATCGCCGCATTTCATCGCGCGGCGCCTCGTCGGCACCTGGTTCGGCGTCGACAATGTCGAGGCCTATCTGCCGGAGCGCTTTCCCGTCTGCATTCGGCATACGTCAGAAATCGATTACTCAGGCTTCCCCAGCATGGACGGCTGGTCGATCAAGATCATGCCGCCGGTCAATTTCCGCAGCGACATAGACCCATCGCAGGTCGACCGGACCGTGTCCTACGAGGACACCGCGATCATGCGGCGCGTCGCGCGGACGCTGCTCGAAGGAGTCGATCCGGAGCCGGTGCGCTCGGGCGTCTATCTGGACGGCTTCACCTCCGACAACCATCCGATCATCGACTATCACCCGGCCAGCGAGCGCGTCGTGCTGGCGGCCGGCTTTTCCGGTCATGGCTACAAGATGTCGCCGGCCGTGGGAGTGGCGGTCGCCGACCTCATCGACAGCGGCGGCGACAACTACATCCGCCACCATTTCTCGGCGCACAGGCCGACACTTCAGGCGGCGTGAGGGAGCTTGCAAAGCCGGCCAGGACGGCCGGCGTCCAACCGCGGCAAAGCGGCAAACCAGAGGAGGAGAACGACATGAGCATGATTTCCATCACAAGCAAGGCCATCGCGCTGGCTTCGGCGCTTCTGGGCGGCACCTTGGCCGCTTGCGCGGCCGATCTCAAGATCGGACCGAACGGCACGCCCCTGACGGTCGAGACGTCGGCCGATCTCGCTGCCAAGGTTCCGGACGCCTTCAAGGGCGGCACGCTGAAGATCGCGACCGATCCCAGCTCGCCGCCCTATACCTACTACCAGGCCGACGGGCAGACGCTGATCGGCGCCGACATCGACCTCGGCAACGCGGTCGCCGCCAAGCTCGGCCTGAAGGCCGAATGGTCGGCCGTCAAGTTCCCCGGCATCATCGCAGCGATCGAAGCCAAGCGCTTCGACACGGCGCTGACCGGCATGGGCGACACGCCGGCGCGTGAGCAGAAGCTCGATTTCGTCGACTACTCCACCGACGGCAATGCCATCGTGGTTCCGAAGGGCAATCCGCTCGGCATCAAGACGATCGCCGATCTGTGCGGCAGGCACGTCGCCGTTCTGCAGGGCTCCGTCATGCAGGGGCTGGTCGAGAAGCAGGACGAAAAGTGCACCGACAAGATCGACATCCAGGTCTTCCAGGACATCAACCAGGCCCTGCTGCAGGTCCGCACCAAGCGCGCCGACGCCACCATGTACCAGTATGGCGTGGCGGTCTATGTGATCCAGACTTCGCCGGACGCGGCCAGTCTCGAAGTGCTTGCCTTCGAGCAGTACGGCACCGGCTACAACGCCATGCCCTTCCGCAAGTCCGACAGCGGTCTGCGCGACGCGGTCCAGGCCGCGCTCACCGAGATGAAGGCGGACGGCAGCTACGAGAAGATCCTCACCGCCTGGGGCATGCAGGCCAACGGCCTCGACAAGATCACCGTCAATGACGGTCTGCGTTTCAACCAGCCGAGCAACTGACTCTCGGCCAATATCCCGACAGGAGAATGAAAGATGGCAGTTCGAGTTCTGTATTGTGGAGACACCCAGGCCGAGACCCTGATCACGGCGAAAGGCATGGACACGTTCATCCACAATTACTACCGGGATTCGGCGCGCGTCTTGCGGGAGGCGCTCAGCCCGCGACCGGGCATCGAACTCACCCATATGCCGGCCGACAGGATCCGCGCCGAGTTTCCGATGACGCCCGAGCAGTTTGCCGCGTGGGACGTCATCATCCTCAGCGATGTCGGCTACAACAATCTGGCCCTGCTGCCGGGCAACCGCGAACGACTTGTGCCGATGGGGCCGGACCGCATCGGCAATTTCCGCAAATGGGTGGAGGGCGGCGGCGGCCTGATCATGGCCGGCGGCTACACCACCTTCTCCGGCATCGAGGGAAAGGGCATCTGGGGCGGCACGCCGGTCGAGGCGGTCCTGCCGGTGAACATCATGCGCGGCATCGACGATCGCATCGAGGTGCCGGACGGAGCGACGCTCGATGTCCTGTCGGCGGACCATCCCATCCTGAAGGGCATATCCTTCGACAAGGAGCGGGTCATTCTCGGCTACAACCAGGTCACCGCCAAGCCCGACGCCCAGGTGCTGATGAAGGTGCGCGGCGATGTCTTCATGGCGGTGGCCGAAATCGGCAAGGGCCGCTCGATTGCCTATACGACAGACCCTGTCTATCACTGGTGCGGCAATCTCCACGAATGGGAGAGTTATGGCCTGATGTGGGAGCGCATGGCCAAGTGGGCGGCAAGGGAAATATAGATAAAGGCCTGGAGCTCGGGAGCCGGCCGGTCTCTCCAGGACCGGCCGATCATCGATATCCATGGGTGTCGGGGATCGGGTTTTGACTGCAACAATCTACGATGTGGCCCGTCATGCCAAAGTATCGGCGGCAACGGTCTCTCGCGTGGTCAATGGCCAGAAGGTGCGGGACGATCTCGCCGAGCGCGTCAAGGCGTCGGTGTCTGAGCTCGGCTACCTGCCCAGCCGCACCGCCCAGCGCATGCGCACGTCGACCTCGCATCTTTGGGCTTTGATCGTGCCGGATTTCGAGAACACCTTCTTCACGCGTCTTGCGCGCGGGCTGGAGCAGGTCTGCCGGCCGCGCGACACCTGCGTCTTCATCGGCAGCTCGGACGACGATCCGGACAAGGAGCGTCATTATCTGGACGTCGCGCTGGCCGAGCGCGTGGGCGGCGTCGTGATAGCGCCGTCGTCGGACGAGACCGATCTCGGAAAGGTTGTCGAGGCCGGCATCCCGGTTGTCGTTGTCGACCGGGCGATCCCGGGCAATGCCTATGATACGATCCTGACCGACAACGTGTCGGGCGGGGCGCTCGCGGCGCGGCATCTTCAAGCTGCCGACTATCATCATGCCGTCTGCATCGCCGGGCCGGCGAATCCGACGAGCGATGCCAGGCTCCAGGGCTTTCTCGCCGAGGCAAAGCGGACGAACGCTCTCGACGTCCTGCGTGTCGAACACGGAAACAATCGCATCGACGGCGGCTATGAAGCGATGCGACGCCTGCTCGAAGAGCGGACCACGTTCGACTGCATGTTCGTCACCAACAATCTCATGGCGATTGGCGCCGTCAAGGCTCTGGACGAATACGCCCCCGGCCGGCGAGACGATATAGGCATTGCCGGTTTCGACCTCAGGGAGATCCCGCTCCTCAGCGCCCGGCATGTCACCTCGATCGACCAGGATCCGCACGAGATCGGCCGCATCGCCGGCGAACGCATCCTGGAACAGCAACAAGGCGCCGTCCTTCCTGGATGCTTCATAGAGCTGCCTCCACGGCTTGCGGCGTGCCGCCCCGATATATGACCTGCTTCGCCTTTGTCGCCGCCGCCAACCCCTCTGCGGCCGTGTGCCGGATCAGTCCGGCGGGAACCGCCATCACTGCCCCGTCGATTCGGCTCAACGCGCCCGGCCGAGCTCCCGCACCTTTACTTTGACGCCGTCCACCTCGACCGCCTTGTCCGGCGAGAGCCAGGCGGTCTGCGCAATCTCCTGCAGGTTAACGGCGCTCCTGCCTATTGTCGGCCAGTGGACCGTCAGCTCGAATGCGCGATCGTGACCCTCGATCGTGACGACTTCCTTGATCGTGGGCATATGGCTGTCTCCCATTGGCACCGAGACGGCGCCCGGAGATGGGCGACTGCAAGATACGGACCGAGAGCGTCGGAAAGCGCACGGCCTCCTTGGCGGCGAGGAAGCGTGGCGGGATGACAGGCGGTTGGCTCAGGGGTGACGCAACAGGTCGGAGGACCGGCGAGGCTTTGCGGAGTTTAGTGACACCATTAACCGCATATAATGCGGAGAATAATCTTGCGGATGCGGAGAATATCGACCATATTCACCGTAAGCAGCGCGGAGAATATGGTGGCTTATATTCATGAGCTTGAAGGCTGGCCCAAGTTCGAATGGAGCAGCCGGGACCTTGCCGGGCAGTTGGCCGCCGTGCGTTACCGGCAGGGCCGGTTGCTCGGGCGCATGGAGGCGCTGGGGTTCGAACTGCGCGCCGAGGCCGTCCTGCAGACCCTGACCGAGGATGTGCTCAAATCCAGCGAGATCGAGGGCGAGATTCTCGACAAGGAGCAGGTGCGCTCTTCCATCGCCCGCCGCCTCGGCAGGGACATCGGCGCATTGGCGCCGGCCGACCGCAATGTCGAAGGCGTCGTCGAGATGATGCTCGACGCCACCCGGAACTACAGGGCGCCGCTCACGGACGAGCGGCTGTTCGCCTGGCATTCGGCGCTGTTCCCGACTGGACGCAGCGGCATGACCAAGATCATCGTCGGTGCCCGGCGCGGCGAGGCGTCAGGCCCCATGCAGGTCGTGTCCGGTCCGACCGGCCGCGAGAAGGTGCACTATCAAGCGCCGGCGGCGCCGCGGCTCGATGGCGAGATGACAGCGTTAATCGAATGGTTCAACGGCGACGAGCGGCTCGACCCCGTCCTGAAGGCGGCGGTCGCCCACCTCTGGTTCGTCACCATCCATCCCTTCGAGGACGGCAACGGCCGGATCGCCCGCGCCATCGCCGACATGATGCTGGCGCGGTCGGAAGGCAGTCCGCAACGCTTCTACAGCATGTCTGCGCAGATCCGCCTGGAGCGGAAGGACTACTATGCCGCCCTCGAACGAACCCAGAAAGGCGGCTTGAACATCACCGTCTGGCTTCACTGGTTCCTGGGCTGCCTCGACCGCGCGTTCGACGGCGCCGAGGCGATCCTGGCCAACGTGCTTCGCAAGGCCCGCTTCTGGGAGGCGATGGCCGGGCAGCCGCGCAACGATCGCCAGCGCAAGGTCGTCAATCGACTGTTGGACGGTTTCGAAGGCAAGCTCACCTCCTCGAAATGGGCGGCGCTGACCAAGACCTCGCCCGACACGGCCCTGCGCGACATCAACGACCTCGTGGCGGGCGGCGTGCTCGTGAAGGACGATGCGGGCGGGCGCAGCACGAGCTATTCATTGGCGAGATAGGGTCTGCGACACGCCCCCTCAGGCTGGGTGGTCGAGATCGGCAGCCAAGCGCGGCGGAAGCGGCGAGTTGGCGCATCGGGATGGGGAACCGCGACCGGCGCCGTCTTCAGCACGTCAATCACGACCGGCGCGGATGATCTCACTGCCATCCGCGGTAGAGCGCAGACGGTGGCGCAACGCCCTCGCGCGGGAGGCGAAGTCTTCCTCGCCTCAAGGAGGGCTTCCCGGAGAATTTCCCGATGCTCGGCCTCGGCAGAACGGCCGTGCGCCGCTGCCCGCTGCTTCAGCGAACGAACAAGCTGTGCGCTGACGTTCCGGACAGTCAGCTGAGACATAGCGCTCGCTTTCAAAGGTTAGAGATCGAAAGAGAGGAGAGCCACGGCGCGCTCGCCTTTTGGGAAATTGGCTCCTCGGGTTCGACGAAACCACGAACTACGAATACTCGATTTCCCTAAGCCGTTCTACGCCAGACCACCCCAAAATGCGAAAACGGGACCGGGACCGCGCAGACGCAAGACGCCTTGCGGGAGGGCCGAAGCCGTCATTGAGAGAGCGGGCGGTCGCTTTAGCGCAGGAGCGCGGCGTGGTGCGGACGCGCGATCTGACAGACATAGGGGTTCCCCGTTGCTACTTGGCTCGCATGTGCGACGAAGGGCTGCTTGTTAAGGTCGGCTATGGCCTCTATCGGGCAGCGGCTCGCGCGGCGGCATAATCCGCCGTAGGTAGCCTGGATGCGAATGCCAATAGCCCTGGTCTCGCCGTCGCGTGAACAAGTGCGCTGGCGTAGAAAAGGCGGGGCGTAGAGTCCGCTTTCGCTCGAAATCCGTGGTCGAGCTTAGCGATATGCGTCGACGATCCCTGTCCGAGGGTTGCCACGTTCACCAGTCCTTTGAACGGTTTCCTGCGCAGATTCGTGATGCCTAGCCGAATCCTGCGGCCACGGTTTCGATGGGCAGGAACAACGTCGGGCTGTCCTCGGGATACTCGATGAACTCGGCACAGCGCAGATAGAAGCGCTTCGCCGCATCGTCCTTGGCGTGCACCAGAACCGCCCCGATGCCGGTGCTCCGTGAGGCCACCGCGATCCGGCGCAGCGCATCCGACAGCAAGTCAGCGCCGAGGCCCTTGCCCGCATGGGAGCGGCTGACTGCCAACCGCCCGATGACCGAAACCGGAGTGATGTCGGGCGCATTGCGCCGCACCTTGCCGGGGGCTGCCCCACGGCCCACCGACCCGGCCGAGATGCAGAAATAGCCGACCACCCGATCGCCTACGCACACGACATAGGTGCGCGAGAACCGGCTTTCGTTCTTCAAGGCGCGATGGCGCAGCCAGTCGTTCAACGCGGGCTCGCCGCAGTCGAACGACGAAAGATCATGCCCCGCCGTTAGGGGAATGGGAGCGGACAGTTGCGGTTCGGTTTGATCCGGCGCGTCTACTTCTGCCATGCCGGGGTCCGGCGCAGCAGCGCCTTGAGCTTCGGCCCTGGCGCGGGCGGATTGTCGAGTGCCTGCATGAAGGCGTCGTAGCGCTCGCGATCGAGCGTGAACAGGCGCTGGTCGAGCAGCACATCGACCGCCTGCCGCCGTGCGCTCTCGATCATAAATTCCGTGCGGGTCTTGCCCAAGACCGCCGCCGCATCATCGATGAGCTGGCGGGTGGTCGCGTCGATCCGCAGGTTGATGCTGCCCTTGGCGTCGGCTGCAGAGGTGCGTGCCACGACAGCGGCGGTAGCGGAGCGGGTGGATTGGGAGGGAGCGATACGAGTTTTTGCCATGGTCGGAATATGGGTGCGTGTATCCACAGTGTCAATACGCAAGGAGATGTTGAAGAGTATGGCGTTGCCCCTTCGGGCCGCGCTTTCGGATGCGCCGGGATCATGAGGCGGCATCGCCACTCTCGACCGCGAGACCCGTTCCAGCAGCGCGAAGGGCGGTGACAGATCATCGTGACATGGCAGATGGCACCGTGTTTGACGGTGCAGATTGACGAACTCCTGAAGGTGATCGCGCGCGTGCTGCTGGGCCGTGCTGGTCGGCCGTAGATTAGCGGCGATCTCCGAATAGACGGCGTTCCAGGGGCGGCCGAGTTGGGCCTCCTGATACAGCGCGCTTCATATCGGTACCGTGCGCGAGGCAGCGGTCTAGGCAGAGTCAGTGGTGGCAGTTGCCGTATCCACGGCGGCTCCTTTGTCAAAGGATGTGGCAGGGGCACCAGAGATGGGCGGTATCGCGCGGCGGATCAGAAGGCGGAGGCACCCAGCAAGGCCGCTTCAGATCGCAGTGAGGCCCTGGCCCTACCAGGGATTTGAACGCAACTGATGATGAGGCTCCACCTCATCAGCCAAGTCTTCAATGGTGCCGGACATTAGCAAGCTTGCTCCGGAGGTTATCACTGTCGGTCATCGGCAAGTTGAGCGGCGTGTGGACCGCCATCCTACCGTACCCTCGCGGCACCATACGCAGGTCGATTTTGATAGTCAACCTTTCTAGGATGATGAGATGGAGCTTTTCAAGAGGAAGAGAAGAATGTTGCATTCAACCACAGAATGCAGCATGCTGAATTGTCAACAATGAGGACGCAATGACGTCGCGCCCCGAGCTCATCCCGTTCGCACCGGCTTTCAAAGCCCTCACCGGGCACGACCCGATGGCGTGGCAGCGCCGGCTGTTCGACAGGTTGCGCGAGGGCCATCTGCCGGAAGCGGTCGATCTGCCCACCGGGCTCGGCAAGACCGCGATCATGGCGATCTGGCTGCTCGCCCGCGCGTATGCCGCGCCGGACGTCACGCTCCCGCGTCGCCTGATTTATGTCGTGGACCGCCGAGTCGTGGTGGATCAGGCGACGGCGGAGGCGGACAAGATCGCCCATGCGCTGCGACCGCGACAGGATAGCCCCCTGATCAACGACCTACGGCAGCGCCTCGGTCTCCGGGAAGATCAGGAACTGCCGGTCTGCACGCTGCGGGGCGGCCTCGCCGATGACCGCGAGTGGACCTACGATCCTGCAGCGCCGGCCATCGTGGTCTGCACGGTCGACATGGGCGGATCGAGGCTCCTGTTCTCCGGCTATCGCTTGAGCCGCTGGTCGCGCTCCATGCAGGCGGGTCTGATGGGTGCCGACAGCCTGATTGTATTGGACGAGGCGCACATCGCGCCTGCCTTCGACGCGGCAGCACGGCGCGTGCGCGACTTGTGTGCCGAAACGTCCGATGCAGCCGTCCCGCCGATGCGGTTCCTGCCTCTGTCTGCGACGCTCGTTGTGACCGGCGCAAAGGATGTCTTCGGCCTGGAAGCGGAGGACGACGACGATCCGCTGGTGTTGCAGCGCACCGGACGGTCGCAGCCGACCAAGCTCGTCGCCTTCGAGGCGCTCCCGAGCGCGAAGGGCGCGCTGGTGGATGCGCTGGCCGGGCGCGCGGCGACGTTCGACGGGAAGGCACAGGCGGTCGTCGTGTTCTGTGATCGCCGCACGGACGCCCAAGCGGTGGCGTTCAAGTTGCGCAAGCAGCTCGCCATAGCGCGGGGGGCTAAGGAGAAGGAACTGGAGAACCATGTCGCGCTGGTGACGGGCGCACGCCGCGGCTACGAGCGCGACAAGCTGGTTGGCGAGCCGACGTACCGCGCCTTCACCTACAGGAACGGCGAACGCGACCTGCCCAGGGACGAACGCACCCGCTTCCTCGTGTGCACCGCGGCGGGCGAGGTCGGCGCGGATCTCGATGCCGACGCGGCGGTCATGGACCTCGTGCCGCTGGAGCGCATGGTCCAGCGGCTCGGACGGGTGAACCGGCGCGGCGAGCAAGCCGAGCCGGCACCGGTGACGGTCTATTACGATCCGGCGGCCCTGAAGGTTTCTGCCTCCGAGAAGAACGAAGAGAAGAAGGCCGAGGCCGCGCGCATTGCCGCTACCAAGGCGGTGCTCGAAAAACTGCCGCGCTCGGCTGAAGACTTTGATGCTTCGCCGTTACATATTGGCCCTGTCGCGCGGGATGCGCGTGAGGCCGCGTCCACGCCGCCGCCGAAAATCGTGCCGATCGAGCGCGAGCTTGTCGAGGCTTGGGCGCTCACCTCGCTCAAGGAGCATCCGGGGCGACCCGAGGTCGAGCGCTTCCTGCATGGAATCGTCGAAGACGAACCGCAGACCACGGTCGCGTGGCGCGCCGATGTCGAGCATCTCGCGGCGCTTCCTGACCGGAGCGTGGAGGACGCGCTGGCGGCGGCGCGGCTGATGCCGGCAGAAGTGCTGGAGGCGCCCACTCGGGAAGTTGTCGAGGTCCTGCAAAAACGCATCAAAGCCTTCCGCAAGGCCTGGGGAAAGACTCAAGGTGATGGCGGAGACGCCGCCGAGGCACCGCGCTTGCGCGCTCTTCTGTTCAGGAGCGGCAAGCTCGTCGGTCGCGGCGAGATCACCGTCGATGATGCCGTGTTGGAGATTTGGACGATTCCTACCAGCGGGAAAAAGAAGACGGAGCGGGTGCCGTTCGACGGAGACACCAAAGACATCCAGCGGGCGCTCGAAAATGCGACGCTGCTGCTCCCACCGGTATTCGGAGGGCTGGACGAAGGCGGATCGCTTGCTGCCGACCGCGGCGAGCGAGAGGGAGAGATGCACGTCCAGCCTGACAAGGAGGAGGAGCGCCAATGGGGTGTGGTCATCCGCTTGGTCGGGCCTGCTAACGCCGAGGGCAAGCGGGACACGGAGCTGCTGACAGCGCCACCACGATTTCTGGGAGAGGCCGGCAAGGAAGCGCTGCGGGAAATGTCGGGGCCGACTCGCCGCCGTCTGCGTCTGCGCCTTGCCTGGTCGGCCAAGCTTCCCGGTCCGACGGAAGATGAGGATGGTCCTACGCTGGAATACTGGAAGCACTGGGACATAGACGGCGAGACAGGGGCGTCCAGTCGGTCGCAACTACTGGCTGATCATCACGACGAGGCGAAGGCGGAGATGGAGAGTTTGGTCCAGCGGCTCGGACTACCGGCTCCGCTCGCCGACGCGCTGATCCGTGCAATGCCCGTCCACGACACCGGCAAGAGTCGAACGGGCTGGCAGGATGGAGTCGGCGCTCCGAGAGACGGGCGGCCTTACGCGAAGAGTGGTGGCCGCGGCCCCGGTCTCCGGGGCTATCGGCACGAATTCGGCTCGCTCCGCGACGCACTTCACAAGAACACGTCCGTTCTGGGCGGGCTGGACGACGACCTGCGAGACCTCGCGCTCCATGCGATCGCTTCCCATCACGGTCGCGGCCGCCCGACGATCCCGGCGGCCGACGAGGAAGAATTCTTCGCGGCCGTGCTCGAACAGGACGCGCTGGATGCGGCGCTGCGCTACGTCCGCCTTCAGCGCAGATGGGGGCCGTGGGGACTGGCGTGGATCGAAGCCCTGTTCAGGTCGGTGGACTCGACTGTCTCCCGCCGCCTCGATCAACGGAAGGACGCCGCTGTCGTTCCGGCGGAGGAGGCGGCCGAATGAGCGGATTCGCGGTCAACGTCGATCTCGGTAATCCGGGGCAGCTTCTTGCCTGCTGCGGGCTGCTCGAAGCCGCTGACCGCCTGTGGCGCGGCCGTGCCTTCGTTACCGGACATTTCGATGACGACCAGTTTCACGTCGATGCGCCGGGCGACGTTTCCGCGCTCGTCGATTGGCTCCGGGAAGCCTCGGTTGAAGGCGTCACGAAAAAGACCTTGCGTGCGCGCGGTTCCAACCGGCCGCCGGTCGAATACAGCTATTCCGGATCGGGAGACGATCCGGCTGTCCTATCCTGGCCGGACGGCAACACGTGGCGCCTGAATAGCTGGAGCGCCGAGGATTTCGGGCGCACGCGCATCAAAACCTTCGCGGGCCAGATGAAGGGACCCAAGGTGGTCGCGCATCTTCTGGAGTGGATCGGCTCACTCGACGTCAGTGTGCCGAGCCTGTTCGACCTCAGCTACGCCGAAGGCGGTGCGTCGGTGTTCGGCTTCGATGCGCGCAAAGGGCGGGCGGCGCTGGACGTGGGCTTTTCGTCCGATGCACTCGGTATCGGCGGTGAAGATTTCCCCGCCGTCGAGCTGTTTGCCGCGATTGGCTTGCAGGGTTTTCGACCGGCTCAGGACGGCGGTGCGCTCGTCTTCGGCGTCTGGACGCAGCCGCTGCCGGTGGAACTGGCGCGGGCCGCAGCCGGCTGCGTATTCGAACCGCCGGGCTTGCGGCGGTTCCGGTTCCGTCTACTCGGGCGCAAGGAGCGCAGCGGCGTCGCCGGCGCACCGAACGACCAATACAAGGCATTCACCCGCGCGGAAGAACAAAGTCCCGGACCGAAGGAGGATGACGATGACTGACCTTGGAAAGAAGCTGGACGGCTGGGCGGAAGGCGAGGCGGCCGCCCTCGTGCTGGAGCAGCCGCTGCGGCCGGTGGTCGGCACGCTGGTCTTCCCGCCGACGTTCGCGCCGGCGAAGAAGGGCGATCCGTCCGACTATGTCGTTGACCAGATCGACGGCCGCGGCGTCGTCACGCTCGACACGCCCGGCGCGGAGGCGAACCGGCTCGAGCCATTGTTCATGCGGGAACTCGCTGACCTGGTGCCGCAGATCACGATCAAGGCCGGCAACAACACGAAGCCGAAGAACCTACTCGAACTCGGCCACCGCGCCGCCGACGCGTTAGTGCGCTCGGTGCCGGACAAGGTAAAGATCGTCGAAGCCGCCTTCGAGAAGGTTCTGCTCGGCAACCATGCCGATCTCGCCGGCTTCGCGCCAACGACGCTGGTGTTCGGCGCTTGGGACAGCCGGAGCACCGGTGCCAAACTCCCGCGCCTGCTCGAAGCGCGGATCGATGCCTATGGCGTCGAGCGGCGTCAGCGCTCGGCCCAGTATTTCGCCGCCGTCGACTACGTGGAGGCGGACCTGCTTGACGAGAGCAAGGAAAAAAAGGAACTGGACCAGCGCTCACAGGCCGGTTTCCGAGACTCGCCGAGCGGGCGTCAGCCGGGCGGCGTCGAACTGGTCGAGGACGGCCGCATCGTTCGCACGCTCACCATCCACCTTGCGGGCATACAGCGCCTAGGGGCCGGTGCCGATACGGAGCGCGGCAAGTATCTCCGCCAATACGTGCTGGGGCTCGCGCTGGCCGCCGCGACCGCGCCGACCGACCTGTTCCTGCGCCAGGGGTGCAGCCTGGTGCCGGCTAAGCCCAAGGACGGCGAGGCTCCCGCTCGGTGGAAAGCGGTCGGGTTCGACGGATCGGAAGAGGAGGTTGATCTGCCGCATGAGGTGGTGCTCGCCTATGTGCGCGCGGCGCGCGACCGCTTTTTCCCCAAAGGCTTCAAACCCGACACCTGGGCCGCGACAAAGGCCGGGGCCAAGGCCGAGGTGAAGAAGCGCGCCAAGGGCGAAGACGAAGCAGCCGCGGCCTCGTCGTGACCCTCTGGTTCTCCATCGAGGTGCGTTTCCTCAACGGCCGCTACCACGGCCGCGATGGCGACACGCAGCCGGAGTGGCCGCCGACCCCGCTGCGTCTGTTTCAGGCGATCACCGCCGGCGCGCTGTCGGGACGCTGGGCCGCCGAAAACCGGGAGGCAGGCGAGACGGCGTTGCGCTGGCTGGAGTCGCTCGGCGCACCGCAAGTCGTCTTGGCGCCGAAGGCGGAAAGGCTCAGCCCCTATCGTATCGCCGTACCGAACAATCAGGCCGACCGTCACCTCGCGGCGCTCAGGAAAGGCGCGCACCTCGACCGGCTGGTCGCGGGCGAGAAGGAACTCAAGGTCGTGTGGCCTCGGATGCTCGGGCGCGCGCCGCTGATCTATGCTTGGGAGATCGATGAAGCCTCCCGTGGCACGGCCGAGGCGGTGCGGCGGGTCGTCCGGCGTCTGGTCGTGCTGGGCACTGGCCTCGACCATGCGGTGGCCGACATCCGGATCGCACACGAGCGCCCTGTTGCCGCGGACGGCATCGTGTCCTGGCCTTCCGGTGCTTCCCCCGGCGAAGGGACGCTCAAAAGTCTGTTCGAGCGTCACGAGGCAAACCTTGAACGACTGAAAAGCGGAAGCTTGCGCGAACACCGGCCCACCGTCAGGCATCGCCGGGCCGTTCCGCCAACTGGTGAGGACGCCCATCTTCTGTTCGTGTTGCGCGCACCTGCGGGCGAGGACGATGCGCTGTTGCCGGTGGCGCCCGAAGCAGCGGCCGTGTTGGCTCACGCGATTCGGCTGAGCCTGGCCGACAGCTTTGCGACGGCCCTGCGTGATCGTCCCGAACGCGCGCCGGGAACGTCTCCGGAGGAGATCGAGCGGCTGGTGATCGGGCGCGGGGCGGGCGCCGACGACACGGCGCGGCGGCTTCGCGTCTCGCCGCTCCCCTCCATCGGCCACGAACATTCCGACGGCCTGCTGCGGCGCGTGCTGGTGAGCGTGCCGGCAGGGTTTCCGCTTCCGTCCGAAACCATACGCCGCGCGTTGAACAATCGGGAGATCAACGTCGCGCTGCCGCGCTCACATTCGCTGAACGTTCGCCTGGCATCGGTCGACGATGATGATACGCCGGAACAGGCGATGCTTGCTCGCTATCGCGGTCCGGCGCGAGTCTGGCGATCCGTTTCGCCGGTTCTGCTTCCGGGACGGGTGAGCCGCCGGCAGCCTTCCAGGGATGCGCCGAACGAGGCCCGGGTTCGGGCCGACGCGAAGCGCCGTCATGAGGAAGGCATCCTCTTCGAGCGTGCCTTGAAACACGCCGGCGTCGACAAGGTCGCGGGCTTCCGCCTGCGACGGGATCCGTTCGGGCCGCACCAGCCGCGAGCGGATGCAAATTGGCGGCTGCCGACGAGCGCGAATGATACGAAGCAGGTCTGGCTCTCGGGACGGCCGCGGCTCCATGCCGAGATCACGTTCGACGAGCCGCGGGGAGGGCCACTTCTGATCGGCGATGGTCGCTTTCTAGGGTTGGGGCTATTTCGCGCGGTGACGGACGAGACGCTCGGACGGCCGGAGATAGCGAGATATCATGTTGACGGGGATAACCGGCCGCGGGTGGAAAGAACTGTGTTCATTGCCGACGTGCTGCGGCGGGCGTTGATGTCGGGCGGATTCCCGCCGCCCGAGTTGTCCGGGCATGATGAAGATGGGCCGTTGCGTGACGATCCCGCCCATGCCCACGCCTTCTTTCTTCCCGAGGACGCGGATGACGACGGACTGATCGACCACCTGACCGTTTACTGCCGCACTGGCTTTTCCGACCGTGCGCTGGAGCGGCTGCGCGGCCTGCAACGGCTGTGGAATCTGGCTTTGCACCATGACATCGATCTGTCGCTCCAGGCGATCGGGGGGCCGGAGGCGGTCACTGGGTTCCGACGCCTTGTCGGTCCGAGCCAAGTCTGGCGATCAGCGACGCCCTACGTCATGCCGCGATTTGGCAAGCGGCGCGAGATGTCCGCGGGTCGGGTATTCCTTGTCCGCAACCAAATCCGATGGGAATGGTCTGCGCGTTTTCCCGGTACGTTGGAGCCTGAAGTCGAGCTGCTGGGACCACCAAAACGCCGCAATGGCCGTTTGATCTCGTTCGACACGATTCGTGTCGAACGAGATCGTGGCGCCCCTGACAAACGCGGCAGTTTCGTCAGATTGGTATTTCCGAATCCTGTCGTCGGGCCAATATCACTCGGCCGCTCGGCTCATTTCGGCCTTGGCCTCTTCGTCCCCGAAGTGTCAAACTCATAGCGCCGTATAGGATTCTGAATTCCTTGCGATCCAACCGGGATCGACGTGGCTTGCGGCGTGGGCGCTTTTGGGCCCATCCATGGAAGACGGCGATACATTTACGTATCCCCGCTCGCAAGTCTCTGTACGCCACCGCCGAATCTACGATCCGAGTCTTGCGGACCTATGCGTAGTCGGAGCGCTACGCTAATTTGCTACTGACTTCGATCGACCTTCGGCCCCTACGCTGGCCGAGCCGGCGGGATCGAAAAAGATCGCAGGGTAGGGAAATCGTAGGCGGCGCGCAGCGCCGTGCCCTGGCGTGGACAAAAGGGCGGTGGCTCCCCGGGCCGGACTCGAACCAGCGACCCAGCGGTTAACAGCCGCTTGCTCTACCGACTGAGCTACCGGGGAATGGCGCCGCTATAGCAGAGGTCTTCCCGGGCTTCAAAGCCTTTTTGGCGGTCCTCGAAAAAGCACCGCGGCCGTCCTATATCCTTTCCGTCAACATACGGGCCCAGAGGATGCGACGCGTAAAATTCGGCGGCCGGACCATCCCGGTGCCCGGCAACCCGGTGGTCCGGGTCATGCTCGGCGGCGTGCTCATCCTGGGAGGCATATTGGGATTCCTTCCGGTCCTCGGCTTCTGGATGGTGCCCCTGGGCCTTCTCGTCCTCGCCGTCGACATTCCCATGGCGCGCCGTCTCAAGCGCCGTCTCGATGTGCGCCTCGGCCGCTGGCTGCTCCGGCGCTCGCCAAAATGGGCGCGCCGCTTCGGTTTCTCCGCCAGACGGAAGCCGGTCTGATTTCTCTTCTTTCCTGTTTTCCCGGCCGGCCTCGAGCGGTTCCCGCATCGCTGCCGGAAACGAACAGAAGGCACTGGCACGAAAGGGGAATCTGGAGGCCTCGCCCGGAATCGAACCGAGGTACACGGATTTGCAGTCCGCTGCGTAACCACTCCGCCACGAGGCCTGGCCCGGGCTTATAGTCGAAGCCCGCGGCGACTACAATGTGTTACGATTGGCCGATGGACAGACAACACCTATTTGGTTATCAGCAGCTTATGACCGATTTTGCTCTCGCCCGCTCGAAGATGATCGTCTCGCAAGTGCGGCCCAACGGCATCACCGACGGCCGCATCGTCCAGGCGATGGCCACGCTGCCGCGCGAGATCTTCGTGCCCGAGACGCGCCGCGGCCTGGCCTATATGGACGAGGACGTCGCGATCGGCCCCGGCCGCTACCTGATGGAGCCCATGGTCCTGGCCAAGCTGGCGCAGCTCGCCGAGATCGAACCCGACCAGACCGTCCTGCATGTCGGATGCGGCACGGGCTACGCGACGGCGCTCCTTGCCGCCCTGGCAGGATCGGTGATCGCCATCGACGCCGACGAGGCCCTGGCGGAGACTGCGCGGGCCAATCTTGCGCGCCTCGGCATCGCCAATGCGCAGATCCACAAGGCCGACCATGCGGCGGGCTGGAGCGAGGGGCAGCCCTATGACGCCATCCTGGTCGATGGCCGTGTGCCGGCCGTGCCGTCCGCGCTCTTCCAGCAATTGCGCGACGGCGGGCGGCTGGTCGCCGTGGTCGGCGACAATGCTGTCGCCACCGCGACCGCCTATAATCGTCATGACGGGTCGATCAGCCCGTTGCCGGCCTTCGAGGCCTCGATCGGCCGGCTGCCCGGGGTGACAGTGGACAGGCCGGGCTTTGTCTTTTGATTGGGTTCCGATCTTGCGCTAAGATCGCGGGGGATCGGGCTCGAAGGAAACATAGGGTGAGTTTTGGGCATGGGGCGTAAGCGGGGAGTCGCGTGGGGATTGGCCGGGGTCGTGGCCCTGCCTTTGCTGCTCACATCACCGGCGGTCAAAGCCGAAACCTTGAATCAAGCGCTCGTCAGCGCCTATTCCGGCAATCCGACCTTGCGCGCGGAGCGCGCCCGGCAGCGGGCCACCGACGAGCAGACCGCGCAGGCGCTGTCGGGATGGCGCCCGCGCATCGACGCCGGCGCCGATGCCGGCATAACCGACACCGATATCGAGCCCGACACCACCGGGCGGAGCGGCACATCCTATCCCGCCGATTTTTCCATTACCCTGACCCAGCCGATCTTCCGCGGCTTCAAGACGGTCAAGGGCGTCAAGCGCGCCGAAGCGACGGTCGAGGCCGGCCGGCAGAACCTGCTCGCCGTCGAGCAGCAGACGCTGTTCGACACCGTGCAGGCCTATATGAACGTGATCCGCGACCGCCGCATCCTGTCCCTCAGGCAGCGCAACGTGACGGTCCTGCGCGAGCAGCTGCGGTCCTCGCAAGAGCGCTTCAATGTCGGCGAAGTCACCCGCACCGACGTGGCCCAGTCGCGCGCCCGCCTCGCTCTGTCGGAGGCGACGGTCGCCGAAGCCAAGTCGAACCTCGCCGCCAGCATCGCGACCTACAACAAGGTCGTCGGCCATGCGCCGGGCTCGCTCAAATATCCGAAGCTGCCCAAGCTGCCGAAGAGCCTCGAAAGCGCCAACGCGCTCGCCGAGAAGATCAACCCCAATATCCTTGCCGCCGCCTTCACCGCCGAGGCCGCCAGGTACAATGTCGGCGTGGTCAAGGGCGATCTCCTGCCCACCGTGACCCTCGAGGCCAGCGGATCGAAAAGCATCGACGATCTCGACCACCCCTCCGACGGCAATGTGGAGCAGTTGAGCGTCCTCGGCCGGGTGAGCGTGCCGCTCTATGAATCGGGCAGCGTCTATTCCGCGGTGCGCGAAGCCAAGCAGGTGGAAAGCCAGCGGCGCATCGAGATCATCGGCGCCGCCCGGACGGTGCGGGAAACCGTCGTCACCGCGTGGAATTTCCTGGTCGCGTCGCGCGAGACCATTGCCGCCGCCAAGGCGCAGGTCTCGGGCAACAGGCTTGCTCTCGAAGGCGTGCGCCAGGAATATCTGGTCGGATCGCGCACCACGCTCGATGTGCTCAATGCCGAGGCCGAGCTTCTCGATTCGCAAGTCACCCTGGCCCAGGCCGAGCGCGACCAGATCGTCGCCGCCTACCAGATCCTGGGCTCGATCGGCCGGCTGACCGCCCGGCAGATCGGGCTCGGCGCCGACTACTACGACCCGCTCGAGAATTACGACCGCGTCCGCAACAAGTGGTTCGGCACCGGCGTCGAGACGGTCGACTGAGCCGGTCGTCGCGGCCGCATCCCCGCGGGCATCGCGCCTCTTGATAACCTGCGGGCGTAATTTGCATGGGCGGTCGATTTGCGCAATCTTGCCCATGCGTCGGCGCAGGTGAGTCGCCGGCAACAGGATCATCTTGATGAAGCATGGGCAGAAGCCGGCAGAGCCCAGAATGGAAGACGTGCTCGCTTCCATCCGCCGCGCCATAGACGAGAATACATATGGCCCGGACCCGGACCGTCCCGGCGGATCGATGGCGGAGTTCAGGGTCAGGTTCGATGCGCCGGCGAATCAGGAGACGCGCAGCCGGCGCGGCGGCTATGAGCCTGCGTCCTCTTCGCCACAGGGCTTTGCCGGCATATTGAGCGGCAGGAAGGGTTGCGGCGAGGCGAATCCGCCGGACGATCGTTTCAGGTCCGGCGAGCCGGTCCAGCGCAAGCCCGAGGCGGCGCAGCGCGGTGATGACGGGCAAAGCCTGTATGAAGGCTATTACGGCGCGCAGGTCGAAGACTATGCCGAGCCGGCGCCCGAACTCCGTCCCGCGCCGTCGCCGGCAAGTGCCGGACGCTACCTGCCGCTGCCGCCACCCGCGATCGGAGCCCACCGCCAGGCTCCTGCCCGGAAGGACGGGCTGATGTCGGAAGCGAGCAGCGACGCGACCCAGGCGGCCTTCGGCCGGCTGGCCGAGACGCTCACCCGGCGCGCCCTCGGCGAACGGCCGATCGCCGATGTGACGCAGGAGCTGCTCCGCGGCATGCTGAAGCAGTGGCTGGACGACAATCTGCCCAAGATCGTCGAGCGGCTGGTGCGCGAGGAGATCGAGCGCGTCGTCCGCCGGCCACGCTAGCTTGCCTGGCGCATGCGGCTCGCCCGGATGCGCGCTCGAAAGTCGGCGGCGTTTCAAGACCGGATCCGCAGTTGAAACGCCGGACGGGGTAGTGTTTAAAGCCGGGCAAGCTCCCCGAACCTCCTGGCGATCATGCTCGATAAGACCTTTCTCCCTGCCGAAATGGAAACCCGCCTCTATGAGGACTGGGAAAAAGGCGGCTATTTCAAGCCGGGGCGGCGCCCCAGGGCCAGGCCCTTCACCATCGTCATCCCGCCGCCCAACGTGACCGGTTCGCTCCATATGGGGCATGCTCTCAACAACACCATCCAGGACATACTGTGCCGCTTCGAACGCATGCGCGGGCGCGACGTCCTGTGGCAGCCGGGCACCGACCATGCCGGCATCGCCACCCAGATGGTGGTCGAGCGCCTGCTCCAGAAGGAGAACAAGACCGACCGCCGCGCCATGGGGCGGGACGCCTTCCTCAAGCGCGTCTGGGCGTGGAAGGAGGAATCGGGCGGCGCGATATCGCGCCAGCTCCGCCGCCTGGGCGCTTCCTGCGACTGGAGCCGCGAGCGCTTCACCATGGACGAGGGGCTGTCGCGGGCCGTCCTCAAGGTTTTCGTCCAGCTCTACCGCGAAGGTCTCATCTACAGGGACAAGCGGCTGGTCAACTGGGACCCCAAGCTCTTGACCGCGATCTCCGATCTCGAAGTGGTGCAGAAGGAGATCAAGGGCCATCTGTGGCATCTCAAATACCCGGTGGCCGGGACGGACGAATTCATCATCGTGGCGACGACCCGGCCCGAGACGATGCTCGGCGACTCGGGCGTCGCCGTCCATCCCGACGACGGGCGCTACCGGCACCTGCACGGCAGGAAGGCGGTGCTGCCGCTGGTCGGCCGCCTGATCCCGATCGTGGCGGACGAATATTCCGATCCCGAAAAGGGCACGGGCGCCGTCAAGATCACGCCGGCGCACGATTTCAACGACTTCGACGTCGGCAAGCGCCACGATCTGCCCCAGATCAACGTGCTCGACCAGTTCGGCAAGATGCTGCTCGCCGGCAACGAGGATTTCCTGCGCGAAGCCGAGGTGCCGGCCCCGACCCTGGCGCTGCACGGTCTCGACCGCTTCGCGGCCCGCAAACGGATCGTCGCCATGCTGGAAGAGCAGGGGCTGGTCGACAGGATCGAGCCTCACGTCCACCAGGTCCCGCATGGCGACCGCTCCGACGTGGTCATCGAACCGTGGCTCACCGAGCAGTGGTATGTCGATGCCGGGACCCTCGCCCAGCCCGCCATCGCGGCGGTCGAGAGGGGCGACACGGTCTTCGTGCCGAAGAACTGGGAAAAGACCTTCTTCGAATGGATGCGCAACATCCAGCCCTGGTGCATCTCGCGGCAATTGTGGTGGGGACACCAGATCCCCGCCTGGTACGGCCCGGACGGCGAGGTCTTCGTCGAGGAATCCGAGGATCTGGCGCTGGCGGCGGCGCAGCGCCATTACGGCACCCGCACGCTGCTCCGGCGCGACGAGGACGTGCTCGACACCTGGTTCTCGTCGGCGCTGTGGCCGTTCTCGACGCTCGGCTGGCCAGATGCGACGCCCGAGCTCGGGCGCCACTATCCGACCGACGTGCTGGTCACCGGCTTCGACATCATCTTCTTCTGGGTCGCGCGCATGATGATGATGGGGCTTCACTTCATGAAGGAGAAGCCTTTCCACACCGTCTACATCCATGCGCTGGTCCGCGACGAGAAGGGCCAGAAGATGTCGAAGTCGAAAGGCAACGTGATCGACCCGCTCGATCTCATCGACCGGTTCGGGGCCGATGCGCTGCGCTTCACGCTGGCCGCCATGGCGGCCCAGGGCCGCGACATCAAGCTGTCGACCCAGCGCGTCGAGGGCTACCGCAATTTCGGCACCAAGCTGTGGAACGCGGCGCGTTTCTGCGAGATCAACGGCGCCCGGCGCGACCCCGATTTCGATCCGATCGCCGCGCGCGTCACCGTCAACCGCTGGATCGCCGGCGAGGTCGCGCGGACGCGCGACGCGGTGACCGGAGCCATCGAGGAGCATCGCTACAACGACGCGGCGGGCAGCCTCTACGGCTTCGTCTGGAACGTGTTCTGCGACTGGTACCTGGAGCTCATCAAGCCGGTGCTCGCCGGCAGCGACGCGGCGGCCGGGGCCGAGACCCGGCATTGCGCGCAGTGGGTGCTCGACCAGATCCTGCTGCTGCTCCATCCCTTCATGCCCTTCATAACCGAGGAGCTTTGGCGCAAGAGCGAAGCGCAAGGCATGCTCATCGTCGCCGAATGGCCGAGCTATGAGGGCCTGGGCGACGCGAAGGTCGACGCCGAGATGAGATGGGTCGTCGATTTCATCTCGCAGGTCCGCTCGGTCCGCTCGGAAATGAACATACCCGCCGGCGCCAGGATCGATTGCGCCATCGTCGGCGCCAATACGGAATCCCGCCGCCGCGCCGCGACCTGGGAGCAGGAGATCATGCGGCTGGCACGGCTCAAGGCGATCAATTTCGAGGACCGGGTGCCGGCTTCCTCGGCGCAAATGGTGTTGGGCGAAGCGACCCTCGCTCTTCCGCTCGAGGGCGTCATCGATTTCGCCGCCGAGCGCGCGAGGCTCGGCAAGGAGCTCGAGAAAGCCGAGAAGGACATTGCGGTCATCGAGGGCCGTCTCGGCAATCCAGGCTTCGTCGCCAAGGCGCCGGAGGAGGTGCTCGAAGAGACACGCGAGCGCAGATCGGCGCTCGCCGCCCAGCGCGACAAGCTCAAGGAAGCGTTGAACCGCTTGAAATGATCAACCCACCGCGGCCTCGTTCGTCCGGCTCTTGACGCTTCGGCGGCCTTTCCGGCGCCGGCGGCCTGCCGTTCTCACCGGCGGTTCCGAGCCGTTCGCCGGACCGCCGCCCGACCGCCGGCCGGCGCCGCGCGGAAACAGCGTGGCGATCGCCACGCCGAGGCCGAGTCCCACCGCGCCGAGGAGCAGCGGATTGGCTTCGGTCAGTTGCGCGATGTCGCGGCGGCGCGGCATCCGCAGATCTCCGAGATGGGCGCTTCCGGCCGCCTCATGCGCCCAGTCATAGGCGCGATTGATCGTATCGCGTCCGCGACGCAGCGCTGTTCCGGCGTTGTCCTGAAGGAGCCGCGCAGCGGACTTCCTGCCCGTCTTGCGGCCCGTCTTAGTCGCTCTGCGTTTTCTGGTCGTCGTTTTCATCCTGTGGTTCCTTCTTTTGCGATGCAACGAGGGCTTTGCGCCTGGAGCGTTTGAGCTTTCCAGGCTTTGCCGGCCTGGAGGGCCGGCGCGCATTCAGGGCGAGCCAGCCCAGCCCCAGCAGCAGCGGTATGGCCGGCAGGGGATTCTTACGGAGCGACTGGCCGACCACATCCACCGCATGAGCCTGGGGATCGAGCCGGCGCAGGCCCTCATCGGCCAAGCCCAGAGGGGTCAGCTTGCGGCGGAGCCTGGCGAGGCTCGCGGCGAAAGCCGCGCGGCGGCGGTCGGCTTCCGCCTCGATCGCATCAATTCGGCTCATTGAGGGCGCTCCATATGACCTTTGCGCCGTCCAGCGTGCGCCCGCCGGTCAGTCTCGTGTGCAGAAGCGACTTGACCCAAAGAACGAGAAGGGCTCCCGCGACGAGGAGGGCCAAGGCTACCGCGAGGCCCGCCAATACCGGTCCGAGAGAGGGCGACAGCATGTCCACGAACATGTTGGCCAAGGTGATCGCCGCGGCGACGACCGCCATGAGCGCGCCCATGGTCAGGAGGGCCGCAAGCTCGATGCGCCTGACGGCGCGGCCGGCGCGCGCGCGCAGCAGCTCCTGTTCGGCGGAAGCCCATGCGGCGGCGTCACGCTTCACTTGTTCGAAGGCTGCGCTCAGAGTTTCGTCGGCCGGCCTGCCTTCCTGTTCCGCCATCACGCCACTCCTAGTTCAGAGCCTTGCGCCGCCGCCTCCGCTTCTTGCCGCGGCCATTGGAGGACGCCCGGGGCTTCTTCGCCGGCACCGGCCAGCCATGCATGAGCTGGGTGAAGGCGAGGCCCGCCGCCACGCTCAGCGTCAGGGTGGCGATCGGCTGGCGTCTGGCGAAGCCGGCGAAGTCCTCGAGCATGTCCGGGATGCCGGTCGCCGCGACATAGTCGGCGAGGTCGTCGAGATTGTCCGCGGCGGCGTCGCTGTAGCGCCTGAGCTGAGGGAAGTCGTCCAGGCTCGCGCCGAATTCGCGGGTCGCGGAGGCGACCTCGCCGATGCGGTCGGCGCCGGCGCGCTTGCGGCTGTCGGCAAGCGTCGAGGCCAGCGAAAGCGCGTCGTCGAAGAGTCTGCCGGCGGTGGGCTCCCGGTGTCGGCTCGTCCGCCGGGGACGCGCCCTTGTTGCTTTTGCCACGAAAAACCTCGCATTCAGAGTGCTGTCGATGCCCAAGACAATGCTTTTCGCCGTCAAAAGTTCCATCGGCGCCGGCGCGGCACCCTGCCGTGGCTGGTCAAAGACGTGAAATGTGGGGAACGCTGCTGATGGTGCCGGAAGAGGGGATTGAACCCCCGACCTTCGGTTTACAAAACCGCTGCTCTACCGCTGAGCTATTCCGGCCGCGCGCGCCCCCGCATATAGCGGGCGCGGTCCCGTCGCGCAACGTTCAAGCCCGTCAGCCGGATGCCTTGGCTCTCGTGCGGCTGCCCTCGATATTGGGCAGGAACCAGGTCACCAGCCCGATCAAAGGCAGGAAGGAGCAGATCTTGTAGACATAGCCGATGCTCGTCCAGTCGGCGATCTCGCCGAGGATGGCGGCGCCGAGACCTCCCATTCCGAAAGCGAGCCCGAAGAACAGGCCGGCGATCATGCCGGTGCGGCCCGGCACGAGCTCCTGGGCATAGACGACGATCGCCGAAAAGGCCGAGGACAGGATGAGACCGATGACGATGGCGAGCACCAGGGTCCATCCGAGGCTGGCATAGGGCAAGAGCAGCGTGAACGGCACCGTGCCCAGGATGGAGAACCAGATCACATATTTGCGGCCGAAATAGTCGCCGAGGGGGCCGCCGAGGAACGTTCCGGCGGCGACCGCGGCCAGGAAGACGAAGAGATAGAGCTGCGAGCTGTGGACCGAAACGCCGAACGTATCGATCAGGTAGAAAGTGAAGTAATTGCCGAGGGAGGCCATGTAGACGAACTTCGAGAAGACCAGCGCCACCAGCACCGCGATCGAGAGCACGATGCGGCCCTGCGAGAGATGGGCGATATGGGTGCGCTTCGATGTCCCCGCGACCCGGGCGCGGCCATGCGTCGAATACCAGCGGCCGACGAAGGTGAGGAGCCCCATGGCGACGACGCCCGCCGCCATGAACCAGGCGACGCTCTTCTGGCCATAGGGCAGGATGATGAGCGCCGCGAGCAGGGGACCGATGGCCGAGCCGACATTGCCGCCCACCTGGAACAGCGACTGCGCGAAGCCGTGCCGTCCGCCGGAGGCGAGGCGCGCCACACGCGAGGATTCGGGATGGAAGATCGACGAGCCGACGCCGACGCAGGCCGCCGCCATGAGCAGGAGCGGATAGGAATTCGCCGTCGCGATGAGAGCGAGGCCCACGACGCTGACCCCCATGCCGACCGCGGCCGAATAGGGCTGCGGATAGCGGTCGGTGAAGATGCCGACCACCGGCTGCAGCAGGGAGGCGGTCAGCTGGAAGGCGAGAGTGATGAAGCCGATCTGGCTGAAATCGAGCTGATAGCTGTCCTTGAGGATCGGATAGATCGAGGGCAGCAGCGACTGCATCATGTCGTTGAGCAGGTGGCAGATGCTGAGCGCGCTCAAGACCGCGAAGACGGTCTCTTGATGGGACGGAGCGTTGGCGTTCTCGGCGGTCGTCACAGCTGGATTCCCATGGGGCGGAACCGCCGTCCTAGCCGATCCGGCGCGGCGACGCTCACGCTTTTTCGGAAGGAGAGCCTTCCGAGCGGTGCAGGGCATAGAGGGCGACCGCCGCGGCATTCGAGACGTTGAGGCTCTTGATCCCGCCCGGCATGTCGAGCCTCGTCACGACGTCGCAGGTCTGGCGCGTCAGCTGCCGCAGGCCCTTGCCCTCGGCGCCGAGGACGAGCGCCAGGGGCCGCGCGAGCCGGGCATCGCCGATATCGGCCGGAGCCTCGCTGTCGAGGCCGAGGAGCAGGAAGCCGTAGCCGCGCAGCTCCTCCATGGCGCGGGCAAGGTTGGTGACCTTGGCGAAGGGGACGTGCTCATAGGCGCCGGAGGCCGATTTGAGCAGGACGCCCGAGGCCTCCGGGCTGTGCCGGGCGGTGGCGACGAGCGCCGTCGCGCCGAAAGCGGCGCAGCTTCGCATGATGGCCCCGACATTATGAGGGTCGGTCACCTGGTCGAGGAGGACCACCACGCCCCGGCGGGGGATCTGGTCGAGCCGGGGCTGGCGCAGGGGCTTGCAGTCGAGGACCAGGCCCTGGTGGACGGCGTCGGGGCCCAGGAGCCGGTCGAGCTCGCGCGGCAGAGCCGGCTCGGGCGTGAGCCCGGCCCGGGCGATCTCGGATTTCAGGCGGTCGGCGGCGTTCCTGGTGGCCAGGAGCTTGATAAACCTGCGTTTCGGGTTCTTCAGGGCCTCGGCGACGGTGTGGACGCCGTAAAGGCGCTCCTTTTCATCGGTCGCGTGAAGGGGCTTCTGGTGATCGGCCATGCGCGAGCTTATATACGAAGTCCATTGCCGCTCAATCCTTGTAAGACCTCGCCTTTTTGCGGTTGACAGGCCCAGGCCCGGCGCGCATAAAGCCGCCACTCAAGGGCCCGGGCAACACCCGGGCTCATTGGCGTTTGGCTCAAGCTCAATACGGCGATTCGGGGGAATGTCCCGAGCGGCAAAGGGGGCGGACTGTAAATCCGCTGGCTTCGCCTTCGTAGGTTCGAGTCCTACTTCCCCCACCATCGCTTGCGGGGGCAGGATCTGAACGCCGGCTGAGTGGCCGAGGTCTGAGGAGTTGCGAGTTCCCGGGCGGGTGTAGCTCAATGGTAGAGCAACAGCCTTCCAAGCTGATGACGGGGGTTCGATTCCCCTCACCCGCTCCAATTTATTGAAGTCAGAGCCGTAGAACAGGGTTGTAGAAATGGCCAAAGAGAAGTTCAACCGCGACAAGCCGCATTGCAATATCGGGACGATAGGTCATGTCGATCATGGCAAGACGTCTTTGACGGCGGCGATCACGAAGATACTGGCCGAGACGGGAGGTGCGA
>JBFWVM010000022.1:0-96219 GCA_050246735.1 Parvibaculaceae bacterium | reverse complement strand
ATCACTGATCTCGCACAGCTCTTGCCGTGGAATTGGCGCCTCGCGCGTATAGACCGCGCCGCCTGAACCGATCTCAGGCCTCATTCGCAGCACATCATCCCCCGCGGTCCTGAGCGGATGGTTACCACACTCTCCGGTGCAGGCAGCCAGCAATGGGGACTGATCCATTTCCACATAGCCTGCCCTTTGCCAACTCGTCTTTTTCCGCAAGGTGATAATTAGTCGCCCGTGGAGAACGCCCACCCGTTGAGGGAGGGATAATTTCGGAAGATAGCCGGCATTGATATCGCAAGCTTCTGGGCTTTTTGCCTCAAAAGCTTGCAATATGACTTTTGGGATTCATCGGATGCCGCCGCCAGCTTCCCTCACTTCTGCCCGTTTTTCCCGAGATGGATCGCCGAGGCGATGGATTTTGCATCCTTCTGCATCCGCAGGTGAATGTCGTCGGCGACGAGCCTCGTGATCTTCGACAGGCGCCCGACAAGGCCGAGGCTGAAGCGGACGCCGATCGGGTCGATATGTATGGGCACGGCGATCGCGCCGAGGCTCTCATCCACCTCGCCCAGGCAGGTGGCATAGCCCCGTTTGCGAATAACGCCGTAATGGGCCTCGATCTTCTTCGGCGCCGTCAACGTCTTCGGCGTGAGCTTCTCGAGCTGCTGCGACAGCACGCGATCGATCGTCTCGCTCGGCTGGAAAGCCATGATCGCCTTGCCCGAGGCGGTGGCATGGGGCTGCAGGATCTTTCCCGGCAGGACGAAGCCGCGCCAGGGCGTGTCGGGCGATTCCATGGCGACCGAGTGCACCGTCGACCCCTCGAGCCGCGCCAGGAAGGTCGTCTCGTTCACGTCGCTGCTGAGCCGCTTCAGGATGTTGGCGGTCAAGAGCTCGATCAGGTCGTCGCCCGCCGCGAGCAAGGCGAGCTTGCGGACGCGGCCGGCCAGGACGTAATGCTGCCCGCGGCCGGCGCCGACCTCGACCAGCCGCGCCGCGCGCATATTCGCCAGAAGCCGGTGCGCCGTCGCCCGCGGCAGGCCGAGAAGCGCCGCCACCTCCGAAAGCCCGAGGCCCCCGGGAATCCCGCAGAGCAGCTCGAGAATCTGGAAATAACGCTCGAGCGGGACCGTCTTCCTCCCGTCCACCGGATCGTCGTTCAAGCACCCCTCCCTCGAACCCCGTGAATTCTACTCCGCGCCCGGCGGTTGACAACGGAGAGCCATTTGTTAGCATACCCGAAATCCAAGATAAATCTCGAAAATCGAGATATGGAGGAAACGTGCAGGAACGCGTCCTACTGGCCGGCAGGCTGCTGACGATGGAGCCCGACAGCGCCCCGAACTGGGACGGGGTCATCCTGCGCGGCGACCGCATCGTGCGGCCGACGACCAGGGACGAGGCCCGCTCGGCGCTCAAGCACCTGCCGGTGACGGATCTCGGAAGCCGCACGCTCATGCCGGGCTTCGTGGACGTCCATGCGCATGCCGAGGTCGTCTGCCGGACCGGCTTCCGCACCGCCGACTGCCGCGCGCCGGAATGCGACACGGTCGCCGCGGTCAGCGATCAGCTCCTGAGCTTCCTGCCCGAACTCGACCGGGACGAATGGCTCGTCGGCCAGGCAAACCTGTTCTTCGACAGGAAGCTCAAGGAAGGCCGGCTTCCCACCCGCGAGGAGCTCGACAAGATCAGCAGCGACCGGCCCATCGCGCTGCGCGCCGGCGGACATATCACCGTCCTCAACAGCAAAGGGCTGGGGGCGGCCGGGATCGACCGCAGCTATCGCCCGCCCCGGCACAGCGTCACCGGCCGGCCCGAGGTCGTGCGCGACGAGGACGGAAACCCGACCGGCGTCGTCAAGGAGATGGATTCCCTTCTGCCGCTGCCGTCGCCAGACATCGACCAGCTGCGCGACGCGGTCGCCACGGGGCTGCGCACGTACTTCACCAGCCATGGCGTCACGACGATCGGCGAGATCTCGGAAACGATCGACGGCCTCGAATGCATGAACGATCTTGCCGAAGCGGGCGACCTGCCGGTCAGCCTCAGGGTCTATCTCTGGTCGCCCGGCACGCTCGCCATCGAAAAGGTCCGGCGCTGGCGCGATCACCTGCGCCTGACGGCGCCGGAGACCGCCTTGCGGATCCAGGGCCTCAAGCTCTTCGCGGATGGCGGCTTCTCCGCGAAAAGCGCCGCGGTCAACTGCTGCTACAAGGGCCATAACGACTTCAACGGCAATATCGCCCTCGACCGCCACTTCTTCAGCCGCGCCTACGACATGGCGGGCGAGAACAACCTGCAGCTCGCCATACATGCGAATGGCGACCGCGCCCAGGATTGGCTCTGCCGCATGCTGATCGAGCTCGGCGGCGGCGGCCAGGGCCGGCTGCGGACGCGCATCGAGCATGCCGGCAACCTCCTGCCGCAGCAGCAGACCAGCGAATTGTGGGCGAAGGCCGGCATCATACCGGTGCCCCAGCCCGTCTTCCTCTATACCTTCGGAGAGTATTTCCCCGACTATCTCGGCGATCACGGCCGGCGCGGGCGGTTCCCGTTCAAGACCCTGCTGGCGCAGGGCTGGCATCTCTCGGGCAGCTCGGACGTATGGATCGGCTCGGAGCGCGAGGCGACCAATCCCTTCTTCAGCATCTGGTGCTGCCTGAAGCGGCAGACCTATGCCGGCAACCATATTGATCCGGACGAGGCCGTCAGCCTGGACCAGGCGCTGCGCATGCACACGATCGACGCCGCGGCGGCGCTGGGCGAGGAAGACCAGCGCGGCAGCATAGCGCCGGGCAAGATCGCCGATCTGATCGCCGTCGACCGCGATCCGCGCGAGGCCGGGGTGGACGATCTGCGCAACATCAAGGTCGAATATGTGATGTGCCGCGGAAAAGAAATCGTGACGCCGACAACAAACAGCCAGGGAGTGAAAACATGAAACGGACTTTATTGGCCGCTGCCGCCTTAGCCGCGATTACGGGCTTCGCCCACGCGCAATCCGACTGGTACCCGATCGCCGTCGAGGAGTGGGATCCTCCCTTCGACATGGCCAGCCCCCGCAAGGCCGTGGACTACACGCCTCTCGAGAAGGCCTCCGAGAAGTTGAATCTCTGCGTATCGGTTCCCCATCTCAAGGACGACTACTGGATCGCCGTCGACTACGGCGTCACCGAAGAGGCCAAGCGCCAGGGCGTGAAGATGACGGTCGTCGAGGCCGGCGGATACACTAACCTGAGCAAGCAGATCTCGCAGATCGAGGATTGCGTGGCGGCCGGCGCGCAGGCCGTGCTGCTGGGCGCCATCTCCCAGGACGGGCTCAACAACCTGATCAAGGAACTGGCCGGCCAGGGCGTGCCGGTGATCGATCTCGTGAACGGCGTCACCTCCACCGACATCGCGGCGAAGTCGCTCGTGTCCTTCGGGGAAATGGGCGCCGCCGCGGGGGCCTATCTGGCGAAAGCCCATCCGGCGGGGTCGGGCAAGGTCAAGGTGGGCTGGTTCCCGGGCCCGGCGGGCGCCGGATGGGTCGAGGCCGGAAATCAAGGCTTCCTCGACGCCATAAAAAACAGCGATATCGAGGTCGTCGAGACCAGATACGGCGACACGGGCAAGGAGGTGCAGCTCAAGCTGGTCGAGGACGCCCTCGAGGCGCATCCCGACATCTCCTATGTTGTCGGCACGGCGGTGACCGCCGAAGCGGCGATCCAGGTGCTGAAAGAGCGCAGCCTCCAGGACAAGGTCAAGATCGTCTCATATTACATGACCCCGGGCATCGTCAGCCTGATCAAGGAGAAGAGCGTCCTCGCGGCGCCGACCGATTCCGCGGTCATCCAGTCGCGCATCGGCGTCGATCAGGCGGTGCGGATCCTCGAGAAGAAAGACTATCTCAAGCATGTGGGGCCCAAGCTCTATGTCGTCGATCAGAACAACATCGGCAGCTTCGATCCCACCTCCACGATCGCACCGTCGGGATTCCAGCCGGTCTTCACCGTGGACTAAGTAGCCGCCTTGACTGCGACCGCATCACACGCGTCCCCGGCGGACACCGCCGGGGAACATCCGCTCCTGGAATTGAGAGGACTTTGCAAGCGCTATCCGGGGGTCGAGGCGCTGCGCGATGTCGATTTCGATCTCAGGCCCGGCGAGGTCCATGTCCTTTTCGGCGAGAACGGCGCGGGCAAATCGACGCTGATCGGACTGGTGTCGGGCGCCCAGCGGCCAAGCTCGGGCACGATCCGCGTCGGCGGCAAGGCCGTGGAGTTCGACTCGGTCCAGCAGGCACGCGCCAGCGGCATCAATGCGGTCTACCAGGAATTCTCCCTCGTCCCGCAACTGACCGTTGCCGAGAACATATTTCTCGGCGAGGAAGAAAAGTGGCTGGGCCTGACGAGCAGGAGCCGGACCAGACGGCAGGCGCAGGACATCCTCGACCGGCTCGGCTTCCCGCTGCGCGCCGACAGCCAGGTCGCCTATCTGTCGCGCGCCGAGCAGCAAATGGTCGAGATCGCCAAGGTGTTTCGCGCACCGCCCACCATCCTCATTCTCGACGAGCCGACGGCCTCGCTCACCGAAAGGGAAACCGACCGGCTCTTCGCCCTCATCGCCGCGGCGAAAGGAGACGGCGTCGGGGTCATCTACATCACCCACCGGATGGGCGAGATCAGGCGGATCGGCGACCGGCTGACGGTTCTGCGCGACGGGCGGAAAATCGCCACGGTGGCCGCCGGCGAAGTCAGCGACGAGCGCCTGATCGAACTGATGACCGGACGCGTCATCGATCAGGTCTTCCCCAGCATCGGACACCGGCCGGCCGACATCCGCCTCGAGGTCGACGATCTCACCACCCGGCGCCAGACCGTCCGCAAGGTGAGCATCGCGGTGCGCGGCGGCGAGGTGGTGGGCCTCGCCGGCCTGGTCGGCTCCGGCAAGGGCGATGTCGGGCGCGCCTGCTTCGGCCTCGAAAAGTTGCGGCAGGGCAAAATCCGGCTCGACGGCGAAGACGTGACCCGGGCGCCGGTGCGCGACCTGATCCGGCGCGGACTATATTATCTTCCCTCCGACCGCCGCGGCGAAGGCCTCATCCTCAACCGCAGCGCCCGCGAAAACATCGCCCTTGCCAACCTGTTCCAGCCGCATCTGTCGGCGCGCGGATGGATCAAGCTTGCGGCCGAGGGGGAGCTCGCGGCCGATCTTTCACGGCGGGTCGATCTGCGTCCGCCCAATCTCGAAAAGCAGGTGGAGCAGTTCTCCGGCGGAAATCAGCAGAAGATCATGATCGCCAAGGCGCTGGCGAGCAAGGCCAGGGTCGTCATCTTCGACGAGCCGACCGTCGGCGTCGATGTGGGAACGCGGGCCGCGATCTACGCCATGATGCGCGACCTCTGCGAGGCGGGCGTCGCCATACTCCTCATCTCCTCCGACCTTCCCGAGATCCTTCATCTCGCCCATCGGGCCTATGTCATGTATCGGGGCGAGCTGCGCGCCGAGCTGGCCGGCGAGGAAATCTCCCAGGAAGGCGTCCTCGGCCATTTTTTCGAAAGAGGCATCAATGACTGACGGCCGCAACGCAAGCTTGTCGAGGACCGCCAAGAGGCTGTTCGCCCGCATCGGCGTCCTGCCGATCCTCCTGGTCATGGCGGTGGTGATCTTTTCGCTGGCTTCCGAGCATTTCCTGTCGGCGCGCAACCTGACGAACGTCGCGCGGCAATCCACCTATCTCGTCGTCGTCGCTCTCGGGCAGATGATCGCGCTGGTCACGGGCGGCATCGACATGTCGGTGGGCGTCACGGTTGCGCTGAGCTCGGTGATCTGCGCGCTCGTGATGGCCTACCTCCTGCCCGCAATGCCGGACGCCCTCTTCCTGGTCATCCTGCTGGGCGTCGCCGCCGGATTTCTCGGCGCGACCCTGATGGGCCTGATCAACGGCATCGGCGTCGCCTATCTCGGCGTATCGCCGTTCATGATGACGCTCGGGCTTGCATCGGTCGGATTCGGCGTGGCGCTCTACCTGACCTCCGGAACGCCGGTGCGCGGCATGCCGGACGAGTTCGGCGCGATATTCGGTTTCGGGGTCTTTCTCGGCATCCCGGTGCCGATCTACGCGGCTGTGCTCATCGTTGGGCTGCTCTACGTCCTCATGAACCGCACCACGCTTGGCCGCTATTTCTATGCCATCGGCGGAAACCCGAAGGCGGCGCGGCTGTCGGGCGTCAACGAGCGCTCGACCCTCCTCGCGGCCTACCTCCTGTGCAGCGCGCTGACGGCGATCTCGGGACTGCTGCTGACGGCGCGGCTGGCGACCGGCGAAGCGAATATCGGCGCCTCGCTGCCGCTGGAATCCATCGCCGCCTGCGTCATCGGCGGCATCAGCCTGAGCGGCGGCGTCGGCCGGGTGAGCGGCGCCGTGCTCGGCGCGCTGTTCATCGGCCTGGTCCAGAACGGCATGAACCTCGCGCGCATCGACTCCTATCTTCAGATGGTCGTCATCGGGGCCATCCTGATTTTCGCGGTGGTCGCCGACCGGCTGCGACAGAGGCTCCTGGCCGAGTTCAGCCTGTGACGCGCGAGAGGTTCACAATGTTCGTCATCGGGAATCGTCGGAAGGGTTGAGACCATGCGGGCCGAGATTGCGGGAGCGGGAATTGCGGGACTGACGGCAGCGGCGGCATTGGCGCGGGCCGGCTGGACGGTGCGGGTCCATGAGCGGGGCGAGGAGCTGCGCGAGATCGGCGCCGGCATCTTCATGTGGGAAAACGCCCTGAAAGTGCTCGAGGCCATCGACGCCTATGACGAGGCGACGGAGGGCGGCGAGCGCAACCAGTATTGGGAAATACGCGACGAGCGTGAGCGCCTTCTCCAGTCGGGCTGGATGATGCAGGGAACCCGCCTGTTCACGATCCTGCGCAGCCAGCTGCACAAGGCGCTGGCGAATGCCGCCGCGAGGGCCGGCGCGACGATCGTCACCAATTCGCGGGTGACCGGCGCGACGCCCGCGGGCGAGCTTCGATTTGCCGACGGCAGCGAGGTCAAGGCCGATCTCATCGTCGGCGCCGACGGCGTGAATTCGGCCGTCCGCACCGCCGTCGGATTGACGAAGGCCGTGGTCGACCTGGAGGACGGCTGCGGACGATATCTGATCGAACGGCGGCCGGAAGACGCCGCCGGCCGGTCCCTGGAATACTGGAACGGCGGGCGGCGGGTCGGCGTCGTGCCGGTCAGTCCCGACAAGGTCTATCTTTACGTGTGCTGCCCGGCTGCTGACGCGCCGGGGCGCATCTCGCCGGCGGACAAGGAGACATGGATCCGCTCGTTTCCCGCCTTGCGGCCCTATCTCGAAAGGCTCACGGACAATGGCCGCTGGGCCGGCTTCAGCGACGTCACATGCTCGGGCTGGTATCGCGGATCGGTGTGCATCATCGGCGACGCCGCCCATGCCATGTCGCCGAATCTCGGCCAGGGGGCCGGCGTGGCGATGCAGTCGGGCTATGTGCTCGCCGAGGAGCTCAAGCGGCAGGCAAGCGTGCCCGAAGCCTTGCGCACCTGGGAAGCGCGGCACCGCCCCGTCGTGGACGCCACGCAGAAGTTCTCCAGGCTCTATGGCCGCATGGGGACACGGTGGCCGCGCGGGCTGCTCGACATCAGATCGGCCATCGTCTGGGGAATCGGCAAGTCCACCCGCCTGCAGCGGCATATCAACGTCGCCGCCCACAGCGATGTCACGGCCTCGCCGTCGGCCCATCGAGGCTGAGGCCGGTCAGCCAGGCTGGTCCCGGGCGCGCCCGAAGTCGACTGAAGCGGCATCTCCATCCGGTCACGCCGCGCGGCTTTCGCCGGCCTCCCGACCCTGGCTGCACGAGTCCGCCGCGTGCTTTTCATCCTGGATTCGCGGCGCCGAAGCGCCACCGGCAATCATGTCGGCCGCCTTCTCTGCGATCATGATCGTGGGCGCATTGGTGTTGGCCCCGACCAGCCTCGGCATGATCGAGGCGTCGACGACCCGCAAGCCCTGAAGGCCGTGGACGCGCAGGGACGAATCCACCACCGCCATGTCGTCATCGCCCATCCTGCATGTGCCGACCGGGTGGTAGTGCGAGGAAATGAACCTCGTCATGAACGCGTCGATGTCGGCGTCCGAAACGCAGCCGGGGCCCGGATCGACCTCCTCGCCGCGAAACGCATCGAATGCCCTTTGGGCGTGGAGATCGCGAGCCAGGCGGAAGGCGTAGCGGTTCAGCGCCTGATCCGCCCTGTTCGAAAGGTAGTTGTGCACGACCCGTGGCGCGTCCTGCGGGTCGGCCGAGTTGAGGTCCACCCGCCCGCGGCTTTCCGGCCGCAAGCCGCACCAGTGAATGCTGTAGCCGTGATAGGTGGGCCAATGGTCCTTCGACCCGTTGGGGTTCATGGCCGTGGGCACCAGGTAATACTGAATGTCGGGCCGCTCCAGCGATCCGTCGCTTTTCACGAAAGCCATCGCATTCATCGGAAAGACCGCCAGGGGTCCGCGGCCCATGAGCGCATATTGTGCCGCAGCCCGGGCGAGCTTCAGCGGGTTGCGCATGTTGTAGTAGGTAACGGGCCTGCGGCAACGATGCTGGACGTAAGAGCCCACATGATCCTGGAGGTTTTTTCCGACGCCGGGCAGCGCGTGACGGCAGTCGATATCGTGCCGGGCGAGTTCGGCCGGATCTCCGGCGCCGGACAGCATCAGGAGCTGCGGCGACTGGTACGCGCCTGCCGAGAGAATGACCTCGCGGCCCGCCGTCACCGTGACACGCCGTCCGCGATGGATCACATCGACGCCCACGGCGCGCTTGCCGCTGAAAACGACCCGCTGCGCGCGCGCTCCGGTCCATAAAGTGAGATTCCTGCGCTTCAGCGCCGGCCACACATAGGCGCGCGCCGCCGAGCACCGCATGGGAAAGCGATGGGTGTGGGTATATTGGGTATAGACGAATCCTTCCGGATCGGCGCCGTTATAGTCTGGATTGTAGGGATAGCCAGCCTGCTTGCCGGCTTCGATAAACGCCTCGACCAAACCGTTGTTGTAGCGGCCGAAAGCGGTGCGCAGCGGACCCGCCGTCCCGCGCAACGGACCTGCCGGCCCGTTCCAGTGCTCGGCCTTGCGGAAATAGGGCAGGACGCCCTCCCAGTCCCAGCCCTCGTTGCCGAGCTGCCGCCACTCGTCGTAATCGCGACGATGTCCGCGGCAATAGATCTGACCGTTGATGGACGAGCTGCCGCCCAGCACCTTGCCGCGCGGCAAGGGCACCCGATAGCCGCCAAGCCGCGGTTCGGGCTCGGACTTGAATTGCCAGTCGACGCTGCTGCCGACCATGAAGATCTCGCCGGTCGGCATGTGGATCATCGGATGCCAGTCGCGGGGGCCCGCCTCGAGGAGCAGCACGCGGTTGTCATGCGCCTCGCTGAGGCGCGCCGCCAATACACATCCGGCGGAACCCCCGCCGACGATGATGAAGTCGAATTGCGAATCCGTTCTGGAAGACATGGTCCACCTGAATTGCGAAGTCGGTCCGTGAATGAAAGTCAGGCCGCAGCGGCGAGCGCCTTGCGGACCTCGGCGTGCAGGCTGCGCTGGATGCGGCGCTTGAGCTCGACGAAGGCGGGCTCGGTCGACAGCTCATAGCCGCGGGGATGCGCGAAACCGACAGGGATGGTATCGATGATCCGACCGGGCCGCGCCGACATCACATAAACCTTCTCGCCGAGATAAAGCGCCTCGTCGATGTCGTGTGTCACGAACAGGATGGTCTTGTGCTCCTTCTCCCAGATGCCGAGCAGCAATTGCTGCATGACGGACCGGGTCTGGCTGTCGAGCGCGCCGAAAGGCTCATCCATGAGGATCACTTCGGGATCGTTGGCCAGCGACCGGGCAATGGCCACCCGCTGCTTCATTCCGCCGGACAGCTGATTGGGATAGGCATTCTCGAAGCTCGACAATCCGACGGCATCGACATAATGACGGGCTCGCTCGGTCGTTTCCCCCGCCGGCCTTCCCTGCAGCGACAGGCCAAACTCCACGTTCTTCAGCACGGTGAGCCAGGGGAAGAGCGAATAGTTCTGAAATACCATGCCGCGCTCCCTGGCCGGCCCGCCGATCGGCTTGCCGTCGAGCCGGCATATGCCGCCGCTCGGCTCCCTCAGGCCGGCAATGATGTCGAGCAGACTCGATTTGCCGCAGCCCGAAGGACCGACGATCACCGCGAACTGCTTGTCGGGAATCGTCATCGAGAGATTGTTGAGGGCAATGATATCGCTGCCGGCACCCGCCTTGAACCGGAGATCGAGGGATTCAACCGTGACAGTTCCCATTGTATCCGCTCCTTACCGTTGCCGCGCCCAGGGCAGCACCGCGTGCTTGATCCATTTGAAGATCTGGTCGGTGACGAGGCCGAGCAAGCCGATCACCAGGATGGCGACGAAGATGAGATCGGCATGCAGGCCGCGCATCGCCTGCATGCTCATGTAGCCGAGGCCCGCACTCGAGGCGACGAGCTCGGCGACGACGAGATAGGTCCACGCCCAGCCCATGGTCACCCTGAGCGTGTCGATGACGCCGGGCAGGGTGGCGGGAAGCAGAACCCGCGTGATCACCTGTCTTTTGCTGGCACCCAGCGTATAGGCAGCATTGAACAGCTCGTTGGGAACGCGGGCCGAGACGTCCGCAAACATCACGATCTGCTGGAAGAAGGTGCCGAGGAAGATGATGGCGATCTTCTCCTCGATGCCGATGCCGATCCACAGGATGAGCAGCGGGATCATCGACGTCACCGGCAGATAGCGGGTGAAGTTGACCGCGGGCTCGAGGGCGGCCTGTACGATGCGGAAGCTTCCCATCATGATTCCGAGCGGAATGGCGAGCAGGGACGACAGGAAAAAGCCGAGATTGATGACGACGAGGCTGGCCCAGGCGTTGCGCAACAACGACCCGTCCAGCAACACTTTCCAGAAAGCGCTCACGACGCTGTGCGGGGCGGGGAGGAAAGTCGTGTCCGCCAGCCCGCCATAGGTGAGGACCGCCCAACCTCCGAGGATGACGGCGGCCACCGCGCTGCCGGCTCCCAGGCCGAGCGCCGGCGAGATGGCGCGGCGCGGCGTCAGTACGCGGTCTATCGTGCCCAGCATCGCGGTCATGACCCTACCCACCGATGAAGCTGTAGTCGATCATGTCCTCGGGCCTGACATCGACCTGGACGCGGCCGAAGCCTTTCCAGATGTCGAGGGCGGCGCCCAGCGTTCTGCTGATCTGTCCGGGCGCCCCGGCGGTCCCGAACAGCTCCTGGTTCTTGCCCTTGTCGAGATATTCGATGCCGGAAAGAGTCTCGGCAAAGACCTTGGGATCCTCGAGCCAGCCGCCCACACCCTTGGCCATGAGGATGTTGGCGTTTTCCGGGTTGGACTTGATGTAATCGAGCGCCTTGTACCAGGCGCGCACAAAGCCCTTCACATCCTCCGCCTTGTCCTTGAGCGTGGCATCCGTCGCCGCGACCACATCGGTGATGAGCCCGGGCTTTTCGGCGCTGGTCAGGAGGATGTGGCCATGCTCCGCCTTGGCGCCCTGGCTGAGGGCCGGCTCCCAGGTGACCGCCGCATCGACCTGCCCGGCGGCAAAGGCAACGCCTGCGTCGGTGGCCGCCATGTTGACGGGTTCGATATCGTCCTGGCTCAGCCCTGCGTCCTTGAGGAGCGCATTGAGGAAGAACTGCGAGACCGAGCCCTGCTCGAACGCGACCTTCTTCCCCTTGAGGGCTTCTATGCTGGTGATGTCCTTGCGGGCGACGATGCCGTCGCCGCCCTTGGAATTGTCGACGGCCAGCACATAGTGAAGCCCGATGCCCGGCTTCATGTAGATCGGGAACTCATCCGCCGTGGAGGCGACGAGATCGAGCTGGCCGGCCATCAGCGCGCCCATCTTGATCGGCGTGTCCTCCATGATCACCAGTTCGACATCCACCCCTTGCTCCTTGAAGAAGCCCATGTCGCGGGCGACGTAGAACGGCCCGTAGCCGACCCAGGTGGAATGGCCGATCTTCAGCGTGCCGGCATCGGCAAGGCCGGCGAGGGCCAGAGATGAGGCGAAGATGGCGACGCCGATCAGTTTCTTGAGCATGCTCCTCTCCTTTGTTCTCCCGCTTCTGTGGCGGTGGAGCATGCAGGCATAGACACGCATGAAAGACTGAAAAATCACTTTGTTTCATGCTTCACTATGATAAATTTCAGCGTATGGCTCGTCAGGCTGCCCCCAGCTTTTCTCCCACCGACCTGCGACTGCTGAGGATATTCCAGGCCGTGGCCCGCCATGAGGGCTTTGCTGCGGCACAGGATGAGCTTGGCCTGACTCCCGGAACCATCAGCAATCACATCGCTCACCTCGAGACCCGTTTCGGGGTCCGGCTGTGCGAGCGTGGACGAAAAGGCTTCTCGCTCACGCCCGAAGGCGTGCTTATTCATGAGGCCGCCGAAAACCTGCTGCGGTCGATCGAAAACTTCGCCGGAATCGTCGGCTCCGTGCGCGGCGAGCTGACCGGGACGGTCCATCTGGGCACGGTGGATGCCATGCATACCAATTCCGCTGCGCGCCTCGACCAGGCCATCGCGCGATTCAGCGGGCTTGCGCCGAAGGTGATCCTGCATGTCGAGATCAGCTCGCCCCAGGACCTGCTGCAGAGACTGCTGGACGGCCGCTACTCCGTGATCCTCACGCCGATCGCGGAAGGCCATCCTTCGGTCAGCGCCAAGCCGCTCTTCAACGAGGAGCAACGCCTCTATTGCGGACGCGACCATCTTCTTTACTCCCACGTGGAGCCGCTCAGCGTCGCGGTCGTCAAGCGCTTTGCCTATGTTGCGCGATCCTACATGAAAGGCCCCGGCGCCGGGCAGGAGGCATTCGACCACCGGGCCATGACATCCCACATGGAGACCCTGGCTATCCTCATAAACTCAGGACGGTTTCTGGGCTATCTTCCCGTCCATTTCGCGCAGCCCTTCGTCGATCGCGGCGAAATGAGGAGCCTGCTCGACGCCGAGATGGCCTACTTCGATACCTTCTATCTCGCCAACCGCAAGGCCGAGCACAGCCGCGCCACCGCCTTGCTGTCGCAATGCCTCACCGAGGTACTTACGGATTCCTCTCTTTTTCAGCCCTCCAAATGAACCGGCCGCGGATTCCTCGGTCGACGGCCTCGGCGACGCCGACATGGTCAGGGCGCCGTCATCGACAGCGGACGTCGGTCCACCATGCGAAGCCGGGCAATCGGCATGTCATGTGGTAGTGTGACCGGCTTGTCATGCCGCGGCAATCGGAGAACGACTGATGGAAGAGCGCACACAGATCGCCGTCGGTGTGGTGGGTTGCGGGTTCTACGCGCAGAACCATCTTCACGCCTGGTCGAGCCTGAGGCCCGAAGGCGCGGTGCTGGCGGCGGTCTGCGACCGTGATCCGGCCAGGGCCGAAGCGGCAGGCGCCGGCTTCGGCGTGCCGCATTTCACCCGGATGACCGAGATGCTGGACGCCGTCGGGATCGATCTGGTCGACATCGCCACCCGGATGGACACTCATCGCGAGTTGGCGGCGATCGCCGCCGAGCGCGGAATTGCCGCCGTCGTGCAGAAGCCGCTGGCTCCGACATGGAAGGACTGCGTCGCGATCGTGGAGACGGCGCGCCGCCACGGCGCCTGGCTCGCCGTCCACGAGAACTTCCGGTTCGCCACCGGCATGCGCAAGGTGAAGACGGTGCTGGAGCAGGGAACCATCGGCACGCCGAGCTGGGCGCGGTTTTCCTGGCGCACCGGCTTCGACGTCTATCGCGGCCAGCCCTATCTTGCGCAGGAGGACAGACTGGCGATCCAGGACGTCGGCATCCATGTGCTCGATCTCGCGCGCTATTTCCTCGGCGAGGTGGAGCATCTCAGCTGCGAGACGCAGAAGCGCAATCCCGGCATCAAGGCGGAAGACACCGCCACCATCATGATGCGCCATGTTTCGGGCGCCGTCTCGGTCGTGGAGGCGACCTATGCCGCAAAGCGCGGCAACGACCCCTTTCCTGAAACCCTGATCGAGATCGAGGGCGATGGCGGCTCGCTCGTCGTGACCAGGGGCGAGAAGATGACCGTCACCACCCAGGGTCTCACCTTCGAGGACGCCATCGGCGGGCCGCTCCTGCCGTGGACGAGCAGGCCCTGGCACGTGTCGCAGGAAGCGGTGCTGCATGCCAACCGCCACATGCTCGAGCGCTTGCGCGCCGGCGTCGCCGCGGACACTTCCGGCGAAGACAATCTCAAGACCTGTGCCCTGGTCGAGGCCGCCTACGAAGCCGCCCGCACGCACAAATCGGTCAGGCCGGCCTCGGCTGCGGACGGCCGGCCCTCTCCCTAATAAGGACATAAATCTGGCCCTATCAGGAGGCCGCTGGAGGAGACGGCCATGGGCAACGGAAAATCCATCGCAATCGTGTCGCGGCGCAGGCTTCTGGGCTATGCCGTACTGGCGCTGGCCCTGCCCGCGGCGGCACCGGCATGGGCCAAGGTGAAGACGCTGCGCGGCACCGTTTCCTATCGCGAGCGCATCTCGCTTCCGCCCAACGCGATCCTCGAGGTGAGCCTGCTGCGCGTGTCGCGCGCCGATGCCTCCTCGAGCGTCATCGGCGTCGCCCGGGTGCGGACGCGCAACCGCATGCCCATACCCTATCGCCTGGCTTTCGACGACAGGCGCCTGCGGCGCGGCCACTCCTATGCGCTGCGGGCCCGCATCCTGGTCGACGGCAAGGTGTGGTTCGGCACCGCCACTCCCAAGCCGGTCGCCAACGGGCCCATCCAGCCGGATCTCAGGGTCCAGCGCGTCGCGGCGCGGGCATCCGATCCCTCGACGCCGAAAGGCAAATGGCTGGCGGAATCGATCCGCAATGGCGGCGTCATCGACAATCTGCAGAGCACGATCGAGATCGCCGCGGACGGCAAGGTCACCGGCAGCGGCGGCTGCAACGGCTTCGGCGGCAAGGCCGCCATCACCGGCGACAAGATCAGCTTCGGCCCGCTGGCCGCGACCCGCAAGGCCTGCCCGCCCGCGATCATGGACCAGGAGGACAAGTTCCTCGCCGCTCTCGGCGACGCCCATCGCTGGATGGTCGACGACCGGCGCGGCAAGCTCATCCTGTTCGATGCCGGCAACCGGGAAATCCTCCTCCTCGCCCGCATGTGAGCATGGCGCGGAACGGCGGCACTGAAGGCCGTCTATTTCCGGCGGCGCTTGCGGGAAAGGACGATGACGACGAGGCCGGCGGCGGCGAGGATCAGACCCCAGTAGATCCAGGGCGTCTGATCGATCATGAAGCTTTCGGCCGGATAGGGGAAATAGCCGCTGCCCTGACCGATCCATACCAGGCCCATGAGAACCATCAGGCTGCCGATGATCAACAGGACGATACGCAGTATCATGAGTGCCCCCTCCCCTGGCGCTGTCGAGGTGCCCTTACTGTAGACCGGCCGGAGAGGCATAGTGAATATGCCCGGCGCAAACATGAGGCGCCGGGACTGCTCAAGGCCGGATCTGCTGCAGGAATGCCACCGTCAGGCGGTCCAGCCGGTTCTCGGAGTTGATCGCGATCTCGAAGGTCGATTTGTGCGAGAAGCGCCCGGGCAGGACCGGACGCATGTGGTCGCTGCGCGTCCAGACGGCGGCATAGTGCACCGGCATGAAGCCGATGAACTGGCCGGAGAGCACCAGATGCGCCATGGCCTCCATGTCGGTCACGGTGGCGCCGCCGGTCACGCTGTCGTTGGCGAGCTCGACATGGCTCGGCAGATGGCTGCGGATGACATAGCGGCAGTCGCGCAGCTCCGCCATGTCGATGCGGTCGGGCGCGCGGCCGAACAGCGCGTGGCCGCGCCCGCAATAGAGCTCGTGCAGCTCCTCGAGCAGCGGGCGGTACTGGAGACCCGGCACATGGTGATAGAAGGCCGAGATGCCGATCTGCACCTTGCCCTCGAGCAAAGCCCGCTCGATGTCGGGCGGCTCCATCACATGCAGCGCCAGATGCACCTGGGGGTGCTTCACGCTGAAGCGGCGCACCAGGTCGGAGAGCTGCATGTCGGGATTGGTGACGGTCGAATCGACGACGCCGATCTCGAGCCGGCCGGCAAGCTCCTCGCGCAGCTGGCTCACCTCGCGCACGAAGGCGACATGCGACTTGAAGATGGCGGTCGCCGCCTCGTAGACCTTCTGGCCTTCGCTGGTCAGGCTGAAGCCGGCCCGTCCGCGCTGGCACAGGCGCAGGCCGAGCCTGTCCTCGAGCGCCGCCATCTTGCTCGAGACCGCGGCGGCGGAAACGTTCATGCGCGCCTGGGCGGCGGAAAAGCCGTTGCTCTCGACGATGACGCAGAACATGCGCAGGAGGTTGACATCGATGCCGTCGAGGGCGATCTGCGACTTGGCTTCGCGCAACATACTTAAGTCCGGATGGAAATAAAGTTCATTTATTTAATATCGACTATAAGTAAATCCTGATCAAGACTGCACTTCGCGAAGAACGACCGTGGCGAAGCCGCGGCAAATCAACAATCCAAGGGAGAGACAGATGATCGTCAGCAGAAGGTCATTCATTGCGATATGCGGCACGGCCGCCGGTCTCGCCGTGCTCAAGCCCGCCGCGGCGGACGCGATCAAGGTCGCCATCGTCATGCCCGGCAACATCACCGACAAGTCGTGGAGCCAGTCCGGCTATGAAGGGATCATGCAGGCCAAGGACAAGCTCGGCATCGAGGTCGCCTATAGCGAGAAGGTGGCCCAGGCCGACCAGGCCGAGGCGATGGCCGACTATGCGAGGCGCGGCTACAAGGTGGTGATCGGCCATGGCGGCGAATTCCAGGACGCCGCCAAGCGCGTCGCCTCCCGCTATCCCGACACCATCTTCGTGGTGAACAACGGCCAGATCGGCGAAGGCAACATCGCCTCCGCCGACTTCAACTTCCGCCAGTTCGGCTATCTCATGGGCTATATCGCCGGCAAGATGTCGAAGAGCGGCAAGGCCGGCTGGATCGGCGGCCAGAAGATCAAGTTCTCGCTCGATCTCAACTCGGCCTATGAGGAAGGCTTCAAGGCGGCCGGCGGCAAGGAAGTCTTCACCGCCTACACCAACGACTGGGACGACATCGCCAAGGGCAAGGAAGCCGCCCTCAACCAGATCTCGGAAGGTGCGGACGTCATCTTCCCGACCATGGACAATGCGGTGATCGGCAGCCTGCAGGCGTGCAAGGAAAAGGGCGTGTGGGGCTTCGGCCTCTATTACGACGCCATCGCCGACTGGCCGGACACGGTGCTGCAGTCGGCCATCTTCGACATCAAGGGAGCGATGCTCGACTACATCAAGCTCGCGCAGGAGGGCAAGCTCGAAGGCAAGAACTACAATTTCGACCTGAAGACCCCGGAGGCCGCCCGCATCGGGTCGTTCCACAAAGCGGTGCCGGAAGACGTCCAGAAGGAGGTCCTGGCGCTCGCCGAGAAGATGAAGTCGGGCGAGTTGACGCCCTGAGCCCGTCCTGATCATGCATCGGCGGGGAAGCGTTCCAGGCTCCCCGCCGCCTCTCACAGCGGCAGGATCGATGGATCACATTGTCATTGATGGGATCACGAAGTCGTTCGGCGCGTTCACGGCGCTCGACAGGGTTTCGATCGCCGTCGCCAAGGGCGCCATCCATGCGATCCTGGGCGAGAACGGTGCCGGCAAGACGACCCTGATGAATATCCTCTACGGGCTCTACCGTCCCGACGAAGGCCGCATCCTGCTCAACGGCCGGCCGCTCAGGCTGACCTCGCCGCGTGACGCCATCGCGCATGGCATCGGCATGATCCATCAGCATTTCATGCTGGTGAACTCCCTCACCGTCACCGAGAACATCGTGCTCGGCCTCGGGCGCGGCCTCGAGCAGGTCGACTTCAGGGCGCATGAGAAGCGCATCCGCGAGCTCGCCCACGGCATCGGCTTCGACATCGATCCCGGCGCGGAGATCTGGACGCTGCCCATGGGCATGCGCCAGCGCGTCGAGATCCTGAAGGCGCTCTACCGCAAGGCCGAGGTCCTCATCCTCGACGAGCCGACCAGCGTTCTGGCGCCGAGCGAGATCGGCTCCTTCCTCGACAGCCTCAAGGCCCTGCGCGCCGCCAACCACACCATCCTGTTCATCACCCACAAGCTCGAGGAGGTGATGCAGGTCGCCGACCGGGTGACGGTGATGCGCCACGGCAAGGTCACCGACGAGGTCGACGCCCAGGACACGACATCGCGGCAACTGGCGCGGCGCATGGTCGGGCGCGACGTGATCACGAATCTGAAGCGGGTGAAAAGCGCGCCCGGCGGCATCATCCTCGAGGCCCGCGATCTCGTCGCCGCCAACGACCGCGGCGTGCGCGCTCTCGACAGCCTCAGCTTCGAGCTCAGGGCCGGCGAAGTGCTCGGCGTCACCGGCGTCGACGGCAACGGGCAGCGCGAGCTGAGCGAGGTCATCGCCGGGCTGCGGCCGCTCGAGGGCGGAAAGATCCTGGTGGGCGGTCGCGATATCGGCCCGCTCGACGTCAAGGCGCGCAAGAACGAGGCCGGCATCGGCTTCGTGCCCGAGGACCGCCAGCAGACGGGCCTCGTCCTCGACTATCCGGTCGCCACCAACCTCGTCCTGCGCGACTATGACCGTCCGCCCGCCTCGCGCCGCGGCATCCTCGATTTCGCCTACATGGCGAGGAACGCGGCGGACCTCGTCAAGCGCTACGACGTGCGCCTGCGCTCGCCGCAGCAGCCGGCGCGCTTCCTCTCCGGCGGCAACCAGCAGAAGGTCATCCTGGCGCGCGAGATCGAAGCGAAGCCCCGCATCCTCGTCGTCATGCAGGCCTGCAAGGGACTCGATATCGGCGCCATCGAATTCGTCCAGAACACCATCTTCGACCTGAAGAAGGCCGGCGTCGGCGTCCTCTACGTGTCGACCGAGCTCGAGCACGTCATGGACATCGCCGACCGCATCGCCGTCATGTATCGCGGCCGCATCACCGGCATCATGACGCCGGATGAAGCCACGCCCGAGAGATTGGGCGAATTGATGGCCGGCGTTGCGGCAGAGGCGGCGTGATGGCGCGTCTCGTCCAGCTCCTCTATGCGACGAAGACCGTCTGGGCGGTCATGCTCGCCCTCCTCGCCGGCTCGGTCCTGATGCTCATGGCGGGCGCCAATCCGGTTGCCGCCTACCGCTCGCTGTTCGGCGAGGCCTTCTTCGACTATTTCGGCTTCGGCGCCACGCTGGTGAAGTTCTCCCCCATCCTGCTCGCCGGTCTCGCCGTGGCCGTGCCGCTCAAGGCGGGGTTGTTCAATGTCGGCGCCGAAGGCCAGATCTACATGGGGGCGCTGTTCTGCGCCATCGCCGCTCTCTATCTGCCGCAGATGTACTGGCCGCTGCATCTCCTGATCTGCGCCGTGGCGGGGGCGGCCGGCGGCGCCTTCTGGGCGGCCATCGCGGGCTGGCTCAAGGCCTATCGCGGCATCAACGAAGTCATCGTGACGCTGCTCCTCAACTATGTCGGCATCAACATCGTGTCCTACGCGGCGGGCGGACCGATGATGGAGGAAGGCGCTCCCTATCCCTATTCGCGCGAGATCCCGGCGAGCCTGTTCCTGCCCCACATCATGAACCCGACGGACGCCCATATCGGCGCCGTCATCGGCGTGCTCGCCGCCGTCATCCTGGCGCTCGTGCTCAAATACACGACCTTCGGCTTCGAGATGACGACCGTCGGCAGCAATCCGCAGGCGGCGCTTTATGCCGGCATCCGGGTGCAGCGCCAGATGGTCGCCACCATGGCGCTCGGCGGAGCGCTGGCCGGTCTCGCCGGCGCTTTCGAGATCCTGGGCGTCAAGTACCGCCTCTTCCACATGTTCAGCCCCGGCTATGGCTTCGACGGCATCGTCGTCGCCTTCATGGCCGCCGCCAATCCGATCCTGGTGCCGGTCGCCGCCCTGTTCTTCTCCGGGCTCAGATCCGGCGCGCAGTTCATGCAGCGGGCCTCGGGCGTCGACAGCACCGTGATCGACGCCATCCAGGGGCTCGTCGTCATCTTCGTCGCGGCGAGCCTCGCGATCAAATTCGGCGACTCGCGCTGGGGCAGGATCCTGGCGCAACGGCGCGCGCTCGAAGCCCAGATCACGCCCAGGGAGAAACAGAATGCTTGACTGGCTCGACCTGACGCTCGTCACCGACGTGCTGCGCACCAGCCTGCGCCTCATGGTGCCGATCGCCTTCGCGACCCTCGGCGGCATCATCTGCGAGCGCGGCGGCGTCTACAATGTCGGCATGGAAGGCATGATGCTGTCCGGCGCGTTCGGCGCGGCGCTCGGCGCCTTCCTCACCGGCAGCCCGGTGATGGGCGCCGTCGTCGGCATCCTGCTCGGCGCCATGGGCGGCGCCATCCTCGGCGTCCTGTCGATCCGCCTCAACGTCAATCAGATCGTCACCGGCATCGCCATCAACCTCGTGGCGCTCGGACTCACAGCCTTCCTGGCGCGCCTCATCTTCGGCCTCAACGCCACCACCAAGACGCTGCCCGGCTTCACCGCCTGGCCCATACCCGGCCTCTGCGAGATACCGGTGATCGGGCCGGTCTTCTTCGACCAGGATCCGCTCATCTATCTGCTCTATCTGCTGGTGCCCTTCCTCCACTGGCTGCTCTACCGCAGCGCCTTCGGTCTCGAAGTGCGCGCCACCGGCGAGAACCCGGGAGCGGCCGATTCGGCCGGCGTGCCGGTCTACAGGGTGCGCTTCCTGTGCACGCTGATCAGCGGCGGCCTCGCGGGCCTGGGCGGCGCCTATATCGTGGTCTCACAGGTCTTCGTCTTCACCGAGCATATGAGCGCCGGCAAGGGCTTCATCGCGCTCGCCGCCATCATCCTCGGACGGTGGGACCCGGTGGGGGCGCTTCTCGCCTCCTGGTTCTTCGGCTTCTGCGACGCGGTGCAGCTGCGCCTGCAATTCGCCAACCCCTCGGTGCCCTATCAGATCTTCACCGCCCTTCCCTATGTGGCCTCGATCCTCGCCCTCATAGGCCTCTATGGCAGGGTCAGGCCGCCCGCCGCGGTAGGCCTGCCCTACCAGCGCGAATCGAAGACGTGAGCCATGCGGCTGCGCCCTGGCGATCTCGACCTTGCATATCTGCGCGACTTCGCGCGCGACAATCCGCGGCTGGAGCTTGCTCCAGAGCACCGCGCGGCGATGGCGAGGACCCGCCGGATCGTCGAAGAGCGCATCGCCCGGGGCAAGCCGACCTATGGCGTCAATACCGGCTTCGGCACGCTCTCCTCCCATCTCATCGGCCCGGCCGATCTCGCCGAGCTGCAGCGGCGCCTCGTCCTCTCCAATGCGGCGGGCACGGGCGAGCCCATGCGGGCCGCCGACGTGCGCCGCATGATCCTGCTCAAGGCCGCGGCCCTGGCGCGCGGCCATTCCGGCGCGCGCCCCGAGCTCGCCGAGGCGCTCCTCGCCCTCCTCAACCACGACATCACGCCCCTGGTGCCCGGCAAGGGATCGGTCGGCGCCTCGGGCGACCTCGCTCCTCTCGCCCATATGGCGGCGGCCCTCATCGGGACCGGTGACGTGATCCATGCCGGCCGCATCATGCCGGCGGCGGAGGCCCTGCGGGAGGCCGGCCTCGAGCCCTTCACGCTCGCGGCGAAGGAAGGCCTGGCGCTGGTGAACGGCACCCAGGCCTCGACCGCGCTCGCGATCCATGGTCTCTTCGCGGCCGAGGACATGCTGGCCGCGGCCCTCGTCGCCGGAGCCCTCAGCGTCGAGGCGGCGCACGGCCAGGACATGGCCTTCGATGCCCGGCTGCACGAAGCGCGCGGCCAGCCCGGCCAGATCGCGGTGGCGCGCTTCTTGCGCACCCTCCTCGCCGGGAGCGAGATCCGCGCCGATGCCCGCCGCGACGGCCGGCTGCAGGATCCCTATTGTCTCAGATGCCAACCGCAGGTGATGGGCGCCTGCCTCGACCAGCTGCGCCAGGCGGCGAGCGTCCTCGGCGCCGAGATCAACGCCTGGACCGACAATCCGATGGTCGACGCCGAAAGCGGCGACATCCTCTATGGCGGCAACTTCCACGCCGAGCCCGTCGGCATGGCGGCCGACGGCATCGCCCTGGCGCTGGCCGAGACCGGCGCCATGGCGGAACGGCGCATCGCGCTCCTGACCGATGCGCAGCACAGCCGGCTGCCGGCCTTCCTGGTGAAGGAGTCGGGCCTCGATTCCGGCTTCATGGTGGCGCAGGTGACGGCGGCGGCACTCGCCAGCGAGAACAAGTCGCTCGCCCACCCGGCGAGCGTCGATTCGATCCCGACCACGGCCAATCACGAGGACTTCGTCAGCATGGCGACGTTCGCCGCCCGCCGGCTCGCCGACATGGCGGACAATGTCGCCGCGATCGTCGCCATCGAGCTCCTCGCCGCCTGCCAGGGCCTCGAATTCCGGCGGCCCAGGCGGTCGAGCGCCGTCCTCGAGGACGTCCATGCCATGATCCGGCGCCTGGCGCCCGCCTATGACCAGGACCGCTTCTTCGCGCCCGATATCGCGGCGGTGAAGGGTTTCGTGCTGTCGGGCGCGCTGCGCCCATTCCTGCCGGGCGATCTCGCGCTCACTTCAGTCACCCCGAACCGATAATGGAGGCCATCATGTCCACATCCGAAATCTTCACCGTCCCGGCGCGCAAGGGCCGCGCCTGCCGTCTCGGCAAGGGACAGGCCATCAAGATCATCAACACCCACGGCCACCAGGTGGTCGATACCTGGGCCTTCAGCGCCGAGGACCTCGGCGAGTTCATGTCGATGGAGCATCTGCGTCCGACCATCGGCACGATCTTCCCCAGGAAGGGGCACGACCTCGTCACCAACCGGCGGCGCGCCATCCTGCATTTCGAGGAAGACACCTCGCCCGGCATCCACGACACGCTGCTCGCGGCCTGCGACGACTATCGCTACGGCCTCATCGGCTGCACCGAATATCACGACAACTGCACCGACAATCTCCGCGCCGGCATGCGCCAGATCGGCCTCGAGCCGCCGGAAGTGCCCTCGCCGCTCAATCTGTGGATGAACATTCCCGTCGACAAGGACGGCAAGACCAGCTTCGGCGAGCCCCTGTCGAAAGCCGGCGACTATGTGATCCTGCGCGCCAGGATGGATTGCGTCGTCGCCATGTCGGCCTGCCCGCAGGACATCCTGCCGATCAACAAGGGCAAGACCGTGGAAGCGCACTACCAGATTCTCTCGTGAGGACGCCCCGATGATCAGACGACCCGTGCCCTGGCCGAACGGCGCCAAAGTCGCCGTCGCCATCACCTTCGACATGGACGCCGACAGCCTCGTCCATATCGAGCATCCGCGGGATTCGATCACCCGCCTTTCGACCATGTCGATGCTCAGATACGGGCCGCAGGTCGGCGTGCCGCGCATCCTCGAGGGCTACCGCCGCTACGGCCTCAAGCAGACCTTCTTCGTGCCGGCCTGGTGCATCGAGCATTACCCGGAAGCGGTCGACGCCATGATCAAGGACGGCCACGAGGTCGGCTTCCACGGCTATATCCATGAGGCGCCCAACGCGCTGCCGCGCGAGGAGGAGCAGTACTGGATGCAGCGCTCGATCGCCGTGATCGAGAAGCACACCGGCAAGAGGCCGCGCGGCAACCGCTCGCCGCTCTACAACTATTCCATCCACACCACCGATCTCCTGGTGGAGGAAGGCTTCCTCTACGATTCATCGCTGATGGGCGACGACGTCCCCTATATCCTCGACAACGGCAAGGGCGAGATCGTCGAGCTGCCGTCGAGCTGGGCGCTCGACGACTGGCCGCCCTACGTCCATTCGATCGATCTCAACTACATGTTCCAGATCATGGCGCCGGACCGCGCCATGGAAGGCTTCATGGCCGAGTTCGAGGCGATGCGCATGGCGGGCGGCGGCCTGTGGATCGGCGTGTGGCATCCCTTCGTCAGCGGAAGGCTGTCGCGCTGGCTGAGGATCGAGAAGATGATCGAATACATGCTGAATACCGGCGACGTGTGGTTCGCCCGGCTCGAGGACATCGCAAGCCATGTCCAGGCGGTGCGCAAGCAAGGCGCCTATCAGGCGCGGGTCGACAGGCTGCCCTACTACGACAAGCCGCAGATCCCCTCGCCACCGCCCTCGCCCATGCTGCGCAGGCCCGGCCACTGACAGGGAGGTGCTACGATTATGGCTCTTTCGCCCGCCGACGTCCCCAAGATATTCGGCGACGTGCCGGCTTTCATGGCCTGTCCCTATGCGCGCGACGTCTCCCAATGCGGATCGCCCGACGCCGTCGTCATCGGCATGCCCTATGACGGCATCGCCACCTTCCGCGGCGGCGCGACGCGCCGCGCGCCGCAGGAGATCCGCAAATACTCCCTGCTCTTCGGCTCCTATCATTTCGACTGGGACCTCGACGTCGACGGCCATGTGAAGATCGCCGATTGCGGCGACGTCGACGTCGTGCCGGGCGACACGCCGGAAAGCTATCGGCGGCTCGAGGCGAAGATCGCGGAGATCCTGAAGACCGGCGCGGTGCCGCTCATGCTGGGCGGCGACCACGGCGTCACCTATCCCGCGGTCAAGGCGGTGGCGGCGCGGCGCGGCGGCCCCCTGGGCTTCCTCCTCTTCGACACTCATCTCGACCTTTCGGAAAGCTTCAACAACGACCGGCTGACCCGCGCCTCGCCGGTCCTGCGCATCTGCGAGCTGCCCGAGATCGACCCCCGGCGCATGGTGATCATCGGCCCCAAGGGGGCGCGCAACCTGGCCGAATGGACGCCGCTCGCGCGCGAGCTCGGCATCACCGTCTATCCCGACCGGGCGGTGCAGAGACGCGGCATCGAGGCGGTGGTCGAGGAGGCCCTCGATATCGTCTCGCCCGACGGGCGGGCGCCTTATGTCAGCGTCGACATCGACGTGATCGATCCCGCTTTCGCGCCGGGGACCAACAGCATCGAGCCGGGCGGATTCAGCGCGCGCGAGATCATCACTGCGGTGCGGCTCGGCTGCGAGCGCGGCTTCGCCGGCTTCGACGTGGTCGAGGTGTCGCCCGACTACGACTCGAAGAGCGGGCATACCGCCACGCTCGCGGCCAAGCTGGTGGCCGAAGCCGTCACCTGCCTCGCCGCGCGCAAGGCCGGCAAGGTGCGGGCCTGGGACCGGACGTGATGCGCGCCCTCGTGCTCTCCGGGCCCGGCGACATCGACCGCTTCGCGCTCGAGGAGCTGCCGACGCCCGAGCCCGGCGACAAGGAGGTCCGCATCAAGGTGCGCTATGCCGGCGTGAACTGGGGCGACATACAGAAGCGCCAGGGCATCTATCCCGATCCGATCGACTATCCGGCGGTCATCGGGCTCGAAGTGTCGGGCCATGTCGAGGCCAGGGGCGCCGCCGTGACGGGCCTGCATATCGGCCAGCCGGTCGCGGCGATCACCGGCCCGCGGATGCTCGGCGGCTATGCCGAGCGCTGCATCGTGCCCGAGGCCTATGCGATCGCCTTGCCGGACGAATTTCCACTGGACCTCGCCGCGGCCATGCCGGCCGCCTCCCTCACGGCCTGGCATCTCCTTCACACCGCGCACCGATTGCGCCGCGGCGAGACCATCCTTATCCATGCCATCGGCGGCGCGGTCGGGCTGATGCTGATGCAGATCGCCCGCCTCGAAGGCGCTCATGTGATCGGCACGGTGGGCTCGGCCGGCAAGGCCGAGCGTCCCCTGGCCTTCGGCGCGCATCACGTCATCGATCGTTCGGCCCAGGACTTCGTGGCCGAAACCATGCGCATCACACAGGGGCGCGGCGTCGACCTCGTCATCGATTCGCTCGGCGCCGACATATTGGAACGAAGCTTCGATGCGTTGCGGCCTTTCGGCCGGGTGATCAATATCGGCGAGGCCGCCGGCTATCCCCATTTCGACATCCGCACCAAGCTCTACCAGCGCTCGACGTCGCTCGCGGGCTTCGAGCTCGTGCATGCGAAGCCCGGCTCTGCAACCTGGCGGCGCGGCATCAAGGCCGTCCTCGCTTATCTGGCCGATGGCCGGCTGCGCATGCCGATCGAAGCCATCCTGCCGCTCGCAGACGCCGGCAAGGCGCACAAGCTTCTCGAGTCGCGCCAGGTCTCGGGCAAGCTGCTGCTCGAGGTTTCCAACGGCTAGGCGCTCCGACTGAACGGCATCAGCGCCGTGACGGCGAAGTCGTGACGGATCTCGCGGCCGAGGCGCTCATCTGTCAGCCGCATGGCGATCTCGTAGGGCGGCGGCGGAAGCCGGCCAAGCGTCGCAACGGTGCCGGAGAAGATCATGCGGCCCTCGTCGCGCGCGCCATCCACAGCCGCGACCTTGTCGAGCAGGATCTCCGGCCGGATCAGGACGGCCAGGCGGTCCTCTTGCATCACCCTGCCATTGCAAGACATGGTCAATTGCAGATCGTCCCAATGCGGCAAGACCTCGGCGACGCGCCAGGCCTCCCGGGCGACGACCTTGGGACAGAGATTCTTCGATTTCTCGCTCGATAGCCTGGCCTCGACATCGATGTCGCACTGGTCGTTGCCGAGCGTGACATAGAGAACGCCCTGCCAGGTGAAGAGCGCATATTCGACTTCCGGCGCGGTATCGCGCCCGTAGACCCGGATGTCCCGTTCCTGCGTCAGGAGATGGGGCAGCACCGGCCAAAGCATCGGAAAATGCGGCGGGCGCGGAACGCCCTGGCGCGCCATCTCGGCGATATGGGCCTCGACCTCAGCAGCGCTCCGGCCCGCAAAGCCCGCGAGGATCAGACGATCGATGGCGGGAGCGACCGGCGCCGGGCCATCGGCTCGGAAAGACAGAACCATCAGTCGACGAAGCGCCGCGCGGCCGCCATGTGCTCATGGCGCAGCCGCTCGATATCGATGCCGGCGGGCATGCCGTCGCTGACCAGCCAGCGGCCCTTGACCATCACACGGTCGGCGCGGTGGGCGCCGCACAGGACGAGGGCCGCGAGCGGATCGCCGGCTCCCGAGAAGCGCAATTCGTCGAGCGTGAAGAGCGCCAGGTCGGCCTGGCAGCCCGGCGCCAGGCGGCCGATGTCGTCGCGCCCGAGACAGCGGGCCGAGCCTTCCGTCGCCCAGCGGAAGGCATCGCGATGGGTGACCGTCGCATCATAGGTCAGCCGGTTGATCATCAACGCATGCCGCACGCTTTCGATCAGGTTGGAATTGTCGTTCGAGGCCGAGCCGTCGACGCCGAGGCCGACGCTGACGCCGGCACCTTCGAGATCGCGGGTGCGGCAATGGCCGGAGGCCAGCACCATGTTGGAGGTCGGGCAATGGCAGACGGCGAGGCGATGGCGGCCGAGCCGGCCGATCTCCTCGTCGTTGAAATGAATGCCATGGGCAAGCCAGACATCCGATCCTAGCCATCCGGTCTGTTCCAGATAATCCACCGGGCGGCAGCCGAAGTGCGCCTCGCAATAATGCGTCTCGTCGCGCGTCTCGGCGATGTGGGTGTGAAGCCGGCAGCCGTGGCGGCGCGCCAGGGCCGCGGTCTCGGCCATCAACTCGCGGGTGACGGTGAAGGGCGTGCAGGGCGCGAGAGCGATCTGGATCATCGCCCCCTCGCCCGTCTCGTGGTAGCGCCCGATCACGCGCTCGCTGTCGGCGAGGATGGCGTCGCGATCCTGCACCACGCTGTCGGGAGGCAGGCCGCCGTCGCGCTCGGACAGGTCCATCGAGCCGCGGCTCACCACCATGCGCAGCCCGAGCTTTCGCGCCTCATCGACTTGGATGTCGATCGCCTCCTCGCAGCCCTCGGGGAACAGATAATGATGGTCGAAGGCGGTGGTGCAGCCCGACATCAGAAGCTCGGTCAAGGCGAGCCGGGTGGCGAGACGATGCGCGTCGGGCGTCAGGCGCGACCAGTAGCCGAACAGCGTCTTGAGCCAGGGAAAGAGCTCCTTGTTGATCGCCGCCGGATGGGCGCGCGTCAGCGTCTGGTACATATGATGATGCGCATTGACGAGGCCCGGCAGCACGACATGACGGCCGGCATCGAAGGTCTCGTCCACGGGCGTCGACGGTCTCGCGCCGGCCGCGACGAGCTCGGCGATCCTGCCGTCCTCGATAACGAGCCCGCCGCCGGCGGCATCGGCGAGACAGGCGAGCGGGTTGCGTATCCACAGGCGCATCGCTTCCTCCCGCTATTTGCCGAATTCCTCGGCGACGGCCCGCCTGATCCCCTCGACCGCGTCGGCCAGGAGCCATTGGCCTTTCTCCCCGGACGCGCCCTTGATCTCGGACAGGACGCCAGAGGCCGGCACCTCGACGACAGGACCCGGGAAATAATCATAGGGCTTGAACCGCGCCGGCCCGTCATGGGTGGCCCTGGCTATATCGACGAGCTCGGGCTTCAGCGCCAGCATGATCGACGTCTCGATGACGCTCGCATGCTCGAGCTCGATCCCCGGATAGCCGTCGGGAAAGATGCGGGCGAGCGTCTGCGGCTTGATCATCTCCCAGTGGTCGATCCTGAGGATCTTGAGGCCGTCGGTGCGGTCGCGGCCGATATGATCGAGCGCCAGCTCGATGCCTTCCACCGACGGCCAGACGTTCTCGTAATGGCCGTTGACCACGGCCAGACGGCGGGCGCCATGGCGATGAAGCTCGGTGATGATGTCGCGCAGGAGCCAGGCGAAGGTCGTCGCGGTGATGTTGATGGTGCCGGGAAAGGCGGCACCGCCGCCCGAGCGCGGCTGCGAGCGGTTGCCATAGGCGATCGGCGGAGCGACCAGCCCGCCGCACTGCCTCGCCACCTCGGCGCTGATCCAGGCCGGGACGATCGCATCGACGCCCAGCGGCAAATGCCGGCCATGCTGCTCGGTGGCGCCGACGGGAATGAACACTGGAGCGCCCGCGGCGATGCGCCGGGCAAATTCGGGCCAGCTCACATCGGCGAGAAAAACCGTCTCCATCATCCTGCCGCCTTCCTGTTTATTTCGGAACTGCATTTCCGTATAGTGGAACAGCTGCCGATGGCGATTTCAAGGGCAAATGCGCGGAGCGCGATGCAGGCTTCCCATGCGGATAAGGAAGGGCGGGTGACGGGCGCCCGGCGAAAGGGCGCCCGCGTCCGGGGCGGGGTGCAGTCGCTGCTGCGCGGCCTGGCACTCATCGAGGCCTGCGCCGACCATGACGGCAGTGCGGCCGGCCTCAACGACCTGGCGCGGCGCGCCGGACTCGCGCCCAGCACCGCCCATCGCCTGCTCGCGACATTGCAGCGGGAAGGTTATGTGACGCGGGACGGCGACACCAGCCTCTACATGCTCGGCCATCGCATCGCCGGGGCCGCGGCCAGCCTCCAGCAGCGCACCAGCCCCTTGCGGTCGCTCGTCCGGCCGTATCTCGAGCGCATCGCCGCAGCGACCGGCGAGACGACGAATCTGGTGATGCTCGACGGTGCCTGGTCGGTCTATATCGACAAGGTGGACGGCACGCACGCCCTGCGCATGGTGATGCGGGTCGGCAGCGTGTTTCCCGCGCACAGCTCAGCCTCGGCCAAAGCCATCCTCGCGCATGAGCCGGACGATGCGCGCCTCGATCAGATCTTCGCCGGGGCGCCGCCGCGCAAGCTCGCCAGGAACACCATCGTGACGGCGAAGGCCTTCAAGATGGCGCTCGCGGCGGCGCGCAGCAAGGGTTACGCGGTCGAGAACGAGGAGCTCGAAGACGGGGTGAGCTGCATCGCCGCACCCCTTCTCGGACCGGACGGCAGGGCCGTCGCGGCGATCAGCGTCCCTGGACCCTCGCCGCGCATCATGGCCCCCACGCCGGACCGCATCGGCGCCCTGCTGCGGCGGCACGCGCAGGAGATCTCGCGGCTCGTCCAACGCGGCGGCAGGCGGCGCTGAGGCGAGAAACGCCTTGTTCCGGCGACGGCGGCACCTATTATCGCTCGCCGGGTCTCAGGCACAGTCACGGAGGATTCATTGGCTCAATCCAGGATCGCATTGGTCACCGGCGCGGGCTCCGGCATCGGGCGCGCCGTCTCGATCGGGCTCGGCAAGGCCGGCTACAGCGTCGTCCTCACCGGCCGGCGCAAGGATGCGCTCGAGGAGACGAAGACGAGCATCGGCGGTCCGTCACTGGCGGTCGCCGCCGATATCGGCGATCCGCGATCCGTCGCCCGGCTCTTCGCCGAGATCAGGCAGGCCTTCGGCCGCCTCGACGTGCTGTTCAACAATGCCGGCGTCAACGCGCCGGCGGTCCCGCTCGACGAGCTGACCCCCGAGCAATGGCAGGCGGTCGTCGACGCCAACCTGTCAGGCGCTTTCTACTGCACCCAGGAAGCCTTCCGGCTGATGAAGGCGCAGGATCCGAAAGGCGGGCGGATCATCAACAACGGCTCGATCTCGGCGCATGTGCCGCGCCCGTTCTCCGTGCCCTATACGGCCACCAAGCACGGCATCACCGGCCTCACCCGCGCCGCGTCGCTCGACGGACGCCGGCACAATATCGCCTGCGGCCAGATCGACATCGGAAATGCCGCCACCGACATGACCGCCAAGATGAAGACCGGCGTGCTCCAGGCCGACGGGTCGACGGCGGTCGAGGCGACCATGGACGTTCGCCATGTGGTCGACGCCGTCGTCCACATGGCGTCGCTGCCGCTCGATGTGAACGTGCTGTTCATGACGGTGATGGCCAATCAGATGCCTTTTGTCGGGCGCGGCTGAGAGAGGGCCGCCTGGATGCTCGGCGGCACCTTGCCGGGCCGCCTGTCGGGTTTCTTCTCGAGCTTCCTGTCGGCCTTCTTCTCGGCCGCGAGCTGCGGCTTGACGCGGCTCGCGCCATGCGGCGTCTTCGCCCAGCGCGTCACGCCCGAAAAATACTGCACGACCGCGATCCAGCTGGCGATCGAGATCAGCAGCCAGTAGACCGGCAGCGTCAATAGGGTGGCGAACCATGGGCCGCGGCCGAGGAACAGGCTGGCGCGGATCCCGGCCGCCATCGCGAACAGAAAAGCGAAGGCGGCAACGATCACGTAAAGACCCTGCAGGAACAGCCAAAGCTGGCCGGGGACCGGCAAATCGAGCAGGAGCAGGGCGACGCTGGACGCAGCCCAGAGCAGAAACAAGGGATGCGCCAGCGCCGCGACGAGGCTCACGCTGGTGACGGCTTGGCTCAGGAGGAAGTTGCGCGCTCCGAGCTCGCGCGACATGCGCAAGGGCGAGCGGCTGTTGACGACGACGGTCTGGATGGTACCCCTGATCCAGCGGATGCGCTGGGCCATCCAGTCCCTGAGCCGGGTCGCGGCCTCCTCGCGCGTCGCGGAGGGGAAAAGCGCGGTGCGGAAGCCGAAGCGGGCCAGCCGCAGGCTCAATCCGGAGTCGCGGGCGACACTGTGGGGATCGAAGCCGCCGACATGGCGCAAGGTGGCGGTGCGGTAATGGCTGGAGGCGCCGGCGAAGAGGACGGGGGCGCCGGTCTTGGCGAAGCGCGGAAACATGAGCTTGAACTGGAAGGCATATTCGAGGGCGCCGTGCCGCGCCAGCCAGTTCTCGTTGCGGTTCCAGAAGCCGAGCTGCGTCTGCAGGCAGGCCACCGTCTTGGGCGCCAGGGCGAAGGCGCCGGCGATGCGTCGCAGCTGGTCGGCAGCGGGGACGGCATCGGCATCATAGACGACCAGCAGGTCGCCGCGCGCGAAGGGCAACGCATAGCTCAGCGCCCTGAACTTCGTCTGCGGGCCGAGCTTCGGCACCGCGATCACTTCCATGTGCGCCGGCAGGCGCATGTCGTCGAGAGCCTTGTGCAAGGCCTCGTCTTCCGCCTCGACGATCAGCTTGATGTCGAGCCTGGCGGCCGGATAGTCGAGCGCCCTGAGCATCCCGAGCGTCTGCTCGACGATCCTGCTCTCGCGAAACAGGGGGACGAGCACGCTGTAGACCGGCAGCTCGGCGTCGGGAACGGCCTTCGAGACCGGCGCGGGCGGGAGCTTCGCCGGCAGGATGCACCAGACATGAAAGCCGGCGAGGAACGCGAACAAAGACAGCATCGCGGCAAAGCCTGCGACGAGGGCAGGCTCGCGGTCCCACATCAGCGCAAAGGCGGCGAAGCCCAGAGCGAAGACGAGCCACAGCGCCTGTTGGGCGGTGAGAGGCTGGGCGGCGGAATGCTGGGGAAAGCGGGTCTTGAGGCCCCACAGCGCGTTCTGGGCGAGCTCGTTTTCCTGCCCGCGCTGCAATTCGCGCAGGACCGTGCGCTCATTGGTGATGGCGGTCACCTCGAGTCCCTGGTCCTTGGCATAGGCCTTGGCGCGCTCGCCCGCCGCCACATAACCGGTCTTGCCGGGCTCCCAGGAGATGGGCAGGACACGGTGGCGGAAAGCCCGCTGAGCCTCCGCCGGGGTCATGCGCCGGATCGCTTCCAGCAGCTGCGCGGAGGTCGGAATCGTAGGCAAAATGAAGGACTTGGCAGGAACAGGCTTCCTGTTCCCGCCGTCTCTGCGAAGCGTTTCTTTCGGCCCCGTTGCCACTTTGCCGTCCCAGGCTCCGTCCGCCGCGAAGTCGGGGACTTCGGATTCGGCGGCACGGCCTCAACTTGTGTCGTTTTTACCAGCAATTGCAACAGGATTCACCCCCGCGGCGCCGGCAATTCCCGGCCTGACCGCGAGCCGCCGTCATACGTCCGCATTCGATACATAGTCTTGATCCGGCGATGAGCTAAGGTTGCCTGGGGTGGATGGGAGAATCGGATGAAACGGGTGTATTCCCGCCTGGCGCTGTCGCGCCGCACATTCATGGGCTTCGCCGCGGCGCTGGCTGGGCAAGCCATGCCGGTGCGGGCCGCGGGCCGGACCCTGCGCGGCCGGGTCTCCTACCGCGAGCCCGTCGCCCTGCCGCCCGATGCGCTCCTCGAAGTGCGGCTCGTCGATGTGTCTGGCGCCAACGCGCCGGCGCGCGGCCTCGCGGTCACGCGGGTCAAGACCCGGCACCGGATGCCCATCCCCTACCGCCTGCGTTTCGACGAGGCGCGGATCGCGCCCGGCCACGCTTACGCGTTGCAGGCCCGCATCACCGTCGAGGGCAGATTGTGGTTCATCACCACCGCCCGGCATGCCGTCCTCGCCGGCGGGCCGGACGAAGCGGACATCAAGGTCGAGCTCGTCACGTCCGCCGGAGCAGCGTCCCTCGCGGCGGCGGGGCGCTGGCGCGCCGAGTCCATCCGCAACCGCCGCGTCGCGCCCGGCGGCGGGGCGGTGCTCGAGATCGCCGCCGACGGCAGGATCACCGGCAGCGGCGGCTGCAACCGGATCAGCGGCAAGGCGACCGTCGCGGGCGCCCATATGAGCTTCGGGCCGATCATCTCGACCAGAATGGCCTGTGCCCGGGACATCATGGATCAGGAAAGCCATTTCCTGTCGGCCCTTGCCGACACGCGCCTCTACCGCATCGACGAGATCCGGGACAAGCTCATCCTCGTCGATGCGCATGGGATTACGGTGTTGCGCCTGGTCAGGATATGAGAGGCGGGCTTTCATTTGCCGCATCCAGGTTGTAGGTCTTGGCGACGACCAACAGCATTACCGGATACAAGCCCGTCCATGACCGGCCGCGCCTTCAGGATACTGGCTCTCGCAGCTCTCCTCGCCATCGTGCCCGGCCGGTTCCCGCGCCTCGGCGCGCAGGACCTGAGCCTCGCCCCGGCGACTCCGGAAAAGCAGGTGGCCCTGCCCCTGCCGCGCTTCCGCCAGGTCGACGTCGGAGGCAAGCCTCAGTCCTTCACCCGTGACCAGATCATCATCCTGGCCGACAATGATTTCCCGCCCTTCAGCTATTCCGGCCCCGCCGGCGACCCCCAGGGAATCGCCGTCGACGCGGCGCGGGCGGCCTGCCAGGAACTGCATACCAGTTGCCAGGTCGTGCTGATGTCGTGGCAGTCGCTCACAGGCGATCCCGCCTCGGGCGGCATCGTGGCCGGCTTGCGGGTGGACGAGGCGACGCTGGAGAAATTCCAGCCGACCCGGCCGATCTACCGCTCGCTCGGGCGCTTCGCGGTGCGCAAGGAAAACGACATCGCCCAGATGACGCGGGCCGCGGTGGCCGGCAAGCGCATCGGTGTCGTTGCCGGCAGCGGCTACGAGGCCTGGCTCAGGCGCAACTACGAGGACTCGGTGGTCGTCACCTATCCCAGCCTCGCCGAACTGCAGGAGGCGCTGCGCACCGCCAGGGTCGAGGTCCTGTTCGGCGACGCGCTGCAGCTCGTCTACTGGATGCGCGGCAGCGCCTCGCAGGGCTGCTGCAAATATGTCGACGGCGCCTATTATGACGACGCATCGTTCAGCCGGCCCTATGTCTTCCTGGTGCGGCGCGGCGACGAGGAATTGAAGCAGGCCTTCGATTACGCGCTCGACCGGCTGCAGGAATCGGGCACCTTCGCCCGCATCTTCAGCCGCTACATCCCGGCGCCGTTCTGGTAAGCCTCAGGACGCGAACCACCAGCGGTCGAAGAACATGCGGCCGTCGCATTCGTAATTGTCGGCCAGCTTGCCGTGACCGATCCGGCTGCTGATGGCGAACACGTCGTTGGCGAAGAGCGGAATGACGACGCCGCCTTCATCGCGCACCAGGAGCTGCAGCTCGCGATACATGCCGGCGCGCTTGCCGGCATCGAGCTCGGAGCGCGCCTCGACCAGGACCTTGTTGAACCTCTCGTTGGTCCAGGCGCTGTCGTTCCAGCTCGCGCCGGCGGAATAGGCCTGCGTCAATATATCGTCGGGCGTCGGCGTGCCGAACCAATAGGCCGCGCACCAGGGCTTCTTCTGCCAGATATTGGTCCAATAGCCGTCATTTGGCTCCTGGACGACGTTGATCGAGATATCCGCCTTCTTGGCCTGGGCCGCATAGAGGACGGCGGTATCGACGGCGCCGGTGAAGGCGGCGTTGGCGGCGCTCAGATCGACCGCCAGCGACGACATGCCGGCCTGCTTGAGATAGTGCCTGGCCTTGTCCGGATCATAGGTCCGCTGCTCGATGTCGGCGGCGAAAAACGGATAGGCGGGCGTCAGAGGATGATCGTTGCCGACCATGCCGTGGCCGAAAAGGATGGTCTTGAGCAGGGCCTCGCGATCGATCGCATGCTTGAGGGCAAGGCGCACATTGTTGTCGGTGAAGGGCGCGACATTGGTCAGCATCGGGAAGGTGTAATGGAGCTTGCCGCGGACCTCCTCGACCTTGATGCCCGGCGCCTGCTTCAGCCGGTCGACGGTCTTCAGGTCGAGACGGTCGATGCCGTCGACCTCCTTGGTGAGAAGCGCGTTCTGGCGCGCCGCGGCATCCTGGATGGCCAGCAGCTCGCCGCTGTCGAAATGACCGCGGCCCGCCTGCCAGAAATTCCTGTTCTTCGTGAGCTCGGTCCTCTCGCCCGGCTTGAACGACTTCAGCTTGTAGGCGCCCGTGCCGACGCCCGATTGCCAGTCGATGCTGCCGTCGTCCCTGGCCGGATACATGCCGAAGCTGAAGGTCGACAGCTTGAAGGGGATATCGGCATCGCCCGATCTGAGCCTGATCACCACCACATGATCGCCATCCGCCTCGACCGACGTCACCGGCTCGACGATCGGCTTGACCGAGGAGGTCGATTTCTCGCCGCGATGATGGTTGATCGAGGCGACGACGTCCTTTGCGGTGAAGCTCCTGCCGTTGTGGAACTCGACACCCCGTCGCAGCCTGAACGTCCATTTGGTGGCGCCTTCCGAGGCTTCCCAGCTCTCGGCCAGCTTGGGCAGCAGCGACCCGTCCGTGCCCACTTCCGTCAGCATGTTGGTGATCGCATAGGCGACGACGGTGGTGTAGCCGTTGTTGACATGCGCCGGATCGAGCGTGTCGGCAGCTTCGCCATGGGCCATGGCGAATCTCAGATGGCCGCCGGGCCTGGGCGCCTCCTCGGCCCGGGCCGGCGCCGGCAGGGCGGTTCCCGCCGCCGCGGCGATGCCGAGCACGCCGAGACGGCCCAGGAATTCGCGCCTGTCCATCTTTCCGGCTTTCACCTGTGCTTCGAGCCAATATCGGAATGCGTCAGCGTCTTTCATCGTCTGTTCCCTTCCTCAGCTGGTGTCTCGACTTCTCCCGTTCACACCCCGGCGCGAGCGGCAGCGGGCCGCTACCAGAGCGACAGCTTCCGCCCGGCTCCCGTCTTCACGGCGCGGTCGAAGAGATCGCGGCCGAGGACGATGTCGCTTATGGCGAAGCCCCGGTGCCAGAAAACGATCCGCTCCCCGTCGCTCTCGCGTCCCGGGCGCATCCCGGCCACGATCTGGCCGATCTCGGCATGCACATGCTCGCGCCGCAGCCGGCCGTCCTCGATCAGGCTGTGGAACGTTCCGCCTTCGCAGCACTGGCGCCAGTCGTCGACGATCATCTTGTCGGCGCTGAGAGGCAGCGCCGGGTCGACGGCCATGATCCAGCCATAGGTGATCAGGAGAGCGCCGGGCTTGATCATGCGGTCGGCGATGAGAACCTGCGGCGCCTCGAGCCGGGTCGCCTCGACGATGATGTCGGCGCCGGCGACCGCCTCCTCGACGCCGGCGACGCTGCGCACCGGTATTTCGAGCTCCGCTGCGACCACCCGGGCAAGCTCGTCACGCGTCTCGCGCCGCTTGCTGGCGATACGGACCTCGCCCAGATCGACGACACCGGCGATGGCGCGGATATTGGCCGCCGCCGTGCCGCGCGCCCCGATATGGGCCAGGACCTTCGAACCGGGCGCCGCCAGGCGGCGCGCACCGATGCCGGTCACGGCACCGGTCCTCAGCCAGGTGAGGTCGGTCGCATCCATGATGCAGAGCGGGCTGCCGGTGCGCGGGTCATAGAGCGTCAGGATCGCGATCTCCGACGGCAGATCGCGGCGATAGTTGTCGACATAGTCGCCGATGACCTTCACGCCGGCCGTGTCGATGGGCCCGGCATAGCCCATCAGGATATTGAAATGCCCGTTGTAGCGGTCGTCGAGATGGATATGGCTCTTGGGAGGCAGGACGACCTCGCCCGTGCCATGCGCCCTGAGGCCCGCTTCGACGATGTCCATGATCTCCGGCATGGCCGGCGTCAGGGCCGCGACGTCCCGGCGATTGAGGAACAGGAGATCGAGCTCGGTGCGCTCAGGCATCACCGTCTCGGCTCCCGTTTCGCGGCATCAAAGAACGGGCGCCTGGCGACGCGCGCATTCTGCCATCCCGCCTTTCCCTCGACCTTCAGAAGCGTGCCCAGCTCCGCCGCGTCCGCGGCGACGCGGGCATAGCCGATCATCCGCTCGAGCCGCGGCGAGTGGACGACGACGGTCGTCCGCCCGACCGGCGCGCCGTCGCGGCTCACGGTGCGCCCGCCGAAGGTTGCCGCCTCGCCGGGCGCGGCGCCTTCGTCGAATTCGAGCCCGACGAGCTTCCACGCCACGCCTTCGGCGGCAATGCGCCGCAAGGCCGGTTTGCCGATGAAATCGGCAGGCTTGTCGAGATCGACCAGATGTCCGAGGCCGACATGGAAGGGCGTCGCCTCGGCCGGGAAGTCGGAGCGCATGGCGATGATGCCGGCTTCGACCCGGCGTATGGTGTTGGGCCCGGTCACCCGGAGGTTGAAGGGCCGGCCCGCCTTCTTCACCCGCTCCCACAGTTCGGCGGCGCGCGAGACGTCGCGCAAGTAGATCTCGTAGCCCAGATCGCCGCTCCAGCCGGTCCTCGACACCATCAGCGGCATGCCGTCGAGCTCGACATGCGTCAGGTGATAATATTTGAGATGCGCAACCTTGTCGCCGAGGAGGCCGATCATGATATCGCGCGACTTGTTGCCCTGGACCTGGATGGGCGCGGCTTCCGGCTCGCCGATGCGGACATCCATCCCTGCGAAACACGCCACCCCCTTGGCCCAGAGAAGAAGGTCGCTGTCGGCGGCCGAGAGCCAGTATCTGTCCGCCTCCAGCCGGTTGAGGACCGGATCGTTGAGGATATGGCCGTCCTGGTCGGTGATCACGACATAGCGGCACTGCCCGGGAGCGCAGCGTTCGAGATTGCGCGGCACCAGCAGGTCGACGAAACGCTGGGCGTCGGGGCCTGTGATCTCGACCTGGCGCTCGGCGGCGACGTCCCAGAGCGTCGCATCGTTCACCAGCGACCAATATTCCTCCGTCTGGTCGCCATAGCGGTAGGGCATGAACATGTGGTTGAGGACGATATAGGCCGCCGCGCCGTCGCGATGCGCGCTGTCGAAGAACGGGGATCTCTCCAGGGATTGGTCGAGTACGCTCAGAAGCACGATTGACCTGCCTTTCCTCACAGCAGATCGGATCGCGGACAGCAAAGAACCTTACCCGAGCGCGAAAAAGCTAGGCGAAGGCCGACCGGCCGTCAACTGAATTGCGCCGGCGCCGATGGAACGCGCCCCGAAATCCGCATCCACTTTCCCGGCCGATGCATTAATGTCGCCTTTTCGCGTAACCCGACGGCCGGATCCCATGTCACGCAGCAGCGCCGCTTTCATCGAGAATCTCAGATATCTGTGCGCTCATTTCGATTCGGTGGCCGAGGTCTGCCGCAGCCTCGGCATGAACCGGCAGCAGTTCAACAAGTATCTCAGCGGCCAGTCCGAGCCGTCGCTGCGGAACCTCAAGCGCATCACCGACTTCTTCGGCGTCGACGAGTATGAGATCACGCTTCCGCACAAGGACTTCGTTCGGCTGGTGCGGCCGCAGCGCGGCAAGGTGCGCGAAACCCAATTGCTCGACCAGCTTCTCGCCCAGATCGATCTGGCGAGCGGCGACGAGCAAGCCGGCCTTGCGGCCTATGGCGGCACCTATGCGGTCTATTTCTGCACGCCGGTCTGGTCCAATCATATCGTGCGCTCACTGGTGCGCATCAGCTTCGCGGCGCCCAACTGCCTGACCAGGAGCCTGCAGCGGCTCTATCTGCCGGGCGGCAGCCGGTCGATGAAGGTGATCCAGAAATTCAACGGCACCGTCAGGAGCATCTTCGACCGGCTCTATATCGTCGAATATGAAGCCAATTCCCGGGATCTGGCGTCGTTCACCATCCTCTATCCGTCACATCGCCGGCAGCTCCAGTTCCTCACCGGAATCATGGTGACGGTCGCAAGCGGCGGCAGCCGGCAACCCTTCTCGACGCGCGTGGTCTATCAGTTTCTCGGCCGGGACGTGGACCTCAGGCGCGAGATCGCCGCCTGCCATCTCTACCCCGTCGACAGCCCCGACGTGCCCGAAGAGGTGCGCAGCCGGATCACCGACCGCTCGGATCCGGCGCGGAACTTCCTGCTGGCGCAGTCTTATTGACTCCTCGAAGCGGCCGCAGCGACCTGACGCGCATGCGCTGCAATCCGCTGCCTGATCGGATGCGTCGCGAAATGGCGCCCGCCGGCGCCGCCCGCTAGGATCGCCGCGATGGATCGGTCGCGGACGGTGCTTTACCCGAGCAGCTGAATTGACCGGACCATCGGAAGTAAAGCGCCATGCTCACGCCACTGGAGTGCTCCCGCCTTTTTCTGAAGGCCTGGGAGGAATCCTCGCCACGGGCCATCAGCCGGCTCTTCGCGGAAGACGGCACCTTCGCCAATCCGCTCCAGTCCAAGGCGCTGGTCGGCCCGGACGAGATCTTTGATGCCGTCTCGGTCGGGCTCGGCAAGATCGACGATGTCACGATAAAGGTGACGAGCGCGTTCGAGCACGGGTCTTCCGCCTGCGTCGAAGGCGAGTTCCTGTCGCGCCGTCGCGCCGACGGATCGCGCTTCGACTTCCCTTTCAGCATGGTGCTCGAGATGCGTAACGGCAAGATCGGGCGCCTCAGCGAATATTTCGACACCGCCCGATTGCGGTGACTTCAGGCGGCGTCCTGAAACGCCTCGGCCCGGCTGCCCACCACATCCTCGAGACGAGCGGAGCCTGATGCCGCCAGCCGGGAAGCGAGGCCCGAGACGATCGCCGGGATGAGCGCCGGTCCCTTGAAGACCAGCGCCGAATAGAGCTGCAGCAGGCTGGCGCCGGCCTCGATCTTGGCGAAGGCCTTGTCGGCGTCGTCGATGCCGCCGGCGCCGACGAGCGGGATGCGACGCTCGAGCCGCAGGAACAGGCGCGCCAGCGTCAGAGTCGACAGCGGGAAGAGCGGCCGGCCCGACAGTCCGCCGGTTTCGCCGGCGAAGGCCGAGGCGAGATCCGGCCGCGACAGGGTGGTGTTGGAGACGATGACGCCGTCGACCTTCATGGCGAGGAAAACCGCCGCCATGTCGTCGAGCGCCGCCTCGTCGAGATCGGGGGCGATCTTGACCAGAAGCGGGGGCGACGCCCTGCCGGCACGCGCCTCGCCCAGCCGGCCGAGCAGGGATTCGAGCTCGTTCCTCGCCTGAAGATCCCGCAGGCCCGGCGTGTTGGGCGAGGAAATATTCACCGTCAGGTAGCTCGCGATATCGGCAAAAGCCCGGTAGCCCTCGACATAATCGGCGATGCGGTCGTCGGCATCCTTGTTGGCGCCGATATTGACCCCGACGATGCCGCCCCGTCCGCGCCGCGCTTCGAGCCTGTGGCGCAAGGCGCCATGGCCTTCATTGTTGAAGCCCATGCGGTTGATGACGCCTTCGTCCTCGGTCAGGCGAAACAGCCTCGGCCGCGGATTGCCCTCCTGGGGCCTGGGCGTGACGGTGCCCACCTCGACGAAGCTCAGGCCCTGCGCCAGCATCGGGTCGGGCACTTCGCCGTTCTTGTCGAAACCGGCGGCAAGCCCCAGAGGATGGGCGAAAGACAGGCCGAAGACACCGACGGCGAGCCCGGCGGATGCCGGCGCCTGCGGCGAAGCGCCGGGCATCAGGCGCAAGGCGCCGATCGTCAGACGATGCGCCGTCTCGGCGTCGAGCGAATGCAGCAGCGGACGCACGAGGGCGAAGGCCTGCCGGGCGGGCATCATGCGGGAATGTCCGGGGGAAAATCATGCGCCGTGCCGCGCCACGGCAAGGGCACGACGGAACTGACGCTCATTGTCGCGAGCGGCGCATGGAGATGCGGAAAGAGATCGCCGTTGCGAGACTTTTCCCAGCGCAGGGCGGCGCCCAGGGTTTCCGCCTCTACGGCGACGAGCACCAGATCCGCGCGTCCGGCGAAATGGCGGCGCGCCGTCTCACGCAACTGGTGGGCGGCCGAAAAATGGATGTAGCCGTCGCGCCGGTCGACCGCCGAGCCGGCGAACCGGCCTTGCGCCAAGGCGCTTTCCCACTCCTCGCGGTCGCAGATCTTATAGATCGTCGGCATGTCCCGTCCTTTGCCGCAGAAGCCTTAAAGCAAGGATCCGCCGTCCGGAACCGCGCAAATCGTCATCCTGCACCCGGCTTCCGACGGGATTCGCGGGACTCGACAAAGGCCGCCATTTAAGGTATTAGTTCCTATAAATACGAAAACAACGCACCTACCGGCACCCTGTCAGGGAGCGTGGCCATGTTCACTCACAAGCAAGTTTGGGCGGCGATCGACATCATCGCCGAGCGTTACGGCTTCTCCGCCTCCGGCCTCGCCAAGAAGGCGGGGCTCGATCCCACCTCCTTCAACCCGTCGAAGCGCCATGGGCCGGACGGTCGGCCGCGCTGGCCCACCACCGAGAGCATCGCGCGCGTGCTCGAAGCCTCGGGCGCCTCGGTCGAAGAGTTCAGCGACCTCCTGAGCGGCCGCAAGGGACAGCCGCCCAAGCGCCGGCAGATCCCGATGATCGGCTTCACGCAGGTCGGCAAGCCCGGCTTCTTCGACGATTCCGGCTTTCCGGTCGGCACGTCATGGGACGAGATCGAGGCGCCGGGGATCGTCGACCAGAACGCCTATGCCGTCGAGATCCAGGGCGAGGCCATGCTGCCGGTCTATCGCGAGGGCGACATCGTCATCGTCTCGCCCTCGACCTCGATCCGCAAAGGCGACCGGGTGATCGCCAGGACGACGAGTGGCGACGTGCTGGCGCGCATCCTGCATCGCCAGTCGGCCAAAACCGTCGAGCTCGCCTCCTTCAACAGCGCCGAGGACATCAAGAGCATCGAGATGAAGGATATCGACTGGATCGCGCGCATCATCTGGGCGGCGCAGTAGCCATGCGGAATCAAGTGCGCTTCACTTGACGCCTTGTCTCGATCTCGGCGAATGACAGGTCAGCCGCAGGTATCCGTATATACCAAGGCGGTTTATTGGACAGCACTGGTTGTATTAGCGCTTCTTCCTGTTATCGCAGTCAAATCGACGTCGACGGGTATGCGGGTGGCTTGGCTAAGCACGCTGCTCATCCTGAGTTTTGGAAGCGTCATGGCGTATGTCAAGACGCAGGATGAACCCAAACTGATATATAGGGGCACTTACTTGCGTCACCGTCCTTTGACGATGGGCATCATATTGGGCGCACTGTTGATCGCCGAGATCTTGGCGATAGCGGCGACGTACGCTACGCCTGAAAGGCCTTTGCTCTGGCAGGCTTCACTTCTGCTTTCGAGCTTTGGCGAGATCGTCTTCCCGCTCATCGGCAAATACGCGACCCGGGTGACGCCGCCGCTTCAGCCGGAAGTCCTGTACAAGGTTCAGGCGGTGACCACGCTGTTCATGCTGGCCGGTGCCGTCATCACCATTGCAATTCTTCCCCACATCATCCTTATGTCCGATAGCGACCAGCGCTTTCTTGAGAAGGTGCAATCCCGGGTCAGAGGAGGAAGCAACTGGCTCACCAGAAATCCCTTGATCCTGGTGCCTTTCGCGGTTCTGATCGGCTTTGACCTTTTCTTCGGCTGGTTTGAGTTCGATCCGGATCCCGCCTATCTCACGCATAAAAAATGTCTCCTGAAGGCCGCCTGTTACGCCCATGACGATCTGCACCTGATCGCCACGGATATCTGAGAATGTTCGGAAGTTATGGCAGCTGGCTTGGATCCCTAATCACGCTCATAAATGGGCCTCAATCGGAGGCGGAATAACGATCAACCGCCGGCAAAAGCCATATGATCGAGCCGGCTCGCAATTCCCGCAAGGCGGCAAAGGCCATCGCAGCGACATTCCGAGCCCGTGGAAGATCCAGGATCGGAGCTCGTGCCCGAACCGGGTCAAACATCCCGGTAGATCGAACAAGGGCGTCGGCAAACGGCGGCGAGGCCAACGGCAACAGTCTCGTTGCAGAACCCGGCAGAGTCATGCCTATGGCCGGAACAAATAGCGCGCGCATTATGGAGCAATCGACCCGGATACTTCGCCCTCTGCGGCCACACGGCGGATGATCTCCAGCGCTTTCGGCAGGGCATCCCTCGGGAAATCCAGGTGCGTCAAGGCCCGCATGCGCGTCGGACCCGCCAGGCTGAGGCGCAATCCAAGCGCCATCGTCGCCTTGCTGAAGGCTTCACCCGTCAATCCGGTTCCGGCCACGTCGAAGAAAACGATATTGGTTTCGCTCGGCTCCACGGCAAGGCCCGGAATATCCGCAAGCCCCCTCGCCAGCTCCGCCGCAGTCTCATGATCCTCCGCAAGACGCGCGACATGGCGGTCGAGCGCATACAGGCCGGCGGCGGCAAGGATGCCGGCCTGACGCATGGCGCCGCCCAAACGCTGCTTCCAGGTCCATGCCTGCGCGATCAGATCCTTCGGGCCCGCCAGCACCGCGCCGACCGGGCAGCCAAGTCCCTTCGTCAGATCGAGCCAGACCGTATCCATGTCGGCGGCAAGGTCCGCCGGCGAGTGCCCCGAAGCGACGACCGCGTTCATCAGCCGGGCGCCGTCCATGTGCGTCGCCAGCCCGCGGCGGCGGGCCACGGCGGCTACGGCGCGAAGCCGGGCGAGCGGCCAGACCGCCCCGCCTCCGAGATTCGTCGTCTGCTCGATCGCAAGCAATCGCGAATGCGGGGCGTAGCGGCCCGGCAGGCGAATGGCGTCTTCGACCTGCGCCGGCTCGAATATCCCCCGGTCGCCGGCGACAAGCCGGAACATCACCCCCGCGAGCGCAGCACCGGCGCCGGCCTCGGCGTTCACAAGATGGGATGTGCGGTCGCAGATCACCTCCTCGCCGCGGGCGCAATGCACGAGCAGCGCGATCTGGTTGCACATCGTGCCGGACGGCAGAAAAACCGCGGCGTCCTTGCCCAGCATATCGGCCACGCGCGCGCACAGCGCACTGACCGTCGGGTCGCGTCCCTGCTGCTCGTCTCCGACCTCGGCCTCGGCCATGGCCTTACGCATGCCCGGGGTAGGTCGGGTCTGGGTATCGCTGTAAAGGTCGATCTCGATCATGGTCGCGGGCAGCCTCTTCTCGGTCATTCCGTGTCGAGCGCGTGGCAGTCCTCGATCCGCCAGCCGAGCTCGACGTCGTCGCCGACCTCGAGCGACTTGCCCGATACGCCGTTCTGCAGCTTTACGATGAAATCCTCGGCGCCGAAAAGGGCAAGCCGAGCGCGGACATGGTCGCCGAGATAGGTCAGCTCGCGGACCGACGCGGTCGCCATGTTCGGAAACTGTCCCCTGGAAGCGCCGACCGCTATCCGCTCCGGTCTCAGTGAAAGCGTCGTCTCGCAGCCTATGCCGGCCACCTTCACCGGGAGAGCATGGACCATGCCGCCGCCCGGCATCTCCACCTGACATCTGCCCGCGGAATTCATCCGGACGGTCCCGACAAGCGTATTGTTCTCGCCGATGAACCGGGCCACGAACGCGCTTTGCGGACGCTCATAAAGCACCTCCGGCGCGGCGATCTGCCGGATCGCCCCGCGATGAAAGACCGCGATGCGATCCGACATGCTCAGCGCCTCGCTTTGGTCATGGGTGACATACACCACCGTGACGCCGAGCCGCTTCTGCAGGCTCTTGATCTCATACTGCATCTGCTCGCGCAGCTGCTTGTCGAGCGCGCCGAGCGGTTCGTCCATGAGGATCAGCACAGGGTCGAAGATCAGGGCGCGCGCGACCGCGACACGCTGCTGCTGGCCGCCCGAAAGCTGTTGCGGCCGGCGGTCGCCGAAGCCGTCCAGGCGGACCATCGACAACACTTTCTCGACACGGGAACGGATTTCCGCACGCTCCATGCGGCGTACCCGCAGCGGGAAGGCGAGGTTCTCGGCAACCGTCAGATGCGGGAAGAGCGCGTAGTTCTGAAAGACCATCCCGATGCCGCGCTTGTGCGGCGGCAGGTTGTTGATCGGCCGGCCATCCAGATAGATCTCGCCGCCGGTCGCCGCCTCGAACCCGGCCAGCATCATGAGGCAGGTCGTCTTGCCCGAGCCCGAAGGCCCCAGCAGGGTGAGGAACTCGCTCCTGGCAACAGCAAGGCTCAGATCGCCCACGACCGAGACCCGGCCGTCATAGCTTTTCTGTATGTTGTCGAAGCGCACGAGTGGCGCGGACGGCTCCTCATCCGACGGGCGGCTGGCGGGGGTCGACTCTATCGTCTGGTAAAGCTGCAAGCCTGCCTCCGAGGTGTCGGTCCGGGATCGTCAGTGAAAATATGACGCACCATTGATGTCGATCGTTGCGCCCGTCGCGTGTCTCGCCGCGCCGGACGCCAGGAAAACGACGATGGGGGCGATGTCGGAACTGCTCGCCATCTCGCCGAGCGGGATATCCCGGATCATAGCGGCCTCGCCGCGTGCCGCGATGACACCTTCCTGACGTTCGGTGCGCACGAATCCCGGGGCAACCAGATAGGCAAGCACGTTCCTGTGCGCATAGCCCCGGGCAATGCTGCGCGTGAGGGCGACGACCGCGCCTTTCGACGCCGCGTAATGGATCAGGTGAGGATCGTCGCCGCGAAAGGCGGCGCGGCTGGCGATATTGATGACGATACCACCCTTGCGGCCGCTGAAATGCGAGACGGCATGACGGCATAGCACGGCAACGGCCAGGACATTGACATTCATCGCATTGCGCCATGCCGCCAGCCAGGTCTCGCAATCGTCGTCCATGGTGGCGGGCGTCACCAGAGCGGCATTGTTCACCACGACGTCGATGCCTCCCCGCCAGGAAGCGGCCTCGTTCCAGAGACGCGTCGCAGCGGCGACGTCGCCAAGATCGGCCTGCAGCAGGCGGCAGCGATCCGGGGCGCGGGCGGCGATCCTTTCCGCCGCCGCACGGCTGTTGGCAAAATGCAGGGCCACGGCGGCCCCGCTGTCGAGAAGGGCAGCGACGATCGCCGCGCCGATCCCGCGCGATCCACCCGTGACCAGGACCGTCTTTCCCGTCAGATCGAGATTCATGACTTGCCTCGCAGAGCGTGTGCAGACTCTGAAGCCTTCCCGTAGTCCGTCGCCAGATGAAACAGGCAATCGCCGCGCTCGGTGCGTCCGGGCACGCGTTTGCACAGCACCAGGCCGTCCCGCTCGAAGCGGATGATCTCCGGTGTCTGCCAGGGCGTATGGGAGAAATGGATGGCGGCCGCAAGCTGGTCCCCCGCCACGGTATCGCCAAGCTCGACGAGCGGCTCGAAAATCCCGCTTTCGGTCGTGTAGACGAAGTAGTCCGAACCGCCGACCTCCATGAGGCGCGTTCCGGGGGATGGCGCGACAGCCAGGTCGGGGACGATCCCGACATGCTTGAGGATGCGCCGTATGCCGGCGTCGGCGATCTTGAGCGCCGCCGTGCTCAAGGTTCCGGACCCGCCCAGTTCCGTGCCGAGCTTGAGGACGCCGCGGCGGTCCGCGGAAGCGCCGAGCGTCTGATTGGAGCCCATCGGCTGGGTCGACACATAGCTTATGGGCGCCCCGAATACTTCAAGCAACTCCAGCAATTTCGTATTGCGCGCGGCCTGCCCCGGGATCAGCGAGGCGAGCGCGCTCGGCAGGTATATGAGAGAGCTGCCGCCCGAATGAAGATCCAATGCGTAGTCGCACAGCGGCAGGATAACCTGGTCGATATAGTGCGCCATCATGCTCGTGGGCGTACCGTCCGGATCGCCCGGAAAAGCCCGATTGAGATTTCCCCCGTCGATCGGAGAGGTGCGCCGGCCGGCCATCGCGGCCGGAAAGTTCGCCGCGGGAAGGAAGATGATCCTTCCCTGCACCTGTTCGGGCCTCAATTCGCGTATCAGCTTGATGAGCGATACCTGCCCCTCATATTCATCGCCGTGATTGCCGGAATTGAGCAGGATGGTCGGACCCGCGCCGTTCTTCAGGAGCACGATGGGAATGGGGATCCAGCCATAGGCGGATTCGTGCACGGAATGGGGCAGGCGCAGGAAGCCGGTCTGCCGCCCGTCCTTCTCGAAATCGACGGTTGATGTGATGCGCGATGAGCTCATGATGGTTTGCCTCGCCGACAGTGCGTAGTTTTCATTCGATGGACCCGCGCGTCGCGGCCAGCCGGCGGCGGACGCCCTCCATGGCCGCGAGCACGATCAACGAGACCATGACGAGCAGCGCCGACACGCAGAGTATGACGGGGTTGATCTGCTGGCGAATGCCCTTCCACATCTCGCGCGGCAGCGTGTGGCCGTCGGGCCCGCTCAAGAACAGCGCGAGGACGGTCTCGTCGAAAGACGTCACGAAGGCGAAGATCGCACCCGTCACTATGCCCGGCATGATCAGCGGCAGGATGATGCGGAAGAACACCCGCACCGGTCCGGCACCGAGACTGGCGCCGGCGCGAACGAGATTCTCGTCCAGCCCGGTCAGCGCCGCGGTCACGGTGACGACGACGAAAGGCGACGCCAGAACGATATGCCCGAGGACCAGCCCGAGGCGCGAGTTGGCAATGCCGAGGCTGGACATGAAGAAGTAGATCCCGACCGCCGTTATGATGACGGGGACGATGATCGGTGAAATCATCAGTCCGGCGACGAAACCCTTCAGCGCGAAGTTCGCGCGCCTCAGGCCCAGGGCCGCCAGTGTTCCGAGGACGGTCGAGATGCAGGTCGTGGAGACGCCCACGACGAGGCTGTTGTAGGCGGCTCGCCGCCAGCTTTCGGACGCGAACAGCTGCTCATACCATCGCAGGGAGTAGCCCGGCATGGGAAAGGTGAAATACGGCTCCGAATTGAAGGAAAGCGGGATCACCACGATGATGGGAGCAACGAGGAAGATACAGACGAGCACCACCAGGCCGCGCAGCGCATAGCTCCATATCCGTTCGGCCGCCGTGGCATGGGGAGGGATCGCCATCACATCACCCGAAATGGATCCGGCGCCCGCCGGTCAGGCGATGGTAGACCAGGTAGAAGACGAGCACGAAGACCAGCAGAAACGCGGCCAGGGCCGAGGCCTGTCCCCAGTCCAGGGACTCCTCGACATAGCGCGCGATGAACGTGCTGACGAGCTGGTCGCGCGAGCCCCCGACGAGCGCCGGCGTCACGTAGAAGCCCAGCGATATGATGAAGACGAGAAGAGATCCGGCCGCCACGCCGGGCATCGACAGGGGCAGGTAGACGCGCAGAAAGGCTTCGAAGGGATGGGCGCCCAGCGACCTAGCGGCGCGCATGAACTGCGGATTGATGCTGCGCATGACGCTGTACAGCGGAAGTATGAAGAAGGGCAGCAACACATGCGTCATGACGATGATGACGCCGGGCCGGCTGAAGATGAGCTGGAGCGGCTCGTCGACCAGGCCGAGCAAGCGGAGCAGGTCGTTCACCAGACCTTCGCGTTGCAGGAGCACGATCCACGCCGTCGTGCGGACGAGCAGGGCCGTCCAGAACGGCAGCAGGACGAAGAACATGAGGAGGTTGCGGCGGCGGTCGCTCAATCCGGCGAGGAAGAACGTGAAGGGATAGCCGACAAGCAGGCACCAGAATACGACCTGGACGCTGATCCAGACCGTCCGCCCGTAGACGTCGAGGAAAATCGCCTCGGCGTCCGGCATGGGCTGGATCTCGTCGTCGGCATCCCGCCGGAGATCGACCGACTGAAGCACGTAGTAATCGGTGAAGGCCATCGAGGACCTGCGGATCACGGCCCAGTAGCTGCGATCTCCCCACCGCGCCTCAGCGGCGATCATCGCGTCCTTGACCGAGGGCTGCCCCTCGATCGCCGCCAGGAGGCGGGGCAGACCCAGGATGAGGGAGCGAAAGCCGGGAATCTCGGAATTCAGCCTGCGCGCCGCGCGACCGAGCAACTGATGGTCGCCGTGCAAGCCCCGGACGTCGGCAGTCATCGCTCTATAGACGCTCTCGTCCGGAAGCCCGGCTCCGGACCAGTTCCGGATGGCGGCCGCGGTCCGGGGAAATGCCTTCGTGTAGTCCTCGTTGCTGACCGAATGCATCAGCATCGACGCGACGGGATAGAAGAAAAAGACGCCCAGATACAGGAACAGCGGCGCGATCAGCAGCGCAGCCCGCAAATTCTCGCGACGCCGCGCCGCGCGGATACGCGCCCGCAGGCGGTTGCCCGCGAGCACGGCCGACGATCGAACAGTGGGGTTGTCGAGCACGATTTTCGGCACCTCGAGGTGAACGCGCGTAGCCGCCGGGATACTTCAGAACAGAGCGCGCGTCACGGTGCTCAGCGTTCGGGGCGGGCCCTCGCCGACGATCGCGGTCTCGCTGGCGGCGACGGTGAACTGCCCGTATTCGCACAGCGAGATCGGCATGTGGAACACCATGCCCGGCGCGAGCGGCACATCGACGCCATCATACAGGCTGAGGACATTGCCCTCGCCCCAGTCCGGCGGAAAGGCGATGCCCATCGAATAGCCGGATCGCTTGCGGAAGTTGTCCGTATATCCGTGCCTGTCGACGACCGACTGCACCGCGCGGTGGACATCGGCGCAAGTCCTCCCGGGCCTCAGATTCGCAAGCGCGGCATCGAGGCCCTCGATGCAGGCATCGCGCATCTTCCTGGCGCGATCATTCGCCTTGCCGGCCACGCAGGCGGTGCGGAACAGCGCCGCATGATAGCGGTTGACGCAAGCGCTGTTCTCGAGCGTCACCAAATCCCCGCTCCTAAGCTCCTTGCGCCGCCAGGTCGCGTGCTTCGTGCCGGAACGCGTCCCGGCACAGACGAACGGCTCCAGTCCGACATATTCGGAGCCGTGGCGATAGGCGGCGCCGATCATCGCCGCCGCCACTTCATTGTCCGTCGCTCCCACCCTGACCTCGGCAATCGCCGCCAGCATGCCTGCTTCCGCAGCCTGCGCGGCACGTTCGATCTGCGCAAGCTCCAATGGCGATTTGACCGCGCGCAGCGTCTCGACCAGGCCGGACCCGTCGGCGAGAGAGCCAAACGCGCTCGACAATGTCTCGTATTGCGCGACGCTGAGAAACCAGCTCCGGCGGTCAAACGCGACGCGCCTGCCTTTCCAGCCGCGCCGGACGAGCTCATCCCCGAGGCGGCGAGCCCCGTCGGCGCCATCTTCGTAATAGACCACATCGTCGAGCCAGGTGTTGGCCCGCGCATTCGCGCATTCGAGCTCACGCAGGAGAAGAAAGGGCTGGCCGACCGCGGGCACTCCCAGGCACTGAAACATATAGTACCCGGGAGTCTGATGGCCGCAGAGATAGAAGATATTCTCCGGGCCGCTGACGAGCAGGAGGTCGATGCCCCGCGCCTGTATCGCCGTCCGGGCTGCGCCGAGGTGACGATCGAATTCCTCCTTGGGAAATGCGGAATCGCTTCCTTTGACGGTGTCTCCGAATGGAAAGCTCATCTGTTCGTCCTCGACTGCGTCACTCGCACGATCGGCCGGGCGGCACCGGCCTATTTCTGCAGCCAGGCCTCGAAACGCTTGTTATAGCTGTCCATGCGATCAGCCCACCACACGCGATCGATGGCGATGGGATGCGTCGCATTCGCCGTAGCAAGCTTTGTCCGGATCTTGTCCGGCACCATGGCGAGAGCGGACTTGCTCGTCGGTGCGAATGACGAAGCTTCGGCGAAAGCCACGAGGCGGTCGGGACGGGTCACGAACCGGATGAATTTCTCGGCCTGCGCCTTGTTCGGCGTTCCGCGCGGCATGAACCACACTCCGAACGAGTAGATCTGCCCGTCCCACATCGGGATGAAGTTGCGCGGCCCGTTTTCGCGAGTCACCGCCTCATACCAGTGCGAGCTCGGCAGCACCACATACTGCACTTCGTTGTCGGCCAGGAGCTGCATCGCCTGCGGATTCGCCGTCCACCAGACGATATCCTTCTTGATCGTATCCAGCTTCCGGAACACGCGGTCGAGCCCCTCCGGCGTTCCCAGCACCTTGTAGATGTCCTCCACCGGAACGCCATCGGCCAGAAGGGCTTGCTCGGCAACTCCAAAAATACGCTTCGGCATCCCGCGGCGGCCGGGAAATTTCACCGGATCGAAAACGTCGGCTATGGTCTTGGGGCCTTTGCCGGCCGGCATCCGATCGCCGTCCCAGGCCCACACATGCGCCCATATATAATAGCCGACTCCGCAGGGCGTGAGGGCGCCTTCGACGAAGTCTCCCGGGTTCTTGATCAGATCCTTGGATATGGGCTCCGCGATGCCTTCGTCACAAGCCGTGATGACATCCTGCGGGTTGGCGTCGAAAAGATCCGAAGTGATATTGCCCGAATCGACCATCGCGCGCACCTGGCCGATCTTGCCTTGCCAGTTGTCCTCGACGATCTCGATGCCGGTCTCCTTGCTGAAGGGCTCGAAGAAGACCTTGCGTTGCGCATCCTGAAAGGCACCGCCCCAGGACGTGATCCGAAGCGTTTCAGCACCCAGCGCGGCCGAAGCAAATGCCGAAAAGCAAAGACCAAGTCCGAGCGCTCTCACCAGCCGAATTCCCTGCGACCTTCTCATCGTGCTGCTCCGTCCTTTCGAAAGTGACCTGCACGAGCCACTATCCGCCCGGTCGAGATATTAGTAAAAGATTGTTTCGTTATTCTTAGTATAAGGGATTCCTTGATGCGTGGACTCAACCCGGATCAACTGCGCGCCTTCGCCGACGTCGTCGCGCTGGGCAGCTTTTCAGCCGCGGCGCAGAGGCTGCATCTTTCACAGCCCGCGGTCAGCCAGCAGGTCCGGCAACTCGAAGCCAGGCTCGGATTGCCGCTCATCGAAAGAGTGGGACGCGCCGCGAAGCCGACCGCGGCGGGCACCGAGCTGCTCACCCACATCCAGCGCATGGACTCGTGCATGGCCGACGCCCTCGCGGCAATGGCGCGCCATGCCGCCGGCGGCATCGGACGCGTCAGGATAGGGACCGGCGCCACGGCCTGCATCTATTTCCTGCCGCCGGTCCTGCGCAGCCTGCGCAAGCAGCTGCCGTCGCTGGAGATCACCGTCTCGACCGGAAGCACCACGCATTTTCTGAAGCTGATCGAAGACAATGCCATAGACGTCGGGCTCCTGTCCCTGCCCGTCGCCGGACGCACGCTTGCCGTCACTCCCATAGTCGAGGACGAGCTCGTCGCCATCGCCTCGCCTGACGCTCCCGCCTTGCCGGCGCGCGTGACCCCGTCGGTGCTCGGCGAGCGTCCGCTCGTCCTGTACGAACCTCACAACCATACGCGCCGCATCACCGACCAGTGGTTTGCCCGCGCCGGCGTGGCGGTGAAGGCGACAATGGATCTCGGCAATGTCGAGGCCATCAAGCAACTGGTCGGCACGGGCCGCGGCTACAGCATCCTGCCGGCGATGGCGGTGGCGACGCCGAAGAGCCGCGACGGACTTGTCGTTCGATCCCTCACGCCACGTCTTTCGCGCACCCTCGCCCTCGTGGCGCGGCGCGACAAACGGACCGGCAACGGCCTGCAAGAGGTCATCGAGGCGCTGATCGCACATGGCAAGGCGGCGTGGCGCGGCCGGAGCGCCGGAAAGAGCCTCGAACCGGGCTAGCCGAGCTCGCCTTCGAGCGCCTTGCCGATCAGGGCGCGCGTATTGTCGATGCCATAGAGCGCCGCGAAGGAGCCGAAGCGCGGCCCCTTCTCTTCGCCCAGCAGGACCTGATAGAGCGTGTTGAACCAGGCGAGCGACACGCCCACCGAGCCGTCCTTCTGCACCGTCTTGTAGGGATCGCGCCGTCCGACGTCGTAGACGGCCTGCTGGATCTGCTCCGGCGTCGCCTCCCCGGGCAGCCGGCCCAGGGCCTCGGACAGGTCGGCCAAAGCCTGGCGTTCGTCCGCCGTCGGCTGGCGGTAACGCTTCTGCGGCTTCACGAAATCCTGGAAATAGCGGATCGCATAGCCGACCAGCGCATCGAGGCGCGGATGGGTCGCCGGCGATACCGATGGCGCATAGCGTTTGAGGAAGGCCCACAGCACGTCCTTGCTCTCGGCATTGGCGACGGCCACCAGATTGAGGAGCAGCGCGAAGGACACCGTCTGGGTGCGGCCGCCCTGGTCCGAGACCAGCGCTTCCGGCGGGGGCGGCGAGCCCATATGGATGTGCCATACGGGATTGGCGAGCTGCTGCGCCGGCTCCTGGCGCGCATAGGCGTCGAGGAAGGCCTGGTATTCGTCCACGGCGCGCGGGATCACGTCGAAATAGAGCTTCTTCGCCTCGCGCGGCTTGCTGTACATGAAGAGCTGCAGGCTCTGCGGGTCGGCATAGGTGAGCCATTCGTCGATGGTGAGGCCGTTGCCCTTCGACTTCGAGATCTTCTGGCCCTTCTCGTCGAGGAAGAGCTCGTAGTTGAAGCCGTCGGGCGGAGCCGAGCCCAGCACCCTGCAGATGCGGCTCGCGAGCTTCACCGAATCGATGAGGTCCTTGCCCGACATCTCATAGTCGACGCCGAGCGCATGCCAGCGCATCGCCCAGTCGGGCTTCCATTGCAGCTTGCAGTGCCCGCCGGTGACCGGCGTCTCATGGGCCCGGCCGGACGCCGGATCGCGCCAGACGATGGTGCCCGCCTTGGCGTCGCGGCTCTCGATCGGCACCTGCATGACGACCCCCGAGTCGGGATGAACCGGCAGGAAAGGCGAATAGGTCTGCGAGCGCTCCTCGCGCAGCGAGGGCAGCATGATCGCCATGATCTCGTCATAGCATTCGAGCGCCCGCAGCAGAGCCGCGTCGAAGCGCCCGGACGCGTAGTATTCGCTCGCGCTGGCGAACTCGTACTGGAAGCCATAGGCGTCGAGGAACCGGCGCAGCATCGCGTTGTTGTGATGGCCGAAGCTCTCATACCGGCCGAAAGGATCGGGAATGGAGGTCAGCTTGCGGCCCAGATGCCGCGCGACCATTTCCTGATTGGGGATGTTGTCCGGCACCTTGCGCAGGCCGTCCATGTCGTCGGAGAAGCACAGAAGGCGCGTCGGGATGTCGGACAGGGTCTCGAAGGCATGGCGCACCATGGAGGTGCGCGCCACCTCGCCGAAGGTGCCGATATGCGGCAGTCCGGACGGGCCGTAGCCCGTCTCGAACAGGATCTCCTTGACCGGCTGTTTCCTGCCCTTCACGCGCTCCAAAAGCTTGCGGGCCTCTTCGAAGGGCCACGCCTTGCTGGCGAGAGCGGTGGCGCGCAGATGCTGGTCGGTCATTGTCCTGTCTTTGCCGGTCGGATGAAAAAGCCCGGCAAAAGCCTATTTTGCCGGGCCTCTCGTCTATAAGCCGCGATCCCCCGCGTCAACCTCGGTGGACCGGGAAGGGGTTGCGCTCGGCAAAGTCCAGCTGGTGCCAATAGGGATAGGGCGGCGTGGTGAGGCTCGCCGCATCGAGCTTCGCCATCTGCTCCTTCGTCAGGGCCCAGCCGATCGCGCCGAGGTTCTGGCGCAGCTGCTCCTCGTTGCGCGCGCCGATGATGACGGTCGAGACGGTCGGCCGCTGCAGGAGCCAGTTGATGGCGATCTGCGGAATGGTCTTGCCCGTCTCGCGCGCGACCTCGTCCAGCGCGTCGACGACCTTGTAGAGATGCTCGTCCGGCACCGGAGGGCCATTGTCGGCGGTCTTGTGCAGGCGGCTCTGCTCCGGCATGGGGGCGCCGCGGCGCAATTTGCCGGTGAGGCGGCCCCAGCCCAGTGGCGACCACACCACGCAGCCGACGCCCTGATCGAGCGCCAGCGGCATCAGCTCGAGCTCATAGTCGCGCCCGATCAGCGAGTAATAGGCCTGGTGCGCGACGTGGCGCGCATAGCCGTAGCGGTCCTGCGTGGCGAGCGACTTCATCAGATGCCAGCCGGAGAAATTCGAGCAGCCGACATAGCGGACCTTGCCCTGGCGCACGAGGTCGTCGAGCGTCGAGGTCACCTCCTCGACCGGCGTCATGGCGTCGAAGCCGTGCAGCTGGAAGAGATCTATCACGTCGGTGCCGAGGCGCCTGAGGCTGCCCTCCACCTGCTTGACGAGGTGATGGCGCGAGGAGCCGACGTCGTTGGGCTCCCTGGAGAAGCGGAAGGTGGCCTTGGTGGAGATCAGGACCTTGTCGCGCCGGCCCCTGATCGCCTTGCCGAGAATCTCCTCGGCCAGGCCGTTCGAATAGACGTCGGCGCTGTCGAACATGTTGAGCCCGGCCTCGAGGCAGATGCTGACGAGCCGTGTCGCCTCCTCGGCGCCGCTCGATCCCCAGGCCTTGAAGAACTCGTTGCCGCCGCCGAACGTGCCGGTTCCCAGGCTGAGGGCCGGCACCTTGAATCCCGAGCCGCCGAGCTGCCTGAACTCCATGATCCATCTCCTTTTCGTTGCCGACAGGCGATGTGGCAGGCGCTCGCGGCCGTGGCAAGCGGCAAATGCGGGATAGGTCCTCGCCCGGGCCGCTCAGGTGGCGGCGAGGGTCTTGCGGAGGAATTCCACCGTGCGGCTCCAGGCCAGGTCGGCGGCGTCCTTGTCGTAGCGCGCCGAGTTGGTATCGTTGTTGAAGGCGTGATTGGCGCCCTCATACATGTGGATCTCGTATGTCTTGCCATTGTCCTTGAGCGCTTTCTCGAACGCCGGAATTCCCGCGTTGATGCGCTCGTCGAGCCCGGCATAGTGCAGCATCAGCGGGGCCTTGATGGCGGCGACCTGGTCGGCCTTGGGCTGGGCTCCGTAATAGGCGACGCCGGCCGCGAGAGCGGGCTCGTTCACCGCCAGCTCGTTCACCTTGCCGCCGCCCCAGCAGAAGCCGACCGCCGCGACCTTGCCGGTGCAGTCGGGACGCGCCGCCAGGGTCGCCAGGCTCGCCCGCGAAACGGCGACCGTCTCTTCCGGCTTCAGCGTGCCGATCAGCTCGCGCGCCTTGTCCTCATCGCCGGGCGTCCCGCCCCTGATGCTCAGATAATCGGGAGCAAGCGCCAGGAAGCCCTCCGTCGCCATGCGGCGCGCCACGTCCTTGATATGCGGGTTCAGGCCGCGGTTCTCCGAGATCACGATGACCCCGCCGGCCTTGGCGGTCTCCTTCGGCTTGACCAGATAGCCCGAGATCTTGCCGGCGGTCGAATCATAGGCGATGGTCTCGGGTGCGATGCGGGTGTCGCTCTCGGCCACCATCTCGGCTTTCGCATAGTTGTTCTCGAGCGCCGGGAGGAGCGCCGTCGCGGCCGCCGTGCCGCCCGCCAGCAGCGACAGCTTCTCCAGGAATTCGCGGCGCTTCATCTGGCCATGAGTATAGCGGTCGAACAGATCGATATATTTCTGGTCCATGACGTCTCCTCCACCGAACGGGCGCGCGCTGTGAGCGGAACAATGCCCCCTCTCATCGCCATGTTCCACAGCGGCGTGATCACGATTAGCTGAGCCCGGCGACAGAGAGTCCTGTACCTGCCGCTTTGATCACTGTATGTTCACGGCAATGTCCCTCTCCCCGGCATTGCTGTTTCCACCCGCTCTGACGGCGCCCGTCGCCGTGCTCGACGGGGTTGCGCTGAAGCTCGCCCAGGGCCGGCGGCTGGAGGCGGGCGAAGCGCTCACCCATCTCATCCGCGAGCCGCATCTCCTCTGCCATGGGGCTTTCGTCATCGAGCGGCTGGGTTTCGCCGCGCAGGCGCCGCGCGCCGTCATCCGCCAGGCGCGCGAGCAGAAGCATCTCGACGTGGCCGAGCTCTTCGCCTTCGTCTGCCCGGCGCGCTTCGCGACTCCGACGCCCAAGGGCCTCGCGCGCGCTCTCCATCTCGATCCCGCGGGCGAGGAGACCGAGCTTCTGCGCGGCATCGCCCGGGAGCTCCTGGCCAGGCTCGCGAGTCCGGCCTACCCCCTGATCCGCGAGACCGCAGAGATCGCGACCTTCCTCGCCCGCGCCAACTGGCCATGGGCGCGCGCCGTGATGAGCGAGCTGACCAAGGCCAATCCCCGGCTCGATATCGGCACCTTCGTCACCGGCCTCAATGTCTGGGACCGCATCGAGGAATGGGAAGACGACGGCGGCCGGCCGCCCGGCTCGCATCATGGCGTGACCGCCGATGAGGCGAAGGACTTTCTCGACAGGCTTCTGGGCGAGGACGCCGAGCCCCGGCTCCAGCAGAAGGATTATGCGGCGGCCGCCACCCACGCCTTCCAGCCGCGCGACGACAAGGCCGCCAATCACATCCTCCTTGCCGAGGCCGGCACCGGCCTCGGCAAGACGCTCGGCTATCTCGCGCCGTCCTGGCTGTGGGCGCGCAAGAACGGCGCGCCGGTCTGGGTCTCGACCTATACCAAGAACCTGCAGCGCCAGATCGATCAGGAGACGCAGCGCATCATCGCCGATCCCGAGGAGCGGCGCGACCGCATCGTCGTCCGCAAGGGGCGCGAGAACTATGTCTGCCTGCTCAACCTGCAGGAGGCGTTCGGCAGGATGGGATCGGCCAATGCGCGCTCGGCGCTGCTCGCCGGACTGATCGCGCGCTGGGCGAGAGCGAGCCGCGACGGCGACATGGTGGGCGGCGATTTCCCCTCCTGGCTCCTGCCGCTCTTCAGCGACGTCGCCTTCGCCGGCGAGACGCGCGCCATCTCGCCGGCGTCCCTCGGCCTCACCGACCGGCGCGGCGAATGCATCTATTCGGCCTGCCCGCATTACCGCAGGTGCTTCATCGAGCGCGCCACGGCGCAGGGCCGCAAGGCCGACCTGGTGATCGCCAATCATGCGCTCGTCCTGCGCAAGGCCGCCGTCGACCAGGCGATCGGCCAGGCCACCATCAGGGAAGACTCCGCCAATCCGCAAGACCTGCGCCGCGTCGTCTTCGACGAAGGCCATCATCTCTTCGATGCCGCCGACAGCGCCTTCTCCGGCCATCTGACGGCGCTCGAGACCGCCGAGCTCAGGCGCTGGCTCAGGGGCCCCGAAGCGGCGGGGCGGCGCGGCCGCGGCCTGCGCGACCGGGTCGGCGATCTCGTCGCCGACGACGAGCTCGCCGAGAAGCACATGAATGCCGTTCTCAATGCCGCCTATGCGCTGCCCGGTCCCGGCTGGACCCGGCGCATCCAGGCCGGAACGCCGGAAGGGGCGGCGGAGGTCTTTCTCTCGCTGGTCCGCCAGCAGGTGCTGGCGCGCGCCGAGCAGAATGCCGGCCAGACGCTCGAGACCGATTGCGCGCCCCTGGCGGAAGGGCTCGCCGCGGCCGCGGGCGAGCTCGCCTTGGCCCTGATCGATCTCAAGAAGCCGATGGCCAATCTCGCCGCGGCGCTCGCCAGGAAGCTCGACGACGAGGCGGCGGAGCTCTCCACGCACGACCGCGGCCGGATCGAGGCGGTGTCGCGGTCGCTGAGACGGCGCGGCGAGCTGATGCTGGGCGCCTGGATCGACATGATCGAAAGGCTGCTCGACAAGCCCAATCCACTCTTCGTCGAATGGTTCTCGGTCGACCAGATCTTCGGACGCGAGGCCGATGTCGGGCTGCACAGCCACTGGATCGACCCGACCGAGCCCCTGGCGCTCGTCGTGCTCAAGGAGGCGGACGGCGTCGTCATCACCTCGGCGACGCTCAAGGACCGGCCGCCCGAGGCGCCGGACGACTGGACCAATGCCGAGATGCGTACCGGCGCGGTGCACCTGCCCTATCCGGTCAGGCGCGCCAGCTACGATTCGCCCTTCGACTACCGCAAGGCGAGCCGGATCATCGTGGTCAACGACGTCAACCGCGAGGACATGGATCAGCTCGCCGCCGCCTATCGCGAGCTCTTCGCCGCGTCGGAGGGCGGCGGCCTCGGCCTGTTCACCGCCATCTCCCGGCTGCGCGCCGTCCACAAGCGGCTGGTGCGGCCGATGGCGCAGAGCGGCCTGCCGCTCTATGCCCAGCATGTCGATCCGATGGACACCGGCACGCTGGTGGACATGTTCAGCGCCGAGCGCGACGCCTGCCTGCTCGGCACCGACGCCGTCAGGGACGGCGTCGACGTGCCGGGCGATTCGCTGAGGCTCATCGTGCTCGACCGCGTGCCCTGGGGCACGCCCACGATCCTCGAGCGCGCGCGGCGCCAGGCCTTCGGCGGCCAGGCCTATACCGACATGTCGGTGCGCCTGCGGCTGCGCCAGGCTTTCGGCCGGCTCATCCGCCGCGACGGCGACCGCGGCGCGTTCGTCGTCCTCGATCCCAGGCTCGCCTCGCGCTTCTGCACCGCCTTCCCGCCCGGCATGCGCATCGAGCGCGTCGGCCTTGTCGACGCGATCGACATGGTGCGCGATTTCACGCAGGGCCCGCCGTCATGAACACTCTCTCCTATGCTTTCTTCGCCACCGCCATCGGCACCTGCGGCATCGCCTGGGGCGCCCGCGGCATCACCTGGGTGAGCCTGCCGGAAACGCATGCGAAGCGTCTGCGCGCCCGGTTCGGGACACGCTTCCCGGACGCCGGAGAAACGCCGCCGCCGCCCGCCGTCGCCAGGACCGTCGAACGCATCCAGGCCCTGCTCAAGGGCGAGCATGACGACCTAAGGGACGTCGCACTCGACGATGCCGGCGTTCCCGCCTTCGACAAGCGCGTCTATGACATGGCGCGGCGCATAGCGCCCGGCGCCACCCGCACCTATGGCGACATCGCCAAGGACCTCGGCGATCTCTCGCTCGCGCGCGCGGTCGGCCAGGCGCTCGGACGCAATCCCTTTCCCATCATCGTGCCCTGCCATCGCGTCCTGGCGGCAGGCGGCAGGACCGGCGGCTTCTCGGCGACCGGCGGGGTCGAAACCAAATTCCGCATGCTTGCCATCGAGCGCGCGAAGACCGACAATGCGCCCTCGCTCTTCTCCGACCTTCCCCTGGCAGCTCCACCTCGCCGTCCTCACAACGCAAGATCATCATGACTCACGACCTCATCCTCACCGGCGGCCGCGTCGTCGACCCGTCGCAGTCCCTCGATGCCGTCACCGACGTCGCCTTCACGCAGGGCAAGGTGGCCGCGCTCGGCCACGGCCTCAGACGCGAGCCCGCGACCAAGATCAGGGACGTCTCCGGCCTCATCGTGACGCCGGGCCTCATCGATCTGCACACCCATGTCTATTGGGGCGGCACATCGCTCGGCGTCGATCCCGATTTCTACGCGAAGAAGAGCGGCGTCACCACCTCGGTCGACACCGGCTCCGCCGGGCCCGGGAATTTCCCGGGCTTCGCCAGGCATGTGATCGAGCCGGCGCGCTCGCGCATCTATGCCTATCTGCATGTGTCGCATGCGGGCATCTACGGCTTCTCCACCGATGTCCATGTCGGCGAGAGCGAGGACATGCGGCTCATGGACCCGCGCGGCGCGGTCAGGGTCGCGGCCGAACATGCCGAGCACGTCATCGGCATCAAGGTCAGGGTCGGCCGCCACGCCTCGGGCGATCAGGGCATCGCGCCGCTCGACGTCGCCCTGCAGACGGCCGAGGAAGCGGGCCTCCCGCTCATGGCCCATATCGACGAGCCGCCGCCCACTTATGAGGACGTGCTGGCCAGGCTGAGGCCTGGCGACGTGCTCACCCACGCCTTCCGGCCCTTCCCCAATACGCCGGCGACGGCGCAGGGCACGATCAAGCCCGCGGTGCTCGCCGCCCGCAAGCGCGGCGTCCTGTTCGACATCGGCCACGGCATGGGCTCCTTCGCCTTCAAGACGGCGCGCGCCATGCTCGCCAACGGCTTCGAGCCCGACACGATCTCGTCCGACGTGCATGCCTTGTGCATCGACGGCCCGGCGCATGACCTCGTCACCACCATGTCGAAGTTCCTCTGCCTCGGCATGGGCCTCGCTGACGTCATCCGCGCCGCGACGGAAACGCCGGCGCGCGCCATCAAGCGCCATGATCTCGGCTCGCTCAAGCCGGGCTCGCTCGGCGACGCGACGGTGATGCGCATCGACGAGGGCAGCTTCGACTATGTCGATGTGACGGGCGAGCATCTCGAAGGAAGGAAGCGCATCACGCCGCACGGCATGGTGATGCGCGGCGAATGGTGGGGATGACGCGGAGATCCGCCCCTGCCCTGCGAGGCGGGCCGGACCGGCTGGACAAATCCGTCCTCTACGGCTAGCCAGGCGGCCCTCAAAGGATTGGAGTTCCCCGTGGCCAAGACCATCAGCACCCACCACGCCCTGATCTATGTCATGGTGACGATCGCCGCCGTCGAAGGCCATCTCGGCGACCGCGAGCTCAAGGCGATCGGCCACATCGTCAAGCAATTGCCGATCTTCCGCTCCTTCGACGCCGACAGGCTCACCCATGTGGCGCAGGAATGCGGCGAGATCCTGCAGGACAAGGAAGGCCTCGAAGCGGTGTTCGGCCTCGCCGCCGAGGCGCTGACCCCCAGGCTGCGCGAGACCGCCTATGCGCTGGCGGTCGAGATCGCGGCTTCCGACCTCGCCGTCGGCAAGGAGGAATTGCGCTTCCTCGCCATGCTGCGCGACCATCTGGGTCTCGACAAGCTCGTCACCGCGGCGCTCGAGCGCGGCGCCATCGCCCGCTACCAGACGGAATAGCGGGAACCTGGAACTCCGACGCCCGCCTCGCGTTGTACTGGGAACATTTCCCTCAAACGAGGCTCAAATGACCACCATCCTGCTGATCATCCTCATCCTGCTCCTGATCGGCGCTCTGCCGAACTGGGGCTACAGCCGCGGCTGGGGCTACTATCCGAGCGGCGGCATCGGGCTGATCTTCGTCATCCTTCTGATTCTCGTCCTGATGGGACGCGTCTGACGGGAAGTCAGCCGAAGGCCGTCCGCCGCAAAGACGGCATGCGCAGCGCGAAGAAGATCCCGCGCGCGGCGAAGAACACCAGCATCGACGCCCACAGGCCGTGATTTCCGTAAGCCCGTTCGAGCGGCCACCAGGCCAGGAAGAACACGATCATCGCGGCCAGCATCATGTTGCGCATGTCGGCGGTCTGGGTGGCGCCGGTGAATATCCCGTCATACTGGAAGCAGGCGACGCCGACGAGCGGCGCCAGTGCCGCCCAGATGAGATAGTGGCGCGCGGTCTCGCGCACGTCCGGATTGACGCTCATGGCGTCGATGAACCACGCCCCGCCCAGCCAGATGACGGCGAAGGTCAGAAAGCCGACGGCGAAGGCCCAGATCCAGGTGAGCCGCATCGCCTCGAGGAAACGGGCGCGATCGCGCGCGCCGACCGCCTGGCCGACCAGGGCCTCGGTGGCGAAGGCGAAGCCGTCGATCAGGAAGGCGGCGACGTCGAAGAAATGCATGAGGATGGCGTTGGCGGAGACGACGACGTCGCTCGCCTTGGCGCCGCGCGCGGTGAACCAGGCAAAGGCCATGACCAGGCAGACCGTTCTGATCATGATGTCGCGGTTGATGGCGAAGGTGCGGACGAGCCTGGCGCGATCGAATATGCGGGCGGGCTCGAAGCGGGCGTTCATCTCGCGCAAGCGCCGGAAGGCGATATAGAGCCCGACGAGTGCGGCCAGTATTTCGGCGATCAGCACCGCCAGGGCGACACCGTCGGAGGTCATGCCGAGGCCCAGCACGAACAGCAGGCTCAGGGCGCCATTGACGAGGTTCAGGCAGAGCTGGACGACGAAGGCGGTGCGGGCGCGCCCCTGGCCGACGAACCAGCCGATCAGACAGAAATTGACGAGCGCGAAGGGCGCAGAAAAGACGCGGATATAGAAATAGGTCGCGGCATGGCTCTCGACCTCGGCCGAGCCCTCGAGGAGACTGAAGGTCAGCTCGGCGATGAGCGGCGACAGGGCGATGATCGCGATGCCGGCAATGCTGGCGATGATGAGCGAGCGCATCAGCACGGCGACGAGCTCGGCGCCGTCGCCGCCACCGGTCGCCTGCGCCGACAGCCCGCCGGTCCCAAGTCTCAGGAAGCCGAAGCCCCAGAAGATGAAATTGAAGATCAGCGCGCCGACGGTGATGGCGCCGATATAATAGGCGTCGGGCAACTGGCCGATCACGGCGGTATTGACGACGCCGATGATCGGCTCGGTCACGTTGGAAAGCATGATCGGCACGGCGATGGCGAGCACGCCTCGGTGCGTCACGGGGGTCGATTGTGGGGAGTGCATGGGGGAACAGTAGAATGATTCCGGGAAAGTGTCGCGGGCCTGCTATCGGCTGCTGACAAAAATCCGGCACCAGGCGGCTGCCAGTCCCGCTATGCTGGCGCCCATGGACGATCTCCCCACCGGCTTGCTTCCGCCCGTCTTCACCGACTGGTTCCGGACACGCGGCTGGACGCCGCGCCCGCACCAGCTCGAGGTGCTGGACAAGGCGCAGGCCGGGTCCGACGTGCTCCTGATCTCGCCGACCGGCGGCGGCAAGACGCTCGCCGGCTTTCTGCCGAGTCTCGTCGCGCTGGCCGACAGGAACGAGCGGCGCGGCATCCACACGCTCTATATCTCGCCGCTGAAGGCGCTCGCCGTCGACATAGCCCGCAATCTCGAAACACCGGTCGCAGAGATGGGCCTGCCCGTCCGCATCGAGACGCGCACCGGCGACACGCCGCATTCGCGGCGCAAGCGCCAGCGCGAGAAGCCGCCCGACATACTGATCACCACGCCGGAGCAGGTGTCGCTCCTCGTCGCCGATCCGGGCGGCGCGCATATGCTGAAGGACCTCCGCGCCATCGTGCTCGACGAACTGCATTCGCTCGTCACCTCGAAGCGCGGCGTGCTGCTGTCGCTCGCCCTGTCGCGGGTGCAGTCGCTGGCGCCGGAAGCGCGCCGGATCGGCCTGTCGGCCACGGTCGCCGATCCCGACGCGCTCAGGGCGTGGCTCAGCCCGCAGCATCGCGGGACGAAGCTCGCCGAGCTGGTGCTGGGCGCCGCCGGCGCCGCACCCGGCATCCGCATCCTCAAATCGGCCGAGCGCGTGCCGTGGGCCGGCCACACGTCGCGCTATGCGATCCCGGAAATCTATGCCGCCGTCAAGGCGGCGCGCATGACGCTCATCTTCGTCAATACGCGCTCGCAGGCGGAAATGACCTTCCAGGGCCTGTGGACGGCGAACGAGGATCATCTGCCGATCGCGCTGCATCACGGCTCGCTCGACGTCGCGCAGCGGCGCAAGGTGGAAGCGGCGATGGCGGCCGGCAGGCTGCGCGCCGTGGTCTGCACCTCGACGCTCGATCTCGGCATCGACTGGGGCGACGTCGACCTCGTCATCCATGTCGGCGCGCCTAAGGGATCGAGCCGGCTCCTCCAGCGCATCGGCCGTTCGAATCACCGGCTCGACGAGCCCTCGCAGGCGCTGCTCGTGCCCTCGAACCGCTTCGAGGTGCTGGAATGCGAGGCCGCCCGCCATGCCGCCGCCGAGGGCGCCCAGGACACCGAATATCCGGCCGTGCTCAAGCTCGACGTCCTCGCCCAGCACATATTGTGCCGGGCCTGCGCCGCGCCCTTCCACCCCGACCAGCTCTATGCCGAGGTCAGGACGGCCTGGACCTACCGCAACCTGACGCGCGCCGATTTCGACGGCGCGGTCGAGTTCGTGACCAATGGCGGCTACGCGCTCAAGGCCTATGAGCGCTATGCCAAGCTCAAGCCCTGGGGCGCGGGCGAACTGCGCCTCGCCCATCCGCGCCTCGCCCAGCAATACCGGCTCAACATGGGCACCATCATAGAAGCCGAGATGCTGAAGGTCCGGCTCGCTCACATCCGCAAGCGGCTGGGCAAGCGGCTCGTCACCGGCGGGCGGGTGCTGGGCGAGATGGAGGAATGGTTCCTGAGCCAGCTCGGCATCGGCGATACATTCGTCTTCGGCGGCGAGATCCTGCGCTTCGAGGGGCTCGACGAGTTCGGCGCGCTCGCCTCGCGCTCACCGGCCAGCGACGCCGCCGTCCCTTCCTACGAGGGCGGCAAGTTCCCGCTCTCCACCTATCTCGCCGAGCGGGTGCGCGAGATGCTCGCCGACCCCAAAACGTGGCCGTCGCTGCCTCCTCAGGTGCGCGACTGGCTCTCGGTGCAGCGCTGGAAGTCGATCATCCCCTCGCCGCGCCAGATGCTGGTCGAGACCTTCCCGCGGGCGCAGCGCCACTACATGGTGTGCTATCCCTTCGAGGGCCGCCTGGCGCATCAGACGCTCGGCATGCTGCTGACCCGGCGGCTCGAGCGCCTCGGCGCCCAGCCCATGGGCTTCGTCGCCTCGGAATATGCGCTCGTCGTGTGGACCTTGCGCGACTTGTCGCTGATGATCTCCTCCGGACGGCTCGATCTCGGCGGCCTCTTCGGCGAGGACATGCTGGGCGACGATCTCGAGGCCTGGCTCGCCGAATCCAATCTCATGAAGCGCACCTTCCGCAATGCCGCGATCATCGCCGGTCTGATCGAGCGGCGCTGGCCCGGCAAGGAGAAGACGGCGCGCCAGACGACGGTCAACTCCGACCTCGTCTATGACGTGCTGCGCCGACACGAGCCGCAGCATATCCTGCTCAGGGCCGCCTGGGACGACGCGGCGGACGGTCTCATCGACGTGCACCGGCTGGGGGCGCTCCTCAGGCGCATCCGCGGCCGCATCGTCCATCGCGCCCTCGACACCGTATCGCCGCTCGCGGTGCCGGTGATGCTTGAGATCGGCAGAGAATCCGTTTACGGCGAGGCCGATGATGCTCTCCTCGCCGAAGCCGAAGACGAACTCATCGACGAGGCCATGCGCCTTGTCTAGGGCGGCGCGCATAGAGCTGGGCGGCCTCGATCTGCTGCCCGACCTCGCCGGCGCGCTTCATGTGCCCGCCTTCGACGCTGTGCTCGTCGCCGACCTCCATCTCGAAAAGGCATCGAGCCTCGCCCGGCGCGGCGTGCACCTGCCGCCCTATGACACGCGCGCCACGCTCGAGCTTCTGTCATTCTCGCTTGCCGCCGCGCGCCCGAAACGGCTCATCCTGCTCGGCGATTCATTTCACGATGCCGAGGCGCATCTGCGCATCGATCCTTCCGACATCGCCGAGCTCGCCCGTCTCACCCGCGGCATCGACATCATCTGGCTCGCCGGCAATCACGATCCCTCGCCGCCCGCGACGCTCGGCGGCCATCATGCCGAGGAGATCGCGCTCGGGCCCATCACGCTGCGCCACATGCCGGGCGCGCTCGCTGGCGGCGACATCGAGATCGCCGGCCATCTCCATCCGTCGGCGTCGCTGGCGCAGCGCGGGCGCTCGCTCAGGCGCAAATGCTTCGTCGGTCATGAGCGGCGGCTGGTGATGCCGGCCTATGGCAGCTTCACCGGAGGCCTGAGCGTTTCCGCCGCGCCCTTCCAGGCGATCTTCCCCGATGGCGAGTTCCATGTGTGGATGATCGGCGGCAGGGCCATCCATCGCTTTCCATCCGCCCGCATCAGGTAAGAATGCGGACCAGCGCCAATATCCCCGTCACGATGGCGGCGGCGGCCACATAGAGGCGCATCGTGGAGAACCACGACGGGAGGCCCGCCGCCTCGGCGGTCACGACATCGCGCAGTGCCAGCAGGAGGAAAGCGGCGATGAGCACCGTCATTCCCAGATGCGCCGGCAGGCTGAGGCTCGCCCAGGCGATGACCAGGCAGGCAAGTCCCGCCAGCCATCCGGCGGCGACGCGCGAATTGCCATAAGGACCGCTCGCCAGCGCCCAGTGCGCGCCGCCCATGAGCGCCAGGACCGCCGCTTCGTAGGAGATAAACGCCTGCGTGAACCACTCGCGCGATGCTGCCGGGCGCGTCGCCCAGATCAGGGTCAGCAGTACCGGAAAGGCGAGTATCGCGAGGCCGCCAATGACGAGCGCGGGACGCGGGATGGCAGGAGCTTGCCGCAGGGCTGAAGACCTTTCCCCGGAATTGTGAAGATCCGCAGCCTACCACGTCGCCTTTGCAACCGATAAGCCCGGGCTCAACCCGCTTTGGCGCGCAATCTCGACAGGAGATCGGACGTCACCTCGCCGCTGATCCGCATGCCCGACTGCAGCTCGAACAGGCGTATCGAATTGCGCGTCCGGCTCCCCAGCGTGCCATCGATCTCGCCGACGTCGAAGCCGAGCCGGTCGAGGAGCGTCTGCGCCTCCGCGACCGGATTGCCGCCGACGACATTGCGGATCGCCGAGCCGAACACGTCCGCGCCGGCCGGCGCCACGACGGGCAGATCCTGCCAGGCGGGATTGGTGATCGCGACGATATTGGCCTTCTCCACATCTGGCTTCGGCGTCCATTTCGCGAGCCGGGCCTTGACCTCGGCCCTCACCGCCCCGGGCAAGGTGCTCTCGAGCGTCTTCATCTTGACCGCGGCGTCCTGGTCGTTCTGCCGGGCGGCGAGGCTGTACCAGAACAGGGCCTCGCCCAGATCCTGGTGCACGCCGAGGCCGCGCTCGTAGAGCACGGCGATATTGAACTGGCTGTCCTTCAGATCGTGACCCGCCGCTTCCTCGAACCAGCGCGCCGCCTTTTCATAGTCGATCTCGCTCTTCCGGCCGTTGGCGAACAGCACGGCGGCATTGTGCATGGCGCGGACGTTGCCGGCCGCTGCGGCCTGCTCATACCAGCGGCGTGCCGCGTCGGCATCGGCGGCAACGCCCTTGCCGCGCTCGAGCAGCGCGCCCAGGCGATATTGCGCCGGCGCCAGGCCCTTGGCGGCCGCCACGCCGTACCAGCGCGCCGCCGCCTTGAGGTCGGCCGCAACGCCCTTGCCCTCGGCGAAGCGCGAGGCGACGACGAAAGCCGCCGCGGGATCGCCGTCCAGGGCCGCCTGCCTGAGGCTCTCCGTGCCGATGCCGGAGGGCAGCGCCTCGGCATCGTCGATGGCGACCTCGCCACCCCTCGTCTCGACGCCGCCCGGAAGGGCGCTGGCGGGATCGCCTTTGGCGAGGAGCGCGTCGGACTTGGCGAGCACCGTGCTCAGCGAAGAGGCGATCGTCCTGTTCATATTCCCGAGCATGCTCGAATTGCCTGTCGATGGCTTGCTTTCCTCGACCCGCGCGGGCGTTGCCGGCGCATCCGCGGGCTTTCGGAAGAAATTGTCGTAGGCCAGCGCCGATGCGGCGGCCAAAAGCACGAGACCGATCAGGATCAGCCGGCGGCGCTTGCCGGGATCGTCTTTCCCGGCGGTGAAGGCGCCGGCCTCCGCTGCCGGTACCGGCTTCGGCCGCCGGCGGAAGCGCAGGGAGAAACGCGAGACCGGCTTCTGCGCCTTGCCGCCCGGACTGGAAGCCTGCGGACCCGGCGTCTGCTGGGCAGCCGCCTGCGCGGCGCGGCGCGCCGCGGCGATGAGCTCATGCTGGACGGACGGCGCCACGGGCTCGGCGGCCTGGGGCACCGGCGGATCGAGGGGTCGGTAGGGATCGGGCGCGGCCTCGCCGCCGTGATCGTCCCAGCTTTGCGGCTCTTCCGGCGCCGCGGAGATTTCGGGAGCAGGGGCGAAGGCGGGACCGGCGGCAAGGGCGGGTTCGGACTCCGCCGCGGACTCGCCCCTGAACTGCTCGAGCTCGGTCAGCTTGTTGACGATCTGCTCCAGCGTCTCATGGACGGCACCCAGTGTTTCCTGGTTGCGCCGGTCGGCCGTCTCGTAATTGGCCCTGACGGTCTCGAGCGCCGTTTCGAGCGCCTGCAATTCCGGCGACGGGCCGGCGCCCGGCGCCTTTGCCGGCCAGTCCTGCATGAGGCGGCTGGCCATGCGATTGGCCGCATCCTCGGCGACATCGCGCGCCCAATCGCGACTCTGCTCCATGCTCTGGTAGAGCTGCTGGATCGACTGCTCGAGCGTGGCGATGTGCCGAAGCTGCTGCTCGGTGTTGGCGAGACGGTCGGAAAGACCGGCAAATTCACGCTCGACGTCGCCCCAGGCATGTGCGCCCTGATCGCGGCGCATCGCCTCGGCGATCCGGTTGTCGAGATCGAAGACGCGCTGCTCGAGATCGGCGATCTGATTGCCGACATGGTCGCCACGGCCCTGCTCGAGCCATTTGCTGATCTCGGTCAGCCGCCGGTCGAGATCGGCGAGCGGGCGAAGATCCGGCCCCTGCGCGACGCGCGCCGAGAGCTGCTCGATGACCATACGCAGGGACCTGAGGTCATGCTCGGAAGCCGCTTCCGCCCTGAGATCGTCGACGCGCTGACCGAGGCTCTCCATCTCGGCGCGCAGCCGGGCGAGCTCCTGCGGGGCGGCCTGCGCCGCCTCGAGCACGCCCTCCACGCGGCTCTCGAAATCGCGCAGATCCGTCTGCGCCAGCTCGACCGCCTGGGCCTGGGCGCGCTGCGCGGACGCTTCCGCGGCCTGCTTCACCGAATCGATGCGCCCCGCGAGCTTGCCGAACTCGGCCTGGACGACCTTGTGGAGATCGTTGCGGATCCCCTCGTTCTTGTCGGTCACGCGGCTGGTCAGGTCGGCGATGCGGCTCTCGATGCGGGCGATCAGCGGCGCATCGGCGAGAAGGCGATCGCCGTCGATCGGGACGCTGGCGGCGTGGGCGACGTCGTTCAGGCGGTCCTGCACGGCCTTCAGCGTATCGCGTGTCTTGCGCTCGCTTACCTCGATGTGATCGACGATGTTGCGCACCGCCGTTTCGAGCGAGCGGTAGCCCGGCACGTCTTCCGGATCGCGCGGGAAGCTGTCGAGGCCCTGGCTGAACTTGTCGCCCAGAGTCTCGAGGCGCTCGCTGAATTGCGCGAAATTCTCCGTCGCCTGGCGCTCGGAAGCCTCGACCCGGGCCAGGATGTCGGCGAGCGATTGCTGCGGGGCGGGGCGGCTGCGCTCATAATGGCGTCCGGCCGTCGTGTCCTGCTCGCGCCGCGCCATCCGGGTGAGCTGCTCGGAAAGGCTGTCGAGCTTGCTTTGAATGTCGTGCATCGCATTGCGCGCCGGCGGCCTCCTCGGCGGCTCGGCTTCTTCGGCCTGCTCGCGAATGACCGTGTTCAGCCATTCGCCCAAAGTCATGCCGGAACGCCGCGCGGCGTGCTTGGCGGCCTCCCGGGCCTCGCTGTCGATGCCCTTCACACTCCACGGAATACCCGGCTTCATCCCCACTACCTTCCAGGCCCCTCGCGACTCTCACGGCGGATGGCGCCCCCCAATTCGCTCTAAAGGTTAACGTTTTGGGTAAAAATTCCGTTAAGGGCCGCCACGGCTTCGCCGTTTTTGAGTCCTAGCCATGCGGTACCCCAATGGCAGCTCTGTCATCTGTCCATAATTTAAGCCGGCTTGGGGTTATGAATCGCCGCGGTCGTCCTATATAGTAGGACGCGACGGCAATCGCCCTTGAGGGCATGTAAAGAACGAACGGAGAGCAAATATGGCTCAATCGACGGTTGCTGACCGGTCGAATCGGGATCGAACCTATTCCATTACGGAACTTTGCCGTGAATTCGATGTAACGCCCCGGACGTTACGCTTTTACGAACAGAAGGGCTTGCTCCACCCTGACCGGCGCGGCTGGACCCGCTTGTTCAGCTATCGCGACCGGGCACGCCTGCAGCTCATTCTGCGCGGCAAGAAGGTCGGCTTCTCGCTCGAAGAGATCAAGGAAATGCTCGACCTCTACAATCTCAGGGACGGGCAGCTTACCCAGCTCAGGGTATCGTCGACCAAATTCCGCGAGCGCCTCGAAGCCCTGCGCAAGCAGCGGCTCGAGCTCGAGGACGCGATCAGCGATCTCGAGAAGACGATCACCGTCGTCGACGGCATGCTGAAAGAGCGTGAAGCGGCAGAAAGCGCGCCCAGGCGGGCCGCCAATGCCGAATGACGCAGGTGCGATAGTCCTTCCCCCTTCTTTGGGTTTCTGCGGCGGCTCACTCGATCGGGCCGCCGCTTTTCGTGGCGACTCCGGCTGGATCGCGGCGCGGCGCGCCGAGGCCTCGGCGCGGCTCCTGCGGCTCAATGGCGACAAGGCGCGCATCGTCGACGGCCGGCTGCATTACGAGCAGCCGGTCGGCGAGGACGCCATCTTCCTCGGTCTCGACGGTGAGGGCCGCGCCCTCTTCGCCGGCGAGGAGCCGCAGCCCCTGGCGGATGCGCGCGACCTCAGGAGCCTCGCCGTCGAAGGCCCGCTCCCGGCCGGCGAGCTGGCGACGCTCGCCCAGGCCCGCTCCCTGCTCCACTGGCACCAGCGCCATCGCTTCTGCGCCAATTGCGGACAAGAGACGGAGATGCGGGACGGCGGCTATCGCCGGCACTGCCCGCGTTGCGCCGCCGACCATTTCCCGCGCACCGATCCGGTCGCCATCATCGTGGTGCGCCACGCAGACACCTTCCTGCTCGGCCGCGAGGCCAGCTGGGCCACCGGCCGCTATTCGGCGCTCGCCGGCTTCATCGAGCCCGGCGAGACGATCGAAGAGGCGGCGCGCCGGGAAGTGTGGGAGGAATCCGGCATCCGCGTCGGCGTCGTCACCTATGTGGCGAGCCAGCCCTGGCCGTTCCCGTCGAGCCTGATGATCGGGCTCATCGGCGAGGCGCTCAACCGGGACATCGTCGTCGACAAGACCGAGCTCGAGGACGCGCGCTGGTTCAGCCGCGCCGAGATCAGGCTGATGCTCGCAGAGCGCCACCCGGAGGCCTTGAGCGTGCCGCCGCCCATGGCGATCGCCCACAAGATCCTTGAGACCGCGGTTACTTAGCCGAAGGCCCCGCCATGCGCCGGGCGAGCTCGGCGCGATAGGGGCTCGCCTTGTAGACGCCGAGCACGCGCAGGTGCGAGGTGAAGAATTCCAGCTCCTCCAGCGCCAGGCGCACATTGCGCTCGGAAGGATGGCCCTCGACATCGGCATAGAACTGGGTCGCGGCGAATTGCCCTTCGAGCTGGTAGGATTCGAGCTTCGTCATGTTGACGCCGTTGGTGGCGAAGCCGCCCATCGCCTTGTAGAGCGCCGCCGGCACGTTGCGCACCCGGAAGACGAAGCTGGTGACGACCGGCGCCTCCTCGGGCTCGGCATCGCGGGGCTCGGCCGAGAGCACGATGAAGCGCGTGGTATTGTGCTCCTCGTCCTCGACATTCTCCTTCAGCACGTCGAGGCCGTAGATCTCTCCGGCAAGCCTGGTGGCGATCGCGGCGCGCGTCCTGTCCCTGGCCTCGGCGAGCTCGCGCGCGGCGCCGGCCGTGTCGGCGGCGACGACGGGCTTGAGCTTCAGCTCGCGGATCACCTTGCGGCACTGGCCGAGCGCATGGACATGGCTGTGCACCGTCCGCAGATCCTGCGGCGAGGCGCCCGGCACCATCAGCAACTGGTGATGGACGCGCAGGAAATGCTCGCCGACGATATAGAGGCTGGATGCCGGCAGGAGGTGATGGATGTCGGCGACGCGGCCGGCCACCGAATTGTCGATGGGGATCATGGCGAGATCGACCTCGCGCTCGCTGACCGCGGCGAAGGCGTCCTCGAACGTGCCCATGGCGACGGGCTCGTGACCGGGATAGGCTTCGCGGCAGGCAATGTGCGAATTGGCGCCGGGCTCGCCCTGATAGGCGATTTTCGCTGTCATAGCGGGATTGTCCCTCAAATCAAAGGCGGCTCGCCTTCATCATCCGGCGCGCCGCCTCGAGATCGGCCGGAGTATCGACACCCAGAGGCACGGAGTCAACGCGCACCACCGCGATCGTCATGCCGTTGTCGAGGGCGCGCATCTGCTCGAGCCGGCGCTCAGTCTCGCGCGCGCTGACCGGCAGCTTCACGAAACGCTCGAGCGCCTCGCGGCGGAAAGCATAGATGCCGATGTGATGCCAGAAGCGCGGGCCGAGATCGGGCGCCGGCCGGCGCTGGAAATCGCGCGCGAAGGCGACCTCGCGCTCGTCGCTCAAGGGGGCGATGGCCTTGACGATGTTCGGATTGGCGATATCGGCGTCGTCGGTGATGGGCGCCGCGATGGTCGAGATGTCGACGCTCTCATTGACGAGGCCGCCGAGGCAGCGCTGAACGTCGAGAGGCTGGACCGTCGGCAGGTCGCCCTGCAGATTGACGATGAAACGGAAGCGGCCGTCGCGGTCGCGCAAGGAAAGCGCCGCCCAGACCCGGTCCGAGCCCGAGGCCAGGCCGGGCTCGGTCACGATGGCATCGCCGCCATGCGCCCTGATCACCCGCGCCACCTCCATCTCGGCGCAGGCGACCAGGACCTGCCCGACATTGGCCTCGACCGCGCGCTTCCAGACATGAACGATCATCGGCAGCCCGTGGATGTCGGCCAGGGGCTTGCCCGGAAGCCGCGTCGAGGCCATCCGGGCGGGGATAACGACGATGGTATTCTGGTGCTCGATCATGGGGTTAAGCGAGGGCGCGGCAAATTGCTCAAGCGAGCTTTATCGTATTGCGGGCCATTCGAGAAACAATTAGTTTCCGCGCCACGCAGAGGAAATAAGGGAACCGGTCATCCGGCCTACCAAATATGGACAGTTTCGTATTCAATAAGTTCGCCGGTGCGTTTCTCGGGACGGCGCTTCTGGTGTTCGGTCTGGGCGAGGTCAAAAATATCATCTATCACTCCGCAACCCCCGAAAAACCGGGCTTTGCCATAGAGGTAGCCGAGACCGGCGGCGGTCAGACGGGCGGCGGCGAAACGGTGCCCACGGAGTCCCTCGGCGCTCGCCTCGCAAAGGCCGACCCCGCCAAGGGCCAGGCGCAGGCCAAGGCCTGCCTCGCCTGCCACGTCTTCGACAAGGGCGGGCCGAACAAGACCGGCCCCGATCTCTGGGACGTGGTCGAGCGTCCGATCGCCTCGCATGAGGGCTTCGCCTATTCCGATTCGATGAAGGAGCACGCCGGCGACAAGTGGACCTTCGAGAATCTCGACAAGTTCATCACCAATCCGAGAAGCTTCGCGCCCAAGACCAAGATGACCTTCGGCGGCATCAAGCGCGATCAGGCGCGCGCCGACCTGCTCGCCTTCCTGCGTACCCTGTCGGACAGCCCGAAGCCGTTTCCGGCGCCCTAATTGGCTGAAAGCGCTATGTTATTGAGAAAGGCCGGCGCTTGCGCCGGCCTTTTCGACGCGCTTTCCTCCGCCATCGAGATATCGCAAATCTCACAAAGATTTAACCGACCGACGGGCGAGCCCAGGTTTTGCATTCCGGGCCGGAATGCGTATCTTCGGGTAAACCCGGCCAACGCGGAGTGCCTCAAGCGATGATCCTCACCCGGCGCAGCCTCGTCAAGACAGCTTCTCTCCTTGGGCTGGGGTCGCTCAGCGGCATGAAGGTGCTCTCCATCGAGCCGGCAGGGGCGCAGGAACGGCAGTTCCGGCACGGCACCAACATCTACGGAAAGCTCAAATATCCGGCCGGCTTCAAGCACTTCGACTATGTCAATCCGAACGCGCCGAAGGGCGGGCGCCTGCGCCTGGGCGCCGTCGGATCCTTCGACAGCCTCAACCCCTTCATCATCAAGGGCGAGATGGCGGCGGGTCTCGCCTATGTGCTGGAAACGCTCACCTCGCAGAGCGCCGACGAGGTCGGCTCCGAATATGGCCTGGTCGCGGAGAGCATCTCCCATCCGGAGGACATCTCCTCGGTCACTTTCCGCCTGCGCCGGGAAGCGCGCTGGCATGACGGCAAGCCCGTCACCGCCGAAGACGTCCTCTACGGCTTCAATTTCCTGAAAGAGAACAATCCGCAATACCAGTTCTACTACAAGAACGTCGAGAAGGTCGAGCAGACGGGCGACGGCGAGGTCACCTTCTTCTTCGACAGCAAGGGCAACCGCGAGCTGCCCGGCATCATGGGCCAGGTCATGGTGGTGCCCAAGCACTATTGGGAAGGCAGCGATGCCTCCGGCAAGAAACGCGATATCGCCGCGACGACGCTCGAGCCGCCGCTCGGATCGGGCCAGTACAAGGTCAAGAGCTTCCGCGCCGGACAGTCGATCACCCTCGAGCGGGTGAAGGACTATTGGGGCCGGGACCTGCCGGTCAATATCGGCCAGTATAATTTCGACGAGATCGAGATCATCTATTTCCGCGACCGCAACATCATCTTCGAGGCCTTCAAGGCCGACCAGCTCGACGTGCGGCCCGGTCCCGGCACCAAGGAATGGGACACCCAGTACAACTTTCCCGCGGTGAAGAAAGGCAATGTGATCAAGGCGGAATTCCGGACGAAGAACGCCGAGCAGATGCAGGGCTTCATCTTCAACCTCCGGCGCCCGAAATTCGCCGACCCGCGGGTCAGATACGCCTTCAACCTGGCCTATGACTGGGAAGGCCGGATGCGCATACTGTCCTTCGGCGACTACAACAAGCGCACGCAGAGCTATTTCGAGAATTCCGAGCTGGCCGCCAAGGGCCTGCCGCAGGGCCGCGAGCTCGAGATCCTGAACCAGTTCAAGGACCAGGTCCCCCCGCAGGTGTTCACGACCGAATACAGGAACCCGGTCAACGGCACGCCGCAGAACGTGCGCGAAAACCTGCGCAAGGCGGTGACGCTGCTCAAGGAGGCGGGATGGTCGATCCAGAACCGCGTCCTCACCAACGAGAAGACCGGCGAGCCGATGAGCATGGAGTTCCTGCTCGACGATCCGGCCTTCGAAGACGTGGCGCTAGCCTACAAGCCGAGCCTCGAGCGCATCGGCATCCGGGTGAGCATCCGCACCGTCGACACGGCGCAGTTCGAGAACCGGGTGCGCGACTTCGATTTCGAGGTCATCACCGGCGTGTTCGCCCAGAGCATGTCCCCCGGCAACGAGCAGCGCGAATACTGGGGCTCGGCCGCCGCCGACCGCAAGGGCAGCCGCAACCTGATCGGCATCAAGAACCCGGTCGTCGACAAGATCATCGACCTCATCATCTTCGCGACCAGCCGCGAGGAGCTCATCGCCGCGACGCGCGCCCTCGACCGCGTTCTCCTGTGGAACTACTACATGCTGCCGGACTTCTACCGCCCGGTGGACTGGTATCCGCACTGGAACCGCTTCGGCTATCCGGAGAAGAACCCGGATTACAGCGTGGGATTTCCCAATCTGTGGTGGTGGGACGAGGAGAAGGCCAAGAAGACGGCGGCCAATAAATGAGATATCTGCTGTCCGCCGGCCTGGCGCTCGTCCTTCTCGCATCATCCGCCGGGGCGGCGCCGCGCCACGGGCTCTCGGCCTTCGGCGATCTCAAATATCCACCCGACTTCAAGCATTTCGACTATGTCAATCCCGATGCCCCGAAGGGCGGGCGGATCGCCACGCGCGGCGTGCTGGCGATCGACACGTTCGACAGCTTCAACGGCTTCATCCTCAGGGGCAATCCCGCACAGAACATCGAATTGCTGTTCGACACCCTGATGGTGCGCGCCACCGACGAACCGGACGCCGTCTATGGGCTCGTCGCCAAGAGCGCCGATCTCGCTCCCGACGGGAAGAGCATCACCTTCCAGCTGCGCGAGGAGGCGCGCTTCTCCGACGGGTCAAAGCTCACGGCCGAGGATGTCTGCGATACCTTCCGTCTCATCTCGACCAAGGGTCATGAAAGGCTGCGCCTTCTCATCCGCGATGTCGAGAAATGCGAGGTGCTGTCGCCCTACGAGGCACGCTACACGTTCAAGGGCGAGAACACCCGGGATCTGCCTCTGATCATTGCCGGCCTGCCCGTCCTGTCCAAGGCCTATTACGCAAGCCACGATTTCACCAAGACGACCCTCGAGCCGCCGCTCGGCTCGGGCCCGTACAAAGTCGGGAGCTTCAAGCAAGGGCAATATGTCTCCTATCGCCGGCGTCCCGACTATTGGGCGGCGGACCTTCCGGTCAACAAGGGGCGCTGGAACTTCGACGAGATCCGCATGGAATACTTCCGGGACCGCACCGCGGCCGTCGAGGCGCTCAAGGCCGGCATCCTCGACCTGCACGAAGAATTCACCTCGCGCGACTGGGCCACCGCCTACAACACCAAATCGGTCGCGGACGGCCGTCTCGTGAAGGAAGTGCTGCCGGACAAGCAGCCGTCGGGCGCGCAAGGGCTCTACATCAATCTCAGGCGCGAGAAATTCCAGGATATCAGGGTGCGCGAGGCGCTCGATCTCGCCTTCGATTTCGAATGGACCAATGCCAATCTCTTCTATGGCTCCTATGACCGCACCACGAGCTTCTTTCAGAACTCGCCGCTCATGGCCAGGGGCAAGCCTTCAGCAGAGGAATTGAGGATCCTGGAGCCGTTCCGCGACCAGTTGCGGCCCGAGGTCTTCGAGGAGGCCTATGTGCCGCCGATCTCGGACGGCTCCGGCCAGGACCGCAAGCTGCTGCGGCAGGCGGCGCAGCTCCTCGCCGAAGCGGGCTGGAAGCGCCAGGGTACGCTGCTGGTGAACGCTAAGGGCGAGAGGCTCACCATGGAATTCCTGATCGAGGATCCGACGAGCGAGCGTATCCTCGCTCCCTATGTGAAGAACCTGAGGCTTCTCGGGATCGACGCCACGATGCGAAGCATCGATCCGGCGCAGCACGAGCAAAGGATCAAGGATTTCGATTTCGACACCGAGATCTCCCGGCTGGTCGGCGGCCAGACCCCGGGCCTCGAGCTCCAGGTCCAGCTCAGCTCGCGATCTGCCAAAACCGTCGGCAGCTACAACCTTTCGGGCGTGGCCCTTCCCGTGGTCGACGCCCTGATCGAGGAGATGATCGCCGCCAGATCGCGCGAGGAGCTGATGTTCACCGGGCGCGCCCTCGACCGGGTGCTCCGCGCCGAGCATATCTGGGTGCCCAACTGGAACAAGGCCGCCCATTGGATCATCCATTGGAACATCTTCGAAAAACCCAAAATCCAACCCGATTATGACGTAGGCATCCTGGATACCTGGTGGGTCGATGCCGAGAAGGCAAAGACCCTGAAGCGCGGCAACTAGGACGGCACAATGGGCGCCTATATCGCAAAACGCCTGCTCCTCATGATCCCGACGCTCCTCGGCATCATGGTGATGACCTTCGCCATCGTGCAGTTCGTGCCCGGCGGCCCGATCGAGCGCATCATCGCGCAGATCCAGGGCACCGCCGTCGACGCCACGGCGCGGATCGGCGGGGGAAGCGGCGGCGAGGTCGGCCGCGCGCCCGAGCCCGGGGCGATCGGCGCCAACTCGATCGCCGTCAAATATCGCGGCGCCCAAGGCCTCGATCCCGAATTCATCAAGAAGCTCGAAGTCCAGTTCGGCTTCGACAAGCCGCCGACCGAGCGCTTCCTCCTGATGATGAAGAACTATCTCACCTTCAATTTCGGCGAGAGCTATTTCCGCGACAAGCCGGTGGTCGACCTGATGATCGAGAAGATGCCGGTGTCGATCTCGCTCGGCCTGTGGCTGCTCCTCATCACGAATTTCGTCTCCATCCCCCTGGGCATCCGCAAGGCGGTCAAGGACGGCACGCATTTCGACATCTGGACCTCCGCCGTCATCATCATCGGTTATGCCATTCCGGGCTTCATCCTCGCCATCCTGCTGATCGTCGTCTTTGCCGGCGGCAGCTACTTCTCCTGGTTCCCGCTGCGCGGCCTCACCTCGGACAATTTCGCCGACCTCTCCTTCTTCGGCAAGATCATGGACTACGCCTGGCACCTGGTGCTGCCGCTGATCGCCATGGGGATCAGCGGCTTCGCCACCACCACCCTCCTCACCAAGAACTCGTTCCTCGACGAGATCCGCAAGCAATATGTGATCACCGCCCGCGCCAAGGGCCTGACGGAAACGCGGGTGCTCTACGGCCACGTGTTCCGCAATGCGATGCTGATCGTGATCGCCGGCTTTCCGGCGGCCTTCCTCGGCGCGTTCTTCACCGGATCGCTGCTCATCGAGCAGATCTTCTCGCTCGACGGCCTCGGCCTTCTGACCTATACGGCGGCGCTCAACCGGGACTATCCGGTGTTCTTCGCCAATGTCTATATCGCGGCGGTGGTCGGGCTCGTCGTGCAGCTCATCAGCGATCTCACCTATATGCTTGTCGACCCCAGAATCGATTTCGAGTCCCGAGACCTCTGATCAATGGCGCTCATCAAACTCTCCGGACTGAATGAGCGGCGCTGGCACCTGTTCAGGGCGCACAAGCGCGGCTTCTGGTCCTTCTGGATATTCCTGGTGCTGTTCGTCATCAGCGTCTTTGCGCCGATCCTCGCCAACGACCGGCCCATTCTCGCCTCCTACAAGGGCGAGCTCCTGTTCCCGACCTTCACCGAATATCCGGAGGAGAAGTTCGGCGGCTTCCTGGCACTGACCGACTTCCGCGACCCGTTCATCCAGGACGAGATCAAGGCCAATGGCTGGATGATCTGGCCTCCGGTCCGCTATTCCTATGCGACGGTCAACAACGAGCTGCCGACGCCGGCTCCCTCGCGGCCGGCCTTCCGCATGAGCTGGGAGGAAGCCTGCGCCAAATATCCGAAAGGGGTCGACGATCCCAATTGCGTCGTCGGCAACCTCAACTGGATGGGCACCGACGACCAGGGCCGCGACGTGGTCGCCCGGCTCGTCTACGGCTTCCGGATCTCGGTGTTCTTCGGGCTCATCCTCGCCTTCCTGTCTTCCATCATCGGCATCGCCGCCGGGGCGGTGCAAGGCTATTTCGGCGGCTGGACCGACCTCCTGTTCCAGCGCTTCATCGACATCTGGACATCGATCCCCACCCTTTACCTGCTCATCATCCTCTCGGCCTTCATCACCCCCACTTTCTGGATACTGCTCTTCATCCTGGTATTGTTCTCATGGACGGCGCTGGTCGGCCTGGTGCGCGCCGAATTCCTGCGCGGGCGCAACTTCGAATATGTGCGGGCGGCACGGGCGCTCGGCCTCACCAACACGAAGATCATGTTCAAGCATCTCCTGCCCAATGCGCTCGTCTCGACCGTCACCTTCATGCCGTTCATCGTCGCCGCGTCGGTCACCACCCTGACCGCGCTCGACTATCTGGGCTTCGGCCTGCCGCCGGGCTCGCCGTCGCTCGGCGAGCTGCTCGACCAGGGCAAGCGCAACCTGCAGGCGCCATGGCTCGGCGTCACCGGCTTCTTCGTGCTCGCCATCATGCTTTCGCTCCTCGTCTTCATCGGCGAGGCGGTGCGCGACGCGCTCGATCCGCGGAAGACCTTCCAATGAGCGAGCCGCTTCTCGAGGTCAGCGATCTCTCCGTCGTCTTCCGGCAAGGCGGCACGAGCACCGTGGCGGTCGATCACGCGTCGTTCTCGATCGCCAAGGGCGAGACCCTAGCGCTGGTCGGGGAGTCGGGCTCGGGCAAGTCGGTATCCGCGCTTTCGGTCATGAAGCTCCTGCCCTATCCCCCGGCCCACCATCCTTCGGGCGAGATCCGGTTCAAGGGCCAGGAGCTGCTGCATGCCGGTGAAAACGCGCTGCGCAAGGTCCGCGGCAACGACATCACCATGATCTTCCAGGAGCCGATGACGTCGCTCAATCCGCTCCACACGGTCGAGCGGCAGATCGGCGAAGTCCTCGAGCTCCATCAGAGGCTTTCCGGCGGCGCCCGGCGGCGGCGCATCGTCGAGCTCCTGACCAAGGTGGGCATCCGCGACCCCGAGACCCGGCTTCCGGATTTTCCGCATCAGCTCTCGGGCGGCCAGCGCCAGCGCGTGATGATCGCCATGGCGCTCGCCAACAATCCCGATCTCCTGATCGCGGACGAGCCGACGACGGCGCTCGATGTGACGGTGCAGGCGCAGATCCTAAAGCTGCTCAAGGACTTGCAGGCGGAAACCGGAATGTCGCTGCTCCTCATCACCCACGACCTCGGGATCGTCCGGCACATGGCCGACAAGGTCTGCGTCATGCAGCGGGGCAGGATCGTGGAAGCGGGCGAGACCGGCAGGATCTTCGCCGATCCCTGGCATGACTATACGAAGATGCTGCTCGCGGCGGAGCCCCGGGGCGAGCCCCCCCGGACGGACACGTCCGCTCCGGTCGTCGTCGAGGCCGACAAGGTCAAGGTCTGGTTTCCGATCAAGCGCGGCTTCTTCAGGCGGGTTGTCGGCCATATCAAGGCCGTCGACGGCATCGACGTCACGGTCAGGGCCGGCCAGACGCTCGGCGTCGTCGGCGAATCGGGCTCCGGCAAGACCACGCTCGGCCTGGCGCTCCTGCGCCTCATCGCCTCGCAGGGGCCCATCGCCTATGCCGGCAGGCGCATCGACGGCTTCACCGCCAACGACATGCGGCCCTTGCGCAAGGAAATGCAGGTCGTGTTCCAGGACCCGTTCGGCTCGCTGTCGCCGCGCCTCTCGATCCGCCAGATCGTCGAGGAAGGGCTCGTCGTCCAGGGCAAGGAGCTCAGCGAGGAGCAGAGGCGGCAAAGAGTGATCAAGGCGCTGGAGGAAGTAGGGCTCGATCCCCAGTCGATGGAACGCTATCCGCATGAATTCTCCGGCGGCCAGCGCCAGCGCATCGCCATCGCCCGGGCACTGGCGCTCGAGCCGCGGTTCGTCGTCCTCGACGAGCCGACGAGCGCGCTCGACATGTCGGTGCAGGCGCAGATCGTCGACCTGCTGCGCCAGATCCAGGAGAGCCACAATCTCGCTTATCTGTTCATCAGCCACGATCTCAAGGTGGTGCGGGCGCTGGCCAACGAGGTCATCGTGATGCGCAACGGCATAGCCGTCGAGCATGGCGCCACGGCCGAGATCTTCGACAAGCCCAAAACCGATTATACGAAGGCGCTCATCGCCGCCGCGCTCGAGCTGCGCACGGCGCCCGCCGGAACCGTCAGGCAGTAGAACATGGCGCTGCTCTATCTCATTCCCACCTGGCCGACCGAGGTGTGGACCCGCTCCATGCGCCGGCAGGCGCCCGACATCGACATCCGGATCTGGCCGGACGAAATCGGCAACCCCGAAGACATCGCCTATGCGGTGGCCTGGCTGCCTCCCGCCAACGTGCTGAGGAGCCTGCCCAACCTGAAGGTGATCTTCTCGCTGGGCGCCGGCGTCGATGGCATCCTGAAGGACGCGACCCTGCCCGACGGCGTGCCGGTCGCGCGCGTGATCGACGCCGACCTCACCATGCGGATGAGCGAATATGTGGTGATGCACGTTCTCCTGCATCATCGCCAGCAGCGGCGCATCGACGACAATCAGCGAGACAAGGTCTGGGACTGCTTCCCGACGCATGCCGCCTCCGCCCTGACGGTCGGCATCATGGGACTCGGCGTCATGGGCAGCGACTGCGCGCGCAAGCTCGCCATGATGGGCTTCAAGGTCGTGGGCTGGAGCCGGACGCGCAAGAGCGTTGCGGGCACAGACTGCTTTGCCGGCGCGGCCGAGCTGGATCCGTTCCTGGAACGGACCGACATTCTCGTGTGCCTTTTGCCGCACACGCCGGAGACGACCGGGATCATCAATCGCGACGTCATCGCCAGATTGTCGCGCCGCGGGCCCTTCGGCGCGCCCATCCTCATCAATGCCGGCCGCGGCAAGCAGCAGGTCGAAAGCGACATCCTCGCCGCGCTCGATTCGGGGGCGCTCCACGGCGCGTCGCTCGACGTGTTCGAAACCGAGCCCTTGCCGGCGGTCAGCCCGTTCTGGGATCACCCCAAGGTCCGGGTCTCGCCGCATGCGGCGGCGGATTCGGATCCCGATGCCGTCACCGCCTATGTGCTCGGCCAGATTCGCCGGCATCAGAAGGGTCTTCCGGTCGAGAACGTCGTCGACCGCAAGCGCGGCTATTGAGGCGGCTCAAGAGTCCAGGCGCCTGATCGCTGTGATGCCGCCATGGCGCCGGGCGATCCGGTCGACCGCGGCCCGCAGAGGCTCGCAGGTCACCTGCATGAAGTGGCCATTGGCGTGCAGCAGGTTGCGGGCATCGGTCATGATGCCGACATGGCCCTGCCAGAAGACGAGATCGCCGCGCTTCAGATCGTCCAGGCCGTCCGTCGGCAGAGCCCGGCCGAGCACGGTCTCCTGCATGTCGGAATCGCGCGGGCAGGCGCGGCCCGCCGCCTCGAGCGCAAGCTGCACGAGCCCCGAGCAGTCGAGCCCGAGGACCGACTTGCCGCCCCAGAGATAGGGCACATGAAGATGGGCCTCGGCCACGGCGACGAAATCCGGCTCGCTCTCGCTCAGCGGCTTGAGGTGACGGGCGACGACGAAGCGGCCATTGGCGAGATGGGCGAACCTCTCGTCCCCGCCGACCACCGCAATCCTCGCATTCATGGTCAAGGTCACGACCGGCTGCGATTTGATGTCGGGGGCGGGAAACATGAAGGTCGAGGGAACGGCGACGCGATGCGTCGGCCCGCTCTGCGGGACGGCGAGGTCGTCCAGCGCCGCGTAGCCGACATAGGAATCGGCCTCGAGCTGCAGCCACGCCCAGCCTTCCCGGCTGTCGAAGACGCGCACGCGCTCGCCGAGCAGCGCCTGGGTGTCGAGGCGCGCATCGAAGCGCGGCTCGCGATGGAGCGAGAGCAGCGGGACCGCCACCTCGCGCGCCTCGCCTTCGACGAGGCGCGCGCCGGGCGCCCCGGCGGCGAGACGGGCATCGGCGATATCGGCGCGCAGCGCGTTGAGACGCGGATCGAGCTTGTTCATGACCGCCCTGCTCTAAACCCGCTGGGCGAGCTTGCCAACCGTCTCGGCGAGACGCTCGAGATAGAGCACGCCCTTGACCGTCCGCTGGACCAGGACGTTGCGGCGGTCGGTCTCGTCACGCCGGCGCGCCAGGAGCTCGAGCTTGCCGAGCGAATCGAGGGCGCGGGTGATCACCGGCTTGGAGACGCCGAGCTTCTTCGCCAGATCGCGCACGGTATGGGGCGGTGCTTCCAGATAGACGGTGAGAAGCAGAGTGATCTGGCGCGTCGAAAGATCCGGCTCGTCGCCGCGAACCAGATCGAGGTTCACGTCGTGCCAGAGCTGCAAGGCCTGGGCCGCCGACAAGGTGACGGTCATCGATGCTGTTCCACCGCGCCATTGACGGATCGTTTCGGATCCGTTTCATTCTGGCCCAGAGCGTTCCGGAGCGCAAGCTATTTGCCGTAACGTTCCGCCAGGACGGCGAACAGGGCATGGATCGCCTGCGCCTCGCCGCCCTTGGGCCGGCCGGGCTTCGCCATCGGGGTCCAGGCGAAGATGTCGAAATGCACATAGGCCCTGGCGCGCTCGACGAAGCGCTTGAGGAACAAAGCGGCGGTGAGGGAGCCCGCAAAACCGGACTCGCCGGCATTGCTGAGCTCGGCGACCGGGGACTCGATCAGGGCATAATAGGGCGCCCATAGCGGCATGCGCCACACGGGATCGTTGACCCCCGCCGCATGGCGCGCGAGATCCGCCGCCAGGCCGTCATCGCTCGTATAGAAGGGCGGCAGGTCGGGCCCCAGCGCGACACGGGCGGCGCCCGTGAGAGTGGCCATGTCGATGAGGAGGTCGGGCCTTTCCTCGTCCGCGAGCGCCAGCGCATCGCCCAGCACGAGCCGGCCCTCGGCATCGGTGTTGCCGATCTCCACCCTGATACCCTTGCGGCTGGTGAGGACGTCGCCGGGACGGAAGGCGCTGCCGGAGATCGCATTCTCGACCGCCGGAATGAGCACGCGCAGGCGAAGCCTGAGCTTCGCCTGCATGATCATCTGGGCAAGCCCCAATATGTTGGCCGCACCGCCCATGTCCTTCTTCATGATAAGCATGCCGGAAGCGGACTTGATATCGAGGCCGCCGGTGTCGAAGCACACACCCTTGCCCACCAGCGTGACCTTGGGCGCCGCTGCCTTCCCCCAGGTGAAATCGATGAGCCGGGGCTTGCGCGGGCTTGCCTGGCCCACGGTATGGATCATCGGGAATTCGCGGCGCAGGCGCTCGCCCTTGACGACGCGCGATCGGGCGCGATTGCGCGCCGCGATCCCGCGCGCGGCCGCTTCGAGCTCGTCCGGCCCCATGTCGAGGGACGGCGTGTTGACGAGATCGCGCACCAGGAAATGGGCTTCCGCGGCTCTGAGCAGGACGTCGCGGTCGAGCCCTCGGGGACAGACGAGACGCGGCGGCGGCGCGGCGCGGGTGCGGTAGCGCTCGAAGCGGTAGCTTTCGAGGAGCCAGCCCATGACGGCGTTCCTGGGATCGGGAAGCTCGCCCTCGATGCGATAGTCGGCTGCCGGCAGAAGCCGGACCAGCCTGGCGAAATCGAACGGATCCGCCGCGCGCGCTCCGTCGGCGATGCCGTAGAACACCTTGTCCACTCTCCCCGACGCGCCCGGCAGCAAAGCATGCCGTCCGGCGCCGCCGGCAAAGCCCGAGGCCCTGAGCCAGGTCCTGGCGGTCCTGCCGAGGGTGCGCTCGACCGACGGCCATGATTTCGCCGTCACGGGAACGATCGGGATCGCGCCGCGGCCGCGGCCGGCGGGCAGAAGAACGAGGGAGGGGTGAGGCATGAGATGTCCTTACGGGAAGGGAATGCGGATGCGGACGAGGGTCCCGGGTCTAAAGCAAAGTCCGGCTATGGTTAATGGTTTATTGAGGTCTCTTTCCGAAGATGGCGGCGAGCTGAGCGGGTAGCAGTCGCCCACCCGACAGGCAATATTCGGAGCAATGGCGAATGTCGGGTGCGCGTCGATCTCATACCAGCATGCGGGCAAGCCTCGCGGCACTCGTCGCGATCTCCTGCCTGGCGCTCGGCGCCTGCCAGAACAGATCGGCAAGCCTTGATGACGCCGATCCGATGGCGACGGGCAGCACCGGGACGCCGTCGCTGAAGGAAGCCGCCGAGCTCGGCAAGAGGTGGCAGAAAGACCCCAAGAATCTCAGGCTCGGCCTCGCCTATGCCCATCAGCTCGATATGCTCGGGCAGCGCGACCAGCAATTGCAGGTCCTGGCGACACTCACGCAGTATCATCCGAAGGATCCGACCTTGCTCGCCGCCTATGGCCGCGAGCTGGCGCAGTCCGGGCAATCGGACCGGGCGCAGCCGGTCCTCGCCCAGGCGATCGCCGCGGGCAGCAGCGACTGGAAGGTCTATTCGGCCATGGGCTCGGTGCTCGACCAGCAGGGCCAGTATGGCGAAGCGCGCGACTACTATCAGCGCGCCCTCAAGATCGCGCCCGGCAACACCGCGGTGATGAACAACCTCGGCATGTCCTATGCGCTCGAGGGTGACCTGAAGCAGGCTGAGAAGACCCTGCGCGAGGCCGCGAACCGGCCCACCAGCAGGAGCGAGCCCAGGCTCAGGCAGAACCTCGCTCTGGTCGTCGGCCTGCAAGGACGCTTCGACGAGGCGCGGCAGATCGCCAGCGCCGACCTTCCGCCCGCGGAGGTCGAAGCCAACATGGCCTATCTGGAGAAGATGCTGGCGCAGCCCAATACCTGGCAGCAGCTCACGGAGAAGCCGGCCGGGTGAACCCGGGCTTGCGGGACGGCTCAGCGGTTGGCCGCGAGCACCATGATCAGCGACGGCCCGAGAATCACGATGAAGATGACCGGAAGGAAGAACAGGATCATCGGCACGGTGAGCTTCGGCGGCAAGGCGGCGGCCCGCTTCTCGGCTTCCGACATGCGCATGTCGCGGTTCTCCTGACCGAGAACGCGCAGCGCCTGGCCCATGGGCGTGCCGTAGCGCTCGGACTGGATGAGGCTCGTCACCACCGATTTGACCGTCGGCAGGCCGGTGCGCCGGCCCAGATTCTCGAAGGCCTTGCGGCGGTCGGGCAAATAGGACAGCTCGGCGCAGGTCAGCGTCAGCTCTTCCGCCAGGGGCACCGACTGGCCGCCGATCTCGCGCGCCACGCGCTGCAGCGCCGCCTCGATCGACATGCCCGATTCGACGCAGATCAGGAGGAGGTCGAGCGCATCGGACCAGGCCCGCTTGATCGAGAGCTGGCGACGGCCGATCTTGTTCTTGATCCAGATATTGGGAAGATAGAAACCGGCGAACAGGCCGACGACGAGAGCGGCGAAGCGCATGCTCGTCGGGATGGTGTCGCCGAACACCTGGGTCGAATAGATGAAGAAAAGGATTCCGAGGACGATCGGGATGACGAGGCGGGCGGCGAGGAAATAGACGAGATGCCGCTCGCTGCGATAGCCGGCCTGCCGCAGGCTGTCGCGCGACGCTTCGGCCTCGAAGAGCTTGCGCAGGTTGAGCGCTTCGACGAGCTGGGTCAGGAGGCCGGGGTGAGGCCGGTCGCGCAGCCGTCCAGAATCGGAAAGGGAAGCGCGATGCGCGGCGCGCAGGCGCTCGCGCTCGGTTGCGATGCTCTTCATGCGCGAGCGCATCTGGTCGCCCTGCAGCAGGGGCGCGGCGATGGTCAGGATGGTGGCGAAGGCCGAGAGGCCGACGAGCAGCGTGACCAGACCTTCGGGCTTGAGGAAGAATTCGATATCCATTTGCCGCAAGCGCCTTTCGTCAGAAGTCGAAATTGACCATCTTCCGCATGACCAGGATCCCGATCAGCATCCATATGCCGGATCCGATGACCATGGCGTTTCCCATGGGCGTGTCCCACAGGGGATTGAGATAGGCCGGATTGAGGACCGTGAGCGCGGCCATGATGACGAAGGGCAGAGAACCGATGATGGCCGCGGACGCCTTGGCCTCCTGGCTCATCGCGCGGATCTTGGCCTTCATCTTCTTGCGGTCGCGCAGGACCTTGGAGAGATTGTTCAGCGCTTCCGCGAGATTGCCGCCTGTCTTGGTCTGGATGTTCATGACGATGGCGAGGAAATTGACCTCGGAAAGGGGCATCCGCTCATACATGCGCTCGATGCCCTGATCGACGGAAATGCCGATGCGCTGGCCTTCGACGATCTCGAGGAATTCGGGGCCGACGGGTGCGGGGGTCTCCGCCGAGATGATCCGCATGGCGTCGTTCACCGGCAGGCCGGATTTCAGGCCGCGCACCATGATGTCGATGGCGTCGGCGAAGTCGTTGAGGAAGACATGCTGGCGGCGCCGGCGGAGCGTCTTCAGCATCCACCGCGGCAGGCCCAGAAAACCCGCAAGCGCAGCCGCGACGGCGACGTACCAGGGCACTCCGATGACCAGCACGACCAGGCCGATGATCGCGCCGATGGCCAGCGAGACGATATAGAAGAGGCGGGGCGACATCTCCAGGCCCGCCTGCATGAGCAACACGCGAAGCGTCAGCTTCTGCCGGCGCTTGCGCTCGCGCTCCTCAAGCTGGCTGAGCGATTCCTGAAGCTGCTTGCGCCTGGCATCCTTCGGATCTTCCGCGAGAAGCCTGGCGCGCAATCCCTGCTTCGCCGCCACCTTCTCGTTGGCGGCTATGGCCCTGACGCGCCTCTCGGTCTGCTTGGCTCCGGAAAAATAGGGAAAGAGGATGGCGAGCAGCAGGCCGCCCACGGCAACCGCAATCATTGCCAGGAAACCGAGTTGATGCAGGCCGGCAAGATCCATGGGCGCTGTTCCTCAAAGCGACGGCGGCGGCCGCATCGTCAGGCCTGGCCGTCATTGCGCGCTTCGGCGCGCTCGAGCGCGTCGGCAAGGCGCCGTTCCTCGTTGAAATACCGGGCACGATCCCAGAAATGCGGCCGCGCTATCCCGGTCGAGCGGTGGCGGCCGAGGATCCTGCCATTGGCGTCCTCGCCCATGATCTCATAGACGAATAGGTCCTGGGTGATGATCACCTCGCCTTCCATGCCGATGACCTCGGTGATGTGGGTGATGCGGCGCGAGCCGTCGCGCAGGCGGGCGGCCTGGATGATGACGTCGATCGAGCCGACGATCATCTCCTTGATCGTCTTCGACGGCAGGGCGAAACCGCCCATGGTGATCATGGATTCGAGGCGCGAGATGGCTTCGCGCGGGCTGTTGGAGTGCAGAGTGCCCATCGACCCGTCATGGCCCGTGTTCATCGCCTGCAGCAGGTCGAAGGCCTCGGGTCCGCGGACCTCTCCGACGATGATCCGCTCGGGCCGCATGCGCAGGCAGTTCTTGACCAGGTCGCGCATCGTCACCTCGCCCTCGCCTTCGAGATTGGGCGGACGGGTCTCGAGGCGCACGACATGCGGCTGCTGGAGCTGGAGCTCGGCCGCGTCCTCGCAGGTGATGACGCGCTCGTCGTGATCGATATAGGCGGTGAGGCAGTTGAGCAGGGTGGTCTTGCCGGAGCCGGTGCCGCCGGATATCAGGACGTTGCAGCGCACCCGGCCGATGATCTCGAGAATGGTGGCGCCTTCCGGCGTGATCGTGCTGAACTTCACCAGGTCGGGGAGCTTCAGCCGGTCCCTCTTGAACTTGCGGATGGTCAGGGTCGGGCCGTCGATGGCGAGCGGCGGAACGATGACGTTGACGCGCGAGCCGTCGGCGAGGCGGGCGTCGCAGATAGGGCTGGCCTCGTCGACGCGGCGGCCGACCTGGCTCACGATGCGCTGGCATATGTTCAGAAGCTGGGGATTGTCGCGAAAGCGTATCCCCGTCTTCTCGACCTTGCCGCCGACCTCGATGAAACAGGTGCCGGCGCCGTTGACCATGATGTCGGCGATGTCGTCGCGCGCCAGCAAGGGCTCGAGCGGGCCATAGCCCAGGACGTCGTTGCAGATGTCCTCGAGCAGGTCTTCCTGCTCGGCGATCGACATGGCGACGTCCTTGAGGGTGATGATCTCGTTGACGATGTCGCGGATCTCGTCGCGGGCGCCCTCGCGGTCGAGCTGGCTCAGCTGCGTCAGGTCGATGGCGTCGATCAGGGCGTTGAAGATCGTCGACTTGATGTCGTAGTAGTTGTCGGAGCGGCGCGGCGGCGCTCCGGCAAGGGGCTTTTGAGACGGCGGCGGCACGGTTTGCGGCAGGCCGGCGGCGCGCTGGCCGGCGGGCGGCGGAACCTGAGACCTGGCTGCGGAAAAGGGCTGCGGCGCAGGGCCTGGCTGAACCTTGAGATCGGGGATGTGCTCGGCCGTCGTGCCCTGGCGGGGATATTGCCCGTTCGCCTGGGGCGGCGGGGTCACCACATATGGAGATCCGCCCTGTTCGCCGCGCTTTCCGAACATCACTTCTTCCTCAACAACTTGCCGGCAAAGGGCAGCGAGAACTTGGACGGCTTGGACGGCTTTTCCTGGCCGAGAAGCATCTGCGCCAGGCTCGCCACCGCATCGATCGCCTTCGCCTTGACCGAAACCTCCGCCAGCATCTGGCCGTTGCTGGCCGCGGTGCCGAAGGTCGGCGCGTCATAGGCGATGGTCAGGGCCGGCGTCAGTCCGAGCGCCTTGGCGAAATCGGCGACTGGAATCTCCGGACGCTTGGGAATCCCGACCTGATTCATGACCAGGCGCGGCGGCGCGTCATTGGGGCGCGCCTGCTTGAGAAGGTCCACCAGGTTCTTCGTGTTGCGCAGGCTGGCGAGCTCGGGCGTGGCCGTGATCACGACCTCGTCGGCGTGAAGCAGCGTGTATTTGATCCACGGCGCCCACATGTTGGGCACATCGACGATGACGCAGGGCACGCTGTTGCGCACGGTGTTGAGAATGACCTCGACCGAGGATTCCTCGATATGGACGTCGCGGTCGATGGCGCCGGGCGAAGCGAGGAGGCTCAGCTTGTCGCCGCATTTGGTGAGAAGCCGGTCGAGGAGGGTCTGATCGATGCGATCCGGCTGGCCCAGCGCATCGGCGATGCCTTGCGAGGTCTCCTGGTTGAAGTTGAGACCGGCGGTGCCGAAGGCGAGATCGAAGTCGGTAATCACCGTGTCGGTATCGAGGTGGCGCGACAGGTACCAGCCGACATTGTGGGCAAGGGTGCTCGAGCCGACGCCGCCTTTCGAGCCGACGAAGGCGAAGATGCGGCCGAGCGGCTTGGCGCCGGGATCATGGAAGAGCCCGGCGATCGAATCGATGAGCTGGAGCTGATGCACCGGGGCCACGAGATAGTCGCTGACGCCGAGGCGCATCAGCTCGCGATAGAGGATGATGTCGTTGACATGGCCGACGACGATGACCTTGGTCTCCGGTCCGCAGACCTGCGCCAGCTGCGGCAGGCCCGCCAGGATCGTCTCGCGATTGCCGGTGGACTCGACGACGATCACATTGGGCGTGAGCTCGCTCTGGAATACATGGACGGCGCCGGCGATGCCGCCCATGTGGATCTGCACATGGGCGCGCGCCATGCGCCGGTCGGCGGCCGCGGCCTGGATCGCCTGGACGGTGCGCGGATCGTCGCAGAAGGCCTTGATGTTGATGTGCGGCACCAGCGCAACGACCGGCTGGCCGGCGTGGGCTTCATATCCGGTATCGATGACGGCATGGTTCATGATCATTCACCACCACTTCCGGCGACAGTCGAGATCTGCACCTTCTGCTGCTGTTCCTGCTGTGCCGCGGTCGATTCGCCCTGGCGATAGTTGTCGAATATCTTGGAGCGGCGCATGGGATCGGACGGGCTCTGGGCGCGCGGGCGCACGAGATCCTGCGGGTTGGCCACCAGCGCCGCGATGTTGCTCTGCTGCGCGCAGCCGAAATTCTCGTACTGGTCGTTCTGCGACGTCTGCGTCACGTCCTCAGGCCAGCTGCCGCAGGCTTCCGCATGGGCGCCGGACTTGGTCACGATGATCGGATGGCGCTCGTAATGCGCCGTCGGCTCGTACAGATCGATATCGGGCTCGGTGCTCTTGCAGCCGGCAAGGGCCAGCGCTGTGCCGGCGAGCGCCAGGAGCTGCAGCCAACCGACCTTCGACCCCACCATGGTCATCAATGAATTCCTCCGCATCACTCGACGATATAGCCGACATTTCCGTGATAGACGCCGGCGGGCTTCTTGCCGGGCCTGCCGTAGACCTTGTTGAGACGCCCGAACAGGATCGTCTGCCGGTCGCTGGCCAGCGCCAGCCCCTGGGTCGGCAGGGTAAGCTCATCCTCGTTCACCGGGTTGACGACATAGGGCGTCACGATGACGACGAGCTCGCTCTGGTTCTGCTGGAAGTCGCGGCTCCTGAACAAGGCGCCGAGAATGGGCAGGTTCTTGAGCCCCGGGGTCCCGGTGATCTCGGCGCGGGCATTGTCCTTGATGAGCCCGGCCATGGCGATCGAGCCGCCGCTCGGCAATTCCACCGTGGTTTCGGCGCGCCGGACATTGAGGCCGGGAATCACGACGTCGGTTCCGAGCGCCACCGAGACGTCGTTCGAGATCTCGCTGACTTCGGTGGTGATCTTGAGCGAGATGCGTCCCTCGGACATGACGACCGGCGTGAAGCCGAGACCGACACCGAATTTCTTGAACTCGATGGTGACCCGGTCGTCGTCAGCCGCCACCGGAATGGGGAACTCGCCGCCGGCGAGGAAATTGGCCGCCTCGCCCGAAATCGCCGTCAGGGTGGGCTCGGCGAGGGTGCGCAGCAGGCCGTCCCTTTCCATGGCGCGCAGGAGCACGTCCGCATAGTCCGAGCCGTTCACATAGCCGCCCTGATAGCCGCCATTGGGGAGGAGCGATCCGGGGTTTACGGGTATGTTGGTGCCGGGGCTTATGAGCGGCGAGGAGAAGGGATTGACGTTCTGCAGGTTGAAAGCAAGCTTGCCGATGGAGAACAGCGCCCGCGTATTGATGCCGAACTGCTTGAGGACGTTGCGCTGGACCTCGGCGATGCGCACTTTCAGCATCACCTGCTCCTTGCCGAGCACGTTGATGGCGCTGACGACCTTCTTGTCGCCGTCCGGGCCGGCGAATTTCGCGGCGAGATCGAAGGCGAGCTTGGCCTCGGACGGCGTCTTCGCGGTGCCGCCCAGAACGATGTTCTCGCCTATCGTATCGACGGTGACGCGGCTTCCCGGCGATGCCCTGCGAATGAGCTTCTGAAGAGCGAGCATGTCCTGGGACACTTCGAGGTCGAGAGCCAGGATCTGCCGGCCATCGGCGCCGAAGAAGAAGATATTCGTCTGGCCGACGGCGCGGGCGAAAAGATAGGCGGTGTTCTTGGTGCGCACCACCGCATCGACGATGTCGGGATTGCCCACCAGCACGTCGCGCGCCTCTCCCGGCAGCTTGATCACGATCGACTTGTTGAGTCCGATGCGCACCAGGCGTCCGCCATCGGCGCCGGCCGTCGACGTCCCATAGTCGCTGGCAAGGACGGGCGGGGCGGCGATGAAGGCCGGAGCCAGCATCAGCGCCGCCGCGAGCACAAGTCCTGCCGCCGCCCGGCGCGCGCGGGCGCAAGGTCCGGCGCGGCCCGTTTCCATCGATAGTCTCATCATCCCAGCCAGTCCCCAGTATTCTCAGTTCAATGTGATGCGCCGCGGCACGCCATAGCGAATGATCGTCATCTCGTTGCTCTCGGTGCCGTTGGCGTAGCGCTCGCTGAGCTTCGGCACGTTCTCGGCCAGCGGAACGCCGTCGTTCTCGCGAATCGAGCGCAAGGCCAGCGACAGCTGGCCGACGTCCTGCGCCATGGAGATCACCTCGGCCTGGCGCGGGTCGAGCTCGAGCGTCGCCGTCTTGTCGGCGACGACATATTCCTTGTCGTCCTCGCCCTTCGGCCGGAAGGTCTGATCGATCGCCAGCACCCGCACATTGGTGAGCACGGTCTCGCTGGCGGCGGCTTTCTGATTCGATCCGTCGTCCACCTTGCGGGTGAGCAGCACGTCGACGCGGTCGTTGGGCAGGATGAAGCCGCCGGCGCCGGTCTCGGCCGAAACGGACACCGAGACCGCCCGCATGCCTTTCGGCAGGATGGCCGACATGAAGCCGGTCTCGTCGGGCATGACCAGCTTCTTGTTGAGGATCGGCTCGCCCTCGAAGATGGCGGCGCGGGCCCTGGCCTCCTCGTATTTCGTCTTGGCGTCGGGGTGAGCTTCGCTGGTGATCATGAGGCTCGAGACCGTCGCCTTGGGCCAGGCCTGCCAGCCGATCGAGCCGCCGAGCAGCCGCTCGCCCATTTGCAGGTTCTTGGTCGCCACCAGCACATCGACGGTCTCGACCTTGTTGACCTCGACGGTCTGGACTTCCGGCTTCTTGCCGACCAGGCCCTGGGCCATATAGATGGCGAGGCCGGCCGAGCCTATCGCCACCGCCAATACGGCAAGACGCGTCTTGTTCATGTGACCTCACTCACGCGCGGAGGGAGTGCCGCCGCGCTTTGGTTTACTGTCGCCGGTAATGGTCAAATTACCGTTAAGCTTTTGCTATCTTTTGAAACTTACGGCGCAACGGGCATCCACCAGGTGCCGGGGAAAGCCAGGATCGCCCCTGCCGCGATGGCGATGCCGTAGGGCAGCTCGGCCTTGAAGGTCATGAGGCGCTTCGCCCAGCCGATCTCGCGCACCTCCTGCTCGATCCTGAGCACGCTCCAGACCTGGAAGGCGATCGCCAGGATGCCGCCCGCGATCGCCGTCAGGATCAGGAACGGCGCCACGGCCGGCCAGCCGAACCACAGGCCGGCCGCGGCGAGGAGCTTGGCGTCGCCGCCGCCGACGAAGCCGCCCGAGAACAACCCGAAGCCTATCGCCAGGATGACGACGGCGACAAGGCAGTGCCACAACATGGCGTCCATCGGCATGCCGGTGGCGAGCGCCAGCGGAAAGAAGGCGAGCGCGATGAGGCCGTTCAGCCAGTTGGGGATGCGCAGGGTGAAGAAATCATGGGCGCCGGCGACGACCACGAGGAACGGCAGCAGGATCTGAGCCAGAGTTGCGATCATGTGAAGGTTTCCTTGTGCCTGGCTCGCCCGCGAATCCGGCGGGATGAGACTGTCTTTGCGGGAGATCAGGCTTTCACACCGGCGTAAAAACGGCGTTAAATGACGCATCCCTGCATATGCGAAGACCGCCGGCTCGCGCCGGCGGTCCCCAAGCCTCCCTGAATTCCCAGGGTTATTGAGTCCAGCCGGTCGCCGTCCCCATGTCGGTGCCGATCTTGGTGAACACGCTCTTGATGGCGCCCGACAGGGTCGGCATCGCGACAACGAGCATGATGCCCATGGCGGCGGCGATCAGGCCATATTCGATGGCCGTCACGCCGGATTCGTCTTTCACAAAACGCATGAGCTTTGTCATCTGGCTCTCCATCTGTCTTTGTGATTGCTTTGTGATTGTCCGGCTTGCGGCTTACTGGGTCCAGCCGGTCGCGGTGCCCATATGGGTGCCAAGCGTGGTGAACACGCCCTTGATGGCGCCCGACAGGGTCGGCATCGCGACAACGAGCATGATGCCCATGGCGGCGGCGATCAGGCCATATTCGATGGCCGTCACGCCGGATTCATCCTTCACAAAACGCACGAGCTTATTCATCTGTCTCTCCAGTTTGAGTCTCTCACAGCACGGCCCACGTCGATTGCGTTTTGCTTGTTCGTGAACCGGAGACGAAACTAGGCGCCATCGTTTAACGGGTAGTAAATCCGGCCGCATTGCGGCGCCCCAGGCTAGATTTCTAAAATTGTTGGTTAGTTCCTGGTTTCCAATACCGCTAAAATTTGATCAAAATACTTAATGAACGATTCATGTTTGCCACGCATAGCTTAAGTCTACCAGGATTTCGACAGTAATTACTTGATATATACTTATCTTCCTTACAGATCTTCGAATATATACTTGTCTTGATCCAATAATTCTGGCGCCGGGCTGAAGGATGAAAAGAGCTTTCCTAAAGTAAACCTGGACTGCCTTCCCGGATTTCCTCCCGCAATATTGCGGCGGCCGGCCGACGGCACGAGAAGAGGCATCCCTGCCTGGTCACCGGCTTGCGGCCGATGGACCGTCTGCGCCAACCTCCATCGCGCATCCCCCGGCAGCCGCGCGTCGGCAACTGAGGCTTGAACCGCGGCCGGCTCTGGCTATAGTGCGCGCGCGAAATCGGGCGGCAAGCCGCCCCGGAGCACGAGCAGGCCGCAGACGCATGACCGGACCCACGCCTTGTTCGTGACATCCATCGCGCTTACGCCCCAGGATCCAGCAATCCGAGGCGATGAGCCCTGGGGAAGGGTGGCCGAGTGGTTTAAGGCGCACGCCTGGAACGCGTGTATACGTGAAAGCGTATCGAGGGTTCGAATCCCTCCTCTTCCGCCATTTCAGAACTTGTCCAGCCCGGACACATAGGTAACAGAATGTACCTAAGAGTCTGACTCATAAATCGGAGTTTTTGGTCGATCTTGCCAGGCGTCGGGACATGAGCTTGACGCTGGCGATCAAGACCCATGCCTGGGCGCTCTCGATTGTAGCCTCGAAATCCTTGGCGAGACG
>JBFWVM010000021.1:0-98730 GCA_050246735.1 Parvibaculaceae bacterium | reverse complement strand
CCCCGCGCATCTCGCACACAGCCCAAATCGCCGTTCACATGTTGTTGCGCTTTGTTGTGCGCATGCCGCAGACGCTTGAAAATATGGCTCATTTCACAGCGTGCAGGATCATGTGCGGACAGGAACCGAACAGAAAAGCATGGCTTAGCTCCCTGACGGAATCTCAATGACAAGGAGATCGCCATGCGATTCAGAAAAATCCTCATCTATTCGATTGCAACCGCGGCGGTGGCGCTCGTCTCGCCGAGAGTCACGCCGGTCCTCGATATGTCCCCGGCCGCACAAGCGGCTACCGAGGTCTCGATTTCGATCGGTACCTTCTATGATGACCTCGCACCGCATGGGAGCTGGATCAGCTATCACGATTCCTATGTGTTCGTTCCAGCGCATATGGCACCCGGCTGGCGTCCCTACACCGTCGGGCACTGGGTCCACGCAGAGCGCTATGGCTGGCTATGGGTGTCGGACGAACCCTTCGGCTGGGCGACCTATCATTACGGCCGCTGGGGCCATGCCGACGACATCGGCTGGTACTGGGTTCCCGGACGGCGCTGGGCGCCGGCCTGGGTCGCCTGGCGGCGCGGCGGGGACCACGTCGCATGGGCGCCCTTGCCGCCCGGGAGAGACGACGACGTCTCGGTCGAGATCACGGTCAACGACGTGCCCGACGACTATTGGGTCGTCGTGCCTTCGCATGACTTCCTCGACGCCGATCTGTCGGTGGCCATCATCGACGACGACAGCGAGCGCGTTCGCATCGTCGAAGCCGCCGAGCCGGTGGGGGTGGTGTCGGTCGAAAACAACATCATCGTCAACAATGTGATCGACGTCGACTATGTCGAGAAGGCGACCGAGAAAAAGGTCGAGACGGTCGAAGTAAAGGAGACCGACGATCCAAAGCAGATCGGCAAGCGATCGGAAGGCGAGGTCGCCGTCTTCAGCGGCGAGGTCAAGGAGGACAAGGACGCCAAGCCATCCGAGGTCAAGGACGTCGAGGAGGTCAAGAAGGAGAAGGCGGAGGTAGCACCGCAAGGCCAAGACCAGCAGCAAGGCCAAAACCAGCAGCAAGGCCAAGACCAGCAGCAAGGCGAGGACCGGCAGCAGGGCCAGGACCAGCAGCAGGGCCAAGACCAGCAGCAAGGCCAGGAACAACCGACGAAGAAGAAGGCTTCCGAGAAGTCGGCTCAGCCCGACGAAGCGCAGCCAGAGCAAGGCCAGGAACAGCCGGCGAAGAAGAAGGCTTCCGAGAAGTCGGCTCAGCCCGATGAAGCCCAGCCCGAGCAAGGCCAGGAACAGCCGACGAAGCAGAAAGCCACCCCTGAAGAGCCTTCACAAGGCGAACAGCAACAGCAGCCGCAAGGGTGTGACCCGGCGGCGGGCGCGGAATGCTGAGTACGCAATGCAAATGGAGCGCGTGATCCATGGGTCGCGCGCCCTCCTCTCCTGCTTCCCATCCGTGATGCCGTCGTCACGCCGGTCCTGCATCGGCAAGCCGCTTGCCTCGCAGCCCCCGGCAAGCCAAAAGAGGCGCATGGTCAAAGCGGCATCCCAATTCGTCTGCCAGTCCTGCGGCGCCGTCTCGTCGAAATGGGCCGGACGCTGCGACAATTGCGGCGAATGGAACACCATCATCGAGGAGGCTGCCGCGGTCCCGGTCTCCGGCGCCAAGGGGGCAAGCCTGCCGAAAGGCCGCGCCACGCGGCTCGTCGGCCTCAAGGGCGAAACGGCCGCACCGGCGCGGATCGAAACCGGCATCGCCGAACTCGACCGGGTGGCGGGCGGCGGCTTCGTGCCGGGCTCGGGCGTGCTGGTCGGCGGCGACCCGGGCATCGGCAAATCGACCCTGCTCCTCCAGGCCATGGCGGCGCTCGCCGCCAAAGGCCGCCGCGTGGTCTACGTCTCGGGCGAGGAAGCGATCGCGCAGGTGAGGCTGAGGGCCGAGCGGCTCGGCATCGCCGACACGCCTGTCCTGCTCGCCGCCGAGACCAACGTCTCAGATGTCGTGGCGACCCTCACCGAAGGCGAGCCGCCCGCCATCGCGGTGATCGATTCGATCCAGACGCTCTGGTCGCCGGTCATCGAGGCGGCACCAGGCACCGTCTCGCAGCTCAAGGCGGGCTCGGAAGCCCTCATCCGCTTCGCCAAGCAGAAGGGCACGACCATCCTGCTCGTCGGCCATGTGACCAAGGAAGGCCAGATCGCCGGGCCCAAGGTCATCGAGCACATGGTCGACACGGTCCTCTATTTCGAAGGCGACCGCGGCCACCAGTTCCGCATCCTCAGGGCGGTGAAGAACCGCTTCGGCCCGACGGACGAGATCGGCGTGTTCGAAATGTCGGATGGCGGCCTGAAGGAGGTCGCCAATCCGTCGCGCCTGTTCATGGGATCGGGCGAGCACCCGGCCCCGGGCTCGGCGGTCTTCGCCGGGGTGGAGGGCACCCGTCCCCTCCTCATCGAGGTCCAGGCGCTCGTCTCCCCCTCGCCCTTCGGCAATCCCCGGCGCACGGTCGTCGGCTGGGACGCCAACCGGCTGGCCATGGTGCTGGCGGTGCTCGAGGCGCGCGCCGGCGTCCAGATCGGCAATCACGACGTCTATCTCAACGTGGCGGGCGGGCTGAAGGTCAGGGAAACCGCGGCCGATCTTCCCGTCGCCGCAGCCATTCTCTCCTCGCTCACGGGCACGATCGTGCCCCATGGCACCACGCTCTTCGGCGAAATCGCGCTCTCGGGCGCCATTCGTCCGGTGAGCCTCGCCGAGGCGCGTGTCAAAGAGGCACAGAAGCTTGGCCTCAAAGAGGCCGTGACCGCCGCCCGGCCCGAGCTTTCAGGATCAAAAGGCTTTCGAATCAAAGCATTGGAGACGATCAGCGACCTCGTCGCCTGGGCCGCCGCGCAGCCGAAAGGTCTGGCCCGAATCGCCTAGCCCATGCCACAAAACCTGCCTATAAGATCGCCGATAGAGATCACGTCCGCGACGGCTCGATTCCGATTCGAAGCGGCAAACGTGATCGAGCTTAAGATTTGGAGCGCCATCGGAAGGAAACCGGTGTCCACTTTTCCTGATCATACGCACCTCAATGGACGGACTGGCTAATGCCATTTCAACTGCTCGATCTCATCCTCGCCGGCATCATGATCATCTCGGGGCTGCTGGCGCTGATGCGCGGCTTCACCCGCGAGGTGCTCTCGCTCATCGCCTGGGGTGCCGCGGCGGTCGCCGCCTACTTCGCCATTCACTCGCGCGAGCTCGTCGGCTTCGCCAGCCAGTATCTCGAGCCCGAGATCGTCGCGAAGATCGCCGTCGGCGGCTCGGTGTTCCTGGTCGTGCTGATCGTCGTGTCGCTCATCAGCGTGAAGCTCTCCGACGTCGTGGTCGATTCCGCCGCCGGCGCCTTCGACCGCACGCTCGGCTTCTTCTACGGACTGGCGCGCGGGCTGGTGCTGGTGGTCATCGCCTATCTCTTCTATGGCTGGCTCATTCCGTTCGACCGCCAGGAGGACTGGGTCAAGAACGCCCGCTCGCTGCCGATCATCCAATCGGTCGGCGCTCTCATCCTGGACCTGGTCCCACCCGACATCGCCGAGACGCTGACCAACTCGTCGATCCTGACCAACCAGGCGCCGACGCAGCAGCCGCCCGCGGTGCAGACCGGCGGCAGCGACACGCAAGCCTCGCCGGACGAGGAGGAAGGCTACAAGAAGAACGAGTCGCAAGGCCTCGACCAGCTGATCCAGGGAACGCAGGGCAGCCAGGGCAATCAGAGCTCGCCGCCGCCCGACACCCAGGAGCAGCCGGATTTCGGCGGCCAGACCAACCCCGATTGAGGATGACGTGATGGCGCCGGCGAATCCCGCATTCGACTTCGATCTCGACGGCGACTCGCTGCGCGAGGAATGCGGCGTCTTCGGCATCTACGGGCATGACGACGCGGCGGCGCTCACGGCTCTCGGCCTCCATGCGCTCCAGCATCGCGGCCAGGAAGCGGCCGGCATCGTCGCCTTCGACGGCGAGCGCTTCCATTCCGAGCGCCGCCTCGGACTGGTCGGCGACCATTTCTCCAGCGAGAACACCATCAAGCGCCTCAGGGGCCGGATGGCGCTGGGCCATGTGCGCTATTCGACCACCGGCGAGACCATCCTGCGCAATGTCCAGCCGCTCTTCGCCGAGCTTTCGGCCGGCGGCCTCGCCGTCGCGCATAACGGCAACCTCACCAACGGCCTCACGCTGCGGCGCGACCTCGTGGCGCAAGGCGCCATCTGCCAGTCGACCTCCGACACCGAGGTCATCCTGCATCTCGTCGCCCGCTCGCAGAAGCCGCGCATCGTCGAGCGCTATATCGACGCGCTGAGGGCGCTCGAAGGCGCCTATTCGCTGGTCGCCATGACCAACAAGAAACTGATCGGCGCGCGCGATCCCCTGGGGATCAGGCCCCTGATCCTGGGCGAGTTCAACGGCGCCCATATCCTCTGCTCGGAGACCTGCGCGCTCGACATCATCGGTGCCCGCTTCGTGCGCGAGGTCGAGAACGGCGAAGTGATCGTCATCTCCGAAGACGGGGTGGAGTCGCTGCGGCCCTTCCCGCGCATGCAGGCGCGCCCCTGCATCTTCGAATATGTGTATTTCTCCAGGCCCGACAGCATTCTCGGCGGCCGCTCGGTCTATGAGGTGCGCAAGCAGTTCGGCCGCCAGCTGGCGCAGGAAGCGCCGGCCGACGTCGACGTCATCATCCCGGTGCCGGATTCGGGCGTGCCCGCCGCATTGGGCTATGCGCAGCAATCCGACATCCCCTTCGAGCTCGGCATCATCCGCAACCATTATGTGGGACGCACCTTCATCGAACCGACCCAGACCATCCGGGCGCTCGGCGTCAAGCTCAAGCACAATGCCAATCGCGCGGTGATCAACGGCAAGCGCGTGCTGCTCGTCGACGATTCGATCGTGCGCGGCACCACGTCGGTCAAGATCGTGCGCATGATGTATGAGGCGGGCGCCCGCGAGGTCCATATGCGCATCGCCTGCCCGCCGATCCGGCATCCCGACTTCTATGGCATCGACACGCCGGAACAGAAGTCGCTGCTCGCCGCCACCCACAACCTGGAGGAGATGCGCGATCATATCGGCGTCACCTCGCTCGCCTTCCTCTCGGTCGACGGGCTGTACCGGGCGGTCGGCTATGACAAGCGCGATCCGTTCAGGCCGCAGTTCACCGATCACTGCTTCACCGGCGACTATCCCACCCATCTCACGGACATTGTCGGAGAATCGGCCAAGCAGCAGCTCTCCCTCCTCGCCGAGGCCGGCTGAGCTTCATGCCCGGCCAGCTCGAAAACCGCATCGCGGTCGTCTCCGGCGCGTCGCGCGGCATCGGCAGGCACGCCGCCCTGGAGCTGGCGCGGAAGGGCGCTCATGTCGTGGCCCTCGCGCGCACCCAAGGCGGCCTCGAGGAACTCGACGACGAGATCAGGGCGGCGGGCGGCTCGGCGACCCTGGTGCCGGCCGACGTCAAGGACTACCCGGCCCTCGACCGCCTTGGCGCCGCCATCCATGAGCGCTGGGGCAAGCTCGATATCCTCATCGGCAATGCCGGTATCCTGGGCGGGCTTTCTCCGCTGGGCCATATCGAACCCAAGACCTGGGACGAGGTCATGGCCGTCAATGTGACCGCGAACTGGCGGCTCATCCGCTCGCTCGACCCGCTGCTCAGGCGCTCGGACGACGCCCGCGCGATCTTCGTGACCTCGGGCGCCGCCTACAAGACTTTCGCCTATTGGGGTGCCTATTCGACGTCCAAGGCGGCGCTCGAAGCCCTGGTCAACACCTATGCGGCGGAAAGCGCCACGACGACGGTCAGCGTCAACATGTTCAGCCCGGGCCCGACGCGCACCCGCATGCGGGCGCAGGCCATGCCGGGCGAGGATCCCGAGACGCTGCCCGGTCCGGAAGAGGTCGCCGCACAGCTCGTGGAGATGTGCCTGCCGGGCTTCAAGGACAGAGGGGCCACCTATAAATATGCCCCAGCGGGACTTTTCAAGTTCCGACCCTAGACCGGAGCGCTATCCGCCTGTGCCCAGAATTCACTAGGCCGGCCCGTTCGGGAATTGCATAGTTGCGGAAGCAAAGGAGGCCAATCCATGGACAAAGATGCTCGCTCGCGGATCAAAGCCGCACTCGCCACGCCCGGCAATCTGGGCCAGAACGCCGTCAAGGATATTTCCGCCGTGCTGGCCGCGCTCCTTGCCGACATGTTCGCTCTCTATCTCAAGACCAAGAACTTCCATTGGCATGTTTCCGGCCCGCATTTCCGCGACTACCACCTGATGCTCGACGAGCAGGCCGCCGAGATCTTCGCGACGACCGACGAGATCGCCGAGCGGGCGCGCAAGATCGGCGGCACCACCATCCGCTCGATCGGCCATATCGCCAGGCTGCAGCGGGTGGCCGACAACGACGCCGATTTCGTGACGCCGGACGACATGCTGGCCGAGCTGCGCGAGGACAATCTGCAGCTCACCCAGCGCATGCGCGAGACGCATGACGTCTGCGACGAGCATGGCGACGTCGCCACCGCGAGCCTGCTCGAAAACTGGATCGACCAGGCCGAGCGGCGCGTCTGGTTCCTCTTCGAAGCCGGCCGCCGCCAGTAGCTCTCACGTCCGCCACCCCGGAGAAGACTTCAGGGGACGCGATCGGTGCGCGCCCGATGCTCCGATGGCGCCGGCCTTTTATTCGTTCGGGTCCTGAGGGATTGCGAGACCGTGCTGAGCGAATCCCGTCAGCATGAGAAAGTCGCATCTTGCGAGATCAGGCCGCAGCGGTGATGGAATTCGCCGGCCAGCTTGTTGACGCCTCGCGCCCGATCGCCTAGCTTTTGTCATACAAATAATCAGCGACAATCCCGCCGTCCGGCGCTTCGCCGCGCGGCGCTTCTGGGAGGAAGACATGAAACGTTTGCTTATGGCCGGCGCCGCTCTGACGATCGCTCTGTCGATGACGATGAGCGCCGGAGCCCAGGACAAGAAGACGCTCGCCTTCGTCGTCAATGGCGCATCCGACTTCTGGAAGATCGCCGAAGCCGGCGTGAAGAAGGCGCAGGAGGAGCTTCCCGACTATACTCTCGAGCTCAAATATCCCGAGCAGGCGGCGGCCGCCATCCAGCAGCGGCTGATGGACGATCTCGTCGCCGCCGGCGTCTCCGCAATCATGGTGAGCGCCATCGATCCCAAGACCTCGACCGAGGCGCTCGACCGGATCGCCGGCCAGGTGCCGCTCTTCACCACCGACAGCGACGCGCCGCAGAGCAAGCGCATCGCCTATATCGGCAGCTCCAATGTGGAGCTCGGCAAGAACGCCGGCCAGCTGATGCTGAAGGCGATGCCGGAGGGCGGCAAATGCATCGGCTTCGTCGGCCTGCCGGGCGCCGACAATGCGCGCGAGCGCATTGAGGGCGTCAAGGAGGTCATCAAGGACTCGAAGGTCGAGCTCGTCGACGTGCGCGGCGACGACATCGACCAGACGCGCGCCAAGCGCAATGTCGAGGACGCGCTCGCCGCCATGCCGGACATCACCTGCATGGTCGGCTTCTATTCGTACAACACGCCGCGAATCTACGAGGTGCTCAAGGAGTCGGGCAAGCTCGGCCAGATCAAGGTCATCGGCTTCGACGAGGACCCGATCACGCTGGGCGGCGTGCGCGAAGGCACGATCGAGGGCACCGTGGTGCAGAACCCCTATGAATGGGGCTACCAGGGCATGAAGCTGATGGCCAAATACCTCGAGGGCGACAAGGCCGGCATTCCGGAGGACGGCCTCATCATCGTGCCCGGCCAGGTGATCGACAAGAGCAATGTCGATGCCTTCGAGACCGAGCTCAAGGCGCGGGTGGGCAAATAGCCGGCAGCCGGGCGCCCGGCGCCGGATCCATCGACGGTGCGCCGGCCCCTGCGCCGCTTGCTTGCATCGCAGGCGAAATCGTCGGAGGATTCGCGCCTGATCGCGGTCGGGAGGCGAGGAGATCAAGCCGGCAATGGCCGAGCCGTTCCTGGAGCTCGAGGACATCACCAAGACCTACCCCGGGGTCACGGCCCTGGGCGGGGTCAACTTCGCCATCGCCCGGGGCGAGGTGGTGGGGCTCATAGGCGAGAACGGCGCCGGCAAATCGACCCTCATGAAGATCCTCGGCGGCGTCGTCACCCCGGATCAGGGGACGATCGGCATTTCGGGCGAGGCCCGCCCCGCCCTCACCGTCGCCGAAGCCTCCCGCGCGGGCATCGCCTTCGTGCATCAGGAGCTCAATCTCTTCGACAATCTCGATGTGTCGGCCAATGTGTTCATCGGCCGCGAGCCGGTCACCGGCGGACCGCTCCGGCTGGTCGACGGCAAAGCCATGCATCGGGAAACGCAGAAGCTCCTCGGGCTGCTCGGCGCCGACTTCACGCCGGCGACGCCGGTCGCCCGGCTCTCGCTGGCGCAGCGCCAGCTGGTCGAGATCGCCAAGGCGCTGTCGCTCGCCGCCCGTCTCGTCATCATGGACGAGCCGACCTCCAGCCTGACCGTCACCGAGACCGCCCGCCTTCTCAGGATCATCGCCGATCTCAAGGCGTCCGGGGTCAGCGTCATCTTCATCTCGCACCGCCTGCACGAGGTGGAACGGTGCGCCGACCGGGTCATCGTCCTGCGCGACGGGCGCAAGGTGGGCGAGCTCGACCGCGGCCGCATCACCCATGAGGCGATGATCCGCCTGATGATCGGACGCAGCCTCAAGTCGCTCTACCTGCCGCCCGCGGCTCCGCCGCGCGGCGACGCCCTCGTGCTCGACGAGCTGCGCACCAAGGCCTTCCCCGACCGCGGCGTCAGCCTGACCGTGCGGGAAGGCGAGATCCTGGGCCTCGCCGGGCTCGTCGGCTCGGGCCGCACGGAGCTCGCGCGGGTCCTGTTCGGCATCGACCGCAAGCTCGGCGGCGACATCCGGCTCGGCGGCAAGCCTCTCGCCATCACATCGCCGCGCGAGGCGATCGCCAACGGCATCTTCCTCGTGCCGGAGGACCGCAAACGCTCCGGACTGATCCTCGACGTCTCGGTCTGCGAGAACATCTCGCTCCCCGATCTCGCCGCCTACTCGCGCAATTACCTGCTTCAGGCGGCGCCGGAAGCCCGCAACGCCGAGCACCAGCGCAAGCAGCTGAACATCAGGGCGCGGTCGATCCACAGCCCCGCCGGCACGCTCTCCGGCGGCAACCAGCAGAAGGTCGTCCTCGCCAAATGGCTGTCGATGGAACCGCGCATCATCATCTTCGACGAGCCGACGCGCGGCGTCGATGTCGGCGCCAAGCAGGAGATCTACGAACTGATGCGCGCCTTGAGCGACCGCGGCGTGGCCATACTGATGATCTCCAGCGACATGGAAGAGGTGATCGGAGTGAGCGACCGCATGGCGGTGATGCACGAGGGTGGCATCGCAGGCTTCCTCGAGCGCCCCCGCTTCAGCGAAGACAACGTCCTCAAGCTGGCAGTCGGCCAGAGGCTGCACTAGGGAAATGAAAGCCATGACCTTGAAAGAGACCGCCGGACCGCCCTTCGAGGCCCGCCTTAAGCGGGCATCCCGGGGTAAGGGCCGCGGGGAACGGACATGCTGAAAAAAGACCTCGGCCTGTTGATCTTCATCCTGCTGGTCGGCGCCGTCGTCGCCTTCATCAATCCGCGCTTCCTCCTGCCGATCAATCTCTCGAACACCATGAACCTCATCGGCCTCTACGGGCTGTTCTCGATCGGCGTCGGCTTCGTCATCATCACCGGCGGCATCGAGCTGTCGGTCGGCTCGGTATTCGCGCTGCTCGGGGTCGTCTTCATCGACCTGCTCTCGACCTATCAGCTGAACTGGATGCTGGCCTTCGTCATCATCGTCCTGGCCGGGCTGATGATCGGCGCGCTGCACGGCTTCCTGGTGACGCGGATGAACCTGCAGCCCTTCATCGTCACCCTGTGCGGCCTCCTGATCTATCGCGGCATCGCGCGCTTCTACACCGAGGATGCGACTGCGGGCTTCGCTTTCGGCACCAGCTTTCCGGCGCTCGAATGGCTGACGGCGGGACGCACTTTCGGCGTCCCGCACAGCTTCGTCGCCTTCATCCTCATCGCCATCGTCATGGGGGTGGTGCTGCACCGGTCGGTCTTCGGGCGCTATCTCTTCGCGGTCGGCAAGAACGAGGAAGCGGCGCGCTATTCGGGCATCCGCACCGGCCGGGTCATCGCCTCGGCCTATATCATCTGCGGCGGCCTCGCCGGACTCGCCGCCATCTTCCTCGCCATGTATACGCGCTCGATCTCGCCCGCCTCGCACGGCAATTTCTACGAGCTCTATGCCATCGCCGCCGCCGTCCTCGGCGGCTGCTCGCTGCGCGGCGGCGAAGGCTCGCTCCTCGGCATCGTGCTCGGCACCATCCTGCTGCAGGTGCTGCAGAACCTGGTCAACCTGCTCGGCATTCCAAGCTCGCTCAATTTCGCCGTCATGGGCACCGTCATCCTGATCGGCGTGCTGGCCGACCAGCAGATCGTGCAGCGCGGCGGCATCGGACAGGTCTTGAAGCGCACGCGCCCGGCGGTCCAGCCCCTGCCTCGCCCTTGAACCAGCCGGAAATATAGTATATTATTTTGCAAATATACTAGATGAGGACGCCATGCGTGTGACCTACATGACCAGCGCTTCGTTCAACCAGAATCCGAGCCGGGCCAAGAATAAGGCCGACGAGCGTCCCCTCGTCATCACGGACCGTGGCGAAGCCGCCTATGTGCTCATGCGCTATGCGGAATTCGAAGCCAATTGGAAACCCAAGACCCTTTATGATGCTCTGCGCGACCCTGAGGCGCCCGACGAAGATTTCGATCCTGAGCGGCTTCCCTTCGAAGAGCGCGACGTCATCTTCTGATGCCGTTCCTGCTGGACACGAACGTCATATCGGCAGCCCGCAGACCTGAAAGTCAGGATCCGGCGTTTCAAGGGTTCCTGCGCGATTTCGGGATGTCCGATGCATTTCTTTCGTCCGTCACGATCATGGAGATACGGTTCGGCATCCAGAACGAGCAGAGCAGGAATCCTGCCTTTGCAGTCGCTCTCGAGAGATGGCTCAAGGAGATCGTCCTCATCGGATTCGCGGATCGGATCATTCCGTTCGATCTGGCCATAGCCCTGCGCGCCGGGGCGCTGACGACCCCGAACAGGCGCCCGTCGATAGACGCCATGATCGCGGCAACGGCGATCGAGCTAAAGCTGCACGTGGCTACGCGCAACGTCGCTCACTTCGAGCCGCTGGGCGTCACGTGCCTGAATCCATGGCGGTATGCATCGGCCTGATCACACCGAAAACCCCAGCCCGCGCAGGTCGCGGGCCAGCGCTTCGGGCGAGGTGAAGTGCAGTCCCCGCATGCCGGCGGCGCGGGCGCCTTCGACATTGCGCAGGCTGTCGTCGACGAAGACGGCCGTCTGCGGCGTGACGCCGTAACGTGCAAAGAACAGCTCGAAGATCTCGCGGTCCGGCTTCAGCAGACCCTCGTCGCCCGACACCACGATGCCGTCGAAGCTGTCGAGGAAGCCGAAACGCTCGCGTGCCTCGCGGAACTTGTCCTGGTTCCAGTTGGTGATGGCATAGACCGGCACCTTGTTCGCCTTCAGCCGCTCGAGAATGGCGACGCTGCCCTGGATCGCGCCGGATATAGTCTCATGCCATTCGACGTCGAAGGCGCGGATCATCGGGTGCCATTGCGGCGGATGCTCCTTGACGAGGAGCTCGACCGCCTCGCTGAAGCTCCGGCCGCGATCCTGCTCGATGTTCCAGGCCGGCGTGCAGACATTCTTCAGGAACCATTCCATCTCCTCGTCGCGGCCCTGGAAATAGCGGCGATAGAGGTTGCGCGGGTCCCAGGCGACGAGGACATTGCCGATATCGAAGACGACGGTGGTGAGAGCTTGCGTCATTTCCTGTCCTTGTCGAAGGGGTTGCGGCCACTCCGCCGATTGAAGCGCAAGGGCGTGCCCCAGAGATCGAAATCCTCCCTCAGGCCGTTCATGAGGTAGCGCACGTAGCTTTCCGGCAGGCTGTCCAGCTGGTTGCCGAAGAGGGAGAAGGTGGGCGGCCGCGCGCCGACCTGGGTCGCATATCTGATCTTGATGCGCCGGCCCGAGGGTGCGGGCGGCGGATTGCGCTCCAGCATGGTTTCGAGCCAGCGATTGAGCTGGCCCGTCGGGATGCGCTTGTTCCATTTCTCGTGGGCGGTGAACACGGCCTCCATCAGCCGGTCGAGGCCCTTCTCCTGGCGGGCGGAGACCGGGACTATGGCGACGCCCCTGATCTCGGGAAGGATCTCGGCCATGTCCTCCTTCACGTCCCTGAGCCGCTTCTGCTTGTCCTCGACCATGTCCCATTTGGACAAGGCGATGACGACGGCCCGGCCTTCACGCGCGGCGAGATCGGCGAGCGTCAGGTCCTGGCGCTCGATCTCGAGCGACGCGTCGATGAGCACGACGACCGCATCGGCGAAGCGTATGGCACGAAGGCCGTCGGCGACGGCGAGCTTCTCGACCTTGCGGGTGACGCGCGACTTGCGCCGGATCCCCGCCGTGTCCCACAGGGTCACCGGCCTGCCGCGCCACGACCAGTCGATGGCGATGGCGTCGCGGGTGATGCCGGCCTCGGGGCCTGTCAGCACCCGCTCGGCGCCCAGAAGCGCGTTCACCAGCGTCGACTTGCCGGCATTGGGCTGACCGATGACGGCAAGCTTGAGCGGCCGGCTCCCGGCATCCTCCGACTCACCCTCCTCGTCCGCCGTCTCGCCTCTCACATGAGGAACGAGCGCGTCATAGAGCGCATCCATGCCCTCGCCATGCTCGGCCGAGATGGCGATCGGGTCGCCGAGGCCGAGGGCATAGGCCTCGAGGACGCCGGCCTCGCCGGCGCGCCCTTCAGATTTGTTGGCGAGGACCAGCACCGGCTTGCCATGACGCCGGAGCTTGCCGGCGAATTCGCGATCGACCGGCGTCAGTCCGGCGCGGGCATCGATGACGAAAAGGCATACATCGGCATCGGCTATCGCCGCCTCCGACTGGGCGCTCATGCGGTCCTCCAGGCTGCCGCGCGGAGCGGCGTCGAGGCCCGCGGTGTCGAAGAGGCGGAAGGTCAGATCGGCGAGACGGCCCTCGCCTTCGCGGCGGTCGCGCGTGACGCCCGGCTGATCGTCGACCAGCGCCAGCCTGCGGCCCACCAGCCGGTTGAACAAGGTCGATTTGCCGACATTCGGCCGGCCGAGGATCGCGACTTTGGCGGTCATGAGGAGTCTTTAATACGCATGACCTCGTCCGAAAACCGCTTCGCACTCTCCGGGGTCATGAGGATTCTCCGGCGCGCATGACCTTGTCCGAAAACCGCTTCGCACTTTTCGGGGTCATGCTTAGCGCAGAGCGATCAGCTCGGCATCATCCGAAAGCAGATAGACCGTGCCGTTGGCGATGACGGGCGCGATATAGAACGCATCGGCCACCTTCTGGGTGTTGAGGATCTCGCCGGTCTGGGCCGAGATGCTGGCGAGCTGGCCGTCGGAGCTCACCGCGAGCAGCCGGCCGCCGCCGAGGACCGGTCCGGCCCAGATCTTGCCGGGCAGGTCCTTGCTCCAGCGCAGTCCCCCGGTGCGGCGCGACAGCGCCATCAGGGTCTTGCCGTTGACGATGACGAAGACATGGTCGCCCGCGACCCAGGGCGTCTGCGAACCCGAGATATCGCGCGTCCATTGCCGTTCGCCGCTGTTCAGGGTGAATGCGGCCATGCGGCCGGCATTGGAAATGGCGATCACCTGGTTTCCATCGATCACGGGCCGGCCCGCGACGCTGCCGATATTGGTGGCTGTGGCGGTCGGATCGCTCGAGGTCAGCGCATCGCTCCAGGCTTCAAGGCCATCGTTCGCCGTGAAGATGGTGATCTCGCCCGTGGTCGTCGGGATCACCACGAAGCCCTGCGACACCGCCGGGCTCGGACTCGAGGCGATGGTGGCGCGACCGCCGGTGCCCTGATATTTCCACAGCTCGCCGCCGTCGCCGGCCCGCAGCGCGAAGACCTCGTTGCTCGAGCCGGTGAAATAGATCACGCCATTGGCGACCGTGGGCGCCGCGCGGATCGGCGCGCCGAGCTTCTTGCGCCACTGGACCGCGCCCGTTCCGGCGTCGAGCGCCAGCGCCTCGCCGAAGACCGAGGTCGCATAGATGCGCTGCCCGTCGGAGGCGAGCCCGCCGCCGAAGGCGCGCGTGCTCTTGCCTTCGGGAGCCAGCGAGATGCGCCAGAGCTGGCCGCCGCCCGAGGTGCGGATCGCCGTCACATTGTTGCGCGAGTCGAGCACATAGGCGACACCGCCGACCACGATCGGGCTCGCCACGATGCGACCCTCGTCGGTCGTGCCCTCCCCGGCATCGGCGGCCCAGACGCGCGACAGGGTGGCGCCGGCCGAGAGATTGCCGAAGGAATTGGTCGCCTGGCCGCCCGGCTGCGCCCAGCTCACGTTTGTTTCCGGCGTCGGGATGACGATCGGCTCGCTCGACGTCTCCATCAGGTTGGAGGCGGAGTCGTTCGAGGTGAGAACGCTCTCGCGCTTGCCGGGCAGGATCACATCCTTCTCGCCGGTCACGCCCTCGAGCAGTTGCGATGCCGTGCCGCAGCCCGACAGGACGAGAGAGATTGCCAGGATCGGCCACAGCCGGTTGGTTCGCATGATCGGCGTCGTTCCCTTTCAGCACGAGCCTGCCCGGGCAGCCGGCAGGCTCAGGACCATGTCCTACTTTTTTGCGCTCAGAAGAGGCGCGATCACCTCCAGCAGCGTCTGCGCGCGCTGGCGCAGTTCCAAGGCTACCCCCTGATCGGCGACGATTGCGTTAAGATAGCGGTCGGCCATCGCGTAATCGCCTGTCCGATAGGCCGAAAGCGCGAAGATCTCGCGGGCGAGCCCCCGCCAGGTGCTCTGCTCGTTGTCGAAGGAGCCGAGCCGGCCGATAAGCTCGGCCGGCGCCAGCTTGTCCACCAGGATGTAGCCCGCCCGCAGCCGCGCCAGATCGCGCAGCGCCTGACCGGCGCCCTGATCACTGGCCAGGGCATCATAGGCGGCAACCGCCTCATCCTTCTTGCCCTGATTGTCGAGCATCTCGGCCTTGCGCAAATTGGCGAGCCTGGCATAGCCGCCATGGTCGATCGCGGCGAAGGCTGCTCCGGCATCGGCGATCTTGCCCTCTTCGGCCATCTTCACCGCCGCGGCGAAGACCCTCGCCGCCTGTTCCGACTGGCTCAGCTGCCAGTATTGCCAGCCCTTGAAGCCGGCGACCCCAAGGACCACCAGGACGGCCAGGGCGGTTATATAATTGCCGTACTGCTTCCAGATCTTCTTGTATTGGTCCTGGCGGACTTCCTCGTCCACTTCTCGGAACAGCGATTCATCGCTCACTGCATGGGGCTCCGCGCTCGGGTTATTTAAGGCCTTGATGGAGCTGCTAATTTAGCCAAAGGGCCAAATCAAGGCAAAATCTTATGTCGCCACCTCGAAAGAGGTGATCAGGCCCGAATCGAGCCTCTCGGCTATGGTGCTCTGGATGCCCCATTTTCCGGGATTGTCCGCCACAAAGCCGAGCCTGGCCCGGGCTCCTGCCGGGATCACCACCGTGTCGCGCCAGGGCCGCGGCTGGTCCTCGATGACCCGCCAGACATGGCCATGGACATGGAGCGGCTGGTCGAACCGCGTCCGGTTGTCGACCGCCAGGACGACGCTGTCGCCCCGGGCGAAGCTCTCCCAGGGTTCCGCGGCAAGGCCGGCGGTCCCGTTGATCGCCCAGGCCATGCCTTTCTCGAGCAAGGCCCTGAGATCGAGCTTCTCCCCGTCATAGACCGCTCCGGTCATGCCGCCCTTCTCGCCCCCTTCCAGGATGAAGGGGACGGTCCGTGCCCCGGCCATGTCGAAGGCCGCCGAAACGGGATTGGGCGGCAAGGCAAAATTGTCCGGCAGGGTGACCGGGGCGGAAGCGCCCCTGCGGTCGAGATAGGCCGCCTCGATGATGTCCTCGAACAGGTTGACGGCGAGCGTCAGGCTCTCCTCGCTCTCGACCACCAGGAGCTCGCTGCGCTGTCCCGGCGCCAGGACAAGGCCCCCCGAGCTCACCTGGCGCGGCGGAACGGGCTGCCCGTCCTCGGCGATGATCAGGGGATCGGCCCCCTTGAACACGATGACCATGGTGCGGACATTGGCGCCGTTGAGAATCCGCAGGCGCAAGACGCCGCCGGATGCGGCGATGGTGGGGCGGTAAGCGCCGTTCACGGTGAACCAGTTGCCGAGACGGCCTTGCGCGATCGCGTCCTCCAGACTGCCGAAGGTCCCGGCATCGATCTGGCCGTCATCGGTCAGCCGCCAGTCGTCGAAAACGATCGGAACCTCGGCGAACATTCCGACGGGCTCGCGCTCCTCCACCACCATCAGCGCGGAAAGTCCCATTTCCCGCTGGCGCGACACGTCGGCGACCGGCGACAGCCAGAACGTCCCGGCATCGGGCGGGACGAAGACGCAATCGAAAGCATTGTCCTTGCCGGGCGCCACGCTGATGCTCATGAACTCGGAGGGGCCGCGCACGCCATACCAATGCAGGGCGACCGGGCGGTCGAGCTCATTGACGAAGCGCGCCTTGAACTCCTCGCCCTGCCTGACGCGCAGCACGGGCGGAGGCCAGACGCCGGACAGGCTCTCGAGCCGCGTCGGCGGCCTGCCCCCTTCCATGAGCCGGGCCGGCACGGGACGCATGGTGAGGAGCGTGAAGCCGTCTTCCGCCGGCTCGGCCGCAAGCCGGCCGGGCATGGCCGCCAATGCCATGCCGCCGGCCATGAAGGAGCGCCGCGAGAGGACCATCGACCTTCCCATCCCGATTCGGGACCCGTTATAGCAAGCTCCGGCGAGGATGACTGCGGATTGTTTCGGTCGAGCGGGACGACAGGCCTAGTCCTTGACGTCGTAGGTGTTGGCGGGCGCCGGGAAGCTCCGTGCACGGACTTCCGAGGCATAGGCGCCGATGGCCTTCTCGATGGCCTTGCCGACCTCGCCGAACTCGCGCACGAACTTCGGCACCCTGGGCGACAGGCCGAGCATGTCCTCCATCACGAGGATTTGACCGTCGCATCTTGCCGAGGCGCCGATGCCGATGGTCGGGATCGGGATCGCCTCGGTGATCCTGGCGGCGAGCGGCTCGGCCAAAGCCTCGAGGACGACGCAGAAGGCGCCGGCTTCGGCGACGATGCGGGCATCCTCCTCGATCGCCGCCCACTCGTCGCGGCTGCGGCCCTGCGTCTTGAATCCGCCCAGCACGTTGATCGACTGCGGCGTCAGGCCGATATGGGCCATGACCGGAATGCCGCGATCGGTGAGGAAGCGGATGGTCTCGCCCATGCGCCGGCCGCCCTCGAGCTTGATGGCGCCGCACTGGGTCTCCTTGATGACGCGGGCGGCATTGTGGAAGGCGTGAGCCGGGCTCTCCTCATAGGAGCCGAAGGGCATGTCGACCACGACGAGCGCCCGCCGGGCGCCGCGCATCACGGCGCGGCCATGCATGATCATGAGGTCGAGCGGCACCGGCAGGGTCGATTCGAAGCCGTGCATCACCATGCCGAGGCTGTCGCCGACCAGGAGGAAATCGACATATTTGTCGGCGATCGCCGCCGTATGGGCATGGTATGAGGTCAGGGCGACGATCGGATCGCCGCCCTTGCGCCGGGCGATATCGGGGGCGGTCAGACGCTTCTGGGAGGTATGCTGTGACATGGCGGCAAACTATCGCGGCCACGGGAGGCGGGCAACCGTCCCGTCGGGATTGCGGTACTGGCCCGCATGGTGGAAAGTCCCCGGTACCGGCCCCCAAGTTTCGAAATCACGACCGGGAAGCACTGGACGTGAGCGCGCGCCATCCCCATTTAAGAGCCATCCCAAACAGGAGCACGGATGATGAAGACCTACCGGAAGAATCCCGAGGCGCTCTCCTGCCTGACGCCCGAGCAGTATCGGGTCACCCAGCAGGACGGCACCGAGCGTCCTTTCGCCAATGAATATTGGGACAACAAGAAGCCCGGCCTCTATGTCGACGTGGTGTCGGGCGAACCGCTTTTCGCTTCCGTCGACAAATTCGACTCGGGCAGCGGATGGCCGAGCTTCACCAGGCCCCTCGACGCCAGGAACGTCGTCGAGAACCGCGATGTGAGCCATGGCATGGTGCGCACCGAGGTGCGCTCGGCCAAAGGAGACAGCCATCTCGGCCACGTGTTTCCCGACGGTCCGCGCGAGGCCGGCGGATTGCGCTACTGCGTCAACTCCGCCTCGCTGCGCTTCGTCCCGCTGGCCGATCTGGAAAAGGAAGGCTACGGGGAATATGCTGGGCTTTTCGCGAAGGAAGGAGTGCGGGGATGAGCGCCAAGACCGAACGTGCCGTGCTGGCGGGCGGCTGCTTCTGGGGCATGCAGGACCTGCTGCGCCGCTATCCTGGCGTGATCTCCACCCGGGTCGGGTATTCGGGTGGCAATGTCAGGAACGCCACCTATCGCAATCATGGCAGCCATGCCGAGGCGATCGAGATCACATTCGATCCCGCCAGGACGGATTTCCGCACCATCCTCGAATTCTTCTTCCAGATCCACGATCCGACGACGCGGAACCGGCAAGGCAACGATATCGGCACCAGCTACCGCTCGGCGATCTTCCATACGTCCGAGGAACAGCGCAAGGTGGCCGAGGACACGATCGCCGACGTCGACGCCTCGGGGCTCTGGCCCGGCAAGGTGGTCACCGAAGTCGCGCCGGCGGGCGATTTCTGGGAAGCGGAACCGGAGCACCAGGATTATCTGGAACGCTATCCCAACGGCTATACCTGCCACTTCGTCCGCCCGGACTGGAAGCTGCCGCGGCGCTCGAACGCGGCCTGACGCCGGCTACAGGGAGAGCGTCACCACCGGGACGCCGGTGAACAGAGCATGCAATTGCGCGACGACGCCGTAAAGCGCCACGCCGAACACGATCGAGATGACGTCATGGCCCTGGCGGACGATCGCGCTCGGCCGAACGCCGTTGGCCGTGCCGAGCGCCAGATGCGCCAGGGCATAGGCCAGCATGCCGCCGAACAGGACGAGGCTCGCCCCGTCGCCATTGGCGCAGAGATGGCCGAGCGACCAGAAAGCGACGCCCCAGGCGAGCGGGAAGCGCAAAAGCCGGCGCCAGCTGCCGCGGAACAGGAAAACGCCGAGGCAGAGGAATGCCAGGAGCACCAGGACGAAGGTCGCGATCCTGCCCCATGACGGGGGCTCATAGACGGGCACGAAGGGCGATATCCGCCAACCGAGGACGATCAGCACCAGGGGAAGGAGCGAAAGCAGGCCAAAGCCCGCGCCGTAGAATTTGCCGAAGCTCCGGCGCAGGGCGGCATTCGCCTGCGGCACCGCCAGGGTGAGGTGACAGAGGGCGAAGAGCAGGACGCCCAGGCCAAGCAGGATCATGCGACGATCGGCAGCTTCAGGACGTAGGGATGGAAGCCGAACAGGAAAACCAGATAGAGGATGACGCCGATGACGACGGCGCGCATGTCTGATCGGGCCTGCGGCTCATGATGCGGGACCTTTCCGCGCAGCGTCGAGAGAGCGATGTCGAGCACGGCGAGGAGCAGGAAGGATGCGAAGAAGAAGACGTCCGGACGCTCGCCATTGGCGAGAAGATGGGCGATGGCCCACAGGCCGACGCCGACCGACATCGGCTGCTGGACCCAAAGCTTCAGATAGCCCTTGCCATGCGAGGCGCCGATAAGGATGAAGGCGGCAAGCACGAGGCCCATCGCGGCATGGCGCGTCCAGGGTGCAGGCGCATACAGGTAGTCGCCGGGCTCGAGCGCGCCGCGGGTCGTGTAGAAGCCATAGATCATCAGTCCCAGGCCGACGGCTGAGACCAGCGAGAACAGGCCCTTGAACGGTCCTTCGCCCAGGCGCGCCTGCAGGCGGTCGCGCAGCCCCGGGAACAGCATGGCGAGCAGATGCACGCCCAGGAAGATCACGATGCCGATGAAAAGGAGTGTCATGACCGGTCACTTTCTCAACGCGGATAATAGCGGCAGTTCCATCCTTTGCTGGTCCAGGCGATGAACTGGGTCGTGGTGTCGAACTGCTCGTGGCACAGCTCCCAGGCCTCGCTCCGCGACATGGGCTGGCGACCCTTCTTGCCTTCGCCGAGGCAGGTCGCGGCCTGGGGGTCGCCGGCGTTGCGCACCCTGATGGGCATCCGGCTGAACAGGGTCGAGCACGCCCAGGCGTTCTCGTACATCTTGTCGCCACGCTCGGCGGCAGCTTCATCCGCAGAAGCGAGCAACCCCGCCGCCAGGCCCGCGGCCAGAAGCGGAGCAGCGGCAAGGCGTCTCACACGGTGATTCTCGCCAGAACGATACATGGCGGGATACTGCCATCAATCCCGAGCCGAATGAAGTGCGTCACTTCCTCCGGGTCAAGCCGCGGACCAGGTCGGGGTGCGCTTAGAAGCGGCCATAGTAGCGGCATTCCCACTTGCCGTTCGATCTCTTCCGCACATAGACGGTCGTGGCGCTGAACCGCTTCTTGCAATATTCGTAGACTTCCTTTCGCGTCGCCGTCGGTCCCGGCCCTTCCCGACAGACGATCCGGCCGTTCTTCCTTATGACGACACCGGTTATTCCCATGCCGTATTTGGCCCGGCACACGGCCATGGCCTGCTTGCGCGACAGCGCCTGGGCGGGCGTTCCTGTCGCCACTGCGGCCAGCACCGTGGCTGCAGCGAGTCCGCAGACGATCGGCTTGACGTTCGCCATGGTCAGTACTTCTGCCGGTACCGGCATCGCCAGCCGTTCTTCGTCTTCTGCATGAAGACCGTGGTCGGCCCGAATTTCTTCTGGCAGTAGTCATAGGCCTCCGCACGTGTCATTGCCCTCCTCACCCGCCATCGGCAGGTGACCTTTCCGTCCCTGCTGATGATGGCGTCGACGACCTTCTTGCCGTATTTGGCGCGGCAAGCGGCCAGGGCCTGCTTGTGGCGCGGCTTCGCGGCGTCGACGCTGACGCTCCATCCCGCCACGATGGCCAATGCCATGCCCGCCATCATCGCGGGCTTGACGCGCGCCGTCCCAAAGCATGTCATGAAAGTCCCCCGGTTGCAGTCGCGCAACCAGCTTAAGGAGATATCAGGCTCAATTCAAACTGAATCATTAAAATCATATAAATCAGTTATTTGTGCCGCCTTCCGGACCCCGGTCCGCCGGTGGAGGTCGGCGGGTTGACCCCTCACGCCCGATGTCACGCCGCTCCTCAAATCGGTCGCGGCGCGCAGCGGCATCTGCGCCGGCACGCTGGCCCCGGCGCACGCCGGGCTCTTCGCCCGGGCGGCCCATACCGGCAATGGCCGCGAGTGGATCGCCAGATGCGCGCCCGGCTACCAGGGCCGGGAGGACTACCGCGACATGCCGCATGCGGTCGCCGACGGCAAGATCGTCTCCGCCCCGGGTTCGGCCCCCGGCACCTTCGCCGTCGAGTTCCTGAAGGCGCTCCATCCGGACCAGCCCGGGAAGATCGCCGGGATGTGCCGGATTGCACGGTTCCGGGAATATAACCGCCGGCGCAGGCGTAGGCTTCATGCGGCCAACCTCAAAGGAGGACTCCCATGAACAGGCTCCTGATATCGGCTTTCGCAAGTGCATCGCTGCTCTCGGCGACGGCGGCTTCCGCCGCCGGCATGCTGACGGATTCCAAGGGCATGACCCTCTACACCTTCGACAAGGATAAAGGGAAAGTGTCCGCCTGCTATGACAAGTGCGCCAAGAATTGGCCGCCCTATCTTGTCCAGAACGGCGAAAAGATGGGCGAGGGCTGGGACAAGACCGAGCGCAAGGACGGCAAGCAGCAATGGACCTATGACGGCCATCCGCTCTACTACTACGTCGACGACAAGAAGGCCGGCGATGCCACCGGCGACGGCAAGGGCGGCGTCTGGCATGTCGTGAAGGACTGAAGCTCGCGCGGCGGGCTGCCCGACACGGCGGGCGGCAGAAGCCGCGGCCCCGTCACATGGCGGCAGTTCGCATTTTTCCCGACCGGCGGGCGGCGAAGGTCTGCTGGATGCGCCATTCGATGCCGGTCCATATCTCGTTGCGCCAGGTGAACGAATCCGTGCCGACGTCGGCGAAGGACCAGCGCATGCGCGGCATCTCGCCTTCGGTCGTCTCGAGCACGACCTCGGCGCCGGCCCGGCGAGCGATGAAGGTGCGCGCCACGCGATGCATCGGCCCGATCCAGGTCGACTGCCAGGCATCGAGCGCGCCGTCGAAGAAGCGCAGGCTTGTCCCGTATTCATAGAGATCGCTGCGCCCGGCACGATCGCCGCGGGGCGGCACGATCCAGACGTCCTGGACGGCCCTGCCCTCGAGAGTCCAGGAAAAATGCCATTCGCCCGGCTCGCGGCGCGTCAGCCTGCCGGCTTCGTCGAACCATGAGACGATCAGGTCCCAGTCGCCGATGAAAGGCGCGAATATCCGCTGCTCCTCCGGAATATCCCGGTGCGGTCCGGCGCTGAGGAGTGAAGCTGCGAAAGGCGGGAGCGGCGTCCTGCTCATCAGACGAAGATCCCGGCGGGCTCAGATGCCGCCCTGGCGCTTGCGCGCCAGTATGGCGAAGCGCGAGAGCCGCCTTTCGCCGGCGAGCCTTGCCGCGGTTTCAAGAAAGCGCTGTTGCCCGGAATATCCATCGTCGCCCTCGATCTTCCTCAACTCGGCCTCGCGGCCGGCGCGCGCGGCATGCCAGCCCGCGGCATTGCGGGCCATGTTCGCCGTGCGGTCCTCCACCCGCTCGATATCGAAACCTACCTGCCGCAGCAGCGTCTCGTCCAGACCTCGCGGAACGAAGACGAAGAGGCCGATCGACGCCCTGATCGCGATCTCCTCGTTGGTCATGGGCCCGGTGAGGACGATGGGATCGGTGAACAGGAGAGCGCCGCCGGGCTTCAGCACGCGGTGCCAGTCCGCCAGTACGGCAAGGCGATCCGGCAGGTGATTGACCGCGTCGATGCAGGTCACGGCATCGAAGCTCGCCGCGTCGAATGAGAGGCGCTCGGCCGCATCGGCATGATGGAAGTGGGCGCGACCCTCATAGCCAATCTCGCGCGCATTGGCGGTGGCGCCGGCGATGCCGTCGGCATGGATGTCGACGCCCGAAACATGGCAGCCGGTCTTCTGGGCGATCCGCAAGGTGGGTTTGCCGGAGCCGCAGGCGACGTCGAGAAGGCGGCTCGACTTCGCAAGATCGAGCCAGGACAGGAACAGGTCCTGCTCATCGGCGGTCAGCCAGCTCGTCTGGCCGATATCCTCGCCGAAGGCCTCGCGGCGTATCCCGGCATAGAGATCGTGCGCGAAATTGCGATAGCTCGCGCCATAGAGATCGACGCGCTTGCCGGATTCGGATGGAGTCATGGCTTCCTCACGTCGGGCAAGGCGCATTCCTGCACCGAACGGTTCCGGGCGCAAGGGCCGGCGCGAGGCGCTATCCCTTCACCACACCTTCCATCAAACCCTTGAAGAAGAGCCGCTGGGCGAAGGTGAAGGCGACGATGCCGGGCGTCACCACCAGCACATAGACCGCGGCCAGCGCCGGCCATGACCACTGGCCGAGACCGCCCTGGGCGCCGGCCAGCACCACCGGCATGGTGCGCACGATCTGGTCGTTGGTCAGGGTCGAGCACAGGAGGAACTCGCCCCAGGCGGTGACGAAATTGACGATGAAGATGACGACGAGGCCGTTGCGCGCCATGGGCAGCGCGATCTCCCACAAGGTGCGCCAGGGACCGGCGCCGTCGACCCTAGCCGCCTCGATCACCTCATGCGGCACGAGTTGGAAGACGCTGCGCATGATGAGCACGCTGATCGCCAGGTTGAGCGTGACATAGGGCAATATCAGGCCGCTCGTGCTGTTGATGAGATTGAGATAGTCCTGGATCTCGTAGACGCTGATGATCGAGACGACGCGCACCGGGAAATAGAGCGAGACCAGCAGCACCGCCACCACCAGGCCGCCGCCCCTGGGCTTGAGATGCACCAGCGCGTAGCCCGCCAGCACCGCGCAGGCGGTGGTGATGATCACGGTGCCGGAGGTCACATAGATGCTGTTGAGCAGGTTGATCGGGAAGGTGTCGATCTTGTCGAAGACATAGGCATAGTGGGTGAAGTCGAAACGCCGCGGCCAGAAATCGGGCCGCATCGCGTCGGAGCGCGACTTGATCGACATCATCAGCACCCAGGCGAGCGGCGCCAGGATGATCACCATGAAGACGTTGATCACCGCATGGCGCAGGATGGCGCCGCAGTTGTCACGGAACCAGCCGGGCTGCGGCCTGGCGGCGCCTGCTCTCTCCTGCACTGAAGCTGCCATCGTCATGGGCCTAGCCCTTCGGCCTGAAGATGCGGATGAGGAAGACCATCACGATCATCATCGCGACGGCGCCGATCATGCCGATGGCGGCGGCGAAGCCCTGGCGCCACAGGCCGAGCTTGAAGGCCTGCTCGTACATGAACATCGTCCAGGTATAGGTCGGCGAATCGCGGTTGAAGCCGCCGAAGATGAGATATTCGTCGATCACCGCCATGGCGGTGCCGAAGCGCAGCACCACGAGAATCATCATGATCGGCGCCAAGGCCGGCCGCGTGATGTGCCAGAAGATCGACCATTCGCCGGCGCCGTCGATGCGCGCCGCTTCCGGCAGGTCGCGCGGGATCGCCGCGAGGCCGGCGAGGAAGAATATCGTGTGGTAGCCCAGGCCCCACCACACTTCCATGATGGCGATGGCGGGCAGCGTCAGCGGCGTGCCGCCCAGCCATTGCGGCGCGTTCTGCAAGGTGAACAGGCCGAATATGTCGATCAGCAGATGGTTTATCGGTCCCACCTGGTAGTTGTACATCCACTTCCACAGCACGAAGACGAGCGTGCTCGGGATCACCGCCGGGATCAGCAGGATCACGCGATAGACGGTGGCGAGCCGCTGACTGGCCACCCGGTCCACCAGGACGGCGAGCAGCAGGGGCAGGACGATGGTGCCCGGCAGGAACATGATGGTGAAGAGCGTCGCCCGCCACAGGCTCGCCCACATCAAGGGGTCCTCGAGGGCGGTGACGTAGTTGTCGATGCCGACGAAATGCGCGGGCTCGCTGGAGAGATACTGGTAGTCGGTGAAGCTGATCCACAGGACGCGGACGATCGGATAGGCCTGGTAGCCGACGAAGAAAGCAAGCGCCGGCAGCAGGAACCACCACGGAGCGAGCGTGTTGCGCAGCGTCGTCAGGCGGCCTCCGAACCGGCCGGCGCGCTGCGCCTGATGCCTCATTCGATCGGGATAGGTCGTCTCTGCCATGCGCCATGCCAACGGATCAGAGGGGCTTCAGCACATTACGATGGGAGAGGGAGAACCGGGGCGAAGGCCGCCACCGGTCCCCGCACCCTCTCGCTCGAACTACTGCTTGCCGCGCTTGATCTCGGCCTGCACGGCGTCGACGACCTTCTGCAGGGCCGCCTTGGGATCGGCCTCCTCGCCCTTGAGATAGGTCTCCCAGATCGGCTTGCCGATGACGAATTGCTGCAGGCCGAAGATGTGGTTCTTGATCGCCTTGGCCTTGTCGAGCTGGGCGCGCACCAGCGGCACGAAATCCAGCATCCAGTCGGGCTTGTCGGCCTGCCACTCGGCATAGATCGACTTGTAGGGCGGAAGCTGGCCCGGATGGGCGGCTTCCGTGCCGGCGATCGAGTCCCGCCAGATCTGCCGGTCGTAGGTCAGCGCCTTGATATACTCCGCCGCCTTCTCCTTGTTCTTGCCGTATTTGAACAGGGCGCAGCCGGTGGTCCAGAACACCGTCGAGCCCTCGCCCTTGGCGAATTTCGGCAAGGGTCCCATATGCAGGAGCTTCGGGTCGTCCCAGTTCTGGGCCATGCGCAGAGGCGCGTTGAAGTACTTGCTGAAGTAGCCGACGCGCTCGGCGGCGAAGGCGACTTCGTCCGGCGTGCCGTTGACACCGCCGTCGGTCGCGCCTTCGAGCAGGATGTCGGGATGCGACACCGCCATGATCTGCTTCATGAGCTTCAGCGCCTCGACGGCGGCATCGCTCGTGAAGTCGAACAGGCCTTCCGACGTATAGACGTCGCTGCTCATGCTGTGGGTGAACGGCGCCAGCGACCGCCAGCCATGCGAATCGAAGGTGGCGCCGAAAGGCGCGGCCTTGGATTCGACGATCTTCCTGGCGCCGGCCAGATGGTCGTCCCAGGTGGCGGGCGCCTCGTCCTTGAGGCCGGCTTTCGTAGTCAGGCCCGAATGCCAGGAATTGCCGATCACATCGAGGAAGAACGGCCAGCCATAGAGCTTGCCGTCGATGGTGTTCTCCTCGCGGATCGAGGGGATCATGTCGTCGAGCACGTCCTTGGGGATGTAATCGTCCCACGGCTCGATGACGTCGGCCTCCTTCATCGCCGACATCTCGACGAACGGCGTCTGGCCGACATAGACGTCCCAGGTGCTTTCCTTCTTCTTGGCCTCGGCGACGAAGCGCTCGATGCCGAAGCCCTCGACCGGCGCGATCTGATAGTTGATGCCGGGGAACTTCTCGTTGACCTTGGGGATGCCGGGATGAAGATCCTCGATCCACTGATAGAAGGTCGGCGTCAGGGGACGGTCCTGCGCGAAGGCCGGTCCGGCGACGTTCTTCGCCACCGTGCCGATGCCCGCGGCGCCGAGTCCGGCGGCCATGCTGCGCATGAGGAATGCGCGGCGGTCGATCCGGCCGCGCTGCAATTGCTCATGCAGATGCCGCTGAAGGACGATTTCCTCTTCCTTGCGTCTTGTCATCGTGTACTCCCGATTGATGCAATTTTTTCCGGCGGTCAAAGGCGATGAGAGCATTGTCATGCATATTGGACGCGCCCGCAACCGCCAGCCTGCGCAAGCCGGGGCGCGTTGCGCGAACGGCCGCGCGGGCCTTCCAAACCCATGTCCTCCCGGCGCCCTCGACAGGGTGGAGCGGCCAGACTATCAGATAATATGACGGCGCCAAGACATCTTGCGTGGGGGTCATCCGTGACGGTTCTCGATCAATTCCGCCTGGCTGGAAAGCGCGCTTTCATCACCGGCGGCAGCCGCGGATTCGGCCGCGCCATCGCCGTCGCCCTGGCCGAGGCCGGCGCCGATATCGTCCTCAATGCGCGCGATGCCGCCGCGCTCGCGAGGACCGCCGAGGAGGTGCGGGCGTGCGGGCGCAGCGTGTCGACCTTCGCCGGCGACATCGCGCAGCCGGCGGCCTGCGAGGATCTGTGCAACCGCGTGCTGGCGGAAGCCGGGCCTGTCGACATCCTCGTCAACAATGTCGGCGGTCGCAATCTCGACATCGCGATCGAGGATACCGATCTCGGCACCTGGCGGAAGTTCATCGATCTCAACCTGACCCATTGCTTTCTCGCCACCCGTATCCTGGGCGGCGCCATGCTCGCACGCGGCCAGGGCCGCATCATCAATATCGCCTCGATCAGCGGCATGATCGCCAATCGCGGCATCGGCGGGCGCCACTATGAGACCGCCAAGGCGGCGCTCATCCATTTCACCCGCGCCACCGCCGCCGACTGGGCGCCGCGCGGCGTCACCGTCAACGCCATCTGCCCCGGCCTGTTCATGACCGAGCCCAATCTCGCCTGGGCGCAGAAGCATCCCGAGGTCATCGACACTTTCGTGCGCGCCGTGCCCATGGGCCGGGCCGGCGAGCCGCATGAGATCGCGCCGCTCGCGGTCTATCTCGCCTCCCCCGCCTCGAGCTATGTCACCGGCGCCGCCTTCGTCATCGACGGCGGCTACACGCTGTGGTGAGACGTTCGTTCAGGACGTCGCCATCACCGCACGGATCACATCGCCCGAGGTGACGAGACGGTCGTATTCGGGGGCGCGCAATTCGCCGCCCATATAGACGTGATGGCGGCGGAAGCGCATGCCGCCCGCTTCCGGCTCGAGGGCGGCGAAGTGGACCTCGCGCGGGCCGGCTTCCGCGACGATGCGCGCCACGTTGCGCGGGGTGATGCCGGCGCCCGGCATGACGACGATCCGCTCGCCGGCGCGGCGGATGAGCTCGGCGATCAAGGGCAGCCCTTCCAGCACGCTCGCCTCCTGTCCCGAGGTGAGGATCCGGTCGACGCCAAGTCCGATCAGGACTTCGAGCGCTTCGAAAGGATCGCGCGTCATGTCGAAGGCGCGGTGGAAGGTCACCGACATCGGCCGCGCTCGGGCGATGAGCTCGCGCGTGCGCGCCTCATCTATCTCGCCCTCGGCGGTCAGGATGCCGATGACGACGCCATCGGCGCCTTCCGCCCCGGCGGTCTCGATATCGGCGGCCATGATCGCGAATTCGTCCTCGTCATAGAGGAAGTCGCCGCCGCGCGGCCGGATGATCACGTGAAGCCCGATGCCGGCGACGGCGCGCGCGTTCCTGATCATGCCGCGGCTCGGCGTGGTGCCGCCCTCGAGCAGATTGGCGCAGAGCTCGACCCGATGCGCGCCGGCCGCCCTGGCTTCCCGCACGCCCGCCACCGAATCCACACAGATCTCGTAGATCACCCTCGCCTCCCTGTCTGACCTACCGCAGATCGCGGCCTGCCGCGCGCCGGCACGTCATCCCCGCAAACGATCGGCCAGTGCCGAAAGCGTCTCGGCAAGACGGCGGGCCGCTTCAGGCGCCGGCAGCGGTATGCTGGGGCGCTTCGCGCCAGTGGCGGGGTCGGTCTCGACCCAGGGATGCGGCGATGCCTTGCGATCGTGCGCGGCCGCGAGAATATCGATGAAATGCGTCCCGAGTTCAAGGAGCGCCGGCCGTCATTGCGCAGATACAGCTCGGAGAAGACCGGCCGATAGCCGCGCGCGAAGGCTGTCTTGGCGCCGCGCTTCTTCTCCAGCCGGGCCAGGGCAAATTCGACGTGCTTGCAGGTGCCGAGCTCGCTCGTGGCGTAATCAGGACATGAGCAGAAATTGCCACCTGGCCCGCGGCCGCGTATCGCTATCCGGTAGCTCGATCGGTGGACGGGGTTGGTCACGCGGAACTCCGAGAAAAACGGCAGGTCGCCGATATTCTCGAGCTCGAAGGCCTGCTCGCGGCCGAACTGCCGCCTGAGACCGCGCTGCCATTCGACCGGAGAGACGCCGGCGGGTGCATGCAGGCGCGAAAATTTCGGCTTCCTGACCCCGATCGATTTGGCCACGGCGCCTGCCGTCCTTCGTTCAGACTTCACAGGAATTCATTTCATGACGGGCTGTTCCGGCCCTCCCAGAAGATCGGCCGCAGACTCGGAATATTAGTGACAGCGCGGGCCAGGACAACTCGGCACTTCGCGGAAGCGGCCGGTTTTGCACAAGGTCCGGAGTCCGCAAGGCGGCCATTTCGCAGCAATTCTGCATTTGGGCACATTTTTTGCCGGACTTGACGGCCCGCCATGAGGCATGGATGAACCCGATACCCACATGCAGATCTCGCGGGAGCCGTCCATGTCCGCACAGCCGGATCGCGATCATATCGAAGCCGCCGCCCAATGGCGGCGTGAACTCCACGCCATGCCGGAACCGGGCTTCGCCGAGCACAAGACCTCGGCCTTCGTCGCCGACAAGCTGCGCTCCTTCGGACTGGAGGTGCATCAGGGCATCGGCGGCACCGGCGTCGTCGGCGTGCTCCGGCGCGGGCCCGGCAACCAGGCGATCGCGCTCAGGGCCGACATGGATGCCTTGAGGATCACCGAGAATACGGGGCTTCCCTATGCGTCGGCCCATCAGGGCCAGATGCATGCCTGCGGCCATGACGGCCATATGGCGATGCTGCTCGGCGCCGCCCGCCATCTCGCCGAGGAGGGCCGGTTCTCGGGCACGGTCTATTTCATCTTCCAGCCGAACGAGGAGCATGGCCGCGGCGCCAGGGCGATGATCGCCGACGGGCTCCTCGAGCGCTTCCCGTTCGAGGAGATCTACGGGCTTCACAACATGCCGGGCATGCCGGTCGGCGCCTTCGCCACCCGGCCCGGACCGCTGATGGCCTCCGAAGACAATTTCGAGATCCGCATCCGCGGCAAGGGCGGCCATGCGGCGCGCCCGCATGTGGCCAACGATCCCGTGGTGATCGCCGCCCATATGATCCTGGCGCTGCAGACGATCGTATCGCGCCGCATCTCGGCCCTCGACACCGCCGTCGTCTCGGTCACGGAGATCGCGACCGACGGCACCCGCAACGTCCTGCCCGAGACCGTGACCCTCAAAGGCGACACGCGCAGCTACAGCGCCGCGGTGCAGAAGACCATCGAGGAAGAGATGCGCAAGCTCGCGCAAGGCATCGCCGCGAGCTTCGGCGCCGAGATCGGCGTCGACTACAGCCACGAGTTCGCCGCCACCGTCAACCACGAGGCCCAGAGCGCCGCCGCTCTGGCCGCGGCGCGCGCGACGCCCGGGATCACCGGCGTCGATGCCGGTCCCGAGCCGCTCATGGGGTCGGAGGATTTCGGTCTCTTCCTCAACCACAGACCGGGCAATTTCGCCTTCCTCGGCAACGGCGATTCCGGCGCCAACGGCCAGCCGCTGCACAATGCGCGCTACGACTTCAACGACGCGGCGATCGGCCCCGGCGTCGCCTATTGGTCGACGATCGTCCACGACAAGCTCAAAGCCTAGGCAAATCCGACCGGACCTCCGAAAATGGGACTTCCTCGATGATCGCCGAGACCGCAACTGCCGTCATCCCGGGGCCGGGCATGCGTCCCCGGCTAGCGGCCCTGCCCTGGTGGTGCGACGCCGATGCCGCGAAGGAGCCGCGGGAATTCCTGAAGGCCTTCCCGCATCATCCGCCGACGCCCCTGCTGGCCCTCGATGCGCTTGCGGCCAGGCTCGGCATCACCGGGCTTCACGCCAAGGACGAATCCTTCAGGCTCGGGCTGTCGAGCTTCAAGGGGCTGGGCGGAGCGCATGCGGTGATGCGCGTGGCGCAAAGACGCGCCGAGACGGCGCTCGGCCGCAAGGTCCTGCCGCATGAGACCATCGAGCCCGAGATCCGCGCGCTGGCGGCCGACCTCACGGTCTGCTGCGCGTCCGACGGCAATCACGGACGCTCGGTCGCAGCGGGCGCGCGGCTCGTCGGCGCGCGCTGCAGGATATTCCTCCATGCCGGGGTGAGCGCCGAACGCGTCGCTCATATCGAAAGGCTGGGGGCCGGGATCGTCCGGGTCGACGGATCCTATGACGATTCGGTGGCCGAGGCGGCCCGGTCGGTCGGCCGCCGGGGCTGGACGCTCGTTCCCGACATCGTTTCGACCGATGATCCGGAGACGGCGCTGATCTGCGGCCAGGTCATGCAAGGCTATTCGATCCTGGTCGAGGAGGTCTTCGATGCCGCGCGCGAGCGGCGCATCGACTTCACCCATGTCTTCGTGCAGGCGGGCGTCGGCGGTCTCGCCGCCGCGGTCCTCGGGCACTGGGCGGCCATGAGCGGTGACGCCAGGCGTCCGCGCTTCGTTATCGTCGAGCCCGAGCGCGCGGCCTGCCTCGCCGCGAGCGCGCGCTCAGGCCGCATCGTCACGCTGCCGCATGGGCCCACGACCATCATGGCGATGCTCGAATGCCAGAGCCCCTCGCCTCTCGCCTGGCCGGTCGTCCACGCATTGGCGGATGCCTATGTCACCGTCGGGGAGGAGGACGCCAGGCGCGCCGTCCGCGGTCTCGCCTGGCCGACAGGCGCCGACCCCATCATCGAAGCGGGTGAATCGGGTGCCGCCGGCCTTGCCGGCCTCGAATGCGCTCTCGCCGACGGACTGTTCGCCGCGCGACTGGGGCTCGACCGGACATCGAAGGTCCTGGTCATCGTGACGGAGGGCCCGACCGACCGCAGCCAATGGAGCGGCCGGACGAAGGGCTGAGGCGCCCCTGCCTCATTCGGACAGGTGGAACCTGGTGGTGAATTTCACCGTCTGCATGGAGGCATAGGTCTGGAAGGCCTTGACGTTCTTGTCGCCGAAGAAGGCGCGCTCGGTGAAGGCGCCATAAGCTTCCATCGAGGCGACCCGCACGACGAGGATGAAATCGGCATTGCCCGTCACATAGTAGCACTGCGTGACCTCGGGATAGCCGGCGATGCGGCGCTTGAACCCGTCGAGCAGGTCGCGCTGCTCGCGTTCGAGCGAGACGAGGACGATCAGGGTCACGGGCGTGCCCTGCGCTTGCGGCGACAGCACGGAGACGTCCGCCATGATCACGCCCTCGGCGCGCAGCCGCTTGAGCCGGCGCTGGCAGGCGGTCGCGGAGAGCCCCACCTTCTCCGCCAGCTGCCCGGTCGTCAGGAGGTTGCTCTCCTGAACGATGTTCAGCAATGCGATATCGAACTGGTCGAGATCCGGACCGACCTTGCCGCGCTTCATCCATCGGCCTCCAGCTTCGAGAGCCCCTTCTAGGATGACTGCCCCGCCGACGGCAATGTGGACGAGCCAGAAGCCGACGTTCTTCGGCAGGTGCCGCTGCCTTGGTCCGGATCGCCCAGCAGAGGCCAGCTTTCGATCACGGTGTGGCGCGAGAGCCCCCATTCGCTGTGAACGAAGAAAAACTCCCTGACCGGGAAGGTGATGGGGTCGATCGCCCGCAACGGCATTTCCCGGGAACAGTAGTGCAGCGTCATATGTGGAGTGAAATGCCGGTCGACCCTGAAGCCGCTTCCGCTCATCCCGGTTCCCAGCCTGCCATGCAGCACGCGCAGGAGATCGCTCTCGGCGAGCAGGACCAGCGGCATATTCCTTGTATGCATGTGCCGGCCGCGCGGTGGAAAGCTTCTGATCGCATGGAGCGTCACCTGGAACGACCGCATCGAGACCGCAGCGGCGGCCCGCCTCGCCGCGGCGACGACAGGCTTCGGCGGCTCCTCATACCCGCCGGCGCCATGAAGCGTGATATGAAGAAGCGCCTTGTCGCGCGGGCGGCCGTCCAGGCACGTCCTGCCCAGGAACAAGCGCCTGCGCTCCTCTATGAGAAGACTCGTTTCGGCGTCGGGGCGCACGCAGAAGAACAGACCTGCCCGCGCCTTCCGATGGAACGCGAATGCATGCTGCATGACGATCGACCACACATACTTACTCGGTGATCTTTTAGAACAAAAAGAGAACAACATGCAAGCGGGACGGGCGCTGTCAGTTTCCGGCCAGGACTTTGAGAATGCGGCTGCCGGGGCGGCCGGTCGGCTTCATGCCGGCCTTCTTCTGGGCTTCCTTGATCGCCGCCATGGTGAGCGGCCCGACGCGCCCGTCGGCCTCGCCCTTGTAATAGCCTTGCGCGATCAGAAGCTCCTGCAGCCTTTTGCGTTGCGCGCGGGTCAGACCCGGATCGTCGGTCGGCCAGGGGGTCCTGAGTCCGCCTTTACCCTTGAGCCGGTCGGAGAGATGGCCGATCGCCAGCGCATAGGCCTCGGCCGCATTGTATGTGTAGAGCGCATCGAAATTGCGCGAGACGAGGAAAGCGGGGCCCGAGCGGCCGGCCGGCCGGATCAGCCCATAAGATCCCGACGACGGCAGCGCGGCACCGTCGGCGCGGACGACCCCCTTCCTGGCCCAGGCCGAGATGGAGGCCTTGCGCGAGCGGCCGACCGGGCCCGAATAGGAGCGCGGGAGCTTCACCTCGAAGCCCCACGGAAGGCCCGGGCGCCAGCCGGCCTTCTTCAGGAAGTTGGCGGCGGAAGCGAGCGCGTCGGGCACCGAGCGGATCGTGTCGCGGCGGCCGTCGCGGTCGAAATCGACCGCCAGCCGGCGATAGGTCGAGGGCATGAACTGGGTCTGGCCGAAGGCCCCGGCCCAGGAGCTCCTGAGATCGGCGAGCCTCACATCGCCATGGGCGACGATGCGCAAAGCCTGGATCAGCTCGGTCCTGAAGGTCGCCGGCTTGCGCCCGGCACAGACGACATTCGACAAGGCGTGCGGCAGGAAGAAATCACCCTCGTCCTGGCCATAGTCGCTCTCGACGCCCCACAATGCCGCAAGCAGGAAGCGGTCGACGCCATAGGCCTTCTCGACGGCGCGCAAGGTCCTGTCGTGGACGCGCATCATCCTGCCGCCATCGGCGATGCGCTGGTCGTCGACCAGGAATGCCATGTAGTCCCAGATCGCCAGGCGGTATTCGGGCTGGGTGCGCGAGAAGCGCACCGCCTTCTCATCGAAGGCGATGCCCTTGAAGGCGGCATCGACGAGGCCCGGGCTGATGCCGGCGCGCAGGACCTCGGCGCGGATGCCCTTCACGCAAGCTTCGAAGGACGCCGCGGCCGGCGTGGCGAAGAGGCCGGCGGCGACCGCCACGGTCGAAGCCCAGGCCAGGGCGGTACGCGTCATGTTGCCATCCTCAGGAACGGAATCGGCCTCGTAATATCACCTGCGGGCGGGAATATGGCAGGCTCAGCTCCGCCTGCTCTACTGACAAACGCTATTTGCCGGCCGAATAGCCGAAATCGATCGAGAGCGCCGCGCCGGTGATGGGCGCCGCCTCGGGACGCGCCAAATAGAAGATCAGCGACGCGATCTCCTCAGGCCGGATGAACCGCGCCCGGCCCGGCCCTTGCGGATAGCCCTGGAGCAGCCGGTCGAGATAGCCCTGCTCGTCGCCCTGGCCATAGCGGCGCGCCTGGAAAGCGAGCATGGGGCTCATGACGTCGCCCGGACAGACGGCGTTGACGCGCACGCCATGGGGGGCGAGCTCGAGGGCGAGCGCCTTGGTGAAGAGCGTGACGGCGCCTTTCGACGCGCAATAGAGGGCGGCGCCCTGGTTGCCCTGGATGCCGGCGTCGCTCGACAGGTTGACGATGACGCCCTCGCTGCGCCTGAGCGCCGGTATCGCCGCGGCGGTCAGGAAATAGAGGCCTTTGACATTGACGCCGAAGACCGCATCGAAATCCTCCTCGCTGCAGCTTTCGGTCAGGCCCTCGCGCCAGATGCCGGCGGCGTTCACCAGCGCGTCCAGCCGCCCCGTCTCGGCGAGCGCCCACGCCACGACGTCGAAACAGGTCGAGCGCAGGCTGATGTCGCCGGCAAGGAAACGTGCGCCGGCGATCTCCTGCGCAGTCTTCCGCAAGCCGGCTTCGTCCTTGTCGGTCAGCAGCACGATCCAGCCTTCGCCGGCGAATTTCCGTGCCGCGGCGCCGCCGATGCCTCCGGCGGCGCCGCTGACGAGTGCCACCTTTACTGCTTCAGCCATGCTTGCCCTTGTCCTCGATGATCGAATTGCCGCCGTCGACGACGACCAGTTGCCCGGTGATGTAGGACGCGCCCGCCGAGGCGAGCCAGGCGACGCAGCTCGCGATCTCGGCCGGCGTGCCGGACCGGCCGACCGGGGTCGAGCGTCCCGCTTCCGCCTCCGCCGGCGTCTGCGATCCGGTGGCGATCCAGCCGGGCGCCACCGCATTGACGGTGATCCCATATCGCGCCACCTCCAGGCTGAGGCCGCGGGTCAGACCGAGCATGCCGGCCTTGGCGGCCCCATAGACGCTGTCATTCGCGATGCCGGCGACCGTGCCGGTGGTCGAAGAGATGTTGACGATGCGCCCCCACTTCCGCGCCTTCATTCCCGGCAGGACGGCGCGCGTGACGTTGAATGCCGTGGTCAGGTTGCGGTTCAGGGTGAGATGCCAGGTGTCGTCGCTGATGGTCTCGAGAGGTCCGGCCTTGTCGAGCGTGCCCAGGCTCGCCAGGCCGGCATTGTTGACCAGCACACCGACATCGCCGGCCCTTTCGACCAGCGTTTCAGCCGCCCGTGCGTCGGTGAGATCGGCGACGAAGCCCGAAGCATCGACCCCGGCGTCGCGCAATTCGCGCACGCGCTCCTCGATGCGCGAAGTCGTCGAGGCCACGACGATCCGACAGCCCTGCCGGCCGAGCGCCGCGGCGATCGCAAAGCCGATGCCGGCCGGGCTTCCGGCGCCGGTCACCAGCGCGGCGATAGAGGATACGGTCATGATGCTAGCGTTCTTCGCCGATGACGGCCATCGCGTCGACCTCCAGCATGTAGTCCGGATGCGACAATGCAGCCACACCGACCAGCGTGTCGGTCGGCTTGTGGTCGCCGAACAGGGAGACGCGGCCTTCCTCGATCTGGAGGAGATAGTCGCGCTTGTAGCCGGCGACGAAGATAGTGAGTTTCGTGACCTGGTCCGGCCGGGCGCCGGCGGCCTTCAGGCAGCGGCCGATATTGGCGAAGACCTGCCGCGATTGGGCAATTATGTCGCCGCCGCCGACAAGCTTGCCATCGTCCTGCGCGACCTGCCCGGCGATGAATATCATCTTGCTGCCTTTGGCCATCACGACATGGGTGAAGGTCTCGGGCGTCGAGAGTCCCTCGGGATTGATGCAGTCGACCGACACGGGAGAAGACCTTCAGATGAGAACGAATTTTCGAACCTGCAGCGCAAGGCGGCCCAGTTTCCCACGCAGATCAGCGTCTGACAACACAGTCCGGTCGACATGGCGCAGCGGTTGGTTGCGGCGGCTCGCATTGGCCGTAGAAGGCCCGTCAGATTCGGCTACAGCCCGAGTTTCTCGAAAGTTTCCAGTGGCAGGAAGAGGCGGCGTTGTGTGCTGGCAAACGCACGAAAGCCATAGCGCCCGTAGAACGCCACCGCGCGATCGTTCTTGGAGTCCACGATGACGGCGTAGACCATAAGCGTCGCGCTCGCCCGGACGACACGCCGGATGGCATCCAGCAACAGAGTTTCACCGAGGCCCTGCCCTTGGCATGCGCGATCGACGGCGAGACGCCCCAGAATCGCGGCCGGTACGGGATAATGGGGGAGCCGTTTCGCCAAGTCCGGCGGCAATTCGTCTTTTTCGAAGCTTGCGGCGCTCAGGCTGTAATAGCCGGCAATCTTCCCCGGCACGTCACCGAGTGCCACGAACACCTGGGCCACACGCCGCCGGATATCCTGAGACGCTTGCCGCTGGAGGTAGGAATCAAGAGCCGGTTCCCCTGAGGAGAAGGCCGCACGGTCATGGTGCGAGCCGAGCGGTTCGATGACCAGGGCAGCCTCATCCACCGATGCGCTCGCGATAGCGGCGCGCGGCTTCCTTCAGCTTCTCGTTCGGTTCCGGCGGATTGATCAGCGCATCATAGAAGACTTCCCAATCCTTCGCCGACAGGGTGATCTTCTCGTGCGAGTCGATCACGCGCTCCGCCGCGGCGACCGCGTTTGCGAGCACGAAATCGCTCACGCTCGTTTCCTCATAGGCTGCCGCCCGCTCAAGCGTGCGCTTGGCCTTGGCGTCCAAGCGCAGGTGCATACGGTCTCGTTTCACTTCAGCAGTTTGGCTCATCTGCCGCTCCTAACATCCTTACTTTTGAATAAGTACGCCAATTCGGCGTACATATCAAGAGCCGATGCCGCGAATTCCATTTGCCGCTTCATCCTGGCCATATGCTTTGCCGCATGACCGCGATACGGCTTCGGATCCCTGGAGGCCACCGGCTGGCTCAAACACGTTGCCAACATCCAGGCATTGATCAGCCTCGCCCTGATCGCAGGGCTGGTTTACTCCTACTTGCTGTAGCGCCGGTCCGCGCAATCACCCGCCCTTGGCGGCGCGCCGGCCCAACGATGCGGCGTCGTCGGCCGGGGCCCGGCTCTCATCGGACTCGCCGGCCGGAACGAGAGCGGCCTTGACGGCGTCATCGACGGTTTCCAGCCACACGAAGCTCACCTGCTTGCGGGCCGTCTCCGGCACGTCTTCCAGGTCCTTGCGATTGCGTGCCGGCAGCATCACGGTGGTGATGCCGGCGCGCGCCGCCGCCAGGACCTTCTCCTTGACGCCGCCGATCGGCAGGACCAGGCCGCGCAGCGAGATCTCCCCTGTCATCGCCGTGTCGTTGCGCACCATGCGCCCGGTCAGCAGCGACGCCAGCGCCGTGAACATCGCGACGCCGGCGCTCGGTCCGTCCTTCGGAATGGCGCCCGCCGGCACATGGACATGGATATCCGACTTCTCGAACAGGCCCTGATCGATGCCGAGGCTCGCGGCCCGCGACTTGATCAGCGTCAGGGCGGCCTGCGCGCTCTCCTTCATCACCTCGCCGAGCTGCCCGGTGAGGATGAGCCGGTTGCTGCCCTGCACCCGCGTCGCCTCGACGAACAGGATGTCGCCGCCGACCGGCGTCCAGGCAAGGCCGGTCGCGACACCGGGAACGCTGGTGCGCATGGCCACTTCGTTCTCGAATTTGCGGGCGCCGAGGATGGACTCCACCGCCGCCGGGTCGATCCGCATGCGGTCGACGCCGCCTTCCGCGATCCTGACCGCGACATGCCGGCAGACCGCCCCGATATTGCGCTCGAGGTTGCGCAGGCCGGCTTCGCGCGTGTAGTCGCGGATGATGGTCATGATCGCCTCGTCGGTGATCTCACACTGCTCGGGCTTGAGGCCCGCGGCGGCGAACTGGCGCTTCAGCAGATAGCGCTTGGCGATCTCGAGCTTCTCGGCTTCCGTGTAGCCCGGGAGCTCGATGACCTCCATGCGGTCGCGCACCGGGCCCGGCACCATGTCGAGCACATTGGCCGTGCCGATGAACATCACCTTGGAGAGATCGAAGGGGACCGCCAGATAGTTGTCGCGGAACGTCGAGTTCTGCTCGGGATCGAGGACCTCGAGCAGCGCCGACGACGGGTCGCCGTGAAGCCCGGAGCCGAGCTTGTCCATCTCGTCCAGCATCATGACCGGGTTGCGGCTGTCCGCCTTGCGGATCGCCTGGATGATGTTGCCGGGCAAGGCGCCGATATAGGTGCGGCGATGGCCGCGGATCTCGGCCTCGTCATGCACGCCGCCGAGGCTCAGCCGCGCGAATGTGCGCCCCGTCGCGCGCGCGATGCTCTGCCCGAGCGACGTCTTGCCGACGCCGGGCGGCCCGACGAAGCACAATATGGGACTCTTGCCTTCGGGATTGAGCTTGCGCACCGCGAGATATTCGAGGATGCGGCGCTTGATCTTGGGCAGGCCATAATGATCCTCGTCGAGGACGCGGCGCGCCTCGGCGATGTCGATCGTGTCCGGCGTCAGCTTCGACCATGGCAGCTCGACGAGCCAGTCGAGATAGGTCCGGATCATGGCGTATTCGGCGGCGGCCTCCGGCATGCGCTCGAGCCGCTTGAGCTCCTTCCTGGCCTGGTCCTCGGCCTCCTTCGACATGCCGGCTTTCGCGATCGCCTCGCGCAGGCCGGCGAGCTCGACGGATTTCTCGTCGCCTTCGCCCAGCTCCTTCTGGATCTGGCGCAGCTGCTCGCGCAATATGTGCTCGCGCTGCTGCGAGGAGAGCGTCTGCTGCGTCTGCTCGCCGATGCTGCGGGTGATCTTCAGCACCTCGATGCGCTCCGCCAGCATCGTCAGCACCTTGTCCATGCGCTGGCCGAGGTCGACGGTCTCGAGGATCTGCTGCTTGACCTCCGGCGTGCTGTCGGAAATGCCGGCGATGAAATCGGCGAGCGCCGAGGGCGAGGCCAGGCCCTCGATGGCCGCCGCGAGCTCGGCGGGTGCGGAAGGCAGCAGCGCCAGGGCTTCGCGCGCCCGCTCCTTGAGCAGGCGCAGGCGCGCCTCGATATCGGGCGTCATCACTTCGGCCACGCCGATCTCCTCGACGCGCGCGGCGAGATAGGGATGGCCGGGCACGAAATCGGTGACGCGGAAGCGGTTCACGCCCTGGCAGACGAGATGATGCGCGCCGTCGGCGCCGGTGACATAGCGCAGGATCTGGGCCGTCGTGCCCACGCGATGAAGCTGCTCCGGTGCGGGATCCTGAACCGCGGGATCGGTCTGCAGCAGGATGCCGACGGGACGCTCCGAGCGGACCGCCTCCTGGGCGGCGGCGATCGACTGCGGCCGGCCGATGGCGAGCGGCAGCACCGTGCCGGGAAACAGCACCATCTGGCGGACAGGGAGAATGACGAGGACGTCCGGGGGGAGCTTGTCCTGCTGGGGAGCGGCTTCAGCCATGACGACCTCTTTCACGCTTTGCCGAGGCGGATGACGAGACAGCCGTCCACCAGCTTCGACTCATCGAGCGTCAGGAGCTCGGCCGGCAGGCGGATGCTGCGCTCGAAACGGCCATAGGGGATTTCGAGACGGTGGACGGACGCCGCCCGGGCGGTGACGGGGAGGCGGCGCAGGCCTGCCACGCGCAGGATCCCGCCCTCTATCGACACGCTCAGATCGTCCGCCGCGACGCCGGGAAGGGCCGCGATGATCAGGAACTCACCCGCGGTCTCGAAGACATCGACGGGCGGCTCCCAGCAGGTCGCCTGCCCCGCCGGTTCGAAGAATCGCCGCTGCAACTGCTCGGCCCGGGCGATCATCGCCAGGGCCTCGTTCCACATCACGCGGCGCGGATCGGTGCTCATGCGTGCCTCTTTGTCGTCACGGAAAAATAGCCTGTGTCCATTCGATTTCGCAACATACCCTTATGTATGGTGGGGGAGTATGATTTTCATCACCTCCCGCCCCGGCATCATGGAATCAATCGATCGTATCGGATGCCTGCGCCGACATGCGGCTTCAGGCAAGCACCCTCGGCTTCAGCAGATCCGAAAGTCCGACGCGATGCAGCATCTCGGCGCGCACCCGGTCGAGCACGGCGAAGCCGACATCGGCGCCATCCCGGGCCGGATCGATATGGACCCGGAAGGGCCGCCTGCCGAAAGGCGCGGCGACGACATCGACAATGGCATCCGCGACCAGCGCCGCATCGGCATCGGGCGGCACGATGGCGGCGAAGGCCTTCTGCACCTCCGCGCCGAAGCCCGCATAGGGCCCCGCCTCATATTCCGCAAGGCGAGCATGGTCGGCGGGCTTGCCGGAATGCGCGAAGTGATTGGTGCCGCTGGTGAAGGCGCCCGGCACGATGATCGAGGTCTCGATCCCCCAGCGCGCCAGCTCGCGGGCATATTGCACGGCGATCGCATCCATCGCCGCCTTGGCGGCGAAATAGGGCGCCAGATAGGGCGGCGTGCCGCCGGCCGAGCTCGAGCTCGACACCCAGAGCAGCAGACCCTGCCTGCGGCGGCGCATATGCGGCAGCACCGCGCGGTTCACGCGCTGCGTGCTCAGCACATTGATGTCATAGAGCTCGCCATACTGCTCGGGCGTGAAGGCTTCCGCCGGGCCGAACGCCATATGGCCGGCATTATGCATCAGCACGTCGATGCGGCCGCTTTCGGCGGTCACATGCGCCACCGCCTTGTCGACGGACTCCTGGGACTGGACGTCGAGCCCGACGCTGCGCAGATCGACGCCATTCTCCCTGGAGAATTCCGCCATCGCCGCGGCATGGACCGCGTTGCGCCCCCTGATGTCGCGCATCGAGGCATAGACACAGTGGCCTGCCCTGGCGAGCGCTTCCGCCGTGAGGCGGCCGAAGCCGCTCGACGCACCGGTGATAAGGATGATCTTCCGGCTCATGACACTGTCCTTTCCTTGCAAAGACTTCGTTTGGTGGCTCAGATGATGCCGCCGTTGACGCGCAGCACCTGGCCGTTGACCCAGGCGCCGTCGGGTCCGGCGAGGAAGGCGACCGCGCCGGCGATGTCGTCCGGCCGGCCGAGCCGCTCGAGCGGCGCCATCCTCGCCAGGCGATCGATGGCCTCCTGCGGCTTGCCGTCGAGGAAAAGCGCCGTCGCGGTCGGTCCCGGCGCCACCGCATTGACGGTGATGCCGCGGCCGCGCATCTCCTTCGCCAGCACATGCGTCATGGCTTCCACCCCGGCTTTGGTCGCGGCATAGACGGCGTAGGACGGCAGGGCCAGGCCGACGACGCTCGAAGACAGGTTGATGATCCGGCCGCCGTCGCGCAGCCGTCGCGCCGCCTCGCGCAGCGTGTTGACGACGCCCTTCAGGTTGACGGCGATCTGGCTGTCGACAAGCGCATCGTCGCTCTCGGCGAGCGCGGCGAGACGCATGATGCCGGCATTGTTGACGAGAACATCGACGCCGCCGAAGGCGGCTTCCGCCGCCTCGAACATGCGCGCGACCTGGAGCGGATCGCCGACATCGGCCCTGTGCGTCAGCGCCCGGCCGCCGGCGGCTTCGATCCGGGCCGCCAGAGCTTCGGCCTCCGTCGCCTTGCCGGCATAGTTGACGATGACCGTGAAACCGTCACGCGCCAGGCGTTCCACGATCGCGGCGCCGATACCGCGTGACGAGCCGGTGACGATGGCGACTTTCGGGGTGGCATTGGACATCTGTCATTCTCCTGATTGCTGGTCTCGATGCGGAGAAGATGGTCCTTTTCACGATCCGGATAATCGGTCATTATCTGACATCACTATCCGATATTCTCGAATAATGTGATGGACAGATTCGATGCCATGCGGGTCTTCACCCGCGTCGTGGAAAGACGAAGCTTCACGGCGGCGGCCGAGGATCTGGGCCTGCCGCGCTCGACCGTGACCGACGCCGTGCAGCAGGTCGAAAAGCGCCTCGGCGTGCGTCTCATCCAGCGCACCACGCGCCAGGTCAGCCCGACCCTGGACGGGGAGGCCTATTATCAGCGCTGCATCGCCATTCTGGCCGATATCGAAGACGCCGAGAGCGCTTTCGCCGGGGCCAAGCCGAAGGGCCCGCTGCGCGTCGACGTGCACGGGACGCTCGCCCGGCATTTCGTCCTGCCGGGCCTGCCGCGCTTCCTCGAGACTTATCCCGATATCGAATTCCATATGAGCGAGGGCGACCGGCTGGTCGATCTCATCCGCGAGGGGATCGACTGCGTGCTGCGGGTCGGCATCCCGCAGGACAGCGGCATGATCGCCCGCCGCGTCGCGCTCCTCGCCGAGGTCACACTCGCCTCACCCTCTTACATGGAAAAGCACGGCATGCCGCGGCACCCGGACGAGCTCGCCGCCGGCCATCGCATGGTCGGCTTCCGCTCGACCGCCACCGGCAGCCTCCTGCCGCTCGAATTCGTCATCGGCGGCGAGGTTCGCAATATCGCCTTGCCGGCGTCGGTGAGCGTCAGCGCCGCCGAGAGCTTCATCGCCGCGGCGAAGCTCGGTCTCGGCCTCATCCAGATTCCGCGCTATCACGCCGAAGAGGCCCTGCGCACCGGCGCGCTGGTCGAGGCGCTGGCCCCCTTCCCGCCGACGCCGACGCCGGTCTCGCTGCTCTATCCGCATAGCCGCCAATTGTCGCCGCGCGTGCGCGTGTTCATCGACTGGCTGGTGCGCGAGTTCGGCAATCGCCGCGACTAGATCATGCCACCGCCGGGGCAGCGCCCGATCGTCTCGCCCGGCGTCTCACATCGGCGGCATCCTCTCGAATCTGGCGACGGCCGGGTCGAGATTGTCCCAGGCATGACCTCGTATCGCATAGGTCACCGCCTGCGGCTGGTAGCGGCCGGGATCATCCAGGCTCGCCGCGTGCACGGTGAAAATATCGGGCATGGCCGCGAAAGTCAGATAGACGGGCGAACCGCAGGCCGGACAGAAGGCGTGAGTCTTCAGATTGCCACTGTCGCCCGCGACCTCCCAGAGCGCCGCCTTGCCGGTGACCTTAACATTCTCCTTGCTCGGGAATGTGAGATAGGAGCAGTGGCCGGTGCCGCTTTTCTTCTGGCAGGTCAGGCATTGGCAGTCATTCGAGAATACCGGCTCGCCGGTGATCTCATACCGGACCGCCCCACAGGCGCACCCGCCGCAATAAGCTTCGTTCATTTGCTTTTCCTTTCTGATTTCTTCCCGTCGCGTCAGCGCCGCAATCCATGTCGCTCGATGAGCTCGGCGGCGGCCCGCGGCCGGTCGGTGAAGATGTAGTGCCCGGCGCCCGGGATCAGTTCCGTCTCGACATGCGTCATTCCGGCCATGCGCAGGCCTTGTGCAATTTTCGGCGCAAGCTTGGCAAAGGGAGATTCGCCGCCGGCCGCGAAGACGAGCGGCACGTCATTGCGTCCGCGCTCCCCGGCGTTGGATTTCTCGGCGGCCGGAAAGGCCCTGTACATGCCGAAGGCGGCGCGAAGCTGCGCCGGCGCTTCGTAGGCCTTCACGTAGTTTGCGATTTCTTCCGGGGCGAACCGCCCCATGGCGAAGAAGTAACCGAGAAAATCCGCGGTGCGCCCGGCCACGAGCTTCTCCGCAAGGCCCGGGACCTGCATGAAATGCGCATGCCAGGCCATCGGAGAATCCATCACCTCGGTCCAGCCGTCAATGCCGGGAAGCGGCACGTCGAGGATCATCGCCCCGCGCAGCGTGCCGGGATATTTCCGCAGATAGGCATAGGCGACGATCCCGCCGATGTCGTGGCCCACCAGAAAAACTCGATCGAGCCTGAGCTTCGATATGAGATCATGAATATCCCCGGCCATGGTGGCCGCCGAGAAGCCGCCTGAGGTGGCGACGGAGCGGCCGATGCCGCGGAGGTCGACGGCGATGACGGTGAAACGCTTCGCGAGCCGCGGCATGACCGCCCGAAACTCATGCCAGTCCTGCGGAAATCCGTGGACCAGGATAAGCGCCGGCCCCTCTCCGCCGCGGACATAGTGAAGTTTTGCTCCGCTGACGATGGCCGTCGCCGAGACGAAGCCCTTTCCAAGCCTGGAACCGGTGCGGCTCTCCGCAGCGGCAGGTACGACGCTTGCCAGCGCAGCAAGCAGGATGAATGCGAGCGAGAGCAACAGGCGCATGCTCGGCCTCCTCGGTTGGAGATGTGCAGGTCGTCCCGACAGGAACGCGTCATGCGAGCTCGGATCGTTCATGGCGGTTGTCTCCTTCTCCGGCCGGGTTGCCATGAAGGATAGTCGCGGCTATCGAACCTCCGGGAGTTACAAGTCTGGCGGGATTTCTGGATGGACTCGCTGATCACGGCCGCGGCGCTGGCGCTGGCGCAAGGCGATGCGCTCGGCGCGTTGAAGCGGGTCGCGCTGCGCGAGGACGCACCTGCGCTGGCGCTGCGCGGCATCGCCATGGCGCAGCTCGGCGATCTCGACCGCGCCAAGGTGCTGCTCAGGCGCGCCGCCCGCGCCTTCGGTCCGAAAGAGCCCATGGCCAGGGCCCGCTGCGTCGTCGCCGAGGCCGAAGTCGCATTCGCCGCGCGCGATCTTTCCTGGCCCGGGAAGGCGCTCGACCAGGCGCGCGCCACCCTCGAGAACCATGGCGACCGGGCGAACGGCGCCCATGCACGCTATCTCGAGATCCGCCGCCTTTTGCTGATCGGCAGGCTCGACGAGGCCGAGCGCCGGCTTGCCGGACTGGACCCCGCATCGCTGCCGCCTGCCCTGCGCGCCGTCCACGAACTCGCGGGCGCCGGCATCGCCCTGCGGCGCATCGAGACGAAGGCCGCAGGCGAGGCACTCGTCCGGGCGGACAGCGCCGCACGACAGGCGCGCATCCCGGCGCTGATCGCCGAAGTCGAGAGCGCCGCCCGCACCCTGACGACGCCCGCCGCGCGCCTCGTCGCAGGAGGCGAGGAACGCCCGCTCCTGCTTGCCGACGTCGAAGAGCTGCTCCGATCGGACGCGCTCGTCGTCGATGCCTGCCGCCACGTCGTGCGCGATGCGCAGGATGCGGTCCGGCTCGCCCGCCGCCCCGTCCTCTTCGCCCTCGCCCGCGCGCTCGGCGAGGCGTGGCCTGCGGATGTGGCGCGCGACGAATTGCTGCGGCGCGCTTTCGGCGCGAAACATGCCGATGAATCGCATCGTGCGAGGCTCAGGGTCGAGATCGGGCGCCTGCGCATGATGCTGGGCAAGATCGCCACGGTGAGCGCGACGAAGCGCGGCTTTGCTCTGGCGCCGCGCCGCGCTCCGCAAGTGGTCCTGCTGGCGCGTCCCGTCGAGGAGCAGCATGCGGCGGTGCTGGCTTTGCTGGCCGATGGAGAAGCCTGGGCCAGCTCGGCGCTGGCGCTGGCGCTCGGCTCGAGCCAGCGCAGCGTGCAGCGGGCGCTCGACTCCCTCGCCGCCGCCGGCAAGGCGCAATCCTATGGCCGGGGGCGGGCGCGACGCTGGATGACGCCGCCCATGCCCGGCTTCACGACAACCTTGTTACTCCCGCTCGCCACGCCCAAGGGCTAGGATGAGCGCATGAAACGTTCATCAGCCGAAATCATCCGCGAATATGGCCCCTTTGCTGACGTCGAGGCGGTGCACGGCCTGACCTTCGACGGCGAGCAGGTCTGGTTCGCCTCCGGCGCCAGGCTCAACGCGCTCGATCCCGAGAGCGGGCAGACGCTCCGTTCCATCGACGTCGCGGCGCATGCGGGGACCGCCTTCGACGGCACTCATCTCTGGCAGATCTCCGAGGATCGAATCCAGAAGATCGATCCGCGCACCGGACGCGTGCTCGCCACCATCCCGGCGCCCGGCGGCGGCGGCGATTCGGGCCTTGCCTGGGCGGAGGGAACCCTGTGGGTGGGCCAGTATCGCGACCGCAGGATCCATCAGGTCGATCCCGAGACCGGCGCCATCTTGCGCAGCATCGAGAGCAACCGCTTCGTCACCGGCGTCACCTGGGTCGACAGCGAGCTCTGGCACGGCACGTGGGAAAACGACCAGAGCGACGTGCGGCGTATCGATCCGCAAACCGGAGAGGTGCTGGAGCGTCTCGAAATGCCGGCCGGCACGGGCGTCTCGGGCCTCGACTCGGATGGCGCCGGGCGGTTCTTCTGCGGCGGTGGAGCGAGCGGCAAGGTGCGGGCCATCAGGCGGCCGCGCCGCCAGGCAGCGAAAAAGACCTGAGGCTCTTGCCGGTCAGCGGCGGTTGACCTGGTCCTGGGCGTAGCCCGCCATCGATGCATAGCCGCGCACGATCGCCTCGCGCTCGGCATGGCTCGCCACCTTGTCGATGTCGTCGAAGCCGTCGGGAGCGCGGGCTTCGACCAGGTCGATGACGCCCTCGGGCCCGCCGCGCCGGTTGTTGCGCACGATGTCCGCCGTCATCGGACGGCGCTCCGAGTCATAGGCGGCGAAGGCCTCGGCCAGGTCCGGCGTCACCGTCAGATGGCGCGCCAGCGCCGCGGCATCGAGGATCGCCTGGCTCGCCCCATTGCTGCCCACGGGATACATGGGATGCGCCGCATCGCCCAGAAGCGTCACCCGGCCGAAAGACCACCGGCCCACGGGATCGCGGTCGCAATTGGGATATTCGTAGAACGTGCCGGTCGCCGCGATGATCTGCGCGGGCTCCACGAAACCCAGCCTGAAACTGTCCTGGACGAAGGCGCACGCATCTTCGAGCCGCCCGATCGAATTCCAGTCCTCGCGGCGGGGCGGCGGGCCCGAGCCGTCGGCGATGCGCGCCATCACAGCCCAGTTGGTCAGGCGAAGATCCGGGCGTGCCGGATCGAGATGGATCGGATAGAAGACGAACTTCGCCGCATTGCCGCCGGCGATCACCATGGTGCGGCCATCCTCGTGAACGGGCCAGGGCAAGGCGCCGCGCCACAACATGATGCCGCTCCAGATCAGCGCTCCTTCCCGCGGATAGAAGATCTCGCGGACACGCGAATGGATGCCGTCGGCGCCGATCAGCCCGTCGCCGGCCGCGGTGAAAAGCCCCTGCGAGGCGCGGCTCTCGAATGTCGCGGTGACGCGGCCTTCACGCTCGGCGAAATCGACCAGGCGGCGGTCGGCATGGACATGCGAGGCGCCCAGGCGGTCGAGCACGGCCGCGAGCAGCAGACCATGCAGCTTGCCGCGATGGATGCTGAATTGCGGCACCTCGTAGCCGGCATCGAGGCCGCGCAGCTCGCGCCATACCGCCTGCCCGTGCCGGTTCAGATAGACGAGCTCGCGGGTGCGGATGCCGGCCGCGTCCAATGCGGAGAGAAGCCCCAGCGCCGCCAGCTCCTTCACCGCATGCGGCAAGAGGTTGATGCCGACGCCGAGCTCGCGCAGCTCCTGCGACTGCTCGAAGATCTCGACGTCGATGCCCGCCCGGTTCAGGGCGAGCGCCGCCGCGAGTCCGCCAATGCCGCCGCCGATGATCAGGAGCTTCATCGCCTCTCCCCTCCGGAGGATGGTCGCGCCGCAGCCCCGATCGACTCTATACGGAGATGGAGACCGATCTCAAGCTAACCGACAGTCAACCCGCGACCGACACGCTTCCCGCGGGACCGTGAACGGGCGTCATGCGTCTCGAGGCCGAGCTCGATCCGTTTCTTCTTCGGAAGGCCTAGCGCCACGAGCGCATGGGACTGCCTGAGATAATCGCGCAGGGCGGCGTCGGTGAGGCCGGGTCTCGCGAAATGCTGGATCCACTTCAGACCGCGCGAGGCGAGATAGGGTGCGGGACGCAGTCCCCGCCGGTCCTTCAGGATCTCGAAAGCGAGGTCGCTCACCTTGAAGGTGACGCTCAACCTTCCCTCGTCGTCGCCCGCGATGGCGAAGACCTTGCCGCCGACCTTCCATACATGCGAGCCGCCCCACTGGACCACGTGCGTGGTCGCGGCGAGCTTGCGGCAGAAGGCGTTGTACTCGCGGATGTTCATCGCCAGTCCCCATATCATCCCGGCTCGCGGGCCCGGACCAGGCGCACCGCCTGGTCGAGGGCACAGCGCAGGGAAGCATGATCGGCCTTGCCCGTCCCGGCAATGTCGAAGGCGACGCCGTGATCGACCGAGGTGCGCACGAAGGGCAGTCCGATGGTGACGTTCACGCCCTGCTCGATGCCGAGATATTTCACCGGGATCAGGCCCTGATCGTGATATTGCGCCACGACGATGTCGAACTCGCCGCGCCGGGCGCGCATGAAGACGGTGTCGCCGGGCCACGGACCCGAGGCGTCGATGCCGCCACGCCGCGCCTGCGCGACCGCTGGCGCGATCTCCCTTTCGTCCTCGCTGCCGAACATGCCGCCTTCGCCGGCATGCGGATTGAGGCCGGCAACCGCGATGCGCGGCCGCTCGATGCCGTAGGCCCGGCAGGCCTGTCCGGCGAGCTCGATGGTGCGCAGAACCCTGGCGCGCGTCACCAGCACGACCGCTTCCCTGAGCGCCACATGGATGGTGACCAGGATCACGCGCAATTCGTCATTGGCGAGCATCATGGCGAAATCCGACGTGCCCGATCTCTCGGCCAGGATCTCGGTATGGCCGGGATAGGAAATGCCCGCCGCCTTCATCGCCTCCTTTGCCAGGGGGGCCGTCACGATCGCCGGTATCTCGCCCGCCCTGGCGAGGTCGATCGCCTTCACCACATAGTCGTAGGCCGCCCGGCCGGCACGGGCGTCGATGCGACCCATGGGCAGGTCCCGAGGCAGGCCGGTGAGGGACAATACATCCAGCGATCCCTTGCGGCGGCGCGCTTCGTCCGGGGACGCGATTTCCCGTATATCGAACGGCATGCGAAGCGCGGTCGCGGCGCGGCGCAGGACGCCGGCATCGCCGATGACGAAGGCCGTGACCGGCAATTCTTCGGCAAACAGCTTCACGCAAATCTCGGGCCCGATGCCCGAAGGGTCGCCCATTGTGATCGCAAACGGCTTCGTCATGCATGGCCTTTCTGCACACTGTGAACTGACGTCACGTCCCCGCTCCGCCAATCCCGCGGGCGGCTTCCTAATAGCCCGCATCATCGATATAGGTAAGCCAGATCAGGATGGATGAACGCAAATGGCCACCAGCACATCGGGAAAGCCGGCCACGGCCGCAAGGAGGACGGCCACGGCGCCGAAGCTTCTCTCCGGCGGCAATCCGCAGATCGCGAAGGGCTATGGGGATGCTCCGGTCAAGGCCTATATCGCCGCCATGCCCGGCTGGAAGCGCGATGTCGGCCGCCGCCTCGACGCGCTCGTCACGCGCATCGTCCCCGGCGTGAGCAAGGCGGTGAAATGGAACTCCCCCCTCTACGGCATCGAGGGCCAGGGCTGGTTCATGGCCTATCATTGCTTCACGAAATACGTGAAGGTGACCTTCTTCCGCGGCACGTCGCTGAAGCCCCTGCCGCCCGGCCAGTCCAGGCACAAGGAGGTGCGCTATCTCGACATCCATGAGGACGGGCCGTTCGACGAGGCCCGGTTCGCCGACTGGGTGAAGCAGGCGAGCCGCCTGCCGGGCGAGAAGATGTGAACGTGAACCGGTGGAGTGCTCTGGCAGCGTCAATGCCGGCTTCCACTATCCTTGGGCAATGGCTGGAAGACGATCGAAGCACGGTGAGGCGGGCGACGCGCAACGATGGGAAAGGCAGCAGGAGATATGAAGAAAGCGACGAACGGCGGCAAGGAGGAAGATTCCCCCTCCCGGCTGATCGATGCCCGGATCGAGGAGCTCGGCGGCTGGCGCGGCGAGACGCTCGCCCGCATCCGGCGCATCATCAAGGAGGCCGATCCCGAAGTGGTCGAGGAATGGAAATGGCGCGGCGTTCCGGTATGGTCGCATGCCGGCATCATCTGCACGGGCGAGACCTACAGGACCGCCGTGAAGATGACCTTCGCCAAGGGCGCGTCGCTGCCCGATCCCAAGGGCCTCTTCAATGCGAGCCTCGAAGGCAATACGAGGCGCGCCATCGACGTGCATGAGGGCGAGAGGATCGACGAGAAGGCGCTCGCCGCCCTCATCCGCGCCGCCGTCGCGCTCAACATGGCGGCGAGGAAAAAGCCCAGGAGCGCCTGATATCTCCCGTCAGTTCCCCGCCAGCACGTCCAGGATCCGCGCACCGGGACGGCCGGTCGGCTTCAATCCGGCCTTCTTCTCGGCTTTCTTGATCGCGGCGGTAGTGAGCGGGCCTATGCGCCCGTCCACCTCGCCCTTGTAGAGGCCTTGCGCGATCAACAGCTCCTGAAGGCGCTTGCGCTCGGCGCGCGACAGGCCCGGATCATTGGTCGGCCAGGCGGTCTTGAAGTCGCCCTTGCCGCGCAGGCGATCGGAGAGATGGGCGATCGCAAGCGCATAGGATTCGGCCGCATTGTACGAATAGAGCGCATCGAAATTGCGCGACACGAGAAAGGCCGGTCCGCTCTTGCCCGCCGGCCGGATCAGGCCATAGGAGCCGGACCTGGGCAGGTGGGCGCCGTCGGCACGCCTGATGCCGCGCTTGGCCCAGGTGGCGATCGCCGCCTTGCGCGTGCGGCCCGTTCGTCCCTTGTACGAGCCCGGGACCTTCACCTCGAAGCCCCAGGGACGGCCCGGGCGCCAGCCGGACTTCTTCAGGAAGTTGGCGCTGGACGCGAGCGCGTCGGGAACGGAATTGATCGGGTCCTTGCGCCCGTCGCGGTCGAAATCGACGGCGAGCCTGCGGTAGGTCGAGGGCATGAACTGCGTGTGGCCGAAAGCGCCCGCCCAGGAGCCGTTGAGATCCTCGAGCTTGACGTCGCCCGCCGCCACGATCTTGAGCGCATGGGTGAGCTCGGCCTTGAAGAGGCTCGGGCGCCGGCCGGCGCAAGCGAGGCTCGCCAGCGCCTGCGGCAGGAAGAAGTCGCCTTCGATCCTGCCATAGTCGCTCTCGACGCCCCACAGGGCCGCCAGGATGAAGCGGTCGACGCCATAGGCCTTCTCGATGGCGCGCAGGCTCTTCTTCTCGATCTGCATCATCTTGCGGCCGTCGGCGATGCGCGCGTCGTCCACGAGGAAGGCCATATAGTCCCAGATCTTGAGGCGGTATTCCGGCTGGTTGCGCGAGAAGCGCACCACCTTTTCGTCGAATTCGATATCGCGGAAGGCCGCGTCGACGACATCGCGCTTCACGCCCGCCTTGAGCACATTGGCGCGAATGGATTTGACGCAGGCCTCGAACGGCACGGCGGCCGCCGAAGCCGGCGTGATGCCGGCCGCCAGGCCGGCGATGATCAAGATGCCGATCCGAAGACGGAAACTCAATATCATGCGGGTATTCCCAATCGTCAGCGCCCCCCGCACACCCCTGAGTCGCCTATTTCTACCAAACGACGCGAGAGAAGACAAAGTCAGCGCCAGCCCAGCGCCGGCGCGACATGCTTCAGGATCGCCTCGATGACATGCGCATTGTACTCGACGCCGAGCTGGTTGGGCACGGTGAGGAGCAGCGTGTCGGCCTCGGCGATCGCCTCGTCCTCTTTCAGCTGCGCGACGAGGACGTCGGGCTCGTCGGCATAGGTGCGGCCGAACACGGCCAGTCTCTCCGGCTCGATATAGCCGAAATGATCGCGGCTCCCGCCGCCGCCGAAATAGGCGCGGTCGCGCTCGTCGGTGATGGCGAAGATGCTGCGGCTGACCGACGCCCGCGGCGTGCGCGCATGTCCGGCTTCCTTCCAGGCGGCGCGGAAGGCGCGGATCTGCCTGGCCTGCTGGATATGCAGCGGCTCGCCGCCCTCGTCGAACTTGAGCGTGGAGCTCTGCAGGTTCATGCCGAGCGAGCCTGCCCATTGCGCGGTGGCATCGGTCGCGGCACCCCACCAGATGCGCTCGCGCAAGCCTTCGGAATAGGGCTCGAGCCGCAACAGGCCGGGCGGATTGGGAAACATCGGACGCGGATTGGGCTCGGCGAAGCCCTGGCCCTTCAGGAGCTCGAGGAACACTTCGGCGTGATGGCGCGCCATGTCGGCGTCGCTCTTGCCCTCGGGCGGCGCGAAGCCGAAATGGCGCCAGCCGTCGATCACCTGCTCGGGCGAGCCGCGGCTGATGCCGAGCTGCAGGCGGCCGCCGGCGATCAGATCGGCGGCGCCGGCATCCTCGGCCATGTAGAACGGGTTCTCATAGCGCATGTCGATGACCGCGGTGCCGATCTCGATGCGTCTGGTCCGCGCGCCGACCGCCGCCAGAAGCGGAAAGGGCGAAGCGAGCTGACGGGCGAAATGATGCACGCGGAAATAGGCGCCGTCGGCGCCCAGTTCTTCCGCGGCCACCGCGAGGTCGATCGATTGCCGAAGCGCGTCCGCCGCCGAACGCGTGCGCGACTGCTGCGAAGGCGACCAATGACCGAAGGACAGGAAGCCGATCTTTTTCATGAGGTCACAGATGTAGTGCGCGCCATCGCGGTTTCAATGCGGGGAACGACGGACGGCGCAGGGCGATGCTGCGCCGAGGGCATTTCTCCGCTAATCATGTCTTCTCCCAAGTTTCGAGTCTCGCAATGCCGGCCGATCCGCTCTCCATCCTGAACACCGTCTACGGTTATGACAGCTTTCGCGGCTCTCAGCGCGAGATCATCGAGCATGCGATCGCCGGTCGCCATGCTTTCGTGCTGATGCCCACCGGTGGCGGCAAATCGCTGTGCTACCAGATCCCCGCCCTCCTGCGGCCCGGCATCGGCCTCGTCGTCTCGCCGCTGATCGCTCTGATGGACGACCAGGTTGCCGCACTCAGGCAGGCCGGCGTCAAGGCGGCGGCTCTCAATTCCAGGCTCTGGGGGCCTGAGAAGGACCTCCTGTGGCGCGACATCGCGGCAGGCGAGATCGATCTCCTCTACATGGCCCCGGAAACGCTCCTGCGTCCCGACACGATCGACCGGCTGAAAAGCGTGCGCCTCTCGCTCATCGCCGTCGACGAGGCCCATTGCCTTTCGCAATGGGGCCATGACTTCCGGCCGGAATATCGCGGCCTCGACCGTCTGGCCAAGCTCTTCCCCGACGTGCCGCGCATGGCGCTCACCGCCACCGCCGACGCGCCGACGCGGGCCGAGATCGTGGCCCATCTCGACATCGGCGCGGACAACAGCTTCATATCCGGCTTCGACCGCCCCAATATCCGCTATGGCGCGGCCGAGAAGACGAGCACCACGCAGCAACTGCTGCGCTTCCTCGAATCCCGCAAGGGCGAAAGCGGCATCGTCTACTGCCTGTCCAAGCGCAAGACCGAGAGCGTCGCCGAAAGCCTCACCGGCCACGGCTTCACCGCCCTTCCCTATCATGCCGGCATGGAGATGGCGGCGCGCGAGGCGAACCAGCGCCGCTTCCAGCTGGAGCCGGGGCTGATCATGGTGGCGACCATCGCCTTCGGCATGGGCATCGACAAGCCCGATGTGCGTTTCGTCGTCCACGCCGACCTTCCCGCCAGCATCGAAGCCTACTACCAGGAGACCGGCCGCGCCGGCCGCGACGGCCTGCCCGCCGAGACGCTGATGCTCTATGGGGCGGAGGACATCGCGCTGCGCCGCCGCTTCATCGCCGAGTCCGACGCGCCCGAGGCGCGCAAGCACATGGAGCGCCGCAAGCTCGAAGCACTTCTGGGCTTCGCCGAGGCCTCGCGCTGCCGGCGCCAGGTCCTGCTCGCCTATTTCGGCGAGGACAGCGCGCCGTGCGGCAATTGCGACGTCTGTCTCGACCCGCCCGCGACCTTCGACGGCACCATCGCCGCGCAGAAGCTGCTCTCCTGCATCTACCGCACCGGCGAGCGCTTCGGCCAGGCGCATGTGATCTCGGTCCTCATCGGCGAGCACAATGAGCGGATCGCGCAGCTCGCCCATGACAGGCTCTCGACCTTCGGCATCGGCACCGAGCATGACCGCAACGCCTGGCGCTCGGTCGTCCGCCAGCTCGTCGCCCATGGGCTGATCGACGTGGACGTGGCCGGCCATGGCGGCCTCTCCATCTCGCAGGAAGGCCGCCGGTTCCTGCGCGAGAAGCCGCCCCTGAGCCTGCGCGTCCTGAAGCCGGGGCGGAAATCCGTCCGCCGCGAGTCGCGGGAAGCCCTGCCTGAAGCCGACCGCGACCTGTTCGAGAAGCTGCGCGCCCGGCGTCTCGAGCTGGCCCGGGCGCAGAATGTCCCGCCCTATGTCATCTTCCACGACCGGACGCTCGTCGAAATGGCCGCGCGCTGCCCGCGCTCGGTCGCCGAGCTCGCCGCCATCCCGGGCGCCGGCCAGGTCAAGCTCGCGCGCTATGGCGAGGCTTTCCTCGCGGTCATCAACGAACACACAGCGCGGGAGCCGGGATGAGGTGACGGCTTTTTGGAATTATTCGGCGTCAAGCGTTATATGACCATATAAATGATAAATGGTCAGGTATGGACATGGACGAGATCAATCTCGCTGACGCGAAGGCACGGTTGAGCGAACTCGTCGATCGCGTCGAGGCTGGCGACACAATCGACATAACCCGGCGCGGCAAGCCGGTGGCGCGACTCTCCGCAGCGACAAAGCGCCGCAAACGAGTGGACTTGGCCATGCTACGGGCTTTGACGGCTGCCATGCCGCTCCAGGTGCCCAACGCCGCCGATCTTGTAAGATCGATGCGAGACGGCGATCGGTATTGATGCTCTACTTGGATACGCCGCTGCTCGTCGATAAAGCTACGGATAGGACAGGTCACGCTCGAGCATCGCGCTGCGGCGCTCTCGACGTTCAACAGACTCGTTGCTGAGAGCTTCACCGTGTTGCCCGTGACAGCCATTCATTTCCGAACGGCCGCCAAATTCGCCGATCAACATGTGTTCGGCCTACGCGCGGGTGACGCACTTCATCTCGCTGTCGCGTCGGAGCATGGCGCCGCCCTGTGCACGCTCGACCAGCGCTTGGCGGAAGTTGGTCCCAAGCTCGGGGTGCCTACAGAGCTACCGGCATGACCGCCGCCCCGCACCCGCGCTGTCGGATCGTGCACAGGGCTGGGAACGCACGCCGTTTCACGTCACCCGCAACGAGCTCGCGGTTGCCGACACTTACCGCGACGTCTGGCTCCTGGTGCGGTTATGGGACTTCGCCCGCGCGCCACAAGCATTCGAATTGCGCTCACCCCTGGAGGTGCATGTGGCGCTGATGGCGATCAGCTACCAGGCAAGCTTTCCGTGATGCGGCGGAAAGACGGGCGCTCGGCTTTCTCGTTCGGCGCGAAAGTCAGCATCCGCCTGGATCGTTCCTAGAAGCTGTTGCGCTCGCGATAGGTCCTGAGGAAGGCCAGGATGCGCGCATCCCTGGGCTTGTGCAGGATCTCGTCCGGGGCGCCGACGGCGACGAGCTCGCCATTGTCCATGAAGGCGACGCGGTCGGCGACATGCGCGGCAAAGCCCATCTCGTGGGTCACGACGGCCATCGTCATGCCCTCCGAGGCGAGCTGGCGCATGACGCTCAGCACTTCGCCGACGAGTTCGGGGTCGAGCGCCGAGGTCGGCTCGTCGAACAGCATCAGCTTCGGCTCCATCGCCATGGCGCGGGCGATCGCCACGCGCTGCTGCTGGCCGCCGGAGAGCCGTGCGGGATAGCTCGCCATCTTGTCGGCCAGCCCCACTTTCTTCAGGGCCGCGGCGGCGTGCGCCTCGGCCTGCGCCCTGGTGAAGCCCCGCACCTGGATCAGGCCCTCGGCGACATTCTGGAGAGCCGCCATATGCGGCCACAGGTTGAACTGCTGGAACACCATGCCGATCGAGCGGCGCATCTCGCGCAGCTTGCGCGCCGGGCTTCGCGGGCCACCCGGCGTTTCATAGCCGATCAACTGTCCGTCGATGCGGATCTCGCCGGCATCATAGGCCTCGAGAAAGTTGATGCAGCGCAGGAGCGTCGACTTGCCGGAGCCCGACGGCCCGATCAGGCAGGTCACCTTGCCGGGCGGCACCGAGAGCGAGACCTTCTTCAGCGCCTGGAACGTGCCGTAGAACTTGTCCACCTCGCGGATCTCGACGGATGAGGCTTGCACCATCTTAAGGACTCTCGGTCATGTAGCGCGTCACCCGCCGCTCGATCAGGCGGCCGAGGCGCGAGATGACCTCGACCAGCCCCCAGAAGAACAGCGCCAGCGCGAGATTGGCTTCGAAATAGCGGAAGGTCTCGGTGATCATGCGGTCGACCTGATAGCGCAGCTCCGGCACCGTGATGATCGACAGGATGACGGTCTCCTTGGTCAGCACGATGGCGAAATTGACCAGCGCCGGCAGGGCCGAGACGAGCGCCAGCGGCAGGAGGATCCGCCGCACGATCCTGACCTCCGCCATCCCCATGGCCCGGGCGGCTTCGATCTGGCCCGGCGCCACCGCGCCGAAGCCCGAGCGGAAGATCTCGGCGAAATAGGGGCTGCCATAGATGGTGAGCCCCAGGAGACCCGCCGGCATCGCGTCGAGCTTGAGGCCTACGAAGGGCCCGCCATAATAAAGCACGAAGAGCTGGACGAGGAACGGCGTGCCGCGGATGATCTCGATGTACCCGGCGATGGCCCAGCGGGCCGGCTTCGGCGCATAGCGCTGCAGCAGGGCGATCACGAGGCCGAGCACCATCGAGCAGACGGTGCCGGCCGCCCAGCACAGGATCGTGAAGCCGAAGCCGCGCAGCAAAGACGGCCCATACTGGACGAGGAGGTCCATCAGGTCGTCATCCTGCGTTCGAGAATGCGCCCGAACGCGGCGAGGCAGAGATTGATGGCGAGATAGATCAGGGCCGCGGCGATATAGACCTCGAGCGGCCGGTAGCTCGTCGCCGCCTGGGCCTGGCTCGCGCGCGTGACCTCGAAGATGCCCACCAGCGAGACGAGCGAGGAGGCCTTGACCAGGAGGATCAGCTCGTTGATCAGCGCCGGCAGCGACAGCCTTACCGCCTGGGGCAGGATGATGCGCGTCCAGATGCCGGCGGGGGTCATGCCGATCGAGTGGCCGGCCTCGGCCTGTCCGGCCGGCAGCGCGTTGATGGCGCCGCGCCAGATCTCCGAGATATACGCGCTGGCGCACAGGCCCACCGTCAGGACGGCGGCCACCAAAGCGGGCACGTCGATGCCGATGACGGGCAGCAGGTAATACATCACGAGGAGCTGGACGAGAAGCGGCACGCCCCTGAGAAAGCTGACCCAGAGGGCGGCGACCGATCTGAGCAACCCCCAGGACGAAAGCGCCGCCGCGCAGACCAGCGCGCCGATGACGAGGCCCAGCGCTATGCCGAGCACCGATACGAGCAAGGTGAGAGGCGCCGCCCAAAGCAGCGCCGGGAAACTGTTCAGGAAGGCGTTCAGCGAGAACATGCCGAGCGGGGAACCGGGGGTGCGGCGCCGCCGTCATGGCGCCGCACCTGCCGGCTCACCTGGTCGGGACTTCGAGCGGCAGCTCGGTATAGGCGCCCAGCCACTTCTCCTGGATGGTCTTGACCCTGCCGTCCTCGGTCATCTTCTTCAGCGCGTCGTTGATGGCGCCGACCAGGCTGGCGCTGTCCCCGCCCTTCTGCAGCACCCAGGCGAAATATTTCGGCTCGCCGAAGGTCGAGACCTTCGGAAGCGCGAACACATCGCCGCGCTGCTTGACGAGGTAAGCGAGGTTCGGGCCCGAACCGGCGACGGCATCGAGGCGGCCGGCCGCGAGATCGGCATACGCCTCATCCGTCGTGCCATATTCCTTGACGGTGACGCCGCCGATCTTCTTGCCGAACTCCTCGAGCTGGCGGAACTGGGCGGTGCCCTGCTGGACGCCGACGGTCTTGCCCTTGATGTCCTCGGGCTTGTTGATGTCGGTGTTGCCCGCCGCCTTCACGATGCCGACGGTGGCGTCGGCGATGGGCAGCGTGAAGGCATAGCGCTCGAGCCGCTCGGGCGTGATCGTGACGGGCGCGATCACGATGTCGAACTTGCCGACCTCGAGGCCCGGCAGCTGCGACGTCCAGGGCAGATCCTGATAGACGGGCGTCACGCCCAGCTCCTTGGAAACCCCGTCGAAGAGGTCCTTCGTCATGCCCTCATAGGTGCCGTTCGTCACCATGTCGAAGGGCGCGTAGTGCATGTCGGTCGCGGTCACGATCTTGCCGGCGGCCTTAACATTATCCAGCCTGTCGGCCAATGCCGGGGCCGCGGCGAGGCCGAGCACGGCCAGGCCGACGATCGCGGCGCGCAGGGTTGTCATGTTTTTCAAGGTGTCCTCCATCCTATCGCGAAGTCGATGCTTCGCTGCCCCCTCAATTCCAGGCCTGATATCGCCTCGGACAGGCCGAGGCAACCCAATGAAAAGCCCGGACTCCCACTTCAGACGTGGAGTGCTCTCATCACATCGCAGGCTTTGCCGCCTGTCAACAGAACCTGTCAGGGCGCTCTCCGACGACGGAAAGCGGCGCGGCATAGCGCACCTATACGGCGGTAGCACCCGCCCTGCTCCTTGAACTTATCGACCACAACCGAACTCGCGTCATAGGCTTTCCCCAAGCTGCCGAGGGAAGGACGGGCGCCGGCCTGGGCAGAATGAGGAGCGAAACCATGTCGCAAACGGACATATTTACGGACGACGGCCATGCGCCGGCTCTCGAGGGGACGGTTCTCACCGCCGCCATGGCGGTCGCGCCGCTGCCGGGGGTCGTTCATGACCTGGGCAACCTGATCCAGGTAGCGGCATCCGCGCTCAACATCATTTCGCGCAGCCCGGTCGTGGACGCGGATCCGGCGCTCGAATCCGTCGTGGCGCGCGCCGGGACGTCCCTCCAGCGTGCCGGCACGCTCGTCGAGCAGACGCTGCGCCGCGCCCGCGAAGGCAACGCCATGTCCGAGGACGCCGACATAGCCGAGTGCCTGATGGAGCTCAGGCCTCTGCTCGAGCCCGCCCCGGACAACATCCGCTTAGAGCTGCATATCGGCCCGGACCTGCCCACCGTGACCTGCAGCCGCGTGAGCCTGCAGAGCGCCGTCCTGAACCTGCTGTTCAATGCGCGCGACGCCATGCCGGCCGGCGGGCTGATCTCGGTGTCAGCCGTCGCCGTCCATGAAGGCGCCGCCGTCACCGCGGTCGCGCTCAGCGTGGCCGACAATGGCATCGGCATGACGCCGGACACGGTGCGCCGCGCCGCCGACCCCTTCTTCACGACCAAGACGACCGGCCTCGGCGGCCTCGGGGTGCCCATGGTGCGGCGCTTCCTCGAGGAGATCGGCGGACGCCTCGATATCGAAAGCCGGCCGGGAGCCGGCACGACCGTGACCCTGCGGCTGCCCATTGCCCGGCGGCAGGCAGACCCGGCCTGGGGGCACCGTGCCGCGATCCCCTCATAGATCGGGCGGAACGGAGGACACCATGGCAGAGCCCGGCGTAAAGAAGATGATCGGCTTGCTGCTGTGCCTCGGCGCGCTCGCGGCCGGGACGGCGGGCTGGGCCTGGTCGAGCAACAAGATATCGACCGACAACGCCTATATCCGCGGCGACGTGACCGCGCTCGCGGCGAAGGTCGGAGGCTATGTCACGGCCGTCGAGGTCGAGGACAACCAAACCGTCGAGGCCGGCGACATCCTGTTCAGGATCGATGACCGCGACTATCGCGCGCGGCTCGCTCAGGCCGTGGCCAATCTCGAAGCCGCCGGCGCGCGGCTGAGCAATGTCGAAGCGCAGATCCGGCTTCAGCATGCCCTGGTCAGGCAGGCCGAGGCCCAGAGGCTTTCAGCGGCGGCGGAGCTCGACCTGGCCGCCAAGGCCTCCGACCGCCGCCGCAAGCTCATCCGGACCAGCGCCGTCAGCCAGGCCCAGGTCGATGAAAGCGAAGCCGCGCGATCGCGGGCCGAGGCCGGCCTGTCGGCGGCGTCGGCGACGCTCGCGGCGCAGCAGCAGCGCATCGCCGTACTCGCCGCCGGGCGCGAGGCCGCCCTTGCCGCCATCGCACAGGCCAGCGCCGCGCGCGACCTGGCCCGGATCGATCTCGACGACACCCTGGTGCGCGCGCCCGTCGCCGGCGTCATCGGCAACCGCCAGGTCCGCGTCGGCCGGCTCGTCGCGCCGGGTGCGGCCGTGCTCGACATCGTTCCGGTCGACGACCTGTGGCTGGTGGCGAACTTCAAGGAGACCCAGCTCGCGCATATCCGGCCAGGCCAGCGCGTCCGCGTAACCGTCGACGGCTATCCCGGCCAGGCGATCGCCGGTGTGGTGGACAGCTTCGCGCCGGGCAGCGGCTCCGTCTTCAGCCTGCTGCCGGCGGACAATGCGACCGGTAATTTCGTCCGCGTCGTCCAGCGCGTTCCGGTGAAGATCCGCTTCGCCGGCCATCCATTGCCCGGCCGCCTGGTGCCCGGCCTGTCGGCGCGCGTCGAGATCGACAGCGGAAACGGCTCATGACCCTGGCGGCCGCCGCCGTCGGAGGTCGCGAGCGCTTCCGGCCGGGAACGCTTCTCGTCGCGGGCCTGGTGATCGCCACGCTGACCGAGGCGCTCGCCGGCACCGTCCTCTCCCTCGGCCGCGCCGGCATCATCGGCGATACTCATGCGACGCCCGACGAATTCGCCTGGCTCGACGTCGGATACACCGCCGCCAGGATGACCGGCTTCATCGCGGCACCCTGGCTGATGAGCCGCATCCCACCGGTCTCTCTGACTCTCGCCGCCACGCTCGTCATGGGCGTCGCCTGCGCCATGGCCGCCATGACGGCGCGGCTCGATCTCCTGATCGCGCTGCGCATCATGCAGGGCTTGAGCGGCGGCGTCCTGCTCGTCGCGGGACAGACCGTCCTGTTTCTCGCCTATCCGCGGCGGACGCAGCCGATCCTCCAGGCCCTGTTCGCCATGGGCTCGGTCGTCGCACCGGCGACGGTCGCGCCCGCTCTCCAGGGGTATCTGCTCGACGGCCGGTCCTGGACCTGGATCTTTTTCGCCATCCTTCCGCTGGCGCTGGCCGCCTCGGGCCTCATGCTGCTCGCCGAGGCGCCGAAACTCGCCGAGATCGGGCGTCGCCGAGCCGACTGGATGGGCCTAGCGGTCCTTTCCACGGCTCTCTTTCCGCTCACCTATGTCCTCAGCCAGGGCAGCCGGTGGGACTGGTTCGACGAACACCGGATCGTGTGGCTATCGGCGATCGGGGCGGCGAGCCTCATCGCCTTTCTCGGCCGCGAGGCCGTGGTCGGGGATCAAGGCCTGATCGGCTTCGCCGCCTTCCGGTCGCATGATTTCTGCTTTGCCTTCATCGTCAGCTTCGTCGCCGGCGCCGCCCTCTTCGGAAGCGCCTATCTCATCCCGTCCTTCGCCGTGTCCGTCCTCGGCATGACGCTTTCCGAGGCCGGTCGGCTCCTGCTGCCGAGCGGGGCGCTCTTCACCGGCGCGCTTCTCTTCGCCGCCTTCCTCATGCAAGTCCGCCGCACGTCTCCGATCGTCACCGTGCCCTTCGGCATACTGACGATCATGCTCGCCATGTGGATGCTGTCCGGCTCGACCGGCGAAAGCGGCGCCGACGACATGATGGCCGCCATCCTGTTGCGCGGCCTCGGCCTCGGCCTGTTGTTCCTGTCGATCACGCTCATCGCGTTCGGCAATCTCGGGAGCCGCGATCTCGCTTCCGGCATCGCGCTCTTCAATACCGGACGCCAGCTCGGCGGCCTGGCCGGGATCGCAGGCCTGCAGACCCTGATCGACCACCATGTCGCCGGCAATGCCGCGGTGCTCGGCGCCCATGTGGCAGGCGGCCGCGCCGTGGTCGGCGAGCGGCTGGCGGCGACGACCGCGCTCCTGGTGGACAGAGGGATGGAACCCATGGCCGCCGGCCGCGCCGCGACAGTCTTCCTGAGCAAGGCCGTGGCCGGCCAGTCCGCGGTCATCGCCTTCGACACCGCCTTCACAACGGTCGCCCTGCTGTTCGTGGCCGCGGCGCCCGTGATCGTCATCGTCAAGATCGCGCTCTCGCGACACGCGAAACGGCGCGATGCGCGCTCAGGATCGTCTCCGGCGGATTCCCGAGCTTCGAAAATGCGGGCTGCGGCGCCGGCAGCGGCGGCCGAATAGGTGCCTTCCCGGACAGCATGGATGCGACCGGTCACAGGAACTGGAACTCAGTGCGAACCGGAACTGGCCCCAAACCAGATATGATGGCCTGCCGAAATATTGGTGGAACCAATCCGATATCACCGCGTTCACGGTCGCAGCGAGGGGAATTGCAAAAAGCCGACGGAAGACTCGTGCCTGACAATCTGATTTTGGCCGCAAAACGGGCGAGAGACCTCGCCTCCACCTTGACGGCGCCCGATGCCAAGACCGCCTTCCTGGAGCTGGCGGCGAAATGGGAAGCGGAAGCCGCTCTTATGCGCCGGGGTGACGAGGCCGGCTCGGCTCCCGGCAAGCTGCGTTCCCCGGACGCTGCGAAAAACACACCCTTTGGATGAGCGTGCGGAACCCGGCGCAGGGTCTCAGTTGTATCCGGGCGGCTTGCGGCCGGCATCCAGACGATCCAGCTCGTCCAGTATCCAGTCGAGCTCCCGCAACAGCTTCTGCTCCCTCATTTTCCAGCCGAGAAGCTTCAGCCGGGCATCGGCCAGGTCGCGGCCTTCCTGCTCCAACTGGGCGACCAGCCCGCTGCTGACCACGATTTCGAGATGTGCGGCCTCGGCCTGCGTGCGGATCCGGGAAAGCCGCCGCAGGAGCAATCGCTTGTCCATGCATGATTAAAGCAGGACTCCGCAGATGGTTCTGTACGCGGCCCCACCGCCGGTCCAAGCGCTTCGGCAAGGCCGGCAGGCGTCGTCATCCCCGGCGATGAACCGCCTCGGCGACGGCGGCCAGGATCGAAGCGGCCACGCACCACAGAGCGCAGCCGATGGCGATCAGGTCCATCGCGACGCGACGGTCGATCAGGATGCCGAAGACGACGGGAGCCAGCCCGCTGGCGAGCACCATCGCCGACTGGGCGAAGGCCTTGATCGATCCGAGATGGCGAACGCCATAGATCTCGGGCCAGATCGCCGAGCTCACGATGCCGTAGATGCCGGTATTGAGGCCGATGAGGATCATGAAGGCTGGCGCGACCAGGGGATGGGCGGAAGCCGCCAGAAGGAGGCAGCTCAGCATCAGCGGCAAGAGGAAGACCGGCATGGCGGCGCGGGCGGTTCGGCGGTCGATCACGAGGCCAGAGGCCAGCGTCGTCAGGAAGGAGACGACCGCATAGGCGGAAAAGGAACCCGCCATGAGCGCCAGCGGCCAGCCCTTCTCGGCTGCGAGCTGGACCTGGTGAAAGAAGATGCCGGTCAGGATGAAGGGTGATGACAGGAGAGCGGGCAGACGCAGCCAGAGACAGGGATCGCGCAGGACGTCGCCCAGTTTCCACTGCCGCCCGGCCGCCGCTTCACGATCCTGCGGCAGAGCGGAGGCTTGCGGATTGCTTCCGGTGGCTCCCAGCAGCCATCGCGCGACGGGGATCGCCATAAGGACGATGAGCGCCGCCAGCAGCCAGATCGATTGCCAGAAGACCAGCGGCAGGAGGACGACGATCACCGAGGGCAACAGCGCCTCGCCGGTCGAGTAGCCGACCGAAGCCAGCGCGATGGCCCGGCCGCGTGCGGCATCGAAGTAGCGCCCCATCGCCGTCATGGCGGTATGCGAGGACAGGCCCTGGCCGAACAGCCGCAAACCGAAGAAGACGACGGCGAGGCTCGCCGCCGACCACACGATGCCCATGCCGAGAGCCGCAAGAGCGAGGCCGACGAGGACCACGGTCGCGACGCCGGGGAGGCTCACGCGGTCGATCGCGCGTCCGGCGAAGATCAGCGTCACGGCGCTGGCGATCGTTCCCATGGCGTAGAGCGATCCGATGTCGCCGTGGCTCAGCGCAAAGGCGTGGCGAAGCTCGCCGTTGAACAGGGAAATGAAGAAGGTCTGCCCGACGCTCGAACAGAAGCACATGAAGAAGCCGAAGGTGACGAGACGGCCATTCTCGCGCAGGAACTGAAGCAGGCTCATCGAAATCGCCAGGCGGAAACGTCTCTAACTCGAACAACCCCGCGATGGCTGTAGCATGGCAGGCGCGCGGGAAGATATGCGGCCGTCACATGCCTCCCGCCATATCGCGCCGGGCTGCGTGGAAACGGCGCGAAGCCCACGGCGAATGAGGTCGCGGCTTGCCTCTCTATGCACCGTCTTCTCCGCGCCAAGCGCGCCTATTCCGCCAAGCGCGACGCCCTGATCGAGCGCTTTTGGCCGCATGCGCAAGCATGGTCCGCACCCGTCCCGCTCGCCTGCTCGGGGTTGTCGCCCGCTTCATGCAAGCCGCGCGGCCGCCTGGATGCGACGGACGTTTCGATCGCATGCCTGAACGTTTCACGCCCGAACCATGGGCCGGGCGACGGCGGATTGACGCAACCCTAAGTTTTTCTTGAGAAACACCGGCATGCTCCGTAAAATCGGCCGGACTCAACAGCATGCGGGATCATGGCCGATCGCGCAAGATCGGTCGGAGTCTGGGGGCAAGATGGACAACGCAGTTGTTTCCGCTGGGACGGGAGAGAGAGCGTGTGCGCTCGAGCGCGCGAGACAGACCTGGAGGACATCCGCCTCGCCTGCCTGTCTTTTGCTGGCCGGCCTCGCCGGCGCGGCCCTGCTTTCCGGACCGGCGCGCGCCGGGGTGCGGGCGGAATGGCGCGAGGACGCGTCGGTCGGGGTGGACCCCTCGATCTCCGGCACGGTTCCCGGAACCCTCGACTACAATGCCGACGGCAACTGGTATTCCAACGACACGCCGCCGACCCAGGCGCGGTTCGGCTTTACCGGCAATCCGAATATTTCGTTCTCGGCCCCCGACACGACGGTCGGCGAATGGCGGTTCAAGGCGACGAACGGCGCAGGAGAGGATACGACGTCCGACTACACCATCACCGTCGGCGCCGGCCATTCTCTTACGTTTCTCAAAGCCTACAAGCTCGACAATACGCCGCTCGAGACGGGCATCGACGTCAGAGGCGGCAGCCTCAGGCTGATCAACGACGGCACTCTCACCTTCCAGGACGCCACCGGCGCCGACACGGCCGTGATCGAGAACAACGGCATCTTGAAGTTCCTCGACACCAGCAATGGCGGGCAGGCCCGGATCATCAACGGCGCGGATGGAAGCTTCAGTATCGAAGGGTTGACGACAACCGGACTCGAGGTGGGCTCGATCGAGGGCGGCGGCACCTTCGCGCTCGGCGGCAAGACGCTGACCACCGGCGGCAACGGCCTTTCCACCATCGTCACCGGGGTGATATCGGGCGCGGGCGGCGCCCTGACCAAGGTCGGCGACGGCACGCTGACGCTCGCGGGCGCGAACACCTATACCGGCGCGACGAGCATCGAGGGCGGCACACTGGCGCTGTCGGGGACAGGCGCGGTCGCCAATTCTTCCTCGGTCCGGCTGACAGCGAATACGACGTTCGACATCTCGCAGACCAATGACGGGGCGACGATCAAAGCCATTTCCGACGCACCCGGCGGCATGATCAAGCTCGGCGCGAGGACGCTGACCATCGCCGGCGGCGGCACCGGGGCGATCTTCTCCACGATTTCCGACGGCGGCATCGGCGGCGGGAGCGGCGGCGGGCTCACCATCGATGGCGGCTCGCGTCTCCTTTTCGGCGTCAGCACCTATACCGGGGCGACGACGATCCGCAATGGCGGCACGCTGGCCCTGGCGAAGTTCCTCTCCACTGCGGGATCGATCGCTCAGTCCAGCACCGTCAATGTCGAAGGGCCGGGAGACACGTTCGACATCTCGGAGACCGGCGCCTCGATCAGGACTCTGGAAGGTGCCGGCAAGGTCCTTCTGGGCCCCCGGACGCTGACCGTCACCGACGCCTCCACCGCCTTTTCCGGCACGATCTCAGGCATCGGGGGCGGCCTGACACTCACCGGCGGCACGCTGACGCTGAACGGACAGAGCGACTATACCGGCCCGACCAATGTCGAGGGCGGCACGCTCACGGTCGGCGACGCCCTGCATTCGACCGCGTCGCTCGCGAGCGGCGTCTTCGTGCGGGACGGTGCGCGGATCGCCGGCCACGGCACGGTCGCCGCGCTGACGCTCGACGAGGGTGCGACCGTCGCTCCGGGCTCGGCCGATGGCGCCATCGGGACGCTCACCGTCGCGGGCGACATGACCTTCGTGCCGGACTCGACCTATGAGATCGACGTCGATCCGGGAAGCGCCGACAGCGATCTCGTCCATGTCGGGGGCATCGCGCATCTGGGCAACGCTTCCGTCGTCCATCTCGGCCTCTCCGGGACCTACGACCCCTCTTCGCTCTACACCATCCTGACCGCCGATGGCGGCCTCGACGGCGCCTTCGACGGCGTGACCTCGAGCTTCATCTTCCTCGATCCCTTCCTCACCCATGACGACAACAGCGTCTATCTGCAGTTCGCGCGCAACAGTGTCGCCTTCGACGACCTGGCGCAGACACGCAACCAGCGGGCCGCCGCGGCCGGTGCGGAAAGCCTCGGCCCGGGCAACGCCGTCTACGATGCTGTTGCGAGCATCACCGACCCTGACGCCTTGGGCCCCGCCTTCGACAGCCTGTCGGGCGAGGTGCATGCGTCGGTCAAGGGCATGCTGATCGAAGACAGCCGCTTCCTGCGCGAGGCGGCGAGCGGACGCCTGCGCCAGGCCTTCGGCGGCGTCGGCTCCTCCACTTCGCCCGTCATGGCGGCGAGCGGCGGCACCTTTGCGCTTGCCGCGCCCGACACCAGGAGCCCCGTCCTGTGGATGAAGGGCTTCGGATCCTGGGGTGAGTGGGACGGCGACGGCAATGCCGCCACGCTCGAGCGCTCGATCGGCGGCCTGTTCTTCGGCGCCGACGGCTTCGCGGCCGAGAACCTGCGCCTCGGCTTCCTCGCCGGCTACAGCCAGGCGAGCTTCGACGTCGACGGGCGCTCGTCCTCGGGCTCGAGCGAGAGCCTGCATTTCGGCCTCTATGGCGGATCGCAATGAGGCCCTCTGGCCTTGCGCTTCGGGGCCGGCTACAGCCGCAACGACATCGAGACCGACCGCTCGGTCGCCTTCCCCGGCTTCACCGACAGCCTGTCTGCCGACTATGTCGCCACGACCGCGCAGGCCTTCGGCGAGCTGGGCTGGCGCATCGACCTGCCGGGCGCTTCCTTCGAGCCCTTCGCCGGGCTCGCTTATGTCGACCTCGACAGCGACGGCTTCACCGAAGACGGCGGTGACGCGGCGCTCGAGAGCTCGGGCACGAACACCGACGTGACCTTCGCCACCCTGGGTCTCAGGGCCTCGGCCGGCCTGGCGCTGGGCGACATCGATGCGTCTCTCACCGGCATGCTCGGCTGGCGTCATGCCTTCGGCGACACGACGCCTCTTTCGCGCTTCGCCTTGGCCGGCTCCGACAGCTTCACCATCGCCGGCGTGCCGATCGACAAGGATGCGGCGGTGATCCAGGCGGGCCTCGATCTCGCCATCGCGGAGAACGCCGCATTGGGCCTCGCCTATTCGGGCCAGATCGCCCACGGCGGGACCGAGGACCACGGCTTCACCGCCGGACTTTCGGTACAGTTCTGACCTGCCGGGACAAGCTTCGGCTATTTGCGCACATGGCGCCGCCACGCCCCAGGACTGATGCCGACCGACGCCGAGAAGTGGCGCGTGAAATGACTCTGATCGGAGAAGCCGCATTCCAATGCTACCTGTGAAAGGGGCATCGAACCCTCGCGCAGCAGCGTTTTCGCCAGCGCGATACGCTGGCGCATCACCCATCGATGCGGCGGACCGCCCACGGATTTCCGGAACGCCCGGCTGAATTGCGACAGTGAAAGGCCGCATTCGCCCGCGACCACGGCCAGCGGCACATCACCTGCGAGATTCTCCCGCAGCAGCTCCTTGGCGCGCCTCTCCTGTCCTGGAGTGAGCCCGCCGAGATATGGATGCTCTTTCGACCGCATCCCGGCATATCTGACGGCGACATGGTGCCCGGCCGCGAGCATCAGGTGGTCCATGAACAGGCGGCTGGCCCGATCGGGACTGCGAAAGGAGGGCAGCAGCGATTCCGCCATGCCGCGCAAGACCGCATCGGCATGGGCGATGGCAGGCTTGTAGTGAAGCTGATCGATGCGCGGCGCATTGGCATCGTCGGCCAAAGCGTCGAGCGCAGCGCGCGGAAAATAGAAATGCACCGAATGAAATACGCTGTTCAAATGAAAGACCGGCTGCCTCTTGATATCGTAGATGATGGTCTCTCCCGGTCTGATCGGGACGACCGGAGCCGCCCGGCCATCTTCCCAATAGGCGTAGCGCGGGAAATTCTTGAAGTGCACGGCGACCAGATAGGCATCCTCCTCGATCGGGGGCGTCGACAATATCTCCTGGGGGGTGTCGTATTTCAGCTCGGTGACGGCGATCATGGTCCTGGGGAGAGATCGCGTGACAAAAGACGCGGCCCGGGCATTCAGCCGCCGGCCGAACGCTTCGCCGTAGCTATCGCTTTCAAGCATCCGCCCCAATCCCACACAGGCTTCGATGCTACATTTCACGGCGGGATCCTGCAAGACGAGCGGATTTGTCCAAGACGGCGCATCCCTCTCCATGGCTGTCTTGTCGGCATGACTTATCCCCGATGGAGGCAGGTCTTGAACGACAAGCGTTTTTTTGCCGCGGCAGCGGTTGCCGCTTCCTTGTGCATTCCGGCCATGGCTGGTCCCGCCAACGAAACCCCGCTCTCCATGGTCGAGGCGCTGCACGCGGCGTTCGGCCAGCACCATGCCCGCGCGGTGCATACCAAGGGTGTGATTTTCGAGGGCACGTTCACGCCGGCGCCAGAAGCCCGCTCGATCGTCAAGTCACCGATCTTCGACGGTGGTACCCTGCCGATCATCGCCCGCTTCTCGCTGTTCGCCGGCGTGCCGGACTTGCCCGACAATGACGATGCCGCTTCGCCGGTGGGACTGGGCATCAAGATCAAGGCTGCGGACGGCGATGACTTCGACATCGAGGCCTTCAACCATCGCGACTTCATCGTCGCGACCTCCGACGAATTCGCGGTTCTGCTGCGCGCGATAGGCGCGACCAGACCGGACTCGGCGCACCCCAACCCGGTGGAGCAGTTCCTCGCCGCGCATCCGCACGCCAGGGCATTCCTCGGAAGCCGCACCTATCCCGTCTCCTATGCCGCGGCGAAGTATTACGGCGTCAATGCCGAGAAATTCACCAATGCGAAGGGGAAGTCGGCCTATGTCCGCTATCAGATCGTGCCACGGGCGGGCGAACACTACCTCGCTCCCGAGGAGCGCCAGGCGAAGAACGGAAGCTATCTGCAGGATGAGGTCGTCCAGCGCGCGGCCAAGGCGCCCATCCTGTTCGACTGGTATGCGCAAATCGCGAAAAAAGGCGATGCGATCGCTGACCCATCGGTCGCCTGGCCCGATGCACGCAAGCGGGTGAAGCTCGGCACGTTCTCGATCGAGCGCCTTCCCGGCGATCCCAGGACCACCGACCGCACACTGCTGTTCCTGCCGGGTCAGCCGCATGCCGGCGTCGAGCCTGCCGACCCCATGCTGGTGCTCCGCAACGCTGCCTATCCGATCTCGCTCGGCGAGCGGCAATAGCGTCTGCGGCCTCACCCGGCACCGCCGGTTGCATCCTGCTTGCACGTCAGGGAGAGCATGCAGCGCGATGCCGGCCACGGTGAGGAGAACCAGCACGGTGGCGACCGCCGCGATCGTCGGATCGACTGATTCCCGCATGCCGCCGAACACGCGGCGGGGCAGCGGCCAACGTCTTCGCGGGCGGTGCCTAGGTCCTCAGGCGTCGGGCGGAAGGATCACGACGCGCGTGCCGAGCTCGACGCGGTCATAGAGATGGATCACGTCGACATTGATCAGGCTGATGCATCCCGCCGTGGTCTTCTTCCCGATCAGAGACGGCTTGACCGCGCCGTGGATGCGGATCACCGTGTCGACCCCGCCCTGATAGAGATAGAGGGCGCGGGCCCCCATCGGATTGTCGCGCCCGCCCGGCATGCCATGGATCCATTTGGCCATTTGCGGGAACTCAGCCAGATGCTCGGGCGTCGGCACCCAGACCGGCCATTTCTCCTTGCGCCCGATCTCGGCTTCGCCGTACCAGGATCTTCCGGCCTTGCCGACGCCTACGCCATAGCGCATGGCCTGGCCGTTGCCCTGCACGTGATAGAGGAAGCGCTGTCCGGTATCGACCACGATGGTCCCCGGCGGCTCGCTCGTCCTGTAATCCACGGTGCGGCGCCGGTACTTGTAGGGAATCTGCTCGGCATCGGAGGCGAAGACCGGAAACGGCTCGCCCGCCAGCCCCAGCGCTTCGCGGCCGGGGATCAGCGCCCCTGCGAACATGGACGCCACCAGCGCGCGGCGCGAAATCCCCATCGCGATTCCCCCCAGGAAGACCAGGCCCTTTTCTAGAGCAAATACGGTCAGGTTTGAAGAGCGTGCGGGACATGCGCCTGACAGCACGCGCCCGCCTCAGCCTTCGGCGCCGGCTGATAGCGGTCGTGATGGCGCACCCACTCCATCTTGTGATCCACGTCCCTTTCGCCGCGGCCTTTGGGCGTCAGGTCGAGCATGTCGTAGGTGCCCATCATGACCTCCACGCCGCGCGCATAGGTCGAATAGCTGTGGAAGACGGTGCCCGCATCGTCCCTGACGAAGGCGCTGATGCCGGGCAATTCCTCATAGGCATGGGGCGATGTCCCGTAATTGTAGCCGACCTCGCCCTTCTCCACCTGCTCCGGCGTGAAGCTCACGCCGAAATCGTAGTTGAAGTCGCTGCCCCATGACGACACCCAGGTGAAGCGCCAGCCCATGCGCCGGCGGAAGCGCTCGATCTCGGCCCGGGGCGCCCGCGACACCGCCACCAGAGTCACGTCGCGCGCCGCCAGGTGGACGGTCATGCCGTCGCTGTGGTCCGCCATGAAAGAGCAGCTCGGACAGCCCTCCTCCCAGCCGGGCCCCAGCATGAAGTGCTGCACCAGCAGCTGGCCGCGGCCGGCGAACAGCTCACCCAGGGTGCGCCGGCCCTCGGGCGCCTCGAAGACATAGGCCTTGTCGACGCGCGTCCAGGGCAGCGCGCGGCGCTCGCGGGCGACCTCGTCGCCGAGCCGCGTCAGCTCCTTCTCGCGCGCCAGCAGCCTTTTGCGCTCGGCGATCCATTGATCTCTCGGCACCACGCGATGGGTTTCGGTCGTCGCTGTCATGGTTCGGTCCTCCGGTCCGTCTCGATGCCGTCCTCATGAAGCTACAGTTAGAACCGCCAGCCGGGCGGCGGGAGTGACAATCGTGGCGGGAGTCCGCCGGGCCGGCCGGCTCAGGCGGGCGGCGGCTCGACCGTGACGCCATATCTGGCGGTGATCGCCATGATCGTCGCAAGATCCGGCCTGCGCCGGGCGCCGGCGGCGTCGATCTCGGCGAACATCTCGTCGAGGCCGACGCTCGGCGCGCTCAATATGAGCAGACGGCCGGGCGTCTCGCCGGCATTGCGAAGGCCATGGCGGCGGCCGCGGGCGCCGAAGAAGAAGCCCCCGGGGCCGAGGCGGCGAGAGCCTTCCGCGCCCTCGAAATCGAAGACGAACTCGCCCTCGAGCACATAGAAGGCCTCGTCCTCGCGCGAATGCGTGTGGGGCGGCGGCCCTTCGCCCGGCGGGAACACCGCTTCCCAGAGCGAGAAGGAACCGCCCGTCTCGGCGGCTGTCGCCTTGTAGATGTGGGTGCCGCCGAGGATATTGAGCCTGGAACCGGCGCCCGGCTCACGGACGAAGGCTCGAGCCGACATGTCTTCCATGACCGATCTCCCAGATTGGACCAGGAAACGTCGGGACAACGCCGAGCCGCGGCGATGGATCCCGCGTCGATCCTATGCGGATGCGGGCGCTGCCTGGCCGATGGCGATCGCGAAGGGCCTGCTCCCGGCGGTGATCCGGGCAACGATCCCGTTCGTCGCGGTATCGATCACCGACACGTTCTTCGTATCGGCGCCGGAGCTCGTCACATAGACGCGGCCGCCGTCCGCGGTGACGGCCACGCCGAAGGGCTCGGCGCCCAGGGCGATCGTGGCCGTCTCGGTATTGTTGGCCGTATCGACCACCGAGACGTTGCCCGAGCCGTGATTGGCCACATAGGCGCGCCTTCCGTCCGGCGTGACCGCGATGCCGACCGGATCGACTCCCACGCCGACCGTGGCGGTGACGGTCCTGGCGGCGGTGTCGATCACCGCGACCGAATTTAGGCCGCCGCTCGTCACATAGGCCTTCGCTCCGTCCGGGCTGAAGGCGAGGCCCCTCCCCGTCGTGCTGGTCGAACCCTTGGCGATGTCGATTGCGGCGGCCACCGTCAGGGTGGCGGCGTCGATCACGGTCACGCCTTCGAAGCTCGTCACATAGACATGCCGGCCGTCGGGCGCGGCGGCGACGTCGATGGAATTGTCCATCGGCACGGTGGCGGTCACCGTGTTGGTGGCGATGTCGAGCACCTTGACCGCGTGGTCGTTGCCGGCACTCGCGACATAGGCGCGGGCGCCGTCCCGGCTGATGGCGATGCCCGAGATGAAGAAATCCGTCACATTGGCGATCGTGTCCGTCACCTGGCTGGTGGCGGTGTCGAGCACCGAGACGAAGGCGCCGCCCGCGGTCTCGCGGCTGGTGGCATAGGCGCGCTTCCCGTCCGGCGTGAGCGCCACGCGGATGGGAGCGCCTCTGACGGCGGGAGACGCGACCACGGTACTGGTCGCCAGATCGATCACCGACAGCGTGTGCGAGCCGGTATTCGTCACATAGGCGAAGGATGCCATTTGAACGCCCCTCGTTCGGTTGCTCCGCGGATTCCTACAAAGGCACGGCGGGAACGGCCAAGCTTGCCGACGGGCGGGAACAAGGTCAAACGTCATCTCACGATCACGTCGTCGGCGCCCGGAAAGCCCGGCGCTGTCTATCCGAGCTCGATCAGCCGCTCGATGAGCTTCCCCTTCCTTTCGTGCCGCGAGCGGATCGAGGCGAGGCGACGGGCGAATTCGAGCTGGCTCCTGTCCTCGGCGGCCAACGTCTTGAGTTCGGAAAGCAGGCCTGCCGCTCTGTCATAGCTCTGCGCATTTCGGCGCTCGATTTCGTCCTCGATCTCGCGCCAGACACCTTCGCCCCGCCGCCTGAGAGCCGTGAGCCGGGCCAAGCGCGCCTTTTCGGCCTCCTCCGCCTGGCGACGGCGTTCCTTCTCACGGGATTCGGCGGCGGCGCGCTCGCGCGCCTCCGCGATCTCCAGCGCCCGCATCCGCAACGCGCCCACTGTACGCAGCGGCGTGGATGGCGGCGGATGCTTGCCGCGGATCCTGCTCTTGAGCTCGGCGGCGACATGACCGTCGCCTTCGGCGACACGCAGCAGGAGCTCCGTCTTTTCGTCCTCGGCGATCGCCGCCAACGCCTCGCGCAGCACGCCCCTGGACATGGCCGCGTCGCCCGCTCCGGACTCCGCGGCCGCCTCCACGAGGTCGCGGCCGATGTCGAAGAACCCCGCAAAGGCTTCGAGCGCCCCGGTCATCGGGCCGATGCCTGCCAGCGGTTCGAGCTCGTCGTCCGGAACCAGCTCGTCCTCCACCGCCGTCAGCCACAGGAGATAGAACACCCTCAGGTCGCCCGACAGCACGTCGGCGCGCAGCGGCGCCAGCACGGCGAGATGGCCGGACCCGTCGTCCCAGTCGTCGCCGGGCTCGATCTCGTCGCGGCAGATGTCTATGATCAGCCTGTCGCCCGCGGCCCACACTTTCACCCAATCGACTTCGCGAAGAAAAGGATCGAGATCCGCACGGTCCAGAAAACGCCCGGGCAACCGCATCATCAGGCGCCGCGTACCCCAATTCGCGAGATAGAGATGCAGGTCGAACCAGCGCTCCATGAACTTGCCCGGATCGCCCTTGAGGTCGCCCCATTCGTAGTGATTGACGAAGCTCGTCGCCGTGATCCGCGCCCGTGACGATATCGAATGCAACGCCTCCTGCGCGGCCCGGTCGAGAGGCTGGTCGATCGCCTGGAATTCGTAGTATTGATATTCGCTCATGCGCGGAGCGATCCTTTCGAGCCGGAATGCCCTTGAATGCTCCGGGCACCATACCAGAGTCGCAGCGCCTCCCGCATGAAACCCTCGTGCCCTTCCGGCAGGCTATGCCGGGCGCGCCGGGAAGGCCTCTGCACCCGCCTGCCGCCTGCCCCGGCGGGCCGAGACGGCCCGCCACCACGCCTCGATCCGTTGGGGATCGGCCGGCAGCGCCACGAACAAGGACCCGGCGAACCGCGCCCACGCCGTCTCGAAGGCGGGCGAGACCGAGGTCAGCACCGGCACGCCGGCTTCGATCGCCGCGGCGAAAGCCGGCACCAGGCCGGCGCCGCCGGCCTCGAGCTTTCCGAACTTGCTGAGCAGGACCAGGTCGCAGCCCGAGACGACGTCGCGCCGGACCGCCTCGCCGGCGGGCACCGCGCCCGCGCCGTCCAGATGGCAGGCGGCGGACCCCGGGCCCAGGTCCTGGAAGATCGGATAGCTGGTCCCGTCCGCGATGCTCTGCAGCCTCCCGGCGCTGCAGGCGCGCTTGCCCAGCCCGTGATCCTCCTCGATGAGGCCGACGATGCGCGCGGACGGCCGCCAACGCCTGGCCAGGGAGCGGAACATGGCCTGCACCTGCGAGCTCGGCGTGCCCTGGACGGCGGCAATGGTCTTTTCGACGGACTCCATCAGGCGGCTCCTCCCTTCCGGACGGAATGGCGCGGACCGTCGAACCGTCCCTGGCGGACCGCGATGCCCATTTCGAGGCTGTCGGCGATGCGCCGCGCCCGCTCGATGAAATGCGCTGCCGCCGCCGGCGGACAGAGTTCCGCCGCCGTCGCCTCGAACAGCGCCAGCCAGCGGTCGAAATGTCCGGCGTCCACCGGCAGATCGACATGCTTCTGCAGGGGCTGGCCGTGATAGCGCCCCGACATGAGGGCGACCGACGACCAGAAGGCGCAGAGCTTCACGATATGCTCGTCCCAGTCGGCCACCCGCGCCGCGAAAATCGGCCCGATCAGCGGGTCGCGCCGCACCTTTCCGTAGAAGGCGCGGACGAGACGCTCGATCATCGCCTCGTCGATCCCGGTCTCGTCCATGATCCCCGAGGTGATGCGGGCACGCCGCTCCGGTCCGCCTTCGTCGCCGCGGTGCGGCCCATTTGGTTCTCTGCTCATGTCCTGCCCGCCGCTCATGCTATGCCGCCGAACCGATGCCGAAATCCAGGGGGCCGAGGCTCAGATCGGCAAGGGTATAGCCGTCGAGCGTCGCCATGAAGGCCGCGAGCGCGTCGCCGAGCGCGCCGCGCAGCCGGCATGAGGGCGTGATCACGCACTGGCTGCCTGTCGCGAAGCACTCCACGAGAGCAAAGTCCGGCTCGGTCGCGCGCAGCACGTCGCCGAGGCGGATCCTGTCCGGGCGCATGGCCAGCATCAGCCCGCCCGAGCGGCCGCGAACCGCCTTGAGATAGCCGGTCCGCGTCAGCTGGTTGACGACCTTCATGAGATGCGCGCGCGAGATCGCGTAGCGTTTCGCCGTCTCGTCGATGGTGATGAGCCGGCCCTGCCGGGCCGCCGCATACATCAGGACGCGCAGCGCATAGTCGGAGAAATTGGTCAGTCGCATGAGCTTTCCGGTCGTGTCGGGCCAAGGGCGCGTTGCCGCGTCAGGATATGGCGCGCAGGCATGTTTCTCAAGTTCGGTACCCCGCTCCGCCGCCGGTCATGTATCTGGCCGCGCCGGCGACGATCAGCAGGAGAGCCACGAGCTTCGCCGCCTCGCAGACGATGTAGAGCACGTGCAGGCTGGAGGGCGCCGGCGGCTCTCCGGCTATGATCGACGTCACCCGGGCGTCGAGAGACGGCAGCAGCCATAAGGTCTCGGCGGCGACCAGGACGACGGTGACGGCGGCGCCGGTCAGGCCCAGCCGATGCCGGGGACCCAGGAGAGCGAGCCCCAGCACCATGGCCGACAGCAGCCATTCGGTCCTGTTGAAGACCAGGAAGGTGTGGCGGCCGACATCGAGCGCCACCGGCAAGGTCAGGCTGGGCGCCATGAATTTCGCCGGCGTGGCGAGGAACGAGACGCCGGCCAGCATCCCGAACCACAGCGCCGCGGCCGTCAGCTGGCCGAGAGCCCAGCGTTTCCCTGCGTCCGATTGATGCGGTGTCATTGCATTCCTCTCCGTCTGCGAATAACATATATCTCAAATATTTCTTTTAGCAAGCGAGCAATGCCGATGACGGCCGATCGCGTCCCCGCTCAAACGAGACCCTGGACAATGCCGCCGGGCAACGAGGGGCCGCGGCGGATCGGCCGGAGCGGCCGCGATTTCGTGATCGACGCGGCATTGATCGGCGACTTGCTCGGCGTCCCGGCCGCCGACGTTCCGGCCCTCATGCGCGGCGGATCCATCACCGGCGTCTGCGAGCGCGGCGCCGGCGCGGATCAGGGCACCTTCCGGCTCAGCCTGTTTCACCGTGGCCGCCGGGGAAGGCTCCGCATCGACGCGGCGGGGCGCATCCTGCAGCGCTCCGTCGTCGATTTCGGCGAGCGGCCTCCCCCGCGACGTCGGCGCCGGCCACGACAGACTTCGTTCCATGCGATGAAAGGACAACCGACGTGACCCGACAAGCGGCAAGAGAAATGGAACTGCCCGGAGGCGGCCTCGACGTCGCGAAAATGCCGGGCCACTGGGTGCTGGCGCGCCTCGGCAAGCGCGTGCTGCGGCCGGGCGGGCTCGCCATGACGCGCTCGCTTCTGCACGGGCTGGACATCGGCCCGGCCGACGAGGTCGTCGAATTCGCGCCCGGCCTCGGCGTCACCGCGAGGATGATCCTGGAGCGCCGTCCCCTGCGCTATACGGGCGTCGAGCGCGATCCCCAGGCGGCGGCCTGGACGGCGCGGCGCCTCTACGGCCTGCCGAACGTCTCGATCGTTTCCGGCGCGGCCGACGCGACGAGCCTGCCGGGGGACTCGGCATCGGTCGTCGTCGGCGAGGCCATGCTGAGCATGAACACCGCGGAGCACAAGCGCCGGATCGTCGCCGAAGCCTGCCGGCTGCTGCGCCCGGGCGGCCGGTACGGCATTCACGAGCTGTGCATCGTCCCCGACGACATGCCGGCCGAGCGCAAGCAGGAGATCGACCGCACATTGTCCTCGGTCATTCACGTCGGGGCGCGTCCGTTGCGCGCGTCGGAATGGAAGGCACTTCTCGAGGATGCCGGCTTCGAGGTCACCGCTGAGGACTATGCTCCCATGCATCTTCTGCGCCCGCGCCGCGTCGTCCAGGACGAAGGCCTCGCGGGCGCGCTCAGGCTGGCGAAGAACGTCCTGACCGACTGGCCCGCGCGGCGGCGCGTGCTCGCCATGCGCCGGGTCTTCGAGCGCTACCGCGACAATCTGAGAGCCGTCTCCATCGTCGCGCGGAAGACGGCGTAGCGCGGCATCGTCTTCAGCGGATCGCAATGACAGGAAAGCGCAAAATTCCATGGTCAGGAACAACGGATGAATGCGATCGATCCGGCGGACGCCAAGGCCCATCTGAGCGAATTCGTGGACCGGGTCGAGGCGGATGATTCGATCGACACCACCCGTCGCGGCAAACCGGTCGCGCGGCTTACTGCCGCGATCAGACCGCGCAAAATTCTTTTCATGGCGGCCTCCTCGCCAATCTCATCGATCAGCGACGGACCGCGGCGCTCTTCTTCTGTCTCGCCAGTGCGAGGAAACGCGCCTTGATCTTTGCAAACAGCCCCGGCGGTATGAAGCCGTAGCTGAACGCACCGCTCTTGCCGGGAATCGGTGACAGGCCGCCATTCGGCCATTCATCGATATTGTGCTCCGACACGATCACCCAGGCCGGCTCATCATCGAGACCGATCGCCTGTTTCACTTTGGCCGGAATCTCGGTTCCGACGGTTGTGCCTGAAGGCGGGACATGCGTGATCGGCAGCAGCACGACATAGCGTGGCCGTGCAACGTCATCGCTGGCCGCGACAAGACAGGCCGGACGATCCTTGCCCTGGTCTCGACCGCCGGCCACCTCGTGCGACCACAGATAGTCGCACCGTATGACCAAACCGGGCTTCGGATCAGGAAGCGCCACGCCGCCTGCCTACTTCAGCAGTTGGTCGAGAGACGCCTGCTCCAAGTCCATCTGGGCTCGTTCCACGGCGTCGATCACCACCTGGGCCGCATCGGCAGTACGGTGCGTGCGCTGCGCGGCAGCTTTCAGCCAGTCATAGTGCTCGGCCGACATCAGCACGAACTCCCGCCGGCCATGCCGAGTGATCTCGACCGGTTCGCGCTGTGCCCGATGCTGAAACTCGCCGAACTTTCGCTGAAATTCCAGCGCGCCGACTTTGGCCATGACTCGGCCTCCTCTGTCTTTTATGAAACCCGTATTGTACGGATAATACGAATTAAAACAAGACAAATCGATTACCGCGACGATCTGAAAGCTCCATCGTCGCGCGGAAGACGGCGTAGCGCGGTCACCGTCATCACGGGATATGCGCGTTAAAGCATGTGGTCCGCCAGGCTGTAGCAGTGGCTGGCCTGATAGGCGTTCCGGCCCCGGTTCATGTGCGTCAGGTTGAAGGCCCGGATGGCGCGCAGCACGCGGCGCCTTCCCATGAACGTGCCGATCGAGCGGGATCCCCTGACGTCGACGCCGAAAATGTCGTCGCCCCGCGGAAAGAAGCAGCCGACGTCTTCCGGCGCCGCCACGCAGCCCTCGAGAAAGGCCATGTCCACCTTGTCCCGGTCGAGCGAGCGGTCGGCGGTGAAATCCGAAAGATGCAGCAGGAACCTCGCGCGGATGCCCTCGCCCTCGGCATAGGCGGCGAAGAGCTCCATCCAGCTCGCATTGACGCGAACGAGCGCCTTGCCGGGCGTCGAGGGCAGGCAGGAGACCGACCAGTAGTGCCGCTCGGTCCGGCGCGGGATCGGGATGCAGTCGCGGCCATAGCGCCGCAGAAGGGCGAGCACCTCCGGCGCCTGCGGGTGGCGGAGCAGCTTCTCGAAGCGCGCGAGATATCTGAGGCGCAGCTCTGGCGATTCCGCGCGCTCGCCGGTGTCGGGCGGGACCGTCCTGCCGAGCATCCAGTCGCGCTGCTGCGGGAGGTCGAGGAAGCGGCGAAGCCCGGTCGGGCTGCGGCGGGGTGCGGCATTCACGTCAGATACCTCCGGCATGTCGCATGGCTCGTGCGACAGATTGCTCCGCTTGCCTGATCGAGGGAAGCTCGGGGGATTTCCGCTTCCAGGGGAACCTGCGCCGCCCTACTCTGCGCCATCGCACCTGCGCTCCATGGAGGACACCACCCGTGACCGGGCAGACAATCCGCTTCGACGACGGCGCGGCCTATGAGCAGATGATGGGGATCTGGAGCCGCTCCGCCGGCGCGGTCTTCCTCGACTGGCTGGCGCCGCCCCCGGGCCTGCGATGGATCGACGTCGGCTGCGGCAACGGGGCCTTCACCCAGCTCCTGGCCGAGCGCTGCGCGCCGGCGGAAGTCCAGGGCGTCGACCCGTCCGAAGGGCAGCTCGCTTTCGCGCGCACGCGCCCGGCGGCGCGGCTTGCGGAATTCCGCCTGGGCGACGCGCTGGCGCTGCCCTTTCCGGCGGACCGCTTCGACGCCGCCGTCATGGCGCTGGTCCTCGTCTTCGTGCCGGAGCCCGCCAGGGGCGTTGCGGAAATGGCGCGCGTGGTGCGGCCGGGCGGCATCGCCGCCGCCTATATGTGGGACATGACGGGCGGCGGCTTCCCGCTCGAGCCGCTGCTGGCCGAGCTCCGCGGCTCCGGCCTCTCCTCGCCGCGTCCGCCGCAGCTCGAGGCCTCGCGCATGGGGGCCATGCGGGACCTATGGAAAGGTGCCGGACTCGAGGATGTCGAAACGCGGGAGATCACCGTGCACCGGACCTTCGCCGGTTTCGACGACTGGTGGCAGACGGGCATGAAGTCGCCCTCGCTCGGCCCGATGCTCGCCGCACTCCCCTCCGCCGACGCCGAGGCGCTCAAGACGCGCGTGCGCGCGCGCCTGCCCGCCGCCGCCGATGGGCGCATCACCTGCGCGGCCCGCGCGAACGCGGTCAAGGGGCGCGTGCCGGCCTGACGAGACATCATGGGCAATTCACGAGGCTCCTGCGCCACGCCAGTGACGGAAGCGCCGCGCGGCAAATCTGCCGGGTTCCGAGAAGGAAAGCTGACCCGAAAGCAGGCGCGCTTGCCGGACATCTCACCCGGGTTCGGCTTCGCGCGCGCAACCTCACCCCCACCAGAAGATGGCTGCGATGATGATGTAGAGGCCGACGAGCGCTGCGCCGTCAACGACGTCCGCGCGGCCGTCCACCGTCACGACGGTGACCACGAGCACCGACAGGAAGAGCGCGACGGCGAGAATTGGCGGGATCGCCAGTGTGAAAGGCGGACCGCCGAACGCGAAGCTGACGAGGATCAGGATGGGAATCAGCGCAACGGCGACCTGAAGCGCGCTGTTGAGCACGACGCTGATCGCAAGGTCGGCCCTGCCCTGGGCCGCGAGCCGGATGCCGACAACGTTCTCGACGGCGTTGCCGGCGATCGCGACAACGACGAGGCCTGCGAAAGCCTGGCTGACGCCGAGCGCCTCTATCGCCGGTTCGAGGGCATCGACGAACCAGTCCGACACCAGAGCCGCCGCGATTCCACACAGGACCAGCACGCCGACGGCCATGGCGAGCGGCCACGCATGGGCACGCCTGTGCGCCTCGGCGGGCACTGTCCTTTGACTCTCATGGGCGAGCATGGCCCGAGTCTGGACCGCGAGGACGAGCAGGAGGACGATCGCGCACACCACCGCCAGCGCCTGCTCATGCGCCCCGGCTGGAAGATGCAGTTCGTGCGCGAGCGTCGGCAGCACCAGGGCGCAAACCGCCAGCAAGAGCAGGATCGCGATCATGCGCGGAGCTTGGCCCTCGAACGTCAGAACTCCATGCCGCGTGCCGCCCGCGACGAAGGCGAGGCCGAGGACAAGGAGTGCGTTGCTGAGGATCGAACCGATCAGCGAGGCCTGCACCACCACGAGGAGGCCCGCCTGCAGCGCGAAGATTGCGATGAACAGCTCGGGCAGGTTGCCCACGGCCGACTGGACGATGCCTGTGGCGGCCGGACCAAGGTAGTTTCCCAACTGGTCCGTCGCCTCACCGATCAGATGCGCGATGGCGGCCAGCGCCAGGGCACAGGCAGCAAAGCTCGGGATCGGCCCGGCATCCAGGAAATGCAGCACCACGGCGACTCCGACCAGAGCCGCCGATACAGCCAGGACCACCAGAGCATTGCGTTCGATCGTTGCGAGCACCGGTTCCCCTCTCGTCTATAGGCCGTCTATGGACCCAATCTATCGATATTTCGGCTGGCCATACATCGTCAGTCCCTTTGACCACGCGGGCTGGGCGACTGTCGACGGTGGAGGCTTCGCCAACGATTCTGGAGCGCACAGCCGATTGCCAACCATGCTGATATAAAAATCCATTGATATCAATTGCCACATAAATTTCCCGTGCACGGCTGCAGTTGGAACCACGAATCGTCAAAAATCCTTGATGCTGATATCAGTGCCGCCTCCGCCGCGCGTTGACAAAGCTCCTCGAACAGCTTCAGTCTTTCGCCAAAACAGGAATGCTGGAGCGATGAGTTTCACTTTCGACGACGATCCGATCGCGCTTCCGACAGGCGCCTGGGCGGCGACCGAGCGGCAGACATTGCGGCTCGGCAGGAAGCAGGTCCTGAGCCTCACCCAGGGCAAGCATCGCAATTATGTCTTCCCGCTCTATACCCCGGCGGGGTTCCTGGTGACGACCGAGGCGCCGGCCGATCACCCGCATCACAGCTCCTGCTGGATCGCCGCCGATCACGTGCATTGCAGGATGCCCGCGATGGGCGGCCGGTTCGAGGATTACACCTATAATTTCTATCTCAACGAGACCTTCCAGGGCCGCGCGCCGGGCTCGATCCTGCAGACCGGCGTCAAGGGCCGCTCGACGGGCGATCGGTCTTTCCGGCTCACCCAGAAGCTCGAATGGCGCGGACCCGTCGAATGGGCGGCGCCCCATGGGCGCATCGCCCTCACCGAGGAGCGGACCATCGACATCGCGGCCGAAGACGAGACGTATGTGATCGACTTCGCCTCGCGGATCAGCGCCGCGGACTGGGATTTCGCCATTGGTCCGACGCGGCATGCCTTTTTCAACGTGCGCGTCGCGGAAGCGATCTCGGTGACGTCGGGGGGCCATGTGCGCGACGATCGCGGCAGGACCGGTGCGGCGATCACCGGCGAAGGCGCGCGCTGGATCGATTATGCCGGCCCCATCGGCGGCGGCCATGTTGCCGGAGTGACCGTCATTCCCGAGCCCAAGGCGGAAAACGAAGACGCCTGGTTCGTGACGGACTGGGGCGTCGTGACGGTCGGACCGTTCCGCAATCGCGCCGCGAGCGTGACGAAAGGCCAGTCGACGACGCTGCGCTACCGCATCCTCGTGCATGACGGCGAGCTCGCGGACGCTGAGATCGAGGACCGCCACGCCGCCTATGCCAGGACGGTCGGCGCTTAGCGCGCATCCCGGCGAAGTGGAAACACTTCGCCGAAAAGGATTCGCGAAAGTCTTCAACTTTGGCGGGATTTGCTCCAGACGCTCTCGGCGATCACCGGATTGCGCAGCGTTCCGACCTTCTCGACCTCGATCTCGACCATGTCGCCCGGCTTGAGGAAAAGCGGCGGCTTGCGCAGGAAGCCCACGCCTTCCGGCGTGCCCGTGGATATGACGTCGCCAGGCCCGAGCGGTGTGAAGCCCGACACATAGGCGATGATCGCGGGGATGTCGAAGATCAGGTCCCTGGTGTTGCCGTGCTGCACTTCGACGCCGTTGACGAGCGTGCGCAAGGCGAGACCGCCCGGGTCCGGGATCTCGTCAGCGGTCACGAGCCAGGGGCCGAAGCCGCCGGTGGCGAAGAAGTTCTTTCCCGCCGGCAGGGAATGCGAAACCTGATAGTCCCGCACCGAGGCGTCGTTGAAGCAGGAATAGCCCGCGACGTGGCCCATCGCCGACTCGCGCGGGATGTGCCGGCCCGGCCTGCCGATGACCAGCGCCAGCTCGCATTCATAGTCGAGATCGTCGGAGACGGCAGGCCGGATGATGGGCTCGTCCTGGCCGACCAGTGTATCGGCGAAGCGCGTGAACAGGGAGGGATGCGACGACGCCTCGCCGCCGCCCTCGCTGACATGGGCGCGATAGTTGAGGCCGATGCAGATGATCTTGCCGGGCGCCGGGATGGGAGGACGCAGTTTCACGGCGGCAATGTCGAAGTCGGGCGACGCGGCGCGGGCTTCGCGGGCGACATCGTCGAGGGCCGAAGCGGCGAGCACCGCCTGCACCGAAGGATATCTCCTTTCGAAACGTTGGATCATGTCGACGATACCGCCGCCCTTGACCGCGCCCCAGCCTTCGATCCCGTCCTTCCTGAAGCTGACCAGCCGCATGATCCATGTCTCCCGTATTGCGGCCCTCTGGTTACCCGGCTCTCCCGCATGCGGCAAGCGCCTCGCGCTCCGACCGGTCCCGGCCGGTGAGAAAACGGTAGAGAAGCCGTGCCTGCCCGCGCACCATCGCTTCGCCTTCGATGAGCGTCTTGCCACGCTCGCGCGCCGCGCGCTTGAGCGCCGTGTCGCGGATCACGATATCGCCGACGACGCGCGCTCTTTCCAGAATGGCGTCGGGCACCGGCGATTCGTCGTCATTCTCCATGCCGGCGGTCGAAGCGTTGACGACGATATCCGCCGCCATCGGCTGCGCAACGGACCGGATGGCGGACTTCGGGGCGAATGTCCGCAGCCGCGCGGCGAAGTCCTCGGCCTTTGCGGGCTCGCGGTCGAAAAGGACGAGATCGATTTCCGCGATGGAAACCAGGCTGGCCGCAATGGCGCTTCCCGCGGCGCCGCAGCCGATCAGCAGAATGCGCGGCCGCGCGCCGATGTCGACGCGGTCCGTGAAGGCGTTCGCAAAGCCGTAGCCGTCGAAATTGGCGGCGAGCCATTCTGCGCCGTCACGGCGGAGGCAATTCGCGGCGCCGATGAAGGCGGCGTCCGCCGTAAGCCGGTCGGCATGGGCGCAAACCGCGGATTTCAACGGCGTCGTGACGATCAGTCCCAGCACGCCGTCGCGCTTGCGCGAGAGCGCCATGAAACCGGCCAGGCCGGCATGATCCAGCTCTTCCGTCGTGACGGCAATGCCGCCGCCGTCCGCCCGGATCAGGTCGCGCAGGAGATATGGGCTGCGCACATGACTGAGCGGCTTACCGATCATGACAATCTGCTTCATAGTGAGCCTTCATAAGAACAAGCGACGACGGCGGCGCGCTCGGGAGGAGCTCAGTGTATCTCGGAATCGATATCGGCGGGACCTTCACCGATCTCGTCCTGATGGATGACGACGGCAGGATCAGCACCGCCAAGGCGCTGAGCACCCCGGGGGAACTCGAGAAGGGCGTGTTTAATGCAATCGCCGTCGCCGCGGAAGGGCTCGATATCGAGGCCGACGATCTGCTCGCGCGGATCAGGACGTTCGGGCATGGGACGACGCAGGCGACGAACGCCCTGATCGAGCGTACCGGCTCCAGGACCGGCCTTCTCACCACGCGCGGTTTCGGCGACACCATCGGTCTGCAGCGCCTGATGGGCTTCACCGTCGGGATGCCTTCCGATCAGCTCGGCTGGTACAGCCGGCGGCGCTATCCCGATCCCATCATCCCGCGCGAGCTTCGCGCCGAGATCGCCGAACGCGTCGATTATGCCGGACGCGTTCTCGTGCCCCTGGACGAGGCGGGCGTGCGCAAGGCGGTGGACGACCTCTCCGCGCGCGGCGCGCAGACATTCGCGGTGACCTTTCTCTGGTCGTTCCGCAACGAAACGCATGAGCGCCGCGCCGCCGCGATCATCCGCGAGATGCGGCCCGACGCCTATGTCAGCATCTCCTGCGACCTGGCGCCCATTCTCGGCGAATATGAGCGCACCGCCACGACGGCGCTCAACAGCTATCTGGCACCCAAGGTCGTGACCTATCTCGAAAAGATGGAGGACCTCCTGCGCGACCGGGGCTTCACCGGCAACTTCCACATTCTCAACAGCGCCGGCGGCGTCATGCCGGTCAAGGAAGCGGCCCGCCAGCCGGTGCAGCTCGTGGCCAGCGGCCCCACCGGCGGCGTGCTCGGATCGCTGCATCTCGCCAAGGCGCTCGGGCATCGAAACGTCATCACGACCGACATGGGCGGCACGAGCTTCGACGTCGGGCTCATCGTCGACGGCAAGGCGTTGATCTCGACTAGGCACGAATCGGGCGGCTATCATCTCAACAAGCCGATGATCGACATCCGCGCCATCGGCGCCGGCGGCGGGTCGGTCGCGCGCGTGGAGAACGGCCTCTTGCGCGTCGGCCCGGAAAGCGCCGGCGCCGATCCGGGCCCCGTCTGCTACGGCCGCGGCGGCACGCGGGTGACCGTGACCGATGCCGACGTCGCGCTCGGCATCATCTCGGCCGCCAATTTTCTCGGCGGCCGCATGCATGCGGACCGCGACGCGGCGGTCTCGGCAATCCGGGAGCAGATCGCCGGTCCGCTCGGCCTTTCGGTCGAACAGGCGGCCGCCGGCATCAGGCACGTCGTGGACGCCCATATGTCGGACATCCTGCGCGAGGTGACCGTCGGGCGCGGCTATGATCCGCGCGAATTCGTTCTCTTCGCCTATGGCGGCGCCGGGCCGGTGCATTGCGCCTCGTTCGCGGCCGATCTCGGCGTCCCGCGCATCGTCGTCCCGGCGACCAGCATGGCGCATTCGGCCTATGGCGCGCTCGCCTCCGACATCCATCAGTCGGTGGAGCGGACGTCGATCATGCGCGGCGGCGGCGGCGCCGCCGATCCCTGGAGCGGGCTCGATCCCGCCGCGATCGAGGCCATCTTCGCCGAGCTCGAGGCCGCATGCATCGAGCGCGTCGAATCGGCAGGCGTTCCAAAGGCGGAGGCCGACATGTTCCGCACCATCGACATGCGCTATCGCCGGCAGACGCACGATATCGTCGTGGCGTTTCCGGGAGGCGGGGTCACGCGCGGCAGCATCGTCGCCGCGGTCGAGCTCTTCGAGAAGACCTATGAGGCGCTCTACGGCAAGGGCTCGGGTTTCCGGCAGGCCGGCATCGAGCTCACGACCTTCCGCGTCGAAGGCCTGGGGCGCACCCGCAAGCCCGTCCCCCATCATCCGGCCGCGACCGCGCGGCCGCAGCCGCGATCGCGCGAAATCTTCGATGCCGGCGCCGACGCCTGGGCCGCGACGCCCGTGTGGACGTGGCAGGACCTGCCCATCGGCGAGCGCGTTTCGGGCCCGGCGATGATCGAGCACCCGCAAACCGCGGTTCATGTCGCGGCCGGACAGACGGCGGTCGTCGACACATTCGGAAACCTGGTGATCGAGCTGGGAGCGCGCGCATGACCGCCCCGCCGAAATCCGCGGCGCGGTCCTTCGATCCGATCACCTTCGAGGTGATCCGCCACAAGCTTCAGGCGATCACCGAAGAGCAGGCGATCACGCTCAAGTCGATCTCGGGCTCGCCGGTCGTGACCGACGCGACCGACTTCAACAACGGGCTTTATCTCGCCGACGGCTCGATCGTCACCATGGGGCCGCAGGTGATCTTCCATACCGGCACCATGTCGACGGTGATCCGCAGCATCATCGAGCGCTTCGAGAGGAATCCCGGCATCCGCGACGGCGACATGTTCATCCTGAACGATCCCTATAAGGGCGCCATCCACCAGCCGGATGTTTCGATCGTCGCGCCGATCTTCTCCGAGGACAGGCTCATCGCCTGGGCGGGGTCCTGCGCGCATCAGCTCGATACCGGCGGCATGAGCTTCGGGAGCTGGGCCTATTCCGCCACCGACGTCCAGCAGGAGGCGATGCTGCTTCCCGGCATCAAGATCGTCGAGAACGGCGAGATCCGCGAGGACATCTGGCAGATGATCATGGGCATGACCCGGCTTCCCGACGTGGTCGGCCTCGACCTCAAGGGCATGATCGCCGCCAACACCGTCGCGGCGCGCCGGCTTCACGAACTGTTCGACCGCTATGGCGAAGGCACCGTCGTCGACGTCATGCATGCCGAGATCGACGCGTCCGAGCGCGGCATGCGCGAGCGCCTGGGCTCGCTTCCCGACGGGATCTACCGCGCCCGCGACTATATCGACCATGACGGCCTGTCGAACGCGCTCTATCGCGTGTGCCTGGCGGTCGAGAAGCGCGGCGACGAGCTCGCCTTCGATCTGACCGGCACCTCGCCGCAGGCGCCGGGCTTCATCAACTGCACCTGGTCGGGCATGAAGGGCGCGCTCCTGACCGGCCTGCTGCCGATCCTGGCGCCCGACATCCGCTGGAACGAGGGCGTGCTGCGGCCCGTCGCCATTCGCGCGCCGGAAGGCATCGTCTGCAATGCCAGGTGGCCGGCGCCGGTTTCGGGCGCCACCATCTCGACCGTGTGGATCGTGATGAATGTCGCGGTCGCGGCACTCTCGCGTCTCGTCAGCATGACCGAAGCGACGGCCGGCGAGGCGCAGGCCGTGACCAAGGGGCAGATGTCGGTCCTGACCTTCGGCGGGCGCGACCGCGACGGCAGCAGGTTCGGCGCGTTCCTTCTCGATTCGATGGCGGGCGGCGGCGGCGCCTCGATCGGCCGGGACGGGCTCGACGGCTCGGGCGATTACGACGTGCCGCGCCCGTCGATCGCCAATGTCGAGGCGAACGAATCGTCCAGCCCCATTCTCTATCTCTTCCGCTCGTTCGTTCCGGACACGGGAGGACCGGGGCGCATGCGCGGCGGCGCCACGACGGCGGTGGGCCTTACGCCGCACGATGTCGAGGGCTTCGATGCGACATTGGTCGGGCACGGGATCGAGGTCCCGAATTCGACGGGCCTTTTCGGCGGGTTGCCGGGCGCCGTCGCCAGCCACTATCTCAGGCGATCGAACAACGATAGCGCTGCACTGCTCGAGCGTTACGCATCGGCCAATGAGGTGATGCGCGATCCGGCAGCGCGCGACATCGGGGCGAAGCCCGGAAGCTTCCGCATCGGGCACGGTGACGTGCTCGCCTATACGTTCCAGGGCGGCGGCGGTTACGGCGACCCGCTGCGCCGGGATCCCGGCCGTGTGGCGCGCGACGTCGCGACGGGTTTCGTCACGCGCCGGTCCGCCGGGGATCTCTACGGCGTAGTGCTTCACGATGACGGCACGGTCGACGAGCGCGGAACGGAAGCCTTGCGCGACCGGATCCGGACGGCGCGGCTGGGGCGGCAGCCCGTGAAGAAGCCCCCGCAACGCTCGCCTGCGAACCGGCCCGACTTCCACGTCGGCAGCGACCGGCATTTTCGGTGCTGCTGCGGAGCCGATTACGGTCGCGCCGACGGCGACTGGAAGGCGAAGGCGCATCGCGCCGTCGTCCCGCCGGCAAGCTGCGGCCCGCATGTCAGGCTGCATGAGGAGCTCGAACTGCGGGCCTTCTCCTGCACGGACTGCGGCACGCTGCTCGAGCTCGAAGTCTGCCGGAAGGACGAGGAACCGCTCAGGACCGTCGAGCTTCTCGGGCTCGGCCCGAAATAGAATCACGCTTCAGAGTCGAAAGACCAGCAGGCCGCCATCGACATTGATCGGCTGGCCGATGCTGTAAGGCAGGGCGCCGGTGGCGAGGCTCGCCACCGTGCGCCCCACGTCCTCCGCCTTGCCCCAGCGGCGGATCGGCGTCGCGCCCGCCTCGATCATGCCGGTGAAGCGCTCGCGCACCGGCGCCGACATCGGCGTCTCGATGAAGCCGGGCCTGATCTCGAAAGCCGCGATATTGTGCTCGGCGAGGCGCACGCCCCAGAGCTGGGTCATCATCGACAGGGCCGATTTGGAAAGGCAATAGGGCGTCTTCTCGGGCGACACCATCACGGAATTGGCCGAGGTGATGGTGACGATGCTCCGCCCCTGCCGGCTCGCGTCCTCGGCGATCATCCGCTTCGCCGCGGCCTGGGTCAGGAAGAAGGTGCCGCGAAGGTTGACGCCCAGCACCTTGTCGAAATCCCCAGGCGTGGCATCGAGCATGTCGCCGCGCACGCACATCATGCCGGCATTGTTGACGAGGCAATCGAGCCTGCCGAAATGCCGGTAGGACTGGTCGACCAGCCCGGCATGGCCCGCCAGATCGGCAATGTCGGCGACGGCCAGATGGATGCGCGCGCCCTGCCCGCGGACCATGGCCAGGGTCTCTTCCGCATCGCCGTCATGGACGACGTCGTTGAGGATCAGATCGAAGCCGGACTGCGCCAAGGCAAGCGCGATGCCCCGGCCGATCCCCCGCCGGCCGCCGGTCACGATGGCACATCTGCGTTCCGTCACGGCCATGTTCAACACCTCGGATATAAGAGTCTTTTGCCGATCTTCGAGTCAGAGGCCGCAGCAGTCAACGACTCGGATTAGTAACATTACTTAAGGTGAAATGAAATCGGCCTTGCAAATAGGCCGGGTGACGAGCCCGATTTTCCTGGGATTTGGGTTGAACGTGTTTTGGATCTCTGACCGGCTGATCCACCCCCATGCGCCACCGCGTCACTCGGGCAACCTCGCCGCCTGTCATCGCTTGAAACAATGCTCGCGATGCCATTTCAAGAAATGCGGATGCGGACGGTCCGATATTCGCCGCGGCGCAAGCGCGCAACCGGATTTGTTGATGATGGATCGTATTTCTCGCGGATCGTTGATCTGCCGCGAGATCAGTATCTCCAAATTGTCGGCCAGGCTAATAAGACCACGATCAAACATCCAATGCGCGGTGCCCGAAAGAGCGATCCCATTGCCGACGATATCCGGCCCGCTTGCTTCCACCGGGCGGATATGTGCGGCGGCGACTTCCGCCCGCCCTTTTCCGTTGATGAGCTTCAGCCCAGTGATGGCGCAGCGCTCATCATAGGCGCGCAGGACGACGCGCCGGAAGATTCGATCGCGTAAAGCCCTCGACACGGTGACGCTGATGCGGTCGCGCTGCTGGTCAAACTTGAAAGGCGCCTGCTCATCGTCAAAGCCAGACGACGACACGTCATTGTCGAGCCGAGGCAACAGGAGCGCCTTTTCCTCGAAGCCCAGCTCGACTATCCGGCTGAAATCTTCAGGAGAGATTGTGCGGACCGCAGATCGAGCGCGTCCCGAAAGCCGTCCCCGGTCATTGAGAACGCCTTGCTCCACCGGTCCCGTCGCGCCGTTGAAAGGGACTGGATTGGCAAAGTCGAGGTAGCTTCCCGGCTCAATCAACGCAATATACATCCCGGAAACGCCGGGATCGGGAATAACCTGGCGAACCTTTGCAATTGCGAAATAGCCCCGCGTCTCGGCGATCTTGCGCGGTTCATAATAGATTATCCAGCCGCCGACGCAGGCCTCGACGCGACGCAGATACTGGCTGGGAAATTGATATTGTTCAGCTGGACTGTCGTCGTAGATCGAGTCCGAGCGATGAACGAACACTCCAAATCCCATGGCTTTTCGTCAGGGCCTTTCCGGAGGTTTGCCTTGGTCCTCGATCCAACCGTCTGAGAAATCACGCTTTGTAGGCCGCCTGTTTCCCGCAGGCACTTAGCCCCTACTCCCACTCGATGCCGATAGCAGCGTTATCTGGCTGAGTCTGCAATGTCTTTTCTGCGGCCTGAGCCAAGATACCGTCTCGCGCACCGTCAAAAAAAATGCACCGTTGAGATCATGCGTTTTTCGACCGCGTGTCAAAAAAGCCGTATCCCACCGTCCATCGCGCACATTCGGCTTTGAGAGCCCATCACCTGCCGTCCTCGGTTCGCAACTCATCGCGCAAGATGGCAAATCGAAAATACCGCCAGCGCGGCGGCGCATTGCGCGTCTCGTCCCAAATTGGGACTAAAAATGCTTGGTCCCAAGCTGGGACTATGGTAGATGCTTGGAATGCGGGTCATCGCGCTCAGCACGCTGAAGGCGTTTCCGGAGAAAAGCCCCGGCCATGCCGACGCACGCGAACCGGTGATGGCCTGGTACCGGCAAGTGCGTGCAGCCGATTGGGTGACACCGGCCGACGTGAAGCGGGACATCGGCACGGCAAGCATCCTCAAAGACGGGCGGGTCCTGTTCAACATCGCCGGCAACAGATACCGCGTGGTTGTGTGGATCAACCACCCGTACCGTGTCGTCTACATCCGCTTCATCGGCACGCATCGCGAATACGACAGAATTGACGCTCAAACCATTTGAGGAGCAGACACCGTGGACATCACTCCGCTCAAGACCAAGCGCGATTACCGCCGTGCGCTCAGCGAAATCGAAGGGCTCATGGCTGCCAAGTGGGGCACACCCGAAGGCGATCGGCTTGACGTGCTGGTGACGCTGGTTGAGGCCTGGGAAGCGAAGCACTATCCAATCGACCTGCCCGACCCCGTCGAGGCGATCAAGTACCACATGGAACAGAAAGGCCTGGAGCCACGGGATCTCGTTCCTTACATCGGCAGCCGGAATCGCGTCTATGAGGTGCTCAATCGGAAGCGGCCGCTTACCCTTCGCATGGTGTGGCGGCTGCACAAGGGTCTCGGCATTCCGGCCGAGTCGTTGATCAAGATAGCCGAGGATCAAGCGGCATAGGCCCAGACGCAGGCATGACCAGGATTTCTTGATTAACGGCCCTTACTGGTAAAGCTGGCCTGGCTGCAAAACCCATGTCGTGACGGTGAACTGCCTTCCCAGCGATGATCTGAAAGCGCAAGCATATGTCGCCTGTAGCGCCCTCATCCGGCAAACGCTGCGCTCGTGTTGCTGGTAGGCAGGTCTGGTTGACATGTGCACGCCTCGGCGCTCCTGGAGGTCCCGTTGCGCACATCTGCCGTTCCACAACTTCGGTGATGTGATGGACTGCGCCCGCGATGGGCGAGACATTCGCGCAACTGGACGAGCCTCTCGTCGCCTTGGGTACGAGCGCGGTATCTGCCGATCCACAGGCTTCACCTTCACTCTCCTTCTGCCGTCTGCGGGACAAGGAGAAGATTCGGCGATGCGCTGCATGTCGCCGTTTCGCTGCGTGCCGTAGCCAGGCCTTAGTCGTGATGGGTGGGCATTTCCTTGAGCTGCTCCTTCGTCCATGTCGTGACCGCATGGACGTCTCCGTCCTCGTCGCGCATGAAGTCCATCTGGTTTGCCGGGACCGCGACAGGCTTGGCGCCGATGCCGAGGAACCCGCCGACATCGACGACGACCTGGCCGCCATGCACATGGTCGACCGAGCCTATTTTCTCATCATCGGGTCCGTAGATCGTGGCGCCCTCGAGGAGCTCGGGCGTGAGCTCGGCGCTGGTCAGGCGTATATGATTGGTGTGGTCCATGGGATCGCATCTCCGCTTGGGTTGACCTTGTTCAACCAGCCAGCGGACCAACTGTTCCACCGGGGACATCCTGCAGACGCCTTCGCTGCCGGCACCAGCCCTTTTGCGGTCATTCCGGAAACCACACGAGTTCCGCAGGCGTTATCGCCGGAAGCCGATCAGGAGTCCGCAAAATGCCCGACTATGAGCTCTACTACTGGTCCGTTCCCTTCCGCGGCCAGTTCGTGCGCGCCGTCCTGGCCCATGCCGGAAAGACCTGGACCGAAGGCGGCGACGCCGCGATCTCGAAACTGATGGACGGGCGGGTGAAGCAGATGCCGGTCCCGTTCATGGGCCCGCCTGTGTTGATCGACAAGACGGCGGATTTCGCCATCGCCGAGATGCCGGCCATCATCCTTTATCTCGGCGAGACGCTGCATCTCCTGCCCGCGACGCCGGCGCTTCGCGCCATGACGATGAAGGTCGTCAATGACGCCAACGACGTGATCGACGAGATCACTCTGGATGGCGGCCGGCAGATGTGGACGAAGAGGCGCTGGCAGGAATTCCGCCCCCGTCTGAAGAAATGGATGTCGCTGTGGGAGGAAACCGGCGATCGCCACGGCCTCGAAGCGGGCAGCGGATTTCTGCTCGGCGGCGATGAGCCGGGCATCGTCGACGTCGTGACCGCCACGCTGTGGTCGACGATGACCGCGCGCTTCAGCCCGATCGAGGCGATCCTCGAGGAGAGCGCGCCCAGGACCGCAGGCCTGACCCGGCGGGTTGCCGAACTGCCGCCGCTGGCGAAGCTCGCCGCCAAGGCACGGAAGGACTATGGCGACGCCTATTGCGGCGGCCAGATCGAAGCCTCGCTGCGCAAGGTTCTGGGCGGGTAGATCCCACCTTGTAGATTGGACACATGGCGCTCAAACGGATGGACAATGGGACAATGTAGGAATCGTCGTCGATGACCTCGCAGCGACGGTTGATTTCTTTCGCGAACTCGGCCTTGAGCTCGAAGGGCGGGCCACGATCGAAGGAGAATGGGCCGGACGTGTCACCGGACTGGACGATCAGTGCGTCGAGATCCCCGACGGCCACGGCCGCCTCAAGCCATCCCCCTTTCTCACGCCGCTTGCCGTTGCGGATCACCGCAACACACCGCTGACGCTCTGGGTTACCTCCGCGTGATGTTCACCGTGAACGACATCGACGAGATGCTTGCAAGGCTCCGCAATGACGGCGCGCAACTCGTTGGTGAAATCGTCCAGTATAAAGACGCGTATCGGTTCTGCTACATCGGACTCGCCCAAGAACTCAGCTGAGCGCAATACGATAACATGACGAAAGGCGACCATGTCAGCGAGCACCTGCGTCATCGCTGCCCACCGGCCGGGGACCATCGCTCACTTGGGCGTCGTGATACCTTTCAGCGTCTCAAAAATCGGCGTAATACTCGGGAAATGTCGGTACGAGGTCTGTTCCAGACAGAGGCATGTAACTCCGAACCTTAGGTATGCTTTTTACCTGTGAGACTGCCTCGCCCTAGAGGGGTTAAATCAAGTTCACGCATCCATCCGAGTGCCATGTGAAGCCTCTTTCGAGAAAAACGAGCTTTCTTCGGGTGCCATTGATTGAGAAATTCCCGCAAAATTGCATCATCTGTAATCTGCTCTTTCCTAATCATAAGATCGTTCCAACAAGCATACAGAGTTGTGACTATCTCTGCCTGATCTGTTGTAAGGTTTCGACAAAGGCCGATAATCCTCAAAATTTCGTTTTGCTTATCACTGAGATGGGCCCGAGCTAGATCATCTACATCGTCAATACGAGATAACACCTCATAGCGTACCATTCTACCGCGCGATGTCGGCTTAAATATCTGGTATTTTTGAGCAAGCGTCTCAATGCCTATACGTTCATTGTAGAGAGCTCGTTGATCAAGAGGGCCAGCTGCCTCGCGTACATAATTGGTTTGGAGCTGCAATTTAGCTCGTTTGTCGGCCAAATAGAATAATTTGGCTAGTTTCGTTCGACCGAAATTTGGCTCAGCATGCAATTCTCTTACTATAAGCCCGGCTAGAGCGAGCCGCTGCGAAAGCACTTTCTCGAAGCTAGTGGTTCCAGGGAGGGCGGATGTTTGAGTTTGCGAAGTATGCCCAAAGTAGTTCAACCCGGACTCTGCTGTTGTAACCTCGAAGAGTTCCCTCTTAGCACCCTTAAGCTTGCTTTGCATCACATCAAGCATATGCCTAAGCGTCTCTACATGAGAGTCAGTGCAGTAATCTCTGATTTGCACCAATCCAGCAGTGCGTGTGAGACAGCGCCTATCGACGAAATAGGGAGCATTATAACCGATAGGCAATTCATGTTTTCTTCCGAGACAATCGCTCCATGCCGCAAAGACGTTGTTGACGGCTTCGATAAGCGTATCACCGGCGGGCGAGAGTCCTCTTTTTAGGTTTGGACAAATAGTCTCCGACCAGAAGGAATGCTGATCGAGCGGCGTGAGTGGATTACGGACAAATATTTCCCGCGTATCTCTAATCGGATTATTCGCCGGAAAGTAAGTTTCCACGCATTCGTTCTCAGCAAAAACTATTGCTGCGGAGCAGGTGAAGACCCGCTCTTCCAAATGTGAGGGTATGAAGGGTTCCCATAGGTCCTCTGCGTCTGCCCACATGGGATAAGACATCTGCACAAATGTGCGGGTCAGTGCATACCAGAAGAAAAGTCGCTTCGCGCCTTCTAAATTCTCGGCGCAGTAACCCCAGTGTGTTGGAGGACCAGAAAAACACCGGTTCTTCCTGATGTCCATGAATTGGGCGTTGAGTCTAAACCACGGCCTACCCAGAAGAGAGCGCTTTATGCGACAAGGTGTCAAATCATCCATAAATCCGACGTATTCCCCGTCACTTTCGCCATATGTCTTTTTATTCGCTCTGCGACGGTCATTCCAAGGCAGGCCACCTACTATCGCTTGTCCCGCCTCGGAACGACGACGGTCGCGCTTGAAATCAACCATTGTGTAACCCGACCAAACGCGGATGCTGCGCCGTCTATGACCAAGTTCAATAGCCTTCGATTGCTCGCGTTCATACAATTGGCGACATGCTACATCCGCCGCCTGGGCATCAGCCCACAATATATCTTCAAGCTCGCGGCGCTTCAGCCAAGTCAAGTCGGTTATCCGGATCGCCCGACTAGCATCCAACTCCGCATTAGGCCCCTTATGACGCCATATTGTAAAAGCGACCGGCCATTTGCCACGAATGTCGAAAAACTCGCTTCCGTCAACTAAAAAGCCGGCAATATTCTCAAACACTCCAACAATCTCGCCTCGAATTTGCTGGAATATGGTGCGATTAGTTAGCCATGCCGATTTCGTGAAAAGCAACAGAAGCGACTCTCCTGGAAGGCCACTCGATCGCGCAACCTCGCATACAAGTTTCATCTGCGCGAGGAAAGAGCAATACCGTTCGCTTGCTGCATCGATTCCAGTGATGGCCGTAATTGTATGATGAACCGCGTAACTTGCGGCATTCGCTGTTTGATCATCGTCATTACGGTATGGCGGATTGCATAGGATGGCGAGCGGCTTGTCAGGAGTATAACCTTTTTCTGCTAGAGCCACTCGTATTTCTTCGAGATACTCTTCGGCGCTACGGTCCAGAAAGTTGAGTCCGCGGTTTTCGGACACTCTTGGTACAACAGTGAAGCGGCCATTATGCCACGAATCCCCCTTCATACGTTGCTCGACAGCAAAAAGCAGTTCAGGCTCAATCTCACTCACGACCTTGTGTCGCAACTCCAAAGGAGATCGCCAGTTTGTTACGAGGTTCCCGCTGCCACATGCAGGATCAATTACAAGATAATTCTGCCCGAGTTCCGGTACATGCTGCTTTACTAGCCACATCGCGAACTTGGCGAGATGTAGGTCGGTGAAGAATATGCCATGTTGACGACGAAACCCCGAATCCACAACATCCAGCGCTTCGTCATAACGCGCAAAGAAGTCATCATAGCTATTTTCTTCATCCAACGCGACATACCGAGCCTCAGCGAAATTCTTGAAGGCGACTCTTTTTGTAGGACTGAGGTTCGTAATGATTTCACCACCAAGCGTCGCTTGGTCTAGAGCCTTGTTGCTGATTTGAACGGTAGATGAAGAGTCCCAAGCGTAGATCATACTATAGAATGCGCGGACCGCCTTCACGGCATTCCCAACTTCAAAATAAGTCGCCATTTCCTTTAGGATCGCCGGAAAGTTTTCAAGTGTAATCCTTTGACGCGTCTTTCTGCCATTCCGAAGTATGGCTTCGAAAGCTTCCATTCTTTCAACGACAAGTTCCGCCTCACTTTGGAAGAGTGGAGTAAATAGGTCCGCCCCATTCCAACTTGCGAGCTCAAGCAATTCGTTCCTTCTGCCGGCGTAACGACGTGCGAACTCACCCCCGATGAAGTTGGGCGCTTCCTTTGCGTTGGTTATCTCCGTGCGAATGGGATGCGGTATGTCACTGACCTGCCAAACCGCCAGGAAATTCTTCGCGGCAACCACAATTTGAGCAAAATCTAAACCTTCGTTTTTGTAAGCGAGACCTTGAAACAAGCCGTGAAGCCAATTTTTTGTTTGGCTTTTTAGCTCCAGGACGAAGATACCGGCCACATATCCATCGGCCTTCTTCGCCTCCTTTTGTCTCCGAAACGCCTCGCCAAAGAGTGACCTGAAATACCCGAGCGCCAAGTCTTCGTTGGCTCGCTCGTGAGGCTGGCGCAAATACTTAAAGAGCCCTTCCAGATGCTGTGGAAAGCGCCTTGTCACTGGCTAAAACTCGGAAGGAACCCGTATATCAGCACTACATGATTACTAGTCATACGCCCGTTTCCGCATACGCCAACACTTTAACCTAGCGGAAACCCGTTAATGGATCATCCTACCGCGCGGCGATCACTTCTAACAGGCTGTTGAAGAATTGATCGCTCGACGAGCAAGAAAGGGAAATATCGTCGCCGTCCTGGGAGGCATATCTCCCTGGGGGGAGCCGTCGTCGAGGATTTCCGCCCAGCCATGGCCGCTTGTGGGTCTATCTCATTGTTGCCGTCCCATGTGAACTCGACGGCCTTGCCCTGGCAGGTTCCATGGATTGAGCCGGTAAGGCGGTCCAGGGTGAACTCACTGCCCTTCTCGGCGAAGATGATGTAAGAGCACGGTCCAGCCATGTCGTAGTCGGTCGTTTCCACGACGCCACCGTCCCCGCACGCTCATATCGGCACCGCCGCCAACTTGGGCAGCCGGATCAGGGTGGAGGCGGCCAGCACCAGGGTGGAGGTGGCATCGACCCGGGCCTGCCCGCGCAGCTTGACCTTGGCCAGCCCGGCTGACGCCTTGATCCAACCGAACACTTCCTCGATGCGCTTGTGGCACCGATGGCTGATCTCGTGGCCAATGTGGCGGGTGGTGCGACCGTCGAGCGCCGTCTTGTGGGGTTTGCCGGTCTTGCTGATTTGCCCGTTGGTCGCAATATGGGTGTGACCGATCGGCTTTCTCAGGTCGTGCACGAAGGGAATGTCCGAAATTTTGTGTAAGAGGCCTCTGTGAAGGTTGAGATGCGTTTTCCGGGCTCAGCGAGCTGAGCCCGGAAAACGCGCGCCGAAGTGGATGGCAAACTGCCCCATAGCGGTCGTCCAT